>NZ_CP150209.1:1102500-1927500 GCF_037969785.1 Paenibacillus sp. FSL W7-1332 | reverse complement strand
GATGTTCACGACCTCTCCAACCAGCAAGGCATTCGGATTTTTAAGCTGCGGGTTGGCATCAATGATTTCCTTCAGGGTTACGCCCCATGCCTTCGACAGTTTCCAGAGGGAGTCCCCCTGCTTTACCGTATGCTTATGGATAATGGGTTGGCTGCCGCCTGGTACCGGAACAGGCTCTGTCGGTACTTTGATTTTGGCACCGACATCGAGCTTATTCGGATCCACCAGCTGTGGATTGGCATCGATGATTTTCGCTAATGGAACGTCGTATTTTTTGGACAGCTCATATAGGGTGTCGCCTTCCTTGACGATGTGTATCTTCACGCCGCTAAAACCTCCTACACTCTTCTAGGCGTCATGTTATTCGCCCGCTTTCGTTACTACATCCTATGCACGGAATGGGCGATTGACATCCCTCTGGGCAAAAAAAATCCTTTCATCGACATGAAAGGATGGTTTAAGTCGTTTATTTAGCTGTCCTAAAACGTTAGGATTCCCATACTTTATAACCGTCTTGATCCACAATTTTGCGGAATTCCTCGAGCAGTTGAAGCGTAATTGGACCAGCCTGCCCTTTTCCGATCATCCGTCCGTCAATTTCACGAGCGGCGATGACCTCAGCGGCGGTTCCTGTAAAAAACACTTCGTCTGCAATATATACGTCATGCATGCTGAAAGGCTCTTCCTTCAATTTGATGCCGAGTTTATCGCATAAATCGATAATCGCCTGGCGCGTAATGCCTTCAAGCGCACCAAGGTAGCACGGAGGCGTTGTGACCACGCCGTTTTTCACGATGAAAATATTGTCACCTGAGCCTTCCGTCACATATCCTTGTGCGTTCATCATGATCGCTTCATCCGCTCCCGCAAAGTTGGATTGGATCTTCACAAGAATGTTGTTCAAATAGTTCAGAGACTTGATTTTCGGATTGAGCGCATCCGGAATGTTGCGGCGCTGGGCTACGGATACGGCCTTCAAACCGTTAAGATAAGCTTCTTCGGAGTATATCGCCAGCTGTTCCACAATGATCAACACCGTTGGTTTAGGGCAGCGACGCGGGTCCAGACCCAGATTGCCTGCACCTCGGGATACTACGATACGGATGTACCCGTTTCGCATATCGTTGCGCCGAATCGTCTCGGCCATAGCCTCCAGCAGCTCATCATATGCCAATGGGATGACTAAATCGATGGACTTGGCGGAATCGTACAGCCGATCCAAGTGTTCCTTGCACTTAAAGATGTTGCCGTTATATATCCGAATCCCTTCGAATATGCCGTCTCCGTACAGGAATCCATGATCAAAAACGGATACTTTTGCATTCTCTTTTGTGACGAATTCTCCATCCAGATAGATCCATTGCTCTGACATTTACTTAACCTCCATTTTC
This sequence comes from Paenibacillus sp. FSL W7-1332, assembly GCF_037969785.1. NCBI lineage: Bacteria > Bacillati > Bacillota > Bacilli > Caryophanales > Paenibacillaceae > Paenibacillus > Paenibacillus sp. FSL W7-1332. The sequence continues at coordinate 1,926,109 of NZ_CP150209.1, read as the reverse complement.
TCACTCTCGTACGCATAGCCCGGATAAGTACCCAGCACACGAACCACACATCCCAGCGCTTCAATTTCTCCCATGGCGGCGACCAACAGAACCGAATCTGCTGCAGCCATGACATCGATGTAAAAATAGTAATTACCCAGCTTCTTCTTCGTCGGACGGGATTCAATCCGCGACAGATTCAGGCGCCGCCAAGCAAACGCCGAAAGCACCTGATGCAGCGCTCCCGGCACATCCTCTGGGAGGGTCACGAGAATGCTGGTCTTGATATGCTCCGGCGAACGGTTGACTAAAATCGGCTCGCGTCCGATTAATACAAACCGGGTGTAATTATTATCATGGTCGGTAATACGCTCGGCAAGCACGTTTAATCCGTGAGTGGCAGCGCCTAGTGTAGTGCCGATCGCCGCCCATCCCTGGCCGGGATTTTCCTTTACGATTTTAACCCCTTCCGAGGTGCTGCCTACTTGCTCCAACTCAGCCTGTGGCGCGGCCTTCGCGAGGAACTGACGGCACTGGGCCGTTGCTACTTGGTGAGACCAAATTTTTGTGATTTTACTGTAATCCATCGTACCGTCATTGGACTGGAACTCGGCAGCATTTCCGATCAGGTTCTGAATGGAAGGATAAACCCACTCCACCTGCATCGGCAGATCCACCTCATTGACCAACCAATCCATATGAAGGCTCACGGAACCTTCGATGGTATTCTCAATCGGGATTACGCTGTAATCGCTTTTTCCTTCTACTGTAGACATAAATACATCAGAGATCAGTTTATGGTGGACAAATTCCACCGGCTCACCGTTAAGGAGATAAAGTATCGCTTCATGAGATACCGATCCTGAGGGCAACAAGGCTATTTTTTTCATGCGGTAACTTCCCCTCTAATCATATCCAAAAAGGATCTATTGTTGATATCTTCCAAGAGCTGGACGCCTTCGGCAACTGGATTCAACGGGTAGCACGAAGCCGAAATTCCTTCCGCCTTCATCGTCTGCACTAAATACCCGCTCAATTCTTCTACCCGCGAATCGTTCCGATCCACCAACGCAATCATCGTCGGGCCCGCTCCGCTTAGCGCAATCCCCAGCGCTCCGTGGCTTGTCGCTTCGGCCAAAATTTTGCTCATCCCTGGCACAAGCGGTACCCGATAAGGCTGATGAATCCGGTCTTGCATTGCGGCAGATATCAAGTCCAGTCTGCCTGCAGAAAGAGCCGCGGTCATCAAGGAGGACCGACTAATATTATACACAGCATCCGCTAAACTGACCTGGGCGGGCAGCGCTTCTCTTGCTTTGGATGTTGCCAATTCGAAATCGGGAATAACAACGAGCGTGCCGAGGTCTGCTGGAGGTTCAATACGTATATAATCCGCATGAGCTCCGTCCCATACAGCCGTAATAATCCCTCCAAATAATGAAGCTCCTACATTATCCGGGTGCTTCTCAAGATTCGTCGCCATATCAAAAAGCTTGGAATCCGGCAGGGGTGAACCGATCAGCGCATTGGCAGCCGCCAGCGCCCCTACAATCGCCGAAGCACTGCTGCCAAGACCGCGGGTAAGCGGAATTTCGGAATACATGGAAATCTCAAGATCGGGAACAGCCTGTCCCGCCTCTTCAAAAACCATCTGAGCCACCTTATAGATCAGGTTGCTCTTATCGGTCGGCAGACCGCCCATCTCATCACCATGAAGATGGAATACGGTCCGCTCCGACGCCTTCATCTCGATCCAGGAATACATAGACAATGCCATGCCGAGTGTATCGAATCCGGGTCCCAAATTAGCCGTACTGGCCGGTACCTTCACCCGGACACCTTGGGACAAACTCATACCCGTGCAGCTCCTTCAAGCTTAGCAATAGCATCCATTACGGCTGATTCCGTATCTGATACGACGAGCGGTTCGGCGTTCACGGTAGAAATGGCGATATTCGGATCCTTGAGCCCATGCCCTGTCAGCACACAGACTACGGACTCTCCACCTTTAAAATATCCTTCGCGCTTCATTTTATAAACGCCTGCGATGGAGGCAGCCGATCCTGGCTCGGCAAAAATGCCCTCACGCGATGCGATTTTGCGGTATGCTTCCAAAATCTCTTCGTCCGTAACATAGTTAATCTGTCCGCCGGATTCCTCAGCGGCCTCAACCGCGGTTTTCCAGCTGGCCGGGTTCCCGATACGGATGGCAGTCGCTACCGTTTCCGGATTTGCAATAGGCTCTCCCTTCACGATGGCCATCGCTCCTTCCGCTTCAAATCCAAGCATTCTTGGCAGAGAGGACGATTTGCCCGCAGCATGGTATTCTTTAAATCCTTTCCAGTAAGCGGAGATGTTCCCCGCATTGCCAACCGGAATGGCCAGCACGTCCGGCGCTTTCCCTAACTGGTCAACGACTTCGAATGCAGCCGTCTTCTGGCCTTCGATTCGATAAGGATTCACGGAGTTTACAAGCGCAATCGGATGCTTCGCCGTAATCTCACGCACAATTTCCAGCGCGCGGTCAAAATTGCCTTCAATCGCAATGACCTTCGCTCCGTAAATCATCGCTTGGGCGAGCTTGCCCAGCGCAATATTGTTGTTCGGAATGATTACGATACAATTCAATCCGCCACGAGCGGCATAAGCAGCAGCTGCTGCAGACGTATTGCCCGTTGAAGCGCACATGATGGTGCGGCTTCCCTCTTCCATCGCTTTCGCTACGGCCATCACCATCCCGCGGTCTTTGAATGAACCCGTAGGATTCAGCCCTTCAAATTTGAAATGCAGATCAATTCCAAGCTCTTCGGATAGATTCACAGCTTTGATCAAAGGGGTGTTCCCTTCCTTTAGCGTTAGAAGCGGAGTACGCTCATTCACCGGCAAATATTCTCTGTAGGTTTGAAACAATCCTTCATACGGCATCTCTCTTGTTCTCCTTTTCTTAAGAAAAAATTATATAGGGTTATTTAATGAGTTCTAATCCTTTATCCTTCAACACGGTAAACACTTTTAATCCGGCGAATGACTTCCAGGCCTTCAAAATGATTCAACACTTCATCCATATTGGCTTTGCTCGCATTGTGGGTGACAATGATAATCTCTGCGTCCGGATTATGCTCGTTCGGCTGCTGGACAACGGATTCCAGGCTGACGTTATATTCAGCGAACACCTGGGTAATTTGGGCAAGTACACCTGCTTTATCGTCGACATGAAGCAAAATGAAGTTCTTATACATGATCTGCTCGTCGGTTTTCAGTTTCTTCGGTTTGTAAGGAACGATGGCTTTGAGACCGTTGACGCCGAGCTTCAGATTCTTGATAACGGCAACCAGGTCTGCCACAACGGATGTAGCGGTTGGCATCTCACCAGCGCCGGCTCCGTAAAACATCGTTTCGCCTACAGCTTCCCCGTATACATAAACCGCGTTAAATACCCCATTCACGGCTGCGATAGGATGTCCCTTCCGAACCATCGTAGGCTGAACCGTGATGCTGAACTCATCGTCCTGACGCTCCGCGATACCCAGAAGTTTCATCTCATAACCCAAACGCTTCGCATAAGCGATATCTTCTTTGGTCACTTGCGAGATTCCCTTAACGGTTACATCCTGGAGCTCGACGTTCGTGCGGAAGCCAAGTGTGCCGAGAATCGCCATCTTGCGCGCCGCGTCCAATCCTTCAACATCGGAGGTCGGGTCAGCTTCTGCATAACCCAGTTCCTGAGCTTCGGCCAGGACATCTTCATACGATGCGCCTTCTTGACTCATCTTGCTCAGAATGAAATTGGTTGTACCGTTCACGATCCCCATAATTTTCATGATACGATCCGAGGAGAAGCCTTCAATCAGCGTGCGGATAATGGGAATACCGCCAGCAACACTTGCCTCGTAGAACACGTCGCACTGCTTCTCTTGCGCCTTGGCCAATATTTCGGCACCGTGGAGAGCCATCAGATCCTTATTCGCGGTAACGATATGCTTGCCGCGCTCAAGCGCTTCGAGAATATAGGTTTTCGTCTGCTCGATCCCGCCCATCACTTCAACGATGACATCAATCTCGGGATCGCGGATGACCGCCCATGGATCTTCCGTCAGTTTATTCTGATCCACATTGACACTGCGGTACTTCTCCAAATGTTTGACAGCGATACGTTCTATCGTAATCGGCGAACCGACCTGGCTGCTCAAATCCTCCTGGTGTCCCTCTACGATGCGGACAACCCCTGTTCCTACGGTTCCTAATCCCAAAAGCCCTACTTTGACCGGTTTCATTAATACATTACCTCCTGTATCCCATCACATAGATATCTATTTAATTCGTCATAACTTAACCTTGGCCTATCATCTGCACTCTTCTTACTCCAGCTATTCGCCTCAATCCGTCAAGCAGGTCATCCAGCTCCTCATTCAGCCGGGAAACTTCGACGGAAATCACGACATTGGCGATTCCCTGCAGCGGAATACTCTGATGAATGGTTAGCACATTCCCGCCTTCACCCGCTACCAGCCCCAGCACTTCGGATAGCATCCCCGAGCGATGTTCCATATCGATAGAAATCGTTACGATTTCATCACGTTCCAGTTGATTGATGGGATGGATTCCATCCTTGTACTTATAAAAAGCGCTTCGGCTAAGCCCAACCTGTTCAACGGCTTCATGAACCGTTCTAACGTCTCCCGATGCCAGCAATTTTTTTACTTGCATCGTCTTAACCACAGCCTCGGGAAGGATGTCTTCCCGGACCAAATAGTAGCGTTCCTTCACAAACGTCCTCTCCTCAAAGACTACTGTATTCGTATAGTGGACATTATACTGGATATACCATGTAAGGGCAATACATAAGTGTCCAGTTTTTTGGTTAACCCGATATTTATATGTCAACTCTATAGCCTATACTATATCGCAATTCAAACCGGAACACATCGATATTCACGTCAAAATTGTAAATGATGCGCAAAAAAAAGCAGTCTCCGGTATGCGGAGACTGCCGATAAAACAACCATGCTTTCGATTTGAGTTCAAACGGTCCGCGTGAAATCTAAGCAACAATGATCGTGCCGCAGTACTCGCACTCTTTTTCCTCTTGGTGTGAAATCACGGTTCTTGCACCACAGCCTGAACATTCCACAGACTTCGATCCAATATCCTGCTGAATCTCGGCTGACTTTACTGACTCTCTATGCAGTGAAGTGATCATCAGCACACCATTCTCAATCTTCCCGTAAGGGAGCATCCGCTCCTTGATCATATAGTTCAAATCACGGACCACATGGGATGGAGTTTGATTCGCTGCAATCGCAATATGATCGATGTAAATCAGACGCCGCTGCAAGACGGCCTCTGCATAAATTCTCAACAGCTTTCGGAATTTCTTGTCTGCCAGGTCAGCAGCAACAAGCAGCAGCAGGCCAGGGACTAATAGGCACAATGCCATTGCTAAATTGTCGTTTAAGAACTCCTCACTGGTTTCGCTCGCCAGTAAAAAGATCACAGAAGTCATAATATACGAACCGAACAATACCCATCCCATCAGCCTTGCATTTCTGCCCCTGTAACTGTGATGTTGTTGTGTAGGCAAAATACGAAATCCAGCAATGATCAACGCTAATGGAAAAAACACATACGTCAAGCCAATAATAAAATAATCGAATTTTGAAAATTGCGATTTAAAGGGCTTTATTGGAATGCTCATACCACGATCTCCTCAATTTTGTTAATCGGACGCATAACTAGGGTTAAGCCACAATCACCGAACCGCAATACTCACATTCTTTTTTCTCCAAGTGCGTTACGACCGACCTTGCCCCGCAGCCCGGGCATTCCACAGACTTCGGCCCTGGATTGGGCTCCGCTTCGTTTCGGGTTATTGCCGCTGGTTCAGCCGCAACTTGACCTAGTGAATACTGCACTCGCTGTCCGCTGCGTGAAACAAATTCTCCTTGGAATGAAGACTGGGATCTCCTCTGCAAGGAGGGGATGATGACAACTCCATTGTCCAGCTTTCCATTAGGCAGCATACGCCGTTCAAACATGAACGTGATATCTCGGACGGCATGGGCCGGCTTTTGCCTTGCCTCTCGAGCGATATGATCAATTTGGTCGAGCCCTCTTTGCATAATGGCATTCGAATAAAATTGCAACAAACGGTTGAATTTCTTATCTTCTTTCTTGCCAATCAACAGCATGATGATGGCTGGAACCAGTATAATAACGCCCCATACGATGGAAGCCGAATAGAGGCCGTCGACATCTTTATCTTCAATCGTCGCGAGGATCATAAGCAATTCAATGATTCCATAGGTTATGACCAGAACCCACCCGAAGAGCCGGTTGTTTCTTCCCTTACAGTGGTTATGGCGATGGGTGACAAGCACCCGAACAGCCGCCAGCACAATGGCCAGCGGAAAAAACAGTACCGCCAGCGCAATAATGAAATAATCCATGGTCGTGAACTTCTGTTTAAAGCGCTTCAGTTCAGACGCTCCCATATTCTATCCCCTCTATCATCTGCATTAGGTCGATCCCGCTTTTGCCTTCAGAAGTTCGGTGTTACGATCCTGTACCGTTCTCAGGATATCGCGGATGATGTGAACGGTTTGCTCTGCCAGCTCATCGCGTTGTTCTGCTTGCGTCTCTCCGATCAGCGCCACTTGGTCCTCCAACAATGCGATTTTTTGCTGGATCATATGCTCCACTTCATATAAAGAGGTATGCGTGATAGGATCGCTATAACGAAGCGTTTCTTCCAGCTCGGCCATCTGCCGGTCTAACGAATGAATGTTCTCTCCTGGCATCTCACCTAGTTTTCTTCGGATTCCCCCGATCCAGGCCACCGTCTCTTTCTGAACCGCCAGATGATCACTTTCCTTTCGTTCATGAGCTCCTGCATATTTTCCCGTCAGAGCTATCAGTCCCAAAACCACCGAGAACCCCAGTAAGGTTATAAGATGAATCATAAAATAAGAAGATTCAGGCAGCTTAAATAAATATCCCAGCAGAATGACCTCCAGCAAAACGGAAATGGCATAGACTCCTATAATGACGCCTGAAGCAATATAAAAAGGAGCTCCTGGCGAACCCGCTTTGCGCCGGTGGACAACTAAACCGATAAAGACGAGAATGGCCGCCTCGGCGCATCCGAGAGCGATGCCCGATATCCAAGCATTCAGCTGAACGATCCCTCCGATCAATCCGAACAGAAGGATGGTTAAGACCGGAAGCACCGCGGCAGCCAGCCATAATCCATTTCGACTTGTGGTTCTTGTACTCACTCTATTCCCTCACTTTCACTTCACATCAATTTATGTCCGCACTCCATGCAAAACTTCTGGCCTGGTTTGATCTCATGATGACATCCAGGACATGTTAGCGCATGGCTTGACCCGCAGTGCGGGCAAAACTTGGCTTTTGCATCCACCAGTTCACCGCATGTCCTGCAAGGCATAGGAAGCGCTGCACCGCAATCCGGACATTCGACGGCACCGGCCGGGTGGTCATGGCCACATTCAGGGCATGCATGGTACGGGTCACCGCAGTGAAGACAAAACTTGGCATTGGGAGGCAGTGGCTGTCCGCAATCGTTGCATCGAACGGTGCTCGCCAGTTCCTCCTCAGCCTGCACCTGAAGCGATTGTCCGCATCCCGAACAGAATCGCGCCTCTTCTGCGCTCAGTGTTCCGCACTGGGTACACGCTTTCTGTTTGGTATGGAGCTCGTTCTTTCCTGGATCCTTTGAGTCCTCAAACATTTTCCCCACGGTCTCATACATCGGACCAACCATCCCAAGTCCCATGCCCAATCCGGTTCCCATGACCGCTGCCGGGCTGCCTTGATTCTTTGCCGCCCCCTCCAGCGTATTAAAGGTTCTTTCTTGATGATAGGTATATCCGATGATGTCCATCTCCGCTTTCTTTGCCAACGCTTCCTTGATTCGAACAGCTGCCGGGTCATTCTCCGGGATGTTGATGGAGTCCACATAGAAATTCAGCAGGGTGATCCCCATTTCTTCAAATGAAGGCGCAATCGCTTCCATGATATGCTTCGATATTTCCGCTATGTAAGCATTGATCTCCACAACGCTGATTTTTTTGCGAACGATATAGGAGGATATGATTTCCGTAATATTGGACATCAGTACGCCGCGATAATATTTAATCAGTGTGCTTTGGTCAAAAGCCGGCAGTGTGCCAACCAGGGTCCCCAGAAACTTTCGCGGATCGCTGATCTGTACGCCGAATTGGCCAAAAGACCGGACCGATACGATAATATTGTATTTTGGATCTTGCAGCTGGATCGGCGAGCTGGTCCCCCATTTCACGTCCAGTGAACGAAGTTTGTTCACAAACCAGACTTCTGCCGTAAAGGGAGACTTCCCGCCGAATGGAAGATTGATCACATTGGATAATATCGGTATATTCGCCGTACTCAGTGTATGCCGCCCAGCCGCGAAGGAGTCCAGGGCTTGACCACCCTTATACAGGATGGCCTCCTGTGTCTCATGAACAATAAGTTGGGTCCATGTACCTAACTCCTGATTCGGATAACGCCAGGCAAACACATCCGGCGGTCCTTCGTATTTTACAACTTCAATAATAGCCATAGTTCTACTCTCCTTTATACACCGTTCCTTCCATCCTGATAGTCTATGGAAAAGGACTATTGTACTACCATTGTATACGATTTACCCGATATGTGGATGCAAAATTTGGAAACCTAAGTGGAAAATGATATCTCTGAACAACTTCCTAACCGTTGCCATAAAACACAGAGCATGTTTACGTGATATCCGGGACACAACTTCCTCCATAAAAAAAATACCGCCAAGCCTGCTGTTAAACAGACCTTGCGGTATTTTCTTACGAACGTATTTTTTGCGCATTAATAGTAGCTGCTGCCTTCAACAAATTCAAATTCGAAATCACCAATTCGTACAATGGTGCCTTCTGTCGCGCCCCGTTTCCGAAGTTCTTCATCGACGCCCATATGGCGCATCGTTCTTGCAAGCTTCAGAATGGCATCATGCGAATTCATCTGCATCCGTTTCAGCATCCGCTCAATTCGCTCGCTATGCACAACATACATCTCATTATCCCTAGTAACGGTGAAGGAGTTGTCGTTCTGCGCTTTGAATTTATAAACCTTGCGCTCGGAAACCTCGGATACTTCTTCAATGGCCGGCTCGTCCGGAATGCTCTCCAGCACATCGATCGTGCGGTAAAGAAGTTCCTGAATACCCTGACGGGTCAGCGAGGAGATTGGCATGACCTCGATGTCCGGACGAATCTCTTTCAGCTTCTCTTTGAAGGCCGCTAGATACTCTTCGGCCTCCGGCATGTCCATTTTATTAGCGGCTACGATTTGCGGCCGTTCGACCAGAACCGGGTTGTAGAGCCTGATTTCATCATTGATTTTTTCCCAGTCCTCAAACGGATCCCTTCCTTCCGTGCCTGCCATATCCACGACATGGACAATGACGCGTGTTCTTTCCACGTGCCGGAGGAATTCATGACCAAGTCCCACGCCTTCATGAGCACCCTCAATCAGACCAGGCAGGTCAGCCATAACAAAATTGCGACCGTCTCCAACCTCAACAACTCCCAAATTCGGCGTTATGGTCGTAAAGTGGTATGCGCCGATCTTTGGCTGAGCCGCAGATACAACGGACAACAAGGTTGATTTGCCTACACTCGGGAACCCGACGAGACCTACATCAGCCATCACTTTAAGTTCCATGGTTACGTAACGCTCTTCGCCTTCCTCGCCGTTCTCGGCAAGCTCAGGCGCCGGATTGTTCGGGGTAGCAAAGCGGATATTTCCTCGCCCTCCACGGCCTCCTCTGGCAACAACAACCTGTTGACCGTGTCGGGTCAAATCGCCAATCACCTCACCGGTATCGTCATCCGTTAAGATGGTACCCGGCGGGATACGGACAATCATGCTATCCGCATTGGCCCCATGCTGACTTTTATTGCGGCCTTTTTCCCCGCGCTTGGCCTTAAAATGCTTCTGGTAACGGAAATCCATCAACGTGCGCAGTCCTTCGTCCACCCGGAAAATCACGTCGCCGCCCTTACCGCCGTCTCCGCCGGCAGGTCCGCCTTCAGGAACGTATTTCTCTCGACGGAACGCAATGAGACCATCGCCGCCGTCTCCGCCTTTTACATATACTTTTGCCTTATCTACAAACATGAAATCACCTTCCTCAAGTCACAAACGGCAAATACAAACGATACGAGGTCTCCCCCGGCTCCGTTTGTTCTACCCGAATGCCTTCGCCTTTTACGGATTGTTCAATCTGAAGCTTCAAGCTGTCCGGGTCTCCAAAGGATCCTTCTCCTTGTGCCCATACCATCAGCTCTTGTTCTTGCTGCATAAATGTTAATGTTAATTGCCGGGTATCCCCCCAAGACGCTTTTCCGCTTAATTGAAAAGCTCTCACCGTTTGAATGATAGCTTCGGTAAAAGACTCCGCCGTTTGTGGCGATACTTTGTCTTCCAGTTGCACCTGGTCCACAACTTCAACGTCGAGCTGCAGATTATTGCTGTACGTACGGTATGAATGTAAATAAAAAACCAGCGAAGGAATGCCCAGCTTAGAGATTCTGCTTTCCGTCGCCATCCTGTCCTTTATTCTTTCCACAGAACCCACTGTTTTATCAAGCTTTCCAAGTTGAATGTAGCCGTACAAAATTTGAAGCTCATTCATCCAATCATGACGATGGTGATTCAGCATCTGAATCGCCGTCTGCTCCACATTCCGAATGATGGCTTGCTGCCTGCGCTCCTCCGATTTTCGGACAAGCCAAGCCCCGCAGGCAGACGCAGCGACAGCCCAAACCGTTAACACTGCTCCTGCAGCCAAAGTCGGTTTCCATACCATCCATGCTACGGGTATTACGGAGGTTAACCCCGCCCCAGCTGCTATCCATTTCCAGGATTTCATCGCTTCTCCTCGTCTTTCAACAGCAATTGGTTACATTCACCAAATCCCAGTATATCATAGACCTTCAGGACGGTTCATCCCCTGGATGATGATCTTTGCGTTATTTACAAAAAAAGAAGCCCCGGCAACGATGCCGAAAGGCTTCTTCTGTATGCAGCATAAGAAACGATTAAGCTTCTACTGCAGCCGCTACTGGAGCGACATCAACCGGGTAGACGCTCACTTTCTTGCGATCACGACCCCAACGTTCAAATTTCACAACGCCGTCAACTTTCGCAAACAAAGTATCGTCTTTACCGATACCTACGTTCGTGCCTGGATGAATTTTCGTTCCGCGTTGGCGAACCAAGATGCTGCCGCCAGTCACTGCTTGACCGTCTGCACGTTTCACACCAAGACGTTTCGATTCGCTATCGCGACCGTTCTTTGTGGAACCTACACCTTTTTTCGATGCGAATAACTGAAGATCCAATTTCAACATGTTGTCTACCTCCTTCTTCAAGTAGTCAATTCCTGTATTCTTATATACTTGCCGTATGAATCGGCAATTCCCTGTAACATAACAACCATGGATTCGAGAAGCAGTTGAACTTGTCCCGAGACGGAGTCGTTTGCCGTCGGCGGAAGATTCGCACTAAGAAAGCCGCCCTTCATCTGGGTCTCCATAACAGTTCCGGTTAACGCTTCAATGGAATTGACCGTTCCCACTGTAATGCTGGAAACTCCAGCACATACAATATCTTCTCCAGGATTGGCATATCCCGCGTGCCCCATTACCTTAAAGCTATGGATCCGTCCATCTCCCCCGCGCAGTACTTGTACAGTAATCAATTACCGCACCTACTTACGCCTGGATTTTCTCGATGGTTACTTTAGTGTAAGGTTGACGATGACCTTGCTTCTTGTGGTAGTTCTTCTTCGGCTTGTATTTGTATACAACGACCTTACGGCCTTTACCGTGCTTCTCTACCTTTGCAGTTACAGTCGCACCGGAAACAACCGGCGTACCTGTTACCAACCCGTCCTCTTTGGATACGGCCAGTACACGGTCGAAAGTCACGCTCTCGCCGTCACCTGCAGTCAGCTTCTCGATGAACAATACGTCGCCCTCTTGAACTTTGTATTGTTTACCACCTGTTTCGATAATAGCGTACATTTGCTTGCACCTCCCTATGTCTCAGACTCGCCTAGTATAAGGTGTCCGTCCTAAAGCAGGAACGTCCTTGCTAACCCAACCGGAGCGGTTACAGCATGTGCAGCAAACCATCACTAGACACATACCTAATGATAATATCATAATCCATGTTCACCGTCAACATCATTGTTCGATAACAAAACCTCTGCCCCCGCAAGCCCCGCAAGGCTTGGCAAATGGGAGCGAAGAGCTTTCCCTGGCTTTTTTGCGGGTCATTTCCAGCAGTCCCAGCTTGGTCCAGCCCACCACAAAGCTTTTGGTGCGGTCCTTGCGCATTACAGCCTCCATGGCAGAAACAACCTGCTCCCGGTGCTCTTCACGATCCATATCGATGAAATCAACGATGATAATGCCTCCGATATCCCAGAGCCGCAAAATTCTTGCAATCTGCTTCGCCGCCAGAAGATTCGTCTTCAGCACCGTTTCCTCGAAATTATCGCCACCGATATATTTGGCTGTGTTGACATCCATGATGGTCATGGCTTCCGTCTGATCAACAACGATGGTCACACCTTCCGGAAGCGTGATTTTCCTTGCAAAGCCGGCTCTCATCTGCTCGTCCAACCCATAAGCTTGAAAAATCGGACTTCCTTCCGAGTAATATGTAACCTTAGGCTCCATACCAGGGACGGTTTCCTTCAGATAGCTTTTGGTCTCCTCGCCTTTAAGCTTGCTGTCGATCACAAGTTCATCATGAAGCGGATCAAAGGCATCGCGGAGAAACCGCTGCAGCAGACCTAAATCGCGATGAAGCAGCGCCGGAGCAGAAGAAAGCTCGGCCTTGTCGAGAATTCGCGCCCACTCTTTTCGCAGATACTCAAGATCTCCCTTAAGGAATTCCAGAGGCTCGTCCTCTGATACCGTTCGGATAATGATCCCCTCTTCATCCGTGCGAAGCTGCTCGCCGATACTCTTCAGCCTTGCTCTCTCCGCATCACGTCCAATTTTCTTGGAGACGGCAACATAATCCGCAGTAGGCATGTACACCATGCATCTGCCAGGCAGCGAAAAATGGGTAGTGACCCGCGCCCCCTTGCCGCCTCTCGGTTCCTTCATCACCTGCACGATCAATTCCTGGCCTACCGTTAGCAGCTCCGAAATGGAAGGCTTCTGCTTGGGCTGCTTCTCTAAATGAGGATGGAGCACATCATCAATATATAAAAATGCATTCTTTTTCAGCCCGATATCTACAAAAGCCGCCTGCATCCCCGGCAGCACATTTACGACCCTGCCCTTATAAAAACTGCCGACTACGCTTTGCTCACAACTCCGCTCAACGGCGAATTCTGCTAACCTCCCATCTTCGATGAGGGCCATCTGAATGGTCTCATGTTCACAATGAACTATCATTTGCCTCATGGCTTCACCCCTCAAATGGAAGACGATATTCTATTTTTTATCCTAACACAATCTCAGATGAGTTGAATGGATAAAGAATCATGGCCCGCCCTGCGTCTTCCTCATGGTGTTTACGATTTACGCATACCAGGGCGGACCATTTGATGCAAAATAAGAAGAAATCACATGCTGCTCCGGAACGACGGCAAGCAGGCTGCCTCGTCCGCTCATAACATAAATCAGATGATACTTCTCTCGTTTAAATAGACGCATAATATCATCCAAAGGTTTCGAAGAATCTGCAACGATTGGCTGCGCAGGACCGAGTCCATCCAAATTTCGTTCATAAATCTCGCTCCGATTGACCAAAAATCTTAAAAACCGGTAATGCACATTCCGATAGTCTTCAAAATTGGAATACGCTAAAAACAGGCCGATCATCAGCACATTTAAACGAATACCGCCGCCGGAAAATAACGGCTGTAAGCCATATCCGATCATGATCAGGCTGCACAAAATACCAGCGCGGGAAGCCCACAACAAGGTCGCATGATATGGGGCGAGCAAGCTGATGACGGCTTGCAGCACTTTGCCGCCATCCAGCGGAAGAATCGGGAGAAGGTTAAACAGCGCGATGATGAGATTCCCCTGAATGATATAAGACAACAGCTGCTCGTCTCCCCATCCCGCCCATCTGCACATCAGGGTAATTCCAATCATGATGACATTTTGCAGCGGACCCGCAAGCGCAATGATGATTTCCTTCATTGCAGTCATCCTGCCGTCATCTTCTATGACAGCAACGCCGCCGAACGGCAGCATCTGAATGGCTCGTACCTTGAACCCCATCGCTGCCGCTGCGGCGGCGTGTCCCAATTCATGAATAAACACGATAATAAACAGGGTCAGCAATTCCAAAAAGCGACCGGTGAATACGGAGGCCAGCATGACAATAACAAAGAGAGGATGCAGCGACAATACCGTTCCCTTAAACTTAATCAAACGGAATCACTTCCGCCGGATCGATACCTCGATCCCCCTCTTTCAGTTCGAAATAAAGGGAGGGCGGGCTGCCTGCGCCTGAAGACGCCAATGTGCCAACAATATCTCCACCTTGAACCCAATCGTTTACCTTAAGTCCCGTTTCTGCCAATCTGCTGTATATCGCCGTTCTCTCTCCTGTATGCTGTATGAGAATGGTGATCCCATTCTCAGGATGTTCTTTAACCTCAAGCACGCGTCCGGTCTCTATACTCTTAACCGCCCTGTCTGCTAAAGAACCCCCTCCGGCTTCCAAAACGATGCCTTTCAGATCCACGGCAAAGGATTGGACCACCTTTCCGGAAAGCGGAGGAACTAAAGAAGTCCCGGCATTCACCTTCGTCGAGTGCTCGTCGGTTTGTCCAAAAATCGGAATGAAGGAAGGCGCGCTTCCAAAATGCTCCTCGTACCATACCTGGGCTGCCTGAAAATCCATCTCATGGCTCAGTCCCTCAACGATAAAAGCTTGCGTACGAAGAGCCCACGGGTGCTGAAACGAAAATACCCCCCATGCCAATCCAAACACCAGCGCACTGACGATGATACGGCGCACTAAGCCCGACAGAAACGAAGCCTTTCTTGGCGGTTCCCCTGGATCACCCGGATCCAGCTCACCATACCAACCGCGGTGCCCTTGCTTCCAAAGCCGCTCGGGATCCGGTTCACTCTCTGCAAGAAGCGGGGATGGGTTCGCCCTGTGATCCTGTATAAAGCCTGTCTTGTGAAGATTGGGATGGGCAGGCTTTTTCTCGGGAACGGGCCCCCATGACGACTTATCTTGCGGCGCCGGTGACGCTCCTTCCAGCAGCTCGCGAATGCGGGCTTCTCTTCGGTTCTTAACTGAAGTTTTGATGTCCATTGTTCTTTCCCCCTTGGGGCTTGTTTTCTTACTCTATCCTATGAGGAGATGAAAGATATTTAGAACAAGCCCTATTGAAGAGGCGAACAGAACAAAAAAACCGATGCCTCCCGGCACCGGTTCGTGTTAAAGTCTTTAACCCATTCCAAAAAACTTTTTGAATTTGGTAAACATTCCTTTTTTCTGATGGATTTGCATCAGAGGAACGGTATCACCCAGGATACGCCGGGCGATGTTTCTATAGGCGATGGCTGCCTGAGAGTCCGGATTCATCACCGTAGGCTCCCCGATATTGGCCGCTTTAATGACCATTTCATCATCGGGGACGATCCCGATCAGATCAATATTCAGCACCTGCAGCACATCTTCAATCTCCAGCATGTCGCCGGATTTCACCATGTTCGGGCGAATCCGGTTTACAACAAGCTTCGGAGACTCTACATGAGAGCTCTCCAGCAAGCCGATAATCCGATCCGCATCCCGCACGGCCGCATTCTCGGGCGTTGTAACCACAATCGCTTTATCTGCGCCGGCAATGGCATTCTTAAATCCTTGCTCGATTCCAGCCGGACAATCGATAATGACGTATTCGAATTCCTTTTTCAATTCAAGTACGATATCTTTCACCTGCTCTGGAGAAACGGCATTCTTGTCTTTGGTCTGGGCTGCAGGAAGCATATACAGCTCATCGAAGCGCTTGTCCTTGATCAGCGCCTGGTTAAGTCGGCATCGCCCTTCTGCAACGTCGCACAAATCGTATATAATCCGGTTTTCCAGGCCCATCACGACATCCAAATTACGAAGACCGATGTCCGTATCAACCAGACACACTTTTTTTCCGAGCAGTGCCAGAGCTGTGCCGATGTTCGCCGATGTCGTCGTTTTACCGACTCCGCCTTTACCTGAAGTTACGACGATTGCCTCTCCCATGTTCTACACCCCTTTAAACACATTAAAATCCCGACCCAAACGTGAGATGTTGCTGATCTTATCGATCTCCATGCTACCGTCCTTCAAATACGCAAATTCCATGACCGTTTCCCGCGTCTCCCATTCATCCGGCGGTCTGCTGATCATCTGGGAGATACGGAGCTGGGTAGGGGCAAAATACGAAGCCGCTATAATCGCTTCCTCGTTGCCCTCTACACCGGCATGCGCGGTTCCGCGCAGAGCTCCCAATATGTAGATATCACCGGTGCACGTTATGGTTCCGCCGGGATTCACATCCCCGAGGAACAAGAGATCGCCGTCATGATGCAGCACCTGTCCGGAACGCACCATCCCTGTCTTAAGCGTAAGCTTCTCCTCTGGTATGAGCTCCGACTCAAACGGCGGTGATTCCACATTACGTATCAACAGATTGCCCTTTTGCTTCAATATGTCAAGAATCGTCTGCTTCTCTTCTTCGGAAATTTTCCGGGAACCCAGCTTCACATCCACATGAATGATAGGTCCGGTCAAAATATTCTGATGACTGTGCTCCAGCTTATAGCGCAGCTCGCCGAGCAGCTCCTCCAGCTCACACTGGTCATCAAGCAGGAATACCAGGCCATCTTTGATGCCCTTAATCGTCACATGATTGGATTTTACAGCCATAAGCCTGTCCCTCCCATCCCTATACATTTCGCGCTCAAACCTTCAAGTTCCTGCTAGTCTAGTAAAATGTCATAATGGAGGGTTCAGGATGCCTTCCTTCTCTGATTCTTCGTAACCAACTCAATCTGCTTGCGAAGAGGAACGTAAATCGCCAGAGCAAAGGCAAAATGAACAAGGAGATTGGGTAGCATATGATGAAGCAGTGACCAATTATAAGAAGTCGGATTGAGTCGAAACACCTTATATATGCCAAAAAGCGTACTGTCAAACAACAGGCTCCCCAGAATGACAATGGTCATCATCATGGGCAGCGGCGCCCGCGGGGACTTGAATACAAGTCCCACCAGATATGCGGATACGCCCATAGCGAACGAATAAGTGCCAATCATCTCGCCGTAATACACGATATCGTGAAGCATGCCGAATATGAGTCCGAGTACCAGCCCCGTGTGGCGATGATAATAAATCGATACAAAAAACAAGCAAACCAACACAAAATTAGGATAAATCTGAAGCTGCAGCGAGCTTGGCGTTAACCAGAAAACCACCGTGCCCTGCAGAATAAACAGCACGAACAGCAGCAGGACGAGAATTTGTTTACGCGCCATCATTTCGGCTCCTCAGGGGTAAAGACGATGATCAGATATTTCCAGTCATCAAACTTGGCCGCCGGTTCGATCGTAGCCGTTCTGCTTTGACCGTATTGGCTCGTCTGAACGCTTATGACTTCACCTATGATCATACCTTGTGGAATAACTCCTCCGGCACCGGATGAAATGATCTTATCTTTTTCCTTAATCGGATCATCTTCCGAAATTCGCGTCATGAGCAGCGTGTTGGTCTTCTCATCATAGCTCTCAACCACGCCAAACGTTTTATCCTCTTTCCCGATCGCCGTTACCGAAATCGGCTGTGGATTCGGATCCTGAGCGTCCATCGTTGTCAACAGCTTCACCGTTGAGGTGAAATTGCTGACGTTGCTAATAATGCCGACCATGCCGTCCACTGTCGTGACCGACATGTTGGGACGAACCCCATCGCGCTCTCCCAGATCGACGACAAGTGTCCGATTATTGGGGTCCGAATTAACACTTAGCACCTGGGCAGTACGGTATTCATATTTATAACGATTTTTCTGGTTCTCTGTAAAACCTTGTAATTCTTGAAGCTTCTCGTAATTAGCTTTCATCGTGTTGTAATTCGCACTCTCTCGAGAATATTGAGCCACGGCTCTCCGCAGCTCCTCATTCTCTTCATAGATTGCCTTCATGTTCCGCACATCTTCAAAGAAACCCGCTATATAGGCAGCGGGCTTATAAAACACACTTTGCACAAAACCGACCGTATCCTTGACGAATTTTTCAGGCCAAGATAAAGAAGCTCTCGGGCCGAGCGTAAACCCCATAATAGCGATAAACGCTACCAGCCCGATGAGCATAATAAACAAACGCTTATTGCCTAGCAGCTTAAACAGTTGCAACACCCTCTAACTTACTGTTTTCTCTCCCAACATTAGGGGTTTACACTTCTATTCGGTTTCTACCGTTTAGAACGGACGGCAGAGCTGCTCCGGGATTTAAACAGGTGAATGTTCTCGAGCGCTTTACCTGTACCAATGGCTACGCAATCCAGCGGATTCTCTGCAACGATCACCGGCATGCCGGTCTCTTCGGCGAGCAGCTTGTCCAGGTTGCGAAGCAATGCGCCGCCTCCCGTAAGCACGATGCCCCGGTCCATAATATCCGCAGCAAGCTCCGGAGGACATTTCTCAAGCGTAACCTTTACCGCTTCAACAATCGCATTAATGGTATCTGCCAACGCTTCGCTAATCTCATCCGAAGTAATGGTGATCGTCTTCGGCAGCCCCGTCACCAAGTCACGGCCGCGAATTTCCATCGTTTCCACGGTCTCCAGCGGCATGGCGGAACCGACTTCCATCTTAAGCAGCTCGGATGTGCGCTCACCGATCATCAAGTTATATTGACGTTTGATATAGGAGATAATAGACTCATCCATCTCATCGCCTGCAACGCGTACAGAGCGGCTGGTTACAATACCGCCAAGCGAAATGACCGCAACCTCGGTCGTACCTCCGCCGATGTCAACGACCATGCTGCCCGTAGGTTCCCACACAGGCAAATCGGCACCGATTGCAGCTGCAAAAGGCTCCTCGATCGTGTAAGCTTCGCGTGCTCCCGCTTGCTTGGTAGCATCTTCCACCGCACGCTGCTCTACCGCCGTAATGCCGGAAGGCACGCATACCATCACGTTCGGATGACGGGGGAATATGGAACGCTGCTTCTGTGCTTGACGAATAAAGTATTTAATCATCGTAGCCGTTGTATCAAAATCAGCGATGACGCCGTCCTTCATCGGACGAATGGCACGAATGTTGCCTGGTGTGCGTCCAATCATTTTCTTAGCCGATTCACCAACGGCTTCAATGCTCTTCGTATCTGTACGCAGAGCAACCACGGAAGGCTCTCTTACGACAATTCCTTTCCCACGAACATAAACCAGCGTATTTGCCGTCCCCAAATCGATTCCCAAATCTTTCGTAAAACCACCTAACATGATGTATCTCCCTTTCTTCGTCAATCTGAACTATTATATTACATCAAGCCCCGTTCCTTCAAACTTACAAACGATCCGTCCCCAATGATCAGATGATCCAGTACGTCGATCCCGACAATCTGTCCTGCCTCCACTAAGCGTGCAGTCAGCGATATGTCTTCCGGGCTGGGCGTCGGATCTCCGCTAGGATGGTTGTGCGCGCACACCAGGGATGCACTGCTGCATTTGATGGCCGCTCTGAACACCTCGCGGGGATGAACGATGGAAGCATTAAGGCTTCCCATCGATAACGTTTCCTGGGCAATGACATGATTTTTCGTATTTAAAAATACACAGACAAAATGCTCTTTCTGTAAATAGCGCATCTGTTCACTGAGCAGTTCTGCCGCGTCATGCGGACTGCGAATAATAACCGGCTCTACATGTCTCGATGCGGCCAAGCGCCGTCCAAGCTCGATGCCAGCCTTCAACTGAACAGCCTTAGCGGTTCCAATTCCTTTGATTTGCGTAATTTCCTCAATGCTAAGATCAACGAGCTGCCGGATGCCGCCTGCTTCCCCCAGCAGCCGCTGGGCTATATGTACGGCAGATTCCTGGCGGGTTCCGGTCCGAAGCAATATCGCCAGCAATTCTGCATGGCTTAAAGCGCTCGCCCCATATTGCATCATGCGCTCTCTTGGTCGTTCATCATGGGGGATGTCGCGCAGCAATAGCGTTGGCGACTCCATATATTCCCCTCTTTTCTAAGATTTAAATCAGCAGGTATCCGAAACCTCAGGATTCCCTACATTTCGGATACCGTTGTTCTATATCTATGAATCGGTGAGTACATCCATCCCCATTTCAGACAGCATGTCGGACAGCAGAGAAAGCGGCAGGCCGACAACGTTAAAATAGTCGCCTTCGATTCCTTCCACGATGGTTGCACCCAAGCCTTGAATCGCATACGAGCCCGCTTTGTCAGCAGGTTCCCCGCTCTTTACATAAGCCGCGATCGCGTCATCACTTAACGATTTCATCTTTACGGTTGTCACACGATGAGCGACCTTGGTACGACCAGATTCCCGGTCGACACAAGCCACGCCCGTGTACACGAGGTGAGCCCGTCCTTGAAGCATGGACAACATCCTTGCCGCGTCAGCATGATCCTCCGGTTTCCCGAGGACAAGATCATCGACAACTACAATCGTGTCGCTTCCCACAATGATACCATCTCCCGGATCATCCGTCAGCTTTCGGAGAACCGCTTCCGCTTTACGTAGTGCCAGTGACTCCACAATTCGCTCTGGCGACCACCCATGCGGGGTGTCCTCGTCAGCTTCACTAGGCATAATCTCAAATGGGATACGAAGGGAGGCAATCAATTCCTGACGCCGAGGAGAGGTGGAGGCCAATATGATACGGCGGTTTCTCTTCTCATTCAAGGGGGATAATCTCCTTTGTCATGTCTTAGAGCCTGCGGTATAACCAAAGCGCTGCTATAATGCCAAGCAGACTGAGCAGGCAAAAGTTAAGTTCAAGGTTAATGTCATAACGAATAATGTCAAAATCAGCGCTAGGCGACCACTTAATCGGTGTAGTTGACGTTAAAAACGACAAAGCCTTAACAGGTTGAAGCGCCTTGGCCAGCCAAGTTCCCGTCAGCCACCCCAGCAGCAAAAACAAGATGAGCATTCCTTTGTTTTTCTTCATGCATCCTCTTCCCTCGCCATATTTTGACACCCTAATTATTATACGGTGAATCGATAAGCAATACAAACAGAAATCCGGCAGGGGGAACTATTTCCAGTTCCGAGCCGGATTTGACGTAAATTTGAATTTATAGGCCGTCCAGGAGTTTCTTTTGGCCCATGACATAGTTCATCATGCCCGTTTGAATCTCCCACAAATGCCCCTTGGATTGGTTTTTGTTATATTCGGAGAGCGCCGTGATCGAACTGTTCATGGATTGCTCCATCGCCGGCAGTACTGCCCCGGTCTCCGGACCCAAACCGGCGGACAGCAGCTTCATCGATTGGATCCACTGCTGGTGCAGATTTGTGATTGCAGTCATACTCTCTGACGCCACCGCGCCCGCCTCCTGCTGCCCCAGCAGCGATGCCGATAGCGTACTCAACTCCGACACAAGCTCCCCGCTTATCGTGAAATAGTCCGTCAGCGTCTGCTCCTCGCCCGCAAAGGCAGCTGACTCTATATTAGGCAGCGCGATTTCTCTCACGTATAATTCGACGCCTTCGGCTTTAAGCTGATTGCTGAGCAGCTTGGCCTGCTCGCGGTCTGGTGATACGCCGGCGTACACCCGGTTCTCCTCATCCAAATCTCCCCCAGCCGCAATACCGGACTGCAGCAGCTCCCCTTTCGCCTGCTCTGCCCGTTCCGGCGTGCTGAATACACCGTACTGAAGCATATAAAAAATTTGACCCGGAACGTGTACTGCCGATTCAGTTGAACCGGGTGCGAGTGATGCCCCCGTTCCCCCGGAAGAGTCAGCCGGTGCTTGATTAACTGCGTCATTGCTTC
This sequence comes from Paenibacillus sp. FSL W7-1332, assembly GCF_037969785.1. Lineage (NCBI taxonomy): Bacteria > Bacillati > Bacillota > Bacilli > Caryophanales > Paenibacillaceae > Paenibacillus > Paenibacillus sp. FSL W7-1332. The sequence goes on along the minus strand of NZ_CP150209.1, from coordinate 1,904,062 downwards.
CAAGCTGCCCCGATGCAGGGTCTTCACCTGCATTACCGCCGTTAAACATGGACAGCACCATATACCCAAACAGCAAACCCGTCACAACAGCCGCGGTCACGGATACAGCCATTTTCCAGAAGGAGGTAGGCTTGCGCGAGCGATAATAACCGTAATCATCGGCAGGTGACTCATATAGATCCTTCTCGGGCCCGAGATTCCAATTCGAATCGTTTGCGCCGGAGCCCACACTTCCGGAATACGCGTCATCATGAAGATCGTAAAGATCCTCAACCTCACGCATATCGTCATATGTATCGGCAGGATCAGGCCCGTCACCGAACGACCCGCCCTCAACATGATCCAGACGTCTTCTTTCCTCAGCTAATCGCCCCCTGGATTGGGTATGACGCGATGTTCTCCAATCTTGTCCGTTCACATCCCGAGTGTCCTCCTCCCGGAGCGGCGGAACAACGCGCAGATGATCATGCTGCATGCTGCTCCTATGTTCAAACGAATTGCCCGCATCGGTAAACCGATCAGTCGTTGAGTCAAACTCGTCGAATACAAGATGACGGTCATCAACTTGATCATTGCGCCTTGCGGGAACTTTCTGATACGAATCCCGTTCCTCACGCATATGATCCTTATGACTATCTTTTGGCGGATCGTGATCGAAGCGAATCGTCATTCGTGCTTTATTCATATCCACACACCTCACTTGTCCTTCTACACCTAGCTATATGATCAAGCTTGGCAACTTATGAGTGTGCGAAAAACAAAACAAACAGGCTGATCAAGAAAGTATCTTGATCAGCCTGTATTCTACTTATCGATCCGCTGCTTTGCCTCCGTTCGAAGACAAAAGCCCATGCAATCCCCTGCTGCATCGAAGCAGCAAAGCATGCTTGCAATCCATTTACTTCTTGCCTTTAATAGACTCCGCTAAAGCAGCGCCGACCTTCCAAATATCGCCCGCACCCATCGTCAGAACCAGATCGCCTTCTTTTACGCGACCTTTGAGATCGCTCAGGACATCTTCTTTGGTAGGCAAATAGCGGGCACCGGCATTGCTGTTCTGGACAATCAGCTCCACCAGCTTACCGGAACTGATACCCTCGATCTGCTTCTCGCCGGCAGGAGAATAAATATCGGTAATGATCACCTCGTCCGCTTCCCCGAATGCGCGGCTAAACGCATCCAGAAGGAAAAAGGTCCTCGAATACCGCTGCGGCTGGAATACGGCAATAATCCGTTTGCCTGTAGCTTTGGCGGCACTGATCGTAGCCTCGATCTCCGTCGGATGATGCGCATAGTCGTCAATCACCAGAATGCCTTCAGCTTCGCCCAGCACCTGGAAGCGGCGCTTAGCTCCGTTGAACTTGACGATGGCCTCTACAATCGCTTCGAACGAGATTCCGCCTTTCAAGCAGCAAATCACCGTAGCCATGGCGTTGTAGACATTGTGTTTACCCGGTACGGACAATTCCACGGTACCCAGCTCCATGCCGTTATGAAGCATCGTGAAGCTGACGTGACGGTCGCCGAGCACCAGATTCGTTGCCGTATACTCTGCATCCGCATGAATGCCGTATGTGGTCACATTGCATTTTAGGTCAGGCAAAATCGCCTGAATGTTGTTATCGTCCGCGCAAACTACGGCCGTACCGTCTGCCTTGATTTGGCTGAGGAATTGTACATATGCTGCCTTGAGACGATTGAAATCCCCTTCGTAATTCTCCAGGTGATCGGCCTCAATATTCAGAACAACGCCGAGCCAAGGGTGGTACTGAAGGAATGAACCGTCACTCTCGTCCGCTTCGGCCACCACGTGCTCGCCTTCACCAGCTTTGGCATTCGTGCCAACGTTCATGATTTCCCCGCCGATGATAAACGTCGGATCGACGCCGCATTCTTCCATTACGAGCGCAATCATCGATGAAGTGGTTGTCTTACCATGCGCACCCGCTACGGCAACCCCTTTGCGTTCGTTCAGAAGACGCGCCAGCATCTGCGCACGGTGAAGGACAGGAATGTTCAGCTTCTCTGCCTCGACCCGCTCCACGTTGTCTTGGGACAATGCCGTCGAGTAAACCACAAGGTCCGCGCCCTGGACTTGCTCGGCGGTATGTCCAATGTATATTTTGGCGCCCTTGGCCGCCAGCTTTTCTGTCAATTCTTGCGATGCCACGTCAGAACCCGTGACTTTATAACCCATCTCCAGCATAACTCTTGCAATGGCGCTCATCCCGTAGCCGCCAATTCCTATAAAATGAACATGTTCCGATGTATTCAACAGATATCACCAACCTTTTTCAGAATCGGAAAGGCCCAGGAGGTTGGAACGCACGTCGGCAATCAGGTACAACGTGCCCGACACCACCCCAAGATCCTCCGCTTCCGTCCGTGACTTCAACTCTTCAAGTGCGTTTTTCCAATTTGGTTCTATGATGATTTGCAGTGTATGTTTGGCGTATTTCTCCCTTACCTGCTCTACGATGTCACCAAGCGCCTTGGCGTCCAGTTTCTTCCGGAAATCCGGTTCAGTCAGGATAAGCGTATCCACTATTGGCAGTATATGCTGCAAATACGATTCATGATGCTTATTTGCCAGCATTCCCATCATTAAGTTCAGTTTCCGATACTTATAGATCTGCGGCAAGCTTTTGGCCAAGGTTTCAGCCCCTTCGGGGTTGTGCGCACCATCGAGAACAATCCGCGGGGAGGACTGCACTTGTTCCAGTCTTCCCGCCCAGAAAGTATCCTTAAACCCTGTACGCAATTCTTCTTCATCCACGATGAAAGCCATATACTGGCGAAGCACTTCCAGCGTCATCATCGCAAGCGCGGCATTGGCGCATTGGTGCTCACCCTGCATCGAGATGTCCAGATCCATGTCCCGGAACGGACCCTTAAAACGGAAAGTCTGGCTTTCTTCGTTCCCACGCAGCCGCTCATAGGAGAATTGTTCATCTACGAGATAGAGACTTGTACGGTTTTTGGCTACCGTTTGTTTCAGAATATCGACAGCCTCCGGCTGAGTTACCGTGCTCACCACAGGAACTCCAGGCTTGATAATGCCAGCCTTTTCCGTGGCGATCTCCTGAATGGTATCACCCAGAACGTCGGTATGGTCCATTCCGATATTCGTGATCACCGAAATGATGGGATGAACGATATTGGTCACGTCAAGTCGACCGCCAAGTCCCGTCTCCCATACCACCACGTCCGGATAAGATACCTCGGCGTAATACAGTATCGCAAGGGCGGTGGACACCTCAAACATGGTGGGCGATCCGAGCCCGGAGCCCGCAATTTCGGCTACAAGCGGCTCTAAGCGATTAGCCAGTTCAAGCAGCGTCTCTTCCGGTATGTCCTCGCCGTTATACTGAAACCGATTGGTAAACTTCGTAATATAGGGAGACGTGTAGGTGCCAACCGTGAATCCCCCTTGAAGCAGAACCTTTGTTAAAAAAGCGCATGTGGAGCCTTTTCCATTCGTTCCGGCCACGTGAATAAATTTTAACCGCCGCTCCGGATGGCCGAGAAGCTCCATCAATCGCTGAATTCTATCCATGCCCGGGCGGATTCCAAACGGAATCAGCCCGTTGATCCAAGCTACCGCTTCCTCATAGGTATGGAACGGAGCTGCCACTGCAGCTGCCGAATGATCAACCATCGTTCTCACCTTCTGGTCCAGATTCATCTTGCCCTTTAGCCTCTCAGTTCTTCGATGCGCGCAATCACTTTACTGCGTTTGTCCGAGTAATCCGCAAGCTTCGCCCGTTCTTCTTCAATCACCTTTTCAGGTGCTTTCGTTACGAAACCAGGATTGTTCAGCTTCTTCTCCACACGCTCGACTTCGCTGTTCAAGTGCTGAATTTCCTTCTCCAGACGCGTGATCTCCTGAGCGATATCGATCAACCCGGCAAGCGGCAGATACATTTCAACACCTGTTACCACGGCGGTCATCGCCTTATCCGGTGCCTCAAGCGCAAGGGAGGATTGATACTCCGACGTGTTGCAGAAGCGGCGAATATAATCCGCATTGCGATCGATGATGCCGGCAATTTGCTCGCTTACCGGCTTCAACTGGAGTTCTACTTTTTTGCTCATCGGTACGTTTACTTCCGCCCGGATGTTACGTACAGCACGGATGACATCCATCAGCAGGTTCATTTCGGTAACGGCTTCCGCATTCTCAAATGCTTCATCATAGGTCGGCCATGAAGCCAGCATCACCGTCTCGCCTTCATGCGGCAAATGCTGCCAGATCTCTTCGGAGATGAACGGCATGAACGGGTGGATCAAGCGCATCGTGCGGTCCAGCACATAGGCAAGCACCGACTGCGTCTTTTTCTTGGCCGCTTGATCCTCGCCGTACAGGGACAGCTTAGCAAATTCAATATACCAGTCACACAGATCATCCCAGATGAAATTGTAGAGCAGTCGACCGGTTTCGCCAAATTCGTAGGCATCAATTAGACGCGTAATGTCGCGGGAAGTTTCGTTCAGACGATGCAAAATCCAACGGTCGGCCGTTCCCAGCTCTCCGGAAATGTCGATATCCGCCGCCGTGAAGCCCTCCAGATTCATGAGTGCAAAACGTGACGCATTCCAGATCTTGTTCGCGAAGTTACGCGCTTGTTCCACACGTTCCCAGCGGAATCGAAGATCCTGACCCGGCGTACTGCCGGTCGATATCATATAACGCATGGCATCTGCGCCATACTGTTCAATAACCTCGAGCGGATCGATACCGTTGCCGAGCGACTTGGACATCTTGCGGCCTTCGCTATCCCGAACCAGACCATGGATAAGCGTATCTTTGAACGGCATTTGATCCGTAAATTCAAGCCCTTGGAAAATCATCCGCGAAACCCAGAACGGAATAATATCATAACCCGTTACGAGAACGCTTGTCGGATAATAACGTTTGAAATCCTCACTGTCCAGATTCGGCCAGCCCATGGTCGAGAACGGCCACAATGCCGAGCTGAACCAGGTATCCAGCACATCCTCATCCTGTCTCAGATCGTCCTTGCCAAGCTTCGCGCGCGCTTCCTCTTCATTCATGGCAACAACCACTTCGCCCGTGGATTCGGAATACCAGGCCGGAATCCGGTGGCCCCACCACAATTGACGAGAGATGCACCAATCGCGCACATTCTCCATCCAATGCAGGTAGGTTCTCTCGAACCGGTCAGGCACGAAATTTACGCCCTTGCCGGATTTCTGCGCAGTAACGGCTGCTTCCGCAAGCGGCTGCATCTTAACGAACCACTGCGTCGACAGATACGGCTCGACAACGGCGCCGGATCTTTCGCTATGGCCAACCTGATGAACATGATCTTCGATGCGAAGCAGCACGCCCGATTCCTTCATGTCGCTTACGATCTGCTTGCGGCATTCTGCTCGGTCAAGACCCTGGTACTTGCCGGCAAATTCATTCATCGTCCCGGATTCATCCATCACGGTGATTTGCGGCAGATCATGTCTAAGACCCATTTCGAAGTCATTCGGATCATGGGCCGGCGTAATTTTAACCGCTCCGCTGCCGAAATCCTTCTCCACGTACTCATCGGCAATAACCGGAATTTCTCGGCCGACAATAGGCAGGACCAATGTCTTGCCGATCATGTCTTTATAGCGCCCATCTTCCGGATGAACGGCTACCGCCGTATCGCCAAGCATGGTCTCCGGGCGGGTGGTGGCTACGGTAATGGAGCCGCTGCCGTCTTTGAGCGGGTATTGCAAGTGGTACAAATGGCCGTTGACCTCTTTGTACTCCACTTCGATATCGGACAAAGCCGTGCGGGCAGCCGGGTCCCAGTTGATAATGCGTTTGCCGCGATATATAAGCCCCTTATCATAGAGCTTGACGAATACTTCCCGAACCGCTTCCGACAACCCCTCGTCGAGCGTGAAACGCTCTCTGGAGTAATCGAGGGACAGGCCGATCTTGGACCATTGGTCACGGATCGTATTCGCGTATAGATCCTTCCATTCCCACACTTTCTCCAGGAATTTTTCACGTCCCAGATCGTAGCGGGTAACGCCTTCTTCGCGAAGCTTCTGCTCAACCTTGGTTTGCGTGGCGATGCCCGCATGGTCAGAGCCCGGCAGCCACAACGCATCATAGCCCTGCATCCGCTTTACGCGAATCAGGATATCCTGCAGCGTAAAGTCAAGGGCATGGCCGATGTGAAGCATTCCCGTAACGTTTGGTGGAGGAATAACAATCGTATACGGCTCCGCGTCCGGTCGTTTGCCAGCTTCAAAGAAGCCGCCTTCCTTCCAGTACGGATACCATTTTTGTTCGGCTGCCTTCGGATCATACGTCGTCGGCATGTCTAACTGGGATTGGTTTTGTTTTTGATCCATATTTTCGTACCTCCGATACTGTTAATCAGTTTTGCCAACCCGTAACGTTTTAGCCTCCGGGCGTGGCCATGGATATCCATGTTTGCGTGAAACAAAAAAAGCCCTTCGTCCTCAAAGGACGAAAGACTGTTCTCTCGCGGTACCACCTTTGTTTCGCGCTTATAATCATTCATGAATCGAGTCCTCCCATGAAGAACATGAAAGGCCTACGACCAAGCACGACACTTTACGCAGATAACGGCTGCGGCCGGCGAACTCTAACCAGGGTAGCGATCGATCCCTACTCTATCTCAAGTCCGCAACTCCGGGGCGACTTCGGCAAGCTGGTTCCTGCGGAATCTCACAGCGCTTGATAGCAATTCCGCTCTCTGAAGGCCATACCTTCCTACTCTTCCCGTTCAACGTTGTTCTAGCTTTAGGAATACCTGTACATATACTATTCAAATATACCGTGGTTGTTGCATATAGTCAATATTTCGAGTGTTTCCGAACGATTTAGACATCATACCTGTCGATCCAAATTAATGCTAATACATTGTAAAAAAGAAGCCCCGGCTCGTCCGATTCCCCTCTTCTTCTAACCGACTCCCCGCCAAACACAAAAAACAGGCCAAGGATATCCTACCTTGACCTGCTTGTTCTTACGCGATCGCTTCCTCCGCTGATTACTGGGGAATGTATAATACCTGGCCTTCTTCCACATTCTGCTCGGACATGCGGTTATATAACAAAAGCTCTCGCGGCGTCAGTTGATAACGCTCGGCAATCACGTCGAGTGTCTCCTCACGCTGCACAATGCACATCCGGACCTTGCGGAAAGGCGTTTCCTCACGGCGGTTACCCAGGAACAGACTCTTCCACTCCACGTCCTCGGCCGTTGCGGAGTCAACCAATTCCTCCGTCTCTTCTTCCTCGTCCCGAGCGGCTTGATCCTGATCCTGAACCGTTCTGCTCGATTGAAGCAACGAAGAGAAGCCTACGCCCGATGCGCTGGTTGTGCTGCTGTTCTTCGTGTTGAAGGCCACCTTTAACTCCGGCTTGGTCGGAACCTCTTCGGCTTTAATGGAAACCTCTTCCATTATATCATCCCTATCCTCCGAAGGGAATTCTTCCTCAGCAAAAACAGGCTGCACTTCCTCCGTTTCCGGTGATTCCAGTACCGGAACGGCTTCCACTTCTTCACCCTTACGCTCAATGACACCCGGAAAACCGGCTGCTGGATCTTCTTGCTCCGGCTCGGGCTGGACCGAAGCCTGTTCGAATTGCCATACACTTGGAATCGACGACTCAGCTGCCTGAGCTTCCGTCTCATTATGTAAGGCATATTCGACCGTATCCCGAGCTTCAGGCGAATTAGAAATGCTAATGGTGCTGTCTTCTGAGTCCTGTGAATCCCGTGTTTGGTTCTCATACTGCGCCCAGGATGCCAGATACTGCTGTGTGCGCGCATCCGTCCCGAACTCTTGGGCTCTGGTCTGAGCCTCGTTGAAGTAAGAAGGAGAAGGCGAGTTAGCGTCTGTATGAGCTCCGCTGCCATGAAGCTGGTCGTACGGGTTGGCTGCGAACTGCTGCTCCCCGTTCGAATACAAATCAGTCGCTTCAGGAGCATGTACCACTGTGAATTCCTCATTGGCCCATACTTGGTCACGGGCTCCCGGAGCCGCCGCCTGAATTCCTTTGAGCGACAGAACCCCTGTAATGTTCAAGCTGCGTTTGGATAACAAATCCACGTCAAAATTCTCGATCTCGACCGCGATGTCATCCAATGATGATACCCGGTTCATCGGGACCGTGATTTCAACCGGGATCCAGTGTTCGAGCGGCTCCGTCTCTCCTGCTTCGGTGTCACCTTTATACAGGCCTGCAAGAAGCAGATGACCCCGAAGCGTAGCCTGGTCCTGCTGACTGATCACCTGAATATGCGGGATCAACTCCGCCTCTTCCAATTCTTCGATTCCCGGCAAATCTTCCGTTAAATTAATACGCTCGTAAATATCGAACCGCAATCCGTAGGACTGGTCAAACACGGGAATGTCCTCCTTTTTGGCATATACTATCCGTGATCTGTTATCACGGCATGAGCCTAAGTTTTGCCACTCAATTTATCTATATGCCGAAAATAGGAGAGCATGACTTTTTTGCGAATTGTGCGTGAAAGTTACAGGTTCATTCAGGATCTTGCAAGTTTTCTTACCGGTCCGATGTCTCTATGATTCGCTCTCTTAACTCCAACATATCCAGAGGCCAGGGTGCATTCACCTCAATATCCTCGCCCGAGAAAGGATGAGTAAATAGCAGACGTTCGCCATGCAGCGCTTGGCGCGGAAACGCCCCTGGTCCTCCGTATAAGGAATCTCCCAGAAGCGGGTGTCCCATATGACTTAGATGCACCCGGATCTGATGCGTCCGGCCGGTTTCCAGTCGAATTTGCAGCAGGCTGGCTTTCGGATACACCTCAGATGATAGAATATGCGTGATTGCAGCCTGCCCGGTTAATGAAACTCTCCGACGGCTTGAATGATAGCGGTCTTTGCCTATCGGCAGATCGATTCTCTTCAGATCCTGAGAGACCCTCCCCTGAACGATAGCCGCGTATATCCGGACGATCTTCTTCTCCCGCATGTCCTCGTCAAGCTTTAGCTGCGCATATTCGTTCTTGGCATACAGTACGGGACCTGTTGTATCCTTATCCAGCCGATGAATATGCCGGACTGCCGTATGGATGCCTTCGGCTTCGTAATATGCGGCAACCGCATGATTCAGGGTCGTCTCGCGGCTCTCGTTGTCCGGATGGACTGCCATACCGGCCGGTTTGTTCACAACCAGGCAAAAATCGTCCTCATACAATACATCAAGCTCCTGCCATCTCGGTTCGATGCCGTAATCCCGATAAGGAAAAAGGACCAGCCGAAGCCGATCCCCTCTCCATTGTATCCCCTGTTCATGACGAAGCTTACGATACAGCTTCTCGGGCATACCGACCGTTTCCATAAGCCACTTGGCAGCGGCTTCGTTCCGATCCGGCAGACTCAATAGCGCCTTACCCGGCGTCATCTCCAGCCATTCGCCGCGTTTGCTCCAATTTCCCCCGTAACTCATAGGCTTTTGAAGGCGTTGTAGTTGGCTTCAATGGTAGCATCGATATCTTCTACCGTATGAGCGCCCGAGATAAACATGCCCTCGAACTGGGAAGGAGGTACGCTGACTCCCTCTTGTACCATCGCTGCAAAATAACGACGGAAACGATCCAGATCACTAGTCTTGGCCGTATCGAAATTGACGACCGGCGTATTCGTGAAGAATGGACATACCATGGAGCCGATCCGGTTAATCGTAAGCGGGATACCGAATTCCTGAGCGTTACGCTCAAATCCTGCCTGAAGACGGGCTCCCCGCTCCTCGAGCTGTTCATAGACGGCAGGCGTCAGCAGCTTCAGGGTGGTGTAACCAGCCGCCATGGCGAGCGGATTACCGCTTAACGTTCCTGCTTGATAGATCGGTCCTGCCGGAGCAATCTGATCCATCAGCTCACGCTTGCCTCCATAAGCACCGACTGGCAGACCGCCGCCAATCACCTTGCCCAAGCATGTCAAATCCGGTGTAACGCCATAACGGCCTTGCGCGCAGTTCAGATCAACGCGGAATCCGGTCATCACCTCGTCAAAAATAAGCACGCTGCCATAATCAGAAGTGACCTTGCGAAGACCTTCCAGGAATCCTGGCTGCGGAGGGACCACGCCCATATTGCCTGCCACGGGCTCAACAATAACGGCTGCAATCTCTTCGCCGAACCGCTCGAAGGCAAGCTGTACCGATTCCAGATCGTTATAAGGAACCGCAATGGTGTTGGAAGCAACGCTTTCTGGCACACCCGGACTATCAGGAAGTCCAAGCGTTGCGATGCCCGATCCCGCTTTGATCAGAAGGCTGTCGGCGTGGCCATGATAGGAGCCCTCGAATTTAATGATTTTGCTGCGTCCTGTATATCCGCGCGCTAGACGAATGGCGCTCATGGTTGCTTCCGTACCGGAATTCACCATCCGCACCACCTCGATCGACGGCACGCGTTCACAGACGAGCTTCGCCATCTTCGTTTCCAATAGGGTTGGAGCACCGAAGCTGGTCCCCTTGGCAGCTGTCTCCTGAAGCGCTTCAACAACCTCAGGATGCGCGTGACCCATAATCAGCGGCCCCCAGGAACCGACATAATCGATAAAGCTGTTGCCATCGATATCATATACCCGGCTGCCTTCTCCGCGATCGATATAAATCGGGGTTAGTCCAACAGACTTAAACGCACGTACCGGACTGTTGACACCGCCGGGAATATATAACTTCGCTTCTTCAAAAGCAGAACGCGACAAATCTTCTTTTCGCAAATCTTGGCTCATCGTATGCACTCCTAACTCTTTCATCGTTAATGGTTACTAGCTGCGCATCCAGCGTGCTGCGTCCTTCGAGAAATACGTAATGATAATATCCGCACCGGCACGCTTCATCCCGGTCAGCAGCTCCATCACAATCGCCTGCTCACTGATCCATCCCTGCTGAGCAGCCGCTTTAATCATGGAATACTCACCACTCACGTTGTATGCAACAATTGGTAGATCAAACTGGTCTCTCAGCAATCTGACAACATCAAGGTAGGCCATAGCCGGTTTCACCATCAGCATATCGGCGCCTTCCAGCACGTCCGTCTCCGCCTCGCGAAGCGCCTCTCTCACATTGGCCGGATCCATCTGATAAGTTTTGCGGTCGCCGAATTGCGGAGCGGAATCGGCAGCCTCACGGAAGGGTCCGTAAAAGGCCGAAGCGTACTTAACGGAGTAAGACATGATCGGCACGTTATAAAATCCGGCTTCGTCAAGACCGGAACGAATGGCTTGGACAAAACCATCCATCATATTGGAAGGTGCAATAATATCGGCTCCAGCTTTGGCCTGGGAAACCGCTGTACGAACGAGCAGCTCCAGCGACTCGTCGTTTAATACATCGCCGCAGGTGTGGCCGTCACGCTCAAAGGTATGCACCATACCGCAGTGGCCGTGGTCGGTAAATTCGCATAGGCACGTATCAGCAATCACCAGAAGATCGGGATGCCACGACTTGATGAGACGGGTAGCCTCTTGGACAATCCCGTCATCCGCGAAACCGGATGTGCCCACGCTGTCTTTCGTCTCGGGGATTCCGAACAGGAGCACTGCAGGAATGCCTAGACTTACGATTTCGTCTACTTCCTCTTTCAAGGTGTCAAGCGAAAAATGATAGACGCCCGGCATGGAGGAAATCTCGGATTTCACACCATTGCCATAGGTCACGAAGATCGGCTGAACCAGATCCTCCGTATGAAGCACGGTCTCGCGGACCATGCTGCGAATGCCGGCATTTTGACGCAGCCGACGATGGCGTACGATTGGAAAACTCATGACGTATACCTCCAAATGATGTAATTTCGTTCATGTATATAAGAGATTATGGATATTATGGCGCAACACGGCGTGGATCGTTCTCGTTCCAAATGCATAAGGCCTTAACCAGACTGTCGACCGTCGCTTCCTCGGCGAGGAGGGATACGTGCAGTCCGGCTTCTTCAGCCGTCTGCGCGGTTAATGGTCCGATGCAAGCAATCGTCGAACCTTTCAACAGTTCGACTGGATCTTCCACGCCCATCCCCTTCAGCACCTTCAGCAGATTGGTAACCGTAGATGAACTGGTGAACGTAACGGCGTGAATGCCTCCATCTTCAAGCAGCTTCAACAGCTCATCATCGTCCTCGCCGCACAACACGTTCTCATAGATCACTGCTTCCGTCACGTTCAGTCCCATTTCCGTCAGCTTCTCCGGCAGCCACTTGCGTGCCAGATCGCCGCGTGGCAGCAGCACGCGCTGACCGGGCTGGAGCTCTGAACCGTAAGCATCGATAAGGCCTTCCGCCTGGTAACGTTCTTTGATAACTTCAGACACTACACCGTATTTTCCAAGAGCATGGGCTGTTGCGGGGCCAACCGCGACGATGCGGGCCGAGGCTAAGGCGCGAATATCGCGACCGTTCTCCTTCAGGTGGCGGAAAAAGAATTCAACTCCGTTCACGCTGGTGAAAAATACCCAGTCATACGTACTCAGCTTGTCCAGTGCTTGTTGAATTCCGGCAAGCCTCTCGCTCTTGGAAGGCATGACGGTTTCGATGACGGGAAACTCATAAGGCTCTCCGCCCAGCTCTTCGATCTGGGATACCAATACACTGGCCTGGCTTCTCGTCCTTGTGACCAGTATTCTTTTGCCGAAGAGGGGCAGCCGTTCCGCCCACTTCAGGTGCTCCCGCTGAAGCACCACCTGTCCAACAACGATAACCGCAGGCGGCTGAAAATCCGCTGCCTTGACTCTGTCCTCGATGTCCGCCAGTGTCCCCGTCAGCGTATCCTGCTCTGCCCGGGTTCCCCATCTAATAAGTGCCACCGGGGTTTCCGGCGGTCGGCCGTGCTTGATCAGCTGACGACTGATATAACCGATTTTCGCCACACCCATCATAAAAATCAAAGTTCCCGTTGCATTGGTAACCTTGTCCCATTGAATCATTCGGTCCAGCTTTTCGGGACTTTCGTGGCCGGTAATTATCGATAATGACGAAGCATGGTCACGATGCGTCACGGGAATCCCGGCATAAGCCGGAACACTGATCGCCGAGGTGATCCCCGGCACAATTTCGTACATGATGCCATGACGGTATAACAGCTCCGCTTCTTCACCCACTCTTCCGAAGATCGTTGGATCGCCGCCCTTTAAACGGACAACTGTCTTGCCTTCCAAAGCATAATCAACCAGCAGCTGATTGATCTGCTCCTGTTTCATCGTATGCCGATCCGGAAGCTTGCCTACATAGACCTTCTCCGCTCCGGGTTTCATCCATCGCAGCAGCCGAGGACTAGCTAATCGGTCATACACCACGACATCCGCTTTTTCAATGCATTCCTTGCCTTTAATCGTAATCAGGCGTGCATCGCCCGGTCCTGCTCCCACCAGATAAACCTTGCCTGCCATCCCCTCAGCCCCTAACTTGTGCCAGTATCTTCTCCGCTCCTTTAGCTTTCAGCTTTTCAGCCACTTCCACTCCGAGCGATTCAGGGTCGGTTCCTTCGGCGCTTTCCTTCAGTATGATTTCGCCGTCAGGAGAACCTACCATTCCTGTTAATTGTATAACGTTTTGTTCTCCGCGGGAATCTCCGGCATCCACATTCTTCAGGACGGCGTAAGCTCCGATAGGCACCTGGCATCCTCCGTTAAGCTCGCTTAGAAACTTGCGCTCCGCCGCAACGGTTCGTGCAGTAACCTCATCATTATAAAGAGAGAGCAAATGCAGCAGATCTGCATCGTTTTCGCGGCATTCAATTCCAAGTGCGCCCTGGCCGACGGCTGGCAGACTAATTTCAATCGGCAAGTACGACGTGATCCGGTCCTCCCAGCCCATACGCTGAAGACCGGCGGTCGCCAGAATGATGGCCTGAAATTCACCGTCCTCCATTTTGCGAATGCGAGAATCGATATTCCCCCTAATCCATTCGATCTGCAGATCCGGCCGGTAGGCCTTGAGCTGACTGGACCGGCGCAGACTGCTTGTTCCCACCTTGGCACCTGCAGGAAGGTCATCCAGCGTTGTTCCTTCTTTGGAGATCAGGCAATCACGAGGATCCTTTCTTGCCGGCACCGCGCCGGACACCAAACCTTCGGGCAGAACGGAAGGCATGTCCTTCATGCTGTGAACCGCCATATCAATCTCGCCGTCCATCATCGCCTGCTCGATTTCCTTGACAAACAATCCTTTGCCGCCTACCTTGGAGAGCGTAACATCCAGTATGCGGTCGCCCTTCGTGACGATTTTTTTGACGGTGAAGTCATAGTCCAGACCGTGCTCCTTGGCTAAGCGCTTTAAGTCATCAATAACCTGTCCTGTCTGTGTCAGTGCCAGAGCACTTTGTCTACTGCCAACTACGATTGTACGCATCTTTCATTCCTCCTGATTATTCGCAATCCACTGCTTGATCTTGTCCGCACTCCAGGGCTCATAACCTCCACGGCGAATCTCTCCGAGCATATCCATGCGGTATGCCTTGTGCAAAAGCCGCCTGCGTGCGTCAGCGGACTCCACCTCTTCCCTGATCATCGAACGCATCCTATATAAAAAATCCAAATAGTCCTCATACTCAGGCCCGAACTGGTCTTCGAGCTCGTCGCGTATCTCGCGTGCGGCCATCGGCCCTGCTCCTGATGTGGATACAGCCAGCGTAAGCCTTCCCCGTCGCAGCACCGTCGGGTTGATAAACGTTCCCGCCTCGCCGTTGCTGGCCACGTTAACCAGTATGCCAAGACGATCGGCATCCTCGGCTATTTGCAGATTCAGCTTGCTGTCATCCGTTGCCGCATGGACCATAAACGCGCCTATCAGATCGTCTGATTGATACTTCCGCTTCGTCCATCGAAAAGTCTTCTCGCTCTCTAAACGTTGAAGTTTCTCGCTTCGCAATAAGGGACTTACAATATGTACGACTGCCCCGGCATTCAGTAGGGTGACGGCTTTACGTTCCGCCACCGTGCCGCCGCCGACAATCAAGCATAAACGTCCCCTGCAATTCAGCATTACGGGTACATAATGATCATCATAGGCCATTCTTGCATCACACTCCTGACCAACTATGGAAAGCGGACCACGTATTGAGAAAGAAATTCAGAATAATGAACCCATACCCGATTAAAGCCCATATGGCCGCTTCCCTGCCGGACCTTCTCCACAAGCGACGTTTGATGAAATAAACCAAATACATCGCAAGAGCCGTCATGGTAGACATGACTTTGATGTCCAAGAACAGGGTCCACCGTCCAGCCATGGCCACCGACATCACGGCCAAGATGAGCGACATGACCAGAATAATCGTCCCGGCCATCAGCGCTTTATAGGAATAAACATCCAGCTTCTCCAGACTTGGCAGCCTGCGCATCGTATCATTCCATTGCTTGTGCTTCAGTTTCCGGTGCAGGAACATATATATCGCCGCAAACACGGCCCCGACGGTCAAAGCGGCGAAGCTGATACTCGCCAGGGCAATATGAATAAGCAAGAGACGATGTTCCGTCTCCCAGCTGTGCAATGCATTGTCTCCTGCCGTGAACCATAAACGATTGACCAGCATGACGCTAAACCCGACGAGGTTCATGAGCAGGACGGCAAATTCCGACCGCTTCATATACGCCAGAGCAATCGAAGTGATCGATATGCAGAACGCCAGCAGAAACAGGAAATCAAACAAAGTAAATACCGGAAAGTGGAAATGTCCGCCTTCCATCGCTCTGATGCCGATTCCGGTAAATTGTAACAGCGCAGTAATAACAAGAAGCCCTGTGCCTATCCGCTTCGCCACCGAATTGCGTGAAACGCAATCCGAGATATAAAACAGAAGGCTCAGGGCATAGATGCAAATGCCGGTGATATAAATTAAGTTTAACAGCATGGGTTATACTCACCCTCCTCAAAGGGTGGCTGGGGCCAGAGACACCTTAAGCGGTTTCTCTTCTGCCTGCTGATCTACAGCATTCTTCGACCGTTCAGCTATAACGGGTGCAGTTGCTTTCTTGTTGCGGCTGCGGGCTTCCTGCTCATTCTCATGGATCAAGCTTTCCAGCGCAAAGATTTGTGAAAAATAATCCAGTGCTTCGCCGCCCTGCTTGCCGCCCGTCATTTCCTTAATCCGGTTAATGGGATCATGCATCATCTGGTTTACGATGCTCTTGGTCAAACGACGGATGACTTTTCGCTGGCGTTCATCCAGTTCCGGAAGCTTGTTAAACAAGCTTTCCATCGTTTCTTCATGAATGGCATTCGACTTCTCCTGCAAGGCCCGAATTGCCGGTCTGACACCGAGCGTTTTCAGCCATGTGTGGAATGCATCCATCTCCTCTTGAATCATCACTTCAATCTTCGCTGCTTCCGCCCGGCGCATTTCCATATTGGTCTCTACAATGCCTTCCAGATCATCAATATCGTACAGGAACACGTTGGATACTTCCCCAACCGCCGGATCAATGTCCCGTGGCACAGCAATATCAATCATGAACAACGGACGGGACTGGCGTTTCTTCATGCTCTCTTTCACCCGATCCGCATTCAGAACATATTCATTCGAGCCCGTGGAGCTAATAATGATATCCACGTCATTCAGCAAATGCTTGGCTTCGGCAATGGTGCATGGCGTCCCTTTGAATTTGCTTGCAAGTTCCTGAGCACGGCTAAGCGTACGGTTAGCCACAATTACTTCAGCGGCACCGTTGGCATAAAGATGCTTCACGGTAAGTTCGCTCATCTTGCCCGCACCAAGTATCATCACTTTTTTATCGTTAAATGCCCCGAAAATTCGTTTACCCAGTTCCACCGCTGCATAGCTGACAGAGACGGCACTCTCTCCGATCGATGTCTCCGAATGAGCCCGCTTGCCGAGCGTAACGGCTTGCTTAAACAACATATTGAACCAAGTACCCGTGGCATTCTGCTGCTGCGACGTCAAAAAAGCATTGCGCACCTGTCCCAGGATCTGCGTTTCTCCAATGACCATGGAATCCAAACCGCAGGTAACCTTAAACAGATGGGAAATCGCTTGTTCGTCTTCATATATATAGAGGTGCTGTGTAAATTCTTCAC
The DNA here is from genome assembly GCF_037969785.1 of Paenibacillus sp. FSL W7-1332. NCBI lineage: Bacteria > Bacillati > Bacillota > Bacilli > Caryophanales > Paenibacillaceae > Paenibacillus > Paenibacillus sp. FSL W7-1332. The sequence goes on along the minus strand of NZ_CP150209.1, from coordinate 1,887,015 downwards.
GATTAATGCCGAACCACTGTTCCATAAAACTGCGGATAAAGTAGCCGCACATATGAAGGCGGTCTACCACAACATAAATCTCAGTTCGGTTGCAGGTAGCGACAATGACGCCCTCCAATACGCTCTTGGTCGAATTAAGCTGCTCTAACGCCTTGGGCATGTCTTCTTCCGAGAATGTAAAGCGTTCTCTGACTTCCACAGGCGCCGTGCGATAGTTCAACCCAACAACGACGATGTGCATTGCATGTTCACCTGCCTATTTCTCCGAGTAGTTTTGCCGTTCACAACGGACATCCTTGACCTTGTTCATTATATCACAGTATGCTGAACAGCCTTGTCTATTTTATGAAATGTTTATGAAATCCCCATACTTCTTCGTTCCATTCATGAAACTTTCTACCTGTTTGATCGCACCTTACTATTGTGGATATAGAACAGTCTAGATATACGTGTTATTTACTACGAAATCTCATTTCAGAGAACGCCTCCCTGGAATTCCGCCGATCTTCTCATGTTCTCAAAATAAATAACCATGGAAAAATCCATGGTTATCAGTATACGCATTTTTTAGAAGGCTGGATTAAACGAGTTCAGCCTGTTTCATCTCAGGCGTTTCCACGGTCATTTCGCCGAGTCCGCGCACGAGTTTCTTGGCATAGCATTTTTCAGGTTTCAAAGCGGATACCAGATAGTCAATAGCCAACTGCGGATCTACTGTCTCCCCGCAGGTATAACAGTCAATCGCAGCAAAACCTCTCTCAGGGTATGTGTGAATCGAGAGATGGCTTTCCGACAGCAACACCAGCACAGTCGCACCTTGTGGTTCAAACTGCTTGGATTGGACGGACAATACCGTTGCTCCACATGCTTCAGCGGCTTCCACCATCTGAGCTTGTAAAAATTCTGCACTGTTCAATAGTTCAAAATCGACTCCCCAAGTATCAACAGCAACGTGTCTTCCGAAAGTTGAGTATTCCATCTTCCGGGTTCCCCCTTCCTAGGAATAAAATGTTTGAAAATTTCATCCGCTAGGACCTACGTCATTCACTTCCCGAGGGAATAATCTCTCGCAACATTACATGTCCTGAGTGAATCCTGGTTCCTATATTCTTTTCAACGAGATTAAAAATAACATCTATGACGCTTAAATGCAACACCTTTTTCGAAAATAACCCATAAATATTTTACAGCTCAATATATGTGCGTCCGAACTACTTGGTGTCATGGATCCAATAATAAAAAAAGCCGCCCTGTTACAGGGCAGCCTCCTTAGGCTTCTAGCACGAATAGGCGTTGATTAAACTGTCGCAGCCGCTCATCTATTGTCTTCGTAATAAGTTTATCATTCCCTGCTGCAATCCGCTGGTCCAGAAGCACATTAATATGATGCTGGATGGATTCGATCTCTTTCTCTGCTTCATTGCTGTTGAAGAGTCGCTGCAGCTCTCCTGCCGTATTCTTGTACTCATAAATGACAATGCTGTCGTTCCCGGCGACTTGCGTAATTCTGTGCACCGTTCCCGCATGGTAGTCGTAGCTCATCGTAAAGCCGCGATAAATCCGATTCACTTTACCTGATCCCTTAAAAGCCGCAAACAGTTTGCGTACGGCATTTGTCAGATGGGGAGTAACCAATCGGCACGACAGCTCACAGACGTACAAGCCATTCTTGCGTTCAAAGGGCAAATGAACTTCTTCCCCGCTTTCATCTTCGAGCACAAACTCCTGCTCTCCGCTATCCATGACTTTTACCCGGTTAGTAACCCGGAAAGCTTGGGTATATTGCAGAAATTGATCCATTTGAAAATCCGTCATTTGCATTGTGGCATTAACATATTCTGTGGCTAACCGCTGAGCCATAAAAATCTCCCTCAATTCTTTTAACTTACTACCATTATACAGCAGATCCAAGCGGTCTTTCCTGCCGTTCGAACGAGAATATCCATCATATTTCATAAAAAAACGGAATTAGCCGGAATCAGAGCGATATTTCCCGCAAGATGCTCACTTTCCTATAAAGAATACACCGATTCCCTACATTACCCTCGAAAAAAATATCACGAAATGAACCGGATCAGGATTGCTCTTTACCTTCCGTTTCCGAATCCAAATATGTCTCTTCCTCGTCATCCTTTGTCCCCATGTGGGACTCCATGATGGCCCATAACTCATCTTTACCCAAACCGAGCTCGGATGAAAACATGACAAAAGAGTGATAGGGTTTGAAGCCAAGCGTCTCCTTCACAATCTTAACATGCTTCTGGCGGCGTGTTTTCGGAATTTTGTCCGCCTTGGTCGCGACCACGCATACCGGCCGGTTATAATGCTGCAGCCATTCATACATGCTGATATCGTCTTTTGAGGGCGGGTGACGCATGTCCACAATCAATAATACAAGCTTCAGTTCTTCCCGGCTGAGCAAATATCTCTCAATCATTTCGCCAAATGCCGCACGCTGGGTCTTGGATACCTTCGCATAACCATAGCCGGGAAAATCGACCAGATACAGGTCGTCGTTCACCCGATAATAGTTGAGCTGCTGGGTTTTCCCCGGCGTAGCGCTGGTACGGGCCAGGTTCTTACGGGATATCATACGGTTAATCAGTGATGACTTGCCCACATTGGAACGCCCTGCCAGAGCAATTTCCGGCAAGGCGTCTTCAGGATATTGAGCAGGTACGACAGCACTGATGACAAACTCGGCTTTCGTAACTTTCATAATTTAGACTTTCCTCTCTAGTGCACTCCCGCTTGTTCAACGAGCGCATGCTCCAGAACCTGATCCATATGGGATACCGGAACGAACTCAACGTCGTTCTTTACGCTGTCAGGGATATCACGCAAGTCACGTTCGTTATCCTTAGGGAGTAATATTTTTTTGTAGCCGGCACGGTGGGCTGCCAGGGATTTCTCTTTTAAGCCACCAATCGGAAGAACGCGTCCCCGAAGTGTAATTTCCCCCGTCATGGCCACATCACGGGCTACATGCCGTTTGGTTAAAGATGAGATAAGAGCCGTCGCAATCGTAATGCCGGCTGAAGGGCCATCCTTCGGAATGGCTCCCTCCGGGATATGGATATGGACATCCAGCTTCTCGTGGAAATCCGGATCAATGCCCAATTCTACCGCTTTTGAGCGGGTAAAACTGAAAGCGGCTTGAGCCGATTCCTTCATCACATCGCCAAGCTTACCCGTCAAGGTCAGCTTGCCGGTCCCAGGCACCACGGTTACCTCAATGGTCAGTGTCTCGCCGCCCACTTCCGTCCACGCAAGCCCTGTTACCGTGCCCACTTGATCTTCAAGCTCGGCCATGCCATAGCGAAACTTCGGAATACCGAGATATTCCTTAATGTCGTCAGCCTTAATCTCAATGGATTCCGATTGATTGGTGACGATCTGTTTGGCGGCTTTGCGGCACAGCGCAGCCACTTGCTGCTCCAGATTCCGAACCCCGGATTCACGGGTATACTCCCGGATCACCTTCATGAGCGCTTCCTCGTCCAGAATCAACTGCTCCGGCGTCAGCCCATGCTCACTCTTCTGCTTGGGCAGCAAATAACGATTGGCGATCTGCAGTTTCTCCAGCTCCGTATATCCTGGAATGTACAGCACTTCCATCCTATCCAGGAGCGGTCTTGGTATGTTATGCAGCACGTTTGCCGTCGTGACAAACATGACGTTGGACAGATCAAAAGGAATTTCCACGAAATGATCGCTGAACGTATTATTTTGCTCAGGATCAAGTACCTCAAGCAGGGCGGAAGACGGGTCGCCGCGGAAGTCGGATGCCATCTTATCGATTTCATCAAGCAGGAATACAGGATTCATTGACCCTGCCGTTTTCATGCCTTGAATGATACGTCCCGGCATGGCCCCTACATAAGTGCGCCGGTGGCCGCGGATTTCCGCCTCGTCTCTTACCCCGCCTAACGAAATGCGAACGAACTTGCGCTCCAGAGAGCGGGCGATGGACCGGGCCAGTGATGTTTTGCCGACCCCCGGAGGGCCAACCAGACATAGAATAGGCCCTTTCATCTTCTTCACCAGCTTTTGCACCGCCAGATATTCCAGCACGCGCTCCTTCGGCTTCTCGAGTCCGTAATGGTCTTCGTCCAGCACTTGCTCCGCTTTGACGATGTCCAAATCATCCTCGGTCATGTTGGTCCACGGCAACGCCAAAAGCCAATCGACATAGTTCCGAATCACGCCGCCCTCAGCAGAGCTCGCCGGCATTTTCTCAAGTCGGTCAATTTCCTTCTCTACCTTCTCGTGTACGCGCTCCGGCAGTTCAAGCTCCTGAAGCTGACTTCGGAGTTCCTCTACTTCCCCTGCACGGCCTTCCTTGTCGCCAAGCTCTTTCTGAATGGCCTTCATCTGTTCGCGCAAGTAGTATTCCTTCTGGGTCTTCTCCATTTGCTTCTTGACCCGCTGGTTAATCTTACGTTCCAGCTCCAGCACTTCGCGCTCGTTATTCAGTATATCTAGAAGTTTCTCGAGCCGTTTGCGAACATCAATTGTTTCGAGAATTTCTTGCTTATCCTTGATCTTCAGTGACAAATGACTCGTGATGACGTCTGCCAGTCGACCCGGCTCATCAATATCGGAAACGGCCGCCAATGTCTCTGGTGTCACCTTCTTCGACAGATTGATATAATTCTCAAACTGAGACAGTACGGTTCGCATTAATGCGGAAACTTCAGGGTCATGGTTCTCTTCTTCGGGAAGTTCCCGAGCGATGACCTCATAGTATTCCTCTTGATCCGTATATTCAATAACTTCCGCCCGTTCCATACCCTCCACTAGCACACGTATGGTACCGTTAGGAAGCTTAAGCATCTGGCGTACATTCGCAACTGTGCCAATCCGAAAAATATCATCATGCGTCGGTTCTTCAATGTTCACTTCCGATTGAGAACATAGGAGAATCAAATTGTCTTCAACCATCGCCTTTTCTAAAGCCTTTACCGACTTCTCCCGGCCTACATCCAAGTGAAGCACCATGCTTGGATAGACCAAAAGACCTCTCAAAGGCAGTAAAGGAAAACGACGACCTTTGGATTTACTGGGTCCCATCGCTTTCGCACCTCCAATGGCTCTCAATGTTGACACTATTCCTATTTTATCAAATCTGCGTATAAAAAACCAACCATACGAAGCTTAACATCCTCCGGCGTCCGTTATTTTACCGTTGCGCGGAGGCGTCGCCTGCAGCAATGAAGCGGAAGAGGATGGAAATACCTCGTTTGCAGGGAGTTGAACAACCTCCGGAGCGAACGTTCCGCCAAAAATATGGCCGAACACTTCATCCACCGATTCGACCGGAATTACCCGTAAACCGCCGCTCAAATCCTGGAACAGCGTCTGCCAGTTGTCTTTAGGGATGATCACGCGGGTCGCGCCTGCTTGGAATGCCGCCTCCACTTTAGCGATGACCCCGCCTATCGGTTTTACTTTTCCATGAATGCTCATCTCGCCGGTCATGGCGACTTTGTTATCGACTTCAATCCCTTTCATGGCTGATACGATCGCAGTAGCCATCGCAATACCGGCGGAAGGGCCGTCAATCGGCGTTCCTCCAGGGAAATTGATATGCAGGTCATAGTTTTTCGGCGTAAAGCCCATCGAACCGAGCACGGTTAGGACATTCTCGATCGAGCCCTTGGCCATGCTCTTGCGGCGCAGCTTGCGAGAACCTCCGCCAAATTCCTCTTCATCCACAACCCCGGTGATATTGTAGGTACCCCGGCCCTTCTCGACAGGAACCGCAGATACTTCAATTTCAAGCAGTGCCCCCATATTCGGGCCATATACAGCCAATCCGTTGACTACGCCGATCTGAGGCTTCTCCGGTATTTTCCGGTCGGGCCTTGGCTGAAGCTGGCTGCTGCTCGCTACCCATTCCACATCCGCGGCCCGCAGCGAATCTCGTTTCTCGGTCAATGCAAGACCGGCAGCCAATTGAATCATATTGACCGCTTCCCGCCCGTTAGAGCAGTACTGTTTCACAACTTCAACCGCTTCCGGCGCAGCATTCAAACCAATTTTCTGAATGGCATCCTCTGCAATCCTCCCAATCTCTTCGGGCAAAAGCGGACGGAAAAAAATCTCCATGCAGCGTGAACGAAGCGCAGGAGCAATCTCTTCGGGCGAACGTGTCGTAGCACCCACCAAACGGAAGTCCGCCGGAAGGCCATTTTGAAAGATATCGTGTATATAGGCAGGTGTATTGGCATCCTCAGAATTATAATATGCACTTTCGAGCAGTACCTTGCGGTCCTCCAGCACTTTTAAAAGCTTATTCATCTGAATCGGATGCAATTCCCCAATTTCATCAATAAACAGGATCCCGCCATGGGCCTTGGTCACCGCTCCCGGCTTGGGTTGAGGAATGCCTGCAACCCCCATGGCTCCGGCACCTTGATAGATCGGATCATGAACAGACCCGATGAGCGGGTCGGCAATCCCGCGTTCATCGAAGCGGGCCGTCGTGGCATCAATCTCTGTGAATTTCGCGTCATATTTAAACGGAGATTGCGGATTCTTCTTGGCTTCCTCCATCACCACGCGGGCCGCGGCCGTCTTCCCGACTCCCGGCGGTCCATATACAATCACATGCTGGGGATTTGCGCTGCATAAGGCGGCCTTTAAGGCGCGCAAGCCGTCCTTTTGACCCACGATGTCATCCATCGTTTGCGGCCTTGTTTTCTCAGCGAGCGGTTTCGTTAGCGATATCGACCGGAGTTTGCGGAGTTTATCGAGCTCCTTGCGCGATTCCCGATCCACCGCTGTTTTGCTTGTCTTCTGCCCGCGCAATAAATTCCAAAAATAAATGCCGATGATGACCGCAAAAAACAGCTGCACCAGCATAATCACGATACTTAAATTCACAAGTCATTCCTCCTGTACTCCATTATGTCTTCATCCAAACGTTAATACATGGTAGTATTGCCGATTCCTTGGATGGTAAAACGCTGGAGGCGGAAAAGTATCAAAAAGTGGATGGAGATGCTTAAGTAAGACACTTAAGTGAGATGCTCCAATGGGACGCTCCGCGTACGTATCGTTCCTCCGATCGCTGTTGTTTCCGAATTTCATGAATGACGATCACAACGTAGAAATTCGGCAACAAAGGCGAACGCTTCGCTTCTCCGGAATCGATTCGTCCGCTCCGCTGGTGCGGCGTCAGGCATCCTTCTTTATCGTGGGGGTGGGGAGTGGGTAAAGCATGAGCTTCATAAAAAGAAGCTCCATAAAGAGCAACTTAAAAAAATACATTGAAACGGGCCTCCTGCACGTCTTACCGTGTGTCAGAAATGCCCCGCCCCCCTTAAACTCTTAAAAACAACAAAAACGGCAATCTCTTGTGGTCCAGAGATTGCCGTTTTTATATTAGAGATAGAAACTACCTATACGGAAACTTAGTTATCCAGCTTAGACCGTGGATTTGTGCTTGCGGCCCGGGATTTCGCCCGTTTCCTCGTACACCTTCACGATATGATCGATTTCTTTCTTAAGCTCTTCAACCATGGTCTCTTCCGGCACCTTACGGATCATCTCTCCGTAACGGAAGAGAAGACCTTCCCCACGTGCTCCCGCAATCCCGATGTCGGCTTCCCTAGCCTCTCCGGGACCGTTTACGGCACAGCCCAGAACGGAAACCTTGATTGGCACTTTGATCTTCGAGATGTACTCCTCGACCTCATTGGCAATGGAGAACAAATCGATATCCAGACGTCCGCAGGTCGGGCATGATACCAAGGTTGCCGCATCCGAGATCAGACCGAAGGATTTTAGCAGCTCCCTGCCCACCTTGATCTCTTCCACCGGATCGGCACTCAAGGATATACGCATCGTGCTGCCGATTCCAAGAGACAACAGCGCGCCAAGCCCGGCGGCACTCTTGACGGTACCCGAGAACAGGGTGCCTGCTTCGGTAATGCCCAAGTGAAGCGGGTATGGTATTACTTCCGCTGCCTTCGTGTAAGCTGCAATCGCCATCGGTACATCAGAAGCTTTAAGCGAAACGATGATATCATGGAAATCCAGTTCTTCGAGGATCCCGATATGATATAGGGCGCTTTCCACCATGCCTTCCGGTGTCGGGTACCCGTATTTTTCAAGGAGATGATTCTCCAGGGAACCGGCGTTAACCCCGATCCGAATCGGAATTCCCTTCTCTTTGCATGCTTTCACGACAGCTTCGACCTTTTCACGCTTACCGATGTTTCCCGGATTGATCCGGACTTTATCGATACCGTTCTCGATCGCCATCAGGGCAAGCTTGTAGTTAAAATGAATATCCGCCACAAGCGGAATATGAATGCGTTTCTTGATTTCCTTAATGGCCGCAGCTGCTTCCTCATTGTTCACCGTTACCCGAACGATCTGACATCCCGCTTCTTCCAGACGGAGTATCTCGGCAACGGTCGCCTCCACATCTGCTGTTTTGGTGGTGCACATGCTTTGAATAATGACTTCGTTCTTTCCCCCAATGGTGAGATTACCCACCTTGACGGGCCGTGTGTCTTGTCTCAAAAACATGGTACGATCTCTCCCATATAACGCCAAAGCTCCACCCCAGCAAAACCCGACTGGGTATAACTGGAAGTGGAGAATCAGCGTAGATTTATTCCACGTCTAATGCGCTAAAGCAAATTAGGCGCTTTCTTCTTGTTTCTTGTCGTCATCGTTACTTTTGGCTTGCAGTTCAGGAATCACTTTATCCCGAACGACCTGCTCCGTAATGACGCAATCCTTAATGTCATCTCTGGACGGCACTTCGTACATCACGTCCAGCATGATGCCTTCAATGATGGAACGCAGTCCGCGTGCACCGGTATTGCGCTTAATGGCTTCGCGGGCAATCGCTTCTAGCGCGCCTGGCTCAAATTTGAGGTTTACGTTGTCAAATTCAAGCAGCTTTTGATACTGCTTCGTCAGCGCGTTTTTCGGCTCGGACAGAATTCGTACCAATGTTGCCTCATCCAGCGGTTCGAGTGTAGACACAACTGGCAGACGACCAACGAACTCCGGAATCAAGCCGAATTTCAGCAGATCTTCCGGCAGAACCATCGTCAGGTATTCACCTGGCTTAAGATCCTTCTGGTTTTCTCCGGATGCATTAAAGCCGATAACCTTTTTACCGATCCGGCGTTTAATGTACTGTTCCAATCCGTCAAATGCTCCGCCGCAAATGAACAGGATGTTCGTTGTATCGATCTGAATGAATTCCTGATGCGGATGCTTGCGTCCACCTTGCGGAGGCACGGAAGCAACGGTTCCCTCAAGAATTTTCAGCAGCGCCTGCTGAACCCCTTCACCGGAAACGTCACGGGTAATGGACGGATTCTCCGATTTACGAGCCACTTTATCGATCTCATCAATATAGATAATGCCGCGTTCCGCTTTTTCCACATCATAATCCGCTGCTTGAATCAGCTTCAGCAGAATGTTCTCAACATCCTCACCCACATAACCAGCTTCGGTCAGTGAAGTTGCATCTGCAATAGCAAACGGCACGTTGAGAATTTTGGCCATGGTTTGCGCGAGCAATGTTTTACCGGAACCTGTAGGTCCGAGCAGCAAAATATTACTCTTTTGCAATTCTACGTCCTCAATCTTGCTCTGGGTGTTGATCCGTTTATAGTGGTTATAAACAGCAACGGAAAGAGATTTCTTCGCTTGATCCTGACCGATAACATATTGATCCAGAATGTCACGAATGTCGCGCGGTTTCGGAATATCCTTCAGATCCACTTCTTCCTCATGGCCGAGTTCTTCCTCAACGATCTCTGAACACAAGTCAATGCACTCGTCACATATATAAACACCGGGCCCCGCAACCAGCTTGCGGACCTGCTCCTGCGATTTACCGCAGAAGGAGCATTTCAGCTGCCCTTTGTCATCGTTAAATTTAAACATGCTATTACCACCCCTTAAGATTTGGTCGGTGAAGACAGAACATCATCAATAATACCGTACGCCTTCGCTTCCTCCGCGCTCATGAAAAAGTCGCGGTCTGTATCGCGTTCGATTTTTTCAAGGGGCTGACCCGTGCGCTCCACATAGATTTGATTCAGCTTCTGTCTGGTCTTGATGATCCAATCTGCATGGATTTGGATATCGGATGCCTGACCTTGAATACCGCCGAGCGGCTGATGAATCATCACTTCACTGTTCTCGAGAGCGTAGCGTTTGCCTGGCGCTCCTGCAGTAAGCAACAGTGATCCCATGCTGGCAGCCATGCCAACGCAAATCGTGGACACATCAGGCTTGATCAACTGCATCGTATCATATATACCCATCCCGGCTGTAACCGAACCGCCAGGGGAATTGATGTACAAAGAGATGTCTTTTTCCGGATCTTCCGCAGCTAGAAACAGAAGCTGGGCAATGACAAGATTGGCAACATCGTCATCGATCGCACTGCTGAGGAATATTATGCGATCCTTCAGTAATCTTGAGTAGATATCGTAAGATCTTTCGCCTCGACTGGTTTGTTCCACAACCATAGGTACAAGACTCATGCGACCAACCTCTTTTCCTTGAAAAATATACTACAGCGTTACAAAAGTTATTCTAACATGTTCAAAGCACGATGTCATTTTTTAACCCTGCTTACATTCTATGAACTTGCCAAGAATTATATCCTGCCAACTTGTCTCATTATGTATGTCGAAATTAATAACCAATTCATGTCACAATTAGTAGTAAATTGGCTATTCTTAGTTAAAAATAAGGCACGCATGAAATGTACGTGCCTTATCTAATGTGAGGGCAGCTTATCGCAGCTGCCTATTTATTATTCTTCAGTTGCTTCTTTTTTCTCAACAGGAGCGCCTTCTACGCTGTTTTCCAACAAGAAGTCGATTGTTTTGCGAAGAAGCAGTTCTTCACGAAGGCTGTCAAGGGAACCATTAGCACCCAGGATGCTGCGGATTTCATCAGCAGGACGTTTGTACGTGTCAGCCATGTTCTCCAGCTCTTTGTTGATTTCCTCTTCGGATACTTCGAGTTTTTCTTCTTTTGCGATTTGCTCGAGCACGAGGTTGTTGCGAACGCGTTTTTCAGCATCGTCCTTCATTTGACCTTCCAGATCGGCATTCGTTTGGCCGGAGAAGCTAAGGAACATTTCCAGGTTCATGCCTTGCTGGCGAAGACGGTTGTCGAAATCGCGCATCATGTTTTGAACTTCGGATTGAATCATAGCATCAGGAATTTCAACTTCAGCGTTAGCTGCTGCTTTTTCAACAGCTTCGTTCTCACGAACGCCTTGTGCTTCTTGCTCTTTGCGAGTCAGCAATTGTTTCTTCAGATCTTCCTTGTACTCGTCAAGCGTATCGAATTCACTTACGTCTTTAGCGAATTCATCATCCAGCTCAGGAAGCTGCTTGCGTTTGATTTCGTGAACCTTCACTTTGAAGACGGCTTGTTTGTTAGCCAATTCTTCAGCATGGTAAGTTTCAGGGAATGTCACTTCCACGTCTTTGAAGTCACCAGTAGCCATTCCGATCACTTGGTCTTCAAAGCCTGGAATGAACGTGTTGCTTCCAAGCTCAAGGGAATAACGCTCAGCTTGTCCGCCTTCAAAAGGAACGCCGTCAACGGAACCGTCAAAGTCGATCACAACGATATCGCCAGACTGGGAAGCACCTTCGTCAATAACGGTAAGCTCAGCATGACGTTGTTGCAGACGCTCAAGCTCTTCGCTCAGTTCCTCGTCAGAAACTTCAGCAGCTACTGCAGCAACTTCGATACCTTTGTATTCGCCAAGTTTAACTTCTGGTTTCACAGTTACTCTTGCTTTGAATTTGAAAGTTTCGCCTTTAGCGAATTGCTCGATGTCCACTTCCGGACGATCCACAGGGAAGATATCCGCTTGTTCTACAGCTTCGCTGTATACTTCCGGAAGAAGGATGTCGATTGCATCCTGGTACAAGCTCTCAACGCCAAAGCGAGCTTCGAAGATCGAGCGAGGTACTTTACCTTTACGGAATCCAGGTACATTTGCTTTTTTAGCTACTTTATTAAAAGCTTTGTCGAGGGCGGATGCAACGCGCTCCGCATCAACCTCAACGTCAAGAACGCCAAGGTTCTTCTCTATTTTTTCCCAAGTTGCTTTCATTTATGCTTTCCCCTCCAAAATAATTCACGTGGTCGACGCAATAATGTATCACGTACCGAATAACCACTATAGTATAAACAACATTAAATTCTTTTTCAAGGGCGAACCCTTATGCTACGATACCGTAAACGTTTTCCAACTCTGGCTAATCTTCCACGCCAGCTGCGACAAATTGCTTGAGAGATCGGTAGGCTCCCTCATAGCGGAACCTCATGGTGTCCGTTATGCCGTAGAGCGGGCGGATTTCCTCCTCATTGCGAAACCCTTTCAGACTCTCCGACACGATGTCATGCAGAGCAGCCGCCCATATGTCAAGCGTGGATTCTTCTTCATCCAGCATGGAATGGTAATCTTCGGTGCCGTAAATCGCCATGATGAACTGAGACCATAATTCCTGTGCAAAATAAAACAGTGTCGGTTCATGAACCTCAGTCTGATCGGCAACGCGCTCCAAAATTCTCGTAATGGCGTCCGGGAAACCTCCCGGGTCCAGGGGAACCGTATCGATCTCAATCTCGACGGCTTCCTGCCCGCGATGAAGGCTCACATGCCCTTCCATCCCTCTTCTCCGCAGCGTTTGCAGCACCCGAAATTGCAGCAGCGGATGAAGCGGCGTATCATGCAGCCACTCGACCAGAATAGCGTCGATCTCCGGACGGTCCAAATAGGCAAGCTGTTCCAGCGCCAAAATGGTCTGCTCCGTCAACGGTCCGTTCATGACCGAAGCCAGCAGCTTGTCGGCATATCCGGCATCCTGGGCAACTTTGTCCCTAACCATCTGCCTCGCCATGTCCGCTTCGTCCGGATCATCCTCCTCGGGCTCTGCTTCGTTAACTGAACGGGGTACAGCCTGTTCCGGAAATGCAGCTTCAAGCCAGTCGAGGAGCGAATTCCACTCTTCGTAATGCCGTTCATTCTGTCCGCCGCATTTCAGCAGAAAGCGCAGAACCTCCATCGCTTCACCGTAACGTTCATTCTCGAGCATAACCGTAAGCTGAATCTGGTAATAGTCCAGCGTCTTCGGAAACAGGATGATGTTCTTGTCCTCTTGTTCTTGGGAGTAAGAGTCCTTGATAAGGACACCTCCTTTCTAGTCCTGTTTTTCGTATTCGTTGATTATAGCATATGTAATGCCAAGTTAAAAAAAAGGCAATCGTCCCTCGTGCGTTGCCGCATCCGGCAACAAGTTGACGCCTGTTTTTATATATTCCAGCGTATATTTTATCAATATAACCCGATATGCTGCACTCATAATCTTACAGGACCAATAATCTTTGCAACTTAAAATAATGATTGAATTTTTCCGACGTATGTGATAATATATTTTTTGCTTGAAAAATTTCTATGTCCCAGTAGCTCAGCTGGATAGAGCAACGGCCTTCTAAGCCGTCGGTCAGGGGTTCGAATCCCTTCTGGGACGTAAAAGAAGACACCGTCTTATGGCGGTGTTTTTTGTGTCCGTGAGGATGAGAACCCCACAAGGGGGTTCGTCGGAGCCTACGCTTCGGGAGGATTACTTCGCAGTCGGCCCGAAGGGCCGCATCCCTTCTGGGACGTAAAATAAGACACCGTCATATGACGGTGTTTTTTATGTCCGTGAGGAGGAGAACCCCTGGTAGGGGTTCGTCGAAGCCTACGCTTCGGGAGGATTACTTCGCAGTCGGCCCGAAGGGCCGCATCCCTTCTGGGACGTAAAAGAAGACACCGTCTTATGGCGGTGTTTTTTGTGTCCGTGAGGAGGAGAACCCCACAAGGGGGTTCGTCGGAGCCTATACTTCGGGAGGATTACCTCGCAGTCGGCCCGAAGGGCCGCATCCCTTCTGGGACGTAAAAAGACACCGCCTCTTAAGGGCGGTGTTTTTGCGTTCACGAGGATGAGAACCCCACAAGGGGGTTCGTCGGAGCCTATGCTTCGGGAGGATTACCTCGCAGTCGGCCCGAAGGGCCGCATCCCTTCTGGGACGTAAAAAGACACCGCCTCTTAAGGGCGGTGTTTTTGCGTTCGCGAGGATGAGAACCCCACAAGGGGGTTCGTCGGAGCCTATGCTTCGGGAGGATTACCTCGCAGTCGGCCCGGAGGGCCGCATCCCTTCTGGGACGTAAAAAGACACCGCCTCTTAAGGGCGGTGTTTTTGCGTTCGCGAGGATGAGAACCCCACAAGGGGGTTCGTCGGAGCCTATGCTTCGGGAGGATTACTTCGCAGTCGGCCCGAAGGGCCGCATCCCTTCTGGGACGTAAAAAGACACCGCCTCTTAAGGGCGGTGTTTTTGCGTTCGCGAGGATGAGAACCCCACAAGGGGGTTCGTCGGAGCCTATGCTTCGGGAGGATTACCTCGCAGTCGGCCCGAAGGGCCGCATCCCTTCTGGGACGTAAAAGATGGAGCCGCCACTTTTTATAGTCGCGGCTTTCTTGCATTCCAGAAGGGGGATGAACCCCATAGTCGATTCCAAAACATCCCACAAAGAACACAAACTCTAACGGACCGTAGGTTCGTTATTTCCGATAAAACGGCCCAAATTAGAATTTAACGGACACCACAGCCGTTATTTAGCTATTTCATAGGCAAATTACCCTCATTTTTCCTAAATAACGGACTTCAGGTCCGTTACAGAACCTGTAAGAGCGTTTTCCCCGCAAATAACGGCCCCTGAGTCCGTTAAGGCAACGCATAACCGCCACTTGCTCTATAACTTCTGCAAACAGTCCTGCCTATCGCCAAGCACTGACCCGCTCCGATTTCTTCACGAAAATGGAAGACAACGCTCTCGCTCGCGCGGTCAGAAGTATTTTCCTTCCTTCGGGCGTGCGAGTATAGACCAGTTCGGCAGGGCCGATATGCTTGCGCCACAGCTGGGCAAACCGTTCCGCGTGTTCTTTGCGGCGACCGATTTCCTCCGGCACGGCATGGTAATCCCGTTTCTTCATAAACCAGCTTCGCGATTCACGGTATAGAAGATAACGCGGGTTATTGATCGGGTCCAGCACCTGCTGCAGCGAATCCAAAAAGAGTGTTTTTTCCTGAGTGGTTCCGTCCCTAAGCCAACACGTGACGGTTCCTCCCACTTCCTCAGCTTTCAATCGGTGAATGCTTGGCCCAGATTCGACCAGCTTCATATCGAACAGGGCCGTATAAACGACGAGACCAACTTCACGGATACTACGCTCCAGCGACTGATGCCGCGCCAGCATTTTGATGGCTTTATATACCCATGGGCTTGATATGAGTAAGGCAAAGGCAACCGGGATTAGTATATTGAACCAGGCCGGCGCGTCCGATTGGAACAAACGCGGAGACGTTAACGTCTCGCTGAAGGCGCCCAATCCCAGACCAACGGCGAATAGGAGTACGGCTTTCACCGTATGAGCAAACACGACAGGCCTAGGGATGCTCTCACGATCCGCCGTCAGTTCTTCCGTCATGGAGCTGTGAAGGGCAATCACCGAATCCCAACGCCCCTTCAGAAGATGCCGCTGCATCGCACGCTCCAATGTGTCGCGGTTATAATCGTTAATGCTGTCTGCGGTTTGCCTTTTCCGAAGATCAAGGCCCATGCGCTCCAAGCCCGACTCTATGGTCTGGTGCGAGATCGATAAACCTACGAGAGATCGAAATCTTCGGGCCAGCGAGCCCAAATCTTCACCGCCGTCGCTCTTGGCTGTATCTATGCAAGCCAGATGCCAGATCGCTCCGGTTTTATCAGGATTCCCGCGCTGCGCCCGAATCGCCCGCCCTCTCATCTGATTGGACAGCATGAACGAACCGACATATGATGCCATGACCAAGGAATTGATTCCGGGGGCATCCCACCCCTCACCCAGAAGAGCCGCCGTACCAACCAGCACCCGGATTTCTCCCTCCGAAAACACTTCCGTTATGATTGCGACGATAGCCGAGCGATTCGCATCACGAACATCAATCGTTACATAGCGGCTGTCGTGAGCAAGCGGGCGCTCCGATAAGTGAATATCTCGCCGATCGGCACAAACCCTGGCTAAAGGCAGAGCCTTTGCCGGCAGCACTACAAAGGAGCCGGTCAGAATTCCGATAGGCAGCTCATGCTCGCTCTGCGAGCTGTTTTTCTCAGCCAGCTGCCTTCTGATTAACTCGAAAATGGGGACAACGCCGAGCCGATGAAGCGGCTTCTCGTCAGCTGCATCCTTCGGCAGGTCCTCCTTACGGATATAATCGGTCAAAATCACCATCCGCAAGTTCTCCCCCAGCACGGAACGCTCGAAATCAAGAATACGGCCGATGCCGTGCAATTTCGAAACGCTCTGGACCAGCATTTTGTCAAATGCCGGGGTAGAACGCATATAAACCCTCCGGCGTTCAATCATGCCCATTCGGCTGAGCCTCTTTTGTAAACCCTTTAACTCCGGCAGCTCACGATCCATATGCGGATCTTTATACAGCATGCCGCTAAGGAGTTCCTCCAACCACTCTTCCGAAAAATCGGGCGTTTCCTTCTCCTTCATTCCGAGCAGCTTCACCGCCTCCTTCCAGATGGGCTGATTGGCGGCACGCAGATAAAGCACCATACTGGAGTAATACTCGGGCGAGGATAATATTTCTTCGGTATACGTTTCGGATTGCGTAATCCAAGGATGATTGACAATCAAATC
Source organism: Paenibacillus sp. FSL W7-1332 (assembly GCF_037969785.1). Classification (NCBI taxonomy): domain Bacteria; kingdom Bacillati; phylum Bacillota; class Bacilli; order Caryophanales; family Paenibacillaceae; genus Paenibacillus; species Paenibacillus sp. FSL W7-1332. The sequence goes on along the minus strand of NZ_CP150209.1, from coordinate 1,870,266 downwards.
CGCCAGGAACTTATCCCGGATCAGCTCGTCCTTAACCTGGGCTGCCTGCAGCCGAAATTCCCGGAGTTTAGCTGCCTCCTCTTGTGTAGGCGTGGTCAAACTTATGTAATCCTGATGCGGGCACAGCTCACCATGACGGACCAACTCCGGGACGCTAATCTCTTCGTCGATGGGACCACAAAGCTCGATATACCGCTGCCATTCCCTTGGATTAACATCATATGGCGGTGTGGCAGTAAGGGCAATCTTCGTCGGCTGGCCCAGCATTTCGCACAGCTGCATAGCACTTTGCCACCAAGACATCCGGAGATGATGCGCCTCGTCAAAAATGACTGTATGATAGCCCTGTCGCTTCAACAATTCCAAAGTTTCTTGAGCCTCGGTACCGTTCGTGATATCATCCTCGCTAGCGCTATCCATCACCTCCGCCTCAGAAGCTTCCATGGCCATTTCGGGATCCCTGTAGTTCTCATCTTCAACCTGATGCGCATGCTCTATCTCCGCCGTACCTTTCTTCCTCACAGAGGTTTGCTCCCCAGCAGTACTAAGCAGGCTATGAAGGGCTTGATAGGTCGTAATCGTTACCAATGCCGGTCGCTTGAGCGAGGTGGAGATCCATTCGGGCTGTTCTTGATCGTCTAGGAATAATTCCACGAATCGGCTCGCCCATTGCTGCTTGATGGTGAGTGTGGGGGCCAGGATGATCGTCGGCCGGTTAATGCGCAGCATGATTTCCAGTCCAAGAACGGTCTTCCCCGAACCCGGCGGCGCCACCAAATGCAGATGCCGATTCTTCAGATGATGCTCCAGCCCGTGAAGGACCCTTTTCTGATAGGAGCGCCACGGATAACGAAACGACAGATTACTCGGAAAAAACTTCATGAATTCCTCCAGTTTAGATGCACCTCTTTCTTCTTCGGTGTGTATAAGAAAAACGTCTATCGACGTACGTTCACAGAAGACAGATCGCGTGTAAAGGATGTTTTTCTTGCATTATCGATTGGGTTCAGCTGCGCTGAAAACTTATATATTCGATAGTCTAAAAAAGTGATCCATAACCTACTGTAATTCCATGTGAATAAGCGGAAACGGCTTACCGGAGCCGTCCAGCTCGGAGCGACCGATTTGCACGAAGCCGTATCTTTTATAAAAAGCATGGGCCATGGGGTTCTGTTCATTCACATCGACTTGCAGCCTCCGCCCCTTGAGCTGTTCGGCATGCCGGATCAGTTCCGTTCCTGAGCCTTGGCCGTGATGGAGGGGATCCACAAACAGCATTTCGATTTTGGCGCCATCCAGCCCCATAAATCCAATCGGTTCCCCCTGTTCGGTATTCAAGCAAACCCAGATCTCTACGGCTCTCAGCGCTCCGTTTTGCATCATCTCATAATAAAACCGGATATCCTCCTCCGTCAGGAAATCATGCGTTTGGGATACGGCACGAAGCCATATTTCCACCAGCCGATCATGATACTCTTCTGTATAAGGCGCTATATGTAACACCACTTCATCCAGTCCCTTCCAAATCATTCGATCTCATCGATATTCATGATAACGTGTAAATTGCTCTATACTATTATAGTGGAATTCGGTACATTAATCAGAGACTTTATCTTTGTCAGGAAGGAGAGAACAACATGCCGTTATGGCTTTTATATGCATTGCTGTCGGCGGTCACGGCTGCTCTTGTCGCCATTTTCGGAAAAATAGGCCTGCAAAACATCGATGCCAATTCGGCAACGGCCATCCGCTCTGTCATTATGGCCCTGTTTTTGCTGGGAGTCGTGGGGGTTCAGGGCAAATTCTCGGAACTCGGTGACATTCTGGTTCAGAAGAAAGCATTAAGCTTCATTGTGCTCAGCGGCATTGCGGGGGCATTGTCCTGGCTGTTTTATTTTCTTGCGCTAAAATACGGCAAAGTATCGCAGGTAGGACCTATCGATAAATTGAGCGTTGTCATCGCGGTCATTCTGGCCTTTGTGTTTCTTGGAGAAAAGATATCCTGGATTAACGCAGCCGGCGTTGCACTCATTGCCGTTGGCGCTCTTCTGGTTGCCGTTAAATAAGGTTCTACATAAAACCGCTGCTCAGCGGCTTTTTGTTCGTTCGTTTATTGTTAAAACCTATCAATATTATCACATTTATATATTTCTAATTATAAGATAAACATGTCACAATGAGGATAATTCATGGGTGAGGGAGTTGTTGTTATGTCAGAGCAAGTATGGAAAGCTCACGATTATGATCGGCAGTTATCGTTTGTCTCGGCTTATGGAAAAAGCGTAGTAGAGCTTCTTGCGCCCCAACCCGGAGAGCGGATTCTTGATCTCGGCTGCGGAACCGGCGATTTGGCAAATGAAATATCTGCTTCGGGTGCACATGTAACCGGCATGGATGATTCGGCCGAGATGATTGAGCGCGCCAAAAGCAAATACCCCGGGCTTACGTTTCTGGCCGGAGACGGCGAGAACTTCGACACCGAATCGCCGTATGATGCCGTCTTCTCCAATGCAGCCTTGCATTGGATGAAGGATGCTGGTGGTGTGGTACGCTCCGTCTATGGCGCACTCAAGCCCGGTGGCCGATTCGTAGCGGAGTTTGGAGGCAAGGGGAATATCGACGGAATTTACCAAGCTTTGAAAACGGTGTTCGCCGACCATTATGGAATGGATGCCGACACCCGAAATCCGTGGTATTTTCCCAGCTTGGGCCAATATACGACCTTGCTTGAATCCCATGGGTTCCGGGTGCATATCGCCCATCACTTCGACCGTCCCACGAAGCTCCCTGAGGGCAAGGATGGCGTGAAGTATTGGCTGCTGCATTTTGGCGATCGTTTCTTTGCTGGATTCTCGGCTCAAGAGAAGGACGAAGCCATTGCCCGTATCAGCCAAGCTGCCCGGGCGACGCTCTGGCGTGAGGATGCATTTTATGCAGATTACAAGCGCCTGCGAGTCTTTGCAGAGAAAGTTTCATAATTTTAGGGTTGATTTTCTAAATAGAATGGTTAATAATATGAAAAACTTGAACATGTGATTTTCGTTGATTGGGAGAGTAACTGCACTTGACTTTAGTCCAAGCGAGCCGGGAGGGTGGAAACCGGTACAATGTCGGCGGTGAAACGGACCCAGGAGATGGTCTTCCGAAATGAAATATCGTAGGAAGCCCCGGCTTACACCGTTATCGTATCAAGGTGGTTAAACCCTCTATGGTTTAACAACAAGAGTGGTACCGCGAGCACAAGTCCTCGTCTCTTTAGGAGATGAGGGCTTTTTTGATTTTTCTGACGTGTTTTGTTTATTTTTCAAAGGGGGATTTAACGTGTTAAGTCATTTGATTACTTCGAGCCTTCAACAAGCTGTAAACCAGGTGTGTGAAGATATGGGCGTCCAACTGCCCGATTCTACTCCAATCCGGATTGAGCAGCCTGCCAGCATGGAGCATGGGGACTATGCCACCAACATTGCGATGCAGCTTGCGAAGCTGCTTCGTAAAGCTCCGCTGCATATTGCCGAGCTGATTCAAGCCGAGCTTGAGCAGGATACGACTTATAAACAGCTAGTCTATGCCACGGAGATTGTTGCACCAGGTTTTATGAATCTGCGTATCGATTGGGAATATTGGGCTGGTCATCACTTTGAATTGCCCCCGGCAACGAACGAGAAGATTGTCATTGAGCATACTTCCATCAATCCGAATAAATCCGCCCATATCGGCCATCTAAGAAACTCCTGTATCGGCGATACGCTGGTCAGGCTGATGAGGAAGCTTGGTTACGAGGTGGAGGTTCATAATTATATCGACGACCTTGGCAATCAACTGGCAGATACGGTGGTCGGGATGCTCCACACGCCGCTGTCAAAGGAACATGCCCGGTTCGGCGATTACTGCTGGGACGTGTATTCAAGTACCAATAAGGCCTACGAAAGGGAGCCCGGGCTGGTTCAGCATCGGACCGAGGTTCTGCACGCACTGGAAGAGGGTAACCAGAATCTGTCCTGGATCGGACTGCTCGTTGCCGAGAGAATTGTCAAAGAGCATCTTGAAGAAATGAAGCAGTTCGGCATTGACTATGATCTGCTTGTGTGGGAGAGCAGCATTGTCAGAGAGGGGTTCTGGGCATCCGCTTTCGAGCTGTTGAAGAACACGCCGCTCTTCCATCAGGAAACCGAGGGCAAACTTGCAGGCTGCTGGGTGCTCAAGCAAACAGGAACGGAAGCCGTTGACGATCCGGAGTCAGACCACAGCATGGATAAAGTGCTCGTGCGCTCCAATGGCATCCTGACTTACACCGCTAAAGACATCGCCTATCACCTGTGGAAATACGGTGTGCTCTCCAACGATTTTGTATATAAAAAATTCACAAACGAAGTTTGGACGACGAGCACTCATGGCGAGCAGCTCTCTTTCGGCAAAGCAGACATGGTCATCAACGTCATTGATTACAGGCAGCAGTACCCGCAGGCGATGGTGAAGCAGGCGCTGGAAAGCCTGGGATTCCATAAAGAGGCCGACAAGCTCCGTCATGTCAGCTACGGCGTCGTTTCGTTAAGCCCTTCTGCCGCTTCGGATCTCGGCATCGATACTTCCGACGGGAAAGCATCCTACGCGATGTCCGGACGTCAGGGGATCGGAATTAAAATCACCGAGCTTATCCATCAAGTAGCCAAGTTCATCGAAGACACCCGTTCCGATAAAAACGGTTTGTCCAGTCATACGATCGCAGCCGCCTCCATCCGTTACTATCTGCTTCGTTTTGCACTGCAAACCGAAGTGGTGTTCGATCTGAAGCAGGCCACTGAAATATCGGGAAATACGGGGGTATACCTGCTCTACTCCTACGCGCGTGCACTCAGCGTGCTCAACAAAGCGCAAGAAGCGGGGGTTTCGCCGTCGGTGCCTGCCCGGTTCCCTGCCATGGAAAAAGCGGAGCATGCGCTCCTTCGCCATATCAGCACCTGGCACGATACCCTGTATGCCGCCGGCCGGGATCTATCTCCAAGCGCCATCTGCAACTTTACTTATGAGCTGTGCTCCTTGTTCAACAATTTTTACTCGGCATGCCCAATTCTGAAATCGGCGGATGAAGTGCTCCGGTTCCGTGTATGGCTCACTTCCTTATTTAAAAACACTCTTGGAGAAGCACTGGATGTACTGGGACTGCCCACGCCCAGCCGGATGTAAATCTCCATCTAACGAGTTTAACGAATGACGGTGTACTAAAAAAGCCACCGTACGATTCATGTTGAATACGTACGGTGGTTATCATATATTATTGCAATCCTCTGACGGTCAATCTGATCTGGACGGCATCTGCTGCAGGCTCTTCCTGCAGGGTCCAGTTGACGGCCAGCGCTTCCTTCAAGCGAGCGACCTGCTCCTCCTGGAGCTTCAGCCCCTCAATAATGCCTTCACCTACACTAAAATCGGATTCTGAACTGATGTGGAAGGCTTCCTCCAGCCAGATCTTCAACCCGTTGCGGGTATTAAACGTCATTTTGTATCCCTCGCTAACGGCCTTCTCTAAATCTTCCCCATGTTCTTTTGCATAAGAGAACAATTCCTCATAGTGAAAATGACCATTGTTCGCGACTTGGAATCTCTCGACCTCACCCGAGCGCACAGCCTCCAGCAGCTCGGAGGTAGTTAGCCCCGATTTTTTGGCATGCTCCAATAAAATGGCGGTATTCTGTGAGATTTTCGTAAGCTGCATGCTCGACGCCTCCTCAATATGTATCGTAAAATACTTTTTTCTTCTATTATAAGACGAAACCGCTAGGATGTCAGACACTTCTCAAAACATAAGCTATATTCGCTCCCGATGTATTCACCGAACGGTTCAATCTGGGCATACCCCAGCTTCTTATAAAAATGAACGGATTCCTCCTGCGGCTCGCCTGTTTCCAGGCGCGAAAAACGATAACCCCGATTCTTCGCTTGCTCTTCCAGATAGAGCAGAATCCGAGAGGCTATTCCTCTGTTCCGGTATGGAATATCCACGAAAAACCGCTTGATCTCAACCACCTCTTCATCCAGCGGCCGTACAGCTCCACAGCCGACAGGTCGGCCCTCCTGGTAGGCGACCACGAAGAGGGTTTCTTTTACCTTGGGGTCAGTCAGATCCAGCCCGAATATTCCTTCCGCCGGGTATAACGTTGATAAATAATCGTCCAGCTTCGCGATGAGCTCCTGAAGATCCTTGTCGGTCTCTCTTACCAATGTCATAGTGATTTCATTCATCTATCATATACCTCCACGTTTCTAGTCGTATTATGGATTGGGGATTCATCACCCTCACGGGACGTACTCGTCCCCGTCGGGGTACGGCCTTCCAGGCCGACTGCGATGTAATCCTAACGAAGCTTATCCTCCGGCGAACCCCTTTTTTGGGGTTCTCATCCTCACGGGACATAAAAAGACACCGTCATTTGACGGTGTCTTCTTTTTACGTCCCAGAAGGGATTCGAACCCCTGACCGACGGCTTAGAAGGCCGTTGCTCTATCCAGCTGAGCTACTGGGACAAATATGTATGAAAATCTTTTAAACAGTAACGAAGTATATTATATCGCATCTTTCGTATTTTTCAAAGAACTTTTTTTCAGAATGGTTCGGAACAGAATCAGGAGCGGGCTTACTGGGTAATATGAATATCATGAAAATGACTTCAGGAGCGTGATATCATGAGACAGCTTTTATCCTCTTTATCGTATTTCAGCATCTTCTTTGCCCCCTTCATCCTTCCTGTCATCGTTTGGATTTTTTCCCCGGACGCCTATGTAGCCAAGCACGCCCGTCGCGCCTTATTCTCGCACCTGTTCCCCATTATCGCTGCGATCCCTTTAATCTACATGGCCGTAACCGCAGGGTCCTTCGGTTCCGTCATTGGATACCTGATCCTGTTCGGCATCATCTACTTCGGGGCTTTTGTTTATAATGTGATCATGGGCATTCAAGTGCTGAGGGAGTACGCTTACTGATCATATTTAAAAAGGACCATGCGCTTAATTGCATGGTCCTTCTTATGTTATTTGGTTGTGCCATGCGTTTAACCGCATGGTCCTTCTCGTGTTATTTCGTTGTAATCAGCACCATTTTTTCATTTCCGTCCCACTTCACTTCACAGCCCAGCGCGGATGCAACGAAACGCAGCGGCACCATCGTGGTGCCTTTTACCATCCTCGGCGCCGAATCCAGTACTACATTTTTTCCGTTAACGACCGCTTGCTTGGAGCCCATCTTCAGCTTGATCTGGGTAGATCCTTTACTGGAAGATACGCTTTGCGTCTTTTGATCCCATTTGACCGAGGCGTCGAGGGATTCGAAGATCGGGCGCATTGGGACAAGAACGCTTCCCCCTACCATGACCGGTGACTGTGCATAGGATTGGAGCTGACCGTTGATTTTGATGCGAATCGGCGCTTCTCCGATTTGTTTGCCGGACTGATCATAATATTTAAGCTTTACGCTTTTTACGCGTGTATCGTAATCAATGCGCAGGGTCGTCGTTTCATTGGCCGTCATGAACATGGAATCCGTATCCGTCCCCAAAGAGCGTCCCTTTGCATCATATGCCGTTGATTTCACGGTAATTCGTTGGGACACATCCCCGTTCTCCACCCCGATCGTAACGACGAGCTTATTGTTGATCGTCGTTCTGCCCTCGGCTATGATTTTTGGAGCCTGACTGTTTCCCGTCAGGAACACCTTGAGATCGCTGACCGCTTTGCCAGCTTCCAGCTCAGCCTGGAAAGTCGCGATTTCGTTAGATGAAAGGTAGCCCGAGGTTGTATTGACTTCCAAAACCTTGCCGCTGCCGTTGCTGCCGACAACAATGACTCCCGCTTGCCCGCCTTTATTCCGGTTCTGAATCGAGCCGGTCACGACAAGCTTTCCGTTCTCCAGGCGGCTGCCCGTTTGAAGCAGCTTCACGGCATCTTCAACCGGATCGATAACGGATACCTTTACGCTTTTGATCAGTTTGGCTGCCTTCAGCTGTACGATGAACGTACCGACATCACTGCCGCCAAAGTAGCTGTCCGCCGATGTCACTTCAACCGCTTTACCGGAAGCATCATAACCTACCGCGAGCATGCCCACGTTGTGCCCGACCGTTGAATTCTGCACGACACCCGACACGTTAATCACGCCGTTATTCGTATAGTAACCTGAAGCCAGCAGCTGTGCTTGATCGCCGGCGGGTCCTGCAGGAATGACTTCCACCCGCTTAACGCTGCTGCCGCTATCCAGATCCACCTCATATGTACCGATTTCATCACTCATCATATATTCGGAATCACCGACAACCTCAAGCGCTTTGCCGTTTTCATCATAACCCACGACATAGAATCCCGCTTCCGCACCGGTTCCTCCGTTGCGAATATCCGCCGTCACGCGCATCTTGCCGTTCACCAGCTCATGCGTGGACTCAAGAACCGTGACGCTCTGTACGGTATCCGCGTATACCGGCACTTGGACGGAGCCCAATGTAATCGACAATGCCAGGATTCCCGCTCCCCACAGCTTAACCATATGTTTATTCCATCTACCCAATTTCAATCTCCCCTTGTCTAATATGTTAGAAGTGACGCTAATCCAACATTATAGGGAGGATTCTTCAGTAATCATATAGAGGAAAAGCCCTATTTGCATCTCTTTCATAATCAAGAGTCCCGCGTGGTCCATACTCCCTACTGAAGCGGAATCGGAATCGACAAGAATCCTATCTTTTATCGACATCTTTTGCAGAACTACGTAAAAATCCATTGTCCTATATAGGAATATCATCATTGTTATAGCCACTGGAAAGAACATATACGCTTCGGGGTGATTCCCATTGTGATACATAATAATAAAAAGCTTGGTGAACGCACCAAGCTTTATTTTTTGGTCTTTTTTCTTACCGGCTGCGGCTCATCGTACACGATCCGAAAATCCACGATGTTCCCGTATGCATCCGATTCGATATGACAACAGCCCGTCAGCAGCTCTTTCATCATTTCTCTTCCGCGCTGTACTCTTGATTTAGCGCCGGAGTAGGATATCCCCAAATGCTCGCTTAATTCCTTTTGCGACATCCCTCTATATTCGGTCAATTCAAGAGCTTCCCGATATTTATCCGGCAAGCATGGCAGCACGGACTGAAAACAGGCAATCACTTCCTGATCATAATCAATCTCTGCATATTCATCGACAACAGACAGCTGTTCCGGCAGCTCTTCACCTGAACGAGTCTTCCTGTAATGATCCACGATGCTGTTGCGAGTTATTTGAAATATCCAGGAGCCCCGTTTCTCCTCATCCTTTAAATCTGAGATATGGGTGTGGACCTTCATAAATACATTCTGTACAATATCATCCACATCAGCGCGCTCACGAATCCTAGTCATGACAAACCTTTTAACAGGCTCATGGTACTCCGTCCAAATGGCGACTGCATCCATCTGAAAGCTCACCCCCGGCATTTTCCAAAAATAATTCTATTGATTTTTGCGTCCATTCCAACAGACCAGCGTCTCCCTTAGTGTAAACCAAATCATAGGAGGCTGGAAAGAGATGAAATACAATTTACTCGGTAATACAGGTGTGCTGGTATCAGAGATCGGGCTCGGCACGATGACGTTTGGCGGAGGAGCGAAGTGGGGAATGTTCGGCACGCTGGATGATAAGGAAGCAGGATATCTTGTAGATCAGGCCTTGGATGCGGGTGTCAATTTCTTTGATACAGCCAATGCCTACGCCGAAGGCCGCTCTGAAGAGATTCTCGGTAAAACACTGAAATCCAAGCGACATCAAGCGCTGATTGCTACGAAGGTTCGTGCGCGCACGGGGCCGGGCCCCAATGATATTGGACTGTCGCGGCTGCATATCATTCGTCAGGTGGAAGAAAGCCTTAAACGCCTTAACACCGATTATATCGATCTATATCAAATTCATAACCCGGATCAATTAACCGATTGGGAGGAAACACTCCGTGCACTGGATGACCTTGTCCGAAGCGGAAAAGTCCGGTACATTGGCAACTCCAATATGACCGGTTGGGAAATCATGAAAACGCGCGGCATCTCCACTATGCACGGTCTTCATGCATTCAAAAGCAGCCAATCGTATTATTCACTCGCCGCAAGGGATATCGAAAGAGAGATTATCCCTGCCCTAAAGGATCAGCATATGGGTTTGATCGTCTGGAGCCCGTTAGCAGGCGGGTTCTTGACCGGAAAATATACGCGTGAACATCGGGGAGACTCCGAGGACCGCCATGCCAAATTGGCTTTTCCGCCGATTGATACGGAGCGGGTGTACCCGATTCTTGATGTGCTTCAAGATATCGCGCAAGCTCATGAGGCAACTGTCGCCCAAATTGCGCTTGCGTGGCTCCTTCATCAACAAGCGGTCACCACAGTTATCGTAGGAGCTAAACGTACTGACCAACTGCAAGATAATTTGGGAGCGAGCGGGTTGAGTCTGAATGAAACCGAACTTTCTCGACTGGATGAAGTAAGCCGTCTGCCTGCTGAATATCCGGGATGGCCTTTTATGGAACTGGACGAGGATATCATTCGAAAGCATGGGCAGAACTGAGTTTTTTAGAATGGGGAATGCTGGTATGGCGGCATTGCCCTTACACATACAAAAAGAGATCTGCCGATGAGCATCGGACAGATCTCTTCTTTCTTTTTTATATCTCTAAAAATATTGAGACCCTTCGCTGAGCCGCTGGTTCAGCTGCTCATATAGCTGGCCTGTAGAAAGCAGCTGCTGCTTGAATGCATCCCGATCTTCCTCCGCGGTGGATTGAACGGTGCTCTCGAACGCTTCATCCGTGGCATCGACAAATGCATCATGCATGCTGTTGTCGTACCAATCCACCTCCATGCTGGCGTCGCTGCGGACGATTTTCACCAGCTCATAACCTCCCAGCGGGGAGGACGGCGTCAGATAAGCCAGCAATGCACTTTCTCCTTCCGCTGCGGGATAGACCTCAACCTCAGCGCAAGGAGCGCCATTCACTTCCGTAATCCGGCGGATTTTTGCATCTTTAATTGCATACATCATACATTCTCCTTCATCGCGATGTGCAGGGACTGCACGATCCGTATAGTTTTCAGTCAGTCGGAGAGCAATCGCAGCTCTTCCATTTGCTGGCGCGTGGCCGGTGTGCCCAATTGATAAATGGTTCGATACACCTTGTCCAAGGAATATTGAAACAGGGCATTGGAGCTTTGTTGCGGCGTATCCGGCCAAGGAAACAAGTACCCCGTCATTTCTTCGTCCTTCTCCTGCATCATGTCCAGCTCAATCCGAACTTGGTCCGCCTCTTCCGGCGTTGCTTCGATCTCCCATTCATAAGCGCTCGCTCCCTGTTCGGTCAACACGGAGCGGCTCTGGACGGAAACGTAGTAGGTCGACTTATTCATGGACGCATCTCTCCTTCTCTTTGATATTCGTCCTCTTTCTTAGTTTTCGTAAAAGGACAGACATTTTATGCCTTCCTTCGGCATATATCTGTATCACTTTGGCGACGTAGGATTAAAAAGATGGGACAGCGTATGACAAAGACAAAGAGAGGATGAACCGTCATGTGCGGAATAACCGGTTTTATACAATGGAGCGGCGATTTGACGCAGGATTCGCAGCTGCTGGTAAAAATGACAGAAAGTTTGGCTCACCGCGGACCTGACGGATCCGGCACCTGGATTTCCAACCCGTGCGCATTCGGTCACCGAAGACTCAGCGTGATCGACCCCGAAAATGGCGCCCAGCCGATGATCATTCATCGGGAAGAGGAAGTCTATGCCATTGTATATAACGGGGAATTATATAATGCTGCGGAGCTTAAAGACGAATTGGTACGACGCGGTCATCGTTTCAATACCAAATGCGACACGGAAGTTTTGTTAGTCTCTTATATCGAATGGGGTCCCGATTGTCTGGAACGCCTCAATGGCATATTTGCATTCGCGATTTGGGACAGTGTGCGGGAACAAGTATTTTTGGCTCGAGACCGGGTGGGGGTAAAGCCCCTGTTCTACAGTTATATTGACGGAACGCTCGTATTCGGCTCGGAACCGAAAGCATTGCTTCAGCACCCGAAGGTGGAGCCTGTGGTCGGGGCCGAGGGGCTTGCGGAAGTGTTTATTATCGGTCCGGCGCGAACCCCGGGACATGGTGTCTACCAGGATATCGCAGAGCTTCGCCCTGGAATGGCGATGATCTTTAACCGGGAAGGTTTGCGCAAGTATACCTACTGGAAGCTGGAAAGCAAGCCCCATGAGGATGATGCGGATCAGACGGCAAGCTACTTACGCGATCTTCTGCGGGACACCGTTGAACGTCAGCTGGTATCCGATGTACCGGTCTGTTCCTTGTTATCCGGCGGTCTTGATTCCAGTGCGCTCTCCTCGCTCGCCGTCGATTACTACAAACGGACGGGCCAAGGACAAGTGCACACCTACTCCGTCGATTATGTGGACAACAACAAACATTTTAAATCCCATTCCTTCCAGCCGGGCGCGGATGCGCCATGGATCAAACGGATGCACGAGGAGCTGGGCACGAACCACCATTGGATTGAATTCGACACGCCCGAACTGGTCGAAGCGCTGGATGTCTCCACACAGAAGCGGGACCTCCCGGGCATGGCTGACGTGGACGCCTCCCTTCTCCTCTTCTGCCGTGAGATTAAAAAAGGCGCGACCGTCGCCATATCCGGTGAAGCCGCTGATGAAATATTCGGCGGTTACCCTTGGTTTCACCGGGAAGAAATGCTGAATTCCGGTACTTTCCCATGGTCTGTCGCCCCGGAGATGAGAGCCGGGCTGCTGTCTGCCGAGATTCGGGACTGGATCAAACCGCTGGAATACCTCGGAGAGCGTTATGCCGATGCGGTAGCCGAAGTGCCGAAGCTGGACGGGGAGACCGGGCAGCAGGCCAACATGCGGGTCATGTCCTATCTCAATATCACCCGCTTCATGCCAACGCTCCTCGATCGCAAGGACCGGATGAGCATGGGCGTTGGGCTGGAGGTCCGCGTTCCATATACCGATCATCGCCTGATCGATTATGTGTGGAATATTCCTTGGAGCATCAAAACGACAGGCGACCGTGAAAAAGGCATTCTGCGCAAAGCCCTTGAAGGTGTGCTTCCCGACGATGTCCTGTACCGCAAAAAAAGCCCGTATCCCAAAACTCACAATCCGAACTATCTGGCAGCCGTCAAAGCGCAGGTGCTGTCCATTCTGGACGATCCTTCTTCGCCGTTGCTTCCGCTCATCGATACGGCGCGGATCCGGGAATTGGCTTCTTCGCCGGATGCTTCCTCCAATCTCCCTTGGTTCGGTCAATTGATGTCCGGTCCGCAGCTGTTTGCCTACCTGGCCCAGGTGCATTTCTGGCTCAAAGAGTATAACGTATCCATACGTTAAGTTCTTATTGTTTACGAAAAATCAAAGAAACCATACCCGCAATAGCCGGTATGGTTTCTTTTTATAGTTCACTATTCAATTATCGTGCCTGCAGGTCCGCTACAAGCTTGCGCAGCGCTTTGCCCCGATGGCTGATCTCCTGCTTCTCCTCCAGGGAAAGCTCGGCCATCGTCTTCTCATGGCTTGGCAGGTAGAACAGCGGATCATATCCAAACCCGCCTTTTCCGGACGGATCCGACGTGATCCAGCCTTCAACGCTCCCTTCAGCCTCAAGTTTTTCTCCCGAGACCGGATCATACAGCACCAGCACACAGACAAATCGGGCCGGACTTAGCAAGGGCTGCTCCGTATCCTCACCGAGCCTTAATTGTTCCAGCTCACTGAGCAACTTCTCGTTATTGTCCTCATCCGCGCCGTGCTCGCCGGCATATCTGGCGGAATAAACGCCGGGCGCGCCATTCAGCGCATCCACGCACAATCCCGAATCATCGGCCAAAACAGGCAATCCCAGTGCGTCGCCAACCGCCTTGGCTTTTTTAAATGCATTGGCTGCGAATGTGGCTCCATCCTCAACGACATCCGGCAGATCAGGGTAATCGTACATGCTCTTGACCTCCGTACCGAAAGCAGCAAAAGCATGCGCAAATTCCTTGACTTTCCCCTGATTGCGGGTAGCTACGATTAGTGTGTCTCCAAGTGTCAATGTCATGGGTTTATACTCCAGTACTCGCATTCACGGAACCTATTTTTGCTGCAATCGGGCCAAGCGCCTCATGCTGACGTTCGATCAGCTCGCGGATTCCCTGTTCCCCAAGCTCCAGGATCTGATCCAGCTCCTCACGAGAGAACGGGCTTTCTTCGCCGGTTCCCTGAACCTCAACGAATTTGCCGCTTCCGGTCATGACCAGATTCATGTCCACCTTCGCTTTGGAATCCTCTTCATAATTCAGATCCAGCAGCGCCTGTCCGCCTGCAATGCCCACGCTAATGGAGGCCAGGTAGTCCGTAATCGGAAATACCGCTAGTTTATGTTGTTCTGCAATTTTATTTACCGCTATGGCTAAAGCTACAAATGCTCCTGTAATGGAGGTGGTCCGCGTTCCGCCATCCGCCTGGATTACATCGCAGTCCAGAGTTATTGTCCGCTCGCCAAGAGCATGCAGATTCACAACAGACCTAAGCGCTCTGCCGATCAATCGCTGAATTTCCATCGTCCGGCCACTGAGTTTACCGCGATTGGCTTCCCGTTGGTTACGGGATTGTGTTGCGCGCGGCAGCATGGAGTACTCAGCCGTCACCCAGCCCTTTCCTTGTCCTTTCAGAAACGGGGGAACCTTCTCATCCACGGTTGCCGTAATCAGCACCTTGGTGTCTCCCATCTCGATGTACACGGAGCCTTCCGCATATTTATTCACATGGGTCGATAAATTCATCGGTCGAAGCTCATCGCTCTTACGTCCGTTAGATCTCATGTTTTCTGCCTCCTACTTCTTATCGCAATCCTGATTAGCATTCCCTATTCTACCAAAGTGCAGGCACAAAAGCACCTTTTCCGGCGCATATTTCAAAGATGGCCGTGAAGGGTCAGATCGAAATTTCGTTAATGAACTCCGGACGGCTGACAGGCTCGCTGTAATTACGGCTATCCGTTCCAACGACCTCGGAGAGATCGTTCATTCGAATTTTGACCTTCGCATCATCCGAATTCTCGGCTACGGTTAGCACGACGGCCTGCAGCAGCTCGGTTGGAACCTGCTCTCCCTGCTCAAACATGCTGTCCTGAAGCGATACGGTAACAGCGCCGTCCTCTCCTTTTTCGACCGATGCAACGGTGGTATCGTCCGGGATGACCTCGACAAGCCCATCACCGTAATGCGGTCCCCGGATCAGCTCGTTCAAAGCAGCCTTAACCGCATCCTGTCCAGTCGGAACAAGTCTGGTAACAGGTACATAATACTGAATGCCGTCTGGCGTCACTGAAGAGAAATAGACGGTAACCGGCGAAGAGGAAGTGTACAATGCGTCATCCGCCTTTTGAAGGTTGATCCCCATTGCTCGTGAAAGCGGACGGTCCAGCGGCGTGTGATTGACCGGCATTTCCGTTAGTTTGACTCCATCCACCCATACCTGCATCGATTCGATGCCTTCATGTCCCGTCAGCGTCCACGTCAACGCCTCCAAGATTCTTCGTTCATCTGCCGCTTGATATTCCGTAAACGATTTATTGAATTCAACAACGGCCAATTTGCTCTCCGGATCGACCGTCACATTATGGATCTGCGTACCTGCAGGCAATACCGCCTGGAAACCCTGTGGAACATAGCCAGCATAGCGGCCTCCGTTCACAAGCACTTCAAGAGATTCTTTCACGGCGCTTGCACCTTCTACCTTCGGAATACCCAAGGTTACAGGTGCCAGCATTCCCCGTGCATCCGAAAGATAAACCGTTGTCTGCGTGCCAATGTCACCTTGTGCCGCTGTGGATCCGGCCGTGTTCAGCATCTGCTTCTCCACTTGTGCAGGCGGCGGGTCAATCGCCTCCGATTGCTTCCCGGAAAATACGCCGCAGCCGGACAACACGATCGGAACAGCAAGCAGCCCGGCGGCGGAAAGCCTGCGAAGATTACGTTTACTACGTTTCATGTATTGTTCCTCCCTAACATTTTTTTGTACAGGTTGTACTCCTATGTATACGAGCCCTTTCCAAAAAAATAACTCTCAGTTTTGCCCTTTCTGGACAAAGGGGGGTGGAAAAAGTACAATCGTCGTATGCATCTTCATCAACCACGAAAATGAGGTGAGTTCCATCATGGCAGAAAACGATTCAAACATTCCATACAGTCTGAACAGCAAGAAGGTAGCGGATGCGACACGGAGCCTGCTGCATAAGCGTGGAATCAAGTTGGAGGAAATCGCGGAACTGGTGATGATCCTTCAGAATAAATACTACCCGAATTTGACCATGGACGAGTGCATGGAGAACGTGGATGCCGTACTCAGCAAACGCGAAGTCCAAAACGCCGTATTAACCGGAATCCAACTAGATATTTTGGCGGAGGAAGGCAATCTCATATCCCCGCTTCAAGAAATGCTGGCCAATGACGAAGGGTTATACGGCGTGGATGAAGTCCTGGCATTTTCCATCGTTAACGTATATGGAAGCATCGGCTTCACCAACTACGGGTATATCGACAAACTCAAACCCGGCATCCTTGAGCAATTGAATGATAAATCAAGCGGCCGTGTACATACCTTTCTCGACGATATCGTCGGCGCGGTTGCCGCAGCCGCCAGCAGCCGGATCGCCCATCGCAAGCAAGCGGAGCGCGAGATCGAGTTGTACGGCACGACCGAAGAGCTTCCAAAAGAATAAAACGCTCATAAAAAGAAGATTCGCTCAACATGCGAATCTTCTTTTTTTCTGCCTACCAGAAGGAAACAGCTCACCGGACGGGAGCTATCCAAGCCGAGAGTAGGTAATTTCAAAGAATTATAGACGAATGCAGTTAGAAAGCATACCTCTTTACGGGCCGGAACAATGAGTTTCTTCTATAATAAGAAGCCTCCTCTCACCTATGAAAAAACGGGCTGTCCAATCACGTAAATCGGTAAATCTATCTAGTCATTTTTGAAAAGATCCATCATATGATATGATGAAGAACATTCCAATAGAGCACCTATGGAAACCCCGCCAAGCCTATGGCGGGGTTCTTTTTTTAAAGAATATGATAGAGATAGATTACCGGTTCGCACCAACCATAACAGGAGAAACATTCCAGATGTCGGATGCATAACGGTGAATCGTGTTATCGCTGGAGAAATGTCCGGAGTGGGCCATATTTATTATCGATTTCTCGGTCCAGGCTCCGGTATTCAAATAAGCACGATCGATCTCCGACTGGGTTGCCACATAACTGGCAAAGTCCGCTAATACAAAAAACTCATCGTTATGATCAAGCAGGGACTGGAGAATCTGACCAAACTCCAACTCGTGACAGCAGAAAGGTCCTGAAGATATTAACTGATTCAGCACACGGGCGATTCTGGGATCCTGCTCATACCGCTCCCTGGATACATAAGCTCCCGTCCTGTAATACTCAAGCACTTCCTCCAGCTTCAATCCGAACAGGAACATATTCTCATGGCCAAGCAGCTCGAACATCTCCACATTAGCCCCATCCAGCGTGCCGATGGTCAAAGCGCCGTTCAACATGAACTTCATGTTTCCCGTGCCGGATGCCTCCTTGCCAGCCGTGGAAATTTGCTCGCTTACATCAGCTGCGGGGATAATCTTCTCCGCCAGAGACACCGAATAGTTCTCCAGGAACAGCACCTGGAGTTTGTCATTGACCTGCGGATCCTTATTCACGACTTCGGCAACGACATTAATGAGTTTGATGATGCTTTTGGCCAGATAATAACCCGGTGCTGCCTTCGCCCCAAAAATGACGGTACGGGGAACGCGATCCGCGCTTGGCTGATCCTTAATCTCGTTATACGCGTGCATCACCCGTAATATATTCAGCAATTGCCGTTTATAGCCGTGCAGCCGCTTCACGTGGACATCGAATATGGAATCGGGATTAATCACAATCCCTTGCTTATTCGCGATGTAATCGGCAAGCCGTTCTTTATTGTTCCGTTTGATCCGCTGAATCCCCAGCTGAAAGGCGGAATCGGTCTTCAGTCCCTTGAGCTGAATTAATTGATGCGGATCCGTGATCCATGAATCGCCGATACCATCGCATATCAATTGACTCAGGCCGGGGTTGCTGTGCATCAACCAGCGCCGGTGGGTAATCCCGTTGGTTTTGTTGCTGAATCGCTCCGGATACAGCTCATAATGCGGTTTCATGACCTGTGTCTTAAGCAGTTCCGTGTGCAGCGCCGCCACGCCGTTTACATGATAGCTGCCCACAATTGCCAGATTGGCCATGCGGATCTGGTCGCTTTCAATGATGGCAAGCTGCGATATGCGCTCATGGTCGCCAGGATAGCGTTCCAGCAGCATGCCGCAGAAGCGCTTATTGATCTCTTCGATCATCATGTAAATGCGCGGCAGCAGCTCACGAACCATGCCGGCCGGCCATTTCTCCAAAGCTTCGCTAAGCAGCGTGTGGTTTGTGTAGGAAACGGTCCGGCTCGTGATGTCCCAGGCTTCCTCCCAACCGAAGCCCTTATCGTCGATAAGAATCCGCATCAGCTCCGGAATCACCAAGGTCGGATGCGTATCATTGATATGAATGGCCACATGCTCGGGCAGCTCATGATAGGACCGTCCCAGCTTGTCGAACGTCCTGAGAATGCTCTGAACGCCCGCGGAACAGAGAAAGTACTGCTGCTTCAGCCGGAGAAGCTTGCCTTCGTAAGCCGAATCATCCGGGTACAAAAACTCCGATATCGATTCGACCGAACGGTTATATTCCAAAAATTTATAATAGCTGTTGTGATGATGAGCCGAACGGATTCTGGATATATCCGAAGCGGACTCGGCGCTCCACAATCGCAGCGTGTTCACCTGCCCCTCACCGTACCCGATCACTGGAACGTCGTAAGGTACCGCCAGAACCCGCTCATAATCCATCGTGTGAAACACGGTTCGCCCCTCCTGCACATCCACCTCCACGCGGCCCCAAAAGCGCACTTCCACCGCCTTGTCAGCCCGCCGTTCTTCCCAGACGTTGCCCCGCTGAAGCCAGTTGTCCGGCAGCTCGACTTGGTGGCCATCAATAATCTTCTGTTCAAACAATCCGTACTTATACCGGATTCCGCACCCGTGGCCTGCATAGCTTAGTGATGCCAACGAATCGAGAAAACATGCCGCAAGGCGTCCGAGCCCCCCGTTGCCGAGTCCTGCATCCGGTTCCTGCTCCTCAATCTCATCCAAATTCCACCCGAGGTCCAAAAGGCCGCTGCGGACCATATCCAGCACGCCCAAATTCAGCAGATTGTTTCCCATTAACCGCCCGATCAAAAATTCAAGCGAGAAATAATATACCTGCTTCTGCCCGGTATCCCGGTATATCCGATTGGCGGCCGCCCATTCCCGTCCGACATACTCCCGGATCATGCCGCCGAGTGTTTTGTATACATCCTCAGCTGTCGCTTCCTCAAGTCCCTTCCCCAACCGACTCACCAACTGCTCCGTAAAGACCTGCTTGAATGTTTCCTTGTTGTTAAACAAAAGAAAGTTCCTCCTGACGGATTCGAATTATTTTGTGATCAAATCGAGATGTCCTTGGCGATGACAAAAGGTTTGCGAAAATCCCCTTGAAGCTTATGATCCCGCGAGATCATCACATCTTTATCGAGTATGACGTTCTCCAGCCTCACATTCTCGCCAATGACGCATTTTTGCATGATGATGGAGTTATGGATGCTTGCGCCTCGTTTTACCTGTACTCCGCGAAACAGAATGCTATTCTTTACTTCCCCGTCGATCTGGCAGCCGTTGGCCACCAGTGCATTGCTCACATCGGCCGAATTCAAATATTTAGCGGGAACCTCATACTTGATCTTGGTGTGGACCGCCTGCTTGCGAAACAAGCTGTTGTACGTTTTAGGATTCAGCAGGTTCATGCTGGTACGGTAATAGCTCTCAAGCGAATTGATCACCGCATGATAGCCGAGGTATTCATATCCCGCAATGTTCAGCTTGTGCCGGTTACGCATGATCGCGTCCCGGAAGAAATGGCTGCCCCCATGGGCGATGCAGTGGTCGGCCATCTCCAGAAACCGCGCTTTCTCCATCACAAACATCTCCATGTATACCGCATCATGCTTGTGATCGTAATGAATATCCTTGACCATGCCGTCCTCATCGACATCGAGGCGAACACAGGAACGGTGCTCTTCCCGTGGTGCAGTCACTTTTGTATAAACAAGCGTCACGTCGGCGCCCTGCTCCAAATGGTATTCGTATACCTCATTGAAATCGACGGTGCTTATATGCTGGCTGCCGGAATGCACGATATGCTTCGCGGATCCCCGCTCAAAAAAATCGAGATTGTTATAAATATGCCGCAGCTCGCCGGCGGACACATCGGCTTCATCGTTCCAATCCGGCGGAAGTATGAACAGGCCGCCCCGCTTGCGATGCATATCCCAAGGCCTGCCTTCGCCCAGATGATCCATCAGGGACCGGTATTTCCTGCGAACAAACAGCGCAATATCCTCGATGCCCGCATGCATCATATTGGACATCACGAAGTCGATCAGGCGGTACCTCCCCGCAAAAGGCACAGCGGCCCCGCACCGGTAATATGTCAATTCACTCAATACATCCCGTTCATGCTCCAAATTAATAATACCCATGAGTTCTCTCATCTGCGAATCCCATCCTAACCTTGATTATTATGGGACGAAGACGACGATTGAAGCAGCTTCAGGACGTCTTCATCTTGACCGCTTGCAAGCACAATCCGGGATGGATCTTCAGGAGGGGGACCAATGACGGCATGATCTTGAATGATCATGTCCTCAGTGATAATCGCCCGGTGTATTCGTACATGGCTGCCGATGCGCACCTTGGGCATGATGACGGAATCGGTAATGACACTGCCTTCCCCTACCTCCACGCCATAAAAGAGGACCGAATGTTCTACCTCGCCGCACACGGTGCAGCCCTCGTTAATCATGCTGTTCCGGACGACGCCGGTTGGAGAAATATACTCTGCCGGCTGATTCGGGTTCCGGGTGTAAATGCGCCACAGCGGATCGTTCAAGTCCAGCTTGGGCTGCTCGCAGAGCAGATCCATATTGGCTTCCCATAGGCTCTCGATGGTGCCGACGTCCTTCCAGTACCCTTCGAACGGATAAGCGTACAGCGTTTTGCCGTCCGCCAGCATGCTCGGCAGAATGTCTTTGCCAAAATCATGGCTCGTATCCGGATGCTCCGCATTCCGCAGTAAATAGGATCGCAGCAGCTTCCAGCGAAACAGATAAACGCCCATGGATGCCGTCGTACTCTTCGGATGCGCAGGCTTCTCCTCGAACTCGAAAATCCGGCAGTTCTCATCCGTATTCACCATGCCGAACCGCTTCGCTTCGTCCAGGCTCACCTCGATGACGGAGATGGTGCAATCGGCATCCTTCTCCTTGTGATAAGTCAGCATACGGTCATAATCCATCTTATAGATGTGATCTCCCGACAAAATCAAAACGTGCTCGGGATCGTACTGATCAATAAACTTAAGATTCCGATAAATCGCATCCGCCGTCCCGCGGTACCAGGTCGTCCCGTCTTCGCGTTCATGGGGCGGAAGCACGAATACGCCCCCATTCAACCGGTCCATGTCCCAATCGCTTCCTACGCCAATGTAAGAATGCAGAACCAGAGGTTCATACTGGGTTAGTACCCCAACCGTGTCGATTCCCGAATGGGAGCAGTTGCTCAGCGGAAAATCAATGATCCGGTATGTACCCCCAAAATAAACAGCCGGCTTGGCGAGCGTCTTCGTGAGGCCCTTCAGCCGTTTGCCCTGACCTCCTGCGAGCAGCATAGCGACCACATCTTTTTTCTTCATGACAGATTCTCCTTTAAGGGGCTTTATGAGATACGAATCCTATAACATGAAAATTGCGGAACCAAGAACGCTTCGATACGAATATGGTGGAGTGAATCATGGTGATGAGTGATTAAGAAAAAAGCCTTGAGGGAATGCCTTACTTAAACAGCAAGGTACATCAACTATATGCGGGGTAGTGAGAAACTCTGACTCTAACTCTGACTCTATTGAGGGAAAGGCCCCCCATCTTAGGAATTATCGGCCTCCTCTTCTATAAAAAAGCCGTGGCGCCACTTGCCAAGCATCCTGATCGCAGCGGCTGCGCGGGCAGACTATCCGGCTGCTTCTGATCAAGAGATGCTCCACAATGTAGCCCTCTGAATCTATTAAACAAAAAACCGCCTATTCTACGCATGATGGAAGTCAACGTACAAGCAGACGGTTTTATTTATGTCTTGATTATATCAGGAATGCGGCTGTTTCCGTACAGAAAAATAGCGCATTCCATCCTCGTTTTCGATCTCCTCGGCTTCCCCGCGGCGGGCCAGCTCGGCGAGATGGGCCAGCGCTTCGCACATGGCGAAGCGCAGCTGGTGGATGCCGAGCTTCTCGCCGAAGAGGGCGGTGCAGACCTCGAAGGCGGTTAGGCGGCCGGCAGCACTCAGCATGCCGGCGATGGCGGCTAAGCGCTCCTCGTGATGGAGGAGGAGCGTCTCGATCCGTTCACGAAAATGCGTGAACGGGTGGCGGTGTCCGGGGTACGCCGTCCGGACATGCAGCTCCCGCAGGCGGCGCAGCCCTGCGAGGAATAGTGCCAGCGGCTCGGCGTCGCTGCCGGGCAGCAGGCTCACGTTGGGCGAGATTTGCGGCAGCACGGCATCGCCGCATAGCAGAACGCCGCTGTCTGCATGGAAGAACGACAGATGCCCCGGAGCATGGCCGGCCGTTTGCACCGGGACCCATATCCGGCTGCCCATCCGGAACGGCAGATCCTCGCTGATAAACGAGATCTCCGGCTGCGGCGTAACTTGGGGAAAGAAGCCGTTCAGATGCTCCGGCAGCAGGGCAAGCTTGGTTTCCGGCATGCCATGCTGCCGGAAGAACGCCGGGAGTTCGTGATCCATCGCGGAATCCGTTCCCCACATGAGCATCGCTTCCCGATGCGCCCGCTCTGACATCCACACCTTGGCGCCCGAACGCTCCTGAAACCACCCGGCAAGCCCATAGTGATCCGGGTGATGATGGGTCAGCACGACCGAAGCGATGTCGCTGAACTCGAACCCGAGCTGCTCCATCGCCGCCAGCCATTCCTGCTCCGAGGAACTCGTTCGCGGCCCCGGATCGATGATGGTCATACCGTCATCCCCCCGCAGCACATAGCTGTTCACCCATCTTAAAGGGTTGGACAATGTAATCTTCACCTGACTGAGCTGATGTTCTTCTATATGATGAATGTCCGGGCTATTTCCCTTCTCTTCCTGATTCATTGTAGATGCAACCTCCATCTGCATTATGACTTCAAATCCGACTCTTTCATCATAAGCTTGTAATCGGGATATGTATAGCAGGCTGCCTGGTTTAGATGCTACTGTTTTCCATCAAAGGACGCTTCACGTACGCATCGTTCCTCCAATCGCTGTTGCCCCCGGATTTTTTTCATCGTATTGATTGATTGTAAAAATCCGATGGCAAAGGCGACCGCTGCCGCTTTTACGGAATCGATTCGTCCGCTCCGCTGCTTCGTGCTCGTTCATCATAAAGCGTGTACCATCTGATCTTAATAAGCAGATGACCTTCTTTCATATACGAAAAGCATCCCCATAGTCATATAAACTTGGGGATGCTTCTCCATTAGCGAAACTGTAATTTTTTTGAGTTAGCTGAGTACGCTTCATTTCAATCCTGTAAGACTTTCTTAGGACTTGCATGATGTTTACACTCTCTTTTCGATCCACAAAGTCCCTCTTGGGAAATTGCACGTTCTGCAACCTCTTGAAATTCCAAGTTAATTCCTTCTACTCATCTCCAGCTTAATGAATACTCGCCTCATACTGAAAGGCTCCATAATATCACTTCAGCTGACGGTCTATCTCCGCGAGTGAGCGCTGGATGGCTTTCTCGGCAGGCAGGGTGATCTTGATTCCGTCCTCGCCCATCCATTCGACCTCTCCGTTAACGGCTCCGCGTCCAACGATCAGACGCATCGGAGCGCCGGCAAGGTCGGCATCCTTGAACTTGACGCCAGCCCGTTCGTCCCGGTCATCCAACAGCGGCTCCAGACCAGCCTTATTCAGCTCGCTGTAGATATGTTCAGCCAGTTTCATCTGTATCTCATCCTTAACCGCAACCGGGATAATGTGCACCTTGAACGGAGCCACGGACATCGGCCAGACCAACCGCTCATCCGAGATGCACTGCTCGGCGATGGCGGACATGACGCGGGAGACGCCAATACCGTAGCAGCCCATGATCAGCGGTTTCTCCCGTCCGTCGGAATCCAGGTACATGGCGTTCATAGCCTCACTGTACTTCGTACCCAGCTTGAACACATGTCCAAGCTCGATCCCGCGATGAAACTGAAGCGGAGCTCCGCAGCGCGGACAAGGTTCACCTTCTGTTACATTTCGGAAATCGCCGGTGTGTTCCAGCGAAAAATCATGTCCTGGGCGGACTCCCTTCAGATGGGTATCCCCCTGGTTAGCACCGGTGATCCCCTCTGCCATAACTGCTACTTCGGAATCGACCAATACCTTCAGGGTTAGACCTACCGGTCCCGCAAACCCGACCGGGGCTCCCGTCGCCTGCATCACCTCTTCGGCGCTCGCTAATTCCGCGAGTTCTGCCTCTAGGTAAGACTTCACCTTTGCCTCGTTTGCTTCGCGGTCTCCCCGGACAAGCAACCCGTTCTCCATCCACGTGGTAAATCAGCGTCTTGATCAATTGCTCCGGACCGACTTGCAGGAAGTCAGTCAATTCCTGAATGCTCTTCACATCGGGAGTTATTACCCGTTCTATAACTGAGCTTCCGTCTGTCTTTACGGATTCTCTTCCTGCAGGCTCAGCTGAAACCGCAGACTCCGCTCGCTCGAGATTCGCAGCATAACTGCAATCGGTACAGGAAACAACGGTATCCTCGCCTATATCCGCCAGTGCCATAAACTCATGGGTTTCCCCTTGCCCGCCAATGGCACCCGCATCGGCTTCCACCGCCCGGAACGTCAGGCCACAGCGTCTGAAGATTCGTTCATACGTTTCATACATGTTCCGGTAGGACACATCCAGGCCTTCCCAGTTCCGATCAAAGGAATACGCATCCTTCATCAGGAATTCACGCCCCCGCAGCAGACCAAAACGCGGACGCCGCTCATCCCGATATTTGTTCTGAATTTGGTACAGGTTGACTGGCAGCTTCCGGTACGAAGAAATCTCTTGGCGAACGATGGACGTAATCACTTCTTCATGGGTTGGTCCAAGCACGAACTCCCGATTATGGCGGTCATGCAGCCTGATGAGTTCCGAACCGTAAACATCGTACCTGCCCGATTCCTTCCACAGCTCGGCGGGCTGAACAGCGGGCATGAGCATTTCCTGTCCGCCGGAGGCATCCATTTCCTGCCGAATAATAGCTTCGATCTTTCGCAAGACCCGCCATCCCAGCGGCAGATACGAATAGATTCCTGCTGCCGTTTGACGGATATAGCCGCCGCGGAGCATCCATTGATGGCTCAGTGCCTCCGCCTCGGAAGGCACATCACGCATCGTTGTCATCAATAATTGGCTTTGCCGCATCTTCCTCATACTCCTTCTTATATCCATGAATGAACCTGCCTGAGCGCAAAAAGAGCACATTCGCTCCTAGGGACGAATGTGCTCGTGGTACCACCCTGATTCCATCTTGCCGGACGCAAAAGACGCTCCATTGAAGATGCTTCATACGGCGGTAACGGGCCAAACCGGCGCCGCTTGTTCACAGCGGGCAACTACAAGGTAGGAAGGACACAGCCTAGCGGGGGAAGCCTTTCAGCCAAGGGCTTCTTTTCTGTCTCGCCGAATCTTGCATCCTCATGTCCTTGATGATCGTTATTCACGGGAAATTCATTTTCCAATACATTACAGCCGGACGGTCGGAATGTCAAGCATGAACGGGTCAGGTGATTCTAATGAGCGATATGGTCCAGCACCTGCCGTAAGATCCCGATGACATGCTCATCTTCATACGTATAAAAATATGTATTTCCTTCCCTCCGGTATTTGACCAGTCTTAAACTTCGCAGATAGCCAAGCTGGTGGGATACCGCCGACTGACTCATGCCAAGCACCTCGGCAATATGGCCGACCGGGCATTCTTCTTGCGAGAGCAAATGAAGAATCCGGATCCGCGTCGGATCCGAGATGGCCTTCAGCAGTCGTGATGCTTCCATGGCCTCGTCTTCGTGCAGCAGCTCATGGTGCTCTTTTTCCATAAACTAATCCCCTCTTCTCCATAATGGCTTGAACGATTTCGCGGGCATCCCGTGAAACTCCTGCCAAGAGTGCGGAGCCCCTGTGCGTCTGCCAAGGCAAACCTGCATAATAGAGCCCCTTTACCGGACTGATACCGCGTGTATGAATAACAGCCTTCTCATGATCCAGCGCTCGATCCACTTGAAGCCAATCATAGCTGGGAACAAAGCCGGTCGCCCAGATAATATTCTGAACCTTAAGCTCCGTTCCATCCTCGAATCGCATTCCGGAAGCGCCGGCATCAACGGCTCTCTTTTTCAACACCACTTTACCGCACTTGACCGCTTGTTTCAATTCATATCCAAAAATCGGGTCTCCGCGGCGCTTCAGCTTACGCCCCAACCAGGAGGAACCGCCGGCAGATAAAATGCCGAGTTTGTCCAACCACCAGAACATGCCCTTTCCCCCAATGGTCATGGGTAAATAACGCGGCTGCTGTCCGAGGGCCAAATACGTTTCCCGACCACGTGACAGTTCGACCGCAATCTGTGCCCCGCTGTTCCCGCCGCCAACGACAAGAACGCCGCCCTCCTGAAGCTGTGAAGGTTGCCTGTAATCGGATGAGTGCAGTTGGAGAATGTCCTCTGGAACCGATGCTGCAAACGTCGGAATTCGAGGCTGCCGGAACGGCCCGGTAGCGATGATCAGCGCCTTTGCATGATATTCTCCCTGATGGGTGTCGATCATAAAACGGTCTTCTTCCTTCCGGACACACTTCACATCCGTCTCAAACTGAATGGGCAGCCTAAACCGCGCTGCATACGATTTCAGAAAGGACGCCATCTCATCTTTATCCGGGAACCCGTCGGGATCCCCCTCTAACCTCATTCCATGCAAGGCACTACGAGTCCTCGGCGTAAGCAACCTCAAGGAATCATATCTCATCTTCCATGCATCGCCTGCCTCCATCCCCCGATCCAACAACAGAAACTTCATCCCTGCCTGCTGCAGCCAATAGCCAGCTGCCAATCCTGCCTGCCCCGCGCCGATAACGATTACGTCCCATATCATATAGGTATCACTCCAATTATATGAATAATTGCTCATATATACATATAACATGGATCTTGTTTCCCCTTCAAGCATAAAATGGTGATTGCATCGTCAAACGCCGCATGAAACTGGAATAAATATCTGATGAATCCAGTTGACAACATACACATTCAGTCATACTATAGGCATAAAGTTGCTTCGAGGAAACAATATATGCTCGGCCCAATTTAGTAGGGAGAGGTTAAACTTTATGGATGAGACAAAATATCGGCAGCATTTGCATCAGGCAGCGCTCGGCGAGCGGTTTCTGATTGAACAGGTGGATATCCGCGAAGAGCATAAACGACGGCTTCTGGACCTCGGATTCGTACCGGGCTCCGTTGTCGAAGTACTGCAAGCCAGCCCGCTCGGCGATCCGACCTCTTATAGAGTGGCAGGTACCGTCATTGCATTAAGAAAAGAAGAAAGTCAGTTAATCTGGGGTAAGGTGATGTCATCATGAGAACTTTTACCGTCGCGCTGGCTGGCAACCCGAACACGGGAAAAAGCACGCTGTTTAATGCGCTCACCGGGCTAAAGCAGCACACCGGCAACTGGTCCGGCAAAACAGTCAGTCTCGCAAGCGGCTATTACGATTACAAAGACACCCGCTTCCAATTTATCGACCTGCCCGGGACGTACTCCTTGTTCTCCAACTCGGCCGATGAAGAAGTGGCGCGCGATTATATTATTTTTGAGAAACCGGACGTTACCCTGCTGGTTCTGGATTCTACGGCGCTGGAAAGAAGCCTTAACCTTGCGCTGCAAGTGCTGGAAATGACCGACCGGGTCATCATCTGCCTGAATCTGATGGACGAAGCGAAGAAAAAAGGTATCAAGATTAACGCACGCAAGCTGGCGGATCAGCTCGGGGTTCCCGTCATTCCGATATCGGCCAGAAATAACGAAGGGCTGGATACCCTGTCCGAGCAGCTGCTTCTCATGTGCACAGGGCAGACTCCGACTACGCCGTACCGTATGAAATATAACGAATATCTGGAATCGCGAATTTCCGGCCTGGAGTCCGAATTACGAGACATTCTTGGCGACGAATATCCAGCCAGATGGCTGGCGATCCGTTTTCTTGATGGAGACCGGAAGCTGATCGCGACGCTGAAAGAACGATTAAAGGCTTCGGATAAAGGAGGGATTTCACTTGGAACAGCTAAAGCGCTTGGAAGCTCTAACAGCCGCCATTCCTGCTGAGCAGGTAGAGGACGTTCGGGAAGACATCGTGGGCGAATTATTCAAAAAATCCCGCGAGCTGTGCAGTAATGCCGTCACCGTCACCAATCGTGAGCTTCTGTACCGTTCCGAGCGTCTGGACCGCATCTTCACCTCCAAGCTGTGGGGATTTCCGATCATGCTGGCCATGCTCGGCGTTATTTTTTACTTAACGATCGCAGGGGCTAACGTGCCTTCTTCCATGCTGGCAAATTTCTTTGGCTGGATCGAAGGATACCTGACGATGGCCTTTCAGGCCCTCCATGCTCCCGATTGGCTCTATGGCGTGCTGATTCTCGGATTGTTCCGGGGGACCTCCTGGGTTGTCAGTGTCATGCTGCCTCCCATGGCTATCTTCTTTCCAGCCTTTGCGCTGCTGGAGAACTATGGCTATCTGCCTCGGGTAGCCTTTAACCTGGACCGCCTGTTCAAAAAAACAGGAGCGCACGGCAAGCAGTCCCTCACCATGGCGATGGGATTCGGCTGCAATGCGGCGGCCATTATGTCGACCCGGATCATCGAGTCGCCTCGGGAGCGGATGCTCGCTATTCTGACCAATAACTTCGTGCCCTGCAACGGTCGCTGGCCGACCCTGATCCTGCTGGCCTCCTTGTTCATGGCTGCAGGTTTCTCGGGAGGAGCCCAGACGCTCGTAACGGCTTCCGTTGTTATGGGCATGGTGCTGATCGGTGTCGTTGTCACGCTCACGGTATCATGGGGTCTATCCAAAACCGCCTTGAAAGGCATTCCTTCCCACTACACCCTGGAGCTGCCTCCATACCGTAAACCGAAGATACTGAATACCATTCTCCGGTCGACCCTGGATAAAACCCTCTATGTGCTGCGCAGAGCCATTATCGTAGCGGCGCCTGCAGGCGTGCTCACCTGGGTGCTTGCCAACATCTATATTGGCGATGCCAGCATTCTGATTCATTTCGTTGAATTTCTTGATCCGTTTGCGCGCGCACTCGGACTCGATGGCTTCATTCTGATGGCCTTTATCATCGGACTTCCCGCCAATGAAATCGTGCTGCCGATCCTACTGATGGGATATTTGGCTACGGGGTCCCTGACCGAAGTTACCGATATGTTTGCCCTCAAGCAAATCTTCCTGGACCAAGGCTGGACCTGGCTGACCGCACTGAACATGATGCTGTTCTCGCTGCTTCATTATCCATGCGGAACCACGCTCGTCAACATCTGGAAGGAAACGAAAAGCGCGAAGTGGACGTTCCTGTCCTTTGCCATCCCGACGGCCATCGCCATCGGCGTCACCTTCCTGGTCACTCAGGTGGCCCGGGCACTGGGATGGGTTTAACGACCGAGGATTGAATCAGCATCATATAAAGCAAACGAGCCGCTCCAAGAAGTCTCCTTGAAGCGGCTCGTTTATTTTATCCGGAAATGGATGAGTTCTATGAAACTTAACCTTTCACCGAACCAGCAGCGATGCCTTCCACGATACGATCACTGAGGAACAGGAACATCAGCAGGATTGGCAAAATACTGATCATCAAGGTTGCGCCAATCGCGCCCCAATCGGTTGTGTATTGTCCGATAAAGTTCTGCACGCCGACGGTGAGCGTCTTGAATATGTCCGAGCTGATAAACGTATTCACGAAAATAAATTCGTTCCAGTTGTAGATCATGTTAATGATGGCTGTCGTCGCCAGCACCGAGCCCGTCATCGGAAGCACGATCCGGAAGAAGACCCGGTGAACCGAGCAGCCGTCCATGACCGCCGCCTCTTCCACTTCCTTCGGCAGCGTGTAATAGAACCCGAGCAGAATCATAATGGTAATCGGCATATTGAAGGCCACGTACGACAATATCAAAGAAACCGGATGATCGGTCAGGCCAACCTTGTTGAACATGCTGAACAGCGGGATCAAGGTGGAGTGAACCGGAATCATCATGGCAACCATAAATAATCCGAGGACGAAGGAGCTGCCCTTCCACTTCATTCTCGTAACCGCGAAGGTGACGAGACTTCCCAGAATGACCGTGAGCGCAGTCGCGACAACGGTGATCCAGACGCTGTTCAGAAAATATACGCTGATGTTGCCGGCACTCCATACCTTCTCATAATTCTCCCAACGCGGATTCATCGGAAGAGACAACGGAGGAAGATCGAATACTTCCTGATTGTTTTTTAATGAGAACAGCAGCAGCCATACGAGCGGGAACAGCTGGAATACGGCAACGCCGATCAGCACGATATACAGCAGCGCGTAACCCAGCTTGCCCCCCACTCCGTTTCCGGACCGGGCGCGCCCGTCTTGGAGCTGTCCTGTGGCTCCGGATATCATGAAGCATTCCTCCTTATGAATATTGGATCGTTTCTTTCGATGCCGTTAATTTCCGTATGACCCACGTTACGATCAGACAGATCACCAGCAGGAAGAATCCGATCGCGCTGCCGTAACCGAAATCATAAGCGCGGAAAGCCGTGTGATACATGTAGGACGCCATCACTTCACTTGCGCCGTTAGGCCCCCCGTCCGTCATAACAAAGATGAGGTCGAAATATTTCAAGGAACCTACCACCGCCAGCACGATCGTAACCTTAATCACTTCCATGATGAGTGGAAGCTTGATCCGGAACGCAATTTGCAGGGAAGTCGCACCGTCGATCTTGGCCGCTTCCACCAGCGATGCCGGGATATTCTTCAAAGCTGCATAATAGATCAAGATATAGAAACCGGCATACTGCCAGAGAATCGGAATAAACAATGCGAACAAGACAAGCGACGGCTCAGCGAGCCATGCCGGCGGGTTCGTGATCCCGATGGATTCCAGGAAGCTGTTCACAATTCCGTTCGTCGGGTGGTAAATGCGCAGCCACAGCTGCGCGATCGCAACGGAGGACAGCAGCATGGGGATGAGATAGATTTTACGGAACAGGTTGGCTCCCTTGATCTTGGAGGCCAGCACCATTGCCACGGCCAGGTAAATGATCAGGCTTGCTGCCGAGAATACGGCTAACAGCAGGGAGTGCCATGCACTGTCCCAGAACTTGCCGTCCGAGAGCAGGGCCTGGTAGTTATCAAGTCCGATAAAGGTCATCGCACCGATGCCGTTCCATTCGTTCAGTCCGTAATAGGCGGTAAGTAGGATCGGAATATAAACGACGGCCATAATCACAAGCAGTGCGGGCAAAACATACAGCGCGATGATTTTTTTGTTGGACATCACTTTATCCAAAGTGTCCGACTCCTTTCTTCCTATGGTCTTAAGGAAAGATTTATCCGGCATCGCTGCCGGATAAATCAGGGTCCCGTTTCTTTGTTGTCCTAAAGAGTCTTAGTTCCCTTTGGAGATCGCCGCTTCATGCTCTTCGGAGAATTTCTCCGGCGTCACGGCTTTGCCGAAGAGCGCCTGAATCATGTTCAGATGTGTCTCGGCGGCATTCGCCTCCATCTGTACATCCGCGAACAGGGTGATGCTGCTTGCTTGGTTCATTTCATCAAAGAGATCGATGTACAGCTGCGGAAGCTCAAGCGTCGAGGTATCCACCTTCGTTGCAGGGATGACGCCGGCACCTGTGACGGACTGCTCGCCCCACTTGGTGACGAAATACTCAACAAACTTCTTGGACTCCTCTTTCACTTTGGAGTTCTCGCCGATGAACAGGCCGACACCCGGTCCGCCTACCCAGCTGTTAATATCGCCTTTGCCGCCTTCAACCGTCGGGAATTTGAAGAAACCGACGCTGTCGCGGAATTCTTGCGGAATCTCTTCATTGGTCGTAAAGTTAGGCAGTTCCCAGGTCCCCATCATGTACATGGCCGCTTTGCCGTTCAGGAATTCGGATTTCGCTTCCTCGTTGGATAAGCCGTTGAACCCTTTGACAAACGCGTTGCCATCCACCAGCGATTGAACCTCGGCGGCTGCCTTTACAAGCGATTCGTCCTTGAAAGAACCCGAACCGCTGATTGCGCTGGCAAGCGTTTCTTGTCCGCCGATTCGGTCTGCCAGGTACATGTACCAGAGCGAACCGGTCCAGCGATCCTTGTTACCCAGTGCGATCGGAGCAATCCCGTTATCGGACAGCGTTTTCACGACATTTTTGAATTCTTCGTAGGTTTGCGGAATCGCCAGATTATGCTGCTCGAATATCGCTTTGTTGTAGTATACCGGAGCGATATTGAACTCGAGTGGAAGCGCATACGTTTTGCCGTCAATGGCATAAGCCTCGGTCGTGCCGGCTACGAACTTGCCATTAAGCTGACCGTCCAGCAAATCATCTACTGGTGCAAACAGTTTGCCTTCGACATAAGGCTTCAGGAATCCCGCTGCCCAGGTTACCCCTACGTCCGGAAGCTCGTTCGAGGCGGAAAGCACTTTCAATTTATTTTTATATTGCTCATTATCCAGAACTTCCTGTTTGATCGTCACGTTCGGATTCTCTTTTTGATATTCTTCGATGATCTGATTCACGATTTTGTTCTGTCCCGCAGAAACGCCTGCCGGCCATAAGTGCATGAAGTTCACCGTAACTTTATCGCCCTCGCTGCCGCTGTTGCCTGAATCCCCCGTGCTGCTGTTGCTCGATCCACAACCAGCCGCAACCAGTGCGAGACACAATGTTAGAAGCAGAACCGTCCATTTTTTGTTGAACACGTTTACAACCCCTTTTCTAGTATGCTGTTCGCGTATTGAAACCGCTTTAATCAAATTTTATCAGTGAGGGGATGATTGTATAAGGTCATAATGATTGGGACTAATTCCACTTTTATTAGATTTCCTCTCCGCTATCGGATACGCTATGGCGGTATTGACTCGGGCTTACCTCCTCAAGGTCACGGAACACTTTCACGAAATATTTCGCCGTTTGGTATCCCACCTTCTCCGCAATTTCCGCGATAGGCAGCGATGTGCCCGCCAACAGCTCCTTGGCCCGCTGTACCCTGCGACGCGTTAAATATTCGCTGAAGGTGAGTCCGGTCTGCTCTTTGAATAACACGCTGAAATAACTGGAATTCAGGTGAAGCACTTCTGCCACTTCCTTAAGCGATACCGATTCCTGAAGGTGCTGATCCACGTACTTCAGCGCTTCCTGCACCTGAGTGCTGTAGCCCTTATCCTGCTGCGCCGCCTCCAGGAGCTTGGGATCCACCAGTTTCTCCATCCGCTCAATCCGGTCTATTTTTTCCCGGCGTTCCAGGGCCGATTCGACCGCAGTTACCAGCTTCCGCTTATCCAGCGGCTTTAGTAGATAATCCACGACGCCGTATTGCAGCGCTCTACGGGCATAATCGAATTCCGAATAACCGGATATGACGATAATGACCGGCGGATGCTCTAGTTCATGCAATCTCTCAATGAGCTCAAGTCCCCCGATTTCCGGCATGCGGATGTCCGTCACCACCAGATGAGCCACCTGCTCCTGCAGCCACTCCAGCGCCTCTACGCCGCTTGAAGCCGTCACGATTCTGCAGCGCCCCGACGACCATGCCTCCAGGGTCTTCCTTACCCCTTCCCTCGTTCTCGGCTCATCATCCACGATCAGTATCGTTTTCATGCTGTTCCCCCTCCCCACCATTAGCCTGAAAATCATTCGGAATTTGAAATGAAATCGTCGTTCCCTGGCCCACCACGCTGTGAATACGCAGGCCGGCTTGCCCGGAAGCGTAATACAACCGGATTCGCTGCTCTACATTGGCAATGCCAACACCGCTTTTTTTAGAAGATTCCGCGTATCCCTTTTCCATGGAGGAATACAGAGAGGCCACCGTCTCCTCGTCCATTCCCGGGCCGTCATCGCTAACCGAAATGACCGTATATCCCGGATGATCCGAGACCTTCGCCCGTACAATAACGGTGCCCGGACCCAATCGCTGCTCAACTCCGTGGAGGATCGCATTTTCCACGATCGGCTGAATCAGCAGCTTCGGAATCGGCACGTTTTTGCTGGCTTCATCCGCCTCGATTTTCCAGGATAACCGGTCCAGCATCCGCATTTTCATAATCATCAAATAACGCTCGGCATGATCCAGCTCGTCCCGGACCGATACCCACTCATCCTCGTCTTTGCGGTTAATGACGTAACGGAATAAGCCGGACATCGCGACCACGATTTGGGCCAGCTCTTCTTCCCCTTGATCATCCAGCGCCCAGTAAAACGCTTCCAATGTGTTAAAAAGAAAGTGCGGATTGATCTGCGCCTGCAGCGCTTTAAGTTCCGTCCGGCTCTGAATGATCTCCTTCTGATACACAACCTCGATTAATTCGTTCAGCGAATCCACCATCTGGTTATACGAATTGTTAAGCTCGTTGATCTCCATCGTCTTCGAGGTGACGGCAATGGGCTTCAGCGTTCCCAATCTCACGCCGCGCATGGCTTTGATCAGATTCAAAATCGGCCGGATGATCATCGTGGTCAGTATAAAGCTTAAGAACAGAAACAGCAGCGCACCCACGCCCCCGGATACGATGATCGCGGTCCGCAGCACCGATATCCCCTCCGTCGTATAATCGACAGGCGTCAGGATGACCAGGTTCCAGCCCGTGGCCTCAGACTGTTTCTGTACGGCAATATAGTCCTCATGGCCGACCGTAACCGTCTCCCCTTCGCGGTGCAAAACCTCCTTCGCATCCACCACGGTGGCAAAATCGGACGAGATTTCATTCCCCGCCTGATCAAACAATCCCATCGTTTCACGCGAATCGGTGCCCATGCCGCCTGCAGAGTCCGCCAGCGCAAAATAGTCCTTCTCCAGCTTCACGAGCAAGTATCCGCCGTGGGCAAAGGAATGGTCAATCAGCCGAATTCTCCGTACCGCTACCACCACATCCGGGTCCCGGGGATCCTGACCGAACCATACCAGCTTCCCCATGCCCTGGTCTGCCGCAGCAATCCAATCGCTCCTAACCCGGCTGGTCAGACTTCCTTCATCCAGTGGAAACAGCCGCCGATAATCCTTCGTATATAATTCCAGCGACCGGATGCCCGTAGCGTAGGCTTCATATTTACGAACCTCCTGTTGAAGGGACTGCCGTTCACCGAATGTTATCGGATTACCCGCGGTCTCCTGCGCCAGAAAGCGCTGAACCGTTGCGTTCGTCGAGACTTGAGCCGTCAGCGTATCCACCTGCTTGAGCAGCGCATCCAGCTTTCCCGTGGCCTGAACGGCCGTCTGCTGAATATGCTTCTCCGCACTGTTGCGCAGCAAAGCCGAAACCTGATCATATACAAACACCCCGACCAATGCCAATACGATAACCATCACCAGCATAAATCCAAGGAAGATTTGATTCCGCAGTGTATTCAGCCTGCCAAACCTGTTCAAGTTCTGCACTCCCTTTCGATTTGGAACTGTAATTCACTATACACAATCTTGTTGAAGTTAGGGAGTCCTCGCCGTTCCGCAAAGGGCCAAGGCATATGTACTTTATTACTCAAAAAAAGAGGAAATGCGAAGGTAGTTTCCCCTTGCACTTCCTCTCATATACAGCCAAACATACTATACCGGATATAATTCCTGATGCCGCTCAAGCTCTCTTTTGCAATCGGTGCACAGCCCTCTTACGGCGCCGGCGTCATCCGCGTAAAAGATTAATTGTCGCTTGCGCCGGCATTTACTGCATGCTTGTCCGTGCTGACCGCTCCGGGTTCGCGTTGTTGTGTTCAGATGGATAACATTACGTTCCCTTCCGCTTCTTTTCTTGCGTCTGATCCATACAACTGCAAGAAGGACTAGAACGGCTCCGGTCATCATCCCGATCATCCATCCCATGTTTATTTCACCTCCGACATGTGCAGGCTATTTGTACAAAATAGCTAAAAAACGATTAGCAGATTTACACTCCATGATCACGTATAAACGACGTCGCTACATTAATACATTTGCGAACATTTTAACATATCTTGTATTTGTCATGGCAGTTTCTGCCCATTTCTAATCACAGAATATAACCGGACTTCCGCAATGAAAACACAAAAAAGCCTTCTCACTCCCGTTGCTACGGGAAGGAAGGCTTTCGCTGTGCTTTCGTTCATGCAACCGGCATGGTGTCAGATCTTCAACTCACCGAGTTTTATCAACTCAACGACAGCTTGCGAACGGCCCTTGACGTTTAATTTCTGCATGACATTGGAGATGTGGTTACGCACCGTCTTTTCGCTAATAAACAACTGCCCGGCGATATCGCGAGTCGTTTTGTCCTGCACTAGCAATTCAAACACTTCGCGTTCACGGTGGGTTAACAAGAACTTGCTGTTATGGTCGGTCCCCTTCAATGGTGTCACCCCTCCTTGCCCGGGTATGTGTGGTCTAACAAGGGTAAGGGATACAGTCAACTCATCTTATGTAAGATGAGGGGGGAAGGTGCGAAAGAGGCGAACAATTTGGGCGATTGGCCCGTATTGGCGATTTTTGTCCTTGCTTCCTCTCGAGGGTTGGTCTATGATGATGGTGTAAAAATAATTTTCTTTATTTTTTCATATTTATAAAAATTATTTTCAGAAATGGAATCCCATTTGTTATGCCCAAGCAATAAGCTCACCGGGAACCTTGAAGGAGGCTTGTGATGACACCAATCTTGCATATTATTTCTGTCGAAAAGGAAAGTCTGCCCCGTCAGGAACGACGGCTCGCAGAGTTTATTTTGACAGCTCCATCCGAGATTGTGCATATGGGCATTAAAGATCTTGCAGAGCAGTGTGAGGTCAGCGCTGCCACCGTAACCCGTTTTTGTAAGAACTTTCAGTGTAAGGGGTATCCTGATTTTAAGCTCAAGCTCGCCGCCGAGATCGCTCATGCCGAAATGGCCTCACGCACGGGAAATACGCGCTATCAGGATATCGTTGCCGGCAACGCGCTTGCCGGCATCGTCGAGGCGATTGAATCCAATCATCTGACTTCGATACGGGATACGACAGAGCTGCTCGATCTGGGTCAGCTGGAGCGTGCCGTGGATGCCCTATGCCGCGCGAAGCGCATTGATCTGTACGGAGTGGCTACCTCTTCCATTGTGGCACAGGACTTCTACCAGAAGCTGATCCGGATCGGCAAAAACTGCACGGCTTTCGCAGATTCGCATATGCAGATCACATCAGCCTCTACCCTGGCTTCAAGCGATGTTGCCGTTGCTGTTTCATACTCCGGCGAAACACCGGAGACCATCGATGCGTTGACTTGTGCCAAAGACGCCGGCGCCTTCACGATCAGCATCACCTCGTACCGAAGCAGCGCCATCTCCGCTCTGGCAGACATCACACTGTATTCATCTTCATTAGAGGAAGGAATGCGGCGGGGAGACATGGCTTCGCGTATCGCTCAGCTTCACATTATCGACATCCTGTTCATGGGTATGGCCAGTCGGGACTTCTCTACGTATGTTCCCCGTCTGGAGCAATCATATCTTAATGTTCAAAACTATCGCAAAAGCCGAGGAGGATAATAACCAATGAATATTTACACATTCCGCGATGAAGAGCAATTTGTGCAAACAGGTGCCAACCTGATCTCCAGCCTGCTTCACACCAATCCGCGCGCTAAGCTGGGACTGGCTACAGGAAGCACACCGGTCGGGCTCTATGCCAAACTGATTGAAATGAACCGTCAGGGCCTGGTCAGCTTCGCCCAGACCACAACATATAATCTGGACGAATATGTAGGCCTTCCCGAGAACCATCCCGAGAGCTACCGCACTTTCATGAATGAGAAGTTCTTTAATCATGTGGACATCCAGATCGAACGGACCCATGTGCCGAACGGAAATGCTGCCGATGCGGAAGCAGAATGCCTGAATTACGATAAAATGTTGGAAGAATTCGGCCCGGTTGATCTCCAGCTTCTCGGCCTTGGACATAACGGACACATCGGTTTTAACGAACCTGGCGAAGCCTTGAGTGGGGGTACGCATGTGGTTGAGCTGCAAGAGAAAACACGCAACGCCAATGCAAGATTCTTCCCTACCCTGGATGATGTGCCAACCCATGCGATTACGATGGGCGTTGCCACGATCTTGAAAGCCCGGCAAATCCTTCTCCTCGTCCGTGGTGAGGATAAAGCGGAAATTGTTCACCGTGCATTGAAAGGACCGATTACCACACAATGTCCGGCATCGCTGCTTCAATGTCATCCGAACGTGGTTGTCCTTTTGGATCAAGGTGCGGGGAGACTGCTGGTATGAGCGGCGAACGAAAAGAATCTGTCCAATTGCTGTATGGTCAAGTCCTGACGCCAAACGGAATCCGCGAAGACGGCGTGCTGGCGATTCAAGGTGAGAGCATCTCCTACGCCGGTGATGCTTCCGGACTCCCTGCCGATCTGAAGCAGGCCGCAGCGGAAGTGATCCATCAACCGGATGGGTACATTATTCCCGGTTTTATTGATATCCACGTACATGGGGGTAACGGTGAAGATTTCATGGATGCCTCCAAGGATGTCCTGGATAAAATCACGTCGTTCCACAGCTCCCAGGGAACAACGGCCATGCTTGCTACCACGATGACGGCCCCTAAGGCAGCCATCGACCATGTGCTGCAAGAAGTTAACGACTACCAGAGCCAAGGCATGCCTTACACAAGACTGGTGGGCGTACATCTCGAAGGCCCTTTTATCAGTCCGAAATGGCCCGGCGCACAAAATCCGGAGCATATCGTCCACGCTAATATCGATTGGCTGGAAGAGTGGGTATCCACTTACCCTGGCCTGATCCGCCAGGTGACGCTCGCACCCGAGCGCGAGGGAGCACTAGAGGCTATCTCTTGGCTGAACACCCACGGGATCGTAGCCGCCTTGGGGCATACAGATGCCACCTATGAGGAAGTCGAAGCCGCCGTTGAAGCAGGTCTTAGCCATGGCGTGCATACATTCAATGCGATGACAGGACTGCACCACCGCAAGCCTGGCGTGGTGGGCGCGATGCTCAGTGATGATCGCTTAAGCTGCGAGATTATCGCTGACGGTATCCATGTCCACCCCGCAGCCATTCGGATTCTGGCCCGCATGAAGCAAGACGGAAATCTGATTCTGATTACCGACGCGATGTCCGCTACCGGTATGGCTGACGGCGAATATACGATTGGTGACCTGCCGGTTGTTGTCGAGAACGGCATCGCCACGCTCAAGAGCAACCGAGACAGCCTGGCTGGCAGTACACTGACGATGATCAAGGGCTTTCAGCTGTTGGTCCGAGAGGTTGGGTTAAGCATTGAGCAGGCTTCCCGCGTTGGAAGTCTTAATCCCGCCGCAAAGATCGGCATCGCAGATCTTACAGGCTCTCTTGAAGCCGGCAAGCTTGCCGATGTGCTGATGCTTTCAAGTGATCTGGAGCTTCAAGGCGTCTGGATTCAAGGACAACGCAAACATTAATCCTGATTGATTATTACTTATAGCAGACATAGCAAAGGAGCTGCCTTTTTAGGGATGATTTCATTCCTAAAGAGCAGCTCCTTTTGGTATAGAGGTTTTACCGGCTGTTCCGATTACCGCCAAACCAACCGTCATCCGTATCATTCTTCATCAGGTTGCCGCGGGTATCGTTCATGCCGTCACGACCGCCAAGGTTCAGTGGGAACACACGGTTAATCCATGTGCCGAAATCGCGCGTAAGCGTTCCAACCGAGTTCGCTGCATTACCGTCAGTTCCAAAACGATTGGCATGCTGATAAAAATCCTCATCCGTGGAAACATATACTTGACTGATATGCGGAGCGGTCTTGCGAATTTTGCTCGTAATCTCCTGACGTACATGTTGAGGAACCTCTTCACGATTGTTGCTCATGATGCCCATATTATTGTTGTTGTAAGTGCCATAAGGAACGCCATTGATGCCTGTTCCCATATGAGTGTCATTTGTCGTACCGTTCGTTCCGTTAGTACCCATCAGTCCATTCGTGCGTGTTCCGTTTAACGTATTATAATTGCTGCCGCCAAATCCGCCATTGGTTGTCGTTCCATTTACACCGAAGCCGCGGTTATCGGCATTACGGCCTAAACCTGTTCCAAGACCTGTCGTATTGTCCACAGCACGTCTTGTGTCGTTTGCCATTCCTTGCAGGAGTCCAACGCTGCCTGTACCTGAGGTACCGAAGGTATGGTTTCTGATATTCGTGGTGTTCGTGCCTGTCAGCGTACGGTCAGTGGCACGATTAGCTCCAGTGCTCATACCTGTCACACGACCGTTGATGTTGTTCGTGTTCATGCCATCCCGGGAC
Source organism: Paenibacillus sp. FSL W7-1332 (assembly GCF_037969785.1). Lineage (NCBI taxonomy): Bacteria > Bacillati > Bacillota > Bacilli > Caryophanales > Paenibacillaceae > Paenibacillus > Paenibacillus sp. FSL W7-1332. Next base: position 1,829,409 of record NZ_CP150209.1, on the reverse strand, counting down.
AGCGATACATACGCATTGCGGTTCGTCACGAATACATGCGCTGTACCTAAACCACTGATATCCGAAACTTTTCTCGACAGCGTTTTGCTGTATTTCAGGTTGGTCAGGTCATGCTGCTGCGTGCTGCGGACGTTCTGGTTGTTCCGTACGGAATTCACACCGATACGGCCACTGTCCACATTGTTCGTACGTGTCGTATTGCCGTCGTTGGCGTTACCGCATCCTGCTACTGCAGCCATACTCAGCAGCAATGCCGTGGAGACGGTCAGGTTGAGGGCCTTGGATTTAATCATGATTCATCCTCCATCTCTATAATGAGTGTATTAACATCGTATAGGATGACCTTGCGGCAGAAGTGGTATGCTGAAAGGTTTTAACATGGAAGATTACTGATGATCAAGCCTAATTTTATGGACAAAAAAACACCGATTAGATCACGAGCATCCATCGGCGTTTTATTTCAAACTACTTATGAAGTGGAGGACTGCACCTGTATTCTGGCGTCATCCATAATATCGGCAAGCGATTGCTCCAGGACGTATTGCGGACTCCATCCCAGCGCTTTGAGGAGCCCGGCCCCTTGCTGGCCCCCGGTCCCCTTATTTAACGAATCCAACGAAAGCGAGGCGGATTCAGGTCCCCAATCGATGGGCACCGCCGTCCCGGTCTCCTTCAGTAAGCGCTCCGCCAGCTCTCCAAGCGTATGCTCTTTCCCCGAATCGATGGGATACGTCATGCCGGAAGACCCGCTCTTCAGAAGTACGCCGTATGCAGCTACCGCATCCCGAACGTCCAGAAAGTCCCTGGATTCGAATCGGGAACTGATACGGAATAGCGGCAGGCCCCTACCCGCTTCACAGCCTGCAATATACCGGGCAAGCAGCGTGCAGAATCCTGTCGATTCTCCAGGGCCAATCAGATTGGACGGCTCAGCAAGGACGATATGCTGGTTAAACATGCTGTGCCAGGCCGCTGCGGACCAACTGGCAAAGGTTTTGCTAAGGCTGTATGGATGAGGAACGGCGGCCGCGCCTTTTGCGGGATCTACGCTTAGTCTGGACCCAACCATCACCATGCGACTCTCCGGACAGTGCTGCCGAACAGCCTCAAGCAGATAGATGGTACCCATAACATTACTCTCCATATATGAAGCAGGATGCTTCCACGACTCCGATGCTGAATTTTTTCCGGCTAAATGCAAAATATAATCGGGAAGGTTATTTTGAATAAGGTCATTCACCTGTTCACGATCCTCCAGGTGACACTCGGCGGAAATGACGCCTTGTATCGAATCCAGCGTTTTCTTATTTCGACCGGCAGCAACGACCGTACAGCCCTGCCGGACGAAATAAGCACAAGCATGTAAGCCGGTAAAACCTGTGGCTCCTGTGATCAGCAGTTTTTTGTTTGTTAATGTTTCTGCTGCCATTCATACATCTCCTTTAACATTTGAGCATAATCCGGAAATGGATAGGTTGCATCGAGTCGCGTGCTGCGCAGCGTCCGATCCTGAACAAACTCGTCGGTCGGGACCACAACCACATCGTGTTTCCCCCATATGTCCTTGAACAACAGCAGCAACTCATATTTGCTTACCGGATTCGGATGTCCGAGATGGATGAGCCCCCCCACGTCCTTGTTCATGAAGAATTCGATCGCTTTGGCAAGCTCCAGCGTTGTAACACCGTTCCATAGCACAGCCCGGTAGCCGGAAACCTCGCCCCGCTGCTTCATAAACCAGTTAAACAGGCCGATTCCGCTCTGCCGAATTTCAGGTCCGATGATCGAGGTTCGAATCGTCAAGTGATCCGGGTCTTGGACCTCGCCCAGCGCTTTGGTTACCGCATAGGAAGTCACACCATCGGGAAGATCATCTTCCCGATAGCCTCCCTTGGTCCCCAGAAACACGCAATCCGTGCTGATATGAATAAGTCTGGCTGAAATGCTATTCGCTAAATATCGCAACCGATGAGGTAAAAAACCGTTGATATGATACGCATTTATCTTGTCTTCCTCAGCTCGTTGATTCAAGACGCCTACGGCGTTGATGATGATATCGGGCCCAACCGCCTTCACGATATGCTCTACAGCACTCATATCGGTTACATCGAGCACCAGGCCTTGTGAATCGCTTCTGTCCCGGGTCGTATAAAAGACATGATGCTTGCCGGATAACTGAAAGTACTGTACAAGCATATGTCCCGCCATGCCATTTCCCCCGAGAATGAGCATCTTCATGGCAAGAATCCTCCGCGGCGCAGAATATCCCGTATTTCGACCTTCGTCATCAATTGATGCTCCGAGCTGAAGCTGTTGAAAGACACTTTGGGCAGGTGTTGATACCGTTCCTTCAGATCAGGAATATCTAAAGTCGGTAATATGACCAAATATTCGTCATCGTAAACAACGGTTGTCTGGCTTTCAAAATCACTCATGAGTATTTCATGGATCTTCTCTCCCGGTCGAATTCCGGTTTCAACCACTGTGACGTCGTTTCGCCCGGAAGCCTCTATAAGCACTTCCGCCAAATCCACGATGCGGCAGGTCGGCATCGTCATAACGAAGATTTCGCCGCCTATGCTTTCAATCGACGCTTTGAAGAGCAAGGAGATTGCGTCCTTCAAGGTCAGGAAGAAACGGGTCATGTTGTGATCGGTGATGCTGATCTGTCCCTTTTGCCGAATCTGATTCTTGAATACATGAACGACGCTCCCGTTCGTTCCGAGAACATTGCCGCCCCGCACGCAAACGAATTTGGTGTGATTACTCAACAGATTAGCATACACAATCAGCTTTTCGCCAATCGCCTTGGTCATGCCGTAAAAGTTGGATGGATTTGCAGCTTTATCCGTTGAAATATATATCACTTTTTTCACTTGGTTTTCAATGGCTGCTTCAATGACATGCTGCGTGCCTACTACATTGGTTTTCAGAGCTTCATAGGGATGCTCCTCACATACAGGCACATGTTTCAGCGCCGCAAGATGAAAGACGTAATCGACATCCTGGCAGGCTGCCGTAAGAGCTTCCTTGTCGCGGATGTCCCCAATTCGGAAAGTGAGTCTCGGATCTTCAAACTCACGGTCCATGGCCACTTGCGTAGCCTCGCTTCTGGAATAGACGATGACCTGCTTAGGATTTAGCGGCAGTAGCTGGCTGATCAGTTCATGTCCCCAAGAGCCTGTGCCGCCAGTCACCAAAATCCGTTGATTAGTGAACATTCACTTTCCCTCCAAGCACATATTTTACGACGGTACGCGACACATTGTCCGCCAAATATCCGTCCGGGCACTTCCAGTCGCGACTCAATTGAGTCATCAATTTGACCGCTCCATGGATCCGGTCGGCACTCAAGCCGGATACGATGTTACTTCCGCAATCCACAGTTTCCGGTCGCTCCGTCGTCCGCCGAACCGTTACTGTGGGTACGTGCATGATGCAGCATTCCTCTTGTACCGTGCCGCTGTCGGTGATGGCACACAGAGCATCCTTCTCGAGCCTCACAAAATCAAAAAAGCCAAACGGCTCGTGGAATTCAATGAGCGGATGGAGACTAACCTCCTTCGCCCCTTCAAGGCGCGAAGCCGTCCGGGGATGAAGGCTGCATATGAGCCGGTGTCCGAACGTTTCCGCAACCGCGTTTAACCCATTTAAAATTTCCTTTAAATTCTCAGGTCGATCCACATTCTCGGAGCGGTGTATCGTGACCAGAAAATATTGCTGAGGCGACAAGGACAGCTGCTCCATGATCCGGCTTTGATTGACCTGAGTTTCATAATGCTTCATGACTTCATAGATCGGGTTCCCTGTCAGAACGATACGCTGACTCGGCACACCCTCGCGAAGCAGATGATTCTTGCTATAGTTCGTATAAGGCATGTTGATAGAGGATACCGCATCAATGACTTTGCGGTTCTTCTCTTCAGGCACATCAAGATCAAAGCAGCGGTTCCCCGCTTCCATATGCACCACGGGATACCCCAGACGCTCAGCCAGCACAGCGCAAAGCGCGCTGTTTGTATCGCCTAGCAGCAGAACGGTATCGGGCTTCTCCTGCTCCAAGATTTCTTCCATACGGCTGAACATGACCGACAGCTGGCCTCCGAGCGTTGCCTGACGGTCCTGAAGGACGTAATCCGGACTGCGGAGTCCCATCTCCGAGAAGAACACCCCGCTTAAGGTATTCGTGAAATTTTGCCCTGTATGCACGAGCACATGCCTCGTTGCATACTGGTCTAATAGAGGAATGATCAAGCTTAATCGGATAATTTCGGGCCTCGTACCCAAGATTGTCATGACTTTCATATCGGATTCTCCCTTGCCAAGTTAATCACAGATCCGAAGGCGATCTTTCCGCAGCACGACCATTCTTCCCGTATTCGTGAGGAGGCAGAGGTGAATGCATATCTGCTTCTCAATGTCTCAGAGCCTGAGGACCACTCTGCCTTTCCCCTCGTCTTATGCCTTCCGTCGCCTTGCGGACGTTCTGCGTTGTCTAGGCTTTGATGCCCGTCGCCTGGTCGGTTTTCCTTCTGTTCCTCTGGTTCTCGTGCGAGGGATTATTCGGCGCAGTCCGGCTTTGCCGCGTTTCTTCCGGATCCGCTTACGCTGCTGTTTATGCCGTCTCGTCGGAGCAGCCCGGTGCTTCGCCGTTCTTGCCGTCGCCTGGAACCACTCAGGATGCTCATTCATCCACCGGGAAACCATTTCGTTCACTCGTACCTGGTACATCGCAGGACCATAAACAGCCTGTGCTTGCATCCGGTTCTGCATTCCCAAGGAAACTCCCTGATCCGGCTGATCCAGTATGGACCTTACTTTCTCCACCAGAGAGGCCGTACTCCCTGGGTCGGCTAGCAGTTGCGGACAGCCGGCAGCTGTCAACACTTCCTGGAGTCCTCCTGAGGCATAGGCAACAACCGGTTTTCCGTACATCAGGCCTTCCAGTGCCGTCAACCCGAATCCCTCCGGTACCACGCTCGGTACAACAACAACATCGAGTGCACAGTACACCTGAGTGATATCATCCTGGGTACCGGCGAATATGAATCGGTGCTGAGCTCCGGACCAAGCAATCCGATCGCGGCACAATCTCTCATAGTCCAGGTCCAGCACGCTGCCAACAATGAGGAAGACCGCGTCCGGATAGGCATCCTTGAGTGAAAGCGCCATGTCGATAAAATGATGGACCCCTTTGCTCTCGATCAGAAACGACGAGATCATTCCAATAACAGGTCTGTTCGATGTGATCCCAAGCTTCTCCCGGTAGGAAGCCCTCCATCCCGGCCATGCTTCCGGCTGAATGTCAGACTCGCTCCAGGATGGAGGAAGAACCGTCATCTTCGTCTGCCTCACTTCCGGCGGGAAGCTCTCGGCTACCGATTCGGAAATACTGATGATCCAACTGCTGTACTGATGGATTAACGAAGTGGAGAAATGGGCATACCCGTTATCCGTAATTTTTTCTGTCAGCTGCCACATCACGGGAATCCCGAGTCGTTTTCCGGCAGCCGCCGGCATAAAATGCACGCAGGTATTGGTAAGGATCACCTGAGGTCCTTCATTTGCTATCCATTTTGTCAAGGCACGGAATACAGGTGTTGTCATTAACTTTTCCGCTTCGTTCATAAGATGGGCACCAGGTGTATATATACTGTGGAGCAATGGGATTTTGTATATTTTGACCATAATCCCGGATTGTTTGGCCAGCATGGTCAACCGGCCTTCATTCGGTGCAACCAGAACACAATCGAAGTATGGAGCTAACTGCCCGCAGAAGAACAGAAGCAGCTTCTCCGCTCCCGTAATGCTTGAAGGATTGGATACGTGTGAAAAAATCAACATTTTCGGTTTAAGGGCCATCGGTATCGTCCGCATCTTCAGTAACCGTGATTCTCGCAGTACCGGATGCGATCCACCTCCTTTTTACCCAGTTGGTACAATATATTAGGGAGACAAAGATACCGCAACGACGCTTGTTCCCCCAACATTCATCTATTTCTGAATATCGATCAAGGGAAGATGACCGAGAACATCGTGTTCAGCCGATGCGCATAGGTATGCTCCTGAAACGTTCTCTCCAGCGCACGATGGGCGATATCTTTACGCAGTTGGTCATTCGTAAGGTAATACTCAATCTTCTCCAGCAGTTCACCAGGCGATCGGTATGTCTCAATCTCCACACCCGGCGTGTAAAAGCGTGCCAGATCCGCGCGCTCATCACAGAGTTGAAGCGTACCGCAGGCACTGATCTCAAACGTCCGAGGGTTCGGGGAAGCCGCAGGAATATGACCTCTATTTTGATTAATGTCGTCGTCATCTACCGCACGGTGCAGATTGATGATAATCTTGGCACTGTTGTATACGTCTGCCGTTTCCGCGGGGCCCATCCACTTGTTGACCTCGATTCGGTTGTTATATCGCCCATACCCAGGGAATCGTTCCCACCAATTTCCGTTTATAAATGTACGGTGCGCCATCAGTTGATCCATAATGGGCTCAAAGAACTGAATCCGCTTCGGGTAGGCTGTACCGACAAAACTGATATCGCGGGTTGCCGCTCCAGGTTTGACGATCGGACGATAATGACCGGGAAATGCAGCGAATGGCAAATAATGAACCTGAGCGCAGCCCAAGTTCTGATAATGGGCCACGCAGTTAAACTCCAGCGTAAACACATAATCATAGTGATGAACCCAGCCTATGGTCATATCGGTATAATACGGATCGTCGGTCATCCATACGGCTGTCCGAATCCCCATGGCCCGAACGGCATCCATCTGTTCCACAGGAAGATACATGCCGTCCAGCACCAGCACTAGATCCGGCCTGGTGCGGCTTGCTTCCGCTGCTACATCCTGCTTCGCATCCGTCAGCGAAAGCTGACGTACCATGCCATGCAGCGTGCCAATAATCGCCTCGTCAATCGGCGAGTAGGGAAATCCTTTTCCCGAACTGACAAACAAGACATGGATATCCCGCACAGGCGGGGTGTATACAATCCGGTTGACGATGCCTTGTGATTTCCCCCGGAAGTACCCTTCATCGTATCCCGCTTGAAGACCGGCATTCCTGCCTTGCCCGTATGCATCGGATACGGCGGACCGACGTGGTCCTGTAACTAAACTTCTAGCCATCCGCTTCGCTCCTCCCTGATATTTGCTTGAACGAAAAACAAAGTCCGTCCTATCGATTGGCTTCGATCAAAGTCAGAAGTTCCGGCAGTCGGTGAACATACGTATGTCTTGTCATCGTTGTCTGAAGCGCCCGCTGCGCTATACTTCTGCGCTGATCCTCTTGAGAGAGATAATAGGAAATCTTATGTTTCAATTCCGGAACGGAGCCAAAGGTTTCGATGTCGATTCCTGGCGTATAATACTGGCTCAGATCCTCACGGATATCCGTGATCTGCAGCGTACCGCAAGCATTGATCTCAAAGGTGCGCGGGTTGATCGAACGTCCCGGATAATTCAGGCTGTTGCGGTTATCGTCACCGCTTTGTGTGGGCCGGTGCAGGTTGATCACAATTTTGGCGCCGTTGTAGAATTTCACGGTTTCAGCAGGCGGAATGAAGCCGCTGTACACAAACGGGGAGAGTTCTTTATAACGGGCAAGTCGTTCCCAGTAGCCTCCGATAATACGAACCTGCTTCCCTTTCAAGAACGGGGCCAATTCATCAAACAGTGCCGCACGGTTGCGGAACGCGTTCCCGATGAAACAAATGTCAGAACGATATGCCGGCCCTGCCATCGTAGGGGTGAATAGTTCCGGATGAACGCCAAGCGGAAGATAATGCACTTCCTTCACCCCAACGCTTTGATACAATGAAACACAGCTCAGCTCGTGCGTGAACACAACATCAAAGTGCTGTGCCAATCCCGGTGTCTCCTCCGTAAAATAAGGATCATCGACAAACCAAATGGCCGTCCGGAAGCCGAGGTTCCGGAGCTGATTCATGGAACGGCGAAACCCCTCCGGAAATACGTGCAAGCCGTTCATCACCAGAATGATATCCGGCTTTTGCTGCAGCGCTACCTCCACCACTTGTTCCGGCGGCACCACGATACATTCCCGAACGATTCGGCCAAGTCCCTTGACTACCCCTTCATCAATGGACTCAAATCCTTGAGGGACATACAGAATTTTAAGATTGAAATATGGCGAGGGCTCGACTGGAATACGTTCCATCAGCGCACGGCACCCCCCCAAACGGTAACCTTCACTGTAACCTGCCTGGTAGCCCTCCTTCTGACCTGTAAGAAACGATAAGCTCACCATCTTCACCCTGTCTCTTATGGGATTTACAAAGGTTCATATAACTATATGCCAAGAGGACGAATGCATCATGGACGATTGTCCCTTGAACCGGGAATTTGGCGTATGCCCTTACGTATCGCCCCCTTGAAAACGGCGAGTGAAAATAAAAAAAGAGCGGTCCTTCACGGATTCGAAACCTTCCGTGAGAGCCGCCCTGTCCGCCTTCATACAGGTGCAGGAGGGATTTGCCCGTCTTCATAACCCTTCGCAAATCCCGATTTAAATCCTTCGTCATATGCCTGACTATAACCTTGGTTATACGCCTGGGATGAGGCGGGATAGAAAACGCGCCCTCCTCTTCGTAAACGATAGCGGCCCCGAATCCCGCGGCGTTTACGCAAACTCAAGTTTCCGCCACGACGCCGTCTGGCACCTTTAACAATCTTCAAGCGTCTTACAGCCAAGGACAATCTCTTGCTGCCGGCACGACGTGCACGTCCGCTCTTTCGCAAGCCCTTTATTTTTACTTTCATCCTGTCATTAACCTCCCAAGTGCGTGTTTTGTTCCTGGTCTGCTGTACCGTGGCTTGCAATCCTTCCGGCTGCAAGCCATGGGGAAGAAGGAGCCCCCCGTTTCGTTCGGTTCAGCGGTATGCCTGTCAGCATCTCCGTCATAACCGACTGGTAACCGGTTAATAGCCGGATATTCTCAGCAAGCTTTTTCGCAGTCACGTCGGAATGGGCCGAGACTTCGGCGATATTCTCCAAAATGCCGGCCAATGCCTCCTGGCTTCTGGCGATAGATGATATCATGGCTACCCTTGCTTCATGTTCCCGGTGGGTGCGTGTAATCATCAATCCGAATCTCCAAAATCAAATTCATCAAAACCTCCGCTTGACGCCTGATCATCGGTACCTAAAGCCACACGCAGATTCCGGCAGAGCCCTGATCCGATTCGGGTCAGTCCTTCAATCTGCTCCACGATTTGCTCATGCATCACCAGCGAATCCTTCAATCCGCCGGTAGAGGGATCCTGCGAAAGCACCCACTCGCGAACTTTTTCAGCTTCGACAGCCTTCCCTTCCAGGATCAGAGAGGTCTCGCGCTGAATGGCTACGGCTGCTTCCAGCATTCTCATCAAAGACTCTTCTTTGCTCACCTGCATTCCCGCCTCTGTCATCCGGTAAGATTACCGGGTTATTCTTCCTCTTGATCTCTCATTTCCTTTAACACGATCTCCAGGCTATCTGCTGCGGTTTGCTGCAGATCCGCCATGGCATTCAAATAAGACACGATGCTGCGATTGATTTGGGTCGTCTGTCCTCCTGATGATTTCGGTCCTTCTGCAAGCTGAAATTCATATTCAGGAAGAGAATGTATAATTTGAGCCATGCGAACAGCAGCATGGCGCTGAGCTTCCAAAATCCGGGCCAGCTGCTGTTGAGAATGCGAAAGATGCGCTATCATATCATCGATTTTGCTCTCCACGTCGGTACTCCCCTTCACTCTTCTATCAGTTCAGCATATGCGGAAAACGGATTCTCCGTGCAACAATCAAATCATATCTTCCCGCTTGCAAAATATAGATGATGCCTCTATCTGTAATCTCTGTTCCGCGGGTATCCGTTCAAGCCATCTGTGCATATGGTCTTCCGCGGAAAGGATCTCTTCCGTCCACATTCCGATCTCTGCCGGGAGCGAACGTCTGAACAGCAAACAGCTCAATGGACTGGGCGAGGAACTCGGCAGAGCTGACTTCTCCTCGCCCACTAATGCAGCTCCTAAACCCGTTGCTGCAGAACTGGCGTAGACCATTTTTATACCAGGTTCACGCTCAAACTCGCACATCAGAACCCCAAGCCAGTTATCCATATGTGGAGGATCGTTGGCCAATATGGCGATATGCTCGCCAAGTGAAGCTGCAATCGCCTTATTCACTACGCGGGCTAGATGATCTCCACTATTCCCCTTGATGTGACGCACGACTCCTCTTCGATCATGAATATACCGCCTCGTATTCGCTGTGGCGCCAGCATCGGCAACAAGCACCTCATAGAGATGGGGAGTCATTGTCTCAATATGCTGTATGACTTGAACCGCTGCATCATGCTGAGAATCCGCAGGGATAATAATGCTCGTTCCTTCGAACACACTGCCCCGGTCCTCCTGCCCAAGCCTTAGCCCGAGAGCATAACCGGCCTCATAACCGGCTCGGTAATGCTCGCCCGATACGCCCCCCTCTCGCTGCTCTCCGGTATGGACTGCAGCCCGAACTGCACGCCGTTTTTTCATGGCAATTCATCCTTCATATGCACAGCCGCCTCCTGCAACGATTCAAAAGTGCCGGCATCGCACCACCACTGCTGCAGGATGTCATACATTAATGTCCCGTTGGCTGCATACAGATTGTTGACATCGGTAATCTCCAATTCCCCTCGTTCTGACGGACTGATTCGGCTGATGATATCAAATACGCTATGGTCATACATATATATTCCCGTCACCGCATGACGGCTCCGGGGATTTACGGGTTTTTCCTCAATGAAAAGCAATTTCCCGCTGCCATCCTCCGCAAATACAGGTACGCCATACCGATGGGGGCTATCCGTAGGACTAAGCAGTACCATAGCCGTACCGGAAGGCTGCTGTACATAATGCTGAATGAACGGCTTTAAATCATCCTGAAACAGGTTATCCCCCAGCAGAACAACGAATTTTTCACCGTGAGGTATAAATCCTTTCGCCAGCTCCAACGCCTCCGCAATTCCGCCTGCCTGCTCCTGCACCTTATAGGTCAAATTGACACCAAAGCTCCGTCCGTTCTCCAAATATTCGGCGTACAGGCCAACCGATTTGGAGCCGGTAATCAATAAAATGTCATCGATGCCCGCCTGATGCAGCTTGTGGATTCCATATGCAATCATCGGATGCTTTCCTACCGGAAGCAGGTGCTTATTCATATATTTCGTCAGCGGAAGTAGTCGGGTGCCGTTCCCCCCTGCCAGCAATACGCCCTTCATGATGCGTCACCTCTCTCCTCGATGAATTGTAATGGGTCTACATTCCACTTCTCTACAAACCGTCTCCGGTTTCGTTCAATCAACTCCTGGAATCCGCTCGGGAACCGGGTTCGGAAGCTTGCACTCCCTTCATGGTGCACCAGCACATTCCCTGCCACCACCAGCTTGAACCCTGCAAGGCGAGCGCGATAGCAGTAATCATCATCCTCATAGTGTCCGGGCGAGAACATCTCATCCAGGTATCCCACCCGATCCATGACCGTGCGCCTAAACAAATAGCATAACCCCACGATACGATTCACTTCGTGCCACAGTGCCGCATTCGGTACATTCCAGCGTTCTGCCTCCTGGATGTAGCCTGCTCTGTCCGTATAACCTACCTTTACCTGCTGGATACCGCTTGCGTAATTCGTTACAGGCCCCACGACCCCGATCTCTTCCTGGCTGTATAACGCTTCTTGCAATAACGTCAGCCACCGCGGCGAAACAAAAACATCATTGTTCAGCAGCAATAATTGATCTCCCAATGCCAACCGGAGACCATGGTTACACGCGATGGGGAAACCGGTGTTTTCCGGCAGCGAGACAAGCAAAAGCCCTTCCCGTACACAATATTCACCGGTTCCATCCCGTGAGCCATTGTCCACCACAATAATCTCGTAGGGGACATCGGTATATGCCCGGATATGCTCCACACAGGTACGGAGCAGATGCAGTCCGTTATACGTGGGAATAATAATACTCGTTAGTCCGCTCATAGGCTGTTCCTCCGTAAGGCTAATTCCGTCCGTGACACCTGTCCCCATTGAAGGCGCCCGCCAAGGTTTTTCATCGTATCTCCCAGGGCTTCGATATGATCGCCAATAATCAGCTTTGCCACTGGATTGTCCTTGCCGCGATTCGTCTTCCTTCGCCGGTTTACGCTCAAAACATCCACGGTCTGCACCGCTTCAATTCGAAGCCCCTGTCTTATGGCCAACGTCTGGGCTCTGGGAGGGACTGAAAGATTCGCATAACCGATACTCTCCAGCGCCTGCCTTGTCATCGCATGGGGAACAGCAGTTAGCGAATTGGCCTCCAGATCGTCACGTCCCAGCATGCGGTTGAGAAATGTTTTGCAGCGGGTAACTTCATCTTGGCGGCCAAATTCCGGCAGCAATGGCATGATATCATTCAATGCCACATCCACTCCGCGATCTGCCGCAACCAGATAGGAACTCAGCTTCTCCGCAGGCACCGGCATATCCCCGTCCATGAACAGAACGATGTCCCCGGTGCTCATCTTCGCTCCCAAGGCACGGGCCACATCATGCCCCAGCAGCTCGGGAATGTGGATCACCGTAACCCCTTCAAATGCACGCGCTGCCGCGTACGTATGATCATGGCTCCCATTCTCGACAACGATGATTTCATGAAATGGAAGCCGCTTTAGCTCTCGCAGCACCATCGGAATGGAACCCGCTTCGTTGCAGGCGGACACGATAACGGAAGCACGCCCGTTCAGAGGCGGCAGCAGCGGTGCCGGAATCGACTGCCTGGCCCCTCTGGCGTATCCTCGTCGGAACGCTTCGGCTACCCCCGGCAGAACGTGATAGAGCTGGTGCTGGGGGATTCCGCTGGAAGCCAGCCATTGACCCAAGGCCATGGATGCATCCCTTTTGGAAGCGGCCCCTCGTCTTCTCCCGGACATACCTCCCGCACTCAGCGCGAGCCGTTCCCAACGGCTGCTCCGTGTTAAACGGTATGCCACCACCCGTGAGGAACCTTTCCTTAAACGTCTTCGGCCTTTAGATCCTGATCGACTTATTTTTTTATGAATCCGTTTTTGCACGTGCTCACCTCACCACGCTCCGTCTTCGTCCACCATCGTGATATCCGCCCCGGATACCACGCTCTGCAATCACGGCTTCCAGTGCTTCCAAATGATCGCCAAGCACCAGCATTTCCAGCGGATCTCCGCCCGGGATTCGACCGGGATTCAAGCGTCCAACCTCCACTCGGTAGACCGCCTCTACACGCAGCCCCCGGTTCACCGCAGCCGCTTGCGCTTTCGGCGGAATGGACAGCTCACTTGCACCGATTGTCTCCAGCGCCCGACGGCTTAAGGCATGCGGTACAGCTGTCATGGACGCGCCCCGCAAATCAGATCTTCCCAGCATCGAATTTAATGTATATTTCGCAAGAATAACCCGGTGAACCGGCTGCCGATCGATAGGACCGGTATAATCGTTCAAGGCCACATCAACGCCGGATTGAACCGCCTGCACGAAAGGCCTTAACTCACCGGAAGGAATAACCATATCGCTGTCTGTAAAAAGAAGAATTCGTCCTTTAGCTGCTTCTGCGCCCACACTTCGTCCCACATCGTGTCCCAGCGGCTCCGCAAAAGACAATACCTTGGCTCCCATCCGTTCTGCGACAGCTGCGGTCTGATCCTTACACCCGTTCGCAACAACGATTACCTCGGTCTCGGGATGAACCGCCCGCGCTTCTGCTATGACCGCGGAAATCTTACCGGCTTCATTCATAGCGGGAATAATGACAGACACGCAAGGATGGGGGTGATTCTCCCGTGGGATCTGTGGCTCCATAGGACGGTAGGTGGTAGGAATAGCGGGTGGCTGCAACGATTCCCTGGAAGGACGCCGAGAAACCGGCCTTCTTCGGGGCCTTAACCGCTGCATTTTGCGCATACTTGCACTCCTCCTCCCTTGTAACGGTCACTTGCTCCTTGGCAATCTATCCTATTGTATGTTTGCTCTTCTTCATCGTAACGGCATATGTACGGTTACGCCCCAACGCTTATCCCCATCCGCTATCTGTACATACAAAAAGGGCGGGGAGTAAACTCCCTGCCCTTTTTTACGATTCTATTGCCCGCCTATTGCTATCCATGATAACCATCCGGCTGCATGCGGATTGCCTGCGGACCTTGTGATGCCGACCATCGCCTGAAGCTCATTCCGTGACTTGACCCCCGCTTGAAACCCGGGGTCGCTGCATGATACCACCATGACATAATTTCCATCGGCATAAGGGGATTGGAGCGAGACGGCAACATCGATGGTGTCCACGCCTTCGGGAAACATGAACGGCATATCGCCGAACTGCTGCATTAACGGCCTGTCGGGCATCCCTTGTACCGGATTAAAGCTCAAATGCGCCAAGCCCACCGAATGGCTTGCAATTTTAGAGGAAGTAATCGATTCAGGGGATAAGTGAATGCTATATACAGAATAGTCTTCAATCGCCTCGCTTCTTACACTGCGATGTCGAAGATGAGCCGCGTCAATCGTATCATCGGCCAATTCATACTCGGCCGTACCGCCACGATCAATGCCCGTTCTGTACGCGGATGTCTTGAGACGGCCAGGATATCGCCGGTACGGTCTCTTCCCTCTTCCCCTGGTGATCCTTCTGGCTTTGTTCACTGTCGGCTCTCTCCTCTGCTTCTAATCGTTACTTCATCCTATTCGGCAAGGGGGGCGCCTGCCACTGTTCCATCGGTTATCCTCAGATGGTCTGCATCAAATGAACCCAGCGCTCGGCCGTATGGTCCCATCTGAAGCGCTGCCGCACCGTTTCGCGACCGGCCATTCCGATCTGTCTGCGAAGATTTTCGTCCTGCAGCAGATTGTTAATTTGCTGCGCAAGTCCGGCTGGAAAATCATCGCTTTGCACCAAATATCCCGTCACTCCGTTTTCCACAATTTCCGGAATTCCTCCGGCACTTGAAGCGATGACCGGCACGCCTGCTGCCATTGCTTCCACATTCACGAGGCCAAACGCCTCTCTGGGTGCAGACGGAACAACCACGATGTCTGCAAGCGAATACCAATCCGCAATAGCCGGGTATGGCACAAAGGGGCGAAAGTTTACCCAATGCTGGTAGGGTCTTGCAGCTTTTTTCAATTCCCGCACATAGGCAGTTTCCCGGTCCGATCCGTATCCGGCGCTCCCGATAATGAGCAGCAGTACATCCGGATGCTTATCGATGATCTGCGGCAGTGCTTCCAGCAAATGGTGAACGCCTTTATCCGGAATAAGTCGTCCGGCAAACAGGATGATGCGCCGCCCGTTCCATCCGTAATGAGCAAGTCGGGCTTCCCGCAATGCCTTGGCTGCCGGGCTGAAGGGCGGGGTAAAATGCTCCAGACTGACTCCGAGATGATTGATCGTAATTTTATCCGACAGCTCTGGATGCCTTATCGTGATATCTTCCAGCAAAAAACGGCTGTTCACCACGATGCCGTCCATCCACCTGGCGATGTTTCCAAACCGCTGCTCGCTCATATACGGAGGCGATATAAAGGTATTGGAATGGAGATTAAGTACAGTCTTTACATCCGGGAGATGCATCTTCAGACGCTGAGCTAACAGCGGGCGATTGTGTACTTCGATAATATCCGGTCTCCATTTCTGAAGCCTCCGCAGCAGGGAAGGATAATAATTCGCTCCCGATGGCAGGCGGTAACACGGAACGCCGTTGATCGTGTCTTTTGAAGGGAGTCCTTTTCCAAGCACTCCAAATATGCGCACATCCATGGCTCCCTGTGCCAATGGAATGGTCTGCTCCACTACACGCTCGACAGAGCTGCTCCTCCCCGAAGGAATCACAAAGGACCCCGGCGTCACAACGGCCACCTTCCGCAAACCCATAACTCCACACCCTTCTCACAACTTATCTATATGAAAAACCCCTACTGATATATCATAGGTACCCATCCCCTTGATACCAGCAGTGTTTCA
Source organism: Paenibacillus sp. FSL W7-1332 (assembly GCF_037969785.1). Lineage (NCBI taxonomy): Bacteria > Bacillati > Bacillota > Bacilli > Caryophanales > Paenibacillaceae > Paenibacillus > Paenibacillus sp. FSL W7-1332. The sequence continues at coordinate 1,813,383 of NZ_CP150209.1, read as the reverse complement.
TTGCCCTAATTCAAAAAAGCGCATCCCTGTCATGTGTATGGCCGGATACCTTAACATATACCGAATCAGGGTCTATTGGTGACTAATCTTTCGATAAAGAATAGGCCAACCACGGGCGACACCCGTCCACCCGGGACAAACTTCCTCCTGCATACGATGTGGTACAAAGACTCCATGATCTGTGGTAACAAGGAGGATGACCATGCATCCGGAATTTGTCGGCATTCTGCTCAACAACAACACGTATCGCAGAATTTCCAGCGGGAGAATCGGCACTGAATCACTGGCTAACTATGAAGAAGCCGCTGCCATGTACGGGCTGGTTCCTTGTTTTTTTACCATTCATCATATTTCATTGGATACCGGAAAGGTGACAGGATATACACCCATTCCATCCGGGTACCGCCGTGTCCACATTCCCATTCCGCGCGCCATCCATATGCGTGCCATCTACCACAACCGACGTGAACTCAAGCGGATCGACGATCTGATCAAACAAGGAATCTTTGTGTTTAACGGCCGTACGCGCTACGGCAAGGATACGATACACCATATGCTGGAACAGGATCCGGGATTAACGAATGCCTTACCGCATACGGTAAAGGCTACGCCCGTCTCCATTCGATCCATGTTAAGCCAACATGGTGACCTCGTCTTAAAACCATGCAGCGGCAGCATCGGCATCGGCATCATGCGGCTAAAAAGCAGCGCCGGACACAGCCAGTTGACGTATTCCCGCTCCTCCCCTTCGGCTAAAGGATGGAGAACAGTAACATTGGCCGAGGGCAAGCTTCATCCGTTAATCTACCAGAGAATCAGACGTGCGCCCTTTCTGGCACAGGAGCGCATTCCGCTGGCAGAATACAGGGGGCGTCCCTTTGACATCAGGGTCACCGTGCAGCGGGGGGGCAGCGGCAGCTGGGAAATCGCGGGCATGTTCGCCAAAACCTCGCCGCCTCAAACCTTTGTCTCCAACATCGCGCAGGGGGGCTCCGCTTATCAGGTACCGGACATTCTAACCCGCTGCATGCCGAATGCCCCTGTTGGAGAAACCCTTGAGCGTATTGCGGAATTCTCCCTGCATATCGCCCGCATCCTGTCCCTGTTTATTCCGTATGCTGCCGATTTTGGACTGGACATCGGTATCACCGAAGATGGAAGGCTCTATTTCATTGAGTGCAACGGCTGCGATCAACGGTATGGTTTCCTGGAGGCTGGCATGGGAGAGGCGTGGAAGAACTCGTATCGGAATCCAATGGCTTTTGTCCGCCATCTCTACGATAACGATGCCTGGCCCGCGTATTGAGATAAGCCGAATGCGCTGGCGATGACGCTTACGGTTTGATCCCGATACGGGATACACCGCTCCTTGTCTGTATCGAAACCTAATTCCATGTAAACAATGCAGCCGTGAATCAACAGAGCTTTTTCATTGCAAGCACTGCGAGCACAACCCAAAAACAGCCACCGCCTTTGAGAAATACTCAGGCGTGGCTGTTTTGGTGTTGTTACGGGTAAGGATTAGGGACCATCCTCTTTATTATAAGGAGGTCAGGTGAACACTTTAATGAGGTACCTGAGATTTAAAATCCCCTTTGCTGGACTGATCGGCATGATAGAATATGACATCCCCATCCATCAGAGAAAACCGCTTACCATACGGATCGTTATACGTGCGGCTGTATCCTTCAAGCTGCCATTGATTCATGAGTGGGCCATGAATGTATTGCAAATGGGGTTTGACCATGTTGCCCTCCCGGATCGTCTCGATGTTGAAATTGACCACGATATACCCTTTTTTGAGAAAAATCGAGGATTTCTCGTCCAGTCGGTTCGTCCGCCCATAGGCGGCCAGATCGGTCCCTTTCTTCACCACATACACGTCGGCAGGAAGACTGTATTCACCATACCAGCGCTGTACAGCCGCGTTGGCCCTCTCCGTGTCAACGGAGGCTGGCAATCCTGACTTCGGGCCGATCAGTGTGCGTATTTCGTATGGAAGCAGCATCCAGTCGATCCGACCTACCCAGGTCTTGCTTTTGCTGATCTTCTCCAAATACTGCTTCATGTAGGCTGCCGCGGACATTCCCGCCGGGGCTCCGCCGCGGTTGTACAAATACGAAGCCGTAGCCTGCAGCTCGTCTTGCGGAACATTGCGCAGCCTGTCATTCAGGATGACATAACGCTTCTCCGTGTCCTGCGGGGAACCGATCCGAATAAATTTCCGGTTTCCGCTGTGGTAATACAGATCAACGGGCTGCCGTCCGCTGCCGTCCTGATTAACAAAATAAAAGCTCGGGGTAATTGAAATGCCGTCTTGTACACCAAACATATTGCCCTTCGTCTTCAAATCGAATTTGAAATGGTAGCCTGTCTTTACGGCCGCATTCTTATATCCCTGTGCCGGATGCTTGCCCGGTGCGATGGGAAGTGTGTACGGCAGCGAGTTACCGCGTGCTCCACCGTCAATATCGCGAAGTCCTGTCCAATAGGACGCGCCGCTTGGAGCCGCATTCCCTTTTTGTTTGCGGAAGACCGTCTCCCAGTTATAATCGGCAATATCCGTGATATGGAAATCATATACGCGCCCGATCACTTCAACCGGTTCTATATCCGTAGCCACATGGTGAGCCAAATCCAGGTTCGCGCTGGGCTGCGTCGTGAAGTCGGATGGAGCGTTCTCCGCAATCGTACGGAAATATACCTGATAATCCCCCTCATCCACCCATACCGGCAGGATAAACTCCGTATCCAGCTGAGCCGTCGGGATTGTAATCCAGGTTTCTTTTGGATAAAAGGTGCTCCTGTCGCTGCTGTAGACATCGAACGGAAAATACACCTGCTTCGATCTTACATACTTCGCATAGTCCCGGTCTCCGTATCCCTGGATGTTCCGGTGCTGACCCGAGGTAGGGATGCGTACCGTAAACGGCCGATCCAAGATGAATGCAGAGCGGTTCGGGTTCGGGGTCGTCTTCTGATTGTGGGCTTGATCATCCGTCACTGAGGAATAATTGACTACCGGCGTATGGACGGTGACGGTGTTGATGGCGTGAATCGGAAATTCCTTGTTGCTTCCACCATTAATATTCCCTGGTAATAAACCATATTGAATTGTACCTGCGCTTGTTGTATTTGCCCTGTTAACCTTATCGCTACTAATCATATTATTGGGCTTGTACAGCACATTGTCACTAATATGTGTGGGAGCGGGGATACTGCCCGGTGTAGGCCCTTTTTCCGGTGTTCGATTCGAATTCATAATGGTAGATCCGTTAAAAATCAGAGAGTCATTCGTGACCTCGACTTTCTCTACAGCATTCTCAGCTACACTCTGTAGATTCTCACTTGGCGGGGAAGGTTTTGTTTTATATGAGTTTCCTCCGTAAGAGCCTGCTGGAGCTATAATGGGATCAGGTGGGGATGGAGGATAAAACGCTCCAGATGTACTGGCTGTAAACTGAGGTGGCTGGTACGCTTGAGGATAAATTGTAATTTGCTCACCTGGTAATGCGTAATTCCTTAGGATCCCCTGATCGATCTTATAAACTTCCAGATTATCAATCACCCAATAAGAATATGGCCGTTCCACGGTGTATCGTTCTGTGACCTTCTCCTCGGCTTGTTGTGGATCAGGTACCGTTGTAGGATTACCACTTGGATTATTTGGTCCTGGTTTCCCTGGGTCCCAATATAAGGTCCATGTCTTTTCAACGTTGACCTCAAAGGTGCAAATACCTTTCACATTTACAAATGTATTCGTAAATAAATAATTACGGGCAATTATATTACCATACAGACTTTCAGATGTAGGTATCCCCTGTTGAACGTCAAACACTTCGTTTCCACGTAGATCTGCTAAAATCTTAGCTGTGACTACAGGATCCATATATTTACTATTAATTGGAGCACCACTAGGGACAGGGTCAGAACAAGTAGAGTTCCCTGGTTTTGGATGCGGAGGCTCCATCGATTCATAATAGTAGTACACATAGTATTTTTGAAATGATCCATCATAGCTTAACGATGGCGGATCGCCTTGATTTATATTTCCTCCGGACGGAGGACCTATTGAACTTACTTTATACCCTTTGTACAAAAATTTTTTTGTACTCGGTGTGTGAATGAATGAATTTGTTTTTCCTACTTTAAGTATCTCAGTTCGATCAGTAAATCCGTCTATACCATCCAGTGCTGTTCCTGTTGTGGTGTAGTGCCTGATGAACACCTCACCACCTTCTGGCTCAAGCAAAATAGTAATAAGCAAGGGAAGGTAATATCGTTGTCCTCTTACTAAACCTGACATGTCTTGTTTAGTGATATTTTCTGGCAAAGGCGCACTTAGTGTTGCAGACATGTTAACGGTAAAGGAGACTGATTCGGTTCCAATACCTTGGATACTGTGCTGAGGAACATTCACCGAATAGGAGTAAGCGACGTTATCTACTCGATCCCTCCATGTTTCTTGTTTATAGCGAGAATTGAAATATAGTGTTTCACCATCAGGGTCAGTCATATTCACGTTAAATTTATCAACAGTGACGCCCTTGATTTTTCTATTTGGAAAATCAAAACTATATGGGAATGGAATTTGTTTTGTTTGGCCTGGGGCACCGTCGGAAGTCCAATTTCCTGCTGAATCTCGCCATATATCATAAGTAAACATGCCTACAAACAGATGTGTATCTTCTGGATCGCTTGGTTTCGGTGTTGTTGGTAATACCCCAGCAAAAGTTGTGTTACATGTTTGAAAAATAAGCACCAATAACAGCATAGAGATAACAGTCATTTTGAATTTATTCATAATTCAAACTCACATTAATTAAATGGATTCACTAACAATGCTAATGAATCGGAAGCCAGATGAATAGCGATATAATCAGCATTCTCAATACGAAATGAACGCCATTTTTTATCTCCCCCATTAATTTCGTCATAATCGCTCCATGTTGGATATGACTTTATAAAAGTTTTATCCGAAAAACGTTCTGGATTAGCTTGACTTCTATATCTTGGTGTATAGCCCTGTTGTAGATAAGCAATTGATCCAACACCGCCATTAAATCTAGCTTTTAGGAATGGGTAATCGCCATTCTTGGTTTGCCAGATATCATAAAAAACAAATGTCCCTATTTGCATTGGCAGATCGTCAATTGTAAAAACACGAACGTTTTTTCTATCTCTGATTAAATAGTCTTCTCCACCGATTAAATCTAGAAATGTCTTATTCAAATTGTACGTCTTCACTGTTTGTACATCCTCTATTTTAGGAACTTCCTTCGAACCAATCCAAACCCAATTACCAACCTTATCCCAGTTTACTGGTACACCAAGATTTTCACTTACAAATCTTAATGGCACATAAGTGCGCCCTTTAACAGCTTTAGCAGCTGTATCCATAGTGACATTTTTACCGTTTACAATGGCCTCTTTACTCCCTAAGGTAAGGGCAATCGATTTTCCATCTTTCATGTAAGTAACAGTTTTACCACTAAAGCCGATTTCTGCCTTTAAAGCTTCACCAATACCTCTGAGTGGTACTTGTACCCGGCCATTTTCAAAAGTAGGATCTCCGCCTTGAAACTTCACCTTTCTTCCATCCACCAAAACTGCTAATTTAGGACCCCCAACGGCACTATCTGCCTCAACAGGAATAGGATCGCATAACCCGAGCCATGTCATACTAATCAAAGCCATAACCAATAGCTTTATATTCCATTTTCTTACCTTATTAGTTACCTCTTTCTTCATGAATATCCTCCTATACAAGTTGTGGAATAAACCTATGCTATTGCTCCATATCTCCTTCCTACGCCCTTGCTTAGGGACATCAACCGCCGTCTCTCACAATTACACATCCATGACATTTTTGGATGAATGAGAGAAATTATAGTTATATTATCATATAATCATCTATTTTGGTATAATATTCCTATCCTGATTCTAATTTACTACTCTATTCGCATCTCCACATGAGATAATTAATTCCCCATAAACTAATAAAAACCTCGACGATAGTCACATGAAGATGTGTCCTTTCGTTCGAGGTTTAATTGTTACACGTAGTGGAACCGTTATAGACCGGTGGAGGATTCATCCCGGTCCCCGGCCTGAATTTCAGCTTTTTCCGCGCTTTGCTTATATACAGCAGCCAATACCTTTTCATAAGCGCTTTCAAATTCATCGGGCAGCATTGACTTGATTTGCTCCAATATGGTCAATAGCTTAAATAACGCCTGTACCTCCTCTTCCGTTAAACCAAGCGGGTACATTGCAAAATGCCCGATAAATGTGTAGCCTCGGCCTCGGCCTTGGTGAGTGATGGGAATATGCATGGCGCTGAGGGCATCCATATCCCGATAAATGGTTCTTTCGCTGGTTCCACAACGTTCAGCAAGCTCTCGAGCCAGTATACCTGGTCTTGCTTGTACAAGGGTAATGATTCTCATTAGTCGGATCAGTCGGTCTGTCATATGGCATTCTCCCTATCTTTCTAGTAAATTAGACATACATTTATTGACTGCTAAATAGTACATTCGACCCTGAAATCATTTTTCCTTTTTTATATACAGATTCTTCATTCCCAGTTATTCCTTAAGTCTAAAGTCCCTCTTCCTATTCGCATTTTCAGAAGATAATTGCCGATATGTATTCAGATACAATCCAATTAGTTGATATAGGGTCTCTGCCTCCCTCAAATAATCCGCATCCCGAAATCGGATTGCGTATAAAAGCATCTCATCTGCCTGTCTACGAATCATTTCTTCTCCTCGAGCCAGCTTCCCCCGTTCCAGCTCTCTTCTTGCTTGCTCCAGAATGGAAGCATTCTGGTATAACTTCAGCACCTTCTCAACGCGATCATCTGCCTCCCGGTATTTCAATGCCGTATGATTGCTGAATTGAAGCGGAATCGTTCGAGACGGCTGCAAGACGACCTGCTGCTTCTGAACATCCATATAGGTCCATAGAGCGGTAATTATGGGATACACCCCCGATTGCCTGGCTCCGACACTTAGCTCAAGAACCAGCTGTTTGGTTCTCCCTTCCGACAAAGAACCTAGAGACAATGAAATGTTGCGATCATTCAATATCTCGCCATGGCATCCATACATATGTCCTACTTGAACGTATTCCCCTAATTGAAGGTGTAATTGGACATCTTCAGCCATGGGCTGATTAAAGCCGCCATGAGACTTCTTTTTTTGCTTTAACACACCAGCCCTCCACTCGATCAGCAGAAAGACCTGACTAGTGCCCCCAGCGAATACATGGCTGTGGCTCCATGTAAAATCCGAAAACAAGCCAGACTGCAATACATCCACCTCTTTCCTCTTCTTCTAATAATGTACCAATACAGATGGACATCTTACTGTCACGGAACATATGTTCCTATTATGAATTCGACAAAAAAAGACCACAGCCCTAGCAGCTGCGGTCTTTTGGATATGCTGATTTTTGTCAGATGTCGGACCAGGAAGTCTTTTTCTGCCTCGTAATTGACTTATTTCTACAATAATACGGTCTGTACAATGGCAAATAATAATACATAAATGCCTATAGCTACCCCTAAAAATTTTATCCATTGGTTGGATCCGATACGATACAATTCGATAATGGCTGCGCTGTTCACCGCCAGTCCGGTCATTAAAGCAAATACAAGGATAAGGAATGCCAGCTTTAACGACATGAAGCTGATCAATCCGCTTACGATAAGCGCCGCTCCGAACGGCAGCTGAAAAGAACCGATCTTCGCAATGAATTCCTTCAAGTCAAGTTTCTGCTTCGTAATCATATTGCCCGTAAACCAGAAGGAAACCAATAAAATGACGGTTGAGAACAGCCCCAGTAAAAGTGCCCGGCTCCCCATGCCGAAATTACTTAACAAGGCTGATACCATCCCCAATCCGGAATAGAACACCTGCTTAATGCCACACTCATAAGCAAATGAATGAAGTTCTATTCGTTATTAAACGCAAAAAACCCGGAGACGTTCTCCGGGTTTTTAAAGGCTGTTGATTTCACTATACAGGGTCTATTAACCTATTTCTGCTGCCGAAACGGGTTTATCTCCAGTATGTCTTGATGTACGTTGAATGGGAGCATACGTTACTTTATCAATTAATAATCCGTTACCCACGGGTTTTCCATTCACTGTAATCATAATTTTCTTCACGTTGTTATCCTTCATCATGATTGTAATCTCCTTTTTATCTGTTAGTTCATTTTATGATCATTCGTATGGGATGGCTTGTTGGGCTCTTACTTACATACATTAACCTTTACTTGAGCTAGTTAAACAACTTGGCCTGCTAATAGATTCACTTCCATCGCAAATGTGGGTAATATATTAATAGAAACCTGTCAGAATCTGATTCGTATTTACTATAAATAATCGAATGGTGGTGGTCCCTCTTGCATAAGCCGACAAAATCCAAGCTAATTCAACTTTCTCTCCTATTGCTGGTGGCGGGGATCGCGCTGCCGGCCGGTGGACGGACCGCCAGCGCCAATTACTTTAATAATTTGTACGACAATATCCAGCAGTTCTCCGGATTGCCCGATGAAATAAACCAGCTCAAGAGCAACTATAACCAAGCCCTGCAGGAACTTGATAAAGCCAGAATCGCTTCCGAACGGCTGCAGCAGCAAAATCTGACGCTGGCGGAGCAGAACTCCAATCTCGCGGAGCAAAACCAGCAATTAACCCAAATGGTAAGCCAGCTTCAGCAGGCTGAAGCCGCACGAAATCGCGGGGCGGAACGTATAAAGACCGTGGCGATCACCGCCGTGGCATTAGCTGCCGGATACTTTGTCATCATTCGCGTCCTGCGATTCGGCATGCGCCGAACGAATCGTTCTAAATAGGACAAGCTCTTATCCGGATTCCTATCATCCAACCAGGCAAAAGGAGGCGCGGCCATGATTATCCGAATGGAAGATGCAGCCGGCAGCGGAGCGGGACAAGCGGTTACGTTCTCCCTGACTGAAGGGGACACGGCCCATGTCCTCCATCCTGAGCAAATCGTTGCCTATCGGGGGCCCTCCTCCGGACGCAGCGACCGTCTCATGAACGTAAAGGGCATATACCGCAAGAAAAAACTGATTCGAGCCGATATTACAGGGCCCAGTCAGTTTACGGCTGCGCTCCCCCCAGGCTTCAATATGCATGAAATTGAGCTGGAAGGCGAACAGGACATGCTCTATGATTTTCGGCATGTTTTCTTTTATACCCAGCATGTTACGATGCAGACACGAATCCTTAAGATCAAGAACATGCTGGTCACGCGAGACGCGATTAAGATGAAGTTTTCCGGAAATGGCAGCATCGGCATTTTGACCCAAGGTCCGGTATGTAAAGTCAAGCTGCATCCTACCGAGCCGTTGTATGTGGACGCCGGGAGCATCATCGCCTATCCGGAAGCGGCCAAGCTGGACCTGACCGTATACGGCAATCATCTGGCCAGCCAACATATGAACTACCACTGGAAGCTGACCGGTGACGGTTACGTGTTGTTTCAAGCGGGACGCCAGAATCAGCGACTCGTGGACGAATTAAACGATGAAGGCATCATCAAGCGTTTTCTGCGGGAAGCAATTCCCTTTGGCGGAGTGTTTATCAAATAATCGGGCCGTGTTATAATGGAGGGCGTAATCAGACTGCATGCTGGATTCTAACACCTTATGCGGTCACAAGGACAACAGAAGACAATCCATACGCCTATCGCGGTGTGTGGGAGAGGTTCGTGAACTCCCTCTATAAAAAACTATCGTGTCTTATTCGGTGCTGCACCCTAAGAATAAGGCTTGTTTTTTTACGGATTCAGTTCAATGAACTTCTCTTTCTTCTACAGGTTCAGCCCTTTCGGCTGTTCTTAAAATATGAAGGATGAGAGGTTTTTTTATGCTTAAAAATGAAAAAGCGGTCGTTGTTTTCAGCGGTGGTCAAGACAGCACCACCTGCCTGTTCTGGGCGAAGGAACGCTTCGCCGAAGTGGAAACCGTAACCTTTGATTATGGCCAACGCCATAAGCTTGAAATAGAATGCGCGGCACAGATCGCCAAGGAACAAGGCGTGAAGCAAACCGTGCTTGATATGAGCCTGCTGAATCAGCTGGCACCGAATGCGCTGACGCGCAGCGATATCGAAATTGCCGAAGGCGACGGCTTGCCCACTACGTTTGTGGAGGGACGAAACCTGCTGTTCCTCAGCTTTGCCGCTGTGTTGGCCAAGGGGATCGGTGCCAAACATCTGATCACGGGCGTATGCGAAACGGATTTCAGCGGTTATCCCGATTGCCGGGATAGCTTCATCAAGTCACTCAACGTTACGCTGAATCTGGCCATGGATTACCCGTTCGTCATTCACACGCCGCTCATGTGGCTCGACAAGTCGGAAACCTGGGAGCTAGCCGACCAGATGAATGCACTTGAATACATTCGCGACCATACGTTAACCTGCTATAACGGCATCAAGGGCGATGGTTGCGGGGAATGTCCTGCATGCAAGCTGAGAAAAGCCGGGCTCGATAACTATATGCAGCGCCGTAATCATGTATCCGAAGGGGGCGTCTGATATGAGCCGCGAGCCCGGGGCTTTCCGCATTGTAGAGCATCTGCAGAAGCTTGGCGAGGACATCGATGCCGGAAACCTGCGTTACCATCGGAAGCGGGTGCTTGTCTCTAAGGAGTTTACCTTCGATGCTGCCCATCATCTGCATTGCTATGAGGGTAAATGCAAGAACCTGCACGGCCACACATACAAAGTGGTCTTTGGTATCAGCGGTACTCCCAATGAAGTGGGCATTACCGTGGATTTCGGGGACATTAAGGACTGCTGGAAAACGGACATTGAACCTTATCTGGATCACCGTTACTTGAACGAGACCCTGCCGCCAATGAACACAACAGCGGAAAACATGGTGGTCTGGCTGTTTGAAAAAATGGAAGAATCCCTTCGCAGCAGAGAGTCGCACGAGCAACAAGGCACACGAACCGAATTCGTTCGCCTGTTCGAAACGCCGACCAGCTACGCTGAGGTCAGACGGGAGTGGATGATCGATGAATAATGTGCATGTAAAGCCTGAGAACGATTCAACTGCCTCCTCCCCGGTCATAGCAGTGGACCGTCCGATTCCCGTGATGGAGATTTTCGGTCCTACTGTTCAAGGTGAAGGCATGGTCGTTGGCCGCAAGACCATGTTCGTTCGTACGGCGGGCTGCGATTATCGCTGCTCCTGGTGCGACTCCGCATTTACGTGGGACGGATCCGCCAAAGACACCATTTCGCGCATGAATGCAGACGAAATCTGGCAAGAGCTGTACCGGCTGGGCGGTGAGCGCTTCGATCATGTCACCCTGTCCGGCGGCAATCCCGCTCTTCTCTCGCAGCTCGGCACGCTTGTGGATGAGTTGCACCGACATGGAATCACCGTTGCCGTGGAGACCCAAGGTTCACGCTGGCAGGATTGGCTGAATGACATTGATGAGGTCACCATCTCCCCCAAGCCGCCAAGCTCAGGTATGAATACGGACTGGGGCAAACTCGATGATATCGTCTCCAAGCTGTCCGCTCGGGCGCCCGGCAGATCCTTCAGCCTCAAGGTTGTCGTATTTGACGATAAAGACCTCAGCTATGCGGAAACGGTCCATGAGCGATACCCGAACGTGCCGTTTTATTTGCAGACCGGCAATCCCGATGTAGGTACAGGCGATACCACTTCGCTGGTCTCCCATCTGCTGGATCGGTACGAGTTGCTTGTCGATGCCGTCATGCAATCCGACCGGTTGAACGATGTGCGTGTCCTGCCGCAATTGCATACGCTCGTTTGGGGCAATAAACGCGGCGTGTGACGTTATAATAAAAAATACGCTGCGCCTGATTGAGCATTTATTCATTTTAATAAAGGAGCTACCTTATATGGCTGGAAGACAAAAAGAAGAAATGGAAGACGTTACCCTGCTCGGCAACCAAGGCACGAAATATACGTTTGAATATGATCCCGGCATATTGGAGAGCTTTGACAACAAGCATCCTTACCGCGACTATTTCGTCAAATTCAACTGTCCCGAATTTACAAGCTTGTGCCCGATCACAGGACAGCCGGACTTTGCGACCATCTACATCAGCTACATTCCGGATATCAAGATGGTGGAGAGCAAGTCCTTGAAGCTGTACCTGTTCAGCTTCCGCAATCATGGGGACTTTCATGAGGACTGCGTCAATATCATCATGAATGACCTCATCAAACTGATGGATCCGAGATATATCGAGGTATGGGGCAAATTTACCCCGCGGGGCGGCATTTCCATCGATCCGTATTGCAATTACGGTCGTCCGGGGACCAAATACGAGGAGATCGCTGCAAACCGTCTGATGAATCATGACCTCTATCCGGAAAAAGTGGACAACCGATAGGTAGCCTTTTTCCTGAATGATGTCAGTTCTAATTTCATAAATTTATAATGATGATAAAAAGGGTTGCCCGCATAAGGTGGGCAACCCCTTTTTTTGTCATTTTATCAGGAGGACTACACGATTACAGGGGATATTCCATTTTCTTAAGCCGGTAATTCAGACGCCGCTTCTTGTACAGCATTTTCCCCGCTTCGGCCACATCGCTGATCGTCCCTTTGTTGCTGATCGAACCGAATACAATCCCGGCGATCGGAATCAGCTGAAACAGCTTCTTCATCCCGAAGTTATCGGTATAAGACTGAACGACTTCACGCCAGCCCTGCAGCTGTGAGAATACCTGCTCTGTCATTTGTTCATCATCAAAAGTGGCGAGTTCCTCGAGCACCGCTTTTTTTCCCACGATATCGGCAGATGCAAACTGCAAGCACTTCACGATAAACACCCGCTCCCGGGGATCGTTCGGATCATAACCGTAACAAAGCGCCATCTCCTGCAGCACCTTAAGCGATTGACCGAGCACCATCGGCAGATCGGCCGCTATCGTAAATATCCCCCCGATTCCCGTGGCTGCTCCTTGCGCTGCGGCGAATTTGACTCGTTTTACCGTCAGCGTATCCGCTGCAGTATCCATGACTTGGAGCGGCAGCTTCGCGGCAGATGCCAGCGTAAGCCCGGAAGTCGACGCCACCCCCTCTTCGTTCTCATCTTCAATGGATTCCTCCTGAGCGGACTTTACGGAAGGGCCGGAAACCGCATTCGGACCGTCCAATCCCGCTGCCTGTGCCAGAACGTTCATAACCGCCTTCTCGCGAACCAGATGCTTCCCGCCGCTCTGAATAAATCCGCCTACCTCATTCAAGGCGTTTCCGATTTTCTCTTGAACAGCCTTGGGCGTGAGGCGATCCAGCAGCATGAAAGGAATTCTACCGAGCTTCTCCCAGAACATGACATCCTTCTGCTCTTTCTCCCATTTCAAAATCTCTTGAAGCTGCGACTCCAGCTGTTGTCGTGATTCCATCTCTGTCATCCTCACTACTCCTATCCAACATTAAAAGTAACTATAAACTGTATACGCAGTTCAATTGAAGAAAGACGCAATAAATTTCAAATTTAATCTTACAACATCACAAGCAAGATTAACAAAAAGAGACCAACCCCATCAGGTCGATCTCCCTCTTTATTATCGCAATCCGTCAGGCGACAGATGTGAAATTATTTACCCAAGAAGGCATTCAGCATCCAGGTATGCTTCTGTACATCGCTGACCATGCCGGTCAACAGATCGGATGTAGCGTCGTCCCCTTCTTGATCTGCGGCTTCGATTCCCGCCTTCAGTTCGCCGGCAAGCTGCTCGAAATCCGCAACCAGCCGTCCGACCATCTGCTCGGCCGTGTTTTCATCGGAAACCTCTTTCAGCGTGGCCAGGTTCAGATATTGCGCCATACTGGCTGCCGGTTTGCCGCCAATGGCCAGCATCCGCTCTGCCAGCTCATCCACATAACCAGCTGCAGTGTTGTACAGTTCCTCGAATTTCTCGTGCAGCATGTAGAACTGAGGACCTTTTACATACCAGTGATAGTGGTGAAGCTTCACGCCAAGCAAACTCCAATTGGCTACCTGCGTGTTCAAAATTTGTTGAAGTTCATTGGTTGTCGTTCCTTGTGTTTGTTGGGTAAAGTTACTCATCTATATCGTCTCCTTTGTTATTGTATTTAGACTTATTCTAAATCCTTGTATTGATCATAACAGATTCTCGTCTCTTTTGCAAAGGGAATCGGAAACTTAAGATGAAGATAGGATGAAGAAATTACCTTCTATTTATTCCTATCCTAATTTATTTTTAAGATCAACTGCTATGATAGGCATCATATTTCTCCGGCTGCAAGTAACCTTAAGACAACCCCAGGATCGTTTTCATTTCCTTCCGCTTTTGCTTCGGATTCATCACATACAACGTATCCCCTGCCTCTATGACCGTACTCCCCTTAGGCGTAATGATCCGCTTCTCCCGAATAATAGCCGTAAAGAGGATATCGTCCGGCAGATTCAGCTGCTGAATCTCCTTGCCGATAATGGGCATCTCCCCATCCACCAGAATATGGTTGATCTCGGAATCCGTTTTTCCAAGAGCCATTAACTCTAATAAAGTCGGTGCTTTGGCTTTATCCTTCTCCACCAGCGAAAGCATCTGCGTGAGCGGAGAGATCGTGGTGCCTTGGATCACCGCTGAGGTCAACACAACAAAGAACACGACATTAAAAAACAATTCTCCATGCTTGATTCCCGCCAGAACGGGATATGTAGCCAGGACGATCGGTACGGCCCCGCGAAGGCCCGCCCATGAAATTAATATTTTCTCCCGCATGGCAAATTTGGTAAACAACAGGCTGCTGAACACGCCGATCGGCCTGGCTATAAATATGAGAATCAGGGACAATAACAGTCCTTGCCATACAACCTCCGACAGCTCATTCGGGAAAACAAGCAGCCCGAGCAGGACAAACATGACGATCTGCATCATCCAGGCGAAACCTTGGTTAAATGCCTGAATCGTCTTCCGGTATGTCAGTTCGGTATTGCCGAGCAGCAAAGCCATCACGTATACGGCGAGCAGACCGCTGGCTCCAAGCCAAGCGGCGGCGGCATACGACATCACGGCGAATCCCAGTGCCGTTACGGGATATAAGCCCGAGGAATCGAAATTGATACGATTGATCACATATACGGCCAGCATGCCGATAAGAACACCGACAACCAGACCCAGTCCCATCTCCATTACGAACGAAAAAATAAGACCTATCAAATTCAGTTCCGGGTATTCGATCCATTCGATAAGGGATACGGTTAGAAATACCGCCATCGGGTCATTGCTTCCGGATTCAGCCTCCAGCGTCATTCGAATCCGTTTCTTCAAATTCGTTCCGCCGAGTACCGAGAAGACGGCCGCCGCGTCCGTCGAACCAACAATCGCACCAATTAACAACCCCTCTTGTAACGAAATATCCAGAATGAATGCAGCGCATATTCCGACGACAACCGTTGTCAGCAACACACCTATCGTTGCAAGTGAAATGGCCGTCCCCATAACCGGCTTGATTTCTTTGAAATCGGTCTGCATCCCGCCCTGAAACAATATGACAATCAACGCAAATATGCCGACCAGCTGTGTGAGCTCCGCATTATCGTAATAAATGAAGCGGCTGAGAATCATCCCGATGGCAATAAACAGCACCAGGGCGGGCATGCCGAAGCGAGAAGAAAATTTGGTGGTCAATACACCTGTCACTAGCAAGGCGCCGCATAATAAAATCATGGAATCAACAAAACTTGGCAAGCTCATCCCTCCGGTGCGTCAAATTCGTACATTATATTACCCGAAAATCATCGCTTCCTCGCACACAATAACTACTCCATCGGTCAAAGATTAACGGCGGAGCTGGCAGACAAGAAATTTGCAAACGTTTACTGGAAATTCCACGCCCAATGACTTTATACTGGTAACAAGCGACATACATAGGGGAGGCGTCAATCGAGTGAACATATCTATTATGAAAAGCGATCAACTACATCAAGCTGTTGAGCTGTCCGACCGTATATTTCTGAAGCAGCCGGAACAGCCTTCTATGGGGGTATCCTTTCCTCCGATATTCTCGCCGGGAATCAGCCATTCCTACGGTGCATGGGATCAAGACAAACTCGTTTCATTCATGGGATTCGTACCATTTACCATTCAAACTCGCGGTGCTCGTTTAAATGTCTACTCCATCGGCTCCGTCTGCACAGATCCGGAATACCGGGGTCAGCGACTCGCAGGCAGTCTCCTGGAACAGTGTATCCGTCATGGCGAAGCTACGGGGGCATCCTTAATCCTCATTTCCGGCGGAAGATCCCTGTATACCCGGGCAGGCAGCCGTTTGTTCGGCCGTGCACTCCGGTTTCGTCTAGACCGGGCCGTCATGGAGCCCTTACGGGCGGTAACGGGAAAACAAGTGCGCATCCGGGCAATGCAGCCGCAGGATTTATTCCACCTTCAAAAGCTCATGGAACAGCGGGAAGCCGGTTATGTTACCACAGCTTCGGAGCTTAACAATCTGCTGGGTGCAAGCGCCTATTCCAACGTGATCCGTCTCGAGCAGCAGGTGCTTGTCGCCGAAGAAAACGGCGTGTTGACTGCATTTGCTATCATCGCAGTACCCGGAGCTGTGATGACTCCTTCGAGAGAATCTACCCTTGTAGAATGGGGGGGAAGCCCTGAAGCGGCTGCGCTGGTCATAGCCGAGGCGATCTCTTCCTTCAATCTGTCAGAGCTAACCGTTCCGCTGCCATGGCAGGATAAAGAGCTGGCAGCGTTAATCCAATCCGCCGGCATCAAGCCTGAATATATTCAGAATGAGGGGACCGTGTATTTGGTTAGCGGCCCGGAACTGCTCCGTCAGCTGGCTCCCCTGCTGCCAGAGGGGTTGATTCAGGCAGATGGCGAGCATGGTCCTTACCGTCTTGCCTTGAACAATGAAGTATTGGAACTGGATGATGAGGGTTTGCTCTCGATTCTGTTTGATCCGGAATCCTCTTATCGGGCTAACGGAAGCATAACCTTTGAACCTATCCCTCTCCCGTACACAGCGGGTCTTCAATATATTTGACGCAGATACTGAAGGTGCATTTGATTCCTTCCCCTAGCGGGGAGGTCATGTGCACCCTTTTTATTTAATTGGTTATGGATCTGAATCTATTACCCGACAGTACAGCGCTGCTATTCATACCAACGATGGTCGTTCGCCTATTTTTAACTGGATATGTGCCCTTCACCTCCGCTTCCACATAGGATGAAATAACCTATCTGATAGAAAGAGGTGCATGGCTTGAGTCATCATCCAAAAAGAGGCCTGCAATCCCAAACAAGCCTGGGTATTCCAGGGCTTTTCCCCGGATACCCGTTCTATCCTTATCCATACTATCCACCTTATTATCCGATCTATCCTTTCCCTCCGTTTTATCCGGGATATCCCGGTCACGGATTTCCTGGACACGGATTTCCTGGACACGGGCATGGACATGGCCCATGGCATCCTGGCGGACCGGGACACGGACCGGGTCCGTGGCATCCAGGCGGTCCTGGTGGTCCCAGACACGGACACGGTCCTGTCGGCGGTCCCGGTTACGGGCCGAGGGGAGCACAGAGACTGCGCAGTAAGCGGTAAACACTCGCTAACGCGCATAACAACCCGCCCGGTTCATCCCGGGCGGGTTGTTATTGATAATCCATATCTATAAATGGCCTTTACCGTCTCTTCGAGATCTCATCCCGATCCGGACTTATGGCACCGCCATTACCATCACCATAACCTTGATACAGATTAGGGTCCGGAACCGCATCCTCGGTGGCAGCCGCTGCTTCGGAGCGTGAATCTACCGGCGCACCGGAACCGCTATAGGTGCCTTCCTCACGGTAATGATGTTCATTAAGGGCGCTATTGCTGCGGAATATATCATATACCCGGCCACCGTTCGTTTCATCTGCATCCACCATGACCAGAATATGGCCTTCATCTACATAGCCCCCATATTCCTCGGCTTGCTCTTCCGGAATTCCGAGTCCAATGAGACCGCCTACCAATCCGCCCGCGCCGGCGCCAACGGCTGCTCCCGTAAGGGTTGCCGCGATCGGACCAGCCGCGACGATCGGACCAATGCCTGGAATGGCCAATGCACCTAAGCCGGCCAGCAATCCGGTTACGCCGCCTAACACACCGCCTGTAGCCGCACCGGATGCCAAGCCCTCAGGCGCCTTGGTGCCGGTCTCCTCCTGAATATGAGAAGATTCTCCGCGATCTTTGGCAATGACAGAGATTTCATCGGCTCTGAAACCTTGCTGCTTTAGTTCCTCAATGGCCCGGGTTGCTTCCTGCTCCGTCCGAAAAGCTCCTACAATTTTCTGAGTCATATGAATTCCTCCTAATGGTCATTTTCGGTTATCGCTGTACATTCCTAACTTAAACGCCAGCCGCCATAATCAAACAAAAAAACTGATGTAGTGTCTGTAATAGGCCTCCCCGCAGCACCAATAACCCCATAATTATCCAGTTTTAAAGACTGGTAATATTTAACTTTATAAATATTCATGTTAATATAGCAAGTAAGCACTTGTACCTTAAAAATAGAATAGGGTTGGTGATT
Source organism: Paenibacillus sp. FSL W7-1332 (assembly GCF_037969785.1). Taxonomy (NCBI): domain Bacteria; kingdom Bacillati; phylum Bacillota; class Bacilli; order Caryophanales; family Paenibacillaceae; genus Paenibacillus; species Paenibacillus sp. FSL W7-1332. The sequence continues at coordinate 1,794,791 of NZ_CP150209.1, read as the reverse complement.
GCATGAACTGGTTCAAGCCGTTCGAGGACGATCTTGCTGCCGCATTCTCTGTCTGCGAAGCAAGGTTATCCGAGCTCCCTGCTCCCTTGAATGAAATCGGTCTTTCCTACTTGAGAAAGTTTGACGTGTTCGAGCAGGACAGTTCCAAAAATTACATTTGTTATCTGCTTCCATTCTGGATGAAAGAACTGACCGAACTCCCCGCCGATGTATACCGACACCTCTCAGCGGCCAACATTATCGGCATGTTATACTACTTCATTCAAGACGACATAATGGACTCGCCCCATGACAGTCAGTCTTCCACAGATTCGAAACATCATCTCGCACTTGCTAACCTGCTGTATTACGAATTTCTCACATCCTATCAACCCTATTTTCCAGCAAACTCCGACTTCTGGTCTTATTTCAAAAACTACACGTTTGAATGGTCGGAAGGCGTTATCCATGAAACCCAGGATGATTACTTCAAGCACAACCCTATCATGGTTGCAAAAAAGGCAGCTCCCGTAAAGCTGGGAAGCACGGCAGCATTGCTTTTATCTGATCAAGCAGGCCTCATTCCACGAACGAATGATGTAATGAACCATGTTTTGCTTACCTTGCAGATGATGGACGATTGGACCGATTGGAAACAGGATCTTGCGGATGGCAGCTACAATTGTCTGCTGTCTCTCATTAAATCGGAATTGGGACGACCACGCGACACGAATCTGACGATGGCCGAAGTTCAAGAAGCCATCTATATCAACAACGCGTTGAAGCCCTATGCAGACATTGCGGCAGCGACCCATGCCTTTCTCTTATCGGTAGATATAGACGCCCCCCATCTCATCTCCTTTCATCAAACGATGGTGGACGAGCTTCAAGCCGAAGCAAATCATATCGAAAACAGTAAAGAAACCCTTTCTTTTGGCGGATTAAACTATTACTTGTCTATTCTAAGCAAAAAATAATAGATTTTATATTTGTTCCATGGTATTCTTTAAGAGTAAAAAATAACCAATTTATTTGAAAGGGTGATTCTTATGACGACAGAAGCCATCTTTCAAACACAATTGATTCAAAAAGCTTGGGAGGATCCTAGCTTTAAGGCAAAATTGCTTAGCGATCCGAAATCCGCCATCAAGGAAGTTCTTGGGGTGCGGATTCCCGACCACATCGAGATTCGAACGCTTGAAGAGAACCCTAACGAGCTGTATCTGGTCATTCCTCCGAATCCATCAGGCGTGATCAAGTCAGAAGCCACAGCAAAAGCCATCTGGTAAAGACTACATAACAGCTTGGACATTTCATAAATAGATGTTATCGGCACAAAGAGTGGGGACGATCGCCGTCAAAGCGCTGCCGCAGCTTAGCGAATTATTCGCCAGCTGCGGGAAGCGTAATGACAGCATCCGTCCCCACTCCTTTTTTACTCGTAAAATAAATGTCTCCATTCATGGCCTCGATAATTCGGAAGGTCACCATCAGACCAAGCCCCGTGCCCTTGGTTTTGTTGGAGAAATAAGGCTCTCCCAGCCGTGCCAACACATCCGGCTCCATCCCTTCGCCATTATCTATAACATGAATAAATACCTGGTCCTGCTGACGATAGCACCTTATATGAACCAATCCCTCTTCGCCCAGCGCCTCGATGCTATTCTTAACAATGTTGATAAAAGCCTGCTTAAATTTCGAGGAATTCCCCCGAATCGTAATATCCTCCGGAATATCAACGGTAATCCTGCCTCCTTGGAGGTGGGCAAGCGGACCAAGTATGCCTTCGATATGTTTAAACTCCTCCGCAACCCGTAGCACGGTGTCTTTGCCGAATTCCGGTTTGGCAAAGGTCAAGAAATCCGTAATAATGCCGGATGCACGGTCTAATTCCACCAGAGCCAAATCCAAATATTCGCGTTCCGTGGCTTGGGCTTTTCCAGTTAGAAGCTGCAGGAATCCCCGCGTAACTTGCAGCGGGTTACGAACCTCATGCGCAACCGATGCTGCAAGCTCACTGATGATCTCCATTTTCTCCGATCGCTGCAGTTCATTGTTGAACATCTCAAGCTCCTTGGAGTATTGAAGAATCCGTTCGTGGTTTTTGGCAAAATGCCGTCCCAGAATGACAATCAAGGCAATAATGAAGCTGACAATCCCCCATTTCCAGAGGAAGAGATTGTAGCTGCCACGGGTGAGGAAAAATTGCAGCAGCTCGCTTAAGCCCACAACTGCGAAGATTGCAAAGCCTGCATTAAAAATAACAGCGTCCTTATTACCCTTCACGGCATAATACATGGAGCTTCCGACCAGCAAAACAAATTGAACGATCATCACAATACCCATTACATGAACGGAGAAGAAATAATACAGATCGAACCATTGATTCGAACCCCATTGATTAACAATCAGAAACAGCCCGCAAAACAGCGAGTAAAATATCTGGAACTTGCGGAGTTTGCGCAGCAAGCCCTTCCAGCCGGGTCCAAAGATGGTTTCAAAAAAGAGACTGAACGAAGGAAGTAAGATAAATAATGAGATGTCATATAAGTGAGTGTAAATATTTCCATATTGATTAAAAATCGTATAAAGAAACGGGGAGTATGTAAACACCAGTATGCCTACAGATAAAATAATGCAAGAAAGGGATAATACAGCGACCAAATATTTTCTATTCAAAAAAATAGCGCAGATCAACATCACCAATGCGATAAATATAAAGGCGCTCCCAAGAATGATGTCCATTAAATTCGACTTGATAAACCGATTAAACATGTCCTGATAATCGCCGACAAGGATTTTCCCTTCAATCGTCACATGATCTCTAGCGGTCTCCAGCCAGATGTGAAGGTCCTTGCCGAGCATGTTCTGATGCAGAGGAAGCAAGATGTAATTAAGCTCATAATTGTACGTTCGGGTAGATTCGTAAATCTTCTCATGGTTCGCATAAACCGCAACCTGCTGTCCGTGGAGCTTATCAATCAAAATGCCAGGGGATGTGGATGCGATCTCGGGAATCTTCATATGAATCCACGCGGATGCCTTGGTATGCGGCTTAAAAGGCTTCGAATCACCGGCCGAAGTTTCCATCCAGTCATTGATATGGACGGGGACGCTCTCTGGTATCCCCCGGGACTCCGACCAGAGGATTCTCCACTCCTTAATCGCTGCACGAACTGCCGTTTCTTCGGTGGCAAAGACAAGCCTGGGGAGCCCCTGGCTTAAAGTAAATACGATGATCAGGAACACAGCGATTCTCCATCCAGACTTCATTGACGCACCTCAAACATTATAATGAGTGAAACTCTTACTGTGTTATTCGATGCAACAAAACCTTCCACCTTCTAAAATTCGGAAAAATGATAAAATTTTCTATTATAGATGTAACAAAGAGAGACACCGTTATGGCATCTCTCTTCCATTTATACTTCCGATTCCTGCGTAGCAGGTACGGCCGGAAAGCGTATAATGGCCTCGGTCCCGCTGCCCTTCTCACTAACAAAATGAATGGTGCCATGCATCGCTTCGATGATTCGAATGGTAACCATCAAGCCAAGCCCCGTCCCTTTGGATTTATTGGAGAAGTAAGCCTCGCCAAGTCTCTCAAGATCGGCAGCATCCATTCCGATGCCGTCATCTTTGATATGAATGACCACTTCTTCTCCCTTGGCATAGGCCCATATGCGAATAACCCCTTCTCCATCCAGTGCTTCGATACTATTCTTGACGATATTAATCATCGCTTGTTTAAGTTTGGAAGAATTACCCTTCATGAATAATTCCTTTGCGTTATCCAGTTCGATCGAGCCTCCGCTAAGATTGGCAAGCGGCAGCAGGATGCCTTTTACGTGCTTCAACTCTTCATACACATTCAGCTTGGTCTCGTTCTCTAATTGAGGCTTAGCAAATGTGAGGAAATCCGTGATGATTCCCGAAGCCCGATCCAGCTCCTTCAGCGCCAGGCCAAAATACTCCTTCTCCGCCTGTTTGGTGTTCTGTGCCAGCAGCTGCATGAAGCCGCGTGTCACTTGCAGTGGATTACGAACCTCGTGTGCTACTGAGGCGGCCAGCTCGCTGATGATCTCCATCTTCTCCGATCGCTGAAGCTCATTATTAAACATCTCCAGTTTCCTGGAATACTGCAGCACTTGCTCATGGCTGCGGACGAATTTACGGCCCAGCATGACGATCAAGGAGACAATCAGTCCGATAATGCCCCACTTCCATAAAAAGAAATGATATTCCCCGTCATGGTAATAAAAAGCCAGCAGATCTCCGAGCGTCGCTAACGCCATTATCCCAAAGCCTACAGAAAAGATATAAGCGTCCTTGTTCCGCTTGGATGCATACAGAATCGTAGTACCGACCAGCAGCAGCATCTGCAGGATAATCAGAATACCCAGGATCTTCACCGAAACCAAATAGTAGATCTCGTAAAATGAATGATGGCTGACCACATGGGCAACTAGAAATATCAGGCATATGACGGAATAGGCTATTTGAAATCTTCGGCAGTAGCGAATGACTCGATAGGGCCCGGGGCCATACATATTCTCAAAATAGTAATACAGCGCCGGCAGCACGGCGAAGAGTGAAATATCAAACACCGAGACCCACACGCTGCCTTGCTCTCCATAGAAAGTGTATAGGAACGGTGAATACGTAATAAGCATAGCCCCGCTTGCCAGAATAACCACGCTAAGCGACAGCCAGCTGGATACCGTATGCTTCGGGAGGAACAAGCAGCAAAAGAACATGACCACCGCAATAAACAGAAACGAGCTGCCCAATATGAAATCTTCCAGGTCCTTCTTGATAAAGTTTCCACGCAAATGCTCATATTCGCCAAGTATAATATCGCCTTCGATGCCTAACGTCATATCCTTTACGCCGTTCGTCCATATATAAACGGTCTTGCCGGCATCATCCGGATGGACCGGAAGCAGAAGAGAATGATTCGTGTACATATAGTCTCGCTTGGCTTCATACATCTGTTCATTCTCCAAGAAAGCCACAACATCCTGTCCCTTGATGCGGTCAATCATGATGGCCGAATGTTTCCAAGGGAGAGCAGGTAAAGTAAAACGATTCCATGCTGAATACACCCCATCTGACTCGGGGGGGCCCTTCTTGTCTGGTATTCCCGCCAACCAGCTTCTTCCCTGCAGGTTGACCGGCGAAACAACCTCCTGTTGTTCGTTATCCCACATAAACTGCCAATCGGATATCACGATTTGAGAACTCTTTGCGTCCGATTTTCCCGGTGATATGGTCGATATAATCAGCAGCAGCGGCACCACCAGCAGAAGCAGGAATATGGATTTGGGCATATCCTTCATCTAGTCAGCACCTCTAACCGTCTATAGTCAATAAAAGTCCGCATCTTCTCCGTCTTGCCGATTCGACAAACTTCGTGTTCATTTACAATCAATATAACATGAAACGTCTGTTCCGTTTGTAAATTTTTTATTACATACAGGCAAATGAAAAGGGATCGCCCTTAACCCTAAGGTTAAAAGCAATCCCTTACACCTCTAGTGTGTGGAGCTTGAAGCAAGGCCGACTTTATCAACCATCCGCTGACTTTCGTCGTTCAACCCCACGAGCCTGATGTCTTTACCCGCTTCCTTGTACTTATTCAATACCTTGGAAATAGCATTGGTGGCTGACTGATCCCATACATGGGATTTGGAAAAATCAATCACGACCTGCTCAGGGTCCTCATTTACGTCAAACAGGTTTACAAAATACATCATCGTTCCGAAAAATAACTGTCCCCGGATTTCGTATACCTTCGTACCGTTTGGCTGCACATGCGGTACGGCATGGATTTTTGCCATTTTCCAGCCGAAATTCAGCGCGCTTAATATAATTCCGATCATGACCCCGATGGCCAGATTATGCGTGGCCACCACGATGATTACCGTTGCCAGCATGACTATGGCATCACCTAGTGGTACACGATGAAGTGTGCGAAGCGATCCCCATTCAAATGTACCGATGGAAACCATAAACATGACCCCGACAAGCGCTGCCATCGGAATTTGTTTCACGACATCACCGAGCACAATGATCAGAAACAGCAGGAACACACCGGATACCAGCGTTGATAACCGGGTGCGACCGCCTGATTTGACATTAATCACTGTCTGTCCGATCATGGCGCAACCGGCCATGCCGCCGAAGAAACCAGTGATCACGTTGGAAACACCCTGCCCGCGGATTTCGCGGTTCTTGTCGCTGCCGGTCTCCGTCATCTCATCCACGAGTGACGCCGTCAGCAGCGATTCCGTCATCCCGACGACAGCAAGAGCCAGAGATATAGGCAATATCGTCATGATCATATCCAAACTGATGGTTACATTCGGAATGTGGAAGAACGGAAGAGCCTGCGTAATGTTGCCCATGTCGCCCACCGTTTGCACAGGAGCTTTGAACCACACCGCGATGATGGTCATCACAATGATGGCAACTAGCGCCGAAGGAACTGCTTTGGTAATCAGCGGCAGCAAGTAGATGATAAGCAGCGTTCCGATGACCATCAAGTACATGGGCCACGACTCGCCCTTGAAATTCGGAAGCTGGGCCAGAAATATGATGATGGCCAGCGAGTTCACGAATCCGGTGATGACCGGCTGGGGAACAAATGTAATAAACCGCCCGAATTTGAGCGCCCCCATCAACAATTGCAAAATACCTGTAAGAATGGTTGCCGCATACAAATACTCGATCCCGTGCATCGCCACGAGCGGCCCCATTAATGACGCCATGGCCCCTGTTGCTGCGGAGATCATGCCGGGACGGCCGCCAAAGAATGAAATACTGACTGCTATCACAAAAGAGGCATAGAGTCCAACCATGGGATCGACGCCAGCCATGATGGAGAATGCGATCGCTTCCGGTATGAGAGCGAACGCTACCGTCAATCCTGACAAAATATCCCTGCGCGAGTTGCCAAAGAAGCCTTGTTTAATCCATTGAAACAAAGTCCTGATCACTTCCTGTTCTATTATAGTGGTTTGACAATCCACTCTCAGGATTGTCCTGGTCCGATAATCACTTTTTCGATTATAACGGGATCATTTCAAAATTTCATTATTCAATTTAAGGAACCTATCCCACGATATCATTCATTTTCTCCCGTTTGTCTTGAATTACGTCCATTTTTCCAATTTAAAAAATATTCATAATACGGCAAATGACAGGGAAAGATAAAACTTGTTTGGTTTATCATAACCTGAAAAGATCCAAGATTCATTCTTGATTCAGCGGGTAAAGTCGAAGTATAGAAACCTATTGTATTTGAACTCTTGGAAGGAGATGGACCCTATGCGAGACGAAAATAACCGCAATACGCTGGCAGATTTGACATATTTGGAATTCGAGGCCAAACGGAGAGTCGAGGATACGGACATGATTCCACAAGATGATCTGAGAGACGTCAACACCTACACGGAGCAAAGCCTAAGCAGCGAAGACGCGGACCACATCGCCTACGATCAGAATGAAGCTGCGCCTGCGGATGCGAAACCTGACGAACGTCTGAACCCGGATCACAGCGCCATCGATGCATGGGAAGCGACCGGTGCCGATCCCGATCAGCGGACCATTGCCGACGAGAGAAACTTTTCCTCCGGGCTGGCCGAAGCAGACCGAATCGAACGGGATCGACCAGTCGATGAAACTTACATTCGCGATGTCGCAGATGATGTAACGGATCGGGAATGGCGAGCTGTCGAAGGTGAGCCCCCTTCTCGCCCCGGAGACGAAATTATCGGCCAATATTCCGGCGATACAGAACGGCGGCTTGCAGCTGACGCTTCATTAACCGGCAGCGGAACTGCGTTTTTAAATCAGGACATTTTTACGAATTACCCGACCGAAGAAGATGAATACCAGCCGCTGGAGGATGTACCGGATGCGGACGCCATAGCGGCTAACAGCCCGGTGGACCCAGCCGCCCCGCCAACGGAACAGATGCACGGTACCGATCTACTAAACGGCAGCCATGGTGAGGACGACTAAACCTGCAAAACCCGCCTCTCCTAATAGGAAGGCGGGTTTTATACTTGTATGGGTTCGATCCTCTATTTTCCGAATATGATATCCAGCCAGCCGAGAAATGACATCCACAGCAGGATGCCGATCAAGGTACCCCATATGAGTGCTGTTAATATGTTTCCCTTTCTTTCCATGCCTATGCCTCCCATACAACATCTTTTATAGTAAAACAGTATGGGTCGAGCTATCAGTTCTTATACTAGCCAACCATTTCAAAGACTAGATTTAATAGGAGGAACCGCCGATGAAGAAGCATCCTGACGAGAACCCACGTTTAGTGACCGAACGCGACATTGATGAGGATTTTGGCCTGTTTGTCGAGGATTCATATCCGGACAGTATCCCGATACCAGACAGCATCAAACACGAGAAGCCAGATGGCAGTGAAACGAGCAACCGCGGAAACTCTTCATCTTCCTGATCCTTCACACCGGAAATGTAACCTCTACGTTCACCCAAGTCATACCTTCCAACATACACTACACCATACGACCCTGGAAGGATGATGCTGATATGAAAGGATTGCCGATCCATCCCTGCGGACATAAAATCACGCTGCAGCAGCGGCTGGCCTCTTTAACCGGTCATCTGGTAGAAGTCAACGCACCGAACACCGGTTTAGAACCCGGACGTTTGCAGCGGGTATTCCCGAAAAATTTCATCAAGGTACAGGGCGAGCTCTTTGTGCCGTCCAGTCTCAACTCGGTTCGGGTATTTGATGTCAAGCCGCCGGGCAAAACGGTGCTGGTAGGCGTGCGGACCACCTTCTCTACCCGTGGTGCCTTTAACCGGATCCGTCTGGTCAGAATCGGAGCCGATTTTATTGAATTGCTCGCCAAGGATAAGAACCGTTCCCGGATTCTGCTCCCATTAAACAAAGTGGAGGGCATATTCCCGGTGAAGTAGAGACAGTTAAACGTTTTCCTTTTCCTCAAGCTTCCAGACTTGCGACAAGTCCGGAGGCTTATTTTTTGATTATGGATACTCAGGCAGGACCGACTGGCTTCTGTGACATTACGTCGATAACGTTTTCCTATAGATTATGTATACTCACCTTTTTCGATTTTCAGTACTTGTCCAACCTGTGCTAAAATATGATACAGATTAAATACTTAAGGCTTGATAAGGAATACAGGAGGAATCAATGATGTTGAAACGCAGAACACGCTGGATGCCCGCCCTATTCGTCATCCTGGCGCTGCTGCTCGTGATGACGGCATGCGGTCAGAATGACAAGGGAGCCGAAAGCGGCGCAGGCGGCGGAAAGGGCTCGACGACCGGGGCAACAGCACCCGAAGCGGAACCGCCGAAGGAAACCGAGGTTAAGCAGAACGTGCCGGACCCGAACGCCAGCCACCCTATCGTTACCATTGAGATGGAGAACGGCAAAACGATAAAGCTTGAGCTTTATCCGGAGGTGGCGCCGAACACGGTGAACAATTTCATCTCCCTGGTGGAGCAAGGATTCTACGATGGGACAGGCTTTCACCGCGTCATCCCCGGCTTCATGATTCAGGGAGGCGACCCTGACGGTAACGGAACGGGGGGACCCGGCTACGCTATTCCCGGCGAATTTACGTCCAACGGCTTTCAGAATGACCTGAAGCATACGACAGGCGTATTATCGATGGCCCGGGCGCAGGATCCAAACTCCGCCGGATCGCAATTCTTCATTATGGTTGCGGATGCACCTTCGCTGGATGCTCAGTACGCATCCTTCGGAAAGGTGATCGAAGGAATGGAAACCGCAGAGGAGATCGTGGGCTTGGAGCGGGATCAGATGGACAAACCGCTTGAGGTTCCCGTCATGAAGAAAGTGACGGTTGATACGCTCGGCAAGGATTACCCGGATCCCAAGAAGCAGGAATAGCATCTTTTCGGACTAGCATTACCTCGCAAGTTCATGGCATTGGCACACATCCCGGATCACTTGTGAATACAGGCATACCGGCAGGTTTAACGATACAATCAAAATAAGACCCGTACGCTGAATTGAGCGTGCGGGTCTTTTTCTAAGTTACAGCCTGTTTCTAGGAATGGGCCGGCTTCTCGATGACGTACAAGCAAGTGCTGTCAGGCAGCTTCACCGGCTTTCCATCTTCATCCATGAATTCGATTCGATCAGCCAATGCCTCGGCATATCCTTCCTGCAGATAATGCTGCTGCACGCGGATGATCGCCTCAGGACCTAGCGTCCTGCGTATACACTCCGCATACTGCGTAGGCGTAAAGTAGCCAAACTGCTCTTGCACTTCATGAACGTAAGCTTCAGCGCCCCAAGTATAGGTGTACAGGAACTCCATTGCATCGTTCACGGGCATGCGCACTTCCGCCTCGGCCAGCTGCTCGTATGATATGACCCGCCCTTTGAAATCCGAGGCATATCGGATCAGCCATTCCATACCGTCGGCCTCAAGAAAGCGGATCCTTCTCCAGGCATCCTCGGGCTCGGTCATAATCCCGTCACGGATGATGATGCGCCCCCCTGGAGCAAGCACATCATAGGCACTGAGCAAGGCTGCCTCCACGGTCGCCGTATTGAAGCGTGAACCGTCCGTCTCAATGTACGAATACAACTCATGCAAAATCGAGGAGAAGATAACCGTATCCACACTCCCCGGCTCCACGTAATCCCTGAGGTTCAGCGCGTCCCCCTTCATCACTTCCCATGCTTTGTGCTCCAAGCGTTTACGTTTCTCCAGCGCTTCAATCACGTTCGAGGAGATGTCGATCCCGACTGGGCGCGCTTGCGGCAGCCGTTCCTCGATCAGATCAAGCAGCACGCCGCCTCCGGGCCCGATATCCAGCACCGCCGTTCCCGTTATATAATCCAGAATCACTTTTTTATAATCTCCCGTGCTGTTCATATCGCTCAAATAACTCTCTTCGTTATGAAATCTGTCGTAGGCGTCGCGGCGCAGGCCGAATAGGTCGAACAGGAGCAGGACCGCTTTCTCATAGAGCGGCGATTTCTCCGCTTCGATGCAAAATTCAATTAGTTTCTCCGCTGCTTGCGAGAATTCGAAGGTAAAAAATATCGTATCCGGCAGCTCCGGCTTCCGTTCAATCCGGTGGCTCAGATGCGGGTTGGCCATCACCGACCCATGAAGGCAAGACGTCCAATCCGTTTGGCGCAAATATTGCTCAATCATTCTCTTCTTATATACGTTCAGCTTCTTGACGCCTTTGTAATCGTAATACATATCGTTCATCAGCGGCTCAAAGCTTAAGTGGTTCGCCGAATCCGGTAGCAGCCGATCCCCCTGCCCCTCCGCAAGCGGCTGATCCATGTTTCGCTTCTCCGAATGGAGAGCAAGCAGGAGAACCTTCACGAATTCTTCCAACGAGAAATCCTGCAAGGCGGCTTCCACGTACCAGAGCGTCATATCCTGAAATCCATGCAGAACTGCTGGCAGATCACACTGCTCACGAATCCCATGAAGCTGCTTATCGAAGTCTTCTCCGCGGGCAATCGAAACGGATCGAAGACGGCGCAGCCGTTCCTCGTAAGTCCACCGATCCGGTACGTCCCCTTCGGCAAGATTCCGAATAAGCTGAGTTATTTCTTCCTGAACGGAATGCCAGAGCTCCTCCGATACGCCGCCGATGATGCAGTGATTCAAGGGGATTAGCAGCCGGATCAACTCCTCCGCGGTCAGCCGTCCTTCCTCCGTAAGCTTATGCAGCGGCAGATTCTCCTCAAAAGCGACTTCCCCGCGAATGTGTTGACCGAGCAGTCCATGGGTAAGTATGAGTGTATGGACCATCTCCTCATGCGGAGACATGGTTCCGTTGCAATCCCGGATATGTCTCTCATATAACTGGGCAGACCCGATATTATGAAGGAACAAGTTCATACCCGACTGCTGCCAGCGAAGGCGATCCCGCATCGTTCCGCCCTTGGCCGTTTCCGCCCACACCAGTACTTCTTCCAGCAGTTCTTTGATCCAATAGGAAACAGGCAGCGAATCCAGTATCTTCAATGTACGTTCTACATAATCGAGCACGGGGTTGGCATGTGCCAATTGGCCAATGGACGTAATCCGTTCCAGATTCACGATTCGTTCTTCGGCTGATACCAGTTTCATTAACCATGGATACCTCTTGGCAGCCGCTTCATCCCCCTGCCGAAAAGCGGTTATGATATCCAGCGCGTGCAGCATAGATTGTTCCTCCACTTCCTGAAATAATAATGAACACGTTACGTTTTTTCGCTGCTACGATTATAACAAATTCCTGTCGATGGCATTTGGTAGTAGCCGATGCTACAGGGTATACTGGTCAACGAAACCATATTTTTTATTGATGTGAAGGAGTGAGTGTACATGAGCCTGAAAAATAAAACAGCCCTCATCACGGGTGCAGGTAAAGGGATTGGACGCGCTCTGGCGATTGCTCTTGCCAAGGAAGGCGTGCACGTTGGGCTTGTCGCCCGTACGGCAGCTGATCTGGAGCCGCTGAGCGCCCTGGTTGCTGAACAATATGGTGTCAGAGCCGTGGCTGCAGTTGCCGACGTTTCCGTGCAGAGCGAGGCAGAGGCTGCGTTTGCAGCGGTAAACATGGAGCTCGGATCGGTAGACATTCTGATTAACAATGCGGGCATTGCCCAGTTCGGCAATCTGCTGGAAATGGAACCTGAAGCCTGGAAACGTATCGTTGACGTAAATCTGATGGGGACTTACTACATGACGCGCGCAGCGCTGCCCGGCATGATTGAGCATAACATGGGCGATATCATCAACATCTCTTCTACGGCCGGAGAGCGCGGATTCGCCACAGGCTCTGCCTATAACGCTTCTAAATTTGCCGTTATGGGACTGACCGAAGCCGTGCTCCAGGAGGTCCGCAAACACAACATTCGGGTGACCGCACTGACCCCAAGCACCGTGAACACGGATCTTGCCGTCAATGCCGGCCTGAAGATCGGGGACGAGGACCGGATGATGCAGCCGGAAGACGTAGCTGAGCTTGTGCTCGCTGCACTGAAGCTGCCGCAGCGGGTATTTGTCAAATCCGCCGGGATTTGGACAACCAACCCGCAATAATGGCGCGTCGACAGACGCACCTATTGCTACAGCCATTCAAGGGTGTTCCCTGGTCATCGGCCAAGGGAGCACCCTTTTTGCGTACAGCCTGGATATAAAGCGACCGTAACGCGGACAGCAACAATTGTTCTTTTTTCCATACGGAATCAAGTGTCAACAATCCGTTGTCATGATATAATGACATGGCGTCATACGACAGCCAGATAGTTACCTTAAGCTACACTCATGGAAAGAAGATGACAACAGCATGATCGCTGACATTTTACTAGAAGTGGTACTTCCCATCTTTGTCCTGATAGGTTTTGGCATCATTATGCAATATGCCTTCAAACTCGATTTGTACACACTCGCCAAAATCAACTTTTACTACATTACGCCTGCAGCGGTATTTATGAGTATGTACGAATCCAAAATGTCACCGCAGCTCCTGGGCATGGTGGCCTTATTCTATGCGCTCTATATCGGCGTGCTCTACGTGATCAGCATGCTGGTTGCCAAGCAGCGCAAATTCAATCGGGGGATGAGAGCTGCTTTTACCAACAGCCTTCTGCTCGATAATTCGGGAAACTACGGCCTTCCGATCAATGATCTGGCCTTCAAGGGAGACCCGATGGCCGGCTCGGTACAAGCGCTCATCATGTCTTTTCAGAGCCTCCTTACGTTCACGTACGGAGTTATTTCCATTCAGGGAGCCAAGACGGAAGGATTATACAAACAGGCCATCATCGGATTTCTAAAAATGCCCGTTCCTTATGCCCTCGTCATCGGCATTGTGCTGCATGCCCTGGCGTTGCCGCTCCCGGTCTTTATCTCACAGCCGCTGATGTATGCGGACCAATCCATGGTCGCGATCGCCCTGCTGACGCTTGGCGCACAGATCATTAAATATCCGCTCCGCCTGCGCCGGCTCGATGTTTACCTCAGCGTTCTGCTGCGTCTGCTGGTCGCGCCAGCCATCGGCATTCTGATCGTGCTGCTGCTCGGGCTAAAAGGCGTTCCGGCTCAAGCGCTGATCATTGCTTCAGGCATGCCGGTTGGCGTAAATTCATCCATTTTGGCGGAAGAATATCAGAATGAGCCTGATTTTGCTGCACAAACTGTCCTTATATCGACCATACTAAACGTAATTACAATTACCGGCTTAATTACATTAGCCAAATTTGTAGCTTAACGCTAACTCATCTCTGCTAGGAGGAATTTACATATGAATTTTGATCTTGCAATAGACCGAACCTGTACCGACTGTCAGAAGTGGGACAATGTTCCCACCATCTTCGGCGTGCCGGATGCGCTTCCGATGTGGGTGGCTGACATGGACTTTGCCGCTCCTCCCGCCGTTGTAAAGGCGCTCCATCAACGGGTGGAGCATGGTGTATTTGGATATACGTTCCCTTCCGACTCTTACCGTGAAGCGATATGCGACTGGATGGAGAAACGCCACAGCTGGAGTATTCAGCAGGAGTGGATTCAATTCTGTCCGGGTGTCGTTCCGGCACTCAGCCTGATCGTGGATGCGTTCACCGAGCCGGGCGATCAAGTCGTCATCCAGACGCCGGTCTATCCGCCGTTCTATAGCGTCGTTCAAGACCATGGCCGTGAGCTGGTGCATAATCCGCTGCTTCGAAGTGAGGACGGCGATTACTCGATGGATTTCGAAGACTTGGAGAAGAGCTTTTCTACAGGCAAAATCAAAATGCTCATTCTGTGCAGTCCGCACAACCCGGTGGGCCGGGTGTGGAGCAGAACAGAATTAGAGCGACTGGCTTCTCTCTGCCAGCAATACGATGTGCTTGTCGTATCCGATGAAATCCATGCGGATCTGGTGTTTGAATCCGGGGCGCATACGCCATTCGCTGCTCTGTCCGAGGATGCCGCCGAACGTTCCATCATCTGCACCGCGCCAAGCAAGACATTTAATATCGCCGGTCTGAACACGGCAAACATTATCATTTCGAATGCGCAGCTGCGCAGCAAATTCCGCAAAATACTGAACCGTTACGCCATTGGCTCCATTACACCGATGGGCGCCGCCGCCACCGAGGCCGCTTACCGTGAGGGCGAACCATGGCTGGATGAACTCCTGGTTTATATCCGCGGGAACATGGAGCTGGTTGCGAATTACGCACAGGAGCATCTGCCCGAGCTGAAGGTGGTTATACCGGAGGCTACTTACCTGCTGTGGATTGATTTCCGTGGAATGGGCATGTCCCACGAGGACTTAAATCGCTTCCTGGTTCAAGAGGCGAAGCTTGGATTAAACAGCGGGGCGGCCTTCGGGAAGGAAGGCGAAGGTTTCATGCGCATGAACCTGGCTTGCACGCGCGCCACCGTCCATGAGGCGTTGTCTCGTCTGCATAAAGCTGTCGAGGAATGGCGGAAAGCCTAAGGACATAAACTCAATCACAAAAGGAGCCGCGCTATACGCGCAGCTCCTTTTTATTGCTTGCAAACTACTCGGCTGATATATTTTGCCATCCGCATCAAATGTCTTATCGGGATACCACTTCCAGTCGTTCACCGCGGGCCGCCTCTAAAGTCACGTCCATCCGGCGATACATCCTGTTCCGTCCCTCCGATCGAGCAGTCTCACATCAAACTTCCGTTGTCGTCGGTACCGGAAGTCAGCCCCTCAATCGTTACGGCTCCATTCAGACTGTCGCCGGCCACCTGTCCCCGCTCCATCTGATAACCTGCGTCCAGCATCGAGCCGTCCAGCTGATGAAGCTGCTGGCTGACTTGGTCCATCTGCTGGAACAGCTGACGATGTCGATAAGCTTCGGCGTACCCGCTCTGCTGCGCAGTCTCGTCCATTTGCTCGAATGCCGTTTTGTTCTCGCCCAGCACCTGACGGTACTGCTCCGCTATAGATGTTCGGATATCCTGCACTGCGTTCATCATCCCATGCAAGACCATTCGGCAATTCACCAGCTCCTGCCGGACGGCAGAAGAAGTTTCAGGCGTAACCCCTGCCTGGGCGCTTTGAAGCTCGGCTTGGATATGGCTTAGCTCACTTACGATCATCCCGACTTCGCTCATTCCCCCGTTTTGCGCTGCAGCGGTCAATTGGCCCGATAGCTGGTTGAGTCTCATCGACATATTTTGTATGTTGCTCATTGCAATTCCCCCTTTTCCGGATAGCGTACATGTTTATGAATAGGATGCGATAAACCATGGATTGCTATTCATGTCGATATCTGGTCAGGGGTCCCGTCTGTTGGAATACGGGACGGGATGCCGATATAATAGAGTAAGCCATCATATGAAAGTAGGTAGATTATAGAGTCCTCATGATCAAACGCAAAAAAACGACACTGTTCCTGATTGCTGCCTTATTACTCGCCATATTTTATATGCAGCTGCAAACCTCCATACCGGGATTCATCAACGATCTCGATTTTGATTTTAACAGTAAAGAAACACCTGAAGTCACCCAGCTCCACCCCTATGTATTACAGCAAAAGAATGAGCTTGTCCGCCTCACCAAGAAAAAAGGAATCATGATCATCATAACGGACGGTTACCGCAGCCATGAAGAGCAGACCCGCATCTACAATCAGGGGCGCAGCACCGAGGGCGACATCGTGACGAATGCCAAAGCCGGAGAATCCCTCCACAACTATGGACTTGCGATTGATTTTGCGCTAAGGCTAAAGGATGGAAGCGTCATCTGGGATATGGAATATGACGGGAACGGAAACGGCAAGGCTGACTGGATGGAAGTTGTGGAAATTGCCAAAGATTTAGGCTTCCAGTGGGGCGGCGATTGGGCCAACTTCCCGGATTATCCGCATCTGCAGATCGATTTTGGACTGACGATCCGTGATTTAAAACGGGGAAAGCTCCCTCCCATGGACGCTTCCGAGACTTTGGAGGCAAAGTGAACGGCTAAGCAGCGCATGTCCCTCAAACCTTACGCATCACCTTTTAGATTAATGCCGACCAGATCGTTCTGGTCGGCATTTTTGACGTTGTTCTCTACCAAAACTTTTGATGATTCGTGATATCCAACCAAATGCTTGACATTCGATTCACCTTTTGGTTATATAGTCATATATATGAGTATATAACCTTAACAGGACATGAAGGCAAGGCGGTGATTCTTATTGAGCGGTACCGTACACCCAGATAATAAGCCCCTGTTCATCCAGATCAAGGAGAAGATCGAGGACCAGATCGTGAATGATCTACTGCTTGAAGGTGAACAGGTTCCTTCCACGACGCAGCTCTCCCAATTTTACAAAATCAATCACATCACGGTATTAAAGGGCATCAACCTGCTGGTTGATTCCGGACTCATCTATAAAAAGCGAGGTGTCGGCATGTTTGTTGCAGAGGGGGCCAAGGAAATGCTGCTCCAGACCCGAAAGAGTGCATTTGCGGAACATTATGTGGTGCCTATGGTACAGGAAGCAGACAAACTCGGCTTATCCACGGATGAGCTTTTTCAAATCATAACCCAGTTAAAAGGAAGTGACGTCCATGAATCTTGATATTCAGTTTGATCGCCTATCGGTGGTATATGGTGACCTCGAAGCCGTCCGCAATGTTTCGTTTCATCTCCCGGCCGGCAAAATTTATGGTCTCTTGGGGCGGAACGGAGCAGGCAAAACCTCGCTTCTGTCTGTTCTTGCTTCATTTCGTGA
Organism: Paenibacillus sp. FSL W7-1332; assembly: GCF_037969785.1. Taxonomy (NCBI): domain Bacteria; kingdom Bacillati; phylum Bacillota; class Bacilli; order Caryophanales; family Paenibacillaceae; genus Paenibacillus; species Paenibacillus sp. FSL W7-1332. Next base: position 1,777,063 of record NZ_CP150209.1, on the reverse strand, counting down.
ACCCTCATCGGGATCGGTTACGGTCGGCGGTGAGCAGCCGTTTGAAAATGCAAAAATCATGAAGGAGGTCTCCTTCATCTACGATATCGACTATAAAGACGAGACCGACAAAGTCAAGGCAGCGATTGAATCGGCAGCCAGACACCGGCCCCATTTCGATACCGGATATGCCCTTGAGCTTGCACGCAAATTCAATTTGCCCTTGGATAAACAGCTGAAGGAGCTTTCCAAAGGGATGCAATCCGCTTTTAACGTATGCATCGGCCTTGCCAGCCGCTCGCCGGTGACCATATTGGATGAGGTTTATCTCGGCATGGATGCGCCGTCACGCGAAATTTTTTACCGGGAGCTGCTGGAAGACCAGGAGCGCCATCCCCGTACATTCATTCTCTCCACCCACCTGGTTTCGGAGATGGATTATCTGTTCGAAGAAGTCATTATCATTCACAAAGGCCAGTTCGTGCTGCAAGACGATTATGAAAGCCTCACATCCCGAGGCGTTTCCATTACGGGCCCGGCGGCAAAGGTGGATGAATACATCCAGGGTATGAAGGTGCTGAACGTGCAGCAGCTCGGTTCTACCAAAGCCGTCATGGTCTATGGAGAATTAAGCGAGGAAGCCCAGCTGGCCGCACATCGGGCGGGGCTTGAGATCGGGCCGATCTCACTCCAGGACTTGTTTATCCATCTGACGGGGGAGGAATATTCCGCATGAAAAAAACGTCATCTGCCGTAACCAGAGTTTCGACGGACATGTTTATTCAGCAAGGCAGTTGGTCCATGGGTTTTCTATTTGTTGTGCTGCTGATCTATATTGGAGTCGGCATCGGTACCAGCATGGGTGTCAATGTTCGCGAAGGAATCGCAGAGGAGGACTTCTTCTCTATCACTTACCGTTCAACCAAAGGATTTATGCTCGTCATCGGCATCATTTCTGCTTACGGCTTTCTGAGCTATTATGTAAGAAACGGGATTACGCGCAGGGATTTCTTTAAAGGAGCCGCATTGGCGGCCGTCTATCTATCATTGGCCTTTCCAGTCGTGGTGGGTCTGGTCAATTGGATCATCGGGATGGTTACCTCCCATGATGCCAGCAGCACCTTGCTGCAGATGCTCGATAACAACTGGCTGCTGATACTTGTCTCCTACGGCGTCCAAATTTTTATCTACTATCTGATGGGATGGATGATTGGATCCGGATTTTACCGGTTTGGCTGGATTCGCGGCTTGGGGTGGATCGCCTTAGCCCTCGTGTTGATCGCCTTCATGGATGCATTATGGCAATTCGAGCTGGCTTCCATATGGGAACAGTGGCTGCCGGTCACGACTGACTTTTCCGTTACGCTGCCGGTCTCTCTTGCAGGCTCCCTGATCGTCATCCTGATTGCACTTATTCTGATTCGGCTGATCACGCGAAGAGTTACGATCAAAATGTAACATGTACGCCAAAATGGCTGATTCACGGGTAGCAGCATATCTACTCCGGAGTCAGCCATTTATCATTCTTTACATTGCTTGAATTAAGCAGCGCTGCTCTTCTTTTTATTATAAATATCGAAGGCTACCGCCGCGAGAAGAACCAGACCCTTGATGCCTTGCTGCCAGTCGATGCCAAGACCCACCAGCGACATCCCGTTATTAAGCACGCCCATGACAAGACCGCCGATGATGGCGCCAAAGACCGTACCGATCCCGCCGGTGGCCGATGCGCCGCCGATGAAACTCGCCGCGATGGCATCCAGTTCAAAGTTCGTGCCGGCTCTTGGCGTCGCCGCGTTCAAGCGGGCGGCAAAGATCAACCCGGAGATCGCTGCCATTACGCCCATATTAACGAATACCCAGAACGTGACCTTCTTGGTTTTCACGCCGGACAGCCCCGCCGCCTTCTCGTTGCCGCCGAGCGCATAAATATGACGGCCCATCACGGTTTTGTTCATCACGAAGGAATAGATGATGATCAGCACCAACAGCAGAATCAGAATGTTCGGGAGGCCGGCATAACTGGCCAGCATGAACGTAAAGGCATTGATCACCGCTGCAATTAGGATAAGCTTCAAGAGGAACAAGCCGTTTGGCAGAACTTCGAAGTTGTATTTTTTATGCGATTTTCGCTCGCGAAGCTCATTGATCAGGAAAATAACCGTAAAGACGATGCCCGCCAGAATGGCGATCAGATTGGTGCCGGTATTGCCGAAGTCCGGGATAAAGCCGGAGCTCAGCTTCTGGAAGCCTCCCGGAAACGGCGCAATGGATTGGCCCTCCAGCACGATCATGGTTAGACCGCGGAACAAGAGCATGCCCGCCAGAGTTACGATAAAGGCCGGTATTTTCACATAAGCTACCCAGAATCCCTGCCAAGCTCCGATCAGACCGCCGACGATCAAGGATACGATGACGGCAATGACGGGATGCAGCTGCATATCGACCATCATGATCGCTGCAACCGCACCGACGAACGCGGCTACCGAACCGACCGACAAATCGATATGACCCGTAATAATGACAAGCACCATGCCGATGGCTAATACGAGGATGTAGCTGTTCTGGAGAATCAGGTTCGTGATGTTGATCGGCTCCAGCAGAAGTCCGCCCGTAATGATCTGGAAAAATATCATAATGACAACAAGGGCGATAATCATCCCGTATTGGCGGATGTTGTTTTTGAACATTTTTTTGAGTGTCTCCATCTTAAGCCCCTCCATTCTTGGTCATGTATCTCATCAAGGTTTCCTGCGAAGCCTGCTCTCTGCTAACTTCTCCGGTCAGCCGTCCCGCGCTCATGACATAAATCCGGTCGCAGATCCCTATAATCTCCGGCAGCTCCGAGGAAATGACAAGCACGCCCTTGCCCTCATCCGCCAGCTGGTTAATGATCGCGTAAATCTCGTATTTGGCCCCAACGTCAATCCCCCGCGTCGGCTCATCCAGGATCAGAATGTCCGGCTCGGCATATATCCATTTACTCAAGACAACCTTCTGCTGGTTCCCCCCGCTGAGGTTTCCCGTCTTCTGGAGAATGTTCGGCGTTTTGATTTTCAGCTTCTTCCGCATATCCTCCGCCACGAGGATTTCTTCCCGTTCATTAATGACCATGTTCTTTGCCAGCTTGGACAGTCCGGTCAGCGAGATGTTACGTTTGATATCGTCCATGAGGATCAGCCCGTATTCCTTGCGGTCCTCGGTCACGTAAGCAAAGCCGTTTTCAATCGCCTCGGTAATAGATTGATTCCGGATTTCCTTCCCGTCTTTGCGCAATGTTCCTGTAATATTCCTGCCGTATGCCTTACCGAAAACACTCATCGCAAGCTCGGTCCGGCCGGAACCCATCAGCCCGGCAATGCCCACGATTTCCCCCCGGCGGATATTCATATTAACTTTATCAATTACTTTGCGGCTTGCTTGCTGCTCGTGATACACCGTCCAATCCTTAATCTCCAGAATGACTTCCCCGATTTTTGGTGTCCGCTCCGGATAGCGGTTCGTCAAATCCCGGCCGACCATGCCGCGGATGATCCGGTCCTCGTTCACCTCGCCGCCTCTCATATCGAGCGTTTCGATGGTCTGACCATCGCGCAGAATCGTAATGGAATCCGATACCTTTGACACCTCGTTCAATTTATGGGAGATCAGGATGCAGGAGATTCCCTGCTTCTTGAATTCCAGCATCAGCTCAAGCAGGTTCTCGCTGTCGTCCTCGTTGAGCGCTGCCGTCGGTTCGTCCAGAATAAGCAGCTTCACCTTCTTCGATAAGGCCTTCGCGATTTCGACCAGCTGCTGCTTGCCGACGCCAATGCTGCCGACCTGCGTGTTCGGGTTTTCGCTGAGTCCCACCTTATCCAGCAGCTCTTTAGCTCCGATCATCGTCTCGTTCCAGTTCATAATGCCCTTCTCTGCGCGCTCGTTCCCCAAGTAAATGTTCTCGGCAATCGACAGATACGGGATCAACGCAAGCTCCTGATGGATGATGACGATGCCCAGGTCTTCACTCTGCTTAATATTTTTAAATTGGCAGACGCTGCCTTTGAACAAAATATCTCCCTCATACGAGCCGTGTGGATACACGCCGCTCAGCACTTTCATCAGCGTGGATTTGCCCGCTCCGTTCTCCCCGCACAGGGAGTGGATTTCGCCTTCGCGAACTTTCAGATTCACGTTATCCAGCGCCTTCACCCCGGGAAACGCTTTCGTAATATTCCGCATTTCAAGAATGTACTCTGACATCTGGCTTCACCTTCCTATCGTTTCGTGTTCGCTGCCTAAAGGCTATTTCAATCCGATTTCTTCCTTGGAATAATAGCCCGTCTCCACAACCTCTTTCTCCACGTTGGAAGCATCAACGGATACGGGAGGGAGCAGATAGGCTGGCACGACCTTGATGCCGTTATCGTACGATTCCGTATCGTTGACCTCGGCCTCTTCTCCCTTCAGCACGCTCTCCGCCATCTTGACCGCTTGTTCGGCGAGCTGGCGCGTGTCCTTGAACACCGTCTGCGTTTGCTCTCCGGCCACGATCGATTTAATGGAAGCTAGCTCCGCATCCTGACCCGTGATGATCGGCAGCGGCTTGGCCGCTGTCCCGTAGCCTACGCCCTTGAGCGAAGAGATAATGCCGATGCTGATCCCGTCGTAGGGCGACAGCACCGCATCCAAGTTTTCGCTCGAATAGTTGGCACTGATCAGGTTATCCATCCGCGACTGGGCCAAAGCCCCATCCCAGCGCAGGGTCGCAATCTGGGCCATCGTAGTCTGCTTGCTCCGAACCACAAGCTTGCCTGAATCCATGTAAGGCTTCAGCACGGACATCGCGCCGTCATAGAAGAAGTAAGCATTGTTATCGTCCGGCGATCCGCCGAACAGCTCGATATTGAACGGCCCCTTCCCTTCCTTCAGGCCAAGCTTCTCTTCAATATAAGATGCTTGCTGAACACCGACCTGGAAATTGTCGAAGGTGGCATAATAACTTAAATGCTCGGTATTTCGAATTAACCGGTCATAAGCGATAACCTTAATTCCCTGATCATGAGCCTTCTTGATCACGTCTGTCAGCGTATTGCCGTCAATGGAAGCAATGACGATGACGTCGACCCCTTTCGTAATCATGTTCTCGATTTGGGAAATCTGGTTTTCAATCACGTCCTCGGCGAATTGAAGATCGGTTTTATATCCCTTTTCCTGAAACAGCCGCTCCATGTTCTTTCCGTCAGCCACCCAGCGTTCGGATGATTTCGTTGGCATCGCAAGGCCGACGTATCCCTTCTCAGCATCACCGGTTTGGCTTTCGGCGAGGTTGCAGGCCGTCAGGGCCAAGAGCAGCACCGCGATCAGCAATCCTGGCAATCCTCTCTTCATCGGTAGTTCCCCTTTCCGAAAAATGGAATCGAGAGCGCTTACAACCGAAGGTTCGAAAAGCCTCTCTGTACTACAAAGGATACCTCCCAACGGGTGGAGGGGTCTTTCCACGAAAACAACCTTTTTTATAATTTTCATACTTTTGTTGTTTGGAATTCGCGCGAGTGTGTACATGGCTGCTTAACGTCCCGGCTCCGTACACAGCATGTCTCAAGCGGTTGCCTGCATAAAAAAAGCCTCTGTTAAGTTGGTTATCCCAACAAAACAGAGGCTATCGCCTTCACTCAACCGCTTATTCTTCCTGAACCGTCGCCCCTTTGCGGTACCGGTTCGGCGATACCCCCATCACCTTCTTAAAAGCCGTGCTGAAATAATGCTGGCTGTCATACCCGACCCGCTCCGCGATGTCCAGGATGCTAAGCTCGGTGGAGTTGAGCAGCTGGATTGCTTTCTGAATCCTCGTCTGGGTCATGAGCGTGATAAAAGACGTGCCCAGTTCTTTCTTTAGCGTCCGGCTCAGATAGACGGGCGAAACCTGCAAGGCATGGGCAAAGGATTCCAGCGTCAGCTCCCGAACGGCATACTGCTCCTGGATGAGCTGGCGAGCCCGCCGTACCAGCGGAGAGAGCTGCGCCTCCTTGAACACCCCTTCCCGGCAAGCCTCATAGGCGGCTGCAACCGCTCCGTCCGCTTCTTCCGAAACAGGCTCCAGATGTACATTCACAGCCAGCTTTAAGTACTTCTGGATCAGTTGCTCGGCATCGGCCGCAATGTTCGAATCCGCTACTCCCCAGCAGCAGATGCCGATCCATCCGGTGTGATCCCGGAACAAAACGCAGGGCGCGGGATGAAACAGCTCGGCGATTATATTTTCCATCGCGAACAGATACAGCTGCCGGTCGCTTTCCTTCATCAAAGGCTGCGGAGCCGTCATCTCCGTCCATCTGGCGATGCCGATCCGGGATGGACGGCAAGGCGGCAGTCCCAGGAATTCCAGCTGCTCGAGCGCCTCCTCCTCATCCAGCAGGCCATGTATCCATTCGAGGCAGAACCGTTCCCGCAGCAGCGGAATGTTCTTCTCGATTTGCTCGGACGCCTTCTTAAGATAGTTCTCCTGGATTTGATGGTCGTTCAGCTCATCCCGAACGCTGCCCAGCACCTGGATCAGGTGATCCGCATTCACCGGCTTCAATATATAATCCTTAACCCCGAGCCGGATCGCTTCCTGCGCATAAGCAAATTCGTCATGGCCGGTAATAATGACGAACCGGCATTCGGGACGTTCTTCCTTCATCCGCTTCATAAGCCCGATGCCGTCCAGGAACGGCATATTCATATCGACCAGCATAATGTCAATTGGTTGGCTGAGCGCAAGCTCCAGCGCCTCTTCGCCATCCTCCGCTTCGGCAGCCACCTCCATGCCGAGTCCCTCCCAGTCGACCGCATCCCGAATGCCTTCGCGGATAATCGGCTCATCGTCGGCAATCAAGACTTGATACGCTTTCTTCATAACCTGTCTCTCCCATCATGATCGGAGGACGAAGGAACGGCATGCACCAGCGGGTGCGTAATCACTACCGTGGTTCCCTCGTTCTCTGTACTGTCAATCGTGATTCCGTACTCATCGCCGAACGTTAGCTTGATACGTGCCTGCACATTCAGCATGCCGTAGCTTCGGCTTCCGCCCAGCCCTTCTCCCGGCGTCGCCTCCATGGCCGTTACCGGGTCGGCAAGCTGTTTGCGAAGCGCCTCCAGCCGATCAGAAGACATGCCGGCCCCATTATCCTGGACGCTAAGGAGTAGAACGTCTCCGTTCACCTCGGCTTTGATGACAATTCGCCCAGGCCCTCTACGGGCCTTAATGCCGTGGTATATCGCGTTTTCCACGATCGGCTGCAGTAAGAGCTTCAGCACGTACAATTTCTCAGCCTCTGGCGAAAGCTCCATCTCAACCTGCAGCCTGTCGCGGTAACGCGTTTTCTGTATTTGCAGGTAACTGCTGATATGCGTCCATTCGTCGGACATGGGAATGATATCATCCCCTTTGCTGAGCCCGATCCGAAACAGCCGCGACAAGGATTCCACCAGATTCGATACATCGTCCGCCCCTTTCTTGCGGGCCATCCAATGAATCGTATCCAGCGTGTTGTACAGAAAATGCGGCTTAATGTGAGCCTGCAGGCTGCGCAGCTCCGCTTCGCGCTTCTGCTTTTCCCGCAGCTCGCTCAGCTTCATCAGCTTTCGAATCTGCAGAAGCATGCGGTTAAAGCTGCGGCCGAGCATACCCACCTCATCCTGCCGGTTTCCCCAGTAACGGGTCGTCAAATCCCCGGATTCGGCTTTTTGCATGAAGGACATGAGCTGCCAGATCGGTCTGGATATCGACTGTGAAAGCGTATAGGATGCCGCAACCCCAAACAAGCACACCACAAACAAGAAACAAATCATATAAAAACGAATCTCCCGGACCTCATACACCGATTCGCTGGTTGGAAATACGCCGATCGTCCGCCAGCCGGTAAATGAGGAGGTGCCGTATATCAATTGCAGACGCTCCCCGTTCACCTCGCGGATCAAGGCGCCGCTGTCCTCTTCCGGAAACCACGAGGGGGGAATGGACGGAATGATGGAATCCTCCGGAGCATAGATGCTGGAGCCGCCGGCCTCTGCCACCATCAAATATCCGCTTTTTCCAAGCGTGACATCCCGGACCGCTCTCGCGACTGCCCGCAGCTTCAAATCGATCAATACCGCACCGGTTACTTCCCTCGTATCCGGATCCACAATCGAGCGAACGACCGATACCAGCTCCTCGTTGCCGTAATGAACATGGGTGGTGACATTACGCTCTGCCGGATGGCCAAGCACGGTGAAAATCCCTTCATTTAAAACAGCCTCGCGGTACCATTCTTCCTCCGTCAAACTTGCCGGACTGCGTACGTACATTTCGTTACTGATATACTCTCCCTCGCGATTGACCAGAAGAATAGAGGCGATTTCCGGGTACAGCGTCGTGAAGCCTTGAAGGTACCGCTTAATCTCATAATTCTCCGCATTGTCCTGCTTGACCGAGGCGGTTCGCGGGCCGGAATCACCCGTATCTTCGGTTCCAACGGCTGGCTTGTCCCCTTGAATTTCCCCATTCAGAAATCGTTCCGTGCGCGGGTCAAATCCGATCAAATACGTAATGTTCTGGAGATTCTCCATATCATTGTCCAAGGTCTGATTGACCTTTCCGATCAATTGAATGGTGTTCGAGGTTACCTGCTGATCCACAATGCGGTTAACCGTCCAATTGACGAGGACACTCAGCGCGATTGAGGGCAGGATGCCAACCATGAGGAACAAAATGACGAGCTTGTATCTCAGCGGCAAATCCCCGAACCGCAGCCACCGCGACATGCCTTCGCGCCAGGATTCCGCTCTGTTTCTATTTTGCATAATAATCATTCACATTCTCTCGGGTCACAATGGAAATCCCGGTGTCCACCCTTGTCGGAAGCGGAGATACGTCATTGCCGAGCGTCGGGGCCGGTACGGTAAGACCATGATGCAGATGAAACAAATACTGCAAGGACCAATAGCCCATATTCCACGTCCCCTGGGCGATCGTTGCCGCGATGGTTCCATCGGAAATCCGGTCCAGCGTTCCTTTATTCGTATCGAATCCGATGATGGTAATCCGGTTTGCTTTATCCGCGCCGATCACGGCATCCGCCACGCCCATTCCGCCGCTGGCCTCCGTTACGAAGATCCCTTTGAGATCCGGGTGCTTGTCCAGCATGTCGGCAGCAGCCTCTTTGGCAACGAGGGTATCCCCTTTGCCTTCCCTGATCTCCACCACGGACATGCCGGGATATCGCTGCTCTAAAGTGTCCCTGAAGCCTTCGGAACGGTCATCATGATTCTGCTGCCCGGGCTGGGTAACAATCCCGATCTCCCCTTCCCGGCCGAGAAGCTGCGCCATTTTGTCCGCGGCCGCAACGCCAGCGTTGTAATTGTTGGTTGCCAGGAACGAATAGGCCTTACTGTCAGGCGCATCCGCATCAAACAGCACGACGGGGATCCCGGCATCCACGGCTTTATTAATTGTCGACGTCAGCGCTTTGGAATCGATGGCCGACAGGGCGATACCAGCAGGCTTTTTGGCAATCACTTGTTCCAGAACAGTGATCTGTTCCTCCACGTCGTATTGTGTAGAGCCGCGATAATCGACAGTTACGCCTAGCGCATCCCCTCCATCCTCGAAGCCCTTCAGAATATTTTTCCAGTATTCCATACCGGATTGAAAAGTCACCATAACATAATTCTCACCCATGCTGCCGTGCAGGCCGCCCTCCTCCCAAGCGGAAGAACGCTTGTCCTCCAGCCTGTACATGAAGACATAGGTGAAAAAAGCCAATAGAAGCGCACCGTACACCAGCATCATCTTCTTCATGAATAAGTCCCCCGATCCTTGATCCTTCGTTCGCCATCTTCAGTTGCAATCGGTTACATAACGTATAATGAATATACTGCAATTCTTTGAAAAAGATCAAACCCTTGCTAAAATTTGGCTATGGCCGGCAGCAAAAAACAGACCGTCCACAGTTAAACCTAACCATGTTGCAGCCTGTTTCTGATATGTTAATTATCTTATTTTTGTACATTGAATTTCATTGCCTTATGTAGCCCGCTTAGCTGGATAAATGCTGATACCGTGCATAAATAAACTCACCACGTGACGCGCAAGATCCTCAGGAGTCCGCTTGCCTGTCAGAAGCTGCTGCGAGGTCAGTCTTTCAATGACACCGACCAAGCACTCCGCAACGATATGCATATCGGATTCACCGTCAAAATACCCGTCCCGCTGCTCAGCTTTCAGATTTTGCTCAATCATGGCTGCCATTTCCGACTTTACGATCACCGCGTCATCCCCAATAAAAAAACCGATTTGCGTCAGATCCGGGTCTTTGCCAAGAAACGCGAACAACCCTGTCAGTACGCTCTGCAAACGGCCGGTCACATGATTCTCATCGATTCCGCTTTCCAATCTGCTGCCCTCGAGCAGGATCTTGAGCTCAGCTCGAAATTTCTCCACCAGCTCCTTGAACACGGCTTCTTTGCTCTCAAAATACAAATAGAATGACGGCTGCGTCAATCCAGCCCGAGAAACGATGGTGCTGATCTTGGTCTGATGGTATCCTGACTTTGCAAATTCATTAGCAGCGACAATCAGTAGTCTAGCCCGGCTTTCTTGTCCGTTCGCACCCTTCTTACGCAAAGCTATCCAACCTCCGAATCTACTCATGATGTATGTAAGTTACCGTCCATTATACTCTATATCGGAAAGTTGCTGCTACAGATAAAGTCCAGTCTTAACATGCACGAGACTTTACATCGCCACAAGAACGTTATAACGTAAAAGGATAACGATGTTTATCGTTACAGCCAAGAAGGAGATAAATAACATGCAGAAACATACCCCATCCAACTCGGTGGATATAACCGAGTCACATAACTCGCAAGACCCGTCATCCACACGCGTACTTATTGTCACGGCGGTCGATGCTGAAAAAGAAGCCGTGCAGCGCGGGCTTAACCATGCTCACGGATTTGATGTCATCGCGGGTGGAGTCGGCCCAGCGGCAACCGCTGCTGCGACTGCCCGCAAGTTGGTTCAAGGCACCTATGATTGGGTTATCAGCGCAGGTATCGCTGGAGGATTTGCCGGTCAGGCTGAGGTTAGTTCCATCGTTATTGCGGACACCATCATTGCCGCTGATCTCGGTTCCGAAACTGAAGACGGCTTCAGCAGCGTCCAGGAGCTCGGCTTCGGAACGGATCGGGTGCAGGCACATCCGGATTCCGCCCGCAAACTCGCGGAGGCCTTACAACATGCTGGCGTTCCCGTAACCCTCGGGCCCGTTCTGACGGTCTCCACTACGACGGGAACAGCCGCAACGGCCGCACGTCTCCTCCACCGGGTACCGGACGCCGCAGCCGAGGCGATGGAGGGCTTCGGCGTGGCCACCGCTGCCGCTGCAGTCGGTGTGCCCGTGCTCGAAATCCGGTCCATTTCCAATCAGGTCGGTCCGCGGGACCGCAGTGCATGGAAGATCAAGGAGGCGCTGCAGGCGCTTGAGACCGCAAGTTCATTACTACCGGAGGTGTTACGATGAAAATCGCTTTTTCCCCTTGCCCCAACGACACATTTGTATTTCATGCCTGGGTTCACGGACGGATTCCAGGCGCCCCCAAGCTGGATGTATCCTATGCGGATATCGATATCACCAATCACTGGGCAGCCGAAGATCGAGAACATGATATCTTAAAAATATCCTATGCCGCGCTCCCCTGGGTGCTGGATGAATATGCCCTTCTGCCCTGCGGAGGAGCACTTGGCCGCGGATGCGGGCCGCTCGTTCTGACAGCGGACAAGCTGACGGATGGTAAAACTCCTGACAGCCCTGCGGATTTGTCCGGCCGGCGGGTAGCCGTTCCAAGCGAGCGCTCCACGGCTTATCTGTTGTTCCGTCTGTGGGCCGCACAGAACGTACCCGGAGGGCTTGGCGAAATCGTGGTGATGCCGTTCGATCAGATTATGCCGGCTGTCCGGGATGGAGCGATTGATGCCGGGCTGGTCATTCACGAAGCACGGTTCACCTATTCGTCTTATGGATTGAAGATGATGACGGATCTGGGCAGCTGGTGGGAGTCCGATACCAATCTGCCTATCCCTCTGGGAGCGATTGTGGCCCGCAGGTCGCTGGATCTGGCAAGCATCTCGAACTGGATCCGCTCCTCTGTCGAATACGCCTGGCAACATCCCGAGGACTCTCGGGCCTATGTCCTCCATCACGCTCAGGAAATGGACCCGGATGTCGCCGATGCTCACATCGACCTGTACGTCAATCCATTTACCGCGGAGCTGGGCGAGGATGGCTATGCCGCGATTTCAGCCCTGCTGAACCGCGCAGCCGATGAAGGGCTTGTGCCGAGGATCGATCCTGCGCTGCTGAAGCGTCCGTAATATGGCAGCCTAAACGGCTTCACTGAAAGCTTATATTTTCTATATTTATAAGAGGAGCACCAAGAACCCGACAACCGGGTCTCCTGGACGTTCCTCTTTTTCATTGTCTACTCATGAATGGTTCTTGTCGTACACTCCTGTTCAGTACTCATTCCTCGATATAAAATCATGCAATCGCCGATAAATTCCGATAATCTCATCCATGGGCATTCTCACCAGTCCGCTGGAAGAAGGAACTACAAACTCACGCACGCCGTCAATGACGGAATCCGGCTGAATTCCCCAATCCGCCTTGGCTTTGCCGCTGAATTCGGTATACACGCCCTTGCCGACAAAGCAGGCAACCTCCGGTCTGTACTTGGCCAGCTTCTCGCGCAGTGTCTCTCTACCGAGTCTGTACTCTTCGCGGGTTATGTCTTCGGCCCCCCTTGTGGGCCTGGCTACAATATTGGTAAATCCGTACCCTAGCTTAAGCAATTCCCCATCCTCAGCGGCTTCATATAAGCGCGGGGTCAAACCGGATTTATGCAGAATCCTCCAAAAATTGTTGCGAGGGTTCGCATAATGATGACCGACCTCCCCGGATCGCAAACTCGGATTAAAACCGATAAATACAAGAGTCAATCCATAATCCAGATGATCGCTGACTTCATCCACTCTGCTTCCTCCTCTCATCATCTAAATCTGGGTCCCCTTGAGCTTAATGAGAGCTCGATGCGGCAGCGCTGTTGTTGCGTTTGCGTATCTGGTGAATGCCCATCACGACGGCAACAAGCTCCCAGTCACCAAGAACGTCGCTCTCATTCTGAAGCTGATAGGCTCCGGCTTGAAGCCAGCCGCTAATGCGGGAAAAAGAGGCGATGACCCCTCCGGCATCATCCGTTATTTCATACTCATTGGAAAAAGCAGGCGAAGTGATCTCGTATACGCCCCGCGATCCCGCATCGTATTCGAATTTTTTCGTAAAAAAGCTCATCCGCATGCGCAGCAGGCCCAGTTCTTCCCCATTGCCGCCAGTAATATTCCATTTGTTCGAGAAGAATCGAAACGACCCGCTGCATACCGGATCTCCAGAAGCGTTATATACGTCCAGCGAGGAGCCAAAAGCGCTCTTCAAATCCAGACGTCCTATGACACTGCCTTCCCTATCCATAATATCTGTTATACCCGAGCTAAAAAAGTTATCCTTAAAATATAAATGCATAGGACTTCTCCCCTTCCTCGATTCCTGCATACCTGTTATTCATACAACGATTTGCAGATTAAATTGTTTCAATTTTTTTGCGGGAAGTTCGGGAACCGATCCGTTATTTAATTGTCTAATATTCGAGGTGATGTTATTGGAGTACCTTAAATCGATGGTGGCCGTGAATGATGCGAGCACCGTGCTGAGCGATTGGATGGAGTCCTTCGGCCAGGACGTATGGAACTATGCATTCTTCCTAACGAAACGCAAAGATGCGGCTGACGATATCAGTCAGGACGTGTTTTTGAGAGCATTTAAGCACTGGAATGATTTTCAGGGCCGAAGCTCTGTCAAAACATGGCTGTTAACCATCACCCGCAATCTTTCCCTGAACTATCTCAAGTCTTCCTATATGACAAGGGTATCATTAACCGGCTGGATCACTTCCACGCAGACCAAACCTTCCGCTGAAAAAGAGTTTATGGATGCTGCTGCCGTCTCGCAGATTTGGAAGTATGTGTTGGAGCTGCCGCCCAAATACCGGGAGGTGTTGATCCTTGAATCCCATTACCAGCTGCCGCGAAAAGAAATAGCGGAACTGCTCGGCATATCCGAAGGAACAATCAAATCCAGACTGCACCGGGCTCGAGCCCGAATGGAAACGATGCTGAAAGGAGAGGATGTCCAGTGAAGACCGAACAAGAGCTGCGGCCCGATTGGATTCAGGAACTCGCTTCTTCTCCATTTAACGAGCCGATGTTCACCGAAGAGATGAAATCCAGCGTATTAAACAACGCTGCTAATGGCTCTGTAAGAATGGGCAGAAAAAAACGGAGGTCTCCAACACGTCTGCGTATTACGACCGCAAGTGTGTTCATGCTTCTTCTAATCATGGCGGCATGGGGATGGCGTGAATCACCCGTGATTCAACAGCTGATCCCGATCAAGGGTTGGGGAAATGCTGCCAATTGGGCTCCCCGCAGCGTGTACTCGGAGGATGGCATAGTTAAACTTCAGGCATTTCCGGGCGGTGATTATGCAGCGGGCTCTCCAGCCGGTGCCTGGTGGAATCTTCTGACCCCCATTCAAGATCTTGAAGGGAAAAACATTCGCATATCCGCCGTACACCGGGATACGGGAATTACCCTAGAAGAGCTTGCTGAGACGAAGATTTCCTCCGATATGGCATACAATGACTTTACGCGAGTATCTTCCCGCTTTGCCCTGCCGCTCTCCGGTTTATGGCGTTTCGACGTGATGGTGGATCAGGAGAAGTACGGCGATATCGTGGTCGATGTGCCGGACAGCAGCTGGGAGCCGAGCCCGAGCTTTAGATCAGGTAATTATGCCATGACCGGTGTAGAAGGTCGCTTGGGTTTTATACATCCGGGTTGGTTTAATGCAAATCAGCCTAATAAATACATGTGGCATTTCTGGGGGCGAGACGAGGAATTAACGGGTGACTTGCACATTACGGCTGTAAAAAGAAACACGTCCGAGATCATCGATGTCTTTAAAGTTGCCGGTTTACGGCCCTTTCCGTTAAACGGCGCCGATGCAGCAATACCTACCTCCATGTCGCTGCCTTCGCCAGGACTATGGCGCATTATGGTCTCCATTAACGGTCAGCTGTTCGACAGCGTCATTGTGGAGGTCGATAAACCATAAATAGCGATGTCCCAAAATATATGAGCTACTGATCATGAATTCAAACACGACTCATGCCACTCCTCGTTCTCTATTTGAGGCAAACGCTGCCTTGACCAAACCCTTGAAATGAGACCTTTGGATAAAAACAAAGCTGCCCCGGTCTGTAGTCATCTACAGAATCGGGGCAGCCTTACTCATGAGGAATATCGTCATTTCATATTCCTCTCATATCATCTGCCGAACAACATTATTCCGCGTTCAATGCTTCCTTCGGCACTTCGATCTTACTGATTTCGTTATGCTTCGAGTAGGTGCTCTTCATTTTCATATCCAAGGATACCTTCTGACCTTCGGCTTCCATTGCCATCACCATGTCCAAATCGGTTGTTGCAGGCAGGTAAGATTCCTTCTGTACGCCATAAATAATATGGATGCTCTTGATATCCATTTGATCCATCATGGCTTCCATCTGCGGATCGTTGCCCGCTTGACTCATCATGGACTTGGCAAGCTCCTTCAGATTGTCGCCGGAGACATCCGCCGTCAGGACGTATGTGTCTCCATCCTCCGTTACCTTGAAGTCCTTAGCAAGGGTCTTGAACTGCTCTACCTGCTGCTCCGGACTCGCACTGCTTGGATCCAGGCTATCACGGATCTCCTGCTCCGATTCCTTCGGAACCTGCATCCATTGACCATCCATGAGCATGTAAATACCGTCTTCCGTTATATACTGCTTCATCTCGACCTTGCCTTCCGGAGAATCCATCACGACGTTCTGCATCATCTCCACCGGCTCGAGCGTAAGTTCCGAATCAAGCGACATATTAACATCCTGCTCCTGCTTCTCTTCGCCTTCAACCACGATATGCTGTTTAACATCGGCTTTCATCGCAAAGCTCTTCAAATTCTGGGAAGCTTCGGCCGATTTCTGGAGAAGCTCGTCAGCAGTCGGAAGAGCATCCTCCTTCGGTTCTTCTTTAGCTGGCGTCTCTGTCGAAGGAGTCGTCCCTTGTTCTGTTGCTGGCGGCGTTGCGGCGTCATCTGCTGCTTTGTTGTCCTTACCGCATGCCGTCATACTCATAACCAAAATTGCCCCTAGTAATGCTGCTGTCCACTTCTTCAATCGAATGTCCTCCTAAAATATGTATTCCGAGTTACTTCCCCATTCTATACGATTTGTAACATCGATTGATCAAAATTTCCGAAAAAGGTACACTAGACCTATTCTTTGTCAGGGAGCGTGCTCGATTGGAAAACATTCTGATTACCGGATATCGGGCCCACGAGCTCGGTATTTACAATAACAAACACCAAGGCATACCTTATATACGTAAGGCGATTGCCAATCGCCTGGTTCCACTGCTTGAGGAAGGCCTCCGGTGGGTCATCACGCCAGGACAATATGGCGTGGACCTATGGGCCATCGAAGCGGCTATCGAACTAAAGTCCCAATACCCCAACCTGAAATGCTCCATTCTGACGGCCTACCAGAATCCCGAGGAGCAATGGAACGACGATAAAAAAGCTTATTTCCAGGAAGTGATGAAGGGGGTAGACTTCTATGCACCCGTCAGCAAGGGCCCTTATCAGGGGCCATGGCAGTTTACGGCCAGGGATGATCTGCTTCTCCGCAAAACCGATGGTATTCTGCTCGTGTATGACGAAGATAACGGCGAAGCCAGCCCCAAGTTCATCAAAGAGCGTGCCCTGAAGAAGCAGGCAGCCGAAGGCTACCGCTTTATCAGCATCGGATCGGAGGAGATACAGGCTGTTGCAGACGAAGAGAGCATGTCGCAGGATTTTTACTAGGCTCGATATTCCCCGGTTACCACTTCGATCCGCCAGAGGAGCTGTTATGTTCCCAACTGGATCGCTCGAGGAATTCCGGCTGGCGAATCTCCCCAGCTGGAGCATGCCAAATTTCACAAAGATCAAGGAAAAGAGAAGTTGAACTAACTAAAATGAACCTGTGGCAATATGACACATGAGAAGCGGTGGAGCATGCGAATTAACAAATACATAAGCGAAACGGGATATTGCTCGCGCAGAGAAACCAACCGATTGATTGCAGCCGGACGCATTACAATCAATGGCAAGGTGTGTGAAAAAGGGGCGGACGTTGAGCTGCACGATATCGTGTTGATAGATGGAAAGGAAATTCCTTATAAAGATAGCGAAGCGGTTTACCTGGCTCTCAATAAACCCATCGGTATTGTCTGTACGGCAGCTGAGCATGTGGCGGGAAACATTGTTCAGTATATTAACTATCCATCGCGCATTTTTGCCATCGGGAGGTTGGATAAAGCATCTGAGGGGTTGATTTTACTCACGAACGACGGAGATATTGTGAACAAAATGATGCGTTCGGAGCATAATCATGAGAAAGAATATGTGGTGACCGTGGACAAACCCGTTACGGACGAATTTATGCAAGCGATGTCTCAAGGCGTTGAAATCCTGGACGTCATAACCAAACCATGCAAGGTTTACAGGCAAAGCGAAGATGTATTTCGTATTATTTTGACGCAGGGCCTTAATCTGCAAATCCGCAGAATGTGTAAAGCCTTGGGGTACAGAGTCCTGAAGCTGGAGCGTGTTCGGATTATGAATATTACACTGGATCAGCTCGAACGGGGGGAGTGGAGGCATTTGAAGGAAACGGAACTGCATCAGCTCCTGTTCATGTTGAACTAGGCGAAGGCGTCTAACCAACATAACAAGCCATTTTTCAGCTTTGCCCACGGCGGCCGAGCGAAAGCACCGCTAAGGTTTACGTCAAACCTTGGTATCGTGTCAAGTATATGAAAAATGGCTCTGCATGCTGTAAAACTTGTTATCGCTATGCCAGCAAATAATCGTCAATGCTGGTATACGCATAACCATGAGCCGCCGCAACCGCTTCATAGGTTACCTTGCCGTCGATGACATTGATGCCCTTGGCAAGCGCTTTATCATGACGAGCGGCAGACCGGAGCCCTTTACTTGCTATTCTCAACCCATACGGTGCCGTTACATTGGTCAGTGCCATGGTGGAGGTTCTCGCTACGGCGCCCGGCATGTTGGCTACCGCATAATGAATAACGCCATGCTTTTCATAAGTCGGGTTATCATGCGTGGTGATCCGGTCGATCGTCTCGATCGAGCCTCCTTGGTCAATTGCCACATCCACGATGACCGATCCCGGGCTCATCTCTTTTACCATCTCTTCCGTTACGAGGCGAGGAGCCCTTGCACCGGGGATCAATACCGCACCCACGACAAGGTCGGCGGCCTTCACCGATTCCGCAATATGATACGGATCGGACATAATCGTTTTGACCCGCCCTTGGAAAAGATCATCCAGTTGACGAAGTCGGCCGGGATTAATATCGAGGATGCTGACGTCCGCACCGAGTCCCAGCGCAATTCTTGCCGCATTGGTGCCAACGATGCCGCCGCCGATAACGGTAACCTTACCCGGTGCGACCCCAGGTACGCCGCTTAGAAGGACACCCTTGCCGCCATGTGCTTTTTCCAGGAAATGCGCCCCGATTTGGATGGACATTCTTCCTGCCACCTCACTCATCGGTGTCAGAAGCGGCAAGCTGCCATCCGTTAATTGTATCGTTTCATAAGCAACGGCACTCACCTTACGGTCGACCAGTGCTTTGGTCAGTTCCGGCTCGGGGGCCAAGTGCAGATACGTATATAGGATCATATCCTCTTGAAAGTATTCATACTCCTCTTGCAGGGGTTCCTTCACCTTCACAACCATCTCGGCTTTCCACGCTTCGACAGCCGAAGCAACCACCTTGGCTCCAGCCGCTCTGTAAGCTTCATCCGTAAATCCGATCCCAAGGCCTGCCCCGGATTGAACAAGCACTTCGTGCCCGGCATTCCTGAAACTGACGACCGTACCCGGCGTCATGCCTACACGGCTCTCGTTATTTTTGATTTCTTTGGGAACCCCAATGATCATCCCCATGCCTCCTTAATGGTGAGCTTTGCCTATCTAATTGAATTGTAACCATTTTTACCCAAACTGTGTACCTGTCTAAGGTATGGGATTGTCCATCCGAATTTATATCTATGTATCCGTAGTATATGCAGGTGAAAGATGAACCGCATGCAGAAAAAAAACACTTCTGGCAGAGGAATTATAACGGATTTTTGTCCGTTATATCATCCTCGCCCAAGTGTTTGTATAATACGCATTCATGAAACCATAAGTATTTCTGTTGTTTGAAACCTTCGTTAATGCGCAATCAGCTTAACGTTTTTTCGCGATCCTTCCCTTTGTCGGATTCACCTGCGTTTTTGTTCGCCTTTTCCCGGTCGAGCTGCATCTCCTCCACCGTCTTCACCTTGAGTCTCGCTGCTCCTTCATACGGACGGGTGGGTATCAGATTGTCAGATGTTAGCCGTGCCTTCGCTTCGGCGATCGAAGCCGCGTATTGAGGAAGCCATGCTTCACCGGCTACCAGCATTTCATCGACCAGCTGCCAAATTTCCTTCGGATTACATACCGCACCGACCAGCGGATCCATCATAAATGCCTGACGAAGCAGCTTGTCATCTCCGTGAACCGCCGCTTCAACCGCTAGCCGTTGCACGGATATGCTTGCGTTGCACACGGCAGCCGGCCCTAACGGCAAATTCCCTACATGCGGCATGGAAATGCCGTTGCGGTCCACGTAACCCGGCGCCTCAATGATTGCATCATCCGGCAGATTGGAGATAATGCCCTGATTCACCACATTAAAATGGCCCCGGTATACCCGGCCGGTTTCCAAGCCTTCAATAATGTAGGAGCCATGCTCCTCTCCTCGTTGCTCCGGCGTGTACTCCATAGCCGGATCTTTCATCCAGTTCGGGAAATCGGTCTCGAACCAGTTGCGTCCCTCGGTACAGACTCGCAAATATCCGCCCGTCTCTCCGTTTATCCAGCTGCTGAGGTCGATCCACTCCATAATTTCCTCCGGCCGTTTACGGTACCAAGGAACATATTCGCTTAGATGGCCGTTGGACTCGGTGCTGTAATATCCAAAACGTCGCAGCATATCGATGCGAACCTTCTCAGTCCTGCTGTACTCCGGATGCCGTTCGAACGCATCCAGCAGTCCAGCCGTCAAATCCTTGCCTTGATGTGAGGCTTGAATATACCAAGTCTGATGGTTAATTCCGGCACAGACAATATCGACCTCCTGTTTCTTTAGACCGTACACCTCGGCGATTTGGTGATGCCCATGCTGCACGCCATGACATAAACCAATCGTCCGCACGCCGCCATACTGATTGCATGCCCATGTCAGCATAGCCATCGGGTTCGAATAGTTCAGCAGCAGTGCATCTGGCGCGCTCACCTCGCGAATATCCCGGCAAATGTTCAGCATCTCGGGGATTCCCCGCTGGCCATACATAATGCCGCCTGCACAGAGCGTGTCGCCTACGCACTGATCGATGCCGTATTTCAGCGGAATGTCCACATCCGTGCGAAACGCCTCCAATCCACCCACGCGAATGGTGCAGATGACATATTTGGCATTCTGCAGGGCTTGTCGTCGATCCGTGGTGGACTGAATCGCAATCGACAGCCCGTTCTCGATAATGTCCCGCTGACACAATTCCGTGACCATATCCAGGTTATGCTGGCTGATGTCGGTGAATGCGACCTCGATATCCCTAAACTCCGGTACAGTCAACAAGTCACGCAGAATTCCCCGGGTAAAGCCGATGCTTCCCGCTCCGATAAAAGCAACCTTAAATGACATTCTATCCACTCCTTAGCTGCAAATTAGATTGTAGTTATTGTAACAATCAAGTGGTAGAAAGCGTTATCAAAATTATGACCTCTTGAACTCTTCTGAGTCAAAAATCCTCACTTCTTATCTGCTCCGGCATCCTGATCACCGTATTTCCAGGCATTGCGGTCCTTCCGCAGCCGATATTCCACCGGCGTGGTGTCCGCATACTTCTTGAACAACATATGAAAATACTGTCTGCTGCCAACACCCACATAATCCGATATTTCATGGATGGGGATATCCGTCTGCTCCAGCAGCATTTTGGCCTTTTCCATTCGAATCATGGTCAGATACTCGGTTATTGTTCTGCCCGTCCCTCTGCGGAATACTCGATGCAAGTAGCCGGGATGCAGATTCACCTCAGCGGCAACGTCTTTCACCTGAATATTGCGGTCATAGTTCTGATGCAAGAAATCGACGCTTCGTTTAATGTAGAACTCGCTCTGCTGCATTTCGCTGCGTTCCCTTTCATCATACAGCCGGGCGATGCATACAAGCAGCTGAATAAACAGCATATGCGTCATCATTCTGCCCTCAGTCCCTCTTTGATCAAGTTCAAGGACGAGGCTCCTTAACACCGGATATACCTCCTCTTGATCCACTAACACCAAGTAGGGAAACGGCCGATTCAACAGAAAAGATACCTCTTGCTCCTCCCGGGCAATCTGCCTAAGAGAAAGTGACCTTCCTTCAGTTTCCATAAACCCGAATTCCACATTCAGCATTCGGCAGGAGGCCGCCTGCTCAACGATTAACCGATGCGGGACATCGGCATCCAGTACCATAAACTCCCCTTTTTTCAGCGTGAGACTCTTTTCCGTATCGCCTACCTTCACGTCAATCCGGCATACCCCTGAGATCATATACATAATTTCGGTTGAATCATGCTGATGGTAAGGCATTTCATAATCCATCCACTGCTTATAGTAATAGGCGTAAAAGCGCGGGACGTAATCCCCCTCTTCTAACATCTGCTGAAACAAGCTGCCATTCACACGTTTTCCTCCTTTGTCCAAGCATTACGGAGTTCCAATTCATAGAAAAACATCTATCGACGTCCTTACAAAAAACAGACCGCGGTTAGAAGTAGTTTTTCTTGCGATAGCAGGCCGCCAATGCCTTGCATGAAAAAAAGCCTGGCCCTTAGGCCAAGCTTATCATCAATATGCCAGTGGTGCTACGAGATTTTGAAGGCCGATACGGTATGGTTCAGCTCTTCGGCAAGCTCGGCAAGCGATTGTGCCGTTGCAGCCGATTCCTCGCTTGTAGCCGCCGTTTCCTCCGTCGACGAAGATATCGTCTCAATGGCGCTTGCCACCTCGGCAGCCTGGGCTGCCTGCTCCTCGCTGGCTGCTGCAATATCCATCACTTTGCCCGCCGATTCATTCACCATGCTTGTAATGTAGGCAAAAGCTTCCCCGGCTTTTTCCGTGTGGATGACGCCTTGATTCACCGCCTCCACGCTATCGGCCGTATTCTTCTGCATGCCCTTGATGATATCGGCAATCTGCTTCGTGGCCCCTCCACTGCGTTCGGCCAGCTTACGCACTTCATCCGCCACCACGGCGAAGCCTCTTCCTTGATCGCCGGCCCGAGCAGCCTCGATCGTCGCATTAAGGGCAAGCAGGTTGGTCTGCTTGGCGATATCGTCGATGACCTCGATGATCTCACCGATCCGCTGGGAGTCCGCTTCGAGTTTGGCAACCTGATCCCGTACCCGATTCATGCCTTCCACCGATTGCTGGACGATGCCGCTGCCTTCCGTTGCAATACCGGAGGTCTGATTTACAAGCTCGGATGCTGCCGAGGCGTCGCTTGCAACCGAATTGATGGCATTCGACCATTCATGGAACAACTCACTGACGGTCTGCACGGATTCAGCCTGACTGCTGCTCCCAACAGCCAGTTCCTCGGCACCAGCTGACAGCTGCTGTGAAGCGGCGGCTACCGATGATGCGTTCATGTTCACTCTGCCGATCATCTCCCGCATGCTCTCCAGCAGCTGCGCAAATACTCGGGACAATGTGCCGATTTCGTCGGCTCTGCGAAGATAAGCCGCAGGAACCTCCTGCGTGAAGTCTCCCTTCGACATGAACTCGCCGATAGAAACGGAAACGCCCAACGGCTTCACGATGGATCTCGTTAACAGGACTACGACAGCTGCCATAGCTACCAAGGTGGCTGCACCAGCAACGATAATGGAGATGATCAGTGCATCCGACTTCGCCGTAATCTCATCCATCGGGATAATGATAGCGGCAGACCATGGCGTTTCCGTCAATCCGGTCTTAATGGGCGTATACAGCTTGTACAGCTCGGCATCTTCTTCGGTATAGACATCCCCTTCCCGAATCGCATCCAGTATAAGAGGAACCGTCTTGCCAGGATATGCCTTCTCAAGCGTCTGCCCCATCAATCCGTCCTCCGGTGACGTTACGATCACGCCGGTATTCGAATAGATATGAGCATAACCCGTATCGAACAATCGGAACTGCTCCATTATGCTTTGCAAATGCGCCAGGGAAATATCGACGCCAACCACGCCGACGGTCTTGCCGTTATCGATAATCGGAACAACGAGTGATGTCATCATGACATCTTCGTTGCCTACTTTGAAGACGTACGGATCCATAATGATTTCCTTGCCGCTGTTCTTCGCCAGGAGATAGAAGTCACCTTCCCCTTCGTGCTCGTAATCCTCGATGACGGAACGTTCCAGGCCGGATTCCGTTCTTGCCCAGTAAGACATCATTCGCCCCGTATGGTCACTGCCCTGTTTGTTTCTGTATTCGTTATCCTGGCCATCAAAGGCATCCGGCTCCCATAAGGTCCAGATCCCTTTCCAGGAAGGATTGTCTTCCAGATTTCGTCTCAATATTTCATTAACGGCTGAGCGATTCGTGGTGTCGCTCTCCTTCATTCCAACAAAGCTTACAGCCAATGTACGTGCGGAGTTCATCACATCGTCGAGCTCTGCTTGTACCAGAGCGCCAATCTTCTCACTCGTTGTCACCGCGAGCGTCTTGGCCGAATCCAGAGCCTCCTCCGTTGTGGTCATGCTGATATAAGTCATCATGACAGCTAGAAAAATCGTGATCGACCCCAAAATGACAAGCAGCATACGACTCTGGAGTTTCATTGCAAACAGAGATTTCAAAGACTTCCATCGTTTCATTATGAGTCACCCTCGCTTCTTCCGGCTGTTAAATTCATTCCATTCTTCTTCAAGCTGCGCCAAAACCTCTTCAATCTCTTCCGGTGACAAGAGGTCATCGACACCATATTCAAATAGGTCCTTTGTCATGCCGCAAGTAACCACCCTTCCTACTAACAGACTATATCCATCCAGTAACATAAGCATATACACTTACATACCGTTCGTAACCGAAATTCTCTTGCGTGAGCACGCAAGAATTTTGCGGGCCGCCCTGCGATTGTTGTCGAATGATTGCGAATTCACCTAAAATTATATCGAAGAATGCATTGCTTCATGATCTGAAACGAAAAAAAGAGTAAACCTTCTATCAGCTTATCTGGACAAAATCCGAATCCGAGAGGATTCCCATTTGCTTTGCCTTCAGTGCAGCTTCTATACGTGACTTCACATTCAACTTTTGAAAGAGATTGGTTAAGCAGTACTCGAGTGAACGCTGGCTCATGATCACCGTCCCCGCAATCTCTTTGTTGCTCTTTCCGCGAGCGATTTCCTTGAGAATACTATATTCTTTATCGGTTATAGACTGGGCTGCCGGCGCGCCTGCTGTCCGTTCCGGACCATTTGCGGTAACGCGGCGGAGCTGCTTCACGAGTGTCAACGGCAGAACGACCTCTCCTCGCAGCGCACACCGAACAGCCGTTACCAACTGCTCTTTGCCCGACGTTTTCGAGACAAATCCAGCCAGTCCGGCCTCCATAATCAAATTAAAATGATTGCTGACTTCAAAGCCCGTATAAATCAGCATTACCGCGTCCGGAGCAATCCGGAGGATCTGCTTGGCCAAATCAATTCCGTTCATGCCCGGCATATGCATATCAATCAGCATCACGTCAAAATGCAGCGCGCTCACCAGCTCCAGTGCCCGCTCCGGCGTATTGGCAAGCTTCACGAACATATCCTTTTCCTGCTCAAGCAGAACCTTGGTTCCCTCCATCACCGAGGGATGGTCATCCACCAATAAAATTTCGATCATCGTCACTCATGACTCCTTCAGCCTGGTATCTTGCTTGCTTCACTGACGGCGAATTACCTTGCCGTAATGGATATATAGACAGCCAACCCGCCGCTATCCGACGAGTCGAACTGGATTTTGCCGTTCATGCTCCTGACTCGCTCTTTCATGCCGCCAATCCCCATGCTGTTGAATTGGTCCGATTGCTGACTGGGGTCGATCCCAATCCCGTTGTCTTCATAACTCAGGTTGACTTCATCCGACTGGGTGGACAAACGGAGCCTTACCTCCGTTGCGTTGGAATGCTTCGTTGCATTGGCCAGCAGCTCCTGGACAATCCTGTACAGTCCGATCAAATGGTCGTCACTGATATCATCATCGAAGTTTGAGCAGTCGAATTGTATGGAATAATTGGTGCGGAGCTGAGTAAATTCAAACAATGCCTCAAGCGAGCGTTCCAACCCCTCCTCCTTCAGCAGCGGGGGACGAAGCTCGTTGCACGTAATTCGAATCTGATAAATGACATCCAGAAGCCCCTGCTCAATCTCCTCCAGCTGCGGGCGCAGATCCTCCGGCAGCTCATGATCCGAAGTAATCTGATTCAATTTCCTGTACCATATAATCTGTTCCTGAAGCGCGGCATCGTGAAGGTCCTGGGACAATCGCTTCCGCTCATTTTCGGATAAATGAAGCATGAGTCGCAGCAGCCATAGGGGCATGATCTGCTGGGATGAACCCAGCTTCTCCAGTTCCCTCGTCAAATCCTCAATGACGCGGAAGTTATCGTACAGAACACTTGCATAACGCGTAATGGTCTCCAGCCATATTTTTTGGGCCTGAATCAGGAGCAAGGGAACCTCGCCGCCAATACAGACAATGCTGCTATCCCCGTTCATTTCTCCAATCTTGACAAAATATCCGTCACACATCTCAAACAGTTTACAGAACGGAATATGCTCTGGACCGCATGTATGGATCGCACGAATCACCCCTTGTGGCGGCTCTTTATGGCCCCCTTGGATTTTGATATGCAGACTGTTGTGGTTTATCTGGATGAGGCTCACCCGATCTGTCCCCAGCACCTTCTTGATTTCCCGTACGATGCGGGCATTCAATTCACTGATCTTCACCATCCCGAAAAGATCGGAGGAGAATTGATCCAGGCTCATCTGCAGCCTGAAATACAGATCCTCGCTCTCCCGGACAAGCCTTTCTGCCGCAATCCGCTCCCGTTCGGCCTGCTTCTGCTGCGTAACATCCCGAATAATGGTAAGCGCCGTATGATGGCCTATATAAGGGATAGGCGTCGTTATGGCCTCTATATCAATGATCGTCCCATCCAGCCGAATTAGTTTGTTGCCGGCGAGCTCCGAGGTATTTCCGCTTGCGTACACATGTTCAACCTCAGACGTCACAAACTCGAGCTGGTCGGAAGGAATCACGTCCTGGAAGGAGGTGCCGTCCAATTGCGCGATGTCCGTAATTCCCAATAAGGATAAGCCCGCAGGATTCGCATAAATATAAGAAAAATCGGAATGCAGGAACATCGCAACCGGAGCGATATCCAGAATATGGCGGTTGATCCGGTCACTCTCCATAAGGGCCCTTTCCGCTGATTTACGGGCGGTTATATCCTCGAAAAAAACTTCAATCGTGTCCGATTGCGCATCATAAAGGGCCGTCGCCACGACATCGACCCGTTCTCCGTCAACCCGCCTTATGGATAGTTCTTCGGCAACAACTTCCCCTGTCCGAATCAGTTGCGTGAACCGTTTGCGGGCCCACTCCTCATAGGGATCAAGCGCCCAGTCCCAAGGATCGGTACCGAGGATGTTCTCAGGACCCGCCGCCCCAAGGATCCGAAGTCCGGCGGGATTCACGTACATGAGCTTGCGGTCCTTGCAGACTGCGATGGCAATCGGTGATAACTCCACCAGCCTGCGATACCGGTTCATGCTTTCCTTGAGCGCCTGTTCCATCTTCTTGCATTCTGTAATATCATACAGCGCCTCTTCCATGCGGAAGCGGGTGGTAATATCAACGGCAATGCCATCCGTGCGGATCATTTGACCGGCGTCATTCAACGTCGGAATCATCTTTACCTGAACCCAGCGAACATCACCATCCGCATGGATGATTCGGTATTCGGTATGAACGGCGTCGCCTTGTCGAAGTTTGTCAACCAAGGATCGGAACAGCGCCATATCCTCCGGATGGATCAGCGTTTCCCAGGAAAGGCCGCCTGCGAAATCATGATGTGAATAACCTGTGATTTTATGAAAAGCCAAAGAAGTATTTTGGATACTCCTTGTGCCGAAATCGTATGACCAAATACCCACATCAAGCGTAAGCAGCATATCATCAAGCAAGCGGAATCTGCCTTCGGCCATGTCCAAAGCCTGATGGCTTAACTTCCGCTGATATGCGCTTTTGAACATTAAAATCCAGAATGTAAAGGTGAGGGCGACTAATACCAGGATGGTTGCCCCCAAGAAGTAAGTACACATGATGTTTGATGATCTCCTTATGAAGCATACACGCAGTCATGTCAGATGCCTTGCGGTATACCGAATGCGAGCTGCGGAATGAATCAAATGGCAGCCATATCATTTATCGGCAAATCCTTCACAAATGCGAAGATCAAGAATAGAGAAATTTTACGTAACGATTCAAAGTGTCATATCCGCGCAATAAACGGAAAGTAAAATAAAGCCCGAAGCGGCGTTACGCTTCGAGCTTTTCTCATGAGATTTCCATTATCCACGACGCTCATGCCAAATCCCACTCGGAGTGAATCTTGGGCACATCGGAAATCAACTGCTGGGTATAAGGATGCTGCGGATTCAAGATAACCTCTTCCGCCGGTCCCCGCTCCACGACTTTCCCTTGTTCCATAATATACAGCGTATCGCTTACATAATAAGCAAGCCCTACGTCATGGGTAATGAAAATAATCGTCATGTTGTTCTCATCTCGCAGCTTCAAGAGCATATCCAGTATCGTGGACCGCGAGCATGCATCGACCATGGAGGTCGGTTCATCCGCAATCAGCAGCTTCGGATGGAGCATGAAAATCCGGGCGATCATCAGGCGCTGCATTTGTCCGCCGGACAGTTCGAACGGGTATTTATTGTGCAGCTCCTCGAATTTCAGATTGACGAAGGAGCACGCTTCCTTCATTTTGCGGAATTGCTCCTCCTTCGTCAGTTTATCCCCCTGCAGCTTGATGCAATCGAGCAGCAGCTTCTCGACTTTATAGAAGAGATTGAACGAAGAGAACGGGTCCTGAAAGATCGCCTGGATATTTTTCCAATAGCGCTTGCGATCTCTGTGCCGCTTCAGCTGCCTTGGCTTGCCCATATACTCTATCGTACCGCTGCTCTCCTTCAGCAGGCCCATGATCATTTTCGCCAGTGTCGTTTTGCCGCTTCCGCTCTCGCCGACAATCGATATGATTTCGCCTTCATGAAAGGTAAAGCTGACATCCTCCACGGCGGTGGTCTTCTGCTTCCCGTAACCGAACACCTTGGTGAGATGCTCTCCCCGAATCAGGACATCATTCCTCTTCATTTGCATACCACTCCTTAAGCACACCCGGTTCCACGATGCAGCGATACATGCGATCCTCCACGGTCCGGCTCGTTATCTTTCCCTTACGGCAGGCGTCTTGCACATAGGAACAGCGATCTGCAAACCGGCAGCCCTCCGGTACGTTTTTCAGATTAGGCGGGGTACCCGGGATAGCGGCCAGTTTGTGGCCTTTCATGCCTTCCTCCGGCACAATGATGGAACCCATCAGCTTTTTCGTATAAGGATGGATCGGGTCAAAAATCATTTGCTCTGCGGTTCCGCGCTCCACGATCTCCCCTGCATACATGACGATGATGTCATCCGTTACGTGATAAAGCAGCGGCAGCTCGTGGGTGATGAATACCAGAGACTGAATATAGCCCCGATCCAGCAGACTTTTCAGCAGCTTGATCACCGCTTTCTGCGAGGTTACGTCCAGCGCCGAGGTCGGTTCGTCCGCAATCAGCACTTTGGGGTTCAGAATGGTGGAAATAGCGATCACCGTCCGCTGCTTCATGCCGCCTGACAGCTCGTTCGGATAGGAGTTCAGCACCTTGGTTGACAAATTCAAGGTTTCGAACCGTTCCGCCGCCATATCCCACACCTGCTTCTTGTTCAGCTCAGGGCGATGCTCCTTCATAATATCCTCGACGAAATGAATGATTTTGAGCGTAGGATTCAGGGCATTCATAGCTGCTTGCGGGATATACGATATCTCTCTTCCCGACACCTGGGAACGGAGCTGTTCCTTGCCAAGCTTCATAATATCCGTGCCGCTTACGACAATCGAGCCGCTGCCATAATGCAGCGGTGGAAAATAGAAACCCATCAGGCTGAGCGCAAGGGTCGATTTGCCGCAGCCGGATTCACCGGCAATGCCAAGCGTCTTCCCCTTTTCGAGCGAGAAGCTCACCCCGTCTACGGCATAGACGTGCTCCTTCAACCGGGTACGGTAATAGGTCTTCAATTCGTTCACTTCCAGTATATTTGTGCTCACAACACCCATCAGCTCCTAATCTTCGGATTGAATATCTCATCCATGCCGGTGTTCATCATGTACAAGGAGAAGGTGATGATGGCGATGGAGATCGCCGCCGGGATAAAGGCCCACCACGCGCCGGCAACCGGTGCTTCAAATACGAGCGCCCAGTTCATGATGATGCCAAGGGAAATCGTGTTGTACGGTCCCAGCCCCAGCATCGAGATGGAAGCCTCGGACAGAATACCTGATGCCGTCTGCAGCACAAACGCCATGACGACATAGGAAGCGATGTACGGCAATATCTCCGAGAGGATAATGCGCGGCGTGCTGTACCCGGATATTTTCGCGATATTTACGTGATCCCGGTTTCGCAGCGAGGATGTCTGCGCACGTACGGCCCTGGCTGTCCAGGGCCAGCTGGTAATGCCAATGATAACCGCCGTAACAAACGAGCTGCGCGAATCGATGCTGACCGAGATCAGAATGAGGATGACAAAGGAAGGTATCACGATGAAAATGTTGGTGATGGCAGTCAGCAGATTGTCAATCATGCCTCCGATATAACCTGAGGCTAAACCGATCACAAGACCAATCACTGTAGCAAATACGCCGGCAATCAGCCCAACCTGCAGGGAGGTCCGAATGCCATAGATCAATTCCAGGAATAAATCCCTGCCGAAGTTATCCGACCCCAGCAGCAGCTTCGAATCCGGCGGCTGGTACGCCAGGGCGATCATCTCCAGCGGATCGTTGCGGTTAAAGAGCGGGTAGATCAGCACCATCCCGATCATAGCCAGCAGCATGCAGGCTCCGAACATAAACTTTGGCGATTTGATCAATATGCGAAAGGAACTGTTCATATTATTGATCCTCCATCTGAGCGGCCTTGATTCTTGGATCGATCCAGCCGTAGATTAGGTCAATCGTAAAGTTGGCCAGCAGCACGGCCAGGGCGATCAAGAGGGTGCAGCCCGAAATTAACGGATAATCCAGCTGACGGATAGCCGTGAACATCCAGGTTCCGATTCCCGGATAACTGAATACGATTTCACAGATCAGCGAACCGCCCACCATCGTACCGATGGATAACGCCAATCCCGTGATCTGGGGCAGCATCGCATTTCGGAATACATACCTCGCGATCTTGGAGTCCCGTATCCCGAGAAGTTTGCTGTACAGTACATAATCCGAATTCAGCTCATAGATGGACATCTCCCGCATGCCAATGGCTTGGCCGCCAATCGTAACCAGCACGATCGATAGAAATGGAAGCGTATGATGCCGAAGTACGGAAGCGAAGAATTCAAAGCTGAGTGACGGCACCATCTGGTAATCGTAGCCCCCGTGCAGCGGAAACCAGTTCAGGGACAGGGCGAATACATACAGCATAATAATGGCTAGGGTAAAGAAAGGAATGGAATTCACAAACAAGGCCACCGGGAATATCACTTTATCGAATACACCTTTGCGGTAAGCCGCAACGGCGCCCAGCACGTTCCCGATCAGCCAGCCAACCAGAATGGCCGGAAGCTGAAGCCCGATCGTCCATGGAACCGCCGAGGCCAGAATCTCCGTTACCGGTTTTGGATATAGGCCGAATGAAGTGCCCAGATTGCCTGTCGCCAAATTTTTCAGATAGATGAAGAACTGCTCCCATAAAGGCTTGTCGATTCCAAACTCGACGAGAAACGTCTCATAGACCCGTTTAATCGTATCGCTGTCGGTCATCCCCTGCGTCATCTCAGACACAATCATGCTCACCGGATTCCCTTCAATCATCCGGGGCAGCAGGAAATTCAGCGTGACCGCAATCACCAGCGTCAGAAAGTACCAGAAGAACTTCT
Organism: Paenibacillus sp. FSL W7-1332; assembly: GCF_037969785.1. NCBI lineage: Bacteria > Bacillati > Bacillota > Bacilli > Caryophanales > Paenibacillaceae > Paenibacillus > Paenibacillus sp. FSL W7-1332. The sequence goes on along the minus strand of NZ_CP150209.1, from coordinate 1,745,518 downwards.
TGACGATATATTTTCCGTAAACGCTCAAGCAGCTCACCCCCATGGATCACACCCTGAAATTGGTGGAAAAGAGACCTATATCAGGGGTGCAAATCCGCCAATATAGGTCTTGGTTCAATGAGTTATATCCATCAGTTATGAATCTGATACAGCGATTTGATACCGGCTCCATCCATCGAAATTTGAGGCGGTATGTTGCTGCCGTCCCCTTCCGTCGGGAAGCCCTTCCATACGGATTCATTGACCGTATCGAATACCCAAGGACGATACATGAGCGGAATCGATGGGATATCCTTTAACCAGATTTGGGTCAATTCAGTGTAGAGCGCTTTCAATTCAGCTTCGTCCGTAATGGTTGGAATCTTCTCGATGATGGTATCGGCTTGCTCGTTCTTATACCGGCCCCAGTTGTAGAATGCCATCTCGCCCATTGGCGCAACGCCCTTGGAGTACATGATGGTCATGGCGCGGTTCCACGGCTGGCTTGGGCTGACCCCGCCGGCAGGCGTATTCATGATGATATCGAACTTGCCGGTCTGTAGATCATTGGTCCATACCGGCGCTTCCGGGAATTTGGTGCGAATCTCGATACCGATTGCCTTCGCATTCTGGGCAACAATCTCAAGCGCCGCATTCCAATCCGACCAGCCGTATGGACACTCGATTTCAAACGGGCCGAGGCGGGTTCCGTTCAGGACGCGGATGCCGTCTTTCCCCTTCGCGGCGCCGATGGAATCGAGCAGCGCATTGGCCGCATCCACATCCGTTGTCCATTGGAGCGGTTTGATAGCCGCCTGGTCTACATATTTTGCTTCGGCCTCCGTATTCAGCGTCAACGACGGCTCCATTGGGGCCGAGTAGCCGCTGATGGCCAGCTCCGAAATTTTGCCGTAATCAATCGCCATTGCGATCGCTTTTCTGACATTCGCATTGTTGAGTCCTTCCTTCGTCATGTTGAAGAAGATCGATGGCATGGAGCCGGGCACATAATAGGGAGCGTCTTTGATATAGGTTTTAACCGGAGCCCCGCCCTCCCACATTTTCCATACCTGCGGAATAAACTGCTGCGATACGTCTACTTGACCGCTTTTGAATGCCAGGTCACCCGCTGCATTGTCTTTATAGATGACATGGGTGATATATTTGGGAGCCGGCAGCTTGCCAAAGAGTGCCTGCCCCCAATAGTTATCGTCCCGTACGATCGTGATCTTCTGATCATTATAAAAATACATTTTGTAAGGCCCCGTTCCGATCGGGTCCTCGTTGACTTCTTTACGAATGGTGGCAAGGTCGTTATTGGCTTTCTTCTCGACCTCTTCCCATACATGTTTAGGCAGCATCGGCATGATCTCGATGCTGTCGAGCACCGTCAATTTGTTCGGATTGTCTTTATTCAGCTTGATGTTCACCGTTTGCGGCCCGTCTGCCGTTACGTCCTCGATGTAGGTCCAGAAGCTGCTCCAGTTAATGTCATATTTTTTGCCGAGCTGGTAAGTATAGACGACATCATCGGAGGTGAACGGCTTGCCGTCGCTCCATTTGGCATCCTTGTTCAATTCGATCTTCAGGGTCAGATCGTCGGTCCATTCATATTTGGTACCCAGCAGCGGCTCCAGCTCGCCTGTCAGCTGATTGACCATGAACAAGGTTTCATAGACGAGTTCTCTGGAGTTTCCGTAGTTAATCGGAAACGCAGGGTTTCCGCTGAGCAAGTTAAAATTCGTAGGTGCCCCCCATTGCAAACCGTTCACGTATAACGTTTCATTTCTCGGCGTCGCTTTCGCATCGCCCTGCGGTGCCGGCTCATCGCTGCCTCCGGGTGTGTTTACCTCTTCTTTGGGCGGCGGCGGATCTGATGCGGTCGGCGGCGTTACACTCTGGCATCCGGCAGCAAAAAAAGACGCGGCCAACAAAAGAATGAACATGGGTCTCAGAACGGTCTTCAGCTTCACTTGTGAACCCTCCATTCATGGAAATGTGTTCTCACTTAAGTGCTGAGTTTCCGGGACAAACATATGTTATCTGCAAACGCTTTCTTGATGGATTTATATGTTCCTTCACTCCATCTGAGTACGAATAAATTTTGTTATTTTTATTCAAGCCTCAAGGATTTTTCCAATTGACGTCGAACTTGAATGGACAAGGTAATCTAGCGGACGATTCGATACTTTTCAAAGGGGTGGGCCTACTGCCTGTGATTAAAGATGTTTTGCTGCAGTTGTTGTTTGCATTGATGCCTTTTGTCGCATACAACATCTATTACAGAAAACTGACAGTCAACTATTCCCGTAATTTCATCATTGTCATTTGTTCGCTGTGCATGCTGCTGTCCATGACCTTTGCTTCGTCCGTTCAAAGCGGGCTGATCTTTGACGTGCGGTATGTCATTATGTTTTTCGGCATGCTGTTCGGAGGGTTCCTAACTGGGGCAATCCTGCTCGTGGAATTTCTAATCTACAGGTTGTACATTGGCGGATCCGGCATGATCGATGCCATTATTATCTTGATCTTTACGTTCCCGCTGTCCGTTCTATTGTCGTTCATGTACCATCGAACCAAACACAAATTTTGGATCGTTTTTATAGCGGGCATCAGCTTCTCTGTCCTCCCGCTGCTGCTACTCTATATAACCAAACCCGACTACATCATGAATTACTTTCTTTTTAATATTTTAGCCATGCCTGTACATAATTCGCTCGGAATATGGCTTCTCGTAACCCTGTTTAACAAATCCGTATCCGACAAAGAGCTTTATCTGCGGTATATCCAGAATGAGAAAGCCGAAGCCGTCAATCATGTCGCCGCATCCCTTGCCCATGAGGTCCGCAATCCGCTGACCACCGTGCTTGGGTTCCTGCAGTTGATTAAGAGCGGTACGTTCCCTCAGGAAAAAACCGAACGTTTTCTGGAAATCAGCATGGAGGAAATTCGCCGGACCGAGCAAATCTTGTCCGAATATCTCTCGATCAGCAAACCACACTTGCCGTATCAGCAAAGAATCGAGCTCTCGGCCCAGATCAAGTCTGTTGTCGAGCTCATGATTTCATACGCTAATATGAGCAACGTGACCCTCAGCGCTGATTACCCTCAGCTCCCCATTTACATTTTAGGCAGTCCGGCGGAGCTCAAGCAGCTGTTGGTCAACTTTATTAAGAATGCGATTGAGGCCAGCAAAGACGTTGACAGAGGCACGGTCCACATCACCATCTATGAAGAAGCAGAGCAGGTGTCCATCGAAATCAAGGATAACGGGATCGGCATGACGCCCGAGCAATTGAGCCGTCTCGGTTCAATCTACTATTCCACTAAAATGAGCGGCACCGGACTTGGACTCACCTTCTCCTATCAAGCCATCCGTGCCATGAATGGAAGTGTCTCGGTTCGGAGCTCGCCACGATCAGGAACGGTGTTTCTTATCACGCTCCCGCACGCCAATATAAATCCTTAGCATGGGTAATTTCCGCACACAACCCGTTAACGATAAAGAGAGACGCCGGTGTAGTTACCAGAGCGTCTCTCTTTTATGGATCCAGTAATAATATTTCTTTTGCTGCAAAATTTCTGTTGTTTTTGCTTATATTCAACGGCTTTTTTAATGTGATCCGGATAAGATCGCCTTCCTTTAGTTCTTCCAGCTTGATCGTTCCTCCTCCACTTTCCTTCAGGGAAGTAGCTTCGGTGACCAGCACCTCACAGTGGTACCCCTCATCCGTGTGGTTCTTCCGGTTACGATTCACTTCGTCGGAGCAGTCCACGGCCATCCTGTCGTCTTCCAGCGAATAAACCGCGGACTCAAACACCGCTACATCCCCGGCACATCCGGTCGTAAGCAGCAACAGCAGGCCAATGAATAGCTTCAGCTTTAGCTTCATTCCGCACCTCCTTATACCTCTCCTTATAACTACTTACATAGCTGAGAGAGTCAAAACCGGGTTATCATTAGATTTAGTGTAACATCGGTTAGTCAATTGCACCTCAAAAAAAACAAAGGAGCAGGAAATCCTTCCCGCTCCTTGCGTTACAATCGTTCATCCATTCAGCCTTATTGGTATTTAGGGAGCCAGTCTCCATGCGCCTCAATCAAGTCGTCGCACAGGCTCTTGATGTCATCGATGGACAACTCGGCAGCCGTATGCGGGTCGAGCATCGCCGCATGATAGATATGCTCCTTCTTGCCGGTTGCGGCCGCTTCCAGCGTCAGCAGCTGGGTATTGATATTGGTGCGGTTCAGCGCGGCACATTGCGGAGGCAGATCGCCGACATAGGTCGGGGTTACGCCGCTGGCATCGACCAGACACGGAACCTCAACGCAAGCTTCCTTCGGAAGGTTCGTGATCAGTCCCGTGTTCATCACATTACCGCCGATTTTGAACGGAACATTAGTCTCGATTGCTTCCAAAATGTAAGAAGCATATTCATGGGAGCGGTTGTGCTTCAGATCCTGGTTGTTGACCAAATCCTCGCGCATCGCCTTCCATCCCTCGATTTGGTTCACACAGCGACGTGGATATTCATCCAGCGGGATATTGAAGCGCTCAATTAGCTCCGGATAGTTACGCTTAATGAAATATGGATGGTACTCGGCGTTATGCTCGGACGACTCGGTAATGTAGTAACCGAAGTTCAGCATCATCTCGAGACGAACCATATCATGATGCTTCTCCTTCTGCTTCTCGGCCGCGCGCTTCTTAATTTCCGGATACAGGTCCACGCCATCCTTCGTTACCTCAAGCAGCCATGCCATATGGTTAATGCCGGCGATTTTGGCCTGCACGCCTTCCTTGTCCATCCCCAGATTATCGAACAGATGCGGAATGCAAGCCTGTACGCTGTGGCACAGACCTACCGTTTGCACGCCGCCCAGCGTGTTCATCGCATTGGTCAGCACCGCCATCGGGTTCGTATAGTTCAAGAACAGCGCCTGTGGACAAACTTCCCGCATATCGGCCGCAAAATCCAGCATGACCGGGATGGTGCGGAGATTACGGAAAATCCCGCCGATTCCCACAGTATCCGCAATCGTCTGTCTGAGTCCATACTTCTTCGGAATTTCAAAGTCCGTAATCGTACACGGATCGTATCCTCCGACCTGGATAGCATTGATGACATATTTTGCTCCGCGAAGAGCTTCCTTGCGGTCACTGTATGATTTGACGACACAGGTGCTGCCGCTGGTCTTCTTTATATTATTCAGCATGTTCTCCGAATCTTTCAAACGGATCGGGTCAATATCATACAAAGCAAGTTCAAATCCCTGCAAGGCCGGGGTCTGCATGCAATCCCCCAGGACATTCTTGGCAAATACGGTACTTCCTGCTCCGATAAATGTAATCTTAGACATCAATTAATTCCCTCCCTAAACTCCATGAATTAATACGCTTTCACAAGACTAACTATATGATAATCGGTCTTTTTTGAATATGGAGCAAAACAAGAGCGATATGGACATTTGTTGTTTCATTAGGTAAGCTAACCCTAACTCAACATCCACGATATCGATTGATCTCGCACACGTTTAAGGGGGATAGCGCATGTCTATTTTGCCAGACCATACGCTCTACACGATTGGTATGAATCCTTCACCGGGCGGTCACGACCTGAACATCCTGTTCAGCGGTGAGGGAACTCCCATACCACGCCACAAAATCGGTCCGATCATTCATGATTACTGCCTCATTCATACCGTCTTGACAGGCCAAGGCATCTTCGAGTGTGCCGGCATCGTACATCATTGCCAGGCAGGCGACACCTTCGTGATCCTTCCCGGTGTTCTGTTCAGTTATGAAGCCGATGATCGGAACCCCTGGCACTATAACTGGGTTGCATTACAAGAAAAAGGCACCAAGATGCTGCTGGCCGACATGGGTGTTACGCCGGCTAAGCCGATTATCCACTGCACGGATGAAGCTGAGCTTAGGTCGCTGATCGACATGTACCGTCATCTCCGTCTGGGCTTTAACCAATCGGATCATCCCTGGCTTGAGGATCTTCAGGCTTCCGGGTGGCTCCGATTGCTGCTCCATAAGCTGGCGATGTTAAACCGTGAGCATCTTCCGTCAAACTCCAATGACGTGCCGGATATCGAGCGAGGCGTAAGGCAGACCGAGAGATGGATCTCGACCCAGTATCATCAACAGCTCTCCATTGATCAAATGGCCAAAACGCTTGGCTATCACCGGGCACATCTGTCCAAAATGTTCAAACAGCATACAGGCATGTCCCCCATGCAATATCTCATGAAGGTACGTATTGAGAAAGCCAAGTCGCTCATGAAATCGTCCTTCTCCATCCATGAGATTGCTTCCTCTGTCGGTTTCAATGATGCACTCTATTTCTCCAAGCAGTTTCGCAAATGGACAGGCATGACCCCAAGCGAGTATAAATACAGCCTGGAGAAAGGCTCTAATAAAGCATGATCTATAGACAGGCAAGATATCTAATGCGGGTCGATAACAAGAGCACACGAAAAAGCTGCCGGCATTCTTGCCGGCAGCTCCTTTTTTGAAAAGATTTAACTTAAGCCCGCTCCTCATACAACTGCACGATTTCAATAATCGTTTGAACGGCCAATACCATATTGTCGGCGGATACATACTCATACCGCCCGTGGTAGTTCTCCCCGCCCGTAAAAATATTGGGTGTTGGCAGGCCCATGTACGACAGTTGAGAACCGTCGGTGCCACCGCGGATCGGTTCGATGATCGGCTTGATTCCCAGCTTCTCCATGGCTGTCTGGGCGATGTCGACCACTTCTTTGACCGGCTCGATTTTTTCACGCATATTGTAATACTGATCTTTCATCTGAAGGATGATCCGCTCGGCTCCATACTTGTTTTGAAGCTCCTCTACGATGGAGGCCAGCTTGGCCTTTCTTCCTTCGAAAAGCTCCCGGTCATGATCGCGGATAATATAACGAAGCTCGGTCAGCTCCACATCACCCTCAATGGAAGTAAGATGATAGAAGCCTTCATAACCTTCGGTATGTTCAGGCGCTTCTTCCGCGGGGAGCATGCTGTTCAGCTCCATGGCGATTTTCGCCGCGTTGACCATTTTGTTTTTGGCCGTTCCGGGATGGACATTCTTCCCTTTGCAAGTGACCAGCGCCGCTGCCGCATTAAAACTTTCGTATTGAAGCTCCCCGAGCGGTCCGCCATCCATCGTATATGCGTATTTAGCCCCAAAGGCTTCCACATCGAACTTGTGCGGTCCTCTCCCGATTTCCTCGTCCGGCGTAAAAGCAACCCGGATTTTACCGTGCTTCAGTTCCGGGTGTTGGATCAAATAAGCCATCGCCGTCATAATCTCGGCAATTCCCGCTTTATCATCAGCTCCAAGCAAGGTGGTGCCATCCGTTGTAACGAGGGTATGCCCCTTGTAGCCATTCAGCTCCGGAAAATCCCGCGGGGAGAGCACCACATTCTGCGCTCTGTTCAGAATGATGTCTTGTCCGTCATATTGTTCGACGATCTGCGGCTTGACACCGGCGCCCGTAAAATCGGTAGCCGTATCGATATGTGCCAAAAAGCCGATGGTCGGGATCTGTTTATCCGAGTTTGCCGGTAGTGTGGCCATCACATAGCCATTCTCATCCATCGTTACGTCCTGCATGCCGATTTCCTTCAGCTCGTCCACCAGCAGCTGACCCAGCGTCAGCTGTCCCGGTGTCGAAGGGCAGGTATTACTGTTCTCGTCTGACTGCGTATCCACTTGTGCATAGGTAATGAGTCTGTCGATTACTTCTTTTTTCATAAATTCTCAACTCCAATACGTATGGGTATGTAAGGTGCACCTCTCAAATCCATGAAGAGTATACCATATTTGGCCGCACTCAAAAAAATAACCGTCCCCCCGAAAACCTCGGAAAACGGTTATTATGAACCATAAAATACGCGCTTTATTCAAAAGCCGGCAGCGCAATCTCAGAGTAGTTATCCTCGAAGAACTTTTTCACTTCCGGGCTGGTCATTGCCTTGGCAAGCTTCTGGATCGGCTCGGAATCCACATTATCTTTACGGGCCACCAGCGTAATGGTGAATTCGGAGTCGTTGCCTTCGGTTACGAGAGCATCTTTCTTAGGGGTAAGTCCCAGCGGTTTCGCGTATGCCGGCGTCATGGCAACCATATCGACGTCGTCGAGCGTACGGGCCAGCATGAGCAGATCCACCTCGGTGAACTTGTATTTATGCGGATTCTCCACGATATCCGCCTGCGTCGCTTGAATGCCGACACCTTCCTTCAGCTTAATCAGGCCGTTCTTCTCGAACATCACCAGGGATCGGCCGATGTTGGAAGGGTCGTTAGGAATCGCGATGCTTGCACCGTCCGGAAGCTCTTCGATGGTCTTATATTTTTTGGAGTAGGCTCCAAAAACGGCATTATAGATCGGCGTGACCGGAACCAATTCAGAGCCGTTGTTCGCATTGTACTCTTCCATGTACGGCACATGCTGGAAGAAGTTCGCATCTACCTCTTTATGGGCCAGCGCATTGTTCGGCTGCACATTATCGGACAAGATCTGGATTTCAAGATTGATGCCTTCTTCCTTCAGCATCGGCTTCACCAGATCAAGCACCTCGGTCATTGGCGGAATGAGCGTTGCGACTTTTAATGTAACCTCTTCCGCAGCATCGGGTGCAGCACTCTCCGGAACCTTGTCCTTGGCAGGTTGCTGCCCGCAGCCTGCCAGCACCAGCAAGAGAGTCAGCATCAGCAGCATTAATTTCTTATTCATCGTTTGGTTACCTCCAGTTAAAATATAATCGGTGTACATGCGTTCAAAAAATAGAATTAAACTTTTCTCTTATCGAGCAGTCTGGATGCCAGGTTCCCTCCAAACTGGATGGACTGTACCAGAATGATCATAATGATGATTGTAAATGACATAAGCTCTCCCTCAAATCGCTGGTACCCGTAACGGATCGCGAAGTCTCCGACGCCACCCCCACCCACGATCCCCATCACCGTAGAGTACGAGATAAAACTGATTGTGGATGTTGTCAGCCCAAGCACAAGGCCCGAGCGGGCCTCTACATACAGGAATTTGTATATCATCTGGAGTGTGGATGCCCCCATGGAAGCGGCCGCCTCCATCACTTCCTTCGGCACCTCCAGCAAGGATTGCTCTACCAGCCTTGAATAGTAAGCCACCGCAACGACGGATAAAGGAACCGCAGCGGCCAGCGTCCCAAGGGAAGTACCGACGATCCATCTCGTGACTGGTATCATAATGACAACCAGAAGCAGAAACGGGAATGACCGTATGACGTTAACCAAGGCATTCAAAATGGAGAATAAAAGGCGGTTCTCATACTGCTGGCCTTTTCGACACAAAAATAGCAGTGTTCCTACCGGAATACCCAGTATTATAGCGGCAGCAATCGATATGCCCACCATGATGAACGTCTCGCCAATCGCCCGCCAGATTTCATTCTGATACTGCAGGACATAGGCAAAATAATCACTTAAATATGGAATGATGTCATTCATGGAACTAACAATCCCCCACTTTCCCTACACCGTCCATTGAAGATCCGGAACCCCGAGAAGTCTCTCCATCGCTTAGCTGATTGCGGTACGTTCTGCTCAGACGTCCGTTCTCCATAACGGACACCTGGTCGCAAATGTCGTTCACCACGTCCATCTCGTGGGAAACGATTACGATGGTTACCCCCAGCGTTCGGTTGATATGCCGGAGCACCTCCAGAATATCCGCGGTTGTCTGGGGATCCAAGGAAGAGGTCGGCTCATCGCACAACAAGACGGTCGGCGAATTGGCTAACGCTCTGGCAATCGCTACCCGCTGCTTCTGCCCGCCGCTTAGCTGAGCCGGATACGACTTCGCTTTATCCTCAAGTCCGACAAAACGCAAAACCTCCTGGACACGATTCGCCCGTTCGATCTTCGGTACCTTTGCGAGCTCAAGCGGCATCGAAACATTGCCCCATACCGTGCGGTTGCTGACCAGCTGGAACAGCTGAAAGATCATGCCAATCGATCTTCTTGCCTCCCGAAGCTCCTTGCCCCCAAGGGAGGTCAGCTCCTGACCATTCACCACGACTCGGCCGGAATCCGGTCTCTCCAGTACATTCATGATGCGCAGCAGCGTCGATTTCCCAGCTCCGCTCGTGCCGATGATTCCGTGTATGCTTCCCTCCTCAATATGAAGAGAGACAGCGTCTATCGCCTGATAACGGCCACTGCCGCTGCCAAAGCTTTTACTGACCTCTTGCAGTGAGATCATGATAATCCCCCTCCTTGCACATGAAGAAAGCCCGCTTGGCTATGCAGCCTGCGAGCATGTTATGCTGCAACAACTATTGAATCATACCATAATTTCAGACAAAATGTGACACCACTTCTTGGCGGACTCTAACTTCTTCGTGATCAACGCATCCCTACATGAGCACCGGACTTACAGGGTGAATGCAGAATTCGATGATTCTGCTGGTTAAGAGCGGCATTCAGGACAAATAAAGCTGATGCCCATACATGCCCGTTAACCGTTCTACCGCTTTGTTCAGCAAGCTCTCTTCAAAGCCCTCCAAGCCTTCGATGGCTTGGATTTTATCCGCCGGCGGCATCTCCTTCTGAAGATGCAAGCTCCAGTTCACGATGGCCTGTATGGCATCTTCATGCTCGAACTGGCCGTAAAAAATATGTGCTTTGTACAAATAGCTGTCGGCATGCTCGGGAACCAGCCTCAGTACCTCGTCAAAAGCAGCTAATGCCGCATCCTCGTCCTGATCCTTGTAATAAATCTGTCCCAGTCTGAAATAAGCGCCCGGATGACCCGGCGAAAGCTCCAGCACTTGCAGCGTATCTTCCTTCGCCCGCGCATAATCCGCCATCGAATAATAGATTCCGCTTCGCAGGCTGTAGAGGCTGCCTTGCCCCGGGTTCAAACTGAGCCCTTGGGCACAGTCCGCTAATCCCCGTTCCAGCTGTCCGGTCTCCACAAAGCAAACGGCACGAAACTCGTAAAATCTCGGGTTCGACGGATGCGCCTGGATTGCCTGGGAATAAGCATCGATGGCCAGATCCCACATGCCCATCTCCTTATAGATATGGCCGCTGGCCGCCAAATACGTCGGATGCTCGGAGAAGGACTCCTCCTGCTTAACCGCTTCCTGCAGTTCAAGCAGCGCTTCCTCATTGCGTCCCTGAAGATAGAGCACATAACTCAGCTTGTTGCGGATTTCAGTCCCGTCCTGAAGCGCGGCTGCTTCCTTCAGAGCCTGCTCCGCTGATGGCAGATCATTCATCTCCATGTAAATATCGGCGCGCTGCACATAGTTCGGTGCATCATCATTCTCAAGCTTAAGCAGCTTGTCATTGATCGCCAGCGCCTCCTCCTGACGCCCCAGCCGGTAATAGCAGTCGGCCATCCAATAGCAGGCCAGCGGGGAGTCCGGCTGTCTTGCATACAACTTCGAAATCAGCTCGTAGGCCTGATCCTCCAGACCATCCTCGCGATAAATCCGGGCCATGTCGAAATACGCGCGGCAATCGTCCGGCGCCGCTTCAATCGCCCATTCCAAATCCGCTTTGGCTGCATTTTTGTTACCGGACCGGTTGAAGACCTCCGCTCTCTTTAAGTAAAGCTCGTATGAATCCGGATACCGATCAATGGCCTCCGATAGATAGTGCTCGGCCTGTCCCATGTCCCCAAGCTGCACGTACAGGTCCGCCATAGATTTCCGAAAGGAATACGCCTCCCGCACTTGCCGCTGAAACGTCTGAAATGCACCGTAGCTGTAGTTGGTGCTGCCTGCAAACAGCGCATATCCGCCATCCGCTTCCGCTTCATACCGATCGGCCAGCTGGATTCCCTCCTGTAGGACTCCCACGGCTTCCTGCACATGATCCATCAGATCCAGGGATACGGACAGCATGTAATAATACATCGGGATGGCGCGTTCCGGCTCCTGGATGCTTAGGCGAAAATAGTGCGCCGCTTCCGCCGGATTGCCGCTCTCGTAAAAGGTCATGCCCAGCTCATAATAAGTTGAAATAACCGTGCTCCTGTCCTCTCTTTTAATGCTTTCCTTCAGATCGCGGATCGCCTCTTCATATTGATTCAAATCCTTGTGGGCAATCCCCCGGGTATACCAATTCATATAATTGTCGGCATTCAACCGAATCGCTTCATTTAGATCCTCAATGGCCTCGCGCTCCCGGTTCAGCTCACGCAAAATATGAGCGCGCCGCTCATAAGCGCGATGGCTTCCGCTCGTATCGATCACGCGCCCCAAATAAGTTATGGCCTCTTCCGAATGGCCGCTGTTGTGCAGCAGCTCCGCATAGTGCAGCTTATCATTGAAACTGGTAATGGCACTTTCGCCTTTTCTCATATATTTAAGGGCTTGTTCAAAATCCCGCTTCTTTCTGTAATGGTTACCGATACGGAACCAGATCCGCTTCATCAACTTCATGGTGGCTCATCCTTTATATGTAGATGTTATTCTTGGGCTCGTATGATCAGAGCAGAGGTTTCCTTCCTCTATCTCTATATTATACTTCCTCTATGTCCATTTGCACCCAAATTAAAAAGGAACCGTGCAGGCTCCTCTTTAGGTGTGTATCCTATTATATTGTACAAGGTTACCAAAAATGTCCAACGAAAGAAATACATGCGTTATTTAGTGAAACGATTTTGATTTATTCTGCTTACGAACTTTTCCCCCATAGTATGCTGCTGTACCCAGTGAAATTCCCCAGATCAGGAAGAGTGCGTACCAGAAGTATCCCCACACCGCCATGGGGCTTGCATCTTGATCGGCATACATGGGGGCCGACTGAACGCGGCCGACCGCCAACAAATACTGCATGACGAAGTAAGTAAATCCCCATAATGACAACAAAACAGAACCGATGGCAGCTGGTATAGTTAGCAACCATTTCGGTAAGCGCAGCCCCCACGGCCTGGCAAAAGCAAGCGCGAAAACGGCTGCCAATAAGGCCAGGGTACCCATTCCCCAGTAACCGATCACGTGCGTCCAAAATTCATCAGGCGCTTCCTGGAAATCCCCTGGGAATGCAAACCCGATGCCAAGTCCCCACCAGAAATGGGGGAGGGCATACATAACAGCGGCAATGCAAGCCGTATACCCGGCTTTTTTCATTCTTGAATGATTCATATCAATCACCTCAAGCTCATCATACTTAACGAAAAGAGCATTCAGATGACTTGAAGTTTAAGTTTAGTTTAAATATGCGATAGGGCCCGCTCTTGGCTCTGTTCAGTACACCTTATGAATCACATCTTCGAAATCGGGATCTTCCATATCGATATCATCCAGCTCGCCCCAGCGGCCCAGCTCTTTAAAAATATCAAGCGTGTTCATCTCACGGCGGTTCACCTCAATGGTGACGGTGTTATCCAGTGTGCTTGTCACCCGAATCGGGGCGGGAAGACCGCCTTCGCGCAAAGATTGATCGGGAATTACAAAAGGACCGCGGAAAGTAACCGTGATTACGGTAGGCAGCCCGATGGTGTCTCGTAATGACTTTACCGTCCCATCATAAGACAGCTCGCCGTTGTTAATGACCATCACGCGATTGCACAGCTGTTCGATATCATCCATGTCATGCGTCGTGAGCAGTATGGTCTTGCCGAATTGCTCGTTGATCAGCTTGAGAAAATGGCGGATGTTCCGTTTGGCGTTTACGTCCAGACCGATCGTCGGCTCATCCAGGAACAGCACGTCCGGATCATGCAGCATCGCGGCGGCGAGGTCGGCGCGCATGCGCTGGCCGAGCGACAGCTTGCGCACAGGCGTTTCCCAGAACGCCTGTAAATCCAGCAATTCGGCAAACTGTCCGAGTCTGCGCTCCTTGTCCGCCTGATCCACGCTGTACATTTTAGCCAAAATATCGTAAGAATCCTTCACCGGCAGGTCCCACCACAGCTGGCTCCGCTGACCGAATACGACGCCCAGGTTGTTCACGACGCTGCGCCGCTCCTTGTGCGGATTCAAGCCTCCGATCGATACGTGACCCGAGGTCGGGTGGAGAATGCCGGTCAGCATTTTGATGGTGGTGGATTTGCCGGCCCCGTTCGGTCCGATGTATCCGACGAATTCCCCCCGCTCCACTTGAAAGCTGATTCCCTTCACGGCTTCCTTCGTCCGGTATTCTCTCGTGAACAGGGTTCGCAGCCCGGAGAAGCGCCCCTCCTTCACAACCGGCGTTTTGAACTCCTTGCGTATGTCGTGGACTTCAATCATTGACGCGTTCCTCCTTTAGCTCCCTGTACTTTGATATTTGGTCAAACCAAACTGCCAGAATTTCAGACTTAAGAAGAGACATACCAGAGCCGCTCCGGCCAACGCGGGCAGCACCCAAACGCCGAGCTCGCCCCGCAGTATGTATAATGACGGAATGTAATTGACTAAACCGACCGGGACCACGATCAGCAGGATCGACGACATCCATTTGGGATACAGCGTGAGCGGATACTGGGCTGCCGTCCGGGCCGCGTCCTCCGTAATATTTTGAAGCTCGGTGATCCGGGTCGTCCAAAAACCGAACGTGGCGGTCGCAAGTCCGATCGAGAACAGGATGACGGCTCCCGTGACGATAATATAGAGCGATTGCGGCACCGCGCTCCATCCGACTTGCCCTGCCGCCATCATGCCATGCAGCGACCACCAGAGCAGAAAACCGCCCTGCAGCACTTCGCCCAACATAATCCGGAATTTCTGCGGCATGAGCGCCAGCAGCACCGGCATGGGACGGGTCAGCAGTTGGTCAAGCTCCCCGTTGACCAGATAGTGTTCAAGATGGTGCACTTCATCCGCAAACGTCCGGTAGAGCGTCTTCGATAAGGTCATAACGGCAAACAAATACCCGATTTCATGCATGGACCACCCCTGAATGGCCCCAAATTTGTAGAGCACGATAGCAACCATAAGAAATTCAGAAATTTGGATCAGCGCCGCCAGAAACGAAGCCAGGATAAAATTGAATTTGTATTGCATGCGGCTTTTGATGCTGGTGCGGATCAGCAGCGCGTACAGAGATAACCAGGATCTCGTGGTCATCCTCCTTGCACCTCCACTTTCCGTCTTAGGAAGCCTGTTGCCAGCAGGCTGGCCATCGTGAGCAGCAGGCACCACAAGAGCGTCCCCCATAGATAGGAAACGTCATCAAAACCCAGATAGATCCGGGTCGGCACATAGAGCAGATACGGATACGGCGACCACCAGGCCAACGTCTGAAGCCAGCCCGGCAGCCATTCAATCGGAATAAAGAAGCCTGCAAGAAGATTGATCATCGCATGGTTGCCCCAATACAACCAGGACGATTCCGTTGTCCATAATGCGGATGCGCCGATGAGATAGTTGATGCAGATCGATAAATAGGCGGCTCCTGCAAGCGCAATGGCTACATAGAGGAAGGTAGATGCTTTTCCGGGTAAATGCAGCGAGAAAGCAAAATAATACACCAGGTAGATCGGGATTGATTTGTAAACGAATTGGTAGGCGATTTGCCCCCATTCCTTGGCCATCAAATGACTGAACAAGTGAACGGGTCGCATCAAATCCAGAGAGATATGGCCGGTTCGCACGGCTTGGGGAATGCCGAGGCCATTCGTGACGAAACTGGAAACCCAGAGCGCAGCTTGCGTAAAGGCGATATAACCGACCATTCCCTGCGTTCCGTAATCTCCGAGTGCGTAGTCTGCACCGAGACCGATCCAGATACAGGCATACATGAAGCCGAACATCGCGCTGGCGATATTGTGCACCATGTGTGCGCCGCGGTACTGCAAATTGCGGGCATAGGCTTTGGAAGCCAATGTGAAATAAAGCATGAAGCACCTCCGATAAGCATTTTAGATGGCGGACCCATCCACTTCAGACAAGGCGAAAATGAGAGAAGGACAATAGCATACCAGAACGTTCCAGATCAGGCAAGGCTTTTTTCGGAAGGAAAATATACGGACGATCCGGGATACAAAAAGAAGCCTTCTTCTCCGGAGGGTGGTTTCAAAAAAAACCACCAAGGGAGTTTGAAGACTTCGGAGTCGTCATATAAATGATCAGGCGTCATCATCTTATACTGCTTGCAATAACAGACCGCAAGCTTAAGGTGTCACTGGCCCTCTCGCCCATTTTCCGTATCGGATTCGGGACCACGGCTAGAGACAGACTCTGGATCCGGACTCGTTTTGTACAGATACTGAAGCTGCTGGAAGGGCTGCGGCTGGAAAAATGGCGATTGCTGATGTGCCTGCTGCGAATAGGTTACCGGTTGTGCATAGGGTGCCGGTTGCGCATAGGGTGGCGAGAAGGAAGCTTGCGGCGGAAACGATGGCGGCTGTGAATAAGGGGAATACGATGGGGAAACGCCGTACTGCTGCATCCTCGCTTGTTGATAATTGTATGGATACGATGGATAGGATGGTGGCGATGGTGCATATCCATAATAGCTAGGCGGCGAAGGTTGCTGTGCGTTCAACGGAAATGGCTGGTCAAACGGCTGCCGCTGAATCGATTCAACGTAGGGGGCATGGTCGTCCCGCTTGCCGCAGCCCGGCGGTGGCCCTAATATGACCGTTTCCTTCAGCGGAGCAACCGCTTTGGCGTAATCCTCCTCATTCACGCAGTATGCGATATGCAAGATCTCCTTGGGAATATGCCTAAGGAAGTCCGATCCATATACGATATCCGGCGTTGGCTTATCAAATATGGTCAGAATATGGGCTTTGTCGCTAAGCGTCAGAATCCAGTGGAACCAGCCTTTTGGTAACATCGATACCTGTCCCGGTTTTAGCTTGTAGGTCATCAGCTTCTGGGTGAAGGGATTAAATACGGAAGTCAGCACTTCGCCGCTGATGACAAACACCAGCTCATCGACATTCGTATGCCAATGGGGCTGGATGATAATTCCTTTGGTCATATGAACGTTGAAGAATCCTGTGGCAATGGCCGGCATCTGATTTTCAAACACCTGGGTTATGTAATTTCCCGCATCGCGTTTATAGTTCAAAGTGTCGTTCGAGTCCGCAAACAGCTTCAAATTCGGAGATGTCAGTACTGGATCCAGCATCGTATTCCTCCCTTGAAAGTTCTTGATCTATCTGTATGCGTAGAAGGCCCGGCCTATGTAGAAGGGGATCGCCGGGACAGGAAAAAAGACGTGATCTGTCAGATCACGTCCCTATGCATCATCGGCTCCTGAAACTCGCCGAAATAGTCTACCAGGAATGACTGGAATTCTCTTGCGGCCTTGGACAAATATCGCTGCTCCAGCCACGCTAGAGTGAAGGTACGGTAGCAGGAAGGTTTCTCGATACGCACCATCGCGTACGGCGGCTCTTCATCCCCTTTGCACCCGGGTACAAATGCGGCTCCAAGCCCGGCGGCCACCAGACTTCCCAAAGCGGCAGGTTCATCCACTTCACAGACGACATCCCGGCTGATCCCGGCCAATCGGCAGAACTCCTCATTCATTTTTCGGAACGGGTGGCCTTCCTTGTATTCGATGAAGGCTTCCCCCGCAACGTCCTGAAGGGAAATGCTCTTCCTGCCCGCCAATCGATGACCGTGGGGTACCGCCAAGAACACCTCGGCATGGAGAACCGGGATTTCCCGAAACTTGTCATCATCCAATGCCGCAGCCGCAAAGCATAAATCGACTTCACCATTCTCCAGCATCTGCACCATCTCCATCATCGAGTCAGGCGGAATCTGGATAATGCGGAAATTCACATCAGGATATCGCGCACGGAAAGCTCCCAATGCTTTGGACAGCCGAGGCAGTGCCGTCGTTGCAATGCGGATGCTGCCCCGCTCCATACCTGCCAAATCCGACACCTCTCTCTTCCCTTCCTCAAGCGCTGACAATGCCGTATCTACGCTTTTCAGAAAAGCCTTCCCGAATGAATTGAGCTTGATTTGCCGATTCTGCCGATCGAACAGCTGTACTCCCAAATCTTCCTCTAACCTGGCAATCGTCTTGCTGAGCGCAGGCTGGGCAATTCGGAGTTCCTTCGCAGCCTTGGTCATATGCTCCATTCTGGCCACCGTCTGAAAATAATGCAGCTGAAGCAGTTCCACGATGTTCTTCCTCCTTTATTGATACCCTTGAGTATATGAATGCATGTCATAATATATATTTTTATTTATTAACTATCGATTGTAGAATAAATCGTAACCAAAGGAAAGGGGGAAATCACATGAACGAACATCAGCAACAACCACCATCTGCTGAAAAATTAATACGCATTCTGGCCTTTACGATGATTCTCTCATCGATGAGCGCAACGATGTTTAATATCGTGCTTCCGGAGATCAGCAAGCAATTCCAGCTTTCCTTTGCCCAGGTCAGCTGGGTATCGTCGATTTACATGCTGATTTATGCCATAGGCTCTGTCCTATATGGAAAATTGGCCGACACCTATAAACTCAAAAATCTGCTTACTTTCGGTTTGCTTCTCTTCCTAGTCGGTTCTATTGTAGGTTTGTCGGCACAAGCCTACTGGATGGTGCTGCTGGGGCGGATCCTCCAGGCTGCGGGGGCAGCCGTCATTCCTGCAACCGCCATGATCATTCCCGTTCGCTATTTCCCTGCGGAAAGCCGGGGCCGCGCGCTCGGCATAACCGCCACCGGACTCGCTATAGGAAGTGCGATTGGGCCGGTTGTCTCGGCTCTGATCGTCAGCGTGTTCCACTGGAGATGGCTCTTCTGCATCCCGCTGTTGATCCTTGTTACCTTGCCGCTGTACCGCAAATATTTGGGCAATGAACAAGGTCAGGGTGGACGAATCGATTGGCTCGGCGGCGGTCTTCTCGCCGGAACGGTTGCGCTGCTGCTCCTTGCGGTGACGCAGAGTGGATGGATATTCGGCGTAGGCAGCTTCATGCTGTTCCTGTTGTTCCTCCTGCGCATTCGATCGGCTAAAGAGCCTTTTGTCCAGCCCCGTTTATTCAGCAACAAAAGCTATTCGGTCGGTCTGGTCCTCGGCATATTCATCATGAGTGTCGGTTACGCCCTGCCTTTTCTTACTCCGCAGCTGCTGGCGGATATTAACGGTTTGGCTCCGGGATGGATCGGATTTGTTATGGTGCCGGGAGCCGTCGCTGCGGCCATACTCGGTGGAAGAGGCGGCAAGCTCGCGGACACCAAGGGAACGCGTTATCTGTTCTATACAGCGTCCACCCTGCTTCTGCTCTGTTTCGCCCTGTTGTCCACCTTCGCGGGCGTATCGCCATACCTCATTGCGCTGATTCTGGTCTTTGGCAATGTAGGTCAAATATTTATGCAAATCTCGCTCTCCAAGACCATCTCATTGTCGCTGCCCAAAGAGCAAACCGGTGTCGGGATGGGATTGTTCTCGCTGCTTAACTTCCTGTCCGGCGCGATCTCCACGGGGGTGTACGGCAAAGCCGTCGATCTTGGCGCCGGCAGCTCCTGGAATCCGCTGAACCTGTTCCAGGGCGCTTCCACCTACAGCAACATCTATATCGTCCTGGTTGCCTTGCAAGCTGGAGTTCTTCTGCTGTTCATGCTGCAGTTTGGCAAATCCGCGGGGCAGCGTAAACTGCAGCTTCAAACTACGAGCTCTAAATAAGGGAAAGAACAGCAGATAGGTCCGTGTTAAATTAAAATATGCAAGCCTCCGTATTTGACCCTTTGTGATTACCCACAATTATACAATGCGGAAATCAGGCCGTTTTATATCGAGATTCCGCAATGTGAGCCCGACGACCTTCGAGACACCGTCTAGCCTGAACCCGTTGGCCTGACGAATTGGCTGATAAAGGCTAGAATTACGGAGTGCCGTTTGACTATCTCAGGAAGCTGGCGGACTATTGATGCACCTCGTACGATTTGCACAACACGAAGCCCGATGTAGCTGAGAGGACGAAGTGCCCCGGAAAAGCTGCAGCGGTTGCCTTTGTCCTCGAATTTTTCCGCTGGGGGCAACAGCGATTGAAGGAATGGATTTATATTCGTAGCGTCTTATCAACATACCAAGGGGCTATCCCTGGTCAATCGACCTTTGGGACAGCCCCTTGGTTTTCGTCTCTGCTGGTGGCTCCCGGATTCTCCAAGAAGTCGATCGAATCGCTCCACTCGGGTACCGGATTTACCAGATATCACATCCAATATTAGGAGAAAATAAAAAAAACGCCATCAAATATGGCGATAATGTGAACTTTAACTATTCAATACATTTATTATACCATAAATTTACATGAAAGTCAAGTCTTATCCTGCCGGGCCTTGCCATGCTACAACGGATAAGAGGTGATCCATCATGGAAAAGAAAAGCCTGACCGCTCTTGTCAGCGCATTTTCGCGGGCGTATCACGCCAAGCATAATCAAGTGAAAATTTTTGACGATCCCATCGCCATCCAGTTGTTAACCGATCAGGAATACGAGCAGATAGCCTTCAACATGTCCCAGGCCGTAACTTTCTTCCGGCCGTCGTTTGTCGGCTCGCAGGAGCAGGCGCTGCGCGAAGTCGTCGATTATCAGCTGTCTCCTTCTCCGCTCGGGAGAGCAGCATTTGCCGAGCAATCGCTCGCCGTTGCCGCCGGCTTGGGAGCCGAACAGTATCTAATCTTTGCCTCCGGCTACGACACCTTCGCCTACAGACAGCCGGAGTGGGCTGAAAAGCTGCGTATTTTCGAGATCGATCATCCCGTTACGGCAGCGGATAAAGAAAGGCGCGTATCCGCTCTCCCATTGGCCAAGCCGGCGAATCTACATTGCATTGCCGCAGACTTTTTAGAAGCGGACTGGACAAGCCGTTTAGCAGCCTGCCCGGCTTTTGACCCGGAACGAATCAGCTTCAGCAGCTTGCTCGGAATCAGTTATTATTTGCCAAAACAGGCATTCAAGCAGCTGTTGTCGTCCATTGCCCGGCGGGTCCCCAGCGGCAGCAGCTTTGTCTTTGATTATCCCGATGAGCTTACACTTACCCCGGAGGCGGGTGAACGGGCGCAGAAGCAGGTCATGATGGCCATGCGGGCGGGCGAACCCATGCAGGCAGGCTATTCCTACGCGGAGCTGGAGCAATTGCTGGAAGAGGCTAATTTGTTGATTTACCAACATCTAACTCCTTCCGAGATTACAAGGGAGCTGTTTCAGGCCTATAATGAGAGTCAGCCTGATCACAAAATAACGGCATTCGACAACGTTAACTATTGCTTGGCTGTCAAGTCCTCCCGATAATCACGGATGAGGGCGGAAAGAGCTTGACTTCTCTCTTCCACAAGGGGATGAAGCTTCAGTACTCGTCCATAGTTTATTGGGGTATGCTCCAAATACGGAACGGTTGTCAGTAAACAAGCTCAAATCGCGCAAAAAGTAGAAGCTAACGGAACCACTGTCAACGAATGAGTGAAAATCATAAAATCCGAATACCCAAAAAAACCACCGGAGCCCTGCTTGGCTTAAAGCCTCTCCGGTGGTTTTGATTATGGCTAATGCGATATTCCAAATGGTATGGGACGCTCGGCTCCAACTATGACCTATACCAGGTAACCTTATTTGGGGGAACCGCAGTTCGGACAAATGATGATAGTGGTTCTAGAGCAGAGGTACACTCCCTTATCATGGTGTCTGCGCCATGTTGTTACATAGCCGCCCGTTTCAGCTGGCCGTAATACAGGTCGCTGTAGAATCCTCCCTGCTTCAGCAGCTCATCATGGGAGCCCTGCTCTAATAAGCGTCCATCCTTGAGCACCAGGATGCGGTCCGCCGAGCGGATCGTGTTTAGACGGTGGGCAATGACAAAGCTCGTCCGCCCTTTCATCAATCGCTGCAATCCTTCCTGGATTTTGATTTCCGTTACGGTATCGATGCTGCTTGTCGCTTCATCCAGCACCAGCATGGAAGGGTTGGCCAGAATCGCCCTCGCGATGGCAAGCAGCTGCTTCTGTCCTTGACTGATGCCGCTGCCGTCAGGTTTGAGTTTCTTGTCATAACCATCCTTCATCCGCACGATAAACGAGTGGGCGTTGGCCAATTTCGCGGCTTCTTCCACTTCCTCATCGGTGGCATCCAGCCGTCCGAAGCGGATATTCTCACGGATCGTGCCCTGGAAGAGGAAGGAATCCTGCAGCACAAAAGCCATCTGCGCGCGCAGACTCTCCCTGCGGATCGAAGCAATATCCCGCCCGTCGAGGGTAATCCTTCCACTGTCCGGATCGTAAAACCGGGAGAGCAGCTGAATTAACGTCGTTTTCCCCGCACCGGTCGGACCGACCAGCGCAATCATCTCACCGGGTTTCGCTTCAAAGCTGATTCCTTCCAGTGTGTCTCCGTCTTTCTCATAAGAAAACGAGACGTTGTCGAACTTCACCGCGCCCTCCACGCTCTTCAGCGTGACAGCAGCCCCTTCGTCCTTCGCTTCAACCTCTTCATCCAGCACCTCGAATACGCGTTCCGCCCCCGCAATGGCAGACAGCAGCGTATTCCATTGGTTCGCGAGATCGTTCAGCGGTCTCGTAAACTGCCTTGCATAACTCTCAAATATAATGATGACGCCGATCGTAATATGCCCCTGAATCGCCATGATGCCGCCGATGCCTGCTACGATCGCAAAGCTCAAGTTGTTGAGCCCGTTCATCAGCTTCGGAATGAAGCCTGATATGCTCTGCGCCCAGAAGCCCGACAGACGAATCCGTTGATTGCGCTCATCGAATTCGCGGACAACCCGTTCTTCCTGGGAAAAAGCCTTAATAATCCGCTGCCCCGACAGCGTTTCTTCAATATACCCGTTCAGATCCCCCAGGTTGCGTTGACGCTCCTTAAACAAGGGGCCGGTCCGCCGGGTAATCCAGCGCATCCCCATCATCATCAGAGGCACGACCAGGAATGTCAGCAGCGTAAGGAGCGGACTAAGCCATAACATGACGGTTAATGTGCCGATTAAGGTCAACACGCTCGAGAAGATTTGAATCGCTGAGCTGTTGAGCGTTGAACTCACGTTCTCGATATCATTCGTCAGGCGGCTCATGATCTCGCCCTGCTGGCGCTTGCCGTAGAACGGGATCGGGAGCCGGTGCAGATGCGTGAACAGATCCATCCGCATCCGGTACACCGTCTCTTGGGCGATGCCGATCATCCAGACGTTGTGCAGCCAAGTGGTTAAAGCCTGAAGAACATAGACGGCGGCCAAGCCAACGAGAAAATACAACCAGGCCGCGTCGATGGAGCTGTCCGGATTACGCACATCATCCAGAAATCTATCCACGCCGACGCCAAGCAGATAGGGACCTAGCAATGCAAGGCCCGAGCTGATCAACACCATCAGCAGCACGAGTGCGAGCTTGCCTTTGCGGCGGGCGAGATAAGTCCATATTCTGGAGAGGGTGCCCGACCAGTTTTTGGCCTTGGCCTTAGGCTTGCTCCCCTGGCCGCCATCCTTATTCTTGCCAAGATCAATCTTCGGTCTCGGATGACGAAACGGTTCAGTGAATGCCTTGAGCATGCTGCTGCGCCTCCTCTCCGTATTGGGATTCATAGATGCGTCGATATAGAGAGGAACTTTCCATCAAATCTTCGTGGTTCCCTTTTCCAATCAAACGCCCGTCGTCCAGCAGCAGAATCAAATCAGCCGAAGTGGTCGAGCTGATCTTCTGCGTGATCAAAAACGTCGTACAGGACAAATCCTTCAGTGCATCCAGCAGAGCGCCTTCCGTTCGGACGTCAAGGGCGCTGGTGCTGTCGTCCAGAATAAGGATGGCGGGCTTTCGCACAAGCGCCCGCGCAATGGACAGGCGCTGCTTCTGTCCCCCGGACAAGTTGACCCCGCGCTGGCCCAGCATCGTGTCATAACCGTTAGGGAGACGCTCAATGGTATCGTGGATTTGCGCTCTGCGCGCCGCTTCTTTAATTTCCTCCATGGAAGCCTCCTCGCGTCCCCAGGCAATATTCTCCCGCACCGTACCGGAGAAGAGCAGCACTTCCTGCGGCACATAACCGATGCTGCTGCGCAGATTTACCTCATCGATCGATCCGGCGTCCATTCCGTCTACGCGTACTGTTCCCTTCTCTTCCTCGTAAAGCCGTGGAATCAGCTGTACTAATGAAGACTTGCCGGAACCAGTTGCTCCCATAATCGCGATCCGCTCTCCGGGCCTCGCTTCAAAGGAAATATCCGTCAGCACGTCGATGTCGCTGCCCGGATAGCTAAAACTCACTTGCTCGAACTTCACGCCGCCTTGAATTTGAACCTTTTTATTCTTATCCTTGGCCGCGCTTGCTGCATCCTCTTCCGTATTTAACACCTCTTGCGTCCGCTGTGCGGAAGCGCGTCCCCGGGAGAAGGCAACGACAACCCAGGACAGGGCGGACATGGCACCAATACAACGCAGGGAATAATTGACTACGGCAACCACTTCGCCGACGCTGGCACTGCCGGACGCGATGTCTTTGCGGCCGAACCACAGGACCGCCATAATCCCTGCATTCATTATGAGAAGAATAAACGGCATCGTTGTCTCCGTTAATCGCAAGGTCGAGACCGTGGTGCTCATCAGCTTGCCAGAGGTACGGGCAAAGCGTTCAATTTCGTGTCCCATCCGTACGAATACGCGTATCAACCGAATCCCGGTCAGATTCTCCTGAATGACGCCGTTCACCGCATCCAGTCGCTGCTGTACATGGCGGAACGCATCCGCTGCCCGCTTCATAATCCAAGCGATAAAAATAAACAATAATGGCACGGTAAGGACAAGCAGCAAGCCCAGCTTCACATTCACCACCAATGCCATGATGATGCTTCCCAGCACAACGAGCGGAACGCGCGTCATAAACCGCAAGCCCATGAACACCGTATCCTGAATCTGGGTGACGTCACCTGTAAGTCTGGTAATCAAAGATGAGGTAGCAAACCGGTTAAATATCGAATAAGAGAAAGACTGCACCTTTTCATACAGCTGATCACGCAGATCATAGCCGAGTCCCTGACTCGTATGCGCCGCAAAAAAAGAGCTGGATATTCCCGCTATAAAGGCAATAATAGCGCTTCCAGTTAAAACGGCTCCCCACATCCAGACAACGGATAAATCCTGTTTCTGTATGCCGTCGTCAATGATTTTAGAGATGAGCAGCGGCTGAATCAGCTCAACGGTGAGCTCAATCAGCATCATGACCAGTGCCGCAATCGCTGCGACGCGGTACTTTTTCAAGATCGAGAAAACCATTCCCATAAGCATTCCTCCGAGGCTGAAGACCTTTATCATGTTCATACATCAATTACCCACTGGTCTTCATGTAGTAGCAATATTAGTTCGTACAAGAGCTCGATATGTCTATTATAATATATTTTCTCCTAGAACTTACCGACTGATTAAAAAATCACAGTAATTCACATTCCAAATCGCAACTCCTGGCTTGTGTAGGAAGCATTGCAAAGGAGATGAAAAAAAGAGCCTATTCTTCAGGATTGTCTCCTCTCGAATAGGGCTCTCTTGTTGAAACATATAGCTATTCCACCGATTTCAGCGCTTCAATCATATCAATCCGCTTTAGCTTGTAATGCATGGAGGCCATCACAATGGCCGAGAACAACAGCGTCAGCAGTGCCGCATAGCCGTAACTGATTCCATGGATCGCGGGACTGAACATCATCGCATCCACTTCTGCGGTTAGTAGCACGAACCGGTGCAGGAACACGCCACCCAGACTGCCCGCTATAATCCCCAGCGCGGTCAGAATCATATTTTCGCGATAGATGTACATGGTTACTTCCTTATCATAAAAGCCAAGCACCTTGATCGTTGACAGCTCCCGTATCCGCTCGGATACGTTAATATTCGTCAGATTGTACAGCACGACAAACGCAAGTGCCGCAGCAGATACAATCAGGACAACCACCACGACGTTCATGCTGTCCATCGTATCACTGAAAGCGTCGCTTACCCCGCTCGTGAAGCTGACCATTGCCACCCGCTGGCTTGCGGTTAACGATTCTCCAAGCTGGGCTTCCCACTCCGGATTGTGATCGTGATTGTCATACGTCAGCAATTGACTGTTCACTTCCGGCCCTGCATCAAAAATCTCTTCGTAATACAGCGGCGTCATATAGACGTAGTGCATGGCATAGTTCTCCGTTATCCCGGCTACACGTATTTCAAAGGGATCGTTGTCGCTGTTCTGTACGGTGAAAGTACTGCCGATCTTGAGATCAAACAGCTTGGCAAGCTTCTCGGTAATGATCGCACCGTCATCCGTCAGGGACAGCGTCTGCTCCTGCCCACGGGATTTCAGGATGATAAACGAATCGATCTCATCTGGCGATTGCGGCACGAACAAACTCACATCCTGAGTGTTCACCCCGGGGGCGGCCGCAGTCATCGCCTCTTGCGTCACATTTAAAATCCCCGTAATCTCCGGCGTTTCCGCAATGCGCTTGTTATAATCCTCCAGCATGCCGCTATCGCCGTTATCGTCTTGAAATACAACGGTCGCCTGATGCTGCATAATCTTTCCGTATTGCAGCGGCGCGATATCCCCGATGGAATCCTTGAGACCGAAACCGGTCAGTATCAGGGCCGTGCAGCCGGCAACGCCGCAAACGGTCATAAACATCCGCTGCTTGTAGCGGAACAAATTACGGGCGGTGACTTTTCCAATAAAGCCGAGCCGGTTCCACACCCAAGGAACTCGCTCCAGCCATATGCGGGATCCGTTCTTTGGGGCTCTGGGGCGCATCAGGACCGAAGCGTTGCTTCGAAGTTCCACCCGCGTCGCCACATAAGCGGTCATGGTCGTACAGAGCACGGCCACGATGATCGAGATGATGCTGTAGCTGAGATAAAATCGCGTTCTCACATCCGGCAGGTTGTATAAAGCGCCGTAAGCATCATAGATAATAGCGGGAAACAAGGTGAAGCCGATACCCAGTCCGGCTGCTGAGGCCGCAACACTTGCCAGCGTCGAATACACCAGGAATTTTTTCATCACATCCCGATTGCTGTATCCAAGTGCTTTCAAGGTCCCAATCTGCAGCCGCTGCTCCTCAACCATACGAGTCATCGTTGTCAGGCTGACGAGGGCGGCGATCAGGAAAAAGAATACCGGGAATGCCGTTGCAATGGAAGATAAGCGGTCCGCATTATCGCTGTACTCGGTATAGCCCGGATTGACGCTGCGGTCCATGACGTAGACTTTGGGCAGCTCAAGCTGATCCAGTTCCTTCTGTCCCTCCGCCACTTCCTTCTCGCCATCGGCGATTTCTCGCTCAGCCTTTGCTTTTTCTTCATTAAATTTCTTTAGACCCTCCTGGTATTTCTCCTGTCCTTGGCTAAGCTCCGCTTTCGCATCTGCGAGTTTGGCTTCCCCTGCCTGCTTAGCAGCAGCAAGCTCCTCCGTTCCTTGCTTCAACGAAGCTTCACCCTGCACGAGCTGACGCTCGGCTTCCCGAAGCTTGGCCTCACCTTCTTTTAGTTGTGCCCGGCTTGCATCCAGCTTCTGCTGAGCGTGATCCATCTGTTGCGAAGCTGCGTTTAAACCGCTCTGGAACGCAGAAGCAGCCTTTTGCAAAGCAGCTCCATCCAATGCTCCCTCCATGTAACCCGCAGTGGCTGCTCCCAGCTTCGGATCTGCTGCCTGAGCCGCTGAAAGCAGCTCTTGCCTCTGTTCTTCCGGTATGTCTATCGGATCTAAACCGGAGATTTGCTGCAGCGCCTTCGCCAATTGCTGCCCTTGTGCCAGCTTTGGCGCAAGCTCCAACTTTTGTTGATCCAGTTGACTTTGACCTGTCTTAAGCTGGGACTGTCCCTGTTCCAACTGCTGATGATTCCGCTTCAGCTCCGCTCTGCCCTGGGCAAGCTTTCTTGCCGCGGCATCCAGCTTGGCTTGTCCCTGTGCCAGCTCGGTTTGAAGTTTATTCACGCCATCGCGGTAGGATTGCTCTCCTTCATTCAGCTTGATTTTCGCTTCCTTTAACTCCTGCTCCGCATCGGTCAGCTGCTTCTTGGCATCCTTGATTTTGTCCAGGGCCTCATTCAGCTTCTTCTGCCCCTCGGCACGAATCTCTGCCAGCCGCTCCCGGGGCATGGTCTTCAGTGCCAGTTCTACCGCTTCTTTGTGCCGTTTGATCTTCTCGTCATACTCAGGCGTATAGGGAGCTGATTCAGCGGTGTCCTGGAAGGTCAGGTAGGCTTCCGTATACACAGGTAGTTTAAAGTCCTGCTCCGGTATAACGGCGAACACATCCGCAGTCCCCTTGCCGATGCCGCTCGTTCCCCGGCTCATGCTGCTGATGAACAGCGGACTCTTCGCCCTTCCCACGACCGTATAAGTGAGGTGGTCAAACGTTTTCTTGAGATTGACTTCCTCATCCGGATTGGTAAAGGTAATCTGATCCCCCAGTTTACATTCGTTCCCCCGATCTCCCGCGTCGATGACGATCTCTCCTGCGGCCTCCGGCATTCGACCTTCTGTAAGCACGTATTGATTCAGATTATTTCCTGGGTCATAGGAGAGGACCTTCGCGATCCGCCCGCTGTCACCGAGAAATACGTCTGCACTATAGCCAGGTTGAACCTCATCCACTCCGGCAATCAACTTCAGCTTCTCGATATCGCTTTGTTCGAGACCCAAGGTGGACTGAACCTTAAGATCCATCAGCTTTAAATCGCTATA
Source organism: Paenibacillus sp. FSL W7-1332 (assembly GCF_037969785.1). Taxonomy (NCBI): domain Bacteria; kingdom Bacillati; phylum Bacillota; class Bacilli; order Caryophanales; family Paenibacillaceae; genus Paenibacillus; species Paenibacillus sp. FSL W7-1332. The sequence continues at coordinate 1,716,906 of NZ_CP150209.1, read as the reverse complement.
ATAGTGATCCGCTGTGTCCAGCATATCCGGACCCGTGGCTTTTATCCCCGCAAAAAAACCGACGCCGAGCATAATAATGGCAAAAATGGACAGAAACCGAGCTTTTGTCCGCGATATTTCCCGGAAAATATCAGTCCACAACGCTCTTTTCTTCATAATATGTGTCTCCCTACCACTCGATGTTGTCTACAGAAACGGGGTTCGGATTCAAAACCATGTTTCGGACCTTGGCATTGTTGATCTCGATGACCCGATCCGCCATCGGCGTCAGGGCAGAATTATGCGTAATGACGATAACCGTCGTTCCGGTATGGCGGCAAGTGTCTTGGAGCAGCTTAAGCACCTGCTTCCCCGTATGATAATCAAGCGCACCCGTGGGTTCATCGCAGAGAAGCAGCTTCGGCTGCTTGGCGAGTGCCCTGGCAATCGCTACCCGCTGCTGTTCTCCGCCGGACAGCTGTGCCGGAAAATTGTTCAGACGATTACCCAGGCCGACATCCCGCAATACTCGCTCCGCGTCCAAGGCCCGAGGAGAAATCTGCGAAGCCAGCTCCACATTTTCTTTTGTCGTCAGATTGGGAACCAGGTTATAAAATTGAAACACAAATCCGACGTCATTGCGCCGATAGCCGGTCAACTCCTTGCTGTTAAACCTTGCAATATCCGTTCCATCCACGAGTACTTGTCCCTCATCCGCCGTATCCATGCCGCCCAATATATTCAGCACCGTGGATTTGCCTGCACCGCTGGGACCGACAATGATCGCAAACTCGCCTTTTTCAATCTCCAGGTTGATTCCATCATTGGCTACAATCGTGGTCTCTCCCATTCGGTAGCGCTTATATTCATCCTTCATGCTCACAAAAGCCATGTGTACCCCCCTCCCAACTCATGGTTGCAATATCGGCTTAAATCGTTATGTAAACTAATGTAACCCAAAAGAGGGCTTATCCGGTGCTTAAGCCAGAGGGCCGTTCACCGTGATTGGATACGAACTTCGGCATCTGTCGTGACTGTGCTAAACCTCTTGTTTGTGTCTTTACCGTTGTTAGACTCCTTGTTTTCTGACGTTCATTCAATGAAATGATCCTTTAAAATCAGTGTAGCACAAACAAATCGGCCAAAGAAAACGCAGCCACCCCCGCGGGTGGCAATGTCACAGAATGTTCCAAATTCGAAATAGCCCGAGCAGCACAAAAAAGCGCTTCTTCGCCTGGGAAGAAGCGCTTCTCTGATAGATTTATTGTCAATCGATATGCCCAGTCAGTGTCGCTTCCTGAAGATCCTTGCCTTCGACCCAATCCCTGAACGAAAAGTCAAGCACGCGCCCCTGAGCAAGCGATGTCATGACCCTTCCTTCTTCGAAGGCGTACGAAAAGGTATGCAGCGTTCCGAACAAATCGTCGTAATCCGTAAAAAATAACGGGGACTTTCGGTCCTTAAACAAACCGAAAACCTCGGTTTGGGTTAACTGTTCAGCATCCAAGCTATCGATATAACGTTTACGCCGAAGGGAATGCTCGATGGATGGCCTGTTTTTGCCCGTCAAAGCCTCATAATGGTTAACGCAGGCGATCGCCGCCTCCCCGCCCGCACGGGTAATCACTTGATCCGGACTTGCTTCCACAACGGCCATGTTCCCTCGTGCATCCCCTATTGAATAGTTATAACAAGCCGCATGGGGAATATGGCGCAGCATATAAGACGCTTCTTCCACAGTACCGCATGACTCCAATACCATCCGAACGCCGACCCAAGGCGACACACCCGCCTGGTATCCGTCAAAGCTGACAAAATGAAGCCCGGCGGCAAGCCCTTGCTCATTCACCCCGTCATGCCTGCCTATTGCCTGCAAATTATAGCCTGCACTCGCTAAGCCTTGATCGGCTTGAGCCACTGTAAAATAACCATCGTAAAACGCAGGCGTAAAATCGTAATTTCTTACGTAATACGAAGCCGTGATCATCGCCGAGCATCCCATGGCCGCGATTTTCGGGACGTCATATCCGCCGAGAAGCGCCGCTGCTTTGGAAAACGGCATTTCCAAGCCTTCCGCCAACCCTTCAAGCTCCGACAACAGCTGCGGGGCAAACTCGTTATAAATGCTCTTCAGTTGTTCCGAGTCGATCTCCGGCTTGGTGACCGCTTCGAACGCTTTTAATATCGGTTGATTTCGCAGACTGCGACCCAGCTTAAGCCCGTTATGATAGTTATCTTCTCTAAGCTGTAAGATGTGCACCGTGTAATCCGGCATTTTAACCCCTCCACCCAAGCGGTTTCCATATGGGAATATATCCCTAACCCGATTATAGATGCAATTCATCCATCTTCCAATAAAAAAGCTCCTACCCGGCATGTTTACATACTGGGTCGGAGCAGATTGTTATGCGCGCGGCAATTGTTTAAATACTTGAACGTATTGCTCGTATTTTTCGGACCAGGCGTCTTTGCGCGATTCAAGCGTCCTGCCATCCAGCAGTGCTTCAATGACGTCCAGACATACGTCCCAACCGGCAATATCCTTCGGTGTATGATCCGTAATTTTCGTTATCGTCTCGATCAGTACCATACGACAGCCTTCGGCCTCGGGATGCAGCTCAAAACGTACCCGGTCCTCTCCCCACGTATACTCCAGTACCGAAAACTCCCGATAGTCCGTAATTTCAAATTCTTCGAACGTTCCATCCTGCATGTCAAATGTAATTCTTCCGCCTTGACGCAAATCTTCCACCTTCAGCTCCGAAAACCACTGTGTGAGCTTGTCATTATCCGTCAGATAGGACCACACCTTCTCAACCGAATGCTTCAGGCGGCGTTCAAATCGGACGGTCGTTCCGAACTCGTCTTGCTGTACTACTGCCAGCATTTTTCATCCTCCTTAGTAATGTTTTATTTAAAAATAGATCTTCCAATCAAAAACTACATCAGGATGTTTAAGGAGATTCATCCTCATCCAGCAGCCTCTCCAGATCATTCAGCTTATTCGTCCAGAACTGCCGGTAAGGCTCCAGCCAGTGGTGGATTTCCTCCAGGGGCTTGGCATTCAGACTGTACACATGCCTTTGTGCCTCTTTCCGCAGCGAGACAAGACCGGCTTCCCGCAAAATGCGCAAATGCTTGGACACGCCTGGTTGGCTGAGCTGCATGAGATCTACAATCTCGCCTACCGTGCACTCTTTCACGCGCAGATAGTCCAATATCGTCCTGCGGTTCGGTTCTGCCAATACTTCAAAAAGGTTATCGTTCAACATGTTTATTATATTACTTTATAGTTATATTTCTGTAAAGTTATATACAAAGACGGACGCAATCTTTGAACAAACATAACGCCTTCCTTATAATGAATCTATTGATGTTTGAAGGAAAGGACTGACGGTAATGCCCGATATCATTTTTTTGCGTGATCCTGACCTGCCGTTTCTTGAAATTAAAGAATGCGATACTATAGACAATCTTTCTTATAAGAAGCATTTTCACGAAGAAATTTCCATTGGCCTCATTGAAAAGGGAGCCACCCGCGTATGGTCGGCCGGGAAACGGTTTGAAGCTGCCCAGGGACATATTGTGCATTTTCCGCCGCTGCTCCCTCATGCCTGTCATCCCGAGAATCCTGCAAACTGGAAGTACACGATGATTTTTATCCATCCCCGGTGGCTCAGTCAAACCTCTTCGGACTATAATTCCAATTTCCGTCAACCCCATGTGCCCATCCTGCATCCGAAATATCAGAACGAACGATCCCGGCATCTGATCCATTCCTGCAGGACCCTGCTACAGCAAAATGCCACTCCCCTCGAAGTGGAGTCCATGCTTATGGCATTAATGCGGGAGACGGGTCTCCTTCAAGAGGAAGCCGCTTTGGCGTCTAGCGGCAGCGTTCATCGATCCCCGGCTATTCTGCGAGTGAAGCAGTATCTGGATCATCATTACAAAGATCGCATTACACTTGATATTCTGCAAGGCATCTCCGGAGTCAGCAAATTCCACCTGATTCGGATGTTTGCAGAATCCTATCATCTTGCTCCCCACGCTTATCAGAATTTATTGCGCATCAATTACGCCAAAGAGCAGTTACTTCAAGGAAAAGCCATAGCCGACGTTGCTGTGGAGACCGGGTTTTACGATCAGAGCCATTTCACGAGAGCTTTTGCCGGTTGCGTAGGGACAACGCCACTTCGGTATGCAAAAGCAGCGACATCTTAAACAAACCGCAATTTTATACAAGACCCTCTCGCCTATACGTTGATAGAATCACAGGAGATCTTAATCAAATGAGGTGTTTAACTTGAACGATTCATTAACGGAACTGGCTTTTGCCGACGCTTTGAAGTCAGTCGCCCGTAACCTGCAACTTAAACAGTACGTCCAGCAATCCGCCGAATGGTATCCGATCCTGCTGCGTGCAGCAGAGCGTTTTGTCACGGGCGATGTGCTGGAACAAGGTTTGTCATGTCGGGATGCTCTGGACGCCAAAGGTTATCGCACTTCGCTGGAGTATATCGGGGAGAATACGCTGACTGAAGCGGAATGCACGCACGCTTTCCTGGAGTTTACTAAGTTAATTGAAGCTTGTGCGGAACAGAGGACAGGAACCCGCATTTCACTCGACCTGTCCCATATCGGATTATCGGTAGGCGAGGATTTGGCATACCGGCATCTTCTCGGACTGGCTGGCCAAGCCGAGGAAGCTGGATTGGAGCTGGTCATCAGCATGGAGGAATCCGCCAAAACGGATGCCATCCTTAAACTGTACAGAAAAGCTTCGGCCCAATTCACGAATGTCGGTATTACTTTGCAAGCGCAGCTCCCGCGAAACTTGGAAGATCTCGAAAGAATTCTTGCCGACGGCTCCGGCACGATCCGTATTGTGAAAGGTGCTTATCAGGAACAAGAGGGGCACTATATTCCCCGTTCCGAGATGCTGACTTCGAGATATGTACAAATGGTGGATTTATGCATTCAAGCAGGCAGGCCCGTATCGGTCGCCACCCATGATGAAAGGATCCTGCGGCATATCACCAGCAACGAAATGTATCGCGACTCAGCCGTCGAGCTTGAAATGCTGTATGGCATACGTCCGGACCTGTCCAGACAAATGAAAGATGACGGCTTCCCTATTCGGATTTATCTGACTTACGGTGAGGAATGGTTCCTGTACCTGTGCCACCGCATCGCCGAGTACCCGCCGAATATATACGATGCAGTGACTCGGTCGATCCTGGGCGGCACCGATACAATTAAACAATATTGATCAACATCAGCAGGGAAGAAACGGCAGAAACACGCTGTTTCTTTCTTTTTTATGACTAGGTACTAAAAAATATTTTCGGATTGCCGATGTTATAGTTGAAACTTTATTCTAGGCCAATGCGTCATATTGTAGAGGAAAATAATAACAAAGCTAAATTTCAGGAGGTTGAGTGTGTGAAAAGAATATGGACTGCCTTGCTAGCAGCTATACTGTTAATCCCCATGACATTCCAATCGCAGGTACAGGCGGCAGTGAACATCAGCGTCTTGATTGACGGCGTCAAGCTGTATACGCCTCAAGCGCCTGTCATGATCCAAGGACGCGTCATGCTTCCGATGAGATCCATCTTCGAAGCCTTGGATGCATCGGTCAAATGGAATCAAAAAACGAAAACCGTCACAGCGACCAAGGATGGCACAACCGTCATTCTAAAAATCAACTCCAAGACGGCCACCATCAATAACAAGACGGTAGCGCTGGATGTTCCGGCGAAAAACTTAAAAGGCAACACCATGGTGCCGGTACGCTTCGTAAGTGAAGCCCTCGGCCAAAAAATCGGCTGGAATTCCAAAACGAAAACGGTCACCGTCAAAACAACGAACAATTCAGGCGGCGGAAATAATACCGGTATCGTGCCTGTAAATTATGTGACTCTTCGGGACATCGGTAATACCGGCGACGGCCGCGATCTGCAGGTGAGCTTCTCCAAATCATCCACCGAGTCTTTAATTTCGCATTATCGGGTGATGATTGTAAAGCAGTCCAAGACGTTAAACCAATCTGAGGCACAGCGCGTGTCCTCGGCAGCTTACACAACGGTGTACCCATCCGGCTCGGATCCGACGCTGACCCTCACGTCGGGCTCAAGGGATGTGGATAATGATCTGATCCGCGATAACCAGGCTTATAAAGCCTACGTATTGGCAGTCAGCAAAACAGGCGGTACATATGCCCTTTCCTCGGCTTCGCCGTCGTTGACGCTGACCAACACCAATTCAGTAAACGGAGCAACCAACGTGAAGGCAAGCGATGTGAGCGACTATGGCGATGGCCGTGATCTGCAGGTCAGCTTCACGCGTGCCCAGAATGAGAGCAATGTAACCAACTATCGAGTGTTTGCCGTAAAAACGAAGGATGCTGCCAAGTTTAATCTGACGGCTGCCAAATCCGTTCAAAGCCAAAATTACACGACGGTAAGTAAAACCAGCACGACGAATACAACGCTGTCCACGACGCTGAGTTCTTCCGCTCGTGATACGTCAGGGGAGCTTATCCGCAGCGGAGTCGCTTACACCGTGTTCGTCCAGTCTGTGAGCAGCAATGAGAACGTGCTTGCAAGCAACCTGTCTTCAGGTTCGTCTTCCATCACCCTCAGCACAGGCAATGCAACGGTTCCATCCATTACGCAGGTGACGGATATCAGCGATTATGGTGATGGCCGCGATCTTCGCGTAAGCTTTAACAAGGTATCCAACGAATCCAACATTCACTCTTATCGCGTGTTTGTCGTAAAGGACAGCAATTACAACAGCTTCAACTTAAGCAAAGCCAATGGTGTATCCAGCTACAACTACACCCAAGTCAACAAAACCGGGAATAACATCAACAACTTGACGCTGGCATCGGGGGCTAGAGACGTAGACGGAGCAACGATTCGTAGCGGTGTGTACTATCGCGTATTCGTCATGGCCGTGAACAATAATAACTCCAATAATAACGTGCTGTCTGCGCCATCTAACTCCATCATCTTGAGTTCCAGCTCCAATGTGGGCGCGGTTACCAGCCTGTCTGTCACCGACGTGAACAACTACAATGACGGACGCGACCTGCAGGTGTCATTCACCCAGCCGTCCGATCGTTCGAACATCAACTATTACCAGGTATTCGTTGTAAAATCATCCGATAGCTATTTCGATCTGTATAGAGCCAATAACTTAAACAACAGCTATTATTACACTCAAATCAATAAGAACAACAGCAGCAACTACATTACTCAAACCCTGAATTCCAACAGCCGTGATATCGATGGAGAGCTCATTCGCAATGGTATCAGCTATCGCGTATATGTCCTGTCCGTAGGCTATTCGGGTAATAATGCATTATCCAATTACTCATCGATTACGCTTGGAAACAACAATCAGGGCAATGTAAACCCTGTTTCCACGCCAACCTTGTCCATTATCGGCAATAATGGTAACGGAAGTGACCTAAGAGTCTCCTTCAATCCAGCAAATGGTGAAAACTTCATCGATCATTACCGGATTCTCGTTGTGAAGTCATCCAAGAGCCTGAGCGTGTCCCAAGCTTATGACAACAAGAATTACACCACGGTTTACAAAACCGGCGGCACCATCACTCGGGATTTGACTAGCACGACGAAGGATTCCGACGGGGATCTCATTCAAAGAGGTTCAAGCTACCGTGTGTATGTCTTATCGGTAGGCTACTCGAATTACGGCAGAGCACTTTCATCGGTTTCTCGTGACGTAACGATACAAGGCGTGACGGAAGTTGGTAAGGCTACGAATATTACGGCAGCGGATGAGGGCAATGAAGGTAACGGAAGTGATCTGAAAGTAACTTTCTCCCACGCCAGCGGAGAAGGTAATATTGATCACTATCGCATTTTTGTAGTCAAATCATCCAAGAGTCTGACATTATCCCAAGCGCAATCTAACCATTATTACACACAAGTGTATAAAGCGAACAGTTACAGTCAAAATTTAGGTGCTAATGCCCAAGACACAGACGGTGAGCTGATTCGGAATGATCAAGGCTATCGCGTGTATGTCTTATCGGTAAGCAATAATTCCTCCAGATACAGCGATGCTCTATCCGCTCCATCAGGCGAAATCAAACTGCAGGGAGTAAGTCAGGTAGGAGCAGCAATTAATGTTCGAGTGATTGATGATGGTGATAAAGGTAACGCTAGTGACCTGAAAGTATCCTTCACTAAAGCTGCAAACGAACAAAATATTAGTGAATACCGAATCATCGTTGTAAATGAATCCGATTTGAACAAATTCAATCTAGATGTTGCTAATGGACTCCCAGCAGAAAGCTATGTTACCGTCTTTCCCGGCACTAACCATAATGGCAATCTCGTAGAAGGCACCCGAGACGCGTTCGGAAACGAGATTGCTAACCAACAAAAATACCGTGTGTATGTTCTATCAGTCAGCAACAGTAAGAATATTAAGAACACGCTCTCGAAAGCTTCCAATTCCGTAACATTGGAAAACCAAACAGCACTGGAGATTCCTTCCGCAGTGAAGGCAGAAATTGTAAGTGGAAATGGTAATGCCAGTGATGTTGCTGTCAAGTTCACGGGAACAACTACAGGGATTAAGGAATATCGAATTATGGTTGTTCCTTCAGATAATACCTTGGAATTAAAAGGAGCTGAAGGGATAAAGGATACCAATCAATACACTGTAGTTAAGCCTAAAGCAGGCGAAATAGAGCAAAAATTAACCAACTCGAAAGACGTGAACGATGTTGCCATATCTGAGGGTAAGGAATATAAAGTTTACGTTCTCGTGGTAGCGAATGGAACAACCCAAAACCCTATTGGCTTATCTCGACCATCCGAGAACTTCACCATACCCGCCCCATATCAAGCTTCGGCCGTTAAAGCCAGTTTGAATAAGGACGAGAAGCTTCAAGTTGAATTCACGAAAGCGATCAATGAGGCAAGCATGGATAGTTATCGGCTGTTGTTTGTGGCAAAAACAGATATCAAAGATTTCAATCTTCAAAAAGCAACAGCAGCCGTTGCCAAAGAGGAAACAAATGTTGCAATTAAACCAAGTGGCGTTAATATTTCAAAACTAATCGATATCCCAACGGTAGATGCATTAAACCAGACTATTAAGACTGATACGGAGTACGCCGTCTATGTTTTTTCAAAGCTAAAAGATCAAATAAATGTGCAGACAGCTACTCTGCTCTCTAAACCATCTAATACCTTGAAATTGCCGACAGCTACAGCAACTCCGTAAAAATTCGGTTAGCGGTATAGAAGTTTCCCATCAAACTTCCAAACGCTTCAGTCCCAAAAGAGCTGACCCTCATGTCAAACTTGACCATGAGGGTCAGCTCTTTTTTTATCCCTTTCCACCCATCAAGCCCTCTCCAAAACTACCTGCCATCTTATAACTAATTTTCACATGATTTTATGAGGAATTATCCGGGTACTTCCAAATGGGAAAATATGATAATTTATAAATTAGAAAGCGCTTTCAACATACACTTGGAGGTGAATGTCTGCTCTAAATCCTTTCGTGATAACTAGAACCTCAACACCCGACAGATACCTCACACGAAGTCACTCTATTTAAAAACACCGATTTACAACTTCATTACAAAAGGAGATGCTAATGATAAACCTGAATAAGAAATCCCTATGTTCCTTAGCACTTATCGCTGTTCTAGTCCTTTCACTATTCCCATCTTTCGCATCCGCTGCGAAAAACGAACATTCAAGATCTCCAAAGAAAAATCCCCAAGCCTACGTCAACGATATGCAGCCCGGCTGGAACCTTGGCAATTCGTTGGATGCCGTGGGGGCTGACGAAACAGCATGGGGAAATCCGCGCATCACCAAAGCCTTGATCAACCAAATCGCGGCACAGGGATATAAGAGTATCCGCATTCCGGTAACCTGGAACACCCATATCGGCAGCGGGCCGAACTATACCATCGACACTGCTTACATGGACCGGGTACAGGAGGTTGTCGATTGGGCGCTTAAAGCCGATCTGTATGTCATGATCAATGTCCATCACGATTCTTGGCTATGGATCAGCCATATGGAGAACAATCGCAATGAGGTCGTTGCCAAGTACAACGCCGTGTGGACTCAAGTTGCCCATCGCTTCCGGAACCATTCCAACAAACTGATGTTTGAAAGCGTCAATGAACCTCGTTTCTCGGATGGAGGGACCACCGATGAAACGAAAGCATTTCAGATGCTGGACGAACTTCAAACGTCATTCCATCGGATTGTCCGCGGCTCTGGAGCACGCAACGCAACCCGGCCGCTTGTGCTATCTACCCTGGAGGCCTCTCCAACCCAGGAGAGAATGAGCGAACTATATAACACCATGACGAAGCTGAATGACTCCAATCTGATTGCGACGGTCCATTATTATGGATTTTGGCCGTTCAGTGTGAACATCGCGGGTTATACCCGTTTTGAGACGGATACCCGGAACGATATCGATCAAACATTCAACAATGTGTATAACACCTTTATCGCCAGAGGGATTCCCGTCATCCTGGGTGAATATGGACTGCTTGGCTTCGACCAGAGCACAGGAGTTATTGAGCAGGGGGAGAAACTGAAGTTCTTCGAGTATCTAACCTATTATCTCAAAGAGAAGAACATTACCCATATGCTATGGGACAATGGCCAGCACTTTAAGCGAACCGCTTTTACCTGGTCCGATCCGGAGCTGTACAACATCATGAAGGCGGGTTGGAGCGGTCGTTCTTCCACGGCTGACACCGATCTGGTCTTCGTAAAAAAAGGAGCGGCCATCCAGAATAAGAGCATCCCTTTGAACTTAAACGGCCACACGTTAACCGAAGTCCGCACAAACGGACAACTGCTAGTTGCCGGGCAGGATTATACGCTTAACGGGAATGCGATCACGTTTACGTCCAGCCTGCTGTCCAGACTGACTTCATCCGGCCAATTCGGCGTGAATGCTGTATTGACGGCCAAATTCAACCGCGGTGCGGACTGGAATTTCAGGGTCATCTTCCATGATAAGCCCGAGCTTCGCAACACGCAGGGTACAACCGATTCGTTCAGCATTCCAACGACGTTCAACGGAGATCAGCTAGCCACGATGGAGGCGGTATACGCGACGGGAGGCAATGCAGGACCGCAGGACTGGACCTCCTTCAAAGAGTTTGAATATACGTTCTCCCCATCCTACTCGACGGATGAAATCAAGCTCAAGCCTACCTTTTTTAATGAGGTCAGAGACGGAGAAGTAATTCTTAAATTCCATTTCTGGAGCGGCGAGGTCATCACCTATAAACTTACGAAAAGCGGAAGCAGCGTAACCGGTAACGCTTCTTAGGACATCCTTTATAACATTAACGGCCTGTCGAGATTCTTCCCGCAGGCCGTTTTTCATTCACTATGACTGCAACTCCCATACACGCGACGGCAGCCTAGCAGCTGCATACTGCATGCGAATTCGTTCCTATAATTAGAATGAATAAAAGCTCAAGCGACATCACTTGAGCTTTCATCTGTTTAGGCTTGAGACATATCTCGCTCAGCCAGAAACTTATCAATAATGCCCGAGATAACATTCATGCTGACAGGCTTGCTTACATACTCATCCATGCCCATCCCTAAATATTTCTCACGATCGCCCTTGATCGCATGGGCCGTAACGGCCACGATAAAGGGCTGTTTTTCGGATGATACCGATTCTTTAATGAGCCGGACCGCTTCCGTTCCATCCATGAAGGGCATCGAAATGTCCATGAACACGATGTCATACGGGTAACGCTCGAAGGCTTCAACCGCTTCGAGTCCATTCTGGACGGTGGTCGAATGGTATCCCAGCTTCTCAATCATTTTCTTGAGGACTAACTGATTCACCTCATTATCCTCGGCAATCAAAATTTTCAGATCGTTTCCTGAGGAGTGATTCTCGTGAACGGCCCCATTCTCCTGTTGATTGACATCATTCGGCTTAAACGAAAAATCAACCGTAAACGTAAAGACAGACCCCTGCTGGTTCTGATTCTTCTCATACCAGATATCTCCGCCCATCAACTGAACGAGTTTTTTGCAGATCGCCAGACCCAGCCCCGTTCCTTCCACCTGGCGGGTCATATAGTGGTCCACTTGATAAAAGGGTTCAAATAACTGCGCAACCTTCTCACTCGGCACGCCAATGCCCGTATCCATAACGGAGAATTGGATAAGGGCCGAGTTCCCCTGGTCCTCGACACACTGCACAGCGATGGAGACGGCGCCATTAGGCGTAAATTTAATCGCATTACTAAGCAGGTTCATTAAGATCTGCCTTAGCTTTGTCACATCCCCATACACTTGATTCGGCACGTCAGAAGCTACAGAGGTGGTCACCTCAATATTTTTCTCCAGCGCCTTCGGAAGAATCAGGTTCAATGTCTCGGACAAAGCCGTTCTTAGATTAAATGTTTCCTCCACCAGCTCCGTTCTGCCCGATTCGATTTTTGAAAAGTCCAAAATATCATTGATGATGTTCAGAAGGGTTGTCCCGCTTTTCTTAATGATCTGTACATACTCCCGCTGTTCCTCATCAAGCTCTGTTTCAAGTATCAAGTCCGTCATCCCGATCACACCATTCATCGGTGTGCGGATCTCATGGCTCATCATCGCCAGAAACTCGCTCTTGGCGTTATTTGTCTTCTCGGCTGCTTCCTTCTCGATGATGAGTCTCTTCTGCTCTGTCATATCCTTGGCAATAATGTAAAAACCCACATTCTTGTTATGAATGACAATCGGTGCAAGCGTAGCTAGCACTTCAACCGTGTGTCCGTTTTTGTGATGGATAACGTTTATAGCTTTCTCGACAGCAACATAATCCGCTAAAGGAGAAAGTATACGAGCAAGATGACGTTCACCGATCAAATTGGAAATCCGGGTTCCAATTAATTCGGGAATTTTAAAACCAGTCAGCTGCTCTGCCATCTGGTTCCCGTTAATGATCCTTCCCTCCAGATTGAAGGAAATGATCGCATCATGGTTATACTTCTTCAGCGAGGTATAGCGTTCAATGCTCTCCTGGAGCCTTTGCTCGGCAACCTTGCTGTTGGTAATATCAACAATTTGCGAAATGAAAAACAAAGGAGTTTGATCCTTTTCGTCACGAACCAGAGAAACATGCATCGATGCCCAGATGCCACGGCCGTCTCTATGTACGAATTGTTTTTCCACCGCAATGGTTGAGGACGTCTCATCCAAAGATTGAAACAGCTTATCTTTATTGTTAATGCAATCAGAATAAATATAATCGGTTGCCGGCTGTGCCATCAATTCTTCTTCCGTCAAGCCAAACATTTTGCAAGCCGCAGGATTTACGCTGATCCAATTTCCATCTATCGTAACCAGGGCAATGCCAATTGGAGCACTTTTGTAGACATGTTCAAACAAAGCCTGATGGCCAAAAATGTTGATATCACTCATACTCTGCACCTCCTGATACCGATTATTATACATCAGCATCTTCGAAATGGGTCTTTTTCAGAGTATTTTTATATTGCTAATCATTAGCAGCGTCATCCATCGGTAAACCAAACAATAGATGTCATCCCTTGCATAGCGAAAATTCCCGCCACATCACCAAGCGATTCGCTGCCGCTCACGGAAATACTCCCCGCTAGGCCCATCATCCTCCATCGTCGCCAGCCAAACAGCCGTATCAGCCCCTTCGGCAACGGTTAACGGAGCATCCTCACCGCCCATATCGGTCTGAACCCGGCCCGGGCAAACCGCGTTTACCTTTATACCGGCACAGGCTACCTCCTGCGAGACGAGGCAGGTTAACGCATTCAGCATCGTTTTGGAGATACGGTAAGCCGAGGACGACCCTTTTAAACCGTAACCATCCTGCATGATTTCGAAAGCACCAAGACCGGAAGAGATGTTTACGATACGCCCATAATGATGCTTCTTCATCAGAGGGATCGCCGCCTGCGTCATACGAAAAGCACCAAAAAAATTCGTCTCCAGCGTTTGCCGCACGACCGACTCCTCTACATCCAGCACAGAAACCCCTCGGTCCAAAATAACCCCGGCATTGTTCACCAGCACGTCAAGACGGCCGTAGTCTGATTGTATTCGCTCCATCATCCGTGCCACATCGTTGATTTCGTGGACATCCGCCACCTGCAGCTTTACATCGAGCCGGGCCGCAAGCAATTCCTGGACAGCTAACCTCCCCTTCCCTTCGTCCCGGGACGTAATGATCACCTGAAGTCCTTTGGCAGCAAGCTGCCTTGCAATCTCTTTTCCAATTCCGCGGTTGCCCCCCGTCACGACAGCAACTCGCTTCACAACCAGCCCGTCAACCTTGTTCATTACGCCGATCCCCCTTGTCCAAAATAGCTTCCCATGCCTTAATGTTCTTCTGCAAATGAATTTCCGCCTGCTTCAGCAGCTCGATCTGCAGCTGGATATCATCCAGCTTCCGCTTACCTACCTCAATCGCATTCGGAAGACATTCGATTCTGGGCTGCTCATCAAATGCACATTGGAAAAAACTCATAATCTCCTTCACCGTCAATCCCAGGCTAAAATACATCTGGATCAGCCGAACCCGCTCGATATCCGTCTCCCTATATTCACGGTAGCCATTATTCTGACGGTCCGGAGATAATAGTTCCTTCTCCTCGTAATAACGCAAGGAACGCAAACTTACGCCCGTTTTACGTGACAACTCACTAATATGCACACGCAGCAGCTCCTATTTCATTCGGTTAACCGCATTGTAAACCATCACATGATGTGAAGGTCAATCCGGAATTTCACAAGCATCATGCAATCCACGATCTCAAGTAGTCCATGGCATAAACATAATCTTTTGCCCATTCGGAAAAAGCAAGCTGCGGATCCCAAGTAACTGCACCAATCGCTTTGGCGCATCCCCAATCCAATATACGCTGATGGAGCATATGCACTCTAAATCGATCAACAAAGCCTTCCTTATTGGCAGAACCCTGCAAGTACATCTGTACAAAATGCCGCGCTGCTTCCTGTTCCTCGAAATCCCAATACATAATCACCATCTTGGGCAAATCCGCTGCTCCATCCCCAAAATATCCGGTCGTAAAATCAAAAATGCCGCTGATTCGCCACGCCTGACGAACCGTATCATACGCTACCAGCATATTCTCTGCCTTGAAATCCCCCATAACAAAAGTGGGGGAGCAATGCTTATCGAACTCATCCGCCGAGGCACGCAGCACCTCTTCAACCCATTCCGTATCGGCTCGGGTGATCTGGGAATATTGCTTGGCATCCTGTAACCAAAACCGAATCCGGTTGTAGAGCCACTCTTTATAAGATCCCTCAAACGGGCGGATCTTTAGTGTTTGCGGGTCGAGCTCGCCATACTGATTCACTGTCCAGCCGTGCATTTCATTTAAAATGTTGGCTGCTGAAGAGGCAATATCCATTCGATCCGCTGCGCCAAGACTTGCTCTACATTGTGGATCATTCATATGTACGCCATGAAGACGGGGCATGATCGCGTAACTCCAGCCGAAAATATCGCTGGACTCATCCAGCAGATACGGAGCCGATAAAGGCAGTGATGTATATTTTTGCAAATAGTCCGTATAAAATTTCTCTTCAGCGAACTGCCCTGCATAAAGGGGATTTCCCTTCAATACATAGCTTCCTTTGCTCGAGTTAATGAACAACGTCTGATTTCCTACTCCCTTAGACGTTTTCTCAGCTGAAATGAGGTTCCCTAGATGGTGTCTGTCCAGCATGGTCTGGAGCTGCTCATCCGTTACATGACCGATGGGGTTGGTTGAGAAAAAGATTTCTGTTGTCAGTTAAAACGCCTCCCTAAAATTTTCCACTGCCTTGCAAGGCGTATATTTATCCGCAAACAAATCTAATCCTTCATCAGATGATCCCAAACAGCATAAATCCGATGGTGTTAATGGCAAGATTGGCAAACATATGGACCATCCAAGATGCGTAAATATTGCCGCTACGCTCATTCAACCAGTTAAACAGTAGGGCCGCGACAACCAGACCGGCGATTAATAAGAGGAATAGCCCTACCGAGAACCAGCCGGACATCATCGCAATATGATACACGGCAAAGGCCCCTGCACTGAATAGATAAGCAAACCGTCGTCCGACCTGCTCCTTCAGCGTAAAAAAAGCAAAACCCCGGAAAAAGAACTCCTCCAGCAGTGAATTCGCAATCGATATGTAAAGGGCTACAAACACAAAATTGCCTGCGTTTACCCCCAAGTTTTCCTGTAAGGCTCCTGTTACGTTGGTGAAATCAAATAAAGGACTCAACAAAAAATATCCGCCGAGTATGATCGTGAATACGCCGAATCCCAGCAGCAAGGACATCAGGAGGCATTTTCTCTCGAAGGTGAACAACCTCCGAAACGATACCCCGCCGGCGATCACGGCGTAACCAATCGGTAATGTCAGAAACAGGATGATCTTGATGGCGGATTTTACGGCATAATCCGGACGGATCACCGCGTCTACCAAGCTCATGGCAAGACAGCTTAGTACGATGATAGTCAGAAGAGATATGATTTTCCTTCTTGATCTCATGAAAGTATCTCCTTCGGCAGCGAATTACGGTTGCTATATAAGAATTCGATACACGGCGTATAATGCCCTCTTCCTCAATAGAAAACGCCTCTGTGTCATCAAACAACAGAGGCGTTTTCGCTCAATCAATCTATATTCGATTCTATGAGACATAACGGCCTAGCGCCGCTTGGTACACACTCTTAGGTCGAAGTCCAATCAGTTTGTCTGCCGGTTCTCCGTTATGAAACACGATCACCGTCGGCATGGACATAATACCGAATTGAGCGGCAAGCTCCGGGGATTCGTCACAATCCACCTGATAGACATCCAGGCGACCCGCTTCTTCCTGACTCAGCTCTTCCAGAATGGGTAGCAGCACCTTGCACGGCGGGCACCATGTGGCTCCAAATTCAACCAGAGTGACTCCATTCTGTTTAATCGCGTCTTGAAAGCTGGCTGCATCTATTCGTGGTAAACTCATTTGCATTCCTCCGCTTCTTCCGATTCTCGTTCCTCCAGAATCGATTGCATGCGTTCCTCCAGATTCATCTTGATATGGTTCAGCTGGTGGATTTGCGCATCGATCTCTGCAATTTTTTGACGAAAAATCGGAAACACTTCCGCGCAAAACGCCTCTTTATTTTTCAAGACGCAATGCAGGAAACCCGCGATCTGCTCGGTGGACAATCCCAGATTCAAATATAACTGGATGGTACGCACCTGTTCTTCTGCGAGAATCGAATACTCCCGGTACCCGTTCTCGTTGCGAACCGGCATAAGCAATCCTTGCTGTTCGTAGTATCGAAGCGAACGGATGCTGACGCCTGTACGGGCTGCAAGTTCTCCGATTTTCATGCTTTTTCGCCTCCTGGATGAACGATTCGATTTCATTGTAAACCCTGACACTAGTGTCAGGGTCAAGCGAATTCTGCGAATATTTATAAATGATCGTGTTAGAAACGACGGATATCCCCATCGAATGTTATTCTCTTTTGTTGGATTTGCCTTTCAAGCTTGCGGAAAATTTGGGCCAACGATTCGACGGCACATGCTGGAGCATCGTATGGAATACAGTCCCCCACTGCTCTTCGTTCAGCCTCCCGATGGGGAGCTCCCGATCCACCCCCAGCATTCGGACCAGCTTCGTAATCTGAGGAGGCGTGAACACGCCCGCCAGAGACGCGAATAACGGCAGCCTCGGGTCCCGCAATCCGTAGGCTGCCAGCGCTCTAAACTTCGGTTGATGCTGCGTGGCAATGAGCGGCTGTTTCCTCCGGTTGATGGCTAGAATAGCGGAATCCACTTTGGGAGGCGGCGCAAAATGTTGAGGCGATACGGTCCGCACGAGCCGCATGTCATAATGCATCCTCCAGCTTAAGATACGCGGATCTCGAACCGGAACTGCCGTAAAACGTTTGGCTGCCCCCTTCTCCACAAGCAGTACGGCTCGCTGCAGCGGCACGCCGGGATGATCCAGCAGCTTCGCCATGATCGCTGTGGTGATCGAATACGGAATATTCGCCACGACGGCAAACGGACTTTTCGGAAGAGGAACCTCCAGGAAATCCGACGGCTTAACGCGAATGTTGCTGCCATCTTTTATCTTGCTGAACAGTTTATCAATAAACGCCGGATCTGTCTCGATCGCGAGCACTTGTGCCGCCTTCTCTGCCAGCGGAAAGGTTAATGCCCCTGTCCCCGCTCCGATATCGAGCACGGTATCGGTGGATTGAATCCGGGCCAAATCGATCATATCATGAATCAGCCGTTTGCTGATTAATAAATGCTGAGCGGAAAAGTTAGAAGGTTTCTTCAGTTTTTTCCGACTATTTTTATTATGTTTAAACAC
Source organism: Paenibacillus sp. FSL W7-1332 (assembly GCF_037969785.1). Taxonomy (NCBI): domain Bacteria; kingdom Bacillati; phylum Bacillota; class Bacilli; order Caryophanales; family Paenibacillaceae; genus Paenibacillus; species Paenibacillus sp. FSL W7-1332. The sequence continues at coordinate 1,698,498 of NZ_CP150209.1, read as the reverse complement.
AAAAAAGCACCTCATTCATTCGTATAGTAATGAAAAAGGCACAGCACAAATAATCCTTCGCATTTTTACATGAAAATGGACGGATTTAGATGTTCTGTACCATCATTAACGAATACGTATGAATGCGATGCAACACATGTAAGGACAATCCTCCCTTAGATGAAGCGGATCAAATAACAACCTCAGTATAGCATAGGCATCCCGTTGCCTCACGGGTACATTCTTTTAAAAAGATTTTTTACCGCCGATCCACTCGAAAGCTATGATATCTTGAGAAGGATAGGAATAAACCGATTTCGTATCCTACACATACCACAGATCTGGCATACCAGAAGGAGCAAACCTTATGCAAATTTATTTTACTAATGAAACTGCAGAATCAAACAGCGCCGACATAAATTACGTAAGGAACCAAATGATTAAGTATAATCTCAAGCATTTCCCAGACGACTTAAAGGGCCGTTATGAGGAAGTAAACCTATTGTTGAGGAATGCGGACGGTCAGATTTTGGGAGGAATTGTGGGGGAAATATGCTGGAACTGGCTGGAGATCCACTACTTGTTCGTGGATGAAGCTTTCCGTAAATCGGGGTACGGCGCCAAGCTGTTAAACGAGGCGGAAAAAATAGCGAAAGAGAAACAATGCGAGTTTGTTAAATTGGATACATTGAGCTTCCAAGCCTTGGATTTTTACATCAAGCAGGGGTATGAGGTATATGGCCAGATCGAGAATGCCGGACGGCATACGCATTACTATATGAAAAAGGATATTTAAAAGAAGGCAGCAAAACACCGCCTTCTTTAGGTCTTCCATCAAATCCGCCGATTAAAAACATGGTTTAACATCTCACATACTTGCGTTTAAAACCTAGTTTCCCTCTCTCGACTTCTTTCCTAATATTTTCGGAAGCGTTCAGGAACTTGCTCTTATTGTCCCGCTTCATTTCTACCGGTCCTACGGCCTTTGCGGTCTCAACCGCCTTATCATGAAGCGGCAAATAGGAGATGGCTGCAGTGTACATGAAATTATTCATTGCGGATTTCGTTCGGTCCGGAGACTCGTGAATGGTCTTTTCCACCAGTTCGAGCATGGCCGAGATTTTGCTCTCCGGGAACTCACGATCCGGTCTGCTGCCGAGCAGCCAGCAGTAACAGCTCCACCCCGCCGACATTCTGAGCTCTTCGCCGCTTGCGATCCATTGATCGGCAATGTCTTGCGCAATATCTGCCTCTGCCAACGTTACGGCAACCACATAATCGGACAGCATATAAAAATAGGCCGCATCCATCCAGCGATTATAATCCGCTGCCGTCATCGCTTTAGGGTCTGCAATGATGCCGGCAAAGTACATGGCGTCGTAGTTCCCGGTGGCATAAAGCTGCTCAGCCAGTTGCTGATTGATTTTAATTTTCTTGGCCATCGGCTTCATGGCACCTGTCGCCACGCCAAAGAGCGGTTCACGCGCCCCATTGGACAGATACATTTTCTTGAGCCGTTCCTTGCCTAGCGCTTCAAGCTCCGCCATAACGGATTCTGCATTCATGGTTCGACACTTCCTTCATTGGCTTAGTATGCAGCTGCCGAATAAGCGACAGACCGCAGTTCACATGACTTGAGTGTACAATAATAATGACGGACAAGCCTAGTCTCACTTGATGGAAAGTTCCGGATTCTGATCAAATTTTACGCAAAAAACCGGCGATCGCTTCCCGATGGAGTATCGGGAAGTAATCGCCGGCAGCAGAAATTACATAGCCTCCGGTTGCTCCGACTGGACTTTCGGTGTCACCACCGACACGAGCAGTTCGTTTGCCGAAGAGATCAGCACGACCCCGTCGGGCAGTTTAAGATCCCCGACGTGTAAGGAATTCCCGATATCCAGTTCGCTGATATCAACTGGAATGATGGCAGGAATACGGTCAGGGAAAGACTCAATCTCGATGAACGTGCTTTGAATTTGGACGACGCCTCCAAGTTTGGCTCCCTTGGCGGCGCCGATGTAATCGAGATTTACTCTCGTCCGAACAACTTCATTTATATTGATGCGCAAAAAGTCGACATGAATGTATTCACGAGTAATTGGATCACGCTGAACGGACTCCAGCAAAACCGCAAGCGGCTCCCGATCGTCAAAATGGAGCTCAAGGATTCCTCCCTTGCCGTTCCTTGCCCATTTGCCGAATTCTTTGGTGGACAGTTGAATCATCATATTGTTTTCCCCTGTGCCAAATACAACCGCCGGAATTCGTCCCGAAAGACGAAGCTGCTTAAGTCCAGTTTTGTTCATCGCGGCGCGCGTTTCTGCTCGTAAATTTACTCTCATCTCAACAACACTCCTCAGATTATCGTTATTTGGGTGCACTCTCCATCGATCGTCCATAATGAACTACGGATTTCTCCCCCCGTAGCGGGGAAATCAGGAGCACCATTGCATCACCTCCAGATAGACATTTAATGTAAAACGGCTATAAATATGCGAGAAGGCACCTCGTCCCAAGGGAACGAAATGCCTAATTACTTGCTACCATATCATAGAAAATGAGTGTTGTCGACCGAAGCGGACTGGAATTGGTCAATATTCACTACAAACGGTCTTGTTCCATAATCTTGTAATGTGATGTCTCAAGTGTCCTGCTATAACAATGAAAAAAGAGGGGCTCTTTCGCCCCTCTTTGCAATATCTCCGCTTTAATTGTCTTTCCTGATCAACAGCGTTACCGCCTCCACATGGCTTGTCTGCGGGAACATGTCGACCGGCTGCACCCAATCGAGCTCATAACCGCCGTCAAGCAGCACCTTGCAATCTTTCGCCAAGGTCGAGGGATTGCAGGATACGTATACAAACCGCTTCGGCTTGGTGCGGAGCACCGTCTCCAGGAAGCGCGAGTCCAGGCCGGTACGCGGCGGGTCGGCAATGATGACGTCCGGCTTCATACCCTCCTTGACCCAGCGCGGCAGCAGTTCCTCTGCCTGACCGACGTGAAAGCTCGCATTAGCCCGTCCGTTTCGCTGCGCATTGGCCTTGGCATCCTCGACGGCTTCGGGGATCGTCTCGATCCCGCGCACCTCCTGGGCATAAGGCGCAAGCCACAGGCCGATCGTGCCCGTTCCGCAGTAGGCGTCGATGACGGTTTCCTTCCCCGTCAATCCGGCTGCCCCCCGGACCGACTCATACAGCTTGACCGTCTGCTGCGGATTCAGCTGGAAGAACGCTCTGGGCGACAGCGAGAATTGCAGGTCACTCAGCGATTCCTGCATGCTCTCGGCTCCCCACAGCGAGATTGTCCGGTCTCCGAAGATGAGTGAGGTTTTCTTGGGGTTAATATTGAGTGAAATCCCGCTCACCTCCGGAATGGTAAGGCGCAGCATGCGAACGAGATCATCCTGCCTTGGCAGCTTGCTTCCGGCCGTCACCAGCGTCACCTGAAGCTCCCCGGATTGGAAGCCGTGACGAACCACAATCGTCCGAACGCCGTCCTTGTTTCCATTCTCCTTGTGCAGCGGAATCCGCAACTCTTCGAGGACGGATTTGACCTTCTCCACCGCTTCATTCACCTTCGGATGCTGAATCGGGCAGCCGCTAATGTCCACAATCGTATGGCTGTCCGCTTCATAGAGCCCTGCGATCACTTCGTGGCCCTTCCGTTTCAGCTGCAGCTGCGCTTTGTTCCGGTAATTCCATGGGTGCTCCATGCCGAGGATCGGCTTAAACTTCACATCGTCCCGTCCTGCATACCGGCTGAACGCCTCACGCACAATATCCGTCTTAGCCTGCAGTTGTCCCTCATAGGAGATATGCTGAATTTGGCAGCCGCCGCAGATGCCGAATACCGGACAAGGAGGTTCTATCCGGTAAGGCGATCGCTTCTCCACTTCTACCAGCTGTGCCTTGATAAATTTAGGCTGGACCTCTTTCACCTCGGCTTTGACAACTTCGTTCGTGATCGCTCCGTCAATAAACACCGCCTTGCGGCGGTAATAACCGACCCCTTCGCCGTTAATGCCAAGCCGTTTGATCGTAACGACAATAATGTCGCCTGCTTGCAGCTCATCTGCGTGCTCACGTCCGGATGAAGGCCGTGGCCCGCGTACTCCTTGCTTATATTTATCGGACGGTTTCGCCTTCGAATACGATGAAGCCGATAACGAATCCTTGTTCTTCCTATGTTCGCGCTTAAAAGCCGGCTTGGCCCCTGTTTGGTTCGCAGCCGCCTTATCACCCGGCTTCTTTCCGTATGCCGTTGATTTGTTATTTTTGGTTCCTTGTCCGGAACGTTGTTGTTCGCTCATGCCTTGAATGCTCCATCCTTAATGGTATCGTGTCCAATATACCATGCCGAACCTGCGAATGCTAACGGGCTGTACTCTTTTTCCTGATTTCATGGCTATTCTTCAGCTTCCAGGGAGTCAATATCTTCACTACGTAAACTGCAAAAAAATATTTTTGCAATTCGGAAACCAGAGGCAATCTTCCAGCGTATAATTCCATTATCATACATTCTCTTATGGAGGTATCTTTTATGTCGTTTTTTAACAAAATGCTAGCCAGTGTAGGAATTGGAGCAGCCCAGATCGATACGCATCTCGAAAAATCCTCCTATTATCCAGGTGAAGAAGTACGCGGCGTCATTCACATTAAAGGAGGAAACGTAGAGCAGACGGTCGACCGTATTTACTTGAAAGTGATGACGGAATACACCAGGGAAAGCGACGACAAGAAGTACATAGAATCCTATACCCTTGCCAAAATCAATGTCTCCAGCCGCCTCACGTTAAAGCCTGGCGATCAACAGGAAATACCATTCTCTTTTGCCCTGCCGCTGGAAACGCCGCTCACCATTTCGCGGCAGCCGGTATGGATCCATACCGGCCTTGATATCGACAATGCCATCGATCCGAAGGACCGTGATTTTATCGACGTTGAACCGGACGAAGGCGCATCCGTTGTTTTTGACGCCGTGGAAGAACTTGGCTTCAGCTTCAAAATGGCCACATGTGAATATCACCCGAGATTAGGCCAGGGCGTTCCTTTTGTGCAAGAAATTGAATTTTATCCTGGCTCCTCTTATGCCGGCCATATCAAAGAGCTTGAATTGATTCTGTATCCGGAGCAGGAAGGGATTTCCGTCCTGGTCGAAGTCGACCGCAGAGGCAGAGGGGTATCGGGCTGGCTCCAGCGATCCCTTGATATGGATGAACAGCACTCCTGGGTTACCCTGGATCAACAGGATCTGGAGCAAGGACCATCTCATGTGGCTCAAATTCTTGACGGTGTTATCCGCAGATCGATCTAATGAAAAAAATGGCCCGCAAGGCTGGTCACTTGATCCCAAGTGACTCTCCTGCGGGTCATTATTTTTAATAAAGCTTGTTAAATAAAATAATGCGGATACTTCTCGCGTAAAATATCCTGCTCCACAACGACAAGACGCAGATGGCGCTCCATTACGTTCATGGCCTGCTCCGCTTGTTTATTAACGATCAGTTGATACATTTCCTTATGCTGCGAGATAATATTCTCCCAGTTGGAGTCCTTCGACAGGCGAAGCAGCCGCAAGCGGTTGAAATGAATGTTCAGTTGCTGCAGCATCTTCCAGGTCCGTTCTTTGCCCGTACCCTCAAACAGAATTTGATGGAACTCCTCGTCCAGCTCAAACAGCTTATAGAAATTATGGTTTCCCGCGCATATGTCCTGAAGCGCAATATTGGTTTCCAGACGGAAACGGAACTCTTCGGGGAAAAATTCGCAGGCGAGCGCCACGATTTCCTTCTCGATCTTCTCCCTAATAAACCGGCCTTCCTCAACATGCTTGAGATTAATACGGGATACGATTGTCCCGCTTTGCGGAATAATGTCGAGCAGTTCCTCCTCGGCAAGCTTCATGAACGCTTCCCGGACCGGCGTTCGGCTGACGTTCAATTCATCCGCAATTTCCTTTTCCGAGATTTTCGTACCCGGCTCCAGCTCCAGATGGAATATCCGGTCTTTCAGCAGCTGATAGGAATACTCCCTGGTAGAGCCTTTAATCTTTTGCTCTGTTGACATATGTCGTTACCTCTTTCTCTTATGCTCAAGTGTTCTTTTTGCTTACGTTATAAGATTCGGCTGATCGCATCGCTTTCTATGCGGATGGCTCTTCCGATACCGCTTGAAGTTATTTCTCCCTCTATATTACCTGAATCAAGGGCACGGGCGGTATATAATGTACGGGAATCTGCGGAAAAAGCTCCCGGAGCAGCTTGGCCGCACAGGCCATACCGGGCTCCTCGCTGGCGGCATGACCAAGCAGAAGCATGGACGGGTTCCGGCCTTGAGCCACTGCATCGCCGATATATTCGGGTGTCTCCCATTCCGGGCCTTCGCCGGCGATAAGCAGATCCAGCCGCTCATTCACGCAGAGAGGAATGGCATGCGCGCCGCCGCCACGGTAGCCGACGGTTATGCCGATTCTGGAGCATATTCCGCTTCGATTCCCCACATAACGAAGATACGGAAGATTCAGTTTTCTTTTTATATCTTCTGCAATCTCCTGAACTGTCAGTTCTCCGGGCAGTGTGACTAGGGCAGCTGTAGGAAGGTACGTATCGATATAGGGCTCCCAGTCCAGTGCCTGAACCAATCCCTGTGTGATCATATCGGGAACATACCTGTGAGGCGCATCATGAAACCGGTAAATCGCCAGATTGCCGGATTGGATCAGATCTATTTTATCCTGGTGGACAGAACTCGCCTGCATCCCATCCACTCCATCCTCATGGTGGCTGTAAAAGATCCCCTCATGGGTGATCACAAGGTTAGCTCCCGCCTGTACGGCTCTCTGCAAAACCGAAAACGAGGCGGCGAACGTGACGGCGATGCCGTGAACGATGGCATCCGCGCTTCCGGCTACAACCCCGTCCACCGTGGATTCAAGGCGTCCCGCTGGTTCGGTTAATCGGTTGATTACGTCTTGAACGGTCACACTCAATTTAGAACAACCTCCTTGTCGTCAACAGTGCAGGATGGAACATCGCGACCGTCCGAACTTCCAAACAGGCTGCCTTTCCATAAAAAAACGGCAGCCTGTCGATCCGTTGGTTATTGTTGCTCTTTATATTTTTTATAAGTCTTATTCGCAATCTCCAGGTATTGTCCTACGCCCTGGCTATCCAGCTCCTTCACGAACTTGTCGTACTCGGCAAGATCGCGATCGCCCAGAATGAACTTCAGCGTGTTCTGATCCGTGTAGTCCTTCAGCGGCGTGCTCAAAAGCGTCACTCGCTCGCGTTCTTCGACCGAGTACGGAATCGGCGGCTCCGGCTTCACGACGGTTTTTGTTTCGCTCATGCTCTTCTGGAACTGCTGCTCTTCCTCGCTGAACATGGATTGAAGCAGCTCGGTCGTGCCGCCGTACGCAAACACGCCGCCCGAGAAGCCGTGCTCGATCCGCAGATCCTTCGTGCCCTTCGGATTCAATCCGTTGTAGTTAATGTCGTCCATCAGCTTGCGTACGCCGCCTTCCTTGGTATACGTTACGCCTTCGACGCCCCACTTCGTAAATTCCTGTCCCTCGTCGCTGTAATAGAGCCAGTCGATAAACTGCAGGATGGCTTTAAAATGCTCGCTCTCTTTCACTTTGGAAGTGATCATCACCCCGTTCTCGAGTCGGCTGCCGGACATCAGCTGGCCTGCCGGGCCGCCGGGAACCGTGATTTTGCTGATCGCATACTTGCCTTCGCCCAGCGTTTTGTCCATATCATTGCGATGCTGGACCACGGTCTGGGAGTTGCCGTTAATGATGAAGGATTTGCCGGTCACGAACTTTTGCACGGCCTGATCGTCATCCTGGGTAAAGCTCTCTTTGTCCAGCAGTCCTTCATCCACCAGCTTATGGAAGTAGGCCAACATGTCCTTATATTCATCCGTTGCCGCCGTGTACACAAATTCATCCGTATCTTCCTTATACGTAAGTCCGCTGCCGTAGCCCCATCCGCCTTTGGTGCCGAAGCCCGTAGCCGCGATGTTCAGCGTACTGTTGAATTTGAAGCGGTCGGAGAACGGCGTAACGTCCGGGTACTCCTGCTTCAACTGCTTCATGGCCGTATACAGCTCATCCCAGGTGGTCGGAATTGCGATGTTATGCTTTTCGAAAATATCCGTGCGCACGATCAGCGTATAGTCCGGCCACACCGCTTCATGGAGGCCCGGGAGCACATAATATTTTTTGTCCTCCTGGCGAAGCCCTTCCAGTTCGCTTTCCATGTCCCATTTCTCGATCTTGTCCTTGAAATTCGGCATCAGGTCAATGTAATCGCTGATCGGAAGAATCGCACCGGAAGCCACGAACGCGGATTCCTCCCCAGGGTAAGTCTTCGGAATGACCAGCGGCGCATCGCCGGAGCTGATCAGCAGACTGCGCTTTTGGCTGTAATCGCTCATCGGCACGATCGTCGGCTTCAAGGTCACGTTCGTCATTTCTTTTATTTTAGCAAAAAGCATCCAGTCCTGCTTGTAAGGATACGCCGGCTGGTCGCTGTAGAGGATGGACAGATCGAATGGCTCCGTCGCCTTGAACGTATCGCCTACGGCGTAGGTTTCCATCGCGCCCTTATCCTGGATTTCGGCCTCTTTGCCGCCTGTCTTGTCGGTACACGCCGCCAAGATCGCAACGATTAACGATAGCAATAAAGCTTTGCCGGCAAACGATCGATGACTCTTTTTCACTTTCTCATTCCCCCCATGATATCAATAAAATGTCCTTACGGATGGTCCTATTGCTTTACGGAGCCCAGCATGATGCCGGTTACGAAATAACGTTGCACGAACGGATAAATCGTCAATATCGGCAAAATGGTCAGCACCATGGTCACCGATTTGATATTGGCGGATATCTGTGTCAGGTTATCGGCCGAGGTAGCACCGGCGGAGGTCACGCCCGTTGCGCCCGCTATCATGTTGCGCAAATAGATCGTAACCGGGAAGAGCTCCTTCTGATCCAGGTACAGGAAAGCCGGAAACCAGGAGTTCCAGTGCCCGACGGCATAGAAGAGAACCATGGTCGCGATGACCGCTTTGCTTAAAGGAAGCACGATTCGGAACAGCATGCCATACGTGTTCAAGCCGTCAATGGCCGCGGCTTCCTCCAGCTCATCCGGCATATTTTCAAAAAAGGATTTCATGATGAGCATGTTATATATGCTGATGGCTCCCGGGATTACGATGGCCCAGATCGAGTTGCTGAAGCCCAGGCTGTTAATGAGCACATAGTTCGGGATCAGCCCCCCGTTGAAGAACATCGTGAACACGGCAAACATCGTCAGGAACTTGCGTCCTACCAGCCTTTTCTTGGACAGGGCGTAAGCAAAAATCGTCGTTAAGAACATCGATATCGCGGTGCCGACCACGCTGTACACGACGGTGTTTTTGTAATTCGTCCAGAACATGGCGTCTTTGGTGACGGTTTTGTAAGTATCGAGATTGAAGCCCCTCGGAATCAGGTTCACCTTCCCTGAATTGATGTACGACTCGCCGCTGAAGGATTGAGCGACCACGTTCAGGAAGGGATACAGCGTGATGAAGACAACGAACAGCAGAATGATGGCATTGCACACTTTGAACACCTTATAGGATCTTGACTCCTTCATAACCGCTCCCTCCTTACCATAAGCTTCGATCCGTTAGTCTTCGCGAGATCGCATTCACGGAGAATACCAATATAAGTCCGATTATGGATTCGAACAGTCCAATGGCCGTGGCATAACTGAAGTTGTTCGATACGAGACCAACCCGATACAGGTACGTCGATATCACATCGGCCGTCTCATATATAACCGGATTGTACAGCAGCAATATTTTCTCGAACCCTACCGCCAGGAATGCCCCCATGTTCAGGATCAGCAGCGTCACAATCGTCGGCAGGATGCCCGGAATCGTGACAAACAGCGTTTGCTTCCAGCGGTTGGCCCCGTCGATCCTTGCCGCCTCGTACAGCGATTCATCAATCGTCGTTAATGCGGCCAGATACAGGATCGCGCCCCAGCCCATGCCCTGCCAGATTTCCGACGAGATATAGATCGCCCGGAACCACTCGGCCCGCTGCATGAAATTGATTCGTTCCCCGTTAAAGAACTCCACGAGCGAGTTAACGGAGCCGTTGACCGACGTCAATTGCAGGATCATCCCGGCAACGATGACGATGGACAGAAAGTGCGGGAGATAAGAAGCCGTCTGAACGAATTTCTTGAATCGCCTGCTCTTCACCTCATTCAGCAGCAGCGCAAAGATGATGGGTACCGGAAACGTAAAGAGCAGGGATAGCGCACCGAGCAGCAGGGTATTCTTGAATACGTTCCAGAACGCCGGGTCATGGATAAACATGTTGAAATAGTGCAGTCCTACCCATTTCTCCCCATAGATGCTTCCTCCGGGCATAAATCGCCTGAAAGCGATCACGTTGCCAATCATCGGTCCATATTTAAAAATGAGCAGGTACATGACCGGCAAAATCAATAGGGAATACAGCTGCCAATCCTTCCGGACCAGGGCAGCGACGGTTTTAAGTTTGGATGGCTTCTTGGCCGCTTTCACGGCTAGCAAGGAATGATGCGCAACTTTTGGCTCCATCGACGTAATTCACTCCAATCCGTATGGCCTCTTCTCATACCTCTTTCGTCATGGAATATGGCCGTGTTTCATGATCCAGCTCCATTCAGTACTCACGAAGAAATCGCTTTCAATTATTGTGGCTATAAGCAGGTTGCAGCGTTACGGCAGGTAATATCCTCCCATATATTGATCCCCCCTTCAATATTAAGCGCTTACAATATTGGTTTTACCAATAGACTTCCGTATCTTGAACGTTATACCGACAAAGTGACCCAGCTGCCTCTTCCACCTATGTTGAGAGTCGCGTTTCACCATACTAGTATAACTAGTATGGTAGTTAGTTTCATTTTAATGGACGTTTTCTCCAATTTCAATACATTTTTTTCTCATGAATCATATTTCGGTCCGAAGCCTCAAAAAAACCGTAAGCGTATTTAGGCTATGGCCTGATGCGCTTACGGCTTTCGGATTCCATTCCTGCTGAGGTGTTGATCAAGTAAAAGGGCAGAAGTCATCACTTCTGCCCCTTGAGATTCCTCCTGCCACCTATATATCTATATTTACTTCAGCTTCGTCACGTTGCCGTCAATGCTGATGCTTTTGATGTCCACATCCCCCAGAAAAACGAGGTTGTTCTTGCTGTCCAAATTATACAGCCACTGAAACCCGCTCTTTGTGGTACTTGTCGAACTGGCATGAAGCATCAGTTCTGATCCGTCAGCGGCGATAACCTTAACCTCCGGCGTATACTCCGGCAGTTTATCCAGCTCACCATCGGTACGCTTGCCTTCGATAGCTACACCGATGGAAGAGACACTAATAGTACTGAGAGACAGTGCCTCCTCACCCTCATCGATCGCCAGATTCAGACTCTGCTCTCTCTGCTTCCCGGGAGAAATGGTGAATTGAACATCCCAAGGGCCTTCAACGGCTTGGGTGTTGTCCGCTGACGTGATTCGATCGGCTGTGATCCGTGCCTTAAGCCCGTCGAGGTCATTCATCGCATCCATCTCAAATACGCCGACAAGCTTTTTGTTATCCTCAAGAAGCTGCTGCCCCACCATATAACTCACATCATGTTCCGTTTTCAGTTCAAGTAGGGGGATCGAAACACCCTCGGGGAATGGCGTGCCATCCTCTTTCATGAAGCTGACCACCAAATAACCGCTGTTGCCGACATAAACCCCTTCTTCCACATTCATGGTTACCCCGGACGCGGTATCTGTCCCTTGTATAGGTGATCGTTCGTCTTCCGCAATGGACGCGGATTGACCGAAGAACTGCTTCAAGCTATCCATGTATTGGCTCGCAAATGCGGTCGTGCTAAGTATCATAATCATCGCGGCAGCGATAACGATACTGGCTTTATATTTTTTCACTTTCCTGTTTTTAAACATCATCGTTTCCTCCTCTTGAATACGGTTCATCGCTCGATTCTTGATGCGTTCCATACTGATTTGCTGTGTCAACTCGCGTTCCTCTTCCTCCGTAAGGAGAAGATTCTCCAGCTCCTGATTGTCGATATTGGCCATGATATCTACAATTCGCCGCTTCACTTGCATCCATCCCCTTTCGCTATCGATTCGAAGCTTCACTCCTATAGACACGGTCCTTATAGAAATCCTACGGATTCTCGGTTTCATAATGAATGCGCAGTTTGTCCTTTGCCCGGCGGATCCGGGCCGTGACGGCTTTCTCCTGCATATTCAGCCTGCTTGCAATATCTCGGACTTTCTCCAAATAGAAGTACCTGCGGATGAAGATTTCGCGATCCGGTTCCCCCATATCCTGGACCATGCCGCTAATCGCTTCCTTCTCCTGCCGCAGAATAGCCAATGCCTCTGCAGAAGGACAAGAAACCGCATCATCTTCCAATTCGGATTCAATGACCCGCTGTCTTTTTCGCAAAACATTCAAGGTATGATTACGCGCGGCTATGGCCAGATAAGGCTTGAGGCTATCTCCGCGCAGCATGATTTTGGGCCCGTCTGTCCACAGCTTGACCAGCACGTCCCCGGTGATTTCCTCCACATCGTAGGAATTAAACCGTCCACCGGCCACTTTAGCGACCACCGCGGCTATGTAGCGTGAATAGCGGTCAACCAATGTTTCAAAACATTGCGGATCTTTCTGCGCAAGCCCGTCCAACAATGTCCGATCCTCCATGGATCCTCCCCCCTTTATATCCATCTCTTTTGGTTGAACCAAGCCATAGATCCGGTGCTACTATATAAGACACCTTTAATTCCGGAAACCCTACACATCTTTCAAAAAAATGATCCTTTCGCCAGGCAAACTTACTGGAACAGTTTTGTGTAACGGCAAAAAAGCCGACCCCATCCGGATCGGCTTTTTCTACAAACGTATGATTTTATTGCAATTGCGGGGAAGCTTCGGATTGCTGTCTGGAAATAATAAACAGTACGACCCAGATCAGCAGGAATCCCAGAAGCTGAGGACCTGTCACGATCTGCTGGAATACGATCCAGTTGATGAGCACGCCCACCATGGGAAAACTCAATTCCGCGAGTGTTGCCACGGAGGCTTTGGTCGTGGTTAATCCTTTATAATAAACCAGCAAGCTCAGGAGACCCGGCAGTAATGCCTGACCGATCAGGTTCAGCGATACCAAGGCAAAGGCCCCGGTATTCCAGGCCGGCATATTCCATGCTGCACCCTCGCTCCACGTGATGACGGTCAGGAGCGGCAGGGCAAGCACGAAGCGCAGCGAGGTTACCGTCTCGTATTTCAGTTTGCCTACCATCAGGCGCCCCATGACGGTTGAACCGCCCCACAGCGCTGCTGCGCCTAAGGACAAGAGACTGCCAACTTGAATAAACTCATTCCAATGGCCAATCGGCAAGGTTAAACCGAAGGTCAGTAAATACGTGCCCGCCAACGCGATGGTGAGCAGTATCCCGAAATGGCGCGGAAGCTTCTCTTTCAGAAGCAGGCTGGCCAGAATGATGGCAAACAGCGGCTGCAGCTTCTGAAGCAGCAGGACGGCATTCAGATTGCCGCTCGATAGCCCCATCGTGAACAATACGGTAGCCAATGCCGAGCCGCCCCAGGATATAAACAGCAGAGCACCTACATGATTCCAGCCAAGGCCTTTTAGTTCCTCCCGGTTCTTCCACAATACAGGAATTGCAATCAGGGAAATAATGATATGTTCAAGCAAAACGATCTGTGCCGAAGTCAGATTCTTAAGCAGAATGACCCGGAATAAGGGGTCTACGCCCCACAGGGCGGCTCCCAAAACGACGAGCCAGAACCCTCCCTTAAAACGTCGACTTGCCTGTGTGTCGGAACCATAGGGTTTCACCTTGACTCCAGTATTAATATTACTCATCTTGCCCTCTCCTGTCTTGAATACGGAGGTCTTACTAGCAGAAAGCCCCCGTCATCGACATATGTCGACGTAAACGGGGGCTGATCAAATAAGCCTGCGCCCGAATGGAAAATTTCGCATCCACGGCAAACTCATCTTTGATCTTCTCCCATCCGGACTTTACCGTCGGCCTTGGAATTGCACCAAGTCAGTCGCTGCGATCAGATTCACACCAGAACGCAGCGAGTCGCGGGCTGAGTTTCGTTCACGCCGGAACGAAGCATCACCGCCGGTTAGGAATTTCACCTTACCCCGAAGATCCATATTCATGTTTTATTTTGTAATGCATTCACACTCACTAATTAACCGATAATTCCTATGAGCTTAGTTGATATATTGAAATTATAACATGAATTCTTTCATGTAAATACATCTATTTTCAAAATAAGTGAAATTAGACTTGAATACAATGAAAAATCTCACGTTCAACCAAGACTTACTGAGAATTATACAGCAAGTATCGATTTGTTACCAGTATGATTTTTTGGTATTTATTCATTTTAGGTAATATCGAATATCTTGTAGCTGGAACGGGTACCGACCGCACCAGCCTGAAGACATAACAGATCGAGAGCGTCCTTGGTATTATGACTCATTCCGCCTGTTTGAGGCAACGACATCGATAGATCTGTTGAACTGCCGGCGGATTCACTCTCGTACTGCTTCGTCTCGCTTAACAGCATTTTGCTCCCATCCGGTTGAACCATATACTGACGCAAATAACCGTTTTCCCTTACGGTTACCAGCTTTCCCTTATTCTCTTCTTCCTCCTTGCTCTTCTGGAGCAGCTGTTCAAATCCGCCTTGGGCTGATTCGGCGTCCATCCGTTTCACCTGACTCCAGTATGTATATGCAGACGCAATGCGCATGAACCCACATCCTTATCCCATCGTTAATCTAACACTTACGGATATTATCGGATACCAGCGCACTTCTCTTTAACCGCTCGCAATTTACATTGTTATAAAAAAAATGTCCTTAAGGTTTCAGCAACCTTAAGGACGGTCTTATAATTTCTAATGGATTCCTGCTTCGCTTAGTTCATAAAGTTCAATGCTGCCAAAGTACGTTTCAGAACAAGTGCCGCTTGCGCACGGGTAACCGAATCGAGTGCACCGAAATGACCATGGTTGTCACCCCGCAGGATGCCTTGCTCCGTAAGACTGGCAATATGGGCAGCCGCCCAAGCAGGGATGGATGCCTGATCTTTGAATTCAATACTGGCATTCGCACTCTGGTTCGGCAGGTCTGTCGGATTCACCGCCTCCATGGCCCTGGTGATCATTACGGCCATTTCCGCTCGAGTCATGCTGGCATTGGGCAAGAAGGCACCGCCAGTGCCGCCCTCGATCAAGCCGTAACGCAACGCTGCGCCGATCTCGCCAGCATACGCGGAGGCATCCTGAACATCCTTGAATGCTCTGCTCTCGATGACCGGACTAAGTCCCATCGCGCGGACCAGCATTGCCGTAAACTCTGCTCTCGTGATTACTTTGCCCGGCGCGTACGAGTTAGCGTTAACTCCGTTCACGAGCAGCTTGGAAGCCATGGATTCGATTTCCGCTTTCGCCCAGTGGCCGTTTAGATCGGCAAAGCTTTTCTTATACTGCAGCAGTGCGTAAATGCCGTTTCCGGCATGCTTCACTTCGATGGCCGGTTTACCATTCCACGTCGTCGCTGTGGCCGGTACAAATCGGAAGCTTCCCGCATCTGCGTCAAAAATTACAGCAGTGACCGAATTCGAAGCTGTCCCTGCCGGCAGCGGCAGGATGCGGCTGATTACGCGCTTCCCGAAATCCTTCCGTTCTTGCTCTGCGCCTGGTGCTCCAACCGCTACGTCAAACTGAAGCGCTCCGTTCGCAGCCATCGAGGCACCCATGGAAGCTGCCTTGCTTATCATAGCATCCGTTACCTTGCTGGCTGCCGGAGCCACGGATACCTTCACTTGGATGCTGCCAGAGCCTTGAGCCGGCTTCAGAACCTCATCCAAATGTAGAGCCGTCACTGGAAGACGGAAGGCTCCAAGTGCGGTCTCCAGCACCAGGGTCACATTCGAATTCCGTTCCATGGCGAGCTTCAGACCTGCTGCCGAAAGGGATAACTCGGCTGCACGGTTCAACTCCGGAGCCCGAATAATGAGTTCCTGCTGCCCGTTCGCAGACAATCCGGCAACTGCCTTCTTCCACGCCTCTTCCTTCACCGTAATGCGGTCCACTGCTCCGCCTGCATCAGTTATATTCAGATCCTTGCCTGCCATTACGTTTGGCAATGATGTGTTTTTGCCAGAGGAAGGAGGATTAGGCTGTGATACCGGCGGTGTTACGGAACCGCCTCCCGACCCGCCTGATCCAGATCCAGGAGAAGAGCCGTCGCCCGGATTCGCCGGTTTCTTCTGCTCCGTAATTCTCCCCTCGACCTTAGGCGTAACCTTACCGCCCAGCTTGTTCACATATTCCATAAAAATTTCATAATCCGGGTAACCCAGATCCTCGTTGTATTTTCCTTCGGCAATCGCATCGGCAAAGGATTTATATCCATCCCCGCCCTTGGCTACAAAGCTGTTCGTTGCCATCCGGTACGTCTCGGTCAATACCAGAGGTTTGTAGCTTCCGTCCTTCATGATCTGTACGTCGAACACTTTATCGCCTGCCGGAGCGCTAGGATCCCATTTGAATTTCATCCCGGCGATTTGCGGGAACTTCCCTGGCAGATCCGCCAGTTTGGCACCGCTTATTCCGTTTTCCAATCCGTCTTTCAGCTGCTGTCCCGTGACATCCATGACAAACAGCGTATTCCCGAATGGCATCACTGTTCTCAGCTCGCCCATCGTGATTTCGCCCTCATCGATCGCGGCGCGAATACCTCCACCATTGGTGAGGGCAATATCAGCATTCTTAAGCTCTTTAGCTTTAGCCAGCATGCCATCCGCAATCAGATTACCGAGATTCGTCTCCTTGGAGCGGACATTCTCGCGTTTGCCATCAAGTACGACGCCTGCAGTACCGATAACCTGCTTCATCAGTTCTTCCAATTCCGCTTTGTAAGGAGCCAGCATATCCTTGGCCTGCGTGTCTTCCTGGACCGTACTGTCTACCGGAATCAGCTTGCCGTCGAGTTCGCCGTCGCCAACGAGAACAACGCCGTTTTTGTCAAACTGCAGGTCTACCCGGCCGAGGAACTTGCCCCATTCATTCGCCTGCACGATGACGGTTGGTGTACCGTGTTGATTGTCCGTCACCACTTCCGGTGCATTGAGCGTTGTATGGGTATGGCCTCCGACAATGAGGTCGATGCCTTCGACGGCCTCGGCCAGCGCCTGATCTTTAGCGTAACCCAGGTGAGACAAGGCGATGATCTTATCAAGCCCGTCCTTCTCCATCGCTTCAACCGTTGCCTGGGCCGAAGTCACCGCATCGCGGAAGACTACGTCTTTCCCCGGGCTGGACGTCTCGGCCGTATCCTCGGTCGTTAGGCCGAATACCCCGACCCTTTGGCCGTCAACAAGCAATGTTACATATGGATATACCCCGTTATTTGCCGTCGTCTTTGGCTGATCGGTATCGATCACCGCCGGCTTACGAATCAGGTGCGAGATGTTAGCATCCTGACTAAGATCCACATTCGCGCTGACAAGCGGGAATTGCGCCTTACTCACGAAATCTGCAAGCGTCTTGGTGCCTTGATCGAATTCGTGGTTACCGAACGTCATCGCGTCATAACCCATATAGTTCATGAAGGCCAGATCCGCCAGCCCAAACCATTTGGTGAAATACAGATCGCCGGAGAATACATCCCCTGCATCCAGCAGCAGGCTGTTCCCGCCTTCGCTGCGGACCTCCTGAACCAGCGTAGCCCGTCTGGCCACTTCCGCCAGATGCGCATGGGTATCGTTGGTATGCATCACCGTTAACTTCCACGGTTCTCCATCCACTGAACCGTCCGTTACCTTAACCGGCACTACCGCTGATCCGTAGCCATCCTTGCTCAGGACGGTAATCACCGCTTCCCCTGCGGAGATCGGCGTGACCAGGCCATTCTGGTCTACCGCAGCCACCATTTCGTTGGAGGAACTCCAAGCCAGCTCGGTTGAACCGCCTTGGATCGGCTCCACGCTCGCCTGCAATAGTTCCGGTGTGCCGCCTGGACTCAGCTTAAGCGATGTCTTGTCCACCGTAATCTTGGTTACCTGGAGCTCCAGCAGGGCCACCGTTCCACTGACCTCATTAGCGACCAGCAGCAGCGGCCGTCCTGTCTTGCTGTCCGCGGCCGGAATAAAGTCCAGTCCCTCCGGGCCGGAATCCGACTCTATCCCGCCGTTAAAATCCCGTGTGTTGATATAGTTCAGAAACGCAGGATCGGATGGATTCGTGACATCATACGTCATAACCCCGCCAATGCGCTCAAGTCCGACAAAAGCCAGCGTTTTCTGTCCGACCTTACCCACGGCAACATATTCCGGCTCAGGTCCTTTCTTGGCGCTGCGGCTGTCCAGATCGGTTTTATCATTGCTGGCATTGAAATGATTCGGCAAGCGCTCGGCCGTAATCTTCTCAAAATCACTGCCGCTGTCGTACACCTGGGACATGTCGGCTGCATTCCAGATGGAGAATGAACGACCTCCATACAGATATAGCCCTTCAGTGCCCATATCGCTGGCAACTTCAACCTTGTCATAGGTGGTTCCCTTGTCAGCCAAAAATTGAGCTGCCGGAGATAACGGATCCAGACTAGGCTTCATTTTGCCAATGTTGCTTTCATTGCTTCGGTCATCCCAGCCGGTAGCATCCCCTTCGTTCGCAGACAGGATATACTGCTGTCCGTTCACGCTGTAGGTCGCAATTCCGTCCGGCATATACATGCCGTAAAAAGGAACGTTCTCAAACTTGATTTGTCCATCCTTCAGGAGGTCGAGTTGGTTCTCTGGTTGATTGAAATCTTTATACCCGAGCCCTTTGACCGATTGGATACGCTTCGCGTCGATATCGACCACGGCGATTGCATTATTCTCCTGCAAGGCGACATAAGCCGTGAGCTCATCCTCGGACAACGAGATGTACTCGGGTTCCAGATCACGAATCGCTTCAGCTTTGGTTCCGGTGCTGCGAATTTGCCCGTCCGCTTCCACAGGTCCGCGAATATGCACCTGATCGTCAATGATCGACGGGTCATCAAATTTCAGATGACTTGCTTCGCCTGATAAGGTGTCGATAATCGTAATGCTTCCTTCCGGATCAGGAGCGGTCTCCGTACGTGGCTCGCCTTCATCCGCCGTCAGGATATAACGGCCATCGGACGTATACTTGACCATGTCCGGCTGGATGCCGGTTTCAAAAGATCCGATCAAACCGCCGTCATAGTCGAGCACCAGGACCTTGCCGGCTTTCGTATGATCCTGCTCCTGTACAGCGACCACAACCTGCTTCGTCTTGGTGTTGATATCCACGCTGGTCAGGTCCCCATACAGAAAACCGTCCTTGCTTGCCAAGTCTTCCACATTAATCTGCTTGTCCTTCAGCAAGCTGCCGTCAGCGCCAAGAGACACGATATCGAGACTTGCCGGCTGGGTTGAACCATTGACTAGATAGAGCTTTCCATTATCTTTGTTGTATTTTACAATTTCCGCCACGCCGCCATCCTTATTGGAGGTACCTACCGAATAATGACCGATCATCCTCATGGCCAGCTTGTCAGCCACCGGATCTGGGCGTTTCCCCAATACTTGCAATTTCACAAGCGACTGAGCGGTCGCAGGTACGGGTGCGCTATCCTGCACCGTTACCTCAACCGTATATTCGCCCTCTTGACCAGCAGCAGGCGTACCCGTAATGAATCCTGTATCGGGCGTAATGTCCAAGCCTGCCGGCAGACCCGTCGCCGAGAAGGTATAGGGCGCTTGTCCACCATACACATCAACGGTCACCGTGTATGCCTCTTCTGCATGCGCATCCGGAAAGATCTTATCGGTAATGCCGAAATCAACGGCAGCGATATCGATAGCTGCATCTTGTGATGCTGTTTCCGCGCTGGCCGTCTGGAGTATCTCCTGTCCCTCTTCAGCCATCACGGTGCCTGCCGAAAATAAAGAGGCCATCGTGATTTCCGCCGCCATCAACAGCGAGACTACTTTCATGCTTTTATGCTTCAACTCCATATCCCCTCTTCTATCCTTATTTAATTCCAAGTGTAAGGAAGAAATGTTAACGCATGCTCAATAAAGGTGGCGGATTGTGTAAAAAGGACGCTAAACAGCAAAAAAGCCGCGACATCCATGCCGGGCTTCTGCAAGCGGCAGCTGTGTCCGAGCTAACTGCCGCTTGAAATTACCTTCATATCTATTGTGATACTCTCCTTATCAGAACGAGTACCCGCATACTCATCGCCATTAATCAATGATTCCAAAATGCCTCATCGTAGCAATCGTTATCAATATACACCAACGTATGAACAGGATGGCCCACATGATCAGAGAACCCTGAATCAAACGCTCAACTATCCATTCCAGTTTTTTATTTGAGCTATGCCTGCGCCTCTGCTTAAATAACCATGCCGCGATTCCCTTGGAAATATTCCTGAAAGTCGTCTTCCGCTCTATGTGCGACTCCTCCCCTCATGATATCGATACTTACGAATATACTCCCGCCAAGGTGGGATTTTGAGTACTCATTTTTGTGAGGGCGTCTAATTGTCATTAAATATGATCTTATCACCCCTTTTGGAATATTTCACCAATTGTTTGGAATAGCAAAAAACGCGATACGGGTTCCGCCCCGTACCGCGTCTTTCGATTGTCATCGTTTCCGTTTACTCCGCCTGGTAGCGCTCATAAGCGGCCTGGTAAACCTCCATGTATCGGTCCAATCCCATCTTGTTAAGTGTATTCACATACTCATCCCA
Organism: Paenibacillus sp. FSL W7-1332; assembly: GCF_037969785.1. NCBI lineage: Bacteria > Bacillati > Bacillota > Bacilli > Caryophanales > Paenibacillaceae > Paenibacillus > Paenibacillus sp. FSL W7-1332. The sequence continues at coordinate 1,677,627 of NZ_CP150209.1, read as the reverse complement.
TTGGCTGAACGAGGCCGAGCCGTTCACGAATTTCGCTTCCATTTCCTTAACGTAATCCTCGATATCTTTACCAATCGAGGTCATGACCTCCGTTTCCTCCAATGTAAAGTTAAAGTTGTACAGAATCTCCTTCACGGCATACGGCTCTGCCTTTTCGGCTGCGGCCATGGCGTTAGGTCGTGTCTCCGAGGCTTTAAACCATTTCTCCCGCACAAAGCCAGGATAGCTGCCCCCCAGCCAAGTGAAATACTTGGCCAACGCCTGATCCTGCGTTAATCCATTTGGATTCTCCGTAATCTCCTTCACATACTCCAGCTGACCGTCAGCGTTCTTCGTAAATGTCTCGCCTTCTTTACCCATGAAATAGAACTGGGCGCCCTCATCCCCGTAGAAGTAATCCATCCAGCGGATCGTTGCTTCCGGATTCGGGTTCTTATCGGTAATCGCAAATGCACCTACGTGAACCATCGGCACTTTGACGTGGGAGTAAAGCTGATCACCATGCGGTCCCTTAAGCGCCCCGAGGCCGATGTATTCTTTGCGACCCATCACCATCTCCGGATTCGGCACAATCGTAGCACCGAGCAGGCCCTCCTGCCCTTTGGCATTCAATGCGCCGCCCTCAATCGTGAAGATCTCTTTATCGAGCAGTCCTTCCTGGTGCAGCTTGTTTACGAACTGGAGCATTTCCTTATACTCCGGCAACGCTTTGGTGAAGCGCAGTTTCCCAGTGTCCGGATCTATGTCCACCAATTTATGGCCAAGTCCGCTTGTGCCAAGTCCCCAAGATCCTTTCAAGTGATCGATGATTCCGGTAATGCCTGCTGAAGCGAAAGGAATCTCATCATGCTTTCCGTTACCGTTTAGATCGGTTTCTTTTACCGCCTTCAAATACGCATAGAATTCTTCTGTCGTCTGCGGCTCTTTCATCCCGAGCTGATCCAGCCACTCCTGATTAATCCAAATCGGTGTACCAATCAACATGGAGAGCAGCGCAGGATCGTAGAAAGATGGCAGGGAATAAATATTGCCGTCCGGCATCGTCAGCCCTTTTCGAATATCTGGGTACTCTTCCATCAGCTTTTTGAAATTCGGTGCGTATTTATCGATCAGATCATTCAGCGGTATAAATACTCCTTGCTCCCCATAACGGGTTAACTCTGCGGAGCTGACCCTTGCGGAGTAGAATACATCCGGATAATCTCCACCTGCCAGCGCTAAATTCCGCTTCTCGGTCAGGGTATCGAATGGAATGAGGTTCCAGGTCACATTCACATTGGACATCTCTTGATAGGTTTTCCATACGAGCGTTTCCTCGAATTTGCTCCCGTTTGATGGCGACTTGCCCGTGAAGAACGTCAGATCGAGGGGCTCGTTCACAATCGGCATGCCGGTCTCGTTAAAATTGGCTTGCGGCGTCTCACCTTTATCCGTTGCACTTTCCCCGCTTTTACTACCGCAGCCTGCCAGCAATCCGGCTGCCAGTACAGCTGCCAATGTGAGTGAAGTCCATTTTCTCATCACCATAAAATTCAATTCCTCCTCATGAAATATCCGTAATCAACCTTTAATTGCACCAATCATAACGCCCTTCACAAAATACTTTTGCAGGAACGGGTACAGCAGCAGCATCGGCAGATTCGTCACAATGACCGCCGCATATTTGATGGCTTCCGCGTCCATCAGACTTCGCGCCAGTGAATCGTCGCTGATATCCACCATCTCCTGCATCTGTCCCTGTACCAGAATCTCGCGCAGGAACAGCTGCATCGGATAATTAGCACGATCAGATAAGTAGATCAGCGCGCTGAAATACGAATTCCAGTGACCTACGGCGTAGAACAGCACCATCACGGCCAATATCGGTCCGGATAACGGCAGCACAATCCGCAGCAGTACCCGCATATTGGACGCCCCATCAATGAACGCTGCCTCTTGCATTTCCTTCGGAATGGAACTCTGGAAGAAGGTCCGCATGATGATAATGTTCCACACGGATACGGCCGAAGGTATAATGATGGCCCAAATCGTATCCAGCATTCCCAGTTCCTTCACCAGCAAGTAATTGGGGATCATCCCACCGCTGAAGAACATAGTAAAGACAATGATGAGTGTAAATACATGTCGACCCTTGAAATCAACCCTGGAGAGCGGATAGGCTGCCGCAATGGTCATCAGAACATTCAGCGCCGTTCCCGTCGTGGTATAGAGCAAGGTGTTCAGAAATCCTCGCACAAGCTCCGAATTGGCAAACAACCGCTCATATCCGACAAACGACAGCTCCTTGGGCCAGAGCCATACTTCCCCTCGCATGACCGTTTCTGGTGCACTAATGGAAGCAATAAGAACAAAAAATAAAGGATACAGTACAAGGAGCGTGATAAAAGATAGTATAATGTAAATAAATACTCCGGCTATTCGTTCACTTCGGCTTTGCGGCATACGCATCATTCCTCCTTACCATAGGCTGTTCTCGCTGACTTTTCGGGCGATCCGGTTTACGGTAATCAGCAGGATGAAGTTTACAACGGAGTTAAACAGGCCAACCGCAGCCGAGAAGCTGTACTGGGCACCCAGTATACCACTCCGGTATACATTCGTAGCAATGACGTCAGACGCTTCCATATTGAGTGAATTTTGCATCAGGAAGATCTTCTCGAAGCCGACGCCCAGAACGGAACCGATGTTCAGAATCAGCAGAATGGTCATCGTTGGAGCAATGCCCGGCAGATTGATATGCCATATTCGCCGGAACCAGCCTGCTCCATCCACCTTGGCCGCCTCATGCAGCTGCGGATCAATCCCGGCGAGTGCCGCCAAGTAGATAATAGAGCTCCAGCCCATACCCTGCCATACGCCGGACCATACGTAGATGCTCTTGAACCAGGAGGGCTCCGTCATGAAGGCGATCGGCTCTCCGCCGAAGGAGGTGATAATCGAATTGACCAGGCCGCTGACCGGCGACAGGAACATCATGATCATGCCGACGACGACCACCGTAGATAAGAAATGGGGTGCATAAGTTACGGTTTGTACAAATCGGCGGAACCGGCCCGATCTGGCTTCATTGATCATCAATGCCAGGATAATCGGAATCGGAAATCCGACCGCCAGCTCATATAACCCGATGCCCATCGTGTTTTTGATAATGCGCCAAAAATAAAAGCTGTCAAAAAAGCGTTCAAAATGCTTGAAGCCTACCCATGGACTATCCATGATCCCTTTGTTCGCAATAAAATCCTTAAATGCAATCTGGACGCCATACATGGGTACATAATGAAATACAATGAAGTATAACAGAACTGGTGCAAATAAAGCGTACAGCTGCCAGTTTCTGCGAACCTGCATCATCCATCTTCGCCAAGCACTTTTCCTGCGAATGTTTGAATGCGCTTCCAAGGTGTTTAGATGACGTTGTAAAATCGGCAATCCCCCCTCTTTCGTCTATGCGTCTTCGTGTGTCCCAAGGTCCACGACTGCATCATAAACGACTCGAACGTATTAAGGGTATTGACCATTTTAATGATGTCTCGCCTTTCATTGGATGAATGGGCAGAAACACCGATTTCCTAAAGCATTGCTTAAAATCTAAAATATTGACTATCCATTTTTTACGAACGATTAACATGAATCGGGCACAATCCTTAACACTTGTCCTATATAATGTTGTGAAACCTTGGACGTCAGAAAAATATAAAGGGGGGAAGGCTGTGAATTGGATCAGACATAAAAGCCGCAGTGTATTCTTTAAAATTTTTCTGAGCTTTCTGGCCATCATCGTGTTATTCGGATTGTTCTATACGGTCATTTTCCAACTCTTTAAGACCAGCCTGCAGAAAGAAATCATCGATACCAGCCAGCAGGCGGTTCACGATACGGCAGAGCGGTTCAACAACCAATTCAGCAGATTGCAGGTATTAATGTTCGATATATACAATCAATCCGAATTAATCGGCTTCAATAATCAGCTTCGCCACCAGGCCGGAAACGAAGTCAATTACTTGAAGGCTCGAGATGTGATGCTGCAGATGCGGAGCGATATCTATAATCCGTTGTTCTTTCTGGAGGATACCCTGATTTATCTCCGGGAGTTTGATTTTGTACTGAGCAAATCCGGAAGCGGCGATGCTTCCTATATGTTCAATCGTTCCTATGCAAGCCCGAGGTATCCTTATTCGTTCTGGAGCAGCTACGAGGGCCATCAGGAATCCTTCAAACTTCTCCCTGCGGCAACTTATCAAATCAACAACGATTTGTCCGAGAAAACACTGATGCCTTTTGTCTACAAGCAGCCGGACAGTCCTTATGAGGTCATTGCCCTTATCGATATCGACAAGGCCGCTCAGTCCTTCTTCGGCGAATCCGATGATCGTGCACTCGCCATTCTGAATGACGAAGGCCAAGTGCTCTATATGCTGGGCTCCATGAACCAAGATCAGCTGCCGACGTTTGAAGCCGGACAGAAGGCCGTGCTCAAAGAGGGAACCTACTATTTTGCCGAAGCCGGGTCCGACGGACTGACCTATGTCTCGGCTGTGCCTTACAGCCATGTCTCTTCGCAGCTCAGCCGGTTAACCGGCGGTTTGCTGCTCATCTTCTGCCTGTCGCTTGGCGTGGCCCTTGCCGCTTCCTTTTTCCTGAGTCGCAGATTGCACAAGCCGGTGAAGCAGATTTTAACAACCGTGCTGAACAGAGCCAACAGTTCATCCATGCCGGAATCCGGAAGCATCACCGAATACGATCTGATCCAGAACCGGATTCAAGAGCTGTTCCGGGAGAAGGAAGAAATACGGGAGCGCATGAACAAGCATAAATCCGTTCTAACCAGTTACTCTTATATCAGTCAGCTGAAGAGCATCAATACCGATATTAGCGAGTGGGAGGATTTCCTGTCGGATGATGGAAGCTTCATCGTGGTTCTATATCACATCCGTTTCCGGATGAATCCGGTTTATGAGCTCCCCCTCCAGACCGATCAGGCGGTCCGCCATATACTGGAACATATTCATCTGATCACGGCAGAACGCTATCCGGGATCCCACACGTTCCAGATCGAAAAGAATGAGATCGTATCCATCTTTAAACGGGAGGAAGCCGCCCGCCTGGAGGAACTGCTGCAGGAAATCAAGGACATGTTAAATGAGGAAAAGGAATTGTTCCTTGTCACCATCGCCGTCAGTTCCCAAGTGAGCCACTCGTCCGAATTCAATCAAGCCTACCACCAGGTCAAAGGACTGACCGCACAGGCACAACTCTTGGAGGAATCACAGATGGTAACCAAGCAGCGGGTCCTTCCAAACACTGTCAACCTAAGCCCGTCTCAGGAAAAAGGACTGCTTGACGCGCTGCAATCCGGCAGCGACAGCCGTTCCTTGCAAATCATCGATCAGGCGCTCGAGGCCATGCAGCGCAAGGAGGCCGGCATCTCGCAATTCCGTTTCTTCGCCGATTCGGTCGCTTCCAAGATTCTAAGTTATATGGAGACGGCCCAGATTGACAAAACATCTGTCCAATCCTTAAAGCAGTGGAGCGCAAGATTGGCAGAATGCCATTGCTTAACAGATTACCAGGGGGTATTCCGCCAGCTCGTCGAAGCCTCCTGCGCCCTCATTCGCAAGAAAAAGGATACTGGCGAAGAGCCGCTCATCGCCATGTTCATGAACATTATCCATAACCAGTATGCCGATGATCTGTCTCTCGACTATCTGTCAGCCAAGCTGAACCTGTCGAGCGCCTACCTCTCCGTCTATATCAAGGAGAAGACCGGTCTTAACTTCAGCGACCATCTGCTTGGCATCCGTATGAACAAAGCAAAGGAACTGCTGGCATGCACGGACTTGACCGTCAATGAGATCAGCCAGCGTGTTGGCTATCTCAACATTACCTCCTTCAACCGGACGTTCAAGAAGGCCGTCGGCATGACGCCGGGCGCCTACCGCAGGCAGCATGTGGTGCAGACCCATGCCAGCGGATCTTGAATGGTCGCTGTGACAAAAGAAAACCTTCTCTTCTCGGCATGGACCGGGCGTATGCCCGGCCATGTACGCGGAAGAGAAGGTTTTTTCGTTTTATTTTCGCCCACACGCTGAAATAAACGGATCTGTATTGATTTAATCGGCCTTCATGATCTGGTCCGTTTGTACTTGCCCACTATGTCCCAGTCCCCTTAATTTCTGAGCAGAGAACAGCCGCTTGTTCCACCGCGTTAACCAGAGCAATATCCGGGCATCAATCAGCCTGTAGAACCCATGGGCCGTGACAGCGATAACCAGGAACGTGATGATCGTTGTAAACAGCACGTTGGAGCCATAGGTTAGAAGCGGGCTAAGAAACAGAAATATAAAGCTCCCTAGGGAACAAATAACGGTGAAGTGCACAAGGTACAACGAAAAAGAGACTTTACCCAAATAAGCAAAAAACCTGTGGCTGAATATCGACTGCATTCGGTTCGAATTCAACAGGACCCCTAGGATGAGGAAGGATCCGATAACATGATAGAACACAAAGAAATTAAAATCGGAAGCTCCCCATTGAAGAAGCGAATAAATCGTTCCTTGCGGTGCGACATAGGGATAGGAGCCTGTGTAAATACCGATACAGAGAAGCAGGATATGGATCCAGGGCCGATGGATAGATGCCAGCCAGTCCCTCCTGCTATTCTTTACATCGCTGAGCAGCATGCCCAATATAAATCCCAGGTAATAGGAATCGATGAATACGCAGATAAGGACGGCATAAACGGCATAACGAATCCCATGATGGCCACAAGTTACTAGAATAACAAAAATCAGAAATGATCCAAACAGCTCGTAGGTCATCGTCCAAAGCACGGGATTGTATTGCGATCCATACGTGAAAAAGGTATGAAACAGGCTTTCCTTCAGCATGACCAACAGATTGGCGTCAGCAGCAAACGGATCCGGCATCGAAGATAACGTCACTCCGCGTATATTGTCGTACGCTCCGAGATCCAGAACGAGAATCAGATAAGCAAGCAAAACGGACACCAAGGCGGGTACGGCCAAACGAAAATAGCGGCGAATGGCAGACGAATAAATGACGAGCCTGTCCCGGGTTTGAAAAAATCGATAGCTAAGCACATATCCGCTCAACACAAAAAACAGACAGACCGAGAAGTTGCCGTTAAACAGCAGATTGAACGGTGTTCGCGCGGCAATCCCCTCGAAAGCGAAATGCACGATCTCCTTCCTCCCCTCAAAAACAGACGGTGCAAACACCTGAAAAAAATGAGATACGACCACGATCAAGGCAGCTAAACCTCTCAAACCATCCAAATATACAATTTTCATAACAACCCCACGTTCCCCTAGAAATAGGATGTTTGCGAATGCGAAACATATTTCAAAGGGCAGGAAGAGGAATGCTGTACACGATTTGTTTTTCAGGGATAATCATCTTTAAGAAAATAGCTGACACCTAAATTGAAAGCGTTTTCTTAATTCTGAAGGAAATCAATAGGGGAGGGTAAAACATTGAGTATTTATTGGAGTCAGGTGGATCTTGAAGAACTAACTGGATCAGGTGTCGTTTATTTTAACTCAAAGATGGAAATGTTGGAAGGTCTTCCGTGCAAAATGTATAAATTGACCTATCAACAGAGCTTATGGACGCATTGTCATGATTATTTTCAGATTTGGTATGTGGCGAAAGGGGGATTCCAACACACCGTCAATCAGCAGGCGTACGAGATCTCCAAAGGCGATATTTTTGTTATACCTCCATTTACCTTGCACAGTGTCAGCATTTCACCCGAAGAGGACATCGAGATTTACGGATGCGAATTTATGCCTGCCTTTGTGAACGAGAGATTTCAGGAAATGCCAACAGATCATGCTTTTTTCGATGTGGCGTTCCTGGAATACTTTTTGCGCAAGGAAATGAACGCCCAGGCCAAAATAACGCTGGACACCGTTACCGACGTAACGGTCCAAAATGTCTTGAAGGACATGCTGATTGAATACGAGAGACGTACCCCTTTTTTTCAAATAGCGCTCAAGGCGAAGCTGCTTATCCTCCTCTCGATTCTGGTACGGCAGGTCAACGGTGAACTGCTCAGAGAAGGATTCGAGAAATCAGAGAAATACCGGGGGATCATGACAAGAGTCGTTGATCACATCCATAACCACTACCAGGAAGATATGAATATAAATGATCTATGCACCCTATCGAATTTATCAAGGTCCACGTTCTGCATCCTCTTCAAAGAATGGACAGGCAAAACATTCAACCGGTATCTCACCGACCTGCGGATTCTACAAGCCATGATGATGCTGAAGCAGCCGGAGTTAACCGTCACGGATGTTTGCTACTCCACCGGTTTTAACGAACTCTCCTATTTTTGCAGAATCTTCAAAAAATACACGGGCATCTCCCCCACCGACTTTCGTAAACAAGCGATCAAATAGAACGTTCAATGCCATACGATAATCCTATTTTTGAACACGATAGTGAAATGAAATGATTTTATTACATGCTACGATATCCATAATTCTTACAAATAACTGGATCAGGGCCGGTTGTTTAGTCAACTGTTTTGGGGAGGGAAATTAATAGAACTTTGATTACGCTACACGGATTGTACACGATAGCTCAAGGGGAGGAAGAGGAATGAGTAAGAAGAAACATTGGATCTGGAGCCTTATTCTATTGTTCTCTATCGCAACAGGATGCTCAGGCGGCAATGCGCCGCAATCAGGCAGTGATGGTGACAAGCCATCCGATCATCCACCTGCACAGGATGCCGTAACGCTCGACTTCTGGTACGGATGGACCGGACCGGAAGCGGAAGCATTGGAACGATTGATTGCCAAGTGGAACTCGGCCAATCCCGACATTCAAGTAAAGGGGCTGTCCCAAAGCGACTATCAGAAACAGCTTACCGCGATTACCGGTGGCAATCCTCCGGACATCGCATCCCAATTTGGACAAAATGTCGTGCCGTGGGGGCTGCGCGGCGCCATGATGCCGCTCGATGATTATATAACGAAGGACGGCTTGGATCTTAAGGACTTCGTGCCGGCCGCCCTAAGCACGTCCCAGCATGAAGGCAAGACGTATGCAATCCCGACGGCCATGCATGTATCCATGCTGTTCTACAACAAGGATATATTGCAGGAAGCCGGCTATGACGGTCCACCGGAAACCATAAGCGAGCTTAAAGAATATATCAAAAAGCTGAGCATCGTCGAGGATGGCGGGCGCCTCCAGCGGCTCGGACTGTGGCCCGGAATGGATGCGTATACGTTCAGCTATGCCTTCAACGGATCGTTTTATGATGAAGCGACGCAGCAGGTGACGCCGGACCATCCCGGGATCCAATCGGCCATTAAGCTCTCGAAGGAGATCTGGGATCAATACGGTTCCGATAATCTGGATCGATTCTCTTCCGGACTTGGCCAATACATGTCGGCACAGAATCCGTTCTTCTCGGGCAAGTATGCGATGACGATTGACGGAGAATGGCTGCCCACCTTCATCAAACAATACGCGCCTGATCTGAATTATGGCATTGCCCCGATTCCTTATGATGAGAACAACCCGGAATTTAAAAACTCCGGAAATGTGACTACCAGCGTATTCTATATCCCGAAAGGCGTCAAAAACCCGGACGCTTCCTGGAAATTCATCAAATGGATGACCGAGCCGGAGCAAATGGCCGAATTTACGGCTGCCCTTGGGAATCTCCCGACGAGGAACTCTGCTTTCTCCAATCCACTCTATGAGGATGTGCCCGGGTTCAAGGAATTCCTGGACTATTCAGGAAGCGAGAACCTGAAGTCCTTCCCGGCTTCTTCCTACGCGAATGAGTACATGACGGAATTCAGCGCGCAATATGATGCTATTCTCCGAGGTACCGTCAGCATGGAGGAAGGCTTGGACAAGGTAAAGGCAAAGATTCAGCCGCTGGTGAAATGATGAGCTAAGCAGGCTCTGTCCAATGCAGCGATGTATTGGGCGGAGTTGCATACTAAATACTTAATGCGGAAGGAGAATCGCGAAGATGAAGGTCACCACAGCAGCCAATCAACGAAAACGCGTATCAGGCTGGTCCCGGAAGGAGCGTCATTATGTATTCCTTGGCCTGGCGTTCGCTTCTCCTTGGATTATCGGCTTTCTGGCTTTTACGGTCTACCCGTTCTTCGGTTCGCTCTACCTGAGTCTGACCGAATACGATTTATTCAGCCCTCCCAAGTGGGTAGGGCTTCAGAATTACGAGTTAATCTTTGCGGATGACCGCTTTTATAAGTCGCTCGGTAACACCTTTTTCATGGCGTTCATATCCGTGCCGATCACGCTGGCGGTCTCTCTGCTGATTGCCATGATGCTCAATTTCAAAGTGAAAGGAATCAATTATTACCGCACCATCTTCTACCTTCCATCCGTCATACCCATCGTTGCAAGCGCTCTCTTGTGGACATGGATGCTGAACCCCGACTTCGGTTTGGTTAACATGGCACTTCGCACCCTGGGTTTAACGGACCCGGCGTGGCTGCTTGATCCCCGCTATACGAAACCGTCTCTTATCCTGATGAGCCTATGGGGATCAGGTGCAGGCGCATTAATCTTCCTGGCCGCCCTTCAGGGCGTGCCGAGGCAATATTATGAAGCGGCTCAGGTAGACGGAGCGAACTGGTGGTACCGGTTCTGGAAGATTACGGTCCCTGCCCTGTCCCCCATTATTCTTTTTCAGCTCATCATGGGGTTGATCGGCGCCTTTCAAATCTTTACGGAGTCTTATATCCTGGCCGGAGGCAAGGTGGATGGAAGCGGCTCTTTGGGCGGGCCGGAGCAATCGCTGCTGTTCTACGCGGTCAATTTGTACCAGGAAGCCTTTGTCTTTCTGAAGATGGGTTATGCCTCGGCGCTCGCCTGGATTCTGTTTATCATTGTGCTGCTGATTACGTTCATCCTGTTAAAAACGTCAGGCCGCTGGGTCTATTACGGAGGTGATTAATATGGCTGTCAGGCTGCGAGTGATCATACCGCATTTGGTCCTTCTTCTATTCGCTGTGATCTTTCTGTTTCCATTCGTATGGCTGGTGATGACCTCGTTGAAGACGCCGGAAGAGATACTCGAGTTCCCGCCGAGCATCTTCCCGGAGACGTTTCAGTGGTCGAATTATAAAGAGGCGCTTTCAGCTATTCCCTTTACCCGCTACATGATGAACACGTTTCTGATTTGTATGGTGAATATCATCGGTCAGCTATTCTCTGCACCGCTGGTAGCCTACTCGATTTCCCGCATTCCTTGGAAGGGCCGGAACATCATCTTTACCATCGTGGTGGCGACCATGATACTGCCGGCGCAAGTGCAGATGATTCCGCAGTACATCATCTTCACCAAGCTCGGGTGGGTCAATACGATCATGCCGCTTACCATCGGCGCATTCTTCGGGGCACCGTTCTTCATCTTTTTGCTTCGGCAGTTCCTGCTTGGCTTACCGACCGAATTGTCCGAGGCAGCAAAGATCGATGGGGCTTCGGAGCTGCGAATATATGTCAAGATCATCATGCCGATCCTGAAACCGGCATTGGCCACCGTCGCTTTATTTTCTTTTGTCTGGTCGTACGTGGATTTCATGGGCCCGCTCATTTATCTGAACGATTCAGCAAAATGGACCATCACCGTCGGCCTGCAAAGCTTTCAGCAGGACCACGGGGCGCAGTGGGAAAAACTGATGGCGGCTTCCACCATCATGGCGATTCCCATGATCCTGATCTATTTCTTCGGACAGAAGTATTTCATGAAATCGGGATCGGCACTAACCGGGTTCAAATAAGCTGAACCTTCTCGGAATGGATGCCTTCTCTTCCATAGTGGCTCGGGGTCCTTTAGACCGGCTATGAACACGGAAGAGAAGGTTTTTTTACTTCCAAATCGAAATAAAGGATATAGGGATGGAACCTATATCAACAAACCCAAAGGATGAGAATAATGCCTCTTCGTATCACGGCCATGACCGAAACGTACGCCGATCAAATTATGCAATGGAGCTATGAACCTCCCTATGACTTCTACAATAACGAGCCGGATGAGGAGTTTCGGAAAGAAATTCTGGAATGTTCGTATTACGCCATACTGGACGAGGAAGGGCAGCTCTTCGGCTTTTGCTGTACAGGCTCATCAGCCCAAATTCCGATCGCAATCCCGTTAGGTGCATATGACGAGGATCTGCTGGATTTGGGACTTGGCATGAAACCGGAATTGACCGGACAAGGCCGGGGAAAAGAGTTCCTCTCGTTCGTGCTGGCATCCATCGCTAAATTTCACAATCGCCAATCGTTTCGGCTGACCGTTGCCAAATTCAATGAACGAGCCATTCGCTTGTATACCCAGCTGGGCTTCTCGGAAGTTGCAACGTTTGATTATGGCGGCACTACGTTCATAACGATGATCAAGAAGCCGGACTTTGGATCGTAAAATAAAGAGGGTAATCCCATTGTAGGATCACCCTCTTCTTCATGATTAGCCAATATCGCGTATTCCCGGGTTAGGTCATATCATCCGAAGAATAGTCGCTTTCCACTCCAGGCACTGGAACGCCCTGCCGAAATTAACTCCTATTCAATCGCGATATATACGTCCACCACAGTATTCGCAGGATCAAACTCCTGCATGTCATAGCGTTCGTAATCCCCGGTATACGTCCTTTTATCGGCTGATTGCTGGAAATAACTCCAAATTTCATGCCACACCTGCGGAACGACTTCCATCAAAGGGCCGCGTCTTGTCCGAAATACCATGTACTTAGCTGCCGGGACGGAAGCCTGCTGCAGCTCCTCCGTAGAAGCCGCAACTGCCACAGCTTCATCCATCCTGTTGCCGATAATTAAGGTGTACGCCCCGGATGCATCGCTCTCGTAATCCGTGTACAACGCATAGATGGCTTGATCCTTATCAGATAATTGCGTCTGCAACCCGCTTTGGAAATACCGGTCCCATAACTGCGGTATTTTGCCTTGCGGTCCTGCCTCCGCTTCGTTCGTCGTTCGAACGCCGACACCCTGAATGAACATGGCGGGTCTAGTCTCGACCCATCGTTCACTTTGATTCTGCTGTTGACTATGACTCATATGTTGTTTCCTCCTTGAGATGAATATGTTTCTATTCTAAAGAGGTAACGTGGACATCTATCTGTCCTGGTTATCGTATCGCTGCATAATCAATTGCGCTCTTCGTTTCACTTCCTCCGCCGCTTCGCCCGGCTGTTCAATCAGCACCTGATCCCCAAAGCTTAGTATCATGCTGTAAAACCACTCATCCAATTTGTATAACACTCGAACGCGTAAAGAGCCGTCCGGGTTGACGGTTACTCGTTCCGGCGGAAAAATATCCGCCACCCGCTGACGCGCGGCAGCTTCGAATAGCAGCACCGTCTCCTGCTCCAGCGCGCTTGACCAAGAGGAAACCCATTCCAAGCGTTCCATGCTCGGTATCATTCTTGTCTCCGAAGTCTCATCCAGCATCTTGATATGCTGCATGCGCGATAACCGAAAGATTCGAAAGTCTTCCCGCTCCAGGCAAAAGGCTTGTACATACCAAATATTTCCTTTCAGAATCAAGGATGCCGGTTCAATGGTTCTTCGCTCCACGTTGCCCCGGCTATCGATATATTCCATCACGACCCGGCGCTTTTCTTGAATAGCCTTTTTGAGCAGGCCCACGGCGGGTTTCAGTCCTTGACGCTGTCCCCAAGGCTGAAAGTCCATGACCACCGGTTCCCTTCGATATTCATCGCCAAGCCCCTGCTCTACCCTATGCAGCAGCGATTTTACCTTCTCAAGCAGGATGCCCATCTGCTGATCCTCCAGTGCACTGCTCATCCCTTTAACCGCTGTAACCAGCGCACTCATCTCCTCGGCGGACAGCCAGTACTTGTCAATCATATAATGCTCCATAATTTCAAACCCGCCGGATATTCCCTGGTGGGCCACAATCGGGATCCCGGCTTGGCATAGCGTATCCATGTCGCGATATATGGTTTTGCTTGATACTTCAAACCGATCGGCCAACTCCTTGGCGCTCAGTCTCCCCCGGTTCAGAAGCAGGACGGTTATGGCTAATAGCCGGTCTATTTTCATTACACGCGATCCTTTCATTCTCGATCATTTCAAGTTCTTCCTTAACTCAAGCTTAACAGATTCAGCATATGTTCATGCAACCGTTAGGTCTGGTTCAATTGCTCGTTCGCCCGTTATGCTACAATGATAAGCACGGCAAGCAAGTCGGAAGACGGGATGAAACGAATCCTTCCCGAGCAACGTAGACATACATATAAATGCGAAGGACTGTTTGAATCTTAAACATCAAGGAGGAACATACATATGGACAATCGGCTTGACGATATGCGCAGATGTCACCCGGATTCCGTAACGATCTCCCGCATCACGGGTTTCATTACGGATGGAGTGATCCTGCTCGCTGCTGCAGCTTATCTGATCATCGCCGCTATATTCGGGTGGACCCTGATACCGGGCTGGATCACCATCGGACTGCTGGTTCTCGGAGCCTGGTTTACTTGGGCCGTGCCCTCTTTCACCTACAAACAATTCGGCTTCAAGGTAAGCGAGGAAGAGTTGGAGCTTCGTTCCGGCTGGATCTGGCTCAGTGACACCCTTGTCCCGATGACGCGTGTACAGCATGTGGAGCTTGAGCGGGGGCCGCTCCTTCGTAAATATGGTCTAGCCAAGGTAAAGGTCGTTACCGCCGCAACGACTCATGTTATTCAGGCGCTCAAGCTGGAAGATGCAGAGGAACTGAAAAAACAGATCGGCGAGCTGGCCAAAGTGGTGGATCACGATGAATGAACCGACAAGACTGCACCGGCTGTTCATCCTGTTCCCGCTCGTAGGCAGCGTAAAATCACTCATTCCCATCGCCGCTCTCGTATCCATCAAATTCCTTAACGGAAAATCGCTGCGCGATATCCCCTGGTATTGGCTGTCCGCCGTCATCGTCATCCTGGTCTCGCTTCTGCTTCTGTACGGGTATCTGAAGTGGAAACGCTTCGTCTATACGTTAGAAGAGGACAAAATCCTCATCCGTCGCGGCGTTCTGTTTCGTGAGGAGTTGTCCATCTATACAGGCCGCATTCATTCCATGAATTTGGAGCAGCCTTTGTTGCAGCGAATACTGGGACTCACCCAGGTCCGAATCGAAACGCCGGGCAAAACGGAAGGCGGCGGCATACTGCCTGCCATCACCAATAGCGAAGGCGAACGGCTGCAGCGCTGGCTGCGCGAGCAAACCCGAACAAGGCAGACGGAACGGGAGGTTCGCCAAGCTCATGAAAGTTCCGACCCATCCGATCAGAGCTTTCCCGCTCCGAGCGAGAGGGCAGCTGTTCAAGCGTCGGAAACCCGAGAGAATCACGAATCCATTCAACCGTCGAATCAGAACATGGCATACGGAAGCGATCCATTGACGGGTTCCGATTTCGGCGCTACTGCCGGGAGAGATACCGCAGACGATCCTGGGACGGCAGAGGAAGAACGCAGCACGCTGCTCCAGCTATCCTCGGGACGCCTGCTCATTGCCGCGCTCTCCTCGCCCAACCTGTCTCTGGCTTTAGCCTTTGTAGGCGGTATTTTATCTTTTGCCGATGACCTGCTCCCGGATCAAATGTACCAATCGCTGTTTCAATCGGCAGGGAAGCTGCTGCCCGGGAGCTGGATCAGCATTGCCGCTGTGGCGTTCATCATATCCTGGCTGCTCTCCGCCGTGCTCTACACGATCAAATATGCGGGATTTACCGTCGAGCGCATCGGGAAACAAATCTCGGTCAGCTGCGGTCTGCTGGAGAGAAAAAGACTGCTCTTCTCTCCCGAACGAGTGCTGGCCATTACCGTGAAAGAAGGCGTATTCCGGCGCTGGTTCGGTTACGCTGAAGTGAAGGTTCATGTGCTTACGTCCGAGTCCGACAAGCATTTCATGCTTCATCCTCTACTGAAGATCGTAGATATTCCAGCGCTGCTGGATCGGGTCACGCCTCAATTCAGCGCTCAGCCTATTACCGCTTCGCCGCCGCCCCGCGCAAAATGGATGTACCTGCGGTGGAAGCTGGCTTTTGCCGCGATCGTTAGCGGCGCATGCATTTGGTATTTTGACAAACTCGGTTTGTTATCGCTTCTGCTCCTCCCGCTCTCGTTAGCTTGGGGACTCCTTTCGCACCGGGATTCCGGACTTAATGTAACGGACAAACAGCTGACGATCCGCAGCCGTTTCATTGCGATGTCCACCAGGTATATACGCCGACCGCAGATTATCGCCATGGAGGTCAGCGGCACCCGCAGACAGCGAAGAAGAGGACTCCTGTCTCTGCAGGTGAAGATGATATTCAGCGAGATCAACGAAAGCTTAAACGGCATGGATCAGCGAGAGATCGAGGCGGTTCGGGCTTGGTTCCAAAAGAAAAAGGGCGAGACCTCCGCATCTGCAGAACGGAGTGGTCCCGCCTCATCCATTGAGCAATTATAACCGTTTGCCCTCCGTTCTTCCCGAACGGCCAAAGCCTGACAACCGGTAAACCAGCAGGGTTATCCCGAGAAATACGCCGTATACCCCAATGGTTATCATGATGTGGGAAGGGTCGGTCATCAGATGATCGCCTACCATCGAGAACAGCAGCATCGCAGGGATCTTGCCTAGCGCGGACGCGATGCTGTAAGATGAGAACGTTACCTTGCTGAGAGCCGCGTACACATTGATGACAATGGAAGGAATAAACGGGATCAACCGGGTAAACAGGATGGTCATAAAGGCGTTCCGTTCGAACATCGTTGTCACTTTTCCCAGCCTGTTATAACGGTAAAGCACCCGGTCGCCCCATTCCTGAAACCCGTATCGGATGAATATAAACATGAGGATGGAAGCAGCGGTAGAGCCGACCCAAGTGACGATTCCACCGATAACCGGCCCGAGGGCGGCACCGATTACGCCTCCTACCACCGGATAAGGGATCACCGGAAACAAGGCCATGATGACAGCCATGAACATGATCAGCGTCATACTGTCTGTCGATCGAATCCAGACCAATATGGTATCTCCATAAAAATACACAAGACCACCTATGGCGGCGTAAACCAATGCCATTCCTAATTTCTTGAACATACACCACACTCCAGGTCGTAATGCACCTATTGTATCACGCAGCATGTCCATTGGAACAAACGCAAAAGGGACGCCCCAAGGCTATAAGCCGGGGTGTCCCTTTACCTGATGCGGGCCAGTCCGCTCTCTAAAGCGACTTCTTACTTAGGGAAGTAAACCAACCGTTAACCAGTAAGGATGTAAACTCACGGTTTGTTCGGTTTCCCCGGTGGGTTCACCGGAGGCTTTCCAGGCTTACCATGATGTTTCACTTTCACCGTGACCGGTTTGCTTGCGGCACTCTCGTTATGCAGACGATCGACAGCCGTCACAACATACGTGTAAGTTTGTCCCCCCGCTGCGGTATGATCAACAAAGAATTGCGTCTTATCGGCGGTTTTTCGGAGAGTTCCTAACAAATGCGACGGATCTTGAACACTGCCGGAGCCTCTGCCATCAAAACGATAGACCGCATAATACGTCTCGTCATCTGTCGACTTCCAGCTTAGCTTCACACCATCCTGCTCGTGATCAGCCTTGGGCTTCTTGGGCGCTGTCGGCGCTTCCGAATCGATCCAAGGCATCGCCGGAATCAATGCCGGATATCGATACAGATCGTTCTTCAGTCTGTCGGTAAATCCGAGCGCATTATCCTTAAACCATTTGGAACTGAAGTACATGCTGCCCCGGACTTCCTCAAAGTTGCGGTTGTAATGGATCTGGTTCGGCATCTCTTCGGGATTGGACCAATCGGCATTCGACCCGATTTTGTATACGGCTTGTCCGCTGTATAGATGAACATTCCTGCCGGACACAATCGCGCTCCACCAATCGATCAGCTTATCGTAAGCGGCAGCGGAATAACCGATATTCCAATAAATCTGAGGCGTGATATAATCGATCCACTCTTCTTCAACCCATTTCTTCGAGTCGGCATAGATGGCATTGTAACTCTCGAGACCATTGGTTTCAGAGCCGGTCGGATCGCTGGATTTATTTTTCCAGATACCAAACGGGCTGATGCCGAATTTCACGTAGCTCTTCTCGGCCTTGATAGCTTCGTTCACCTTCTGAATGAATTGATTGACGTTATTTCTTCTCCAGTCGCCCTTATTCGTAAAAGAGCCTTTGTACTGGTTAAAGGTGTCCGTATCCGGGAAATCCACGCCGGTTACGGGATACGGGTAGAAGTAATCGTCAAAATGCACGGCGTCGATGTCGTAATTCCGAACGACCTCCATAATCCCGTCGATGATAAACTGCTGTGCCTCCGGTATCCCCGGGTTGAAATACAGCTTGCCGCCATAAACTTCGACCCACTCCGGATGCTGCCTGGCCGGGTGGTCTGCCACAAGTTTGTTGACATCTCCTTGAAGACTGATGCGGTATGGATTAAACCAGGCATGAAACTCCATGTTCCGCTTGTGGACTTCCTCCAGCAGGAATGCCAGCGGATCGTACCCTGGATCCTTGCCCTGAACTCCCGTCAGCCATTCTGACCATGGCCCGTAGTTGGACGGGTAGAATGCATCCGCCGTCGGCTTGATCTGCATAATGACCGCGTTCATCCCCGCATCCTCCAGCTGATCAAGCAGGCTGATAAACTGCTGTTTCTGCTGATCCGGATCGGTGACTCCTTTGGCGGGCCAGTCAATATTGTCGACGGTTGCAATCCAGGCGGCTCTCATCTCGGTTTTCGGATGCTCGGCGGCTTTATTCACCGTAATGTAGAGTGAGCTGGTCTTTCCTTGGAATGTGGCTGTTACTCTAGCGGAACCTATTTTCAAGCCGGATACCACTCCTTTATCGTCGACAGCGGCTACACTCGGATTACTGCTGGTAAACGTAACACCTTCCGTTATGATCACCGGCTCCTCCATCCAGGAGTAGGTTGCGGACACCGCCGTCTCGAAGGAGTCTCCAACCGTAACCGCTGTAAGACCTTGAAGTTCGATGCTCTGCAGAACCGGAACCGGGTCCGTCACCGTAATGGCATGCTGTGCGGTTACTCCGCGGTACATTGCTGTAATGCCTGCCGTTCCCGCAGAAACTGCGGTCAATTGACCAGCTTGATCTACCGATACAACGCCCGGTTGATCGCTTGCATAACTAATTCCTTCAGTCAGCCATACAGGATCCGTCTGGTTTCCGTAGACGGAGTAAACCACGCTGGTTCTCATTTTTCCGGTAAGACTGGTCTCCATATGCAGCGGCCCGGATAACAGCAATTCTCCAGGGGCTGGCACATCCTGCGTAATATGAAGCTCATACTGAGATTTTGGCGCATCTCCGTATTCAGCCGTTATGGTTACCGTTCCCGGCGCCATTGCTTCAATGGTGTCGTATGTAGCGCCTGTCACCGTAGCGATGTTGTCGTCACTGCTGGTGAGTTTCACGCCGGTTGTTAATAATGCAGGTTCCGTTTGTCCTTCATAGGTTGCATATACTTGGGGTTTCACCGTTTCTCCAACGCCCATGGGCGTCAGCCCGCCAATGTCGAGCCCGTACACCTGGGAACCCGTATAGAATGCGGACAGCCTGTCGAAGTATACGGTGCCTTTGTTTTTATTCGTATCTTTTAATTCGGTGATATAGATTTGATTCACTTTGAGAGGAGCCTTGATGGTAGAGGGAACGTTAAATTTGACGTATTTCCATCCCTTCCAGCTAAAACCGGAGGTAGACGTTAAATCCACGGCATGCTTGCCGCCGGAGGAATCCTGAAGCTGGGCCCGGAGCCAATGGTTCCCGCCATCGCCGTAAACCCATAAACCGAGGGCAGTCGGTGAACCGGGGACGCTTCTGCCGGTAGAACCGTCCGGGTCTTTGAAGTTGAGATATGCTGCCGAGGTGCCGGATTCGCTGCCCACAAAATCATAAGTTAGAGCTGCAGCGTGATGTCCGTAATAGATTGGCTCCGGCCTCCCCACTACATCCAGCTGGGCCTTTCCCCTTGCGGAGGATGCAAACAAATTTGTTACCGATTCAAAATCTTCCATAACGACCGCCCCTGGTACTCCGGTGCTTGCGTACTCATCAACGGAATTACCCCAAGCAGAAACAGCCGAGCTGAACATCACGGCTAACGCCAGCGTCACGGATAGGATCGACTTACTTCGATAGACACGCCTTTTGATTATCATTCACGAATTCACTCCCTTTAGTATGAGTGCTTGCTATCCAAACTGAAGTCCAATTCCAAGCGAAATCGGCTGCAGCTCACCTCCTGTCGATCTGCTGGAGTAGATGTTCGTGATGGTCTGTACATACATGTTCATCTCTATCTCTATCATATTGAAATTTTATTTCAAATTTCAATAGTTTTAATAAAATATAATTTTATAAATCAGGCAGGAATTTAAGCTGCCCATGCCGTAGCAAACACAAAAAAGAAGCCAACACGGGACAATCCCCCGTATCGGCTTCATAATTCATTCAGTTCACGTATTCAAAAAGTCCGATAATTAGCGTCACGGCTTAACCTTCCGAAGGATACTTCAGGCCCCACTGCCCCCGGATCTGATCCAGCAGCCTCATAATCGCAAGCGACTCATCAAGCGGCATCACGTCGCTCTCCAGCCGCCCTTCCAGCAGACACTGCCCCACTTCGTAAGCCTCGAAGCTATACCCTTTTTCCTGACGATCATCCGTAACAACCACCGGTTCCTCGCCATCAACATGAAGCGAAGCGGATGTTGCATTCAGGAAGGACGGAATGTGAATATACCCGTTTGTACCATAAATATAAGCTTCATTCGTCAATCCTAGGCGGATCGCCCCGTTTAATGAAGCGGTCTTCCCGGATTCATAAGATAGAATAACCGAGAACTGCTCATCGACGCCCGTTTCGCCGATATGCGCGGTACTCCATATCTTCTCCGGCTCGGTTCCGAAAATCATGGATGCAAACGATACCGGATAAATACCCGCATCCAGCAGCGCGCCGCCGCCAAGCTCCAAATTCAGCAAACGGCCCTGCGGATTCCAGCCGCTCCGAAAACCAAAATCGGCCTTCACGAGCCGAACGTCGCCGATAAGTCCATCGTTCAGCCATTCGCGCACCTGCCGGATCGGCGTAAGGAAACGCGTCCACATGGCCTCCATCAGGAACAGCTTCTGCTCCCGTGCAGCCGCCACTAATTCCTCCAGTTCATCCCCGTTAATCGTAAAGGGTTTCTCGCACAGGACGGCTTTGCCGGCCTGAAGACACATTAAGGCATGATCCCGGTGCAGCGGATGCGGAGTCGCTATGTACACAACGTCAATATCGGGATCCTTCACGAGTTCCTCGTAACTGCCATAAGCCCGCGGTATATCATATTTGGACGCAAACTCACCTGCACTGCTCGCCGTACGTGAGCCTACGGCCACAAACTGAGCGTTCTCCACATACGCCAGATCGGCTGCAAACTGCTCCGCAATCCAGCCTGTCCCCATAATTCCCCATCTGATCTTGCCCGGATTCTGCATCATCATTATTCCTCCCCATCCTCTTCCTTGATTGGCCTTGCCTAAAGCTTGTAGAAGCTATCCCTCTCCACCTTGCAAATTCGCAAGCCAAAGCTTTCATACCACTCGTTCTTGCCCCGTTCCTGTGCTACCTGATGTGCGGCATTTTCCTTCCATAAACGAATGGCCTCCAGGGAATCCCAGTACGATACCGTGATCCCGAGACCCTCATCCCGAGCAGACTCCACCCCCAAATAGCCGGGCTGCTGCGCTGCGAGCTCTGCCATTTTATCGGCCATCGCCCCATAACCCCGGTCACCCTCTGTACGCTTGGACACAAAAATGCAGGCATAATACGGCGGCTTCGGCGTGTTCGCGTATTCCGTCATCCTCTTCCCCTCTTCCCCTCTTCCCGGTTACCAGATTAGCCATTACTCCGATTTACATTCACTCATTGACCATGTAATCATTATATCGGAACTTCCGCCATTCTTTAACCTGTAAGAAAAATGTCTTTCGACGTATATGCCATGAAGGTAGACCGCGGTTAGTCTAAAAAAAGAAACCGCCTCTCTTCCACTGTGATGGTCTACAGGAGAAGAGAAGCGGTATTCTGCCTTCTAGAATTTACTTCAGCTTATTCAGCAGATTATAAATGACCTGCGCGCTTTCCGCACGCGTGGTCAGGCCATCCGGTTCAAAGCGGCTCGGCGTATGGCCCTGAACAAAACCGAGGGCATGCGCGGTTTCTACCGCTTCCCGAACCCAGTCCGGGGACTCGGCGAGATCGGTAAATCCGCTTCCCGCGCTGATGCTCTCCTGCTGCAGTTTCATCGCGTGGGCATAAGCACGCACCAGCATCGCCGCCATTTCCTGGCGCTTGATCGGTGCGTCGGGCGTAAAGCTGTCTTTGCCGGTTCCGTTCACGATGCCGGACTGGGCAGCTGCTGACACGGCCTTGGCGTACCATTTGCTTGAATCCACATCGGCAAACGGTGCAGGTCCTTCTGCCTTAAGATCCAGCAGACGAACCAGCATCGCGGCAAATTCAGCCCGGGTCACTTGCTGGGCCGGTGCGAAGCGGTCCGCGCTGACGCCTTCGATAAGCTGCTTCGCAGCCAAATCGCCGATAACTTCCGCAGCCCAGAACGAAGATGGAACATCCGCAAAAGTTTTCTCGTAATCCAGCAAACCATAAGCGCTGAAATGGCGGATTCCCGCGGCCATGCGGCCGTCTTTGTTTACACCGCCGATATACTCCAGCTCTCCGCTGCCGGATAAATAGTACATGGAGATTCTTTTGCCATTAACATCTGAAGTTAACGGCAGTTCTAACATGATCGGATGATCGAATTCCGTTAAGCTGTGAACTTTGCCATCCGCTGTCGTTAATTGAAGCTGGAACTCCAGCATGGCTCCGGCTGCTGTCAGCTTAGCGCCGGAGACGCGGGCAGCTTGCGTGATTCGCTCCTTCATCTCCGCATCCGATAACGTGGAGGCACTCAGTTTTATCGCGCCATTCTCAAGCTGCCCAGCATTTGCAAGACCGCCCAGCTGACGAAGCACTTCGGCAGGTATCGTTAGGGACAAATTCTTCGCTTCGAGACGGATTGAACCATCCTTGAGTATGTCTGCTGCATTCCCTGGCAGCGTGATATCCGTAAAGTTTCCGTCCACCGACAAGATCACTTGCCCGTTCGACAGTTTAGCTGCAAGCTCGCTGGCCGATAGGGTGATGCTGCCTGACGGTGGTCTAACAGGCGGCGTTACCGGCGGTGTTACCGGCGGCGTTACTGGAGGCGTAACCGGTGGTGTTACCGGCGGCTGCACGGGCGGGTCTACCGGCGGCTCCGGTCCCGGATCAGGATTCCCCCCGCCACGGGCGACTACTCTCAAAGCGTACTCCGATTTGAATCCTTCGTAGGTTGCCGAAATAACGGTCGCCCCTACCGCCAAAGCCCGTACCGAGCCCTGTTCATCAATGGAAGCTACGTCCGTCTTACTGCTCGCATAGGTAATGCCTTCGATTAAACGGATACGGCTGCCGTCGGTATATACCGCCTCTGTTACCGTCTGGTCGGCATCCCCGACCTTCAGCTCGGATTTGCCGCTTAAGAGGATCGATTCGATGCTGCCGTTCGGAATTCGGTCCACCGTAATCTTCACGTCTGTGTAGACGTCCGGTGCAACCGTGCTGATCGCTCTTACCACCGCGCTGCCCAGACCTTGAGCTGTCACGATGCCGTCTGCGGATACGCTGACGACGTCATTCGACGGTTCGGAATGGTAGACGGACCACACAACGGTTCGTTCCGCACCGCTCGGCTTCACATCAGCCAGTAACTTTTGGCTCTCGCCTACAGCTAGCGTCAGCTGGTTTGGAGTTACTTCAATCCGCTGCGGCTCCGGCTTCGTTTCCGATTTCGTCAGCGTAAACTCGTCCACGACGCGTCCGCCAACCGTTTTGGTTACGAAATGAAGCTCGTCTCCTTTCACTTCCACGGAGGCATACATTTGAGTCTTCTCTTCGTCGACCACCTCATGCCAGCCCCGCTCCGTGTGGGAGTAGAATTTAGGGCCTGACGATCCCGCCACGACGTAGGTCGTGCCCTTCCCTTCCGCGGCAATCTGGTTGTTCATCATCGGGTAGGAACGAATATAAATATGATCATGTCCGTTTAACACGAGATCCACGCCGAATTCCTCTAGTACCGGCGCCCACAGGCTGCGTACCTCGGCGGAATCGTAGATGCTGCCGTAAGGCCCGCGGTGGAACATCGCGATGGTCCATTCCTTAGTATTGTTAGCCAGATCCTGCTGAAGCCACTTCTTCTGATCCTCCAGCTGATACTCGCTGTTCAGCATAATGAAATGAACATCCTTGTAATCAAAAGAGAAGTTGGTTCCCTTCAGGCTGTCCAAGCCATTGCCCGGCTGGTTAAAGTGAGCCAGGAAATCCCCGTTCTCCTTATTCCCCATCACTTCATGGTTGCCGATGGCCGACACTAACGTTGTATTCAGGAAATGCTTCTGGGCTTCATCGAACCAATAGTTCCACTGCTCCTCCAGGAAGCCCTTGTCCACCATATCCCCGGCATGGACCATGAATTCGGCGTCCGGATGCTCTGCTGCGGCCTTATCGATCGTATTCCCCCACAGCTCAAACTCTTTGGCGGTGGAGGCCTGGGAATCCGCAAAATACAGGAATTTCGTTGTGTCTCCCGCAAGATCTGTCGTTTTAAACGAGCCTTGGGCACTGTAATGGCCTTGGCCATCACCCACACGGTACACATATTCTGTGCCCGGCTCAAGGCCAGACGCCGTCGCTTTATGGACGCGGACCGTGCCGAGATCCAAAGTATGGTACAGCTCGCTGGCACCATTGAACTTCTGGACGTTCGGCGCATCGAAATCCGTAAATTCGGACCGCTTGGCCAATTCCACGACAGTCCCATCCGTCGCCGGGTCCGTATGCCAGTTCAGCATCCGCGACGTGGTTGGATCTTCGCCCATGCCCACGCTGATGTTAAACGGAGTAGGACTTCCAGCCAGCGGCGAAACCTTAAACTCCAAGGCCGGACTATATTGATTGTTCTTCACGGCCTGCACGGTATACGTCTTGACCTGGGACGTCAGTGCCCCGGTCTTCAGGATACCCGCCGCATCCGTTGTGCCTATCGCTGCCGCGTCAGCCATGATCTGGACGCCTTCCACAGGCTGACCATGGGCATCGGTCACTTCGAACACCGTTTCGTATCCCTCTACGATACCATCCTTATTCCAGCTCAGCGCATAATGCGCTGCGATCTGCGATTCGATCGGAAGGCCATAGAACGAAAATTCGGTATTGCCCGTATCGGTGAAGGATACCGCTCCGGACGTGAGCGCTATGATACTGCTGCCGGCTGCGTTCTTTTTCACGTCATACCGGATCTGGCCGATCCAATCCGTATCCTGCAACGATGCGGTATGGATGTCCTTCCAAGTCACTCTTACCTTTCCTGTTGTACCCTCGATGCTTGCGCTAACCTGGGATGCACTCAGCTTGTCCCCTGGTATGAGCTCCAAATTCTCCACTTTGGTGGGATCGAATTGGAAATCGACATGGCCGCTGCGAATTTGGGATGTCTTCACACCGCCGATATCCAGCGTGTAACTGCCGCCAACATAGATCGTATCCGGCGTATCGTACACCACCTTGGCTGAGCCGGTATTTACGATGAAGTTCCATTCCTTGGTCGTTTGGTTGCCCGACAGATCTCGGACGGTGACTTTTGCTTGATGAACGCCATCGGCGAGCGGAACGCTCGGCGTGTAATGGATTCTTCCTTCCGGCGGATACAGGGTATGCTGCACCAGACTTCCATCCAGATAGAATCGGATTTTGTCCGGATCAATCAGCGTCGTTCCCGGGTGTGCGACAGGATCATAGCCTGCATCCTCGGCATACACGGTAATGGTCGGCGTGTTCTCTGTAATCTCCGCACCGTCAGCCGGCGAGAATCTCTTCAGAACCGGTGGATCGATATCGTCATTGGCCGGACCGTACAATGCGCGAATTTCGTCCACGTAGATGGCACCGGCGTCTTTTTTCGCGTTATTTGTTTCCATATATCGTACAGGTGCGTCCATCATCAGCGGAAGGGTTCTTCCTTTGGGTACGGACGCCTCGAGATACTTCCATCCCTTGAAGTCGACGCCGGTTGTCTGATCGGTAAAATCGAGCCCGATTGTGCCTTTGCTGTCACGCAGTTGGGCACGAAGCCAGTGCGTGTTGCCATCCCCGTACACCCACATGCTGATTTTCTCCGGATAGCCCGGAATTTCGATATAGTCCGCGGCGCCTGTCGTCTCGAGATAAGCGCCGGAGGTGCCTGTCGTTCCGGTAAAATCGTACTCCAGCTTCAATGCGCCATTCCCGGAACGAATATAGGTCTCATCGGTTTCAATGGATACCTTGGTCGACTTGAACCGTGCACCGGCGCTTGGTTTGTATCGGCTAAGACCGTTCTCGAAATCCTCGAGCATGACCGGCGGAAGACCGACGTTCACTTCGATTGAGGTCTCGATTTGACCGTACTTCACGAAGATTTTGCCGCTGACGTCCTGCTTGTCCGTAGCGGTAAACGTCCCGTTGCCGTCAATCGTCCCGATATCGCCTTCAGAACGCCACTCTAAACGGCTATTGTCGGCCTGTACCACTTGACCATTGCGAAGCGCCGTGACCTTGAGCGTCTCGGTCGAGCCGGAAGAGAATGTCTTCACCGCGTCCGAGAACTTGAGCTCGTTCAGCTCATCAACAACTTCCAATGCGGCTTTTCCCGTCAGATTACCGGATTGTACGGATACCTCGGTCAATCCAGGTTGGTTGCCTGCCTTAAACGTCCCGGTGGCGTCGATTGTCCCATAGGCTGGGTCAACGCTCCAAACCGCGGCCTCCGTCATATTCGCCGGATGCAGATTCTGATCCACGGCCGCCGTTTTGAAGGTAGCGGATGAACCAGTCAGCACTCTTTCCAGCGTCGGTGCAACGACAAGTTTATTCGCTGCTCCTTCTGGCGCCTTGTTCACCAGTAAAATGCCGTTGGCCGTTTTGCGTTCCCCGCCGTCCGACGGCGAGTTGAGCACTTTGCGCTCCGTTTCTCCCGGCAGGCGGGCAACGAAGGTGGCCGAACCGCCTCCGTCCAGGTTCAGTGCGTTCACTACGCCAAGCTCCTGCAGCATTTCGCCAAGCTCGATGTAGGTAAGCCCTTCACTGAACCCCGGCTGGCGGCCATCAACCTCGAACAGCACAACGGAGCCGTCCGCTTTGCTGCCCACCACCGTTCTCGGGTGTACAGCCGGATCGGTATGCTGCTGCACGACGCCATCCTTGACCAGCATCACGGTACCGCCAATCGCCATCGTGACGTCCCGCCATTCGTTATCCAGCTGAAAACTCGCCGTCACTTCATCCCCTGCCTTCAACCCGGCAAGCTTGTTCCGCTGCGAGCCCGAAGCGGACAGAACCACTTGACCTTGGCCAATCGGCGAGTTCCCCTGGTCCTTAAGAACGGAAGCCACCTTCATCGTCAAGGTCTCCCCGCTGGCGACCCTGCCGCTCACGATATCCAGAATGACCTCGTCGCCAAGATTATTGGTCATCGTGGTGGCATTGAATTTTTCGGTATAAAGGACAAGTGCGTCCGTCCCTCTTAGACGGTTGATAGAGGACAGGCTGCTGACCGTTCCGCCTATCGTCACGTTTTTCGTTAATTTCGGACTGCCGTACAGGCTCGTTCCGTCCTGCTTAATGCCAAAGGCGTTCCGGCCGCTGGGCGGATCCGTCAACAGCTCCCCGTCCCCCATGAACAATCCGAGCGGAATGCCGGTGGACATATCATAGAAATCTCCGTTTACCGCCGCGATGACGCGATTGCCTGCCTTGTCGGCATCGGACGCCATTTTGCTGACTCCCTGCATGCCGTATACCTTGCCGTCCGTGAGACCAGGCTGAAGCTCCAGATTCCCCTGCGATGGGTTGAACTCCACCATGTGGACCTTCTGCTCGCCGCTGCCCTTTTGCATATTCGCCCACGTATATGTAGCCCCCGGCCCGATCTCCATCTGCCGCATATCCATAATCGATGACGCGGCGGCAGCTGGATCCGCGGCAGCAGCTTGTCCTGCGGGAAACAGCAGCGATAGAAACATCACTCCGCTGAGCAGCGATGATATTCTCTTTTTGCTCCTTAACATGTACATGAATTCCTCCTTCTCTCTGCTTGGACTCTGGTTCCTCTCGGTTGTAAGTCCGCTCATGAACGAAAGACCTACTCGGGAGTATAACGCTGGCTTGTTAAATCCACCTCCAATCTGTGTTAAGACGAAGTTAACTCTGCCGCTATCGGCTTTACATTCAGTAATTAGCTGGAAGGGCTGCAAAAAAGTATGCTGCCGATCCGTAATTACCGCTCGGGCGACCGAAATTAACTCGTCTTCTCTCTCTTCATCATATTGAAATTTTATTTCAATTTACAATATATTTTGTAAAATTTTATTTTATTTTTTCGGCAGGAATTTCCGGTCGGATGACGTAAGCGGAGCTTTTGTCGAATACGGGGAATAAAAACAAACGCCTTTCTGCCAGGTTCCGACTTATTTTTAAGGTGAACTTAACAGCACACAAAAAACAACCGCAGCATATAGCCGCCGTTGTTTTCAACATTCCCTATTATTTTTTGCTGACGTTGCCGTTGGCATCAATCTTTGCATTGTAGGAGAGTTTGTTCAGTTTCGCGATGATCTCTTTGTTGTACTTCTTGTCCATCAGATTCGGTTGGCCTTGAATAATCTTCACCGGCGTAACCCGGCTCGTGATCTTGGAGCCCTGAATCTCAACATGCACCATCATCGACAGCAAGGTTTTATCCCCGCCCCGAGTCGAGCGGTTGAACACGAAGTTCCCGAGCGAATAATAAATCGGCTTGTTCTTGTAATATTCGATGCCCATCAACGTATGGCTGTGCGATCCGATAATGATGTCGGCACCGGCGTCGATCAACTTCTTCGCCATCGTGCGCGCATATTCTTCCGGATAGTCAGCGAATTCCTCGTTCCAGTGGATGTACACGATTGTGTAATCATTTGTTTTTGCCGATTTCTTGATATGGCTCAGCATCGGCTCCATCGTGTAAGCGGAAGCAGCGCCCGGATGGTTCTTGCCCGCGATCCAGGAATTGTCTGACAGCACCCGGCTGACGCCCAGCACCGCAATTTTCTTTCCGTCAATGCTCTTCACGTAAGGCTGGAAGGCCTCGTCAATATTTCGCCCCGCTCCGGTATATCCGATCTTCTGGCGCTTCAGATGGGTAATCGTGTCCAGCATGGCCTGCTGGCCATAGTCCAGGATGTGGTTGTTCGCCAGCGTTACGCCGTCGATTCCCGCGTATACCAAGCCCTTGAGCGTGTCCGGCTTCGAACGGAAGGCAAAGGTTTTATCCGCAGCCTTGCCGCGAATGGAGACCGGCGTCTCCAGGTTGGCAAATGCCATATCCGCCTCTTTCAAGATGGGGGCCACCTTCTTAAACGGGTATAGGTTCCCGAATCTATCAATCTGGTTCCCCACGTATCCGTCTAACAGAATATCACCTACAAAAACAAGATCTATCGGTTTACTCTTCGACTTGGCCTGGATGGTTGTGCCCGCTTTATCATTAGTCTCCTGGACCTTGCTCTGAGTCTCTTTACCATCCGTGCCTGCCGCCGAGACCATACTCGCCGGAATGAGCATAACAATAACCAGAATGAGGTAAAATAATCTCTTCATATACATGCCGCCTTTCCAAATAAGAACTTCTAAGAAGCTAGTCATTTACCATGTTTATCCTATCATAATTTGATAGAAAAGGGTATTTATATCAAACGAACCATTTAATAGAATCCAGCCTGGATGCTAACCAGTCAGCTCTTTCAGCACTACCCATAGCCTTAGACTTGAAATGCCGAGAAAAAGTTTCAATATTCGCAAATTATATTGAAAACATCGTAATTTGCTTATATATTTAAACGTATCGTAAGTGTACATTGAATATTAATTACGTTTTGTAATAATTACATGAGGAAATTCTACATATAAGTAAACAAAAGGAGCTGCAACCCATGAATATTCACGCTGCCGGCGAGAACTCATCTCTCATGATTGATGATACGGACCGCAAAATCATTGCGATCCTCGGCAAGAACGGGCGAATCTCGTACACGGATTTGGCCAAGGAGATCGGATTGTCCCGCGTTGCCGTACAGGCCAGGGTCAATGCGCTGCTCGATGAAGGCGTCATTGAGCGCTTCGCGGCCGTCATTAATCCGGAGAAAGTGGGAATTTCGGTGTCCGCTTTTTTTAATGTGGAGGTGGAGCCCAAATATTTGCAGCAGGTGGCGGATACTTTGGAGAACGAGCCGTATGTAACAAGCCTGTATCATATGACCGGTCCAAGTAAACTGCATATGCACGGACTTTTTACCAATCATAAGGAAATGGAAATGTTTTTAAATGAGAAGCTTTACCCGCTTCCGGGCATTACGAGTGTGGACACGCAGATCTTGATCAAGCGCTATAAAAGCCGAATGGGCATCCGACTCTAACTCTCTCGACAGAAAGGACTCATACCTTGCCTGATAAAACTAGCAACCCATACATGGAATTAATGTTCGGCATGTTCCGAACTGGCATACTCGGCTACGGCGGCGGACCTTCGGTTATTCCGTTGATCCGTCACGAGGCCGTCGTTCGTTACCACTGGCTCAGCGACGATGAATTCGGAGAGGTACTCGCGCTGGCCAACGCGCTCCCGGGCCCGATTGCCACGAAGATGGCCGCCTATCTCGGTTACCGGAAAAAAGGGGTGCCTGGTGCTATAGCTGCCGTTCTCGCGCATATCCTGCCAACCAGCATTGCGATGATCGCGCTGCTGTCGGCCGTGACATTCCTCAGCAGCTCCAAAGTGGTGGCGGGCATGATTGCCGGCGTTACGCCGGTCATTGCCGTCATGCTGGGCACGATGGCTTACGAATTCGGCGAGAAGGCTGTAAAGGGACTTGGCATTTACGCCGGGATCGGATTTTTCGTGGTGTCGTTTCTCCTGCTAGAGCGTTTCCAGCTCCATCCGGCCCTCGTCATTATGCTGTTCCTTGCTTATGGCACCGTGCATTTTAGAACCGTAGCCAAACTCAAAAAACAAAGACGGGATAAGGAGGGGTCCGCCTGATGGAAGAATGGCTGCAGCTGCTGGTCAGCTTTTTTGTCTCCAACGTTCTCGGGTATGGCGGCGGCCCTGCTTCGATCCCCCTCATGTATAAGGAAATCGTCACGAATCACGGCTGGCTGACCGACCCGGAATTCTCCAACATGCTTGCCCTTGGCAACGCGCTTCCCGGGCCGATCGCCACCAAAATTGCCGCTTTTGTCGGGTATGGCGTATCCGGCTGGATGGGCATGACTCTCGCCCTCGCGGCGACGGTCATCCCTTCCGCGGTAGCGCTCATCTGGCTGCTGAATTTGCTGCAGAAATACCGCACGTCGCCCGTGGTCAAAGGCATGACCCTGCTGGTCCAGCCGGTCATCGCCATCATGATGCTGACTCTGACCTGGCAGATCGGCCAAAGCTCCGTCATCTCCATCGGCCTCCTGCAATCCCTCGGCATCGCCGCCGTCGCTTTCTGGGCCATGAACATCCGCAAGATCCACCCGGCGCTGGTGATCCTGGCCGCGTTTGCTTACGGGGGCTTGGTGTTGTCGCAGGTGGTGTGAGGGTGGATTGAGTAACAACAGTAACCCGTTCTCTAAAATCGCCCTGACCAAAAGAGCGAGTATGAGGGACTCACTCCCACCATACTCGCTCTTTTTTTCAATTGAGAGCCATCCAAGCCGTCACCGGACTACGCGCCGTGCCTATGACCCCGCTTAGACGAACAGTACAATGAGCAGCAGTTCACTGTGAACCGGACGTCCAAAAATATGATCGCCATATGGTCGACAGCCATCCAAGCATGCCCCGAACCACGCATCGTGCGCACAGGGAGCAGTGCGCACGATGTACAAATATCATTCAATATGTCCCTAAGTCCTCTTGCTCTATGGTCGTGAGGACTTTCTAACGGACTCAGAATACCTTATTTTGTACAAAATAGCCCTTTGGGTAGCTTTAGCGGACACAGAGGATCTTATTTGCTGTTTTTATTGATATTGGCACCCGTAATTCGCACAATAACGGATCTGGAGTCCGATACATTGTAAATAATCGAGTTTTGATCTTAAATAACGGATCTAGGGTCCGTTAAAAGCTGACACAAGAAACTTGAGTCCCCATGGGTAGTACTGGTACCTTCAGCCCCATTAATTACATCCCATTAATTACACCTCTTCAACTCCCCGCCTGCTTCCTCCCCATCACCACCCCGATCTTGCCCTCATGGACCTCCACCTTATACTTCTTCACCCGGATGCGGTCGCTAAACAGCGACTTGCCGGTCTGCAGGTCGAACTCCCACCCATGCCAGGGACAGCGGACAATTTCGCCTGCCCGGCCGTATTCGTAGTCGTATACTTCCGAAGGAAGCGTCGTACCGGAGACCAGTCCTGCGCAGATTGGCGCCCCCTGATGCGGGCAGTAGTTCAGAATCGCATGGTACTCGCCGTTGACCCGATAGATGCCGATTTCGCGTCCCTCTATGTTCACGACCGCGTGCCAGCCCTCCGGAACGTCCTCCTCCGCCAGCACGTAATGTACCGCCATACATGCCACCTCCTTGCCTATGAGCCCAGCTTTGTAGGGTTTGGCTTTGAGTTTGCTTTGAGTTTGGCTTTGACTTTAGTTCAACTATTTTTTTGCCTTTGTTTTCGACCTTCTTCTTTCGCCTTTGGTTCAACTTTGTTTTGTGTTTTCGACCTTCTTCTTTCGCCTCTGGTTCAACTTTGTTTTTGTGTTTTCGACCTTCTTCTTTCGCCTTTGGTTCAACTTTGTTTTAGTGTTTTCGACCTTGTTCTTTCGCCATTGGTTCAACTTTGTTTTTGTGTTTTCGACCTTCTTCTTTCGCCTTTGGTTCAACTTTGTTTTTGTGTTTTCGACCTTCTTCTTTCGCCTCTGGTTCAACTTTGCTTTGAATTTAGTTCAACTTTGTTTTTGCCTTTTTCTTTTCGCCTTTGTTTTGCCCTTGTTTTCGACTTTCTCTCGCCTTTGGTTCATCTTTCGTTTTTCTCTGGCTCATCTTTCGTTTGCCTTTCGTTGGTCTTTGGCTCATCTTTGGCTCGTCTTTCGTTGGTCTTTGACCCGTCTGTGGTCTGACTTTGCTTTACCCATACCCCAGCTTCAATTGTTCAAGCAAGCTTTCATACGGACCGTTCATCCGTTCATCCATTTATCCATTTATCCATTTATCCATTCATCCATTAATCCATTCACTCATTCCCTCAATCCAACCTGTACAGCTGCTTCGCATTCTCGTAAAAAATCTTCCGCCTTGCCTCCGGCTTCAGCCCCCGTAAAATGTGGCTCGGCGAGTCGAAGTCCCAGTGCGGGTAGTCGCTGGAATAGAGCAGCATGTTCTCGGCATCAATCATGTTGAAGAGATCGATGAGGTGCTGCGGATTGTCCGGCTCCTCAATCGGCTGCGTCGATAAGTAGCAGTGATCCCGGATGTACTCGCTCGGCATTCTCGTCAGCCAGGGCACGGTTGCGCGCAGCGCCTTGTAGTTTTTGTCCAGCCGCCACATCAGGCCCGGCAGCCAGGCCACTCCGCCTTCAACCAGAACGACCTTGAGGTTCGGATACTTTACGAACACGCCCTCGCATACCATGCTCACCAGATGTGCCATGAACATCTGGGAGAGGCAGGTATGCCACTCAATGTAGCGGGTCGGGTAGCCGGCAGCGGTGGGAGCCGTCGAGCTCCCGCCGCCTTCCGCTCCCGGGTGGATCGCGACCGGAAGGCCGTTCCGCTCCGCCGCTTCGTAGATCGGGTGATAGTGGCGCTGACCCAGCGGCGACCTCGCCGCGCTGGAGATCATCACCTCCACGATATCCGGATGACCGCCGATCCGGTCGATCTCGCGTGCCGCCAGCAGCGGATCCTGGGTGGCTACCGCCATTGCGCCTTTGAATGCTTTATGTTTGCCGAGCCACTCGGCGATCAGATAATCGTTATATGCCGAGCATATCGCGGCCGCGTAATCCGGATCATGCGTGGAAGAGATATTGTAGACGACACCCGTCAGCACGGCATAATCCAGATTGTAGCCTTCGATCAGCTGCTTGATCATATAATCGGGATCGGAGCCGGCTTTGCCTCCACCCGGAGGGATCGAGTCTTTTTTCATCACGCCGATCGGCGAGTAGTACCCTGAGCCTGCATAACCGATGCCGGATGTCGCTACCCGGGAGCGCCAGGGCTCCTGCAGATATGGCAGAAGCGCCCTGTCGTCCTGTTCGTTATGAACGTCGACATCGATGATTTTCTTATCGTCCATTGCCTGATTCCTCCATTCCACTTGCGGATTACTTGCCGCCGTATGTGCGAGTATAGGCGGTGTTGTACATGGTAAGGAGTTCATCGGAGCCGAGTTTCTTGGCCTGGTCAATAAACTGCTGATAGGTGGTGTCGTTAATCGGGGTTTTACCGGTCACAAATTCCGTCACCTTCTGTTCAAGGAATTTGTTCAGATTGTTCAGCTTCGATTTCTCGAGCTCCAGCTCCTCTTCCGTCTTGACGATCTGTTTTGGTGCCGGGACAATATACTGCTCATACCTTGCATTGATATCCTTGCTCTTCTCGCTTAAGCCACGCTCCCAGACTTCTCGCGACTTGGCGTTATTCAACGTGATCAGGTCATACCATACGCCCCAGTCCTTGCGCAGCGCATTAAACGGAGATTCGCCGAACTCCTTGTTATATACCGCTTTGCCGTCCTCCATCGTATACGTTTTGCCTTCAATGCCTAAGGACAAATAATTCGTTCCCTCTTCGCTCACCAAATAATCGAGGAATTGGACGGCGCGCTCCTTATCCTTCACTTTGGCCGATATCGCTCGGCCGACGGTGCCAACGACCGGACGGGAGAACTGATAGTTCTTGATCCCTTCGGCGGCAAAGGAAGGAATCGCGTCCAGCTCATACTCCGCCGTACCGGCCCCACGCGCCTTCGCTACAAGCGACTCGAGATCAGCCTTCCAGAAAAAGGTCACCAAGGATTTGCCCGTCAGTATGCGCTCCTCCCACTGTGCTTGCGTCAGCAGCGAGAATTCCGGATCCAGCAATTTTTCCGCATACAGCTTATTCAGATACACCAGCATATCCTGATAATTCTCATGGTACGGCGCGAATGCGTATTGATCCGTGGTCGGATCCAGGTTGTAGAACCCGCTGATGCCGGTGAAGATACGTCCGAAGGTCGTATACAGCCCCGTATCACCAACGATGGCGTTCGAGATGAGCGGATAGGAATCCGGAACCTTCTCCTTCAATGTTTTCAGATACTGATAAAATTCATCCACCGTGGTCGGTGCCTGTATCCCATGCTGATCCATGATGTCCTTGCGGGCATACCAGATAAAGTTGAAGCCCTTGCCTTCCGCATCCCCTTCCAGGACAGGTACGGTGTACAGGCCCCCGTCCGTGCCCGTTGCCAGCGCCTTGGCCTCAGGATATTTTTCGTAAAAGGCTTTCAGGTTCGGTGCCCGGTCCAAGTAATCATTAAGGTTCAGGAACACCTTCTCCGGCCCGTGCTCCCGGCCGTCCTGCGTCGGCACCTGGATAAAATCCGTGGCCGTGTTCGTGGCAATCATGATCTGCCTTTTCTCCTCAAGTCCTTCCTGGCTTACGATTTGGAACTTCACACTGACGCCCGTCTTGGCCTCAATCTCTTTGAAAATCTCCCAGTCATCCCGAACCTTGCCCTCCACCCGGTCGTATACCAGCCATGAAAAAGTAACCGGTTTGTCAGGGCTTAATGTCCCTGAATCATCCTTGCCCCCGCCGGTGCATCCCGTAACCAGCATCGCGCAGAGCAGGATCATGGCAAGCGCTGTTCTGAACCCCTTTCGCCTCATTTCCTAACCTCCTTTTTTATCATCACAACGTATAGAAATGGATTAGCGTGGAATCCATAACTACCCCTTAATGCCGCCAATCATCGTGCCCTGTACAAAATATTTCTGGATAAACGGATAAACGCACAGAATCGGCAGCGTCCCGATCATGATCATGGCGTATTTCAACGTCTCCAGATGCGTCAGGTCCCCTTCGCCCTGAACATTCGTGCCGGCGATCAGGATGTTGCGCATCATGATTTGCAGCGGGTACATCTCCCGGTCATTCAGATAGATCAAAGCGCTGAAGAAGGAGTTCCATTGATTCACGGCCGTGAACAGGCCGATCGTGACCATCACGGGCACGGATAACGGCAGCACGATCCGTACCAGAATCTGCAGGGATCCGCACCCGTCGATGGCAGCCGCGTCCTCGAGCTCCTCCGGCAGCGCCTCGAAGAATGTCCGCATAATGAACAGATACCATGTGCTGATCAGGGAAGGGAGGACGATCGCCCAGATCGTGTCGAGCATCCCCAGCTTCTGAACGATCAGGAAGGTTGGAATCATGCCGCCGCTGAAGAGAAGCGTGAACGCCGCCATCAGCAGAATCACCCTCCGACCCGGCAGCCATCGCTTCGCAAGCGGGTAGGCCATCGCGGAGGTCGCAATCAGCGTCAGCACCGTATGGAGGAACGTATACCGGATCGTGTTCCAGTAACTCACCCAGAGATCGGGGTTATAGATGAGCTGCTCGTAGGCAATGAGCGTAATCTTTTTCGGCCACAGCAGCACCGCGCCGCTCGCAACCATGGCATTGTTGCTGATGGAAGCCGAGAAGACGTACACCATCGGGTAGGCCATCGCCATGATCAGCACAATCATGAACAAGACATTGAATACGTCAAACAGCTTCGAGGCGAAGCTTTCCTGTTTTTTCATCACGCACCTCCCTTACCACAGGCTGGTCTCCGAATATTTACGTACGATCCGGTTGGCCATAACGACCAGAATGAATCCAATCGCCGACTGGAACAGGCCGACCGCGGTCGCGAAGCTGAAATCGGCATCGAGGATGCCCCGCCGGTACACAAAGGTGTTAATGACATCCGAGGTTTCGTAATTCATCGTGTTGTAGATCAAGAGGATTTTCTCGAAGCTGGCCTCCATGAAATTGCCGAGCGACAGCACGAACAGAATAATCATGACCGGCACCATGCCGATGAACGTAATATGCCGGACCTGCTGCCACCGGTTTGCCCCATCCATCTTGGCCGCTTCATACAGCGTCGGATCGATGCCGGCAATCGCAGCCAGATAGAGGATGGTGCCCCATCCCACCTTCTGCCATATTTCGGAGCCTACATACACCGTCCGGAACCATTCCGGCATGCCCAGAAACATGATCGGCTCCATACCGAACAGCTTAACCAGCAGATGGTTCACGACGCCCGTGGTCGGAGACAGGAAGGTCACGAGAATGCCCGCGATTACGACGGTGGACAGGAAATGCGGCATGTAGCTGATATTTTGCACGAACCTTTTGAACCATTTGCTCTTCAGCTCATGGAACAGGATCGCCAGAATGATCGGTGCCGGAAAATGAAACAGGAGATCGTACACATTCAGCATGATTGTGTTGCGAATCAGCTTCCATGCATCGGGGGTGACATAGAAAAATTCAATCAAATGCTTGAGTCCCACAAATTCACTTCCCAAAATGCCCCGGCCGATCGAATAATCCTGGAAGGCGATGATGATGCCGTACATCGGCGCGTACTTGAATATTAAGTAATACAAAATGCCAGGCAGCATCAGCAAGTACAACGCTTTATGCTTTCTCAGAACATAGCCGATCCGTGATAGCTGCGCCAATAATCCTCACCTCCGATTGAAAGCATTTACATTCGTTTGTTGTTGTCCCCACTATACGAGCCGTCCTTCTTTCGCGTAAAGCGTGCATCTTTTCCTGGAGACACTCCTTTTGCGACCCCCGTGGCACAAGGCTTTCCGCTTGGGTCCATGCAAAAAAAGAGACTTCAGAAAATAATGCAGTCTCTTCTTTCCTATTGGTGGGAGCTCCTGTATTTAGCAGGTGTAATGCCCTCGTATCTGCGGAAAGCCCGAATCAGAGAATTTCGCCCCCAATACCCGACCTTCTCAGCAATTTCGTCAATTTTCAAATCGGTTTCAAGCAACAATTGCTTCGCCTTCATCAGCCGGTATTTCGCGATATATTCCACGTACTTCTCGCCAATCTCCTCCTTGAAGGTCCGGCTGAAATGCCCTATGGACATATTCATCATCCCGGCAAAATGCTCAATCGACAGCTCTTGATCGTAATGCTTATGAATGTACTCCAGAATCTCCATAAACTGTTGACTCCGGCTGCTGGAAGCCGGCTTCCGAAACAGAAAACCATGAATCTCCGTAAAGCAGCACGTAAGCTCGTCCCATGTCATGCAGCGATTCATCCGTTCGAACAGCCCCGAGTAATACGGAACGTTGAGTTCATTGCGCTCCGATTCCACCGCCCGAATCCAGGTGTTGAGCACATCGGCAAGCAGATATTTCATCTGCACGGCTGTTGCATCCTTGCCCTTTCCCTCCTCCAGCAGAGCAAGCACAGAATGAAGCAGCTTGTCATACTCACGGGTTTTGTACTGATTTAGGATCCGCTGGACCTCTTGCACGGATAAGAAAGGATCCCACTGCTGCAGCTCCCGGGAAGGCTGTCTGCCGCAAATCTCTACGGTGGAATGCAGCCCCCGGTACTTCAGCATGATCAGGGCATGCTCATAAGACTGGTGCAGCTCTTCCATGGCACGAACGGTCTTTCCGATACCGATGGTCGCTTTATAATAGGTCCCGTATTCCAGGAAAATGTGCCGGATTTGCTCCGCTACTTTTTCAGGATGACCCTGGCCCTCCGTGATGTGGCCATGCTCAACGATGCATGCCATCAAATCCGGCCTTGTCTGGCAGATCCAGACCATGCCGGGTGCCAGCCGAAGAATCTTGTCCTTCAGCTCGGTCAGCATAAAGATCTTGGCGGATTCCGATGTCGAGTCGTAAACCGACCGGTCATAATGGAAAGAGATGCACAGGACGGTTCTTGCCGCCTTGTGGCTGTAAGCAAACTCAATCTCCTTGGCGTAGTACTCAATCGATAAGGCATCGCGGTATTGCCCCAGCAGGATTTTCGTGAAAAACTGCTCCTGCACGATCGGCAGCATCCCGTTCACCATCTGGTACAGCTCTTTATTCTCCGTCATGATGAATTGGGAATAACGTTTGATGGCATCAAACTCGTTTCCTTCATGGCCGACTTCCCCATTCGGAGCGTGATGCAGCTTCAGCCCATCCTTAATCTCCCGGATCGGCCGGTATAATCGCCGGCTTAAATAATACGAGGCGAGTGCGCCGACTAGAAGGAAGAATACGAGGAACAACCAACAGATCCATCGGGTAATATAAACCGGCTTCATCAATGTGCCTAAGTCGATCATGCTGATATAATGCCAGGACGGATCGAAGCCGGAGGCCATGAAGGACAGCCCCCTCTTGTCCGATATCGTGAATTGCGAAGCAGTGCCGTCCGTACGTATTCGCTGCTGCAGAGCAAGCTGTTCCTGCTCAGTCAGTCCGTTCTGGGCGATCACTTTGGCCCCATGATCTACAATCGCCGTGCCCGTAACCCAGCTCTCCGGAATGTGAATCTGCTCCTCAAGCTTGTCTCGTTTCACTTCGACCAGGAGATAGACTTCAGGGGCGGTCGTATTAAACGGGTAGCTCATGGCAGCTGTCAAAGAGGCG
Source organism: Paenibacillus sp. FSL W7-1332 (assembly GCF_037969785.1). NCBI lineage: Bacteria > Bacillati > Bacillota > Bacilli > Caryophanales > Paenibacillaceae > Paenibacillus > Paenibacillus sp. FSL W7-1332. The sequence continues at coordinate 1,637,691 of NZ_CP150209.1, read as the reverse complement.
GGGGAATCCATGAAATCCATCATTTTTTTGCCGGATAATTCGGCTTCCAGCTGATGGCGTCGGTTCAAATCCAGGGGATAGCGGGAACGAAAATAATACGCTTTATTCGTGTAGGTTTCGGCATCGATCATCAAATCCTGGTGCACGAAATAATAATAGGCCTTCTCGACCAAGTCATCGGATTCCAGCTGCTGCAGCTGCTCCCGCAGGGAATGAAGCAATTCCGGAAGCAGCAGGCTATCCGGCGAAGAGGCCATGGGAGCGAGCAGCACGCTCCGTAATCTGGAGGTGCTGAGGATATTAATCATGCTGGTCTTCAAGGATTGCAGCTCGGTGTCCGTCTGCTCGGAGAAGCGGTTCATCATCACTTGATTGAAACGCTCGGCATCCTTTTCAATGATGCGAACGACCAGCACCTGAGCGAGAACCGACGCAACAATCACGGGAATGAGAATGAGGAGAAAATAGTTGGCGAATAGTCTCCAAAACAAGGTGTGCCTTCTGGGAGGTGGAGAATCAAGCTCCCCCGGCTCAGGAGATCGGTTAGGCGTTGTCCTGCGATTCATGAGTGTCCCCCCCTTGTTATTTAAAATTGCAAGTAAACAAGGCTTGCATTTACGTCTACTATATTTAGATGTCAGTTATAATATTCGCCGCAACTTCCATGCATGGAGTTTGCACAGAAATGACGTTACCGGACATGTTTGCATCCATAGCAAAAAGAGCCAGGAATCTCCTGGCCCTTACGCATCCATTCAAAGTCAACCTATTTTACAGTAAATCGTTGCGACACTCCAGTAGCACTCCATTAACCCGCTTGATCTATTCTTGTGGACACCGGAGGTTTTCTTAAAGAGAGAGACAACCAGACACAGTGGACGGCCAGCACCAGCAAAATGAACAGATCGTATCCGATAAATACATCACTATTGTCATTACCGACAAACTGGATAAAGTTATGAAGGAAGTGGAATAGAATCAGAGGGATGATATTTTGGTTTTTCACCATCAGCAGAGCCAATACAGCGCCTATAAGCAGAGCATATACAATCTGTAAAACCGTTTGGAATATGTCCTGCCCTGATAAGACGTTCAGTACATGCGTGACCGCAAACAGAGTGCTGGAGGTGATGACCGCGGTTGGAATGCCTTTGGGCAGCAGTGTTTTCAAAATCAATCCCCGATAGATGCTCTCCTCCACAAATCCAACGAGCAGTGTGAAGAAGATAAAGAACAGGATCTCCGATGCGCTGATTTCACGCATCCCCTTAAGCGAGATTGTAATTAGAATAAGAAGCAAGGGGGAATAATAGAGCCATCCGGCGGCCGGTATACTGTTCAGCTTAAGGAAACCGAGCGGGTTCCACTTCTTTTTCCATGTAAAGTACGCTATCAACACAAGAGCGATTGGGATAAATGAGATCAGCACAGGCGAAGTGTAACTTAACTCTTTAATCGTAGAGTAAGCCCCAGCAGCAAATACGGCTAATAACAGCAGAACCTCGATAATGACAACGGTGAAAATCGGGTGTTTATGCGAAAAAGAATCCTTAGTTTTCCGGTTTAACATGGTTCAGATCCTTCCTCTCCATAATATCCTTCAACCATTGCCGTTCCATCTGAAAATGGTTCAGTCCATACGCCAGAACCGATACCCGATAGTAATAATTCTCCGGATGTTCGATCTCAGCCAATTCTCCAGCCACGACGTTCTTCACCGCTTCAAGCATGTGAATTTCCTGATCCAGCTTAAATATGTACTCGGCCAATCGTTTTTGACGAAGTTCTTCATCCAAATAATCAAAAAAGAAAATACGGATCAGCTGCTCATTGCGTCCTGTCTGCATCGGTCCAGACAACCAGTCGAGAAAAGCCTTTTCACCACTGGGCCGCAGAGAATATAGCTTCTTGTTCTTACTGTTATCCGTCTCGGTCAGCATAACCATGTCCTTCTCTGCGAGTCTCTTGAGCGCAGGATAAAGACTTCCGTAACTCGCTTTGTAGAAAGTGCCTACAGTGCTGTCGATTGTTTTCTTAAGATCATAGCCGCTCATTGTTCCTTCCATTAGCATGCCGAGGAGAATGTACTCCAGCAATGTCATCACCACATTTCATATAATATATCTATTCGATATATCTGTTTGATATATTGATCATCGCATTTTTTCCAAAAGGAGTCAATCTAATTTTCAACAAATAATTCTTGTTCTTGCGTTTATCAAACACAAACCAAAAACGCCCCCGCATCTGTCGCCAGACACCAGGGACGCTTATCCATCCATTCGTTCGTTTTATTCCATGCGCTCAAACACCTTAAACCTTCGATCTTCCTGCAATGCCACCAACGTATGTTCATCGACTACGTAAATTTCCGTGCCTTCCGGCAGCTCGTTCGACGATAAATGCGTATCCGGATATTGATCCGGTTCGAGCCGCTTCTGAATCGTGCCCGCCAAGGTCAAATCTGTCTCCGCAAAAGCCTCGGCACCCTCAATGTCTTTTCCAATATACTCTTGGTCATCGTACTTTAACAGAGACGCATAACTGGCCGACTGCTTGCTGCCGCAGCCCAAACATAGGATCAACAATAGGCTGATGATCGGAATCCCTGTTATCTTAAGCCTCTTGCCCATAAGTCTTCCTCCTTTGCGGACGTCTCCCTACGGTGTGTGTCATCTATCGATAACAGCTATTACAGCTCATCCAAGCGTTCCTTTAACGCTCGGGCATCATAACGAATAAAAGCACCGTTGACCGTGCCGACGAGCACTTCCCGTTCCGTTACGTTCAGCGCGCCGTTCTTGGCATACACCTCTCGCAAATCGACGCTGCCGGTGATTACGTTATGCAATCTGCCCAAGCTTCTGCCGTCTTCCTTGTTCAACACCACAAGATCGCTTCCCAAACTTACCAGCAGGTACGAATCCAGAATTCCGTAGCTGCTGCCAACCAGATGGGAGAGATCGTCGCCCGCTTTGGAAGAGGTCCCCATTTTCCATAGGATGCTACCGCTCTCTAGATCTATCGCTGCCGGAATGCCGTTCAATGTAAGATAGATTCGTTCTCCCTCGATGGCGCCGCGTGCGGCTTTGCCTCTCACGGTCCACATTTCCTTATCTTCCAGGCTGTCATACAATACGCTTTCGTAAGCGGTAGCCCCGCTGAAATACTCCCCGTTCAGCGCACGCTGCACCAATAGATACCGCTCATTCAGCACCTCGAACCTTTCCATCTGACGGGCCGGATACACGGCTTCGCGCGCCCCGGTTTCCATATTGAGCAGAACCCATTCCTTGCCAAGCAGCATCCATCTTGTTGTCATATCCGCAGGAGATACCGGATTGTAGCGATACCCTCCGATAAAATACGGATCTTGGGTCGGATCGTCCATAACCCTCTTACCAACCTTTACATTCCATGCCGCTTTGCCGGTGACCGGATCGTAAGCGGTAAGCTGTCCGTTCTGCTCGACGAGCACATACGGATCACCCGAACCTGCATTCAGCAAGCGGTGTTCGCTGGTCAACGCCTTTTTCCAACGCAGCTTTCCGGTTTCCTGATCCAGCACACTCAGCACGCTTATGGTTTCGTTCAGATTCAAAGCCTCATCCAGAATAATCGTATCGGCCGCAGCCATCATGGTCAGGCCAAATTCATTCTTCGGCTTAACCTCCCACAACACTCGTCCATCCGACATTCGAATATGCCTCACTCTGGCCACATAATCCTTAACCTCCGGGTTATAAGCCGAGTACATCGTAACATGCTTCCGCTCCTTATCCGTGAAAGCCGTATACCAGCCAAATCCCGCATCCTCCTGCCACAGCTTCTTGCCGGTGCCACGGTCAATCGCATACAGGGAAGAATTATCGTGCATCCCGCTGTATCCGCCATCATCTCCCTTGAGGAGCAGGACATCCTCGTTTGCCTCAAGCAGGAAGGTGAAATTCAGATTGCCCTGATTTCGCCAGTCGGGTTCGGCTTCAATCGTCTTTTGAGGCGGCACGGCGGCAAAACGATAGGTAAACTCGTAATCATCGCCAGGACTGTAACTCCGCTCAAAAGATCCGGTCCCAGGAATTACCCACTCGCTGGATGTCAGCTTTCCGGATGGAGAGAACGTCACGGTATAATGGGCATCCCGCTGTTCATATCTCCAGGTCTCGCCGAGTATCATCGGTTTATTGGAGGACTCCTCCTGATTCCGCGATGTCTCCTTCACCTGCGGTTCGCCGAGCAGCTTTTTCACATATGAAGAAGGAGTCCCTTTCTTAAAAAGAAGCTCCGTCAAGTTGCGTACCATATCCGTCGTTACTTCCGAATTTCCATCGAGCAGACCATCAGGCATCGCCTTCTTGGCCGTCGTATCCTTACCCTGTACCCACATCATTGCCGGGCGGTAGATCCGGTAATCTTCCTTCCACTTGGAAGGTGCGACCATGACGCCGTACCAGTCCTTCCACTGGGCTACGGCGATGAGCGACGTTCCGGTTTGGGATACCGCCCATTTCATTGCGCTTCCGGGAGCAAGATATATACTGCCGCTGCTGCGCAGTTGAAGCGAGAGCGGGAACGTTTCTTTCACTTGGGCAGCTTCCTTGGAAACATACCATGTCGGGAGCCACAAGTCTCCCCGGGAATCGGATTGGATAAAGGCTAATTCCCCCTTCACGGAGGTAAGCCGGAGCCTTTCTCCCTTGGCACCGTAATAGCTCACCTTGAGATTTGTCAGATGGCTATTCTTACTAAGCACATTAGGAAACAATGCAGCCTTCTGCTGAATCGTAACACGTTGGCCGGATGTAAAGCCCTCAGCTTCTGCAGCATCAGCGAATACGACATGTGCGCTTTCCTCTGTCCGCTGAGTTGGGTGCCCAACAAGTAAAATACAGACGGCTGCCGTTATTCCGATGAATAGCCGCTTTCGGATCGATACGCGTAAATTCACAGAAACCATCCTCTCCCATACAAGCCTATATAATGTAAACGCTATTATAAGGCAAACGGTTCCAAAATCAAAACAAAAAAACTCCCTTCCAGGAAAGGAGTCTATCCATCTCTTATTGCTAATGTACATTCACAAAAGATTCTCGTTAAAATGATTTCTGCTGCAAATTCACAATTAGCCGTCTTCTCCACATTATCGCACCTCCATACGCCAACTCGCTTCGGATAGAGTACGGCTCGGCGTTGGCCTGCCTGTCATTTTTCTGGTGCGGTTCGTCACCCCGTCCGATATGTCCCCCCATAACTGCCCGAGAAAGGATGCTGGAGCCATTGACGTGCTTCTATTGCTTGCTGTGGCCATCCCCTGAGCGGATCGATTCTCAATCCGTGTATCTTCGCTAGACATCTTGAACTCTGCGCATCCCGATAGCAACATGACACCAACAACCATCACAATGATTGCCGGCCATGCCATCGTAAGCCTGATGTTCCGTTTCGCATGATGTATGGATCCCATCCCGACTGCCTCCTTATGTACGTTCCTGAAGGAAAGTATAAGGAACACATCTTACCATTCCATGGTCCAAAATCTTAACGAATACTTAAATAAAGCTGAACAATTACCTTCGCCACGTTATAACAGATCTTAGCAAGCTTCTTCGACTTCTTTTTCTACCCCTTTTTTTGGACTGCTTAATGAAAAAAACTGATTTGTGGTTGTAAAAGGAATGGGAAATTCACCTATATATATGAAGGCCAATTAAACCATATATAAGGAGAGTTGACCAATGAGAAATGTATTGTATGTACCCTTGGATGACCGCCCGGTAAACCTTGATGATGTAATCAAACTAGGACAAGCCTCAGGCTTGAACCTGATAACTCCTCTTGCTGCAGATATTCGTAACCGGCTCGATTCGGTCGCAGAAGCTTCAGGCAGCCAACTTATAGGCACCTCGGCACCTACCTTTGGTAAACCGGAAGATATTCGTCAGTTCATATTGGGTCACGCCTCTTCCGTCCAGGGTTTTATTATTTCGATCGATATGCTCGTTTATGGAGGCTTAATCGGTAGCAGACGTTTACGAACAAGCGGAGGAGGAACGTATCCCCATTATGATTCAGGGACAGCAGACTTGCTTGACGTAATCCGCGAGATTAAACAGCTTTATCCCAACAAGCCAATCTATGTGTTGGATACCATTATGCGACTCGCTACGACCACATATGTGGAAGGACTCTCTTACAACGCGTACACAGAGTCTCGCAGTCTCATGGGGATAGCTCGCAAAAAATATACAGACTTCAACGATATTTTGAACGGCTATAATATATCCAGTGATGGCACCGAGTTGGGCGATACCGTCCACTTCAATAAAACCCATTACTACAATACAAGGCAGCATAAGTTTAAAACCAATCATTATGTCTTGGACAGACTTGTCCGTCATGGTTATATTGATTTCCTGGCCGTTGGGGTGGACGATGCGAATAAAGAAGGCGTGCAAATGAATGAAATTCGATTTGTGGAGAACTACATCGATCGTTATCTAGGCGGTTGTGAGGGGCAAAATCCGAATCGGGCCATTATATTGCCTGATGCAGATGGCTTGGGTCATTCTCTGGTAGCACGGATGGCTAATCAATTGCATCGGGAAGGAAGAAAAACGCAAATTTCGGTGCAATATTTCGGTCCTCATGGATCCACAATCATCAACAACTATGAATACATGACTGTTCATCAGAATATTCTTCGTCATATTGATGTTGTTGGTGGCCAATGTGTCACTAGCACACCAAACATTGAAATCCTGGCAATCACAGACGAAACACAGGTGTCCAGTGCCGTAAGCCGTATCCATGCCAATGGAACAAACTTTGTAGCAACTGTGGTCATGGATTTCACGGGAAAAGGCTCTGCCAATCCAACGGTAACGGAAGCGCTGCTAGACAGCCAGTACACGGGACGCCTATTGGGTTATAGTGCATGGAACACTGCCGGGAACCTTATGGGCATCTCGCTTGGCATGGGGCAAGCGCGCTACGCTTTTTTGGTATCAGAGTCCTCTGCCTCCGAATTGAACATGGCCGTGAACGCTCATGGGTCGTTACTCTTCAAACGATTTTTGAAGGATTATTATTATAAGAGGCTTGCTGTAGTCGATGTCCGAAGCTATTCCAGAACTCCAAGCAATATTCGTTACGATAATCTTCAAGCCTCGTTCGCTGATCAAAACATGCGTCTCTTTAACACAGAATCAGCTTACCAGCAAGTGTTCACGATTCTTCGAGATCAAATGCAGATCCACAAAACAACGCTGGCCGGAAGGAACGCTTTCCTGATCGGTGCCCCCACTCCGACATGCAATGTCAAACAAATAAAGGGGTCTTCGTGGACATTGTCAGAATACGACAGTGCTTCGCTGGTTTATGACAATCCTGATTTCATCTGGTGGCGCGCCTTTGAGATCACGCTCAATCCTAAGGTCACACTCCAATAATATGAGAATGAAAAAGGACAGCTCCGATAAAGACCGAGCTGTCCTTTTTCTATTGTCCTTTTTGTGAGTGGATCTCTACAGTGAATTCAATAATTCAACTTATAGAGTAGATTACCATTTCACAATGGATGTAAAAAATGGTACAATGAAATGAGAACAAATGTTCCTGTTTTGTAGTTCGTTAACTTTCTCTTTCTCCCCTAAATAATGATTACGATGATAGACAGGCATAGGAGGGATGCTTTATGAAAAAGCATATAACAGCATACGAGCGCTATAAAACTGAAATTTATCGAATTGGTTGGAGAATACAATATCAGGCTAAAAAACTTAGAAAACGAGAAACGCTATACCCTGATTTTAGTACCGTGCAGACGGGGTCATTTCATGCTAGATCCGATGACCGCATTTGGATTGGTCAATTACTGGATTCATTACCCCCTCAAGGAAGAACCATTATATATAAACTCTTCTTAGAAGACCTCACTGAAGCGGAAGTAGCCAAGCAGCTCCATATCTCTCAACAGGCGGTGAACCGATGGAAAAGAAAAATGATCCAAAAGTTATCTCAGATCGCGAATTCATGATTTTGCTGCAAGCTGCAAAGCAGAATGAAGATTAAGCCATTCTGCAACTCATTGATTTATACAAAGACGATATCATGAGAATCAGTCAATATATCTATATGCCTCAAGAGGATGCCATATCAACAATTGTCCTGGAGTTTATGGAAGTGATTCGAGAGAACAATGATACGTATGAGACAGACTGAATTTCTTTTGAACCCTTTCCCGGTTCAGAGCGAATATAAGGATGGGACGCTTTATTCTATCGACCATCCATTTCAGGTTTACGACGAACATGGTTAATTGTCTGCCTGTGAATCAAACGACTTCTCTTCCTTTTTCCTTTTTCCAGTATAGCAACAAACCCAGTACCGCCCGAGGTACTGGGTTCTGTTTTACAGAAATTGCATTCGTTTTGCAGGCCCTCTGTCAAGGCTCGCTCATTCAAGATAACACTATACGACTGTAGGAAACCTCGTTTCAAAGGTCGTTCGCTGCCGATCGCTCCGTACCCGGATTTCGCCGCCCTGAACTTCCACTATGCTCTTCGTAATGGCCAATCCCAAGCCGGTGCCACCGGTCTGCTTCGAACGAGATGCTTCTACACGGTAGAAGCGGTCAAAAATGAACGGCAAATCCCGCTCGGGAATCGGATCGCCATAGTTGGTGAAGCTGATGCTCACCCGATTGCCATCGCTGCGGACGGCAATGTCGATCCTTTTGCCCGACTCCCCGTAACGGATCGCATTGGAGATCAAATTCTCATAAGCCCGGACGAGTTGGGCGCCGTCTGCAAGAACTACGAGCCCTTCCTCTGCAGCAAGCTTACATTCCAGCCCGGCTTTCTCCAGGGCAGGAACGAATTCCTCGATTAGCTGTCTCATGAACTGAGCCATATCGATCTCCCGGATATCCAGCGGAAGCCCGTTATTAATCCGGGTGTATTCGAATAAATCATCAATCAGCTTCTTCAGACTTTGCGCTTTCTCATATGCGATGTTCACGTAATAACGCAGCTCCACTTCATCTTGGTACCGGTCTTCCTCGATAACCTCCAGAAATCCCAGTATCGATGTAAGCGGCGTCCGCAAGTCATGGGAGACTCCCGTAATCAGATCATTCTTTGTTTTTTCCGCGTTACGCTCCTCCAGAATGGATTGGTGAAGCTGCCTGCTCATCTGGTTGATGCTCTCGGCCACCTCACCCAGCTGGCTGCCTGACTGAACCGGAATGTCGGTGTCGAAATTCCCCTTGGCAATCTCGCGAAGCCCATTCCTGATTTCTTCCAGATAAACGTTCAGCTGATCGGTCATACGGTTTATGCTGGAAGCGACGACACCTAATTCGTCTAGGGATTTGAGCTCGATTCTGGAATCGAATCGCCCCGCCGTAATGTCCTGAAGGCCAGTCTGAATTTTCTGCAGATCAAGGACAAACCACTTTGTGCTCACATAATAGCTGACCAAAAAAAGAATAATGCCCGCAACCAGCATAACCGGATCCGAGCCAATGTTGTTAATGATCCAGACGAGCGGCGGCTTGATGGCCGGAATAGAGAGTATCAGCGTGCTTAATGCATAGAGTATGATAAGCAGGGCGGCCGTGATGCCGATGCTGGCAAGCAGCATAAGCAGCATCTTCAGGCGGATGCTGTGAAGCTTCATTATTTTCAAGTTCGTCACCTCTGCTTAAGTTTACTCTATTTTATAGCCAATCCCCCACACCGTCTTAATATATACCGGCTGCTGCGGATCCTTCTCGATCTTCTCGCGCAGCTTGCGTATATGTACCATGACTGTATTTTTCGATTCCATGAACGGTTCGTTCCACACCTCGGTATAAATCTTGTCCATGCTAAGGACGAGTCCACGATTGATGGCCAGCATATGCAGCAGAGCAAATTCGCGGGGTGTCAGCTTAATCTCAACGCCTGCCACCGCCACCCGGTGGGAAGCGACATTAATAACCAGCTCATCGATCTGGATTTCGTTCTCATCCCTCACCGAGTTACTGTTCAGCTGTTTGTATCGGCGGAGCTGCGATTTGATTCTTGCGATCAATTCCAGCGGGCTGAACGGCTTGGTCACGTAATCATCCGCGCCGATGCTGAGTCCGGCGATCTTGTCAATCTCCTGACTCTTGGCCGACAGCATGATAATCGGCGTGTTGTTCTCCTCCCGGATTCTCATGCATGCCTCAATGCCATCCATCTGCGGCATCATGACATCAAGTATGATCAAATCCACTTTATGGGTTCTTAGAATCTCCAGCGCTTCCAGGCCGTGAGATGCGGTGAGCAGCGTGTAGCCCTCATTCCTGACGTAAATCTCCATCAATTTCAAAATTTCGGTTTCATCATCAACCATTAATATCGTAACTCCAGACATGGCTCCTCCTTGATCAACGGCTGCCAGAACAACGCCGTACGGCGCCATTCTTCACGGATGTCAGACTGCGTGGTGCGGTAATGGTTGTCTCTTCGCTTCGCCAGAGCCATGCCCTCGTCTTTGGATACGTCCTGGTTTGCCATGAAGCAGACTACGAACCGGAAAGCGGCACAGACGGCGAATCGACTGGTTTAACCGACTTCTTCGCCTTCGGAATATTACCGAATATCACCCATGAGCCTGGTATAAATCGAACCGTCAATTCTACCACGATCCATGAACAGCCTAATGCTGCCGCAAAACCGCCTGCATACCACAGGTGGGTTAGCATGGAATTCCCCGTAATTAACGGAAACTCCCGGTAGACGAGCAGAAAGAACGGATGAATGAGATATATCCCGAAGGATACGGCACCCAGTCTTTCCAGCGCCGGCGTCCATCCCCGCACCCCTGCCCGATAAAAAAGAATCGCAAGCTGGAGCAGAACGAGCGCCCCCAGGTACGTATGCATATTCCACAGCAGCTCATACAGCGTTGAATTATACCCGGTTCCATGCAGCCGGCTGTTGTAATAAATGTACACATGCCCGAGACCGGCCGCCGCCCATGCGATCCACAGCACCACCCAGGCGGTAATGCGATGAGGCCGTGCATTCGCGCGGCTAATAACAAGCCAGGCTTTCAGTTTCGGGTAATAGATGCCGATAAAAGCACCCAGCATGAAATAGGCAATGTAGGACAATGCCCAGCTTCCTTTATTCGGTACCTGCCAATAATACTTATTCATTAGTATAAACGTCCACTGGATCACCAGTCCAATCGGTATCGCCCATTTTGCAAGCTGGGGCACCTTCTTGAACAGCCACAATACGAGCGGAAACAGCACATAAAACTGAATGCTGATAAATACGAAATAGAGATGCGTATACGCTTTGCCCGTCAACAGCTTTTGCACAAAGCTCTCCATCGTCTCACCGAACGGCCTGCCCTGATAATACAAATAGTGCAGCAGCGCGAAGTAGAACACGGAGAACAGCGTATACGGAATGATAATATACAGCAGTCTTTTCTTGTAAAATCCGCCGATCAGCTTCTTCGTTATGGGACGGTCATAGTAATTATAGAAGAGTACCAGACTGCTCAAAAATATAAATGTCGGCGTTCCGAATTTCATGAAGATGTTCATGAAGTTGTACATAAAAAAGTAGTTGGAATCCGTCATCGCAGATACGGCATACGATGTGGAGTGAACGGACAGCACGCCGAGGATGGCGAATGCGCGTACCAATTGCAGCTCGGGAAGACGTTCCCTTGACAAAGATTTTAATTTGTTCATGACAGTACCCTCTCATCCTTAAAATCCGATTATTCTCGTTCTTGCGATCAGATTCATCAAGTATAGTAGACAGTTCTTAACGCCATACTTCCAAATTCTTATCATTTGCTTAAGATTACGGTCCTTCCTCCTAATAAAATTCTCCTTGATCATGAAGAATCCTTGGACTTACAATAAGAAAAACATCTATCGACGTACTTTCTCAGAGGAGAGACCGCGTATAGCGGAAGTTTTTCTTGCGAGATAAGGATGGTAAGCCTCTGAAGCTTATACTTTCTTAACTCTTAAAAATAATCTTTCAGAATTGGGGTGAATTGGATGCTGATTAGGATCCTTGCCGTTCGAAGTAGCTAGGCCCGGTCTATCATACTGGACCGGGCCTAGCCAGAATCACAGTAGCAGGCTGCGAACGAATAAGAGACGATCTGTTTTCAGCATCCCATTTTATCTCAAATGGAAGGTGAACAATATAAATGAATTCACAGGAATACAAGCAGTTTTATGATATCGTAGGGGCCTTAAACGGCTGGGACTTCAGCCAGCTCAGATGTATCTCGGAGGGCGTGGAGTGGAATTTTTACGATGAGGTAAGCAAGCGGTGCACATCATCCGATGTTGTGCTTGATATCGGCACTGGTGGAGGAGAGAGCTTGTTGTCCATCGCCTCAAAGCCGGCATTGCTGGTTGGAATCGATCTTTCCCATTCGATGATAGAAACTGCCCAGAGTAATAAACGGAAGGCTGCAGCTTCCAATGTACGCTTTATGCAGATGGATGCAGAGTCGCTTCAATTTCCGGAGGCGTTTTTCAATCTGATCTCCTGCAGACACTCCCCTTTTCGTGCATCAGAGGTGGGGAGAGTACTGGAAGAGGATGGCGTGTTTTTGACGCAGCAGGTTCGCGAATCTGATAAAGCCAATCTGGCTCAAGCCTTTGGCAGAGGGCAATCCTCCCGTGAAGACGGTGCCTTAAAGGATCAATATATGGAGGAACTTCGGCTTGCCGGGTTCCGCAATATCCAATATGCCGAATACGATGCGGATGAATACTATGAACGTGAAGAGGATCTTATCTTTTTGCTGAAGCACACGCCCATTATCCCCGGATTTGGACAGGAGGAATCGGATTTTCGCATCTTGCAGCAGTTTATCAGAGACCATCGCACAGATCGGGGAATCCGGACGAATTCCGCCCGGTTTATGATCGTGGCCCGGAAATAACCGGCCCCTCTGGCAATCCATAATCCGCAGCATCCCGCTGTTAAACAGAAAAAGCGCAAAGGGACGAGACCTTGGCGCTTTTTCTTATGCACAACAGCTTCGGATATCATCCCTTTGATGAATAGGTTCCCCTCCACATAAAAAAGCAAGCCCCCCGCAAAAGGAGGAGCTTGCTTTCGGTATGGTTATCTTCGCATCCACGAAGGAGCAATATTAGCCGTTAACCAGCAGTTCTTTCAGCTGCTTGATCTGCTTACGCTCGCCCGCAAGCACCAGCGTCGATCCCGCTGTCAGGATGTCATCCGGACCCGGATTGATTTTCTGCTCTTTCTTGTTCACAATCGCTAATACATTAGCACCTGTACGTTGACGAACCTGAAGCCCCGCAATGGATTGTCCGACGCATTTGTAATGCGGCTCGATGCGTGCCCATTCGATGATCAGATCCTCGAGTGTCACCTCGATGGTCTCGAGCGCTTTCGGTTTATACGTCATGCCGCCGATGATGCCGGCGATTTGTCTAGCCTCATCATCCTCTAATGTAATCTGGGAGATGGTCTCCTCAGGATCGTCATCTTCAAAATGGTACAGCTCTCTTCGGCCATCGTCATGAATAACAATCACCAGCTTATCCCCTGATCTCGCCTGAATAAGGAATTTCTTACCGATACCCGGCAGGTCAGATTCGCGAATAATACTCATGTGAAAATCCTCCGTTCTGGGGTTAATTCAATCTCTAGATTATATAGATTAGTTGGAAGAAAGTAAATCAGCCCAGCAGCTTTACGCCTTCCTTTTTTTTACTTTCTCCACAGGCTCGCTCCATTTGAATATTTTATTCGCTCCGCGGTAGATACGTTTTGACTCCTTGGCTAGAAGAGGACCAAGAATCGCAAGAATCAGAACATAGAGGGCCGAGAATGGTTTCAGCATAGCCGACAGTCCGCCGGCTAGTCCCAGATTCGCAACGATGATCGTGAATTCCCCGCGAGCCATAATGGTCAATCCGATGTTAAGCGACGATTTATGCGATAATCCGGCCTTCCGGCCCGCTATCATGCCTGCGACCAGGTTGCCGATAATGGTCAATACCACGGCGCCAAGAGCAAGCCATAGCGCATTCCCAAGCGTGGTCGGGTCGATGCCGAGACCGAAGCTGAAGAAGAAGATGGCTCCAAAAAAATCACGGAATGGAATGACCAGCTGCTCGATCCGTTCGCTATGATCCGTCTCCGATAAAGCCAGTCCGAACAACAGCGCGCCGATCGCTTCGGCTACGTGCAGTGTCTCCGAAAACCCGGCAATAAAGAACATCGACGAGAATACTACGATAATGAAAATCTCGCTGGACGTAATATTCAGCAATTTGTTAAGTATAGGCGGGCCTTTTCTCGCAATAACAAAGAACAACAGCATGTAACCTATGGAAATGCAAACCGAGATGATGGTTGCCCCTATCGATGTAGCCCCGCCTAATAATAGTCCCGACATAATCGATAAGAACACGGCAAGAAAAATATCATCGAACAAAATCATGCCGAGAATGAGTTCCGTCTCCGCATTCCCTGTGCGCCGCAGATCCACAAGAACCTTAGCGACAATGGCGCTGGAGGAAACCGACAGCATCCCTGCAATGATCAGCGTCTCGTACAGAGGCATATTGATCACGAAACCGTAAGCCACACCCAGTACGAAGTTCAATATTACATATACGGTTCCGCCTACCACAATGTTTTTTCCGGATTTGATCAATTTTTGAACGGAAAATTCAAGACCAAGGTAAAAGAGCAGAAATAGAATACCGATCTGTCCCAGAAAATCGATGATCCCCTGGCTCTCGATGAACTTAAAGTCAAGAATCCCTATCGTTGGTGCATGCGGACCGACAAGCATCCCGAGCACAATCAAGAACGGTATGATCGAGAACTTGAGCTTTCCAGCAATTACGGAGGCTATAGCAACCAGAATCAGAGCAGTTCCAACCTCAAACATCATATGGTCCATAGAAGACCTCCTCCTCCTCAAATTTGACTTCTGGCAATCATTTCTATTATACATAAGAATGCATACATTTACAAAGTAACAGCAGTATTCTTGCTTGATAACCCAATAAATGCTATATTCATTCCATAATGGACAGACTTAATTTTATTAGTGATTTTATGCTTTCCAAAAAATATAAATTATATCCAAATACTCTACCTCACGAATAGGAATGAATATTTATGCATAATAATGAATACTATACCAGGTAAAAAAATACATATATCGCGAAAAAAAACGGCCTTGTGGCCGATCCCCTTTCTCTTTACCCACACAAAAAAGAAGCCTGGCGGCTGCAACCACGGGGCTTCCGGCTATTTTCGGATGATTATTTAAACCAACCTTTTTCTTTAAAACGCGTAATCGCTTCGATCCGGTTACTGACGCCAAGCTTATCAAGAATAACGGAAATATAATTCCGGACGGTGCCCGTTGTAATAAACAGCTGATTGGCAATTTCCTTCGTGTTCTTGCCGTCCGCAATCAGGCCCAGCACTTCCTTTTCCCGCTCCGTCAGCGGATTCTCTTCGCCGGAATACGCTTCATCCACCAGCTCGGAGGCGTATATTCGTCTGCCGGCCATAATGCTCCGAATGGATGCCGCCAGTTCCTCACTCGGGCTGTCCTTCAGGAGGTAGGCGTTGGCGCCGGCCTTCACGGCACGCTCAAAATACCCCGGCCGGGCGAAGGTTGTCAAGATCATCACCTTGCAGCCAGAGCCCTTTAGTTCTTCAGCCGCTTCAAGTCCGTTCATCATTGGCATCTCAATATCCATGATGCAGATATCCGGTTTATGAAGTTTGACAAGCTGTACGGCATCCTTCCCATTACCTGCCGTCCCGACCACCTGCATATCTTCTTCCAGATCAAGCAGTGAGGCCAGGGCTCCAAGCAGCAATCGCTGATCTTCGGCTATGACAATTCGGATCATATTCCCGCCTCCTTATCCGGCATTCTGAGCACATTAGGTACACGTAGGACCAGCGTAGTCCCCTCGCCGGAAGTGAACTCCATGCTTCCGTTTACGAATTCAAGCCGTTCTCTCATTCCCCGCAGTCCATTGCCGCGGTTTCTCGCATCGGTCACGAACCCTGTTCCATTGTCCTTCACCCTCGCAATCAGATCCGTTTCCGTGGATTCGATCACAATGGAGCAAGCCGTGGCATTGCTATGTTTCACTATGTTATTCACGGCCTCTTTCAGGCACATGCTGATCACATTTTCATTCATTAACGACAGATTTTCCGGCTCCAGCGTTCCCTCAAAGGTTAATTCAATCTGGGCAGCCTTTAGAATTTGCTGAATGCGGAAAATTTCATCCGTAAGCCGGGTCCCCCGCATCCGTGTCACCATCTCGCGCACTTCCTTGAGCGCCGTTCTGGCCGTCTGGCGTACATCGTTGATCTCGGCCTGGGCTCTCTCCGTATCCTGCGTCATCAATTTACCGGCCAAATCGCTTTTTAGACCAATGAGAGACAGCTTCTGTCCGAGCGTATCATGCAAATCGCGGGCAATCCGCTGACGTTCCTCCAGCTTCACCAGTTCCGAAATCCGTTTGTTGGCATCCTCCAGCTGACCCTGCAGCTGATCATTCTTATTCCGGTTATAGTTCGTCACGGGCAGCAGAATCACCCCGACTACGCTGACAAGCACAAATGGCAGCTGTGTGATAAAGAACGGATTCCGCGTTAACAATCCATAATTGACCGTAATGATGGTCGTGACCAGATGGATCGAATACAGCGTGATAAACCCGGCCTTATTCTTGATGTTCCCGATAAAAAATGCGAGGAACAACGAGAAATAGATATACCCGAATACCAATGACATCGTAATCGATATCAGAATTTGCAGACTCGTCCAGAAGTAGACGAGCCAGCCTTTGGCCAGAAATGAAAGCACGTAGAAAGCAAAGAACATCAGGATCATCAGAGTACCGAATACGACCTGATAGGTAGAAGTCGACCGGAAGATGAAATAGAACGGAAGGATATAGAAGACGACCCATACATAAGGGCTCAGCCCCGTACTTTTATGAAATATCTGATACCATTTCTGCATGGAGTCCCACCTTCTGTCGGTTCTAGCTTTGTCCTCATTTCTGTATAACGCACCCGTTATTCTTATTTATTCCTATTATAACCTCATAACCGCAAGGAATTACTCGCCCTGAACTCTGGGTCTGCTGCTCGCCAAGCTCTTCTCGGCTTTTGCCAATACCGATTCCTTCGGTTTTCGAAGCGACTTCTTTGCTTCCTTAAACGTGACAAACACCTTTTTCTCTTCATCCCACAGACGGAAACGAATAGATTTCAAACTGGTTTTGAGTGTAATCGTTGTTGCCTTTTGCAGCGGAGGAGCAGCTTCATGCGCCTTCTCCAGGTTGTAATTAGGAACCTTCGGGCTCAGATGGTGAACGTGATGGAAGCCGATGTTACCCGTGATCCATTGCAGAACCTTCGGAAGTTTGTAATAAGAGCTGCCTTCTACGGCTGCATTGATATAACTCCACTCTTCATCATGCTCGTAGTACGTTTCTTCGAATTGATGCTGTACATAGAACAGCCAAATGCCAAGCATTCCCGACACCATGAAGATAGGAGCTTGAACGAGCAGGAAGGCCTGCCATCCGATCGCCCAGCACAGCAGTGCATACAGTGCAACAATCGAAATATTTGTTATATAGTTACTGATTTTCTCCTTGCGTCTCGCACCTTTACGGTTAAAACGGTAGGATACCAGAAATATGGCGATGGGACCCAGTCCGAACATCACGATCGGATTACGGTATACCCGGTAGTATAAACGCTGCCAAAAAGAAGCCGCTCCATACTCTTCAACGGTCAATACCCACATATCGCCGATTCCCCGCTTATCGAGATTGCTGCTCGTCGCGTGATGAATCGCGTGCGTGTTCTTCCATTGCTCGTAAGGGCACAATGTAATAACGCCTGTAATCGTACCGAGAATTTTGTTCGCCCGGCGGCTTTTAAAGAAAGATCCGTGACAACAGTCATGGAATATGATAAACGTCCGAACAACAAATCCCGATGCAATAATCGCTATGGGCATGGTCAGCCAGTATGATACGGATAAACTTAAATAGGCTGCATACCACAGCAATATCAAGGGAACCAGTGTATTGAAAAGCTGACCTATACTCGCCTTTGTGTCAATTTCTTCATAAGGGGCAACGTTCTTTTTCAAGCTGGATAGTTTGTTATCGGGTTTAGCCATAGTTGTCTTCCTCCTCGAAATGGCGCAAGGACGTTATACATGCATCACGCACTTGTCTAATCTAATTATAGATAGAATGTCACGCACGTCGTAGTCATAAACGTCATTTCGGGAGTATGACAAATATCATATATCGGTCCGGGAATCGGCCGGAAACCGCAGTCCTACCTGGCGTCTGGCCTCCTGCATGATTTCGGCCGTAATGAGGGAGTTGGCATGGGTATTGATTGCACTTTCCCGTTCGCCGCATTGGATTAAATCGATAAATTCCCGGGCTTCATAATACATCGATTCATGGGTCTGCAGCTGGGTCACGTTCTCAATGGTGCCGTCTCTGTAATGAATCTTCACATCATAAGGCTGATTGATCTTGTCGATAATCATCGTGCCGTTCTCGCCCTGGATTTCGGCAGGGGCATAGGAATCGCTGATCTTGGAGTGCATGATCACGGCATCCATCTCGGGATAGGACAACAGCAGGCTGCCCTCGCCATCAACCCCGGAAGATAGCATATAGCCGGAAGCTTTGACGGAGTCCGGTTTGCCGAACAGGGTGACCATCGGATACAGGCAATAAATCCCCAGATCCATAAGAGAGCCGTTGGAATATTCGGGGTTAAACGCATTGAGCACCGTCCCCTGCTTGAAAGCATCGTAACGGGAAGAATATTGGCAATAGCTTGCAAAATAACGCCGAATCGGACCCAGCTTGTACAGGTTGTCCCTAACGGTCTTGAAATTCGGCATCAACGTCGACTTCAGGGCTTCCATGAGCAGAACGTTGTTATTCTTCGCTGCTTCTATCATGGCGGACACTTCGGCTGCGTTAGAAGCCATCGGCTTCTCGCACAGAACATGCTTCCCGTAGTTCATGCATAATATCGCCTGATCTACGTGATAGGAATTCGGACTCGCAATGTACACTGCGTCAACCTCGTCATCCTGCAGCATCGTCACAAGATCCGTATACACTTTGGGATCCGCGTACTTCGCCGCGAAAACCCTGCCCTTCTCTTCCGTACGGGAGTATACGGCAGCAAGTATAAATTCTTCCGTCTCCAGAGCAGCTTGGAGAAACCGCTCGGTAATCCAGTTTGTGCCGATAACGGCAAAACGGATGTTCATCCCTAATCCCTTCCCTTCTCATCTGATAGTAAGTGATCTTTCACTTTGCGTTACATCCATCCTTCAAAAGTCGAAATCCGCTCGCGTGCCGAATCCGGAATCGGCGTGCTCTTGCCTGTCGCGGTATCGATGAGCACAATGGTTCCGCGACCGGCCGCTTTTAAGGTGCCGTCCACCACGATCGCATACTGGACGTCCATGGAGGAGCGTCCGATCTCAGCCACTCGGACATGAAGCTTAAGCGGGTCCTTCAGATACAATTGAGCAAGATACTGGCATTCCAGATCCGCAACCACCGACACCTTTTGTTTGCTGAACAGGTCCTCGGTCAATCCCAAGTTCTCGAAATACTCAATGCGTCCCTGCTCAAAATACATGAAATAGCTGACGTTATTGACATGACCAAGCATATCCGTTTCGCAGTACCTTATCTTTATCGGAATTTCAAAGTGAAACATGTCCAGCCAAGCCTTGGGATCCGGTTGTATGAAGGTTGTTTTTTTCATGATGAGTCCCCTTTCTCTCTGTAAGAGACAAATGTATGTACAATTAAATCAGTCTTCTACAAGGATAGTCAATACAAGTTGAGTCCGTCAACTACCTAACCAAATCATGGATAACCTGCCAAGAATGCAGCCGGCCATGAAAAAAGACCACCCACTCCAGGGCAGAATCACTGGAGGGATGGTCTTGATAAGGATGAATGGAACAAGTTGGTCAAAATACGTGCCGCTTAGCCATCAATGTCTCTTCTTATAGTAAGTTAAGGCAAGCGCCAACGCCAGCACCGAGCCCTTCACGATATCCATCGCATAATACGGCACGGACAGCATGATCAGACCGTTTTGCAATATGCCGATCAACACGGCGCCGACAAAGGTCCCGAGCGCGTTCGGCTTGCCGGCTCCGAATACGGAGTATCCGATGAAGGTCGCAGCGACGGCATCCATCAGATAAGGTCCGCCGGAGCCCACCTCGGCCGTCATGACGCGAGCCCCGAGGATAATCCCGCCGATGGCGGCAAACAATGCGGAGACCAGGTATGCAATCAAACGGTATTTGCTCACCGGAATCCCGGATAATGCTGCCGCTTCTCGGTTGCCTCCGATCATGTACATATACCGTCCGTGTTTGGTATAGGTCAGGAACAGATGGACCACGAGGACCACGAGCACCATGATGATAATGATCCATGGCACCTGCCCGATCTTCTCAAACACCGCCGGAATTTTACCCGTGGCAAAATCTCCGCTCGGCAGGATCATATTCTGGGAAATGGTAGCGCCGCGGGTATATGTCAAGGCAATGCCCTGGAAGATAAACATCGTCGCCAGGGTCATCAGCATGTCGTCGATCTTGAAATTGATGACCAGAAACGCGTTGATCAGCCCGACGGCTAGACAGAACAGCAGCGTGAGGCCGATGCCGATGCCGATATTTTGCCCGTGCCAGACGAACATGGAAATAACCAGAGCGTTCGCCAAGGAAGCCGTTGAGCCAACAGACAGGTCAAAGCCGCCCACAGCCAGCGATACGGTCAGTCCCACGGCAATAATCGTCACGATCGAGATCGAACGGAGTATGTTAATAATGTTGCTTGTATTCAAAAAGTTGTCGGCAACGGTCCCAAATACGAGAATAAGTGCAAATACCGTGATCAACGTGCCGTATTTATATAGAAAATCAAAAGCGAAACTAGCCGCCGGCTTCTCCTTAATTGGTCTTGCTGTATTCATGTTAATCCGCCTCCTGTGCAGTAAAGCAATAGTTCCTCTTCGTTGGATGACTGCGTCGTCAGCTCCTTCGTGATGCCGCCGTCATACATCACATACACCCGATCCGTGATGCCAACAATTTCGGACAGCTCGCTGGAGGCGTACAGCACGCACTTCCCCCGCTTGGCCAGCTCGGCCACCAGATGAAAAATGTCCCGCTTCGCGCCAACGTCAACCCCTTTGGTCGGCTCATCAAAAATATACACATCGGCGTCGACCAGCAGCCATTTGCCGATTGCCACCTTCTGCTGGTTGCCCCCGGACAGGTTTCTCACTCGGGCCCGCTCGTTCGGGGTCTTAATTCCGAGCGACTCGATAATCTCCCTCGCCGCCCGCTTTTCCTTGCTGAAGTTAAGCCAGGATCCCCATCTGGAAAAACGGGACAGCACCGCAGCCGTTAAATTGACGGACACCCGCTCTTCCACGAAGACGCCTTCGCGTCGGCGTTCCTCGGGGACCAGCGCGATGCCATGCGAGACGGCATCGTGCGGCGAGCGGATGCGGAGCTTATTCCCGTTCAGCGTGATCTCGCCGGTTGATGTGTCGGATGCTCCGAATATCGCCCGGCACAGCTCCGTTTTCCCGGCCCCGACCAGCCCGGCCAAGCCGACGATTTCTCCCTTGCGTATGTGCAGGTCAACACTGTTGATTTTGCCTGGGTCGAACATGTTCTTCACCTCGAAGCAGACGGAGCCGATCTCTCGCTGGCTATGGGGAAACTGCTGCTCCATCCTGGAGCCCAGCATGTACTCCACCACTTTGGGCTGGTCGATATTCGCAATGCGGTCACTCTTCACCAGCTGACCATCCCGCATGATTGTAATATCATCGCAGATTTCATACAGCTCCTGCAGGCGGTGCGAGATGAAAATAATGCCGACCCCCTCCTGCTTCAGCTTGCGCACCAGCTTGAACAGCTGATCTGTCTCGCTGTGGCTGAGCGGCGCGGTCGGCTCGTCCAGAACCAGAATCCGGCACTGCTTGGAGACGGCTCTTGCGATCAGCACCATCTGCTTCTCCGCCAGCGTCAGCTCCGAGATCAGCTTCTTGCCGGGAACCCGGATGTTCATCCGTGCAAGAATCGACTCAGCTTCCTGATGGAGCTCCTTCCAGCGGATCAGGTGCCGCTTGCCCATATCGTGAACCGTCCGGTCGAGCATAATGTTCTCTCCGACCGTCAGGTTCGGAATGAGCGCCGTATCCACCTCTTGATAGACGATCTGAATGCCCAGATCCTTCGCTTCCTTCGGGGAACGGATGTCTGCCTTGCTCCCATCGATCCAGATCTCGCCCTCATAATGGTTGTAAGCACCCGATAGAATCTTCATTAATGTAGATTTCCCTGCGCCATTCGCGCCAATTAATGCATGTGCTGTTCCTGCGACCGCCTGAAAATCAACATCGATTAACGCCTTAACGCCTGGAAAAGAGATTGAGATATGCTTCATTTGAAGTAAGGGTGCCGAATCCGACACGTCGGTCGATGTGGCAGTTGTTGGCTCCATAACGCTTCGCAAGTGTATTCTTCCCTTCAAATAGGATAGGGCGCCCTTATCGATGACCGACAAGAGCGCCTGTATGAATAATGCTGTTTATTTGCCGCTTGCTTCTTTCAACGCCTTCATCCAGTCCTCTTCGAATTCGGTGCTCGTCCCCCAGCTAGGGATAATATCCGCCAGGTTGACCATGTTGACTGCTTCGGCTGCACCCTCAAGGCTGGAGCGCTCGATCAATACAGGCTCCAGATTGACCGTGGCAGGCGTTTCCTCGCCGGCAATCTTTTTAGCAAGCAAACGGACGTTGATCGCGCCGATCGTTTTCGGATCTACGGCTGCGGTGGCCACCCAAGGGCTGTCCGGCTTCTGGATCAGCTCCAGGTCCGCGTTGGATACGTCGATGCCGTAAATCTTGACCTCGGTGCGTCCCGCTTCCTCCAGCGCTCTGGCTGCGCCGATGGCGAACGCATCCCAGGTTGCGAAGATCGCATCGATTTCGCCCTTCGGATACTTCGTCAGGATGGCGGATACCGCATTTTGCGTTTCCAGCGAAGTCTGGTCGCTCGCCACGCCGAAACGCTCCACTTCCTTGATGCCCGGATTGTTCTTCAGCGTTTCCTGGTATACGGCATTACGTCGTACCATCGGCGGGAATCCGTCCACCCAGAGGTAGACGATGTTGGCTTCCGGCCCTTGCTCTTCGACCAGCTTGTCCAGTGCCAGCTTCGCCAGCTGCTCATCATCCTGCGACGTCTGGGTTACCCCTGCAATGTCGCCGATCTCCGGCAAGGAGTCAAAGGTAACGACAGGAATTCCTTTATCCGTAATCTTCTTCACGTCTTGAACGGATGCGGGATCATCTCCGTGCGAAATGATAAATCCATCGTAATCGCTGTCAATGGCTTGGGCGATCGCATCGTGGAATTTAGCGGAATCCCCGTTCGCCGAGAAGGTATCTACCTTAAATCCGAGAGCCTCGCCTTCCTGCTTCGCGCCTGCCAAAAATTGCGCCGTATGATCATCGCCCCCGATTTTCCGGACGACCATCAATTTCACCGGATCCTTCTCGGCAATGCCTGCCGGCAGGTTCTCGACCTTGTCCGCCAGATTGCCTGCTCCACTACCGCCGCCGCTGCCCGATTCAGCACAGCCGGTTAAGACAATCATAAACGCTAGCACCAGCGCGGTTAATTTCCTTACGTGTTTACTGCCTTTCATGTTCTCTCTCCCCCTGTTTTCCGTTAAAAGGACTATACTAATTAATACAAGTAATCCTATAGGATTTAATTAGAGGCGTCAACCCTTATTTTCTCGCTTTAATGCATTACACCACAATGGCAAAAAAAATGAAAGTTATTTCTAACTCTCGTTCTGCCTTCGGGACGCTTTCATTCCAAACGCCAGCCCCATTTGATATGTATCGGTAGCGGCTCGCTCATATTTCATATCCCGTGCAAATCCTATCAGAAAAAAAGAGCTCGGGAAGGCAGTGATTCACCCCCCGAGCTCTTTACCCATCCTAATCGATCAGCTCACCCAAGCTTATCCTGCAGCATTTGCATTCCGCTTTTCGCTGACAAATGAATTAATCCAAACGAACGCCCATCGTTTCAAGCCAAGCCTTCGCGATCAGCCCATGTCCGGCCGGTGACGGATGCACGCCGTCCGGCGCCCAGTAGGCAGCTTCGCGGCGCGCCGACGCCGCAGCAAACAATCCGTCCAGCGGCACAAGCAGCGCCCCGTATTCCACTGCTAATTCGCGAACGGCCGTGATTTTCGGATCCAGATCCTCGCGCCAAACTTTGCGATCCTCCGGATGCGGCAGCACGAACGGCTCAACCAGAATCAGCTTGGCGTCAAGCGCCCCTTTGGTGCGTTCGATCAATTTACGGTAACCGGCTTTGTAATCCTCGGTGCTTGTCGGGTCCCCGCTATCATACCGGCGCCAAGTGTCATTGATTCCGATATAGATGGATACCCAGTCCGGTTTCAGGTCCAGGCAATCCTCCTGCCATCTAGCATTCAAGTCGACGACTCGGTTTCCGCTGATCCCTCTATTCAAAAAGGTTACGTTTAACTCAGGAAATTTCATGCCGAACAACGAGTCAATCAATAGCGGGTATCCGTTCCCCAAGCTGCCGGAAAAGTTCCGGTCGCGACCGCAATCCGTAATGCTGTCTCCTTGAAATAATACGACATCCCCTTGCTGCAAACGATTCATTCCACTTCCTCCTCATCGGTATGTTGCTAATGTACGTACAATTGGAAATCCGTAGGCTCATTTCTCGTGAGAACGCTTCCTAGCATTAAATATTTGCCATGCAGGGCTCAATTCCTTTTTATGTACCATGCAAATCGTCGATTTATGAGCGAATTTTTTGGCATGACTCATTGGAAGAGAACAACGTGTATCTACGCATCTTCTCAGGAGACAGTCCGCTTTAAGCGGAAGCTTTTCTTGTGAGATGAGGATGCTAATAAGCATCTGAAGTTTATTCTTATTTACTCATATAAAAACCTGCCCCAAAATCGGGACAGGTTCTGTTATAGTTCGATTAAGCTCCGGTTGGCATAGCCACCCAATGGCCTTCCGATACTTCCACAAGCTCCGAATGCTCGAGGTTATATTTGTCCTCACCGGTGCGCTCTTCCAGCAGTACCCGTTTCTTCTTGGATTCGATCTTCGGATCGGGTACCGGAATCGCCGCGAGCAAGGACTTCGTATAATCATGCTGCGGATTGGAGTACAGCTCTTCGCTTTCAGCCAGCTCCACGATTTTGCCCATATACATAACGGCAACGCGGTCACTGATATGCTTCACCATCGACAGGTCGTGCGCAATAAACAGATAGGTCAAGCCTAGACGATGCTGCAGTTCCTCCAGCAGCTTCACGATCTGCGATTGGATCGACACGTCGAGCGCGGAGAGCGGCTCATCGCACACGATGAATTTCGGCTCCACCGCAAGCGCCCGGGCAATCCCGATTCGCTGGCGCTGGCCTCCGGAGAATTCATGCGGGTAGCGCGTGGCATAGGCCGGATCCAATCCGACCATATCCAGCAGCTCCTCGACCCGTTTCTTCCGCTCCTGCTTACTGCTGGTCAATTTGTGGACATCCAGCGCTTCGCCGATAATGTCCACCACCTTCAATCTCGGGTTGAGCGAGGCATACGGATCCTGGAAAATCATCTGCATATGGCGCCGCATGGCCTTCATTTCCGAAGGAGAAAGTCGATTTACGGACATTCCTTGATACAGCACTTCTCCGCCTGTTGGCTGGTGAAGGCGAAGGATGGCTCGTCCCGTCGTCGATTTTCCGCTGCCGGATTCCCCGACAACCCCGAGCGTTTCCCCAGCCTGAATGTGAAAGCTGATATCATTCACCGCTTTAAGCACATTACCTTTGCCCATATCAAAATACTGCTTCAAGGATTTAACCTCTAACAGAGGTCCCTTGTAATCGGTGCTTGGCACAATGATCGGCGCGGGCTTCGCTTTCTTCTTCTCGTCCAGGCGCGGAAGCGCGTTTAACAACTTCAAGGTGTAGGGATGCTGAGGGTTCTCGAAAATTTCCTCCGTCGTTCCCGTCTCGACAATCACGCCGTCCTTCATTACCGCCACACGGTCGCACATGCCCGCAACAACGCCGAGGTCATGCGTGATCAATATAATGGAAGAACCGAAGCGCTCCTGCATATTTTTCATCAGATTGAGGATCTGGGCCTGAATGGTTACGTCAAGCGCCGTCGTCGGCTCGTCCGCGATCAGCAGCGCAGGTCTGCACGCCAGGGCGATGGCGATCATCACCCGCTGCCGCATGCCGCCCGAGAACTCGTGCGGATATTGATTATAACGCGCTTCGCTGTTCGGGATGCCGACCAGCTTCAGCATCTCAAGCGCCTGCTGCTTCGCTTCCTGCTTGGACAGCTTCTGGTGTTTGACCAGGCTCTCTGATATTTGTTCCCCGATTCGGATCGTCGGATTAAGCGAGGTCATCGGATCCTGAAAAATCATCCCGATATCGCGACCGCGGATGCTCTCCATCTCTTTCTCGGTTTTCTCCGCCAGGTTCTGGCCAAGGAACAGAATCTCCCCATCCTTCATATAAGAAGGCGGGGAAGGCAGCAGCCGCATGATCGAGCGTGCGGTGACGCTTTTGCCGCTTCCCGATTCCCCAACGATTCCGAGCGTTTCCCCTTTCTTCACTTCAAAGCTGACCCCACGCACCGCGTGAAATTCTGAATCACGGGATTGAAAGGCTACACTCAAATTTCTAACCTGCAATATCGGTTCCAACTCTGCTCACCTGCCATTATGCGTTTATGTCATTAAAGTAATATCATCTACAACTCTTATAATCTATTGACTTTTAAAATAGGCTAAAATAAAATATACTATATCACTCGGAATAATGCAATTTGAAACAAGGAGGAAAGGCAGCTTATGGGGGGGACAGAAGCAGCAAGACCAAACAGACTCATAGGTTCGATAAGCAGCACATACAGTAAGATCCTTCTGAATCCTTCTTATAGATACTTACTATTATTATTGGGAGCGCCCGTGAATCTCGTGGTCTTCCTATTTTATTTGGTTCAGAGAAAGAAGGACGACTACGCGGCGGCTGAGAACCGCATACGCAGCGAGATGCTGGCTGCCGGAGATCTGGAGGCCCTTCGCTCCGAGATTATGGAGCAGCAGAAGCGCAAGCACGACTTCTTCAAGCAAAAAGTCAATGAGGGGCAGCTTCGGCAGGAAGTCGACAAAATCGTAGAAGCAAGATTCCGGGAAGTCCTTAAGGAACGGACTGTCAAGGAACTGAAACTGAGCAACCGGAAACGGTTGACCATGGCCGATACGTTTGGTTCTCTCATCGAGAATCCGTTGTTCTTCATTATATCACTTATTCCGGGCTTGCTGATGTACATCCTTATTTTTTTGTACAGCAATCCTTACCTGAAATATATTCTGGAGAGACTCGTGATGACGATCTTCGTTATCTTCGGGGTAGCGGTGCTCGTCTTTACGATTCTCCACTTGTCGCCGTTCAACCCGGCGGCCAACATTCTGGGCGAGACGGCAACGCCGGAACAGATCGCGGCTTTTAACAAAATGCACGGACTGGATCAGGGCTATCTCACCCAGCTGTGGAACAACATTAAAGGAATCGCCTACTTCGATCTCGGCAAATCCTTCTCGGGCAATGAAGAGATTACTTCAAGCATCGCCAGAAAGTTCCCGATTACGCTGACGCTTACTGTCATTTCCCTGATTATCGCGATTGTGATCGCATTGCCGATCGGGATTATCTCGGCTACGAGACCGAATTCGTTTTTTGATTATACGTTTATGTTTATCGCGCTGATCGGGCTGTCCATTCCAAACTTCTGGCAGGGACTGATCTTCATCCTGAATTTCTCGATCAAGCTGCAGTGGCTCCCCGCCACCTTTAACCCTGAGAACTGGTTGTCCATGATCATGCCGGTGATCGTGCTCGGTACCGGACTTACCGCTTCGGTAGCGAGAATGACGCGCTCCTCTACGCTGGAGGTTATAAATGAAGATTACATGATCACGGCCAGAGCGAAGGGGCTCAGCAAGGGCACCATTCTGATGAAGCATGCTGTCCGCAACGCCATCATTCCGATCATTACGGTCATCGGACTTCAGTTCGGCGGAATGCTCGGCGGCTCTGCCGTTACGGAGAAGGTATTCAACATCAGCGGAATCGGCAGCTACATCGTCGATAAACAATTCATCCCTGACATCCCGGCCATTATGGGCGGCGTCGTTTACACCGCCATTACCATATCGCTGGTGAACGTCATCATTGATATCTTGTACGCGTTCTTCGATCCACGGATCAGGTCCAAGATGAAACAATACTAAAGCAGGTGTACTCATGATCAAGAAGCTTCTTTCTAAACAAGAAACCAAACACCAGCTGAAATCCTCACACGAGTACAGTCAAGCCAGCTTCACATGGGTTATTTCTTTGACCTTAACGGTGATCCTGCTTCTGAACAGCTTTGATTTCACTGGGGGAACCATCAAACCGTGGGTGTTCGCCGCCTTTGCGGCATATGCATTGTTCACCATCATTCAGATCATCATTACGCTGTTGATCCGCAGAGATCTTCATAGCCAGGGAGAAATCCGGCGCTCGACAAGGATCATGGGATACATTCAGCTGCTGAGCATTGTCACAGGAAATCTGTTTACCGTCACGTTCGGTTTCAATCTGATAAAAAAACAGAAGCCTCCTGAATATACAATTGCCGTCTACATGCTGTTAACCCAGCTGTTTGTCATTGCGGTCTCGGCACTGAATCTGTTCAAGCCTTACGTCTCGAATACATTCCTGCCAGCGATGGCCTTGCTTCTGATTATTGCAGTCATTCAGCTGATCGCGCTTATACTCGTTGCCCGATATGTTACAACGAATTCTGCACCTCCCCGGATGGCCTGGCTTGCCTTTCCGCTCATTCTGACTGCGGTGACGGGTAATATTTTTGCCTTGGTGCTCGGCATCAACCTGCTTGCGAAAATACGCAAGAACGGCAATCCGGCGATGACCCGCTGGGGCGACGTGTGGGTGAAGCTTACTGCCAACCAGGCGGCCATGTCCGGACTGTTCTTTGTGATCTTCCTATTCTGTCTGTCGGTAAGCAGTCTGTTTACCTTTGATTACAGCATCGCGATCGATAACAATTACAGTGCCATCCTGCAGCCGCCAAGCCTTGTGTACCCATTCGGTACGGACAACTTCGGCCGGGATTTGTTCTCCCGAATCGTATTCGGTGCCCGAATCTCGCTGATCGTCGGATTTGCCTCTACAGCGATCCCGGTTGTCATCGGCGGTGTTCTCGGTGCCATCTCCGGCTACTATGGCCGCCATACCGATAACATCATCATGCGTTTGCTGGACGTGCTGTACGCCATTCCGGGCATCCTGCTCGCCATTGCGATCATTGCTGCATTCGGAGCCAACACCGTCAACCTCATCCTGGCGCTCAGCGTAGGCGCAATTCCGACTTATGCGAGAACCATGAGGGCGAACGTGCTCCTGGTCTCCACCTTTGAATATGTCGATGCGGCCAGAGCTTTCGGCTCCAGCAATTTTTCGATTATATTCAAGCATATCGTTCCTAACTCGCTTGCACCCATGATTGTCAAATCTACGCTAACCATTGGTGCAGCCGTCATCTCGACGAGCAGCTTGAGTTATCTGGGTCTCGGCGTTGAGCCGCACATCCCGGAATGGGGGAATATCCTGAAGATCGGAAGCACGTATCTTGAGACGCATTCCTACTTGGCCATTTATCCGGGTCTAGCCATCATTGGGCTTGTCCTGTCCTTCAACTTCCTTGGCGACGGACTGCGGGATGCCCTGGATCCTAAACTGGATTAAAACTTTTCGTGCCCTCGGCACACTAACTATCGGTTTCAAAAAATATTTCATATATATACAACTCAGGAGGGTATCACCAATGAAAAAGAGTTCCTTGCTGTTACTGTTTCTCTCGCTAGTTATTGTACTGGCCGGATGCAACGTAACAACCAAAGATGATGCACAGCAAAATCAGCAAGAACCATCGGATACAGCTACAGACACATCCGCTGTTAATATTGAACTGCTTGGCATGAGCTCGAACGAATCCGATGTCAACATCATTCGCGACCAGCTCACGAAGAACGGCTTCAACGTGAAGCTGAATCTGCAGGCGGACTACGGCAGCTTCAAGGCACAGCAGGATGCCGGCAACTACGACATCGCGCTGTCCAGCTGGACTACCGTCACGGGTAACCCTGACTATGCCGTACGTTCCCTGTTCAAAACCGGCGGCGACTACAGCATCCTGTCCGACGAAGAAGTGGACAAGCTGATCGACCAAGCAGCAACGCAAACGCCTGAAGACGCTGTTGAGACTTACAAACAGCTGGAACAACGTCTTGTAACAGACAAAGCTTATATCGCACCATTGTACATCTCCTTGAAGAGCCAAGCGTTCAACAAGGACGTCCTGGACGAAAATTCCGTCCGTCTCTCGAAATCCCGTTCCCTTCCTTGGGAAGCCGTTGATTTCAAAGACCAATCCAAGCGTGCTTCGCAGCCGCTGATTCTGTCCCAATCGATCTCCGAACTGACTTCTCTTGATCCAATCAAGGGTAATGACGGTTCCATCAACATCATCAACACCAACATGAACGTACGTCTGATCAACCTGACCGATGATGACAAGATCACATCCGAAGGCTCGCTGTCTTATAACCATGCCATTGGCGAAGGCAACTCGGAGTATTACTTCATTCTTAGAGACGACATTAACTTTGCCAAAATCACAAACAAAAAGGCTGAAGATTCCGGCGAGCGCGTAGGCGCTAACGATGTCATCTTCTCCATGAACAGAGCCAAAGACAAAAATTCGGTACCGGATCACCGCACCTACACGCTTCACGAGCATATCAACACGGTTGAAGCTGTAACCGATCTGAGCGCACTGGAGAACACCAAAGTATCCGGTGGCAGCGAAAGCATTAAGGATGCGCTGGAAGCTGGCTTGGATACCAAGATCACTTCCCTCGTTGACGACAAGAATCAAGCAAGCACGAAAGACGGTAAATACCAAGTCATTAAATTGACGACCACTGAGCCGTTCCCGCAAGTGTTGAACTACCTGGCTCACCAATCGGCCGGTATCGTATCGAAGAAACAAGTGGAATCCATCAACACGTATGACGTTGAGAAATTCGATGTGAACAAAGACATCCCTTACGGCGACCAAAACACGGTAACCGAAGGCGACAAATATAACAACACGCTGTATGCCAGCGGTCCTTATATTCTGTCTTCCAAAAATGACTATGAAGCGACCTTCTTCAAAAACCCTGGCTACATGAAGGGCACCGAGCACGAACCGAAAATCGAGCAAGTGAAGGTGCGCTTTATCAAGGATGCGGACAGCACGCTTTCCGCACTGCGCAGCGGCGAGATTCACTTGTACTACGGCGTGCCTGAAACGAAATACGATGTGGTTAAAGGCGACAGCAAGCTGAAGCTGCAAACGATCGAAAGCAACGCCGTATCCTACTTGCTGTTCAACACGAAGAACCGTGATGTGGCAACAAGCGATGATCTGAGAAGAGCCGTGCTCTACTCCATCAACCAGGATGAAATTTTGACTTACTACAACAATAACAAAATCAAAGCCTACTCCACCGTCAGCCCAATCGTAAAAACCGGCAACGAGCTGGTGGCCGATCCGGCGAAGGTGAAGGAATTCTTGAGCGCATATAAAGCGAGCAAGTAAAAAAGAGGACGACATTAGCGAAAAGCTGATGTCGTCTTTTTTTATTTTGTAAAAAGAAAACCATACGCTATGCGTATGGTTCAGGATAGCTTAAGCGTTGTATAAAAAAAATCCTCCGAAGTGTTAAGATAAATTCGGTTCGCCAACCAAATTTAAAACACGAGGAGGAGATCAGATGGCATCTGATGTGAACAGTTTAGCACATACAAAATGGAATTGTAAGTATCACATAGTGTTTGCACCAAAGTACAGAAGACAAGTGATCTATGGGAAATTGAAAAGAGATATAGGAAAAATACTAAGACAATTGTGTGAAAGAAAAGGTGTAGAAATTATAGAAGCAGAGGCATGTAAAGATCATATACACATGCTGGTAAGTATACCGCCGAAAATAAGTGTGTCATCATTTATAGGGTATCTAAAAGGGAAGAGTAGCTTAATGATATTTGATCGCCATGCAAATTTAAAATATAAGTATGGGAATCGAAAATTCTGGTGTAAAGGGTTTTATGTGGACACGGTAGGAAGGAACAAGAAAGTGATTGAAGAGTATATACGAAATCAGTTACAAGAAGACGTGGTTGCAGAGCAAATGACGCTGGAAGAGTATATAGATCCATTCACAGGAGAAGAAACAGGAAGCAAACGAAAGAAGAAGAACTAGAAGACCCCTTAAGGGGTAGCCGAAAAAGTAGTGCGGTTGGCGAACGATTCAATGCCCTTTAGGGCTGGCCAGTAACAAAGGCTTTCAGCCGCAGAGCAAACCACCCGTTCACACGGGTGGTTTTGATTGATGCGAGGTTTATATGCGCCACTAACTACTATAACGTCACTAAGGACACGGTAGCCCTTTGCATCGCTCCGCATGCGGATGATTCTTCCGATCTCTGTTGCCCCCAGATTTCCATGAATGAATGGGCCAGTGTAGAAATCCGGGTGCGGTTTACGCTTACGATGCAGCTTTCTTTCAGAAAGCTTTCGGGAGACCGCTATCGCTTCTCCAGAATCATTCCGCCTTCTCCGCTGGAGCAGTACCTTTAAGTAATGCCTTGTTGGCTCATGCTTCGATGCATCTCGTATACCATTTAAAAGGACGAAGGATAGCCGCGGCGCAGCCACTCTCTCCCTTTTTTGGGAGGGTGGTGAGAGGAAGCCGCCCCTGTAATTCACATATACAGGGGTGGCTGAACAGACGAAGATTGAAGGCTTGGATTACATGCGCTTGATATCGTCCACAAGCTCGGGCAAGCCCTTGCCGAAGTAGTGATCGTCACCCTCGTATGTTCGGGTGACGGCTTGGGGCAGCTGCTTCGCGTAGTGCTGGGCATGCGCGAAAGGTACTACTGGATCGTGACGGCTGTGGTATAGAATTAACTTTGATATGTGCGGTAGCTTGGCTGCAAATGACTTGGATAACGTATACTCTTCATGCTGCCAATTCTCGTCCTTGCCCCAATAGGGGGCCGCGACCAAGAACAGTCCAGAGATGGTTCGCTTGCAACCTTCTTCCGATAGATATTTCAGTAGCACCGAGCCGCCTAGGGAATGGCCTATGAGGAAAAGCTCCTCATCCAGTTCCTCGATTTCACTAGCTATCTGCGCTTTCCACAGAGCACAATCCAGATTCTCGGGCATGCCTGGGGATATAACATGATAAGCTTCACCGAGCTGTTCTTGTAGATGAGCGATCAAGCCGCTGCTGCCTTGGTGAATACCTTGCGGGCCTGCACTATGGATGAACATAACTTGTTTTTTCATGTTCAGCCTCCTTCCCGATCTTTGCTTATGGGGTATGAGCATGTCCAACAGGATGTGTACCAACCTAGAATAACTGATAGCAGCGTGCCGGACTTCTTTTCGTTTGCTGACATCCGACCTGTATCACAACCCATGGCATACCCTTTATCACTTAAAGGTATCCAGATCAAGGTGTCGACCCCCGTGATCACCCGCTTATGATTATGCCAACAAAGAAATGGTTAGCATCAAATTCATGGCTCCACTAAAGACAAGCAAGCCGCCCCTTCACCAGAATCGGTTGAAGGGACGGCTCTTTTTAGCGGATCTATTATAGTCTCTTTTTTATATCGCCAGCACCATCGCCGGGTCAATACAATCAGCCATGGACCGAACCTCGACCTGGCCTGGCTTGCCCGGTACGAATGCCTGCTCTCCGTTATTTCGGCAGTTGAAGGAAACCGTCATCGGAATGCCCGGTATCAAGTCGAAGAAGTTATCGCTATAGAAGCCTTCCGCTTCCGACGACAGCCATACGTGGCGGGCAAGCACGTTGCTCTCCAGCACAAACGTGGTGCCGTTACTTCCCTCGACCTCTTTTACGTGGATGGTCGGGCTGTGCAGACGAAGTTGTTTGTCATTCACGAAATAGAATGTTTTGCTGTCTACCACGTCCTCGTCCTGAAGCAATTGCGCCAACAGCACGACCTCAGCTGGATCATGTCCACGAAGCAGTTCCTCGTTCACAGCTCGGAACACAACGAGCGACGCCTGCTCTTCCGCACGGATCGATTGCTCCGATACATAGAGCTCTTTTCCATTAAAATCGAATAACTGAACCTTAAGAGTCCCTTGGACCTCTTCTGAAATGTCGGATACAAGATGGACCAGAATTTCGGAGTCCTTGGACTCGATCGACAGACTCACATCCCGGAAACTGCGCTTGGCCACATATTGCAGCGCCTTCCATCTGCCGAGATAATCCATGCCCGCCCACGAAGCGACCGGCCAGCAGTCATTCATTTGCCAGTACAGCGTGCCCATGCAGTACGGTTTGTTGCGGCGATGGGCTTCAATCGCCATCTTCATTGCTTCGGCCTGCTGAATTTGGCTCATATGCAGGAAAGCTTCAAAATCCTTCGGCTCATTATAATATTGATCCATATAAGTCTTGATCAAGCGATTGCCGGCACCGTTCTTCTGGTGCGCCAGCATGACTGTCGACTCCAGCTCCATATCACCGTCTTCGGCGTAGGTACGGACCGTCTTCGGTTCCGGGAAGGACTGGAATCCGTATTCGCTCATGAACCGGCCGACATAAACATTGTAGTTATCAAACGGCTCCGTATTATGCCATACGCCCCAGTAATGAATATCTCCGCTCGTTGTGGACGGATTGGCATGCTGCTCCTTGTCATGGCTGAGCGATACCAGCGGGGATGAAGGCCAATACTCCGCGCCCGGTGCATAACCGGTTACTGCCTCAGGCAGAATTTCGTGGAATACCTTTTCGTAGTCGCTCCAGATCTTCTCGCGGAGTTCCTCGGTATAGTCCTGCTTCCAGCCCCAGCCGCCCTTCTCTTCATAATGCGCCCATGCAGAATCAATCTCGTTGTTGCCGCACCAGAGCACGATGCTCGGATGATTCCGCAGACGGACCAGGTTCTCCTCCGCTTCCAGCCGTACGTTCTCCAGAAACGGCTCGTCGCCTGGATACATGCTGCAAGCGAACATGAAATCCTGCCATACCATGATTCCATATTCATCACACAGATCGTAGAATACGTCCTCTTCATAAATACCGCCGCCCCATACGCGCAGCATGTTCATGTTGGACTCCGCTGCGGACGCGATTTCATGACGGTAACGGTCTGCCGTCACTTCCGTTATGAAGCTGTCATTCGGGATATGGTTTGCCCCCTTGGCAAACACAGGCGTGCCGTTAAGCTCGATGTAAAAAGAAGTGCCGCGGCTATCCTGTTCCCGTACCAGCTTGACGGTGCGCAGGCCGGTTCTAACCTCTTTCCCTGCAACGATCCGTTCCGCTTCCACCAGCTCGGCATGGAACGAATACAGATGAGCCTCGCCCAGGCCGCGGCACCACCACAGCTTCGGCTCCGCAATCGCAAGATTTAATTCAACCGAGTGACGGCCTTCTTCAAGCTGTACCTGCTGTTCCCATACCTGACTGCCTGCGGTTACGCGCAGCACCCCTTGCCAAGGTTGCCCCGCTTCGATTGCAGCTACTGCGGTAACTCTAGCCATGTCAGCCGTAACCTCATCCTGACGGATGAACAAGTCATCGATTCGCACCTCGGACCAAGCCTCAATCCGGGCTTCCCGCCAGATTCCGCTGGTCACAAACCGCGGTCCCCAATCCCAGCCATAATGATAAGGCGCTTTACGGGAAAATATGCTCAGTTTCTGATCGCCCAGGCCTCCAAGCTCAGACTGGTCATTCGTAGCCGGCAGCGGATATCCGAGCTTCGCAAGCTTCGGCAGATCCTCCTGGATAGGGGAACGGAAGCGAATGTTAATCACGTTGCCGGAAATCTTTAGCTGCGATTTCACATCGATCCGCCATGAACGGAACATATTATCCGCGGAAAGCACCTTCGTCCCGTTGACGAATACTTCCGCGTAGGTATCCAGGCCGTCAAATACGAGTTCAATGCGGGATTGGGCGCTCAACTTCGGATCCAGGTCAAATGTCGTCTCATACTCCCAATCCTTCTTGTCGATCCACTGTAGGTCATGCTCATTCGTTCCGTAGAAGGGATCCGGGATTTTGCCATTTTTCAGCAGGTCCGTGTGTACGCAGCCCGGCACCTGTGCCGGAAGCCACTCGGATTCGTCGCACGCTTTGAATTTCCATTGGTTTAAGGTCATAACGTTATGATTCATGATGTAGTCTCTCCATCTCTATATATTTATTTGATGCGGATCGGGTCATATTCCATACAGATATGGCTTCTCCGCGCATCAGCTTGTTCTCCACTCTAGCTCTACAGTCGTTACTTGCGCCTTATGCCTGCATCCCTGTCAGATACAAGGCCGCTCAGCCTTTCAGATCCGGAAGCTCATCCAGCGTGACCGTAAACGGATGATGATAGGTTCGGATCAGCTGCTGCTCGTCCGTATACTCTTCTGAATACCTCCGTTCATTTCCTTCTTCTGTGAACACGAAGTTTCCATACCACGTGCAATTCCATGCCCACGGGCATCCGTCCTCCAGCATGAGATCGGGGTCGGGAATGACGCCGTTCTCGGTCAGCGCAATGATTTTTGCCGTATCCGTATACGATAAAGCCGTGCGGAACCGCTCAGATTGCGAACCGTAATCCCGGGCAGGCGGGTAAATGTCCTCTCCGAGGATATCGACGTAGGAATCGCCCGGATACCAATCCCTGTGCTGCCCGTTCCATACCCAGATGAGGTTGTTCAATTCGTGGTGATGCGTCATGCGTTCGTACATCAGCTTCCAGAGCGCGATGCAAGGCTCGGGGCCTTTGGCCCCCCACCAGAACCAGCCTCCCGAAGCCTCGTGCAGTGGTCTCCACAGCACCGGGATGCCGGCATCCTGCAGACGCTTAAGTTCGATTGCAATAGCATCGATATCCCGGATGATAAGGCCGTACTCTTCCGATGAAGGCTCCGCCATCGCCTGTGCGATATCAAAGGTTGTCGCATTGGTGTAAAAGCCTCTGCCCCAGGTCCGATCCGGCGGCAAATCCACCAAATCCTTCGGGGCGTTCCAGTGCCAGCAGAAGGTCACGATCCCGCCGCGATTCCACCACTTCATCGCCAGATCCGTGTCCTGACACTCGGCTCCGCGCTCCACCCGTGAAGGCGAGTAATTCATGAAATCGAATCCGCCGACGGCAGGGTATTTCCCCGTGACCTCGTGGATCATGTCGAACTCCGGCGTGGATACAACGCCAATCTGCTGCCCTGTCAGCATCCGTTTGCCGTAGATGCTGCACAAATACTCCATTAGCCGTTTGGCTTGATCGGAAGCGGCCGGGTTGATCAGGTCCGGCTGGACCTCAAAGCGGGTGCTGCTTGCTTTTGTCATGCGATTCACTCCTGTCCTGTAAGTTCTTATTAGGTGAAGGTTGCCGCCCGCAACAAAGCACAAGACTTATCCTCCGACACGGCATTCTATCCTCCGAGATGATATCGATCCTTCGGCGATGCACCTGCCCTGCAGCAGCCTCTACCCGACAACCCCCGTACGCTCCACGCTCTCCACAAAATGGCGCTGCACGAACAGATACAGTCCGATCAGCGGCAGAATGGCCAGCAAAATCCCTGTATCCACCACAAGCGCCACATAGTTCGGATCGGCCTTGGCCGATGAGCCGAGCCCCATCAGAGCCGGGAGAAACTGGTTGGCGTCCGCCGGCAGCGAAGCGATTTTCAGCGGCATGAGGGACTGTTCGCTCATAAAGAGCGAGGTATAGAAGGTGTCGTTATACTGCCAGACGAACGAGAACAGCGTCACCGTAATGAGCGGCGGAATCGCATTGGGAAGCATGATCGCAAAAAACGTCTTAATCCCGCCTGCACCGTCAATCAGCGCAGCTTCCTCAATCTCCTTCGGGAGCCCCCGGAAAAATTGACGGAAGATATAAATGAACAGTCCGGCTTTAAGCCCGGTGGCCGTAGCCGAAGTAATAATCGAGGGCCAGTAGCTGTTCAGCAGGTTAACACCTTCTTTTCCGGTAAACAAATGAACCAGCCCCAGAATATCAAAGCTGCGAAAATGCAAATACATCGGTACCATCAGCGTGCTCATCGGAATCAAGATCGTCAGCACGACCAGGCCGAACAGCAGGTTGCTTCCTGGAAAGGTGAACCGGGCAAAGCCATATCCGGCAAGCGCGGTCGACATCGTGGTCAGCAGCATCGTGATGAATACGTAAATCATCGTGTTCAGCAGCAGCGGCCAATAATCCAGCAGGTCGAGCACGAGCTTGAAGTTATCCAATGTGAAATGCACCGGAATCATATAAATCGTTGGATTATAAATATCCTGTTTGTCTTTAAACGCCACAGAGAACTTGGAGATGATCGGATAGATGATGATGAATGTAATGCCGATGATCAGCAGGTAGCGGAACACCGCCCACAGAATAGGCAGCGCCTTGTTCTTGAACCGGTTCATTCGTTCCTGAGCCGTTTCGTCCGAGCGATCCCGAATCGATGCCATACGGACCTCCTTTTTTCCTGTACCGTCAGGAATCTCTTAGCCATTAGTTTTGATAAAAGGTTTTCCTTGAGACGATGATCCCCATAATAATCAGCAGCAAGCTGATAAAGATGGTATACAGCCAAGCCATCGCAGCACTGAGCCCGAAATTCTGCGTTTTGAAAGCCGTCTCGTATATCGTCCGGGTCACGGTGCTGTCCGCGAACGAATCGATGATGGTATAAATCATGTTTGTCAGGATGAGCGGACTGACCATCGGAAAGGTAATTTTCCAGAACGATTCATAAGCGGTAGCCCCTTCGATCTTCGCGACCTCGTACATTGAACCCGGGACGGCCTGCAAGGCGGCAAGAAAGATCAGAATCTGAACACCCGAGCTGCTGATAATATCGTAGATCCTCATGACCGCCCCGATAATATACTCGGTTACGGTAAGGGGAAATCCGGCCTCGGATAAAATGCGCACCATCGACAGCACATTGAATTGCCCGGAAGCTTGCCCGAGCTCCTCCGCCACCGTAGCATTTCCGACCAGATTAATCAGACCGGAAGTTTCCGCTGCGGAAATTGCGCCTGACGCCAGGATGACCGGCAGGAAGAATATCGCCCTTGCTAGGGCTCTCCCCCTGAATTTCTGATTCAGCAGAATGGCGGAGAACAAACTGAAGAACAAGATCAGCGGAACGTCCACCACCATGCCCAGTATCGATTCCGTCAAGATCCGGTTGAAATTCGCGTCCACGAACAGCGCCGTGTTGAAATTGCTCCATCCAACCGACTCCAGTTCATAGCCTGTGGGGGAAATGTTCAATTTACTGAAGCTGAACAGGATGGACTGGAGCAAAGGTCCGGCAAACAAAAAGATGAAACCGATCAGCCATGGTGCGATGAAAAGGAGACCGAGCATGGATCTTTTCTGAGTCAGGGACAATCTCATTTTCATGCCCGGCCACCCCCTACAGCATAATTTTGCGGCTCCACAAGGACCCCGTTAACATCGACGGCTTGATCGGTATAATTGATCAGAATCGACGTGCCGTTCTCGTACCTCACTTCGACCACGCCGCTTTCATGCCGCTTATGCTCCACCATCCGCTGCGTCCGGAGCGGCGCCAGCACCTCATTCAGCTCCTTGTACAAGGAAACCGCTTCTTCGAACCAATCCTTGTAATGGGTGGAGTACATGTCATCAAAACGCGTGTACTTCAGCTTCGAGCTTTGTTCATATGACCACAGGAAGTGCGGAGCTGATCCGGATTCCAGTGACTGCAGAAGCTGCTTGCGTAAATCCTGCTCATTCAGGTTATTGACTGCTGCCCCCGCATAATCCAGGTATCCGTGAATGACCATTTGATAAAAGGGGACTTCCTCATCCGTCAGCCCGAATCCGCTGCTCGACGTCGGTGCATCGATCACGTGGCTGGCATAAGCCCAGCTGTATGCATTGGCGCCGGAAATCATCGTATCCGGATAGACCTCATGCAGCTTCTGCAGCTGATCGGTCACGATAAGCTTCGCGGTTTCACGGAACACCACCCGCTGCACCCGGTAATCCGAGCTCAGAACATCGCCCAGGTCCCGCAATGACACAGCCCCGATGCCAAAGCGTTCATATTGCCCCGCGAATCGGTCCACGTAATAGGGAAGCTTCGCCGGCGACATGAGATTGTACGTACCGTAATAAGAATCCATCCGGTTCATGTTCCGGTCATACGGATGCAGCGCTGCCGTTTCCCTGGTCACGAAACGGGATGCATCGGATGACGGCGTGAACGCCCCATCGTCATGGTAGACGTGCTGAAAGGCAACATCCGGATACAATCCGCCGCCGGAATCCTTCAATTGCTGGGATAGGGCCTTCAGCTCCGCTGTGCTTCCTACCACGCGATCAGCCTTTACCTTCACCGGGGTTTTGTGATGGACGCCTTTGCCGAACCAGCCGAGGTAACGCATTCGGAGATTGGCGATGCCCTCGCCATTCAGAAGAGCGGCGATCTCCCCTGCCTGCTCGAAGGTGGTCATCGAGACGACGGCATCATAAGGTACGCCCAGAAAAGATCTCCGTTTATCCACGCTGCCCAGCATATCCAGATAGAACGGGATCCCCTCGTCTTCTTCCAGTGGAGTCAGCTGGTTATCCTCCACGAGCGTTTGCTGATACAAGCGCGCCATGCCCGAGTAGCTGGCCTCATCACCCGACAGGAAGCTGTATCTAACCGCCAGATTGCCGCTGTAGAGCTTGTCATTCAGCAGCTGAATCTCCTGCACCGTACTGCCGGTGTAAAGCTCCAGCATATCCTCGCCGCGCACGGCAAAGCTGCTGAATGCATGATTGTACGAGTTCTGCTTCCCTGCGATGTCAGCGGACACGCTCCCGATGGCGTCGCCTTCTTCAATCACGGCAAACCAGCCGCGATCACCGCTCTTCATACCGAACACGGGCATCCGCGCCTGCTCCGCCACCTGCCCGCGGCTGCCGCTGTTATTATTCGGATCGGTGCCGTATATCCGCTGCACGTACTGCTCTTCCTTCACTTTGCCGTTATTCAGCTTAATGAGACTGCCGCTGCCGTCCGGGACCAGCATATATCCCTGTTCCTGCGAGCCGGCCGCGCCGAAATAACGAAGCAGCTCCACGCTGCGCAGACGGTGGCTCTCGCTTTCCGTTACCTGGTCAAGCGGAATTGAAACGACCAGCGAATCCTCCTCCAGCCGGTAATCGAGCGGAATCTTGAACTGCGGTTTCGAAGAGGCACTTGCGGCGGCTCCTCCGCCCGCTTCGTTATCAAAGGCAAGATCCTCCGCGGTGTAGCCGGCCTGCTCGAACGCCCCCAGCATTTTTTTCAGCACCAGCTCTTTCTTGATCTGGTCATCCAATCGCTCCAGCATCGCCGGATTATCCTTCATGGGGTAATACCGGGCCTGCACATATCTCGCCAGCGACTCATCCAGCTTGCTGATCACCTTCTCCTGCAATCGGTCCTGTGAGATGTATTTCGGCAAGGCGTCGATTCCGAGCGACACATCTCCAAGCGTATACGTGACGCGAATTCCGTTGTCCAAGCTTTCCACCGTGTAGTTCCCGTTCATCACACTCCACGTATAGTTCGGATAGGTCTCAAGCGTGCCGATCGCATCCCGGAACGTCAGCGTCAATTGCGAAGACAGCACTTCCTTCTCAAACGGCGAGGCAATTCCATCCTCCATGCGGTCTGACGGATTGCTGTACCATATCGTATCGCTCTGTTTATCCCGTACCGCCACCTCGGTCGTTTCCGGATGATAATACAGAGCAAGCGCCGCCGTCTCCGCTACCAGATCCATACCGGCTACGCCGTCTGTCGAATCGTTCAGAAGGGTCAGCTCACCGCCCGGCGTCGACTCAGCTGCCGCGATTCGGTAAGCCGCCACGTCAACTGCCGGTGCTCCCCGATTCACGTAGATCAGAAAGCCCGCAGCCATGCACGTTATAACGGTACATGCAAGCACCGTGTACAGCCATTTTCTTTTTTCCACGGATGCGGCCTCCTCTATTGCCTGAATAGGATCTCTCGGTAAACGTTGACAACGAACGTGTAAATCTGCTGCATCATGCTCAGCACGAGCGTGCCCAGAAATACGATGATGCCCATTACGATCAGGGTCAGAAACATCGTGACGACCGTTTTGCCGGCCGAGTACTGATGAACCGTCATCGTGCCGACAAAGAGCAGCCCGATAAACCAAATCGCCGCAACCGTCGTAAGCAGATAGTAGAACACGGTCTCTTCCTGCACCATAAACCGGCTCGCCAGCGTCATGGGCGGATAAATCAGCACCATCGGAATCAGGGCATACGCACTGGCCATCACGATTTCTTTAAACTTCCCTTCCCCGCCCATGAGCGTGGTGACCGACCAGTTGGAGACGCACCACAGAAAGAACGGGAGCACGATAAAGATCAGTTCGTCGATGCTGCTCAGCGTCCGCGGATCATTGTAATTGACCAGAAATCCCGCGTATTGCCGCTGCAAAATCATGGCCATGACCACAAGCACCAATACGACATAAGCAACCCCGAGACGACCTCTATTCTCGTACTTTAGATCCCAATATCCGTCGAAGGGGTGAACAATCAAATGAAGGGGGAATTTAAGATAATCCTGTTTCATGCTTCCCTTCCCTCCTCTGCTTTCGGTATCTCACCGTTCTATAGACCGCATAGAGCAGCACAACGCTGGTCCCAACCGATAAAATGGTGCCGAAATGCTCCTTCATGACCTCTCTGCGGTAGCGTTTATAAGCAACGGAATAATTTTTGCGGTCCATGCCTAACTCAAAATATCGAAGGGCTTCCTTGTTCTCCCCCTTCATGAGCTTCGCTTTCCCTATACCGATATAAGCGATGTCATAGTTGGCATTGAGCTGAAGCACGCGTTCCCAGTACCTTTCCGCCTCCGCGTCTTCCCCGCGATAATGGTGGCGTACGGCAAGGTTAACCTGTTTCCCGAACTCGGTTGGCTCGAACACGACAATGCTTGCCTTTCCCCGGTCCAGCACAAGCTGACGGTCTCCAAGCTGTTCAATCGCCGCCGGCGTCTTAAACACGCCCAGCTGATTCCCGATGCCGCCGTAGACATACAGCAGGTTTCCGGACTCATCATAGGTGAATACGCGTCCCTGAGTAGAGTCGAGCGCGCTGTAAATCCCGTCGCCAAGCACTTTAATATCAACGAACTTGGAGGGACCTACCGTTCTCCGATAATAAATATCCCCGGCAACCGGAA
The DNA here is from genome assembly GCF_037969785.1 of Paenibacillus sp. FSL W7-1332. Lineage (NCBI taxonomy): Bacteria > Bacillati > Bacillota > Bacilli > Caryophanales > Paenibacillaceae > Paenibacillus > Paenibacillus sp. FSL W7-1332. Next base: position 1,594,033 of record NZ_CP150209.1, on the reverse strand, counting down.
AGTAGCCAAAGCGTTTCAGCACATCCTCACCTGACGGATTAAGGCGTTTAATCGGCTCCTTGGACCCGACATCAATATTCGTGGCGTAAACGAATCCTTTGGCGTCGATATCCAGATTGGAGAATTCGGTCGGGATGAACAGTCTCATCTGGGCTTTTTGGGCACTCGTTGATACCAGTCGCCAGAAATAATCGCCATAATCGCGTTTTACCTTAATCGTTCCGACGTAACCGAGAAAGGTACCGTTCTCCTCAAACTGCATAATGCCTTCATAAACACCCCGTGCGACAACGAATACCCGCTTGGCTTCATCCACCGTTACTTTCAGCGGGATGAATTGAAAGCCTTGAGGCAGCACATCCGATTCCGGCTGCTCAATGATCCGGACAAGCGCGCCTTCCGCCGTTAATACGACAACCCGCTGATGGTCGGTATCAGCAACATAGATGTTCTCGTCCCCGTCAATGAAGATGCCGGAAGGATTGGCAAAGCCGTCCTCTTTCCCTTCATTCATAAAGGCATCAATGACGCGAACGACATTCCACGCTTCATCGAGGCATACAATCCGTTTATTGCCGCTGTCCAGCACGTAGATGTTCCCCGCCTCTGACACATACATATCGCTGGGCTCCAAAAACTCCCCGATACCCAGATCTTTCCCCGTCACGGAGCGTACCGGCAGATAGGCTGCAGGCACGGCAACCGTTTCCTCCCAATAATTGTAGATATAGCTCTCATACGGAGCACTGGCGGATGCACTCCCCGGCATCAAGCCGGTTAGCAGCAGGGAGGCCGCCGCGAGCGATAGCAACCATTTTTTCGCTGACATGTGATCCCCCCTAATCCTTCATCCCGGATGTGGCCATCGTCTCGATAATCCGACTCTGCGAGAACAGAAAGAGCACAATCGGCACACTCATCAGGATGACTGCCACGGCCGCGCCTGCGCCGGCCCGGGATATACCGCCCAGAATGATCTGATTGGACGCATAGTGCAGGGTCTTGAGCTGCTCGCTGTAAATAAAGCCGTTGCCATCGGTCCCCCATAGGATCTGGAACAGCAAAATAATCAAGGTAAGCCACGCCGGCTTCACGTTAGGCATCACGATGGACCAGAAGATCCGGTATTCGCTGGCTCCGTCGATCTTGGCCGCTTCAAGCAGGGCATCCGGTATCTGCTCCATGAACTGTTTCATCAGGTATAGGCCGAGCGAATAACCGAATGCCGGTATAATTACCGCCCAGTAGGTGTCGATCAGTCCCAGCCACGACAGGATCATATAGTTCGGCGTCGCCGTCACGACCGGCGTGAACATCAGAGACAACACCACGATTTGGAACAGAAAAACCTTGCCCGGAAACTTGTGCTTGGCCAGCGGATATGCCGCAGCGGAGGCAAAGATTACGTGCCCGACAATGCCAACGCCGGTAATGAATACCGTATTGAAGATATACCGCGAGAACGGCACCCAGGACTGACCGAGCAGGTTGATCAAATCGGAAAAATTATTCCACGTGGGATTGCGGACAAACAACGTGGGCGGGAACAGGAAAATCTCGTCCAGCGGCTTGAAGGCATTGTTGATGGCATACACCAAGGGCAGCGCCATGAAAGCGCCGAACACCGCCAGCAGCGCAAACAGGGAGAAGGTGCCCATGAAGGAGCGGTTTACCCGTTTGCTGCGCCCTTTAAGACTTACGTTCAGCAGGCGGCTGCCCCGTTTTTTTGGAAGTTCGTATGTAACCCTCATGCGTCTACTCACCTACCTTGCGCAGCAATTTTTGGACGATCAGGTTAGTTCCCACCATCAGAATGAACAGCACGGTCGCAATCGCCGAAGCAAAACCCATCTCGAAACGAGTCGTGCCAAAATCGATGAGATGCGTTACGATCGTTTCCGCCGCATAATTCACGCTCGGGAAACCGGCAAGCGCAATCGATACATCGGCCACAGCAAACGATGTCGTAAGCTGAATGACCGCGCCGAACATGAGCTGCGGCCGCATCGAAGGCAGCGTGATGTACCACAGCTCCTGCCAACGGTTGCGGACCCCGTCCACGGCACCGGCTTCGTAGAGCGTTTTATCAACGGTCTGAAGACCGGCGATGAAAGCCAGGAAGCCGGTTCCGAGGCTGAGCCACAGCTGGACCAAAATGATGATCGGCATAATCAACGCTTCGGTCTTCAGCCATTGGATCGGCTCCAGGATGATGCCCAGCTTAATCAGCATGCCGTTCGCTATGCCGTAGCGGTCGCCCGAAAAGATCATCAGCCAGATGAAGTAAATGTTCCCGGAGATCGAAGGCGCATAGAAGATCAGAGTCATGAACGCCCGCAGCCGCGGACCCAGCTCATTGATGACCCACGCAAATAGGAAACAGGCCAAATAGCTGATGGGTCCTGTGATGGCGGCGAAGAGAAGAGTATTCTTCAGCGCAACCAGAAAGATATCGTCTTCCAGGAACAAACGCGTGTAATTATCCCAACCGACAAACCGCGGAAATTCCAGCATGTTGAAGTACGTAAAGCTGAGAATCATGGAAATAACGACCGGAAAAACGGTAAACAGCGTGAACAGGATCATATAAGGCGCAAGCAATATATAGGAATGCTTGCTGGCCTTGATCTCCGCCAGCTTCCGCTTCCACCATGATTGCGGCTTCACCGGGTGAACAGCGGCAGAGATCGTAACCTCAGGATCCTGAAGGCTGACATTATGCAATTTGGATTCCCCCTATCCCTGCGGCTCGCCGAATTCTTCTTGCTTGGTCCGGATTTCGTCGTGAATATACTGCACGGAATCCATCAAGGCCTCCCGCGGCTCGATGCCGCTGATCACCGCTCGGTAGAAGGCATTAAACAGATGCCTGCCCGTCGAATAGCCGCCTGGCACCTCCGGAATTCCCTGCACCCATTCAAATTGCGATTTCAAATTCTCATAATCGGCAACGGGCCACGGCAGACTGTCAAGCGCCTTAATATTCGCGGTCGGATAGCGTGCCGCTGCGCCCATCAGGCCTTCCATCTCGCGGCCGAAGCTGGTCTGCGTTGCATCGCTGGTCCACCATTTCAGGAACTCCCAGGCCGCGTCCTTATCCTTGGCATCATCCAGCATCAGCACGGCACTGCCACCGCTTGGAACGGTGCGATCAATCGTGCCGTCCGCCTGAACGGTTCCCGGAACGGGCGCAAAGCCCCATACGCCACGAATTTCCGGCGCGAACACCGACAGCTGGTTATAGGTGGTGTAGTCGGAAATGCCGATCGGCATTTGTCCTGTACGGAACCGGTTCGCAAAATCATACTCCCGCTCCAGCTTGTAATCCGTGTAGTATTCCGTCCATTGTTTAAAGGCTTCCAGCCCTATCTTGGAATCCAGATCCGATTCCTGATTGTTGTTGCGGTAGAATTGCCCGCCGGATTGCATCAGGAGCGCCGCATACAAGGAATTCGGCGGCAGTGTAGTCCACTGATCCGGTGCCTGCGCCACAACGGGAAGACCGAATTGCATATGATTTTTGTTCAATACGGCAAGCAGGCTGGCTACATCGTCCCAGGTCTTCGGAACTTCAAGTCCAAGCTCCTCCAGCACATCCTTCCGGTAGAACATCATATTGAAGGTTTGCGTCTCGGGCAGCGCATACACGCCGTCCAGGTATCGGTAAGGCACCAAAGCGCTGTCCCTGAATCGGTCCGCTACCGAATCGAAATCATGGAAATGCGTCAGGTCTGCTGCCGCGTTCCGCATGGCAAAGTTCACCGGCAGATCATTACCGATCTGCATCGCGACCTCAGGTCCCTGTCCCGACAAAGTTGCGGGGAGCAGCGTCCCCATGTTGACCAGCTTCAGATTGACGTTAATGCCGGTCTCCGGCGTAAAGGTCTCGTCAATCATCGCCTTGATGGTATTGGCCTGATCGCGACCGCTGCCGATCCATACCGTGATCGAACGTTGATTCTTCGCATCCGCGACATTACCGATATTGTTGTAATCGATAAAGAAGGAGCTGATGAACGTCGACACCTCATGCTTCACCTTATCACCGGCACCCATCCCGCTCTTGGGCAGCTTGACATCGGCCGAGGCAACATAGAGGGCATCGATCTCGAGCGGCTGCTCCCTAGCCTGCTGCAGCCATGTTCCAAGTCCGCCGGTATTCGTCTTGTAAGCCTCCAGCCTGCGCGGAATCGTATCCGGCTTCGCGATCATCTCATCCAGCTGAAGCGCCATGGTCTTTAGCAGCGCCTCCTGATCGCCGGATTGTCCCGACAGTTCAACCAATCTGGCCGCGATGACTTTCAGTCTGTCGCTTTCGAATCGGAAGATTTCCAGCAGCTCCGGTATCCGCTGCTCCACGCGGTAATCGCGGAATTCATCCGGACTCGTGCCAGTGATCATCAAAATTTTGCGGTACATGGCATTCAGGTTCAGCAGACTGTCCTCCACCTCTTGAATGAGCGGAGCGAATTCACCCAGACTCGCCTCGAGGCGTAACACATGCTTACCTTGCTCCAACCGGAACAGATAGGGTTCATCGCCTCCAAGCACGTCCATGCGATATCCGTTCTTAAATTGGAACGGAACGTGGTTCATTTCTTCAAACGGAACCTTCCCGTCGATCGTCAGCCTTCTCGTCGTGTACATGCCCCGCACAAAATTTTGCTGCGATTTAAATGCAATCTTGTAGAGCCCGCTCTCGGGTACATCCAGCTCCCATTCGATCCACTGCCCGGGCAGTCGCCAGTTCAAACCGCCAATGGTATTGATTCGGATCTTTGAGGCGCTGTAGGGACTGACGCTCGGACTCGAACGCTCGCTTAGCGGATACAAGGTCGGTGATGATTTGGCGACTGCGTCTTCACCCTGAATCGTAAGTAAAGTTCCTTCGGTTATTCGAGCACCTTCAGCCTCATACTGTTGATGCAGCTCGGCGTACGTCAGCGGGCGCTCCTGCTTGAAAAGCTTCAGCTCCCCGATCACCATCGGCTCCCTTGCTGCTGTAAGAGACACGGTATGCTCTCCTTTTTCAAAGTAAAAAAGAAACGGCTCCGTGATATATCCGTCCGCATCCTTCAGCACTGCCTCGACCCAGACCGGACGTTCGATTTGCTTCGGTCTCAGGTCATTGCCCTGGTTATCCTGATCGATGCCGTCCTTGGCGTTATCCCAGATCCGATCGAATTGCAAATAGCCAGCCTCTTGGAAGGGAAGCTTCCCGTCGATGCGGATGGAGCGCTCAATAGAGGAGCTCTTTCCTTCCACTGGATAATAGAGCAGAGACAGATTGTACATTCCCTCTTCCTCTACATGAACCTTCCATTCCACCTCCCCCTTCTCCCCCGTAAAAAGCGAGGTTCCAGGATGACCCTCATAGGCTTCCAGTCTGCGGAATTCCCCGCCGTCGGCACGACTGTATTCCGCCGCAGGAATCGTGATTACACGATCAGGTCGACTCTTTCCGTCATGATCCGACAAATACTGGGCATACGAAATGCTTTTTCCCTGCTGCGTGCTGAGTTTGACCAGCGATGCGGGACGTTCCAACGAAAGCTCTGTCCGGCTGTCTTCCGCCTTGATGCCGGATCCGGGTTCACTTCCCCCTCTATTAAAAAACAGAATCAAAGCGGCCATGACCGCCAAAAGAATCAATAGTCGATTCATCCATTTTTTTAGCTGCACATGAAGTGTCAATGTTCATCCCCCTGTTCAGGAGAAGGGGGCGCGGCTTTAAGCTTTAACGCCCCCGTCCATCTTATTTGCCCATTTTATCGACAGCAGCCTGCGCCTGTTGTTTATATTTCTCGGCCGTAGCGGTTACCGATTGATTGTTCACGATAATATCCTCAATGAAAGCCCCAGTAGGGTAATCCGTGTAAGCTTCGTCGACCGTGATGACACCGGTTCCGGCAATATGCTCGCGAATCATGTCGATGTCTTCCTGATTGGTATAGATGCTCTCCAGGTAATCCTGGCCCGGATATTCCTCTGTTGGCGGTATATCGAACGTCTCTTCATAAATTTGATAGACGATGGCCGGATCTTTCACGCCCTTTGGAATGAACTTCGCGGATGCGGCGGTATTGGCATACGTTGTTTCCGGGGAGCCTTGCGGACCGCTAGGAATCGGAACCACCCCGACCTCGAACGTAATGTCGCCGAGCATCCATTCCGCTGCCGTAAACATGGCTACATCACCGTCTTTAAAGGTGTTTGTTTCTTCCCAGTTCGTTTTGTTGCCGCTCTTGACTTTAACCACTTTCTCCACGTTGTAGAGGCGGTTCACAAATTCGGCAGCTTCCAATGTTTTCGGATCGGACAAACCTTCTTTGCCATTGGAATCATCAACGATTTTGCCCCCGTTAGCGGCGGTGAAATGTTTAACGGCATCAATTGCCCAACCGGAGAAGCCCCATACGTCGGTTTTCCCGTCGTTATTCGTATCCTTGGTTGCCTGCTTGGCAATCTCCATGAGTTTATCCCAGTTCCATTCTCCCTTGGCATACAGCTCCTGAAGATCCGGGAGGCCGTTCTTCTTAAACAAATCGCGATTGTAATGAAGTCCAAGTCCGATGGAGGTCGGATTATCGAAGCCGTATTCTCCTCCGCCAATGGCAGGATATTTCGCCTGCAGATCGGCTTCGTTATTGATATTGTTCTGATCCGTCGTAAACTCGCTGATCGGCAGGATCTGCCCTTTCATAATAGCCGGCAGTGCCGATTTGTACTCCAGCTGCACGATATCGGCAAACGGCTCGCCTGCCAGCACGCTTGTCGTAAATTTATTCATGTACTCCTCAAAGGGAACGTTAACAAACTCGATTTTGCAATTGTATTTCTTCTCGATTTCGGCAATCTTCTCCAAGCGGGCTTTCTCTCCGGCTGTTGTGCCTGCCGGCTTCAGGTCCCACCAAGAAGCAACCTTAATTACGCGGCCGCCTAGATCTACAGGTTCTGCTTCAGGTTCAGCGGGTTCTTCTTTTGGAGTCTCAGCTGCCTTGTCCGTGCTAGGAGCCGGAGTCGCAGGCGGTGTCTCCGCTTGTTTAGCGCCTCCCCCACTGCAGGCCGTAATCAAAAATAATAAACAGACAAGCAATAAAGAAAGCCCTTTCATTTTTCTCACGCTAAAAACCTCCCCTATTTGTTAAACGCCCTGTTTAAAAGCTGCATGTACCCCTAAGATGATATTGAATGGATTAATTCACAGTTTTCCCTGCTGCTATCCTCGCCCCCAATCCGTTATCCCTGTTTGCCAAAAAATATATCACTTCGATTGTAATCTCGTCAATATATTTTATGATAATAATAACAATAAACCTAATTAATTATTAAAAATAACATAAATATTTAGTGACAGCGATTACAAATTATTTCTGCACAACTCGGCTTTTTTCGATACATTCCCTTATATATCAACGATATATTTCAATGAATCCAGCGAAGTGGACCTTTATACGATCATAATATTCGTTATTTTTTTGTTATGAATATATAAAAAACCCCAATGTCATGGAGACACCGGGGCTAACGTGAGAATATGACAATGCAGCTTACATTTCATCCGTATCGCGTGTTGCGTTATTCAAATCCCTAACAATGACGTCCGCTTGAATTAAAAGCCGCTCGTAATTGGAATCCGGGTTCAATATCCGCCACAGCAATTGATCGACGGCACGCATCCCGAGCAGTTCCTTATCGATGTTGACGGTTGCCATAATCGGCAGGTTATCGTACATATTATCAAATCCAGTCACCTGTACGCGGCCCGGTACGTCGATGCCCTGTTTCCTGAGCGCCTCCATTGCAAACATGGCGGTGATATCGTTGGCGCAAACAAACACTTCCGGAAGCTCGCTTCCGGCAAGGACCTTTTCTAACGCTGCGTGTATATTCTCAATCTCCGGGCTGATCAGGGAAGGCAGCTGACGATGTTCGATTTTGTAATCGGCCAGCGCGGACGAGAAGCCGATCCAGCGCTCGTAAAAGCTCTGGGCATCTTCGATATTGCCGATGAACTGATACTTTTTATACCCTCTGCTGATCAGCTTGGTCATGATTTGTTTCATGCTGTGCATATTGTCGGTGAATACCGTGTCCGATTGAAAAGCCGGGTCCATGTGGTCCACCATGACCACGGGAATGTTCAGCTTCTTGATATCCATTAAATTTTGGGTGGATACCGAGCCCACCGTCACAATCCCGAGAATGCCCTGGGGATTTAGCAGAGTGAACATATGGTCATTCGATGGCTCCGTCAGCGTGAGAATGTCCAGCCCCTTCTGATTCAGACGAGTAGATATGCCGTCAAACACCGGTCCCCAATAGAGGGATTCCCGATTTTGATAACGGACATTCGGGAATAGAACAAGCACCGCCCCCGCCCATTTCCTGTTCTCCGGATCTTGAAGCTGCTGGTTTTTCCCCGCGGCTTGGTTCGGCTGATCCTTAAAGTACCCCAGTTGCCCCGCTGCCTTCAGAATCATGTCCCTGGTCTGCGGGCTGACGCCCGACTTTCCCGACAAAGCACGGGATACCGCGAATTTAGATACGCCCGTGAAATCGGCAATTTCCTGAATCGTCACTTTCGTTTTCATCGTTATCTACCTACTTAAGTGCGAATTTGTCGTTCATTTCCCGTGTTATTTATGTTAGTTTTTGTTAGGTTACAGACATAATATTATTTGAAAAAGCAGTCAAAGTCAAAGAATATCCTGCATTTTCTTGTTTTCATTTTTACAAAAACAAAAGCTGTCCTCTGGTCATGTTCAGACCAGCAGGACAGCTCCTCTCTTGTAAGAGATAATATTACGATATTATGGTTTCTCCACGAGCAGCGCTTCCCACTGCAAGCCTTCCCCGGTGATTTCTGTCCGGAGGTCGGAGATGCTCTTCAATGCCTCCTCGCGGCGTGTCTCAAGTGTGATTACCGTTTCCTTGTATAGCTCACCTATCTTCTTCTGCGTACCGCTTGCCATTTTCGTTATTTCGGATTTTCTTGCAGCATTGCCCTTGGAGATCGCGGTTGTCTGTTCCTTAAACAGCTTGCTGTATTGGCTCTTAGCTGTTGCCTTGCTGATTTTCCCCTGTTTGTACTTCCACATCGGACTGTTCAGATACGACGTACTCGATCCGTTACGAAGCTTCCACATCGGGCTGTTTAAATAGCTTTCACTGACCATTTTGCTGAATTTCCATGCGGAACTGTTCAAATAGCTCGGGGTGATCGTCTTCTTGTATGTCCACATCAAGCTGTTCAAATAACCCTCGTTCATTTCTTTGCTTAGCTTCCAGAGGGTGCTGTTCAAATAATCCCGGTCTGCGGCTTTCGCATACTTCCACATCGGACTGTTTAAATAGCTTGGATTGATCAACCGTTCATATTGTGTCAGCTTATCCTTTAAATCACGGTTCCCTTCATACTTCAGCTTCAGCTGATCCAGATCTGCTTGAAGCTTCTCGTCCCACTGCTTTTGATCCTCCAGCACTTTTTTCTCCAGCTGATCCAGGGACGCATGGCTTGCATCATAAAACACCTTATATTTCTTGTCTACTTGTTTCTGGTAATTGTTATACGCATCTACCGTCTTCTTGTTATAGGATTTATACTCGCTCCATACTTGATTCATCCATTTCTGATCCGCTGCGTGAACCGTTGTTTGCGGAAATAGGACCGAGACTGCAAGCAAAAGGCTGCAGATGGTCAATACCGATTTTCGCACCAATCTCATCGAATTTCGCCCCTCTTTTATAGATAGTCAATAAGGGATATTTTACCTAATGGCATGTTGTCTTCCAATAGGAATTCCGAACCCCTAACTTTTAGACTATAACCTGCTTGCTCCGAGCTCGATTATTTCATGGTACATCGTACTTCATTCCCTAGCACCTTCGCGAAAAACATGCCTTTTTTTCGCGATTCCATTTTTCAAAGTGGGGGATATATACACTTCCTTAGTCCTGTAGTCACTAAGCATCGAGTTAGCTAGTTATAACAGCCCATCTTCGACCCGAAGCGCTTTCAGACGCTTGACCGGTCGAAAAACACGCTTATACAATTCGAGTCGTAGATTATGCCTTTTGAACCGAATAAGGGCCCTGACGGCAAATCGTCAGGGCCCTTTTATTATACCTACAGGAGTAGAATCTACTTCTGCGCTTCAACTTCGGTTGAGATATTCCAGTATACGCCGTATTTGTCCGCAACGATCCCGTAGGCCGGGCTCCAGAACGTCTCCTGCAGCGGCATAACCACCTGGCCACCTTCAAGCAGCGCTTCGTAGAACCGCTTCGCGTGTTCGGGTGCGTCGGTCATGATGCAGATCTGAACCTGATTGCTGGATTCAACCGGTTGACCGGGAAATGTATCCGAAAACATCAGATCCGTCTCTCCTACCTTCAGCAAAGCGTGGGAAACGCGATCCCTCGCGCTCTCCGGCAGCGGAAAATCAGGGTTCGCCGGCATTTCGCCGAAGGTCTGAACCATAACGACCTGGGCATCCAACGCTTTTTCATAGAATTGAATAGCTTCCTTAGCATTCCCATCCATAATGAGATACGGATTCAATCGAAGTGTCATGGATCGTTAACCACCTTTTATTTTCATATTGAAGTAGATAACTCCTATTATCTCCCAACAGGATCACTTTAGCAAAATATGACGCAACTCTAAGACGGGAACATACTTACCTCATATCCATCCATACAGAAGTGTGAAGTCGGCGGTTACCTCCCTCTCTCCATCCGGTATCCGTTCAATAAGCTCATCTGAAATGCCCCAGGATAACGGCGTCATGTGAATCAGTTGCTTCATCTGCTCGGAATCCAGAATGACGCGATACCGAAGCTCTTCGAATTCGATCCGTTCAAAGTGACGGATGAACAGCTCCATCGTGCCGTCATTGGAATACGTCTCTTTACCTGTACCTGTATAAAGCAAAGCGCGAAGCTCCTGCAAATACATGCTCCCCGGAATTACCTTCACCAACATTCCGTCACTCGTTAGCAGCCGCCTGAACTCCGAATAATTAGCAGGGGACAGAATATTCAAAATGTAATCAAACTGTTGGTCGGCAAACGGGCTCTGAGACAGGTCGGCCACGCACCACATAGGGTCCGGAAATGTCTTGGCAGCCGTTACAACTCCCTCTTTGGCAATATCCATACCCACACCGAGAACGTCCGGCACCATTCGCTGCTCCCGAAGCTTACGTAAAATGGCGGATAGATGGGAGCCCTCCCCGCAGCCTGCATCAAGCAGTCTTACGGGCTTCACGGATTCCTGGGACTTCAGTTCCTGGATCAGGCGAGTCGTTACCGCTTCTACCATGGGGCCGAAAAAGCCGCTGCCGCTGATCGTTCTTCGAGCCTCAAACAAGGCTTTATCGTATTTGGTTTTGGATGAATGGTTCAACAGGTTTACGTATCCCTGTCTGGATATATCATAGCAGTGCCCGTTCTCGCATTCCAGGCTGGCCATCCGTTCTACCTTCATGGCACCGCCGCAAATCGGGCATTGAAACATCTTCTCGTGTATCGAAAATTTTCGTGCTTTTTTTATCAATTTTTCATTGTTGGACACAGCAAAATCACCCTTTCATTCGATTGATCGCAATGAAAAAGGCACAGAAAAATAAACTCCGGCCGCAGTTGTCAAAAAAAAAGGGCCGAGCCTACTTTGATCTGTACCTCACATTAACGTAAACGAATGAAATGGATCACGAAAAAACACGCTCCTGACATCAATTCGGGCAAGAGAGATGCCCTATTCCAATTTTAACACGCGAGCACAGAGTGTAAACCTCCGGCGCAAGCATCCGGTTCAGCAAAAAATATCAAGAATTAGCTCCCCCTATGGACTATGATGAGTGCTTGAAGCTCTATTCACCTGCTCACTTAAAAAGACAAATATTAAATTCAAAATGACATATATATATTGCAAAAAGACGTAAATACTATTACAATGCATGTATCCAGAAAATCTCAAAACCTATCTCTAACCAAAGGAAGGAATGATGAGCTTGAATTGGTTTAAGAAGAGCACGGCTGAAGATGAGCGTATCGTCAATCTAAAGAACAAGTTATATAAAGAGGTGTATACCTTGATCATGATCATATGCAGCATTTCCGTTATCATCAAATCTTTTGCACTCCCGCGAACGGAGTCCGTCTGGCTGGAAATGCTGATCATACTGGGAGGAAGCTTATATTTTGGGATACGCAGCGTGGCGCTGGGGATTTACTCGGATGAAGTGGAGGTCCATGACCAGCGGAGCAAAATTTCGTTCAGCATGCGTACGGCGATATGGGGGCTCATTATCGGTGTTGCACTTGCTCTTTTTTTCGGTATCCGCAGCGCGATCCTGTTTGGCAATGACAACAGTGCGACCGAGCTCAAATATTTCTTCAGCGTTTTCTTGGTCTCACTGATCATCTACATCCCGCTCTTTGTCGGAGGGAATTGGTTGATCCACTACGGCGCCAACAAGGTAAGCCAGAAAATGTCACAGAACGATCCATTCGACTCATAGAAAGGGATATCAGGGGGACTGACGGATGAAAAACATCAAATTGAAGATGGCCCGCGTCGAGAAGGATTTATCGCAGGAAGAACTGGCCCAGATCGTCGGTGTCTCCAGGCAGACCATCGGCCTGATCGAGCTGGGGAAATATAATCCGTCCCTCAGCCTGTGCGTGGCCATATGCAAGGCATTATCGCGTACTTTGAACGATCTGTTCTGGGAAGAGGATTAAGCGGCCAACTCATGGCGGCGTTGAACCAACGAGCCGTAATCTCGGCTATGTTAAGGAGGTGATTCCCACATTCAAGGCAGAAAGCACTTAGTGGCGGGCATCTTTACACGTCCGTTCATACAATTTAAAAATCATACGACATCTTATAAGGAGTGATCCTCTGTGCCACTACATAACGCTAGAAAAGCATTCACCGTGTTTCTGCTCACCGCTTCTATCGTAGGAACTTCCCTAATCCCTCACGGAGATGCATATGCTGCTACCGCCGATTCCATCCAAGGCCAGGTTACAGAAGTTAAAACAGCCCGAACTTCGGATGAAAAGATTGCCGAGTGGGAGGACTGGGCCAAAGACCACGCGTACCGACTGGATACGATTCAACCCGCCGAGACGGCGGGCGGTCCAAACCAATATAAGGATCTGGCTATGCTAAAACCATTGCTGCAAGATAAACGTTTCGTGTTTCTGGGGGAAAGCTCCCACGGGGTTGGCGAGTTCAATCTGGCTAAGACCCGTTTAATTCAATTCCTGCATCAGGAGATGGGGTACAACGTTCTGGCCTTTGAGAGTGGTCTTGGCAATAGCTCCTTGGCTTACGGCCGGGCCGGACAGCAGAGCGCGGAACAAACGATGAAAGATTCCATCTTTGGCGTCTGGTGGTCCAAGGAGATATTGCCGTTGTTCGAATACATACAAACAGCACAAAAGAGCAAGCAGCCGCTCGTGCTGACCGGTTTTGACATGCAGTTGCAGCATCCGCTGTTGGATGGGCAATGGCTGCAGGATCAGGCCATGGCTAAGCGTCTAACGGAAGCTGAGAAGAAATTGTCAGACTACGCTCTTGGTACGGATCTTGCCGCATACCGCAAAGAGAAAAATCAGCTGATTCAAGTATACAAAGATGCCCTAAAATCCTTAAAGACGGAGGCAAACGAGTCTCATCTGAAGCGGCTATATCCAGATAACCCCAAACTGTCCATGCTGCTTGAAAGAAGCTTGAACGACCGGATTCGGGTAGCTCAGGAATATGTGGAGCTCTCCATCAAGTCAACCCTCGGCATGGAAAGCGGGGATTATGAACCGTTCATGGAATCGATGGAATGGCGGGATCAGGCGATGCATGACAATCTCATGTGGCTGGCAACCGAAGTATACCCGACGGAGAAATTCATCGTTTGGGGACATAACGACCACATCCGCAAAGCCCAAACGGAAGTGATGGGTTCGCCATATCCGGTGACTTTAATGGGAGAAAAACTCTCGGATGAAATGAAAAAATACAGTTACGTGCTTGGCCTGTATCCAGCCAGCGGACAAACCGCAGATAACATGGGGAATGTGCATGACGTTCTGCCGGCAGAGCCGGGATCCATCGAATCGATCCTGTCGGCCGCAGGCTCGCCGTATACCTTCGTTGATCTGCGGTACCAAAAGCGTGAGACAGGTAATTCCTGGATGTTCGAGCCGCGTTTTGCCTATAGCTGGGGCATGATTCCAGAGAGCTTAATCGCCCGTGACCAATACGACGGTATTCTGCTGATCGATGATGTGAACCCGCCTCAATATATGAGATCTTCCGCTTCATCCAAGGCTTCAGTGCCTGCCGAAGAATAAGGTGCTATCATTTTTCTTAATCATATAAGAGTTTAATAGGTTAACATGCCAAGCATCCCCTGATCGTCTGCTTCTTAGAGCACATAAACTGTGGACTCTGGAGCGGACCAGTACGGGGATGCTTCTTTTTCTTACTTTCTAGCATGTTATTTATCGAGATATTCCCCGAGGAGGTTTTGAGCTTCACCTCATGCTGCCCGTCACCGGAGCGTCCTTCCGTCTTCCGGTTGCTCTCCTTCCTGTCCTCGAGCGGAACGGCAATGGACCGATGTCCGCTGCCGGATTGCAGCATCCATGTCGCATCAGGCGTTTCTTCATCGAGCTGTATGTTGGTCAAGTTATGGATCCTATGGTTGTCCATCTTTGTTGTCGTACCACGATAATGTTGGACGGGTTGGAGGATATCCGTGCTGCTCCCTGAATTGCTTACGCACTTCGGTAAAGTCATGCCAGCTCTTCCCGCTCCCCGGATGATTGGCATGATATACGATGCAGCGAAACGCATCCTCCACGCAAGGATCCATCCAGAAACCGCTGCTCGCTTCCATCCGGTCCGTTAAAGCGGCAGCGTCTTCATCCTTGATATCTTCCAATGCGTAATACCCCAACTGGACTACGCGTTCAGCCACTTTCGGTCCGATCGAAGGAACCGTCTGAAACTGCGCCATTCCCCGGATATATTGGGCGCGGCTATCCGAAACACCTAGCACGCCGGACAATAACTCGATATCCATATGCGCAATATCGCTGAGCTTCATTTTGTTTGACCGCAGCTTTGCTCGCTCTTTGCCGGTTAACGGCAGCTTCGGCGATTTTCCCGGTATTTGTCGCGGCATCCTTCTCCCTCCTGTTCTTAATCAGCACTCCTGACGTTTAATATAAATCGAACATACTCACTTCATAGCCCTGGGCTTTCAGATAATTGAACATTTGCGCCCGATGATGCTGGGCATGCGTGACAATTTCAATCAGCCACTTGGCTTGGGTTGAACCATGCTCCAAGTAGAAGGGTTTCGTTTTCTTCTGCATAAATTCTTCATCTGTCAGTCCGCCCATGTAAGACTTCACATCCGCAAGTCCCTTCGTCATACAGGAGATCAGCTTGTCCTTGTCCACGCCGTCAGCGGCGATGCTAGCTTCCAGCTCCCGGATCTCCGCTTCGCTCTTCTCTTGCAAAATTAACAGATCCGTTGCAGGCACTGACACCAGATGATGCACGAGCTCCTGAAGCGATCTCATATTATGGGCAGGCCTGTAATCCCAATGCTCCGGTGAAATTTTGCCGATCAGATTCGAACTGGTCCTAACGATAAGCTCCAGTTCCTCGAACAACAGCTGCTTCATTTCATGCAATTGATTCACGTTTCATCACTCCATTTTTTAGTTATAAGGGGTCTCTGGGTTCTACAGCCAGTATAGCGTATAATGGTGACAACTATTGTCATAGTCATCAAACAGATATGGAGCTGATCTTATGTCCAAATCCAAACGTCTCATGGAGCTGATGATGACCGTGAACCGGATGCGGAAATTCACGGTAAGGGAATTGGCCGATCAATTCGACGTGTCCTCTCGCACGATCTTGCGGGACCTGCAGGAGCTGAGCGAGCTGGGCGTTCCCCTCTATTCCGAGGTAGGACCGCACGGCGGATACCAGGTGCTCAAAGAACGGATTCTCCCCCCGATCGCCTTCAGCGAGGAAGAAGCCGTTGCGATGTTTTTTGCCAGCCACGCCCTGCGTCACTATCTATTTCTTCCCTTTGAAGCCGAGTCCTCTACCGCGCTTCAAAAATTTTATTATTACATGCCGGGTGATGTTCGTGACCGGATTGACCAGATGAAGAACCGTGTGGATTTTCTGACGCATACCAGACGGCAGAAGGCCGAATCTCTCGGCGTTCTGCTGGATGCCGCTGTTGATCAGCGAGTCGTTACGGTGGAATACGAGACCAAAGAAGGCTATACGGAGCGGAGCCTTCAGCCGGTGGGCATCTATGCAAGCAACGGCTTCTGGTATTGTCCCGCTTATTGTTTTCTGCGGGAGGATTTCCGTCTGTTCCGTTGTGACCGCATGCAGACCGTGGTATATGATACAACCGGAGTCGAGCCGCGGGATCACCGCCATATCCATCTGGGCAATTGGAGGGAATACGGGGCAGAGAAATCAGTCTATACCCGGATGGTCGTTGATCTGAGCCGGGAAGGCGTTCAGCGCTGCGAATCCGAATTGTGTCCTGTTCCCCATGTTGACATGCAACCGGATGGAAGCGGACGGCTCGATCAGAGCGTTCCTGTCAGCGAAATTTTGTATTTTGCTAAATTTTTTCTAGGCTTAGGGAATGAAGCCACGGTGAAGGAGCCGCAGGAGCTGGTGGATTGCATGAAGGGGATTCTGAAGAAGGTTATGGCGAAATACGATTAAAGGTACCCAACATGGCTTGTAAAGCATGCGTTTGACGAAAAGATCAACCTTTTGTTACAATCTCACCAATACTGAGGAAAAGGATGAGAACGATGGTTCGTCGCTTGATAAGGTTTAAGAATGTCGCTACTGCATTAGCTTCTAAGTAATGACCAACTCTACTTAGAAGCGAGGTATAAGAATGAAACAACATCGGTTCGAACACTGGTCCGAAATTAAGTATTTAAAGGATATTGTCACTAACCCAATGATTACAGTAGGAGAATACTCTTACTATTCCGGTTATTACGATCATCATGATTTTGAAGATGGTTGCGTTAGATACCTTTGGGGGGATGAGAAATCCCGAAGGTTGTTTAATCCCATCGAAGACCATGGTTGGCATATAGATAAGTTGATTATTGGCAATTACGTATGTATAGCAAGTGGTGTTATTATACTAATGGGTGGAAATCACAATCATCATCCTGAATGGATAACTGTGTACCCGTTTGTCGATCAGATTGAAACTTCTTACGCACCAAAAGGCGATACCATCATCGAAAGTGATGCCTGGATTGGAATGAATGCCATGATTATGCCAGGTGTGACCATTGGCGAAGGTGCCATTGTGGCAGCTGGTTCGGTTGTTGCAAAAGATGTCCCACCCTATACGATCGTAGGCGGCAACCCTGCTAAAGAGATGAAGAAACGCTTTACGGATGGAGAAATTGAGAAGTTAAAGGAAATGCGATGGTTCGATTGGGAACGCGAGAAAGTTGAACGAGCCGGTCAGATCTTGTCAAGTTCTTCTGTAAATCAATTATATGACTTTTATCAAAAAGAAATAAAGCCATACGTTTAAAACGTTAGAAAAAAACGGATGCAAATATCCCTTCTTGAATTCAAGAAGGGATATTTTTTACGTGGTCTTTCACATAAAAATGAAAGAGCGAAGAAATCTGCAGCTGTTCATTACAACCTATGGACCCCGTATTAGATATCCTAAAAAGGACACCTAACAATCCCCTTGGTAAACTGAACGGCCTCCCTTGACGGTCTCCACAATGCGGAGGCACCCCTTGCGCTTCTCCAGAAGCACGAAGTCGGCCTGTGCTCCTCTCTTCAGGCCATAGGGTTCCGCTTGCCCCATAACCTCGGCGGGCCGCATGGAAGCCATGTCCCAAGCTTCAGGAAACGTGCACAGCCCCGACTGAGCCAGCCGCCAAACTGCATCGGCAAGCATCATGGCCGAGCCTGCCAACAGCTCGGGCTTGCGGGCGAGATGCAATCGACCCTCAGGCGTTAAGACAACATTTCCACCGATATGGGTCTCGTATTCCCCTGGCGGCATCCCGCTTAAATAGACGGCATCGCTGACGAGCAGCGCTTTGGACGACTTGGCGCGGAGCATCACCTTGATCACCGAATCCGGCAGATGGTTCCCGTCCGCAATGATTCCTGCCCACAGCTGATCTTGCGCAAGCTGCTCCCATATATAATTCGGATGCCGCGGCAGCGTCAGATGTGCGCCATTACCCAGATGGGTGGACATCGTGGCTCCTGCTTCCACGGCTTCCCGAATTTGCGCAGGCGTCGCAGCGGTGTGCCCGATCGATACGACGATTCCCGATTCGACGCACAACCGGATAAAACTCGGGGCATCGGGCCACTCCGGCGATAGGGTGACGATCCGAATCCGGTTCCCCGATGCCGCCTGCCATCTCGCAAACAATGCCCAGTCCGGCTCCTTGATATACCGGGAATCATGCGCTCCCCTTGGGCCTTCCTCCGGAGAAAGGAAAGGTCCCTCCAAATGAATCCCGCCTATGGTTGAACCGACCGCTTCATCCTCCAGGCAAGCCGCGTCGATAACCCGCAGCAATTGCTCGATCTCTTCGTCTCCGTTGGTAATGACGGTGGGGTAGTACAGCGTTACGCCTTTCTCCCATAAGCGCCGGGTTGCCTGAATGATCGTATCCGTTGTGAGCGGCAGCGAATTGAAATCATGTCCGTAACCGCCGTTAATCTGAAGATCGATCAATCCGGGAGCGATCCACGTCTCCTCTTCACCATCGTGAGGAAGTATCCGTTCTATCCCGCCGCCAGAGTCCCATTCTAGCCTTATTTGCTCCCCTGTTGCGTAATGACGGCCCATACGAACAAGTTCATGGCTATCCATTCCGGATTCCCCGTACGACTCCCGGTCCACGTACAGCGTGCAATCCGAATGCTGCCGAAGAATGCTGGCAGGGCAGGCCTCGCTTATATCGCCGTACAGCGTCCTTTGTACCGCCGCTCGCTTGCTTGCGCCGGGAACGACGCAGAACAGATGGGCAGCCGACATTAAGGCCGGAATGGTAAGCGTAAGCGCGTATTTCGGAACCTCCTCCAAGCTCGCGAAACAGCCGTCATTCACCTGCTGTCGGCGACAATCCTCGTCCAGCTTCACCCGCTTTACCCATAACGGATCCGCAAAATCGGCAACGGGCGGATCGTTGAAAGCAATATGCCCGTTCTCGCCAATGCCGAGGACCACCATATCGATCGGCGCAGCGGTAATCAATCCGCTGTACCTGTCGCACTCCCCTTCAGGATCATTCATGCCGTCGATCAGATGCACCTCTCCTGGAGATACGAGATCAAACAGCCGCCGGGATAAAAAGTTCCCGAACCGCTGCGGGGCCGACTTGGGAAGGCCGATGTATTCGTCCATATGAAAAGCCGTGACTCGGCTCCAGTCCAATCCGTCCGATTGCACCAGCGCCGCCAGGCACTCATTCTGGGACGGGGCGGCTGCAAAGACGATGCGAATGCGCACTTTCTCGGCCAGCAGGCGCTGAATGGCAACACGAATATCGGCGGCGGCCGCCTTCCCCATCGCCTCGCGCTGGTCATAAATGCGGACCTTCAGTTGATCCTGAACTTTTTCAAGCACAGGCTTTACGCTGCGCTGAGACATCATAAAGTCACCTCCATCCCTACAACACCGGTGTTCCGGTCTGCAGTTCGATTTCCTTGCGCTGGCGGGAAGCCTCGTAGGTGCCGAGAATAATCTCCAGCGAATGCCTGCCGTCCTTCCCGGTGATAACAGGCTGTCGGCCTTCGCGAACGGCAAGCGCCATATCTCGAATTTGCAGGCGATGACCGTCCGGTATGACTTTAAATGGCTCGAACTCAGGCAGCTGAATCTGCTGGCCATCGATCTCAAGGGATACGATTGTATCCTCTTCAATGACGAGCACGCCCTTATCCCCATGGATGACCAGCCGCTGTCCTTTGCCGTCGCAGGCCGTCGTCGTGATCTCCAGCACGCCGAGCGCCCCGCTCGCAAATTCAAGCGCAGCGATAACGGTATCTTCGACTTCGATATTGCGCAGAACGGCCTTGGCCTTTGCAGTCAAGGACGCAACAGGGCCTACGAGCCATTGCAGCATATCCACCGTATGGATTCCCTGATTCATCATCGCCCCGCCGCCATCCATGGCCCAGGTCCCGCGCCAGCCCGCACTGTCATAATAGGCTTGATCACGGTACAGCATGACATACGCCGAGCATAAACTCAGCTTCCCAAGCCGTCCTTCTTGAATGACCTGCCGGGCGTACCCGGCCTGCGGGGACATGCGCCTCGGAAAGACCGTTGCGAGAAGCACGTCGTTCTCGGCACATACCTCAATCATGCGCTCGACATCGTCGAGCCGGATCGCCATCGGTTTCTCCACCAGCACATGCTTGCCCGCCCGGGCAACCATCGCCGTCTGTTCTGCATGCATGCCGCTTGGCGTGCAGATACAGACGACCTCCACATCCTCGCGTGCCAGCAGTTCTTCCAAGGTGTTGCAGATATCTCCTCCGTACGTTTCGGTAAGCTTGGCGGCTGATTCCCGTTTCGTATCGAATACGGCGGCAAGCTCAGCCTCCTCCGTATTCAAGATGCCCTTCGCATGAATATCCGCAATAATCCCGCAGCCGATCATACCGAATCGGACGGGCAGCCTTTCCTTTGTCATGTTCCCTACGCCTCCTCCATACGCTCTGTTTTCGATGAAAGCCGTATACATTCCCTATTCCCGGATCAGGACCCGTGCTCCCTCATCGGCCATCACCGTAGCCTCCGAGGCTTTGTAAATATCTTCATGCGTGATGACCCCCTCTTCCCCCTCCACCCGGTTCAGGAAATCCTGAGCAAGGGAGAGGGGCGGCGGTGCCAAAGGCAAAGAACGCAGCTCCTGTTCGGTGATGACAAGCGCAACCTCATCACTCGATAATAAGGGATCGCCTTCCAGCCGAATTTCCGCAATGCCGTGCGTCCCCGTAATGAATATCCGGCCGTCTCCCCAAGTCCAGCTGCCAGCGGGTGTGTGCCAGTCGGCGTACAGCTGTGCCGTGATCCCGCCATCCATGAATACCTGCACGCCGGCTGCATCATAGAAGGTCGGGTATTCAGGCAGCATATGCTTCGCCAGATAACCGGATGCAGCCTCCACCTCCCGGCCCGTCAGCCATCGTAACAGGTCAAAATCGTGCACGAAGAGATCGTTAATGATGCCTCCGGATTGCGACTTGTCAAAATGCCAGGCTGGCCTCGATTCCGGATTCAGCCGATGCGGCTTACGCATCGAGATGTGGACGATGTCCCCTAACTCTCCCGCCCGGATCATCCGATGAATGGTATGCAGCGAAGGGCGGAAGCGCTCGGTCAGCATCATCCCTACCTCGATTCTTCCCCGCTCCAGAACGCCGCGCAGCCTGGTAAGCCCCGCCCGATCCGTCACAGCAGGCTTGTCGATCATGACGGGCTTGCCGTGCAGCTCGCACAGCTCAATGACATCCAGCTTCTCATGGTTGATAGCCGCGCAGCCGATAACGCTCACGCCTTCGTCGCTCAGCAGCGATTCCTGATCCCCTGTCAGTTCCAGACCGTACCGGTCGGCAAAAGTACGGGCTAGCGGCTTATTATCCGGTTCGTATACGCCTGCGCATTCGTAGCCCAGTGCCAGCATCTCCTCGATGAACATGCCGATGTGGGCATGCTGGCAGCCGATAATTCCAAATTTCCGCGCGTTCCCCGTCATCCGATCGACACCTCCACAGCCTGCAGCCACTCCTTGATGACCGACAGATCATAAGCAAGCCGTTCCTTCGGCGGATAGGGAGCTGCGCATTCCAGCGTAAGCCAACCCTCGTACCGGTATTCCCGAAGTCCTCTGAGCAGCCCGTCGTGATCCACTTCTCCTTCACCAAGGCGGCACTGCAGGAAGAACTCTTCCCCGTGACGGGTCAAATTCTTGAACGTTCCCGGTGCGCCCCCCTGCGCGATCCGCCGTTCATCCTTGATGTGCACATGGAACAAACGGCTTCCGAGCTGCCGGACCGACTCTTCCCCAAATTCCGTGTCCGTGATGTACATATTCCCTGCGTCATGAATCAGACCAACCTGGTCATCGCCGATCAAATCCAGCAGACGTAGAGCGCTATCTGTCGTCTCTACCAGGCTCTGGTTGTGAATCTCCAGCACGATCCGTTTTCCCGCAGCGCGGGCTTCCTCCGCGCATTTCCGAATCCAGAAAGCCGCCTTGTCATAATGATAATCCTCCGCCAGGAAGGCATTCGGCCCTCCTTGAAAGATCCGTATCATCCCCGTCTCCAACATGACCGCGCGTTCAAGCAGGCCCATAAACTGATCGTAAGCCTCAGCGCATTCCGCATCTCCGCTTGTCGAGAAATGTCCCATATAACCAGCCAATGCAGGAATCTCCAAGCCATGGCCTTCCGCAACAGCCTTCATTTCGCGTACCCGCGGCAGCGAAGCTTCCGGACTTAAGTGCGGCTCGCGGCAGGCAATTTCGATTCCGTTAAAACCGAGCCTGGCCGCGATCGACATCGCTTCATGGATGCTGTAATCGATTAACGATCCGCTGAATGCCGCTATTTTCATCTTCTCTTTCATCCTTTCCATCACAGACATGGCCCCTTCCGGAGCCGATAGTAACGTTAGTAACGTTCATTATTTAATCCCGGCCATATTGTGGTTCTGCACAAAATATTTCTCGGCAAACAGGAATACCAGCAGGATCGGAACCAGACTGACCAGTGCGGCTGCGATCATAAGCTGTTCATTGCCGGTCCACTGGCCTGACAAGGAGAGAATGCCGATGGGCAGCGTATACTTCTCATTCGAGGTCAAATAAATGACAGGCGTCAGAATCTCGTTCCACTTGCCCATGAACGTAAAGATCGCCAGCGTCGCCAGGGTAGGCCTGGCCATCGGAATAAAAATCCGCAGGTAAATCTGGAACGGATTGCAGCCCTCCATCTTGGCCGCCTCCTCGTACTCCTTAGGTATATTCATAAAAGCCTGCCGCATGAGGAAAATCCCAAACGGCTGAGCCAGCCATTCGATAATCCACAGCGGCGTGAGCGTATCCAGCATGTTCAGCTTATTAAAAATGATAAAATGCGGGATGATGATGACCACCGCCGGAATCATCATCGTACCCAGCACCATCACGAACAGCACACTTTTCAGCGGAAAGCGCAGTCTTGCGAACGCATAACCGACCATCGAGCAGGAGATCAGGGCGCCGATGACGGACAATGCGGCTACGAAGACGCTGTTCAGCGTGTAGCCGCCAATATTCCCAAGCTGGAACACCTGGGCGTAATTGGACCATTGGAATAATTCAGGGATCCAGCGGGGCGGAACCGTTGTATATTCCTTGTAGGTTTTCAATGAATTCATGAGTGCCGACAGAAACGGCACGATCATGATGAGCGAGCTGATCCCAATCAGCACGTATCCGATACTTTTTCCCAGCAGCTTTCTTCTCATTTGAGGCCACTCCTTCCTCCGATGCGGTTCCAAATCCCCGGTTCCATCTTGATCGCTTGATCAGTCATAATGCACCCACTTCTTTTGGGCCCGAAGCTGTATCAGCGTCAACAGGAACAGGATCATGAACAGCACCCAGGCAATGGCGGAAGCATACCCCATCCTCATAAAGGTGAACCCTTCGCGATATAAATACAGCATCATGACCAGGCTGGAGTTATTCGGACCTCCCGCCGAACTGATGTCGCCCCTGCCGGTCAGCACGTAGATCTGTTCGAATGCCTGGAAGGTAGAGATCGTGCTCATGATGACAACCAGGAAGGTCGTCGGCGAGATCAATGGAACGGTAATATACCGGAATTTGCGCAGGGCTCCAGCACCGTCGATCTCCGCGGCTTCATATAAATCCCCGGGAACGCTCTGAAGTCCCGCCAGATAAATGACCATAATATAGCCGATCCCTTTCCAAACCGCGATGAACACGAGCAGCGGAATCGCCAGCTTCGGATCCTGCAGCCAGCCTTGCCCTTCCAGCCCCAGCTTGGCAAGCAGCGTATTCGCCAAACCGAAGCGAGGGTTGAATATAGCGTCAGCAACATAAAGGATGACGGTCCATGAGGAGATCACCGGGATAAAATGGGCCATCCGGAACCATTTAAGCCCTTTCAAACGCTGGTTTAGCGCAACGGCCAGCACCAAGGCCAGAAAGGTCTGGAGCGGCACGAACAGAACCGCAAAATACAAGGTATTCCACAGGGAACGCCAGAACATCGATTCCTCGGCCATGCGCCGGAAATTATCCAATCCGCTCCACTCGGGCGGATTCAGCATGTCATAATCGGAGAAGCTGAAGTACAGGGATGCGGCGAGAGGACCCGCCACAAAAATGATAAAGTGGAGAACATAGGGGGAGGCCATGAGCAGCCCCCATCTCCCCTCATGATCCCATTTCCGTTTTCGGGCGGGCTTTCCGTGCGGCATCGGATCGGCTTTGAGTGCTGCATTGTCGTTTAGCGTATTGTCCATTTCACTCCCGCCTTTCTTCTACCCTTGGTTTTATTTTTTATAGAAATCATCGAGGACCGCCTGGACGGCTGCGTCCGCTTCGCTTAAAGCCTGATCGATGGTTGCATCCCCCAGGAAGGCACGCTCCGCATGCTCGTTGAATTTGCCTACCCATTCTTCCCAGACCGCGTTATTGTCGAGCGTCTGCGCGAACGCCAGGCTATCCAGGAAAGCTTGGCGATTAGCAGGCTGCTCTCCCGCCTTGAGGAACACTTCGGATTCCGCAACGGATTTTTTCACGGGCACGGCTTCGCCAAGCTCGGTCCACTGCTTCTGCACATCGTCTTCCGTAGCCCAATATTTAATCCACTCCCAGGCAGCTTCCGCTTTCTCGTCGCTTGACTTCTGATTAACCACCCACGAGTTGGCAATGACCGGGGACACCCGCTTGCCGTCAGGTCCCTTCGGCAGCAGCGCCACATCGTAATTCAGACCGGCTTCATTCGCTGCCTGCACCCGGGCATAAATGCCGATCCGCATGGCGGCCGATCCGCTTGGGAACACGGCGGTATTGCTCTGGAAGCTCTTCAGATCGACCGGATCCGTAATGATGCCGCGCTGCATGCCGTCGACCATCCATTCGAACGCCTGCTTGTTCTCAGGGGAATTGATGATCGAGTTCTCCGCTTTCTCGTCAAGGGTTCCACCGCCGTAGGATTTCATCACGGAGAACCAGCCCTCGGTAATGCTGAAGAACGTAAGCCCGAACTGATTCACGCTGGCTGCGTCGAACCCGCTGTCCTCGGCCGTTTTTCCGCCGGCATCCACCGTCAGCTTGGCTGCCGATGATTTCAGATCCTCCCAGGTCCATTCATCCGAAGGATACGCTACGCCGGCCTTATCAAACAGCTCTTTGTTGTAAAACAGCACGCCGACCTGTATGCCCTGCGGCACGCCCCAATAGCGCCCGTCCGCGTCCTTGTTGAAATCGAGGCCGTAGTACTCATCGGCTTTCAGATCCCTTGCAATCCAATCGGTCAGATCCTTGGCCGCGCCCCGCTGGGCGTATTTCATCACGTAGACGCCGTCGGACAGCCATACGTCCGGCGCCTGGCCGGCCGCGATCTGCGTATCCAGCTTCTGATAGAACTGCCCGTAAGGCGCGCTCTGCGTCTTCACCGTAACGTTCGGATGCTTTTCCTCGAACTGCTCGATCAGCTCCTTCATCTTCGCATCGGAGCTGTCGCTCGAATAATATCCGAGCAGGATTTCTACCTTCTTATCTTCCTCGCCGCCTCCGGTGCCGGAAGATGCGGTGCCGCTCTGACCATCGCCAGCATTGCCGCAACCGCTTACCATAACGGATATCAGCAATAAGGCCGTTAACCAGCTGTAAAACCCTTTTCTCTTTTTCACAATCCTCGCCCCCTATTGTTTGAAATGGATTAATGCGATTGTAGTTGATAACGACCGAATGCGCCCTGTGCTTTCTTAGCCCACTTGTGATTTCTTGCTGCGGCATCATGGTTTTTTATTTACAACTTGTGTTTTTTTGCTACAATGTTCCTTACATTCCCTACTTCAATGCGAGGAAGGCGGAAGAGCGATGAACATCCAAGGCGTTTCCACCGGTAATCTGACCATTAACCAACGTTTGTTCGTGCTGATCACCCTATTCATTGGCCTCCCCTTCTTTCTGCTCGGCAGCTTCTGGTACCAGTCGTCAACTGAAGCGATTGAACAGTTTGCCGCAGGCGCTAACAAGCGTATCATCGAGCAAACCAACGTCTCGCTGGATTCGTACATATCCAATCTGGAGAATTCCACCTATCCCTTTATTCACAACCCTCAGATCCAGCAATTTCTCTCGGCTGCCCAGCTTACTCCCTATGCCTACTTTCAGCTTGCCAAAAAAGTGGAGGACGACTTGTTTTCCCAGATGATTTACGGCAGATCCGACATTATCGGAATCTCGCTCGTCGCCGAGAACAAAAGACAAATTACCGATTACGAAAGCGCGCCGGGACTGCTCGACATGAGTGAAATCCGCAAACGCAACCGATCCTATCAGGCGCAGCTGGATCAATTCAACGATTTTCAAATCATCGGCCTCAGCCGGGTAGGAAACACGCCAGCCCTTACCGTGGCCCGGAAGCTGTATGACAATTCGTCCTTTCTCTATAAAGGCTTATTGATTGTCGACCTCAATCTGAAGCAACTCGGAGCCATCTGCTCTAACGATTCGCTGGGGGGCTTTGACGTCTGGATCATGGGCAAGGATGGGCAGATGATCTACCACCCGGATCCGAGCCGGGTCGGAACCCCAGTCGAACCGGGGCTGTTAATACGTATTCAAAACCGGGACTCCTCCTTCTTCCAGCATCAAGACACCGTTTCGGGCACCGAAAAGATGGTCCTGCATGAACGCTCGCAGATCACCGGCTGGACGGTTGTTGCCGATCTGCCGCTGAACAATCTCATCGGCGGTTTAATCACCCAGCGCAATTACTCGCTTGCGGCCGCAGCCGTTCTCATGATCATTGCATTGGCGCTTGTGGGCGGCTTCTCCTTGTCTTTAACAAGACCGCTCTCCATGCTGCAGAAGCTGATGGCCCGCGTCGAGCGGGGGGATTTTGTGCTTCCTACCAACGTGAACCGGTTCCGCAACAATGAAATGACCGCCGTGTTTCATAGCTTCTACAGCATGACGGGAGAGCTGAAGCGGCTGATCCGGGAGGTCCAGGATTCCCAGCTGAAGGAACGGGAGCTCATGATCAAGCAGAAGGAATCCGAGCTCCGCTCCATGCAGTCCCACATCAACCCGCATTTTTTGTACAATTCATTGGAGATTATTAATTCATATGCCATTGCGGACGATCATATGGAAATCAGCCGCATGACGAGGGCGCTGGCCCATATGTTTCGTTACAATATCGGTCATGCCGGATCCGTCGTTCCGCTGCGGGAGGAGATTACGCATGTCCAGTATTATCTCGACCTTCAAAGCGCCCGTTTCCGCAGGCTCCGGATCGATATGAACCTGAACGAACGGGACCTGGATCGCGTAAACGCCGTCAGGCTGACGCTGCAGCCGATCGTAGAGAATGTGTTCATCCACGGATACCGGGGCAAGAAACCAAGCTACCTCGGGATCAGCTCCCGTGCGGAGGCGGGCTATTTTGCCATCATCATCCGGGACAAGGGGATTGGCATGACGGCGGAAACACTTTGGCAAATCAGGCAAATCCTGCAACCCCGCGAGAAGCCGGGTGAAGGCATGCTGCCAAACGACGGAGAGGAAACCACCAGCGGCATCGGCCTCTTGAACGTACATCAAAGACTTCAGCTTACCTTCGGTGACGAGTATGGCCTGCAGCTTGTGGAATCCGTGCCCTTGGAAGGCACGATATTTGAAATCAGACTGCCGTACAAGACTAGCGAGGAGGGACGCCATGTACCGGATCATGTTGATAGATGACGAATACGCCATTCATTTGAGTTTGCGAAAGCTTGTAGAGAGGTCGGGTCTTCGGATTGAGTTTGCCGGCGAAGCCGAAGACGGGGTTGAGGCCTTGGAATTGCTGGAGGATAGCCGGCCCGACATCATCGTGACCGATATTTGCATGCCTGAAATGGATGGACTGGAATTTATCCGCCGTGTGCGGGAATCCCATCCCCAGATGTTTTTCATTATCCTGTCGGGCCATGACAACTTCGAATTCGCGCGTCAGGCCCTGCGCTATGGCGTTTCGGACTTCCTGCTGAAGCCCATCGATCCTGCCCAGTTCCAAACGACGCTGGAACGTGCCTGCAGGGAGCTGGATGAGCGGAAAGCGCGGTTCTCCCGGCAAACGGAATGGACGCTTGCGCAGCAGCGCCATAAAGCCAGGCTGGCTGACCTGTTGTATTCTGCCGATGAACAGGGAGCGCTGGAACAATTTCGCGAGATCATGGCTCTTTTCGAGACGAGCGGGCCAGAAGAAGTCAGCGTGTCACGTTACGCCCATATGCTGATGCAGGATCTGCTGACGGCGATGAAAGAACGCGGTTTGCTTCTTGCGATGGAGATTGGCGAGGATCAATGGCCACAGGACGATCCCATTGCCTGCAGCCGTCAAATACAAGATAAGATCAAGGAAATGCTGGCGCTGATTAAGGGCTCCCGAAATCTAGGGTCTCGCCACAATATTCAGAAAGCCAAACGTTACATTGAAGAGAATTACGCGATGGAGGATTTGTCCTTGCAGGAGGTAGCTGATTCGGTAGGGATGTCGGTCACGTATTTAAGCCGCACCTTCAAGAGCGAAACGAATATGAACTTCGTAAAATACCTGGTGCAGGTACGCATGGAAAAAGCGAGGGAATTGCTGGCGGAGTCTGAGCTTTCCGCTCAGGAAACAGCCTACCGCGTCGGTTTCTCGGACTATGTCCATTTCAGCAAAACGTTCAAAAAATTTCATGGCCTCACCCCTTCCGCTTACCGAAAGCAGTGCAAGGCCATGAATGGAGAATAAATTCGCAGGCGCTTATTCGGATTGCACACCGTTCTTCCATGCTTTCGCCCTGCCAAGCAGCTGCTCAACGAACGCATTCTTCTCATCGGAGTATTGGAGGAGGGTCCGGGTCCCTTGTGAAACGATCCGTCGTTTGATCTCGCTGTAACGCTCGGCTTCGACGGCATGTGCCCGCAGGTAATCCCTGATCATGATGTTATGATTCCAGATGTCGCCACGAAATAACACAATATGAACGTTATAGGCAAAGCTGCCTCTTTTGCGGAGATATAAACGGCCTGGAATTCCGGCTTCTCCGAGATCCTCATAACCCATAGCGGTCAGTCTGGGGATGATTTCACTCGAATGCAGCGCATTCTCCACGCCCACCAGAATATCGATGATGGGTTTGGCTGTCATCCCAGGTACGGATGTGCTTCCAAAATGTTCGATGGCAGCCGTATAGGGCCCGATCTCCCTCGTTAACGTCTGAAGTTCTTCGCTAAACCGATCGGCCCACTGCTGGTCGTAGGACTCCAAGTGAATGGCTTCGTCAATTGTCATGAAGGCTCCTCCTCACAATTTTTGTAAGCATGTGCGATGAAGCCGGTTCGAGCCAACCCAACCCGTAAATGGGCTGGCCCAAAAACCCGAGGCACTGCTACAGGTCATGTCATACATGACTCCATCATGCCTTTTATGGCGCCGGCCGGCAAGTGCCAATCTTCTATCGGTTCAGGCCGAGAAGCATGCCTCAATATCGGCTTTCGGCTGCAGGTGCTAGAACCTGGTCGGCATATCTGCCTGCCTCCGCCTGGAGCTCCTCATCGCTTACCTTCTCTACGTTATAGGTCGCAAAGGCCGGCAAATATCGAACTTTGCACCGGTTCAACGTAGCTTGAATCGGGCGCAGCAGCTCACTTACGGTATACCAATTGTCCCCGCCTGCCTGATATCCTTGTTCTAAGCCTGCTGCCGTCGTGGCCACCATAAATTCCTTGCCCTTCAGATTGTTGCCTTCTGGTCCGAACGCCCAACCGAAGGTCAGAACGTCATCGAACCATTTCTTCAACAGGGGCGGGCAGCTGTACCAGTACAACGGGAACTGGAACACTACTCGATCATACTGAAGAAGAAGCTGCTGCTCGCGCTCAATATCGATAATCCAATTCGGATACTCCTTGTAAAGATCCCGGATATCTACATTTCCATTCGCATAGAGCCTGTTGTGCTGCATCAGCACTCGATTCGCACGCGAGTTGTCTAAATTCGGATGAACCACCATCACCATGATTTTCATATTCAGGTCTCTCCTGTCCCATTTGGTTTGTTTGACACCCCCATTATGTTTCGGATCCGTTTGGTTGAAAAGTACGCTCTTTTTATGTACTTAGTCGGTTTTAGCATACCTATTCATCCCATGCATAGTACGTCAAAACGTACTAAGTACGAAGAAGAATAGTACTGGGTTTAAATCGAATACTGTGCTACATTACTAACATCAAATGAACAAAGACCGATAACACACTTCCTATGGGAGATGAGAACATGAGAACAACCGATCATGAACGGCCTAACACCGACGGCATCCTGACAACGCTGCAATTAATCGGCGGTAAGTGGAAACCGCTGATTCTGTTTATACTGCTGCAGGACGGAACCAAACGGTTCGGGGAGCTCCGGCGTCTGCTTCCGGGCGTGACCCAAGGCATGCTCACGAATCAGCTGCGCGAACTGGAACAGGATGGGCTTGTCGTACGCAAGGTATATCAGGAGATTCCGCCCAAGGTGGAGTATTCCATCTCGCAGCATGGAAAAAGCTTGGACTGCGTTCTGACCGACATGTGCACCTGGGGATTTCAACATTTGGATTATGTCGAGAAGGTCAACGGCCAGCCTAAAGAGAGTCACGGAAAAAACGCAGGCGGACTGTAAACAGCAGGAAGCAAAACCCTTAATGCTCTTGCCGGGCACGGCTCGCCTGTGCAAGCACAGGCATCTACTCCCTGCTGTGCAAACCGGATCCAAGTCTGCTATATTTCTCAATTTGAGTTGGCTTCTTTCCCCCTTCGCATTCTTCCAGCCGATCCTTCTGGGATCGGCTTCAATTGTTGCACCTCATATGTATGAAATTTTTGTTCTGGGTGAATTGATGACCGGGGATAAACACGGCTATATGCTCCAAGAGATCCTTAAAAATGCAGTTCCGAAAAAGGTTCGACTCGACTGCCTCGAGCAATATTTAATTTATCTCGAGACAAACCTGCAGCATGTAACGGATTTTGAGGCGAAGATCACGTTCTACAAGCCCGAGCCCGAGAAACAGCGGCTTCAATTGCTGAGGGTGCTGGATCACCGGAAGCAGATGGCAATGACGAATATCGAGTGGGTCAAGAAAGAAATAACGGCCGTTAAGTCCGAAGAAGACTAGCGTTCAAGCGTTTTTCACATTGGATATAAGGAGGGATACGAAGATGGAACGTTTATGGACGAAACCGTTTATTCAGATGACGGTCGGGATGCTGTTTCTATTTACGGGCTTCTATCTGCTGCTGCCCACGCTTCCGCTGTATATCAAGCATTTAGGCGGCTCCGAGACTCAGGTAGGTTTGGCGGCCGGCGCGTTCACGCTGACGGCGGTAGTCTTTCGCCCAATGGTCGGGGGATTGGTGGATCGGTACGGCAGGAGAGCTTTTTACATTTGGGGTCTTATCTTCTTTGTTCTTTCGATGTATCTCTACGATTGGGTCGGCAGCATTCTGCTTCTGCTTGCACTGCGGATCCTGCACGGCGCGAGCTGGGCTTTTTCGACAACCTCTATCGGTACGGTCATTACGGATTTAATCCCGGCCTCCCGCCGCGGGGAAGGCATGGGCTGGTATGGGATGGCGATGACGGTTGCGATGGCCATCGGCCCCATGCTGGGGACCTATATTGTCGGTGGATATTCCTTTCAGACCTTGTTTCTTGTCGCTACCGGGCTCTCTCTGGTTGCCTTCATACTGGCCTACATGACCAGAGCACCTTATCAAGCCAAACCTTCGGCAGGCCGGATTCAGCTAGTCGAGAAATCCGTTCTCCCTGTCACGGTCGCCATCTTTTTTCTGGCTGTCGCTTATGGGGGAATTACAACCTTCCTCCCGCTGTTTGCCGAGTCCATTCGGGTCAATCCGGGAACCTTTTTCCTGGTGTACGCCGTCGCTCTTACGTTGATTCGGCCCTTTGCCGGAAAGCTGTCGGACCGTTTCGGCGAAGCGGCTGTCATCATTCCGTCCCTTGTCGTAACGGCTGGCGCTCTCATCGTCTTAAGCCTGTCGAGCGGATTGCCCGGACTGATTATCGCAGCTATTCTGTACGGCATCGGCTTCGGCTCGGCCCAGCCCGCTCTTCAAGCAGCCACCCTGCGCATTGCTCCCGAAGATCGGAGAGGCGCAGCCAACGCTTCCTTCATGACCGCATTCGATCTCGGCATCGGGCTTGGCGCGATCCTGCTGGGCCTGGTCTCCGAGCGTATCGGCTATGCATACTTGTTTACGGTTACGGCAGTATCGGTTGTCGTATCCCTGGTCATATTCACGATCTTTGTAAGAAGACTGCTTACGTCTGGCGTTGCGGACAAAGAGTGAAGGCTATCCGATTTCCGGCAAACACACGCCACGGACCGGAACCGCCGCATAAGAGCGTTCTGTCTGCTCGAAAGCCGTTCCGCGGGGATGACCGAGTTTCCGAGTTTCCGAGCCTCCAAGCCCGCCAGCCTCCGAGGTTCCAAACTTTCGTGGTTCCGGACTTCCGAGCCTCCAGACTTCGTAACCTTCGCGCCCGCTTTCGAATAGGCTAACGTATCTGATGTTAGATTGGAGCGATGGTACGCATGGCGCAATATGTACCGCCGGTGAGCATCCATACCCTCACGCATACGGCACCCGGTCTCGTGATTCATTATCCGCAGGTATACGGCCTCATGAATCCAGGAGCAGAAGAAGCCATCAACCGGGCGATTATTGATCAAATCCAGGATATGCAGCGCGAACAGCAGCAGATTCAGACCGGCACCAACCCGCAAACGACGGGCACTTTTGAGATCAAAACGAATGAACGAGGCATCCTTAGCCTCGTGCTGACCAACTACACCTACTCCGAACCTATGGCACATGGACATACGGTAACGAAAGGCCTGACCTTTTCCACGGCCACCGGTAAATCCTACGCCTTATCCGACCTGTTCCGTCCGGGCTCCAGCTATCAAGCCGTTTTGGCCGCCGAAGTGAATCGTCAGATCAAGGAACGCGGCATTCCCGTGCTGGAGAGCAGTCCGGTCACCGTTTCGCCGAATCAGGATTTCTATCTGGCAGATAAGTCACTGGTCATCTTCTATCCGCTATATGCCATCACGCCGTACTATGTCGGCTTTCCGATGTTCCCGATATCGGTATATGACCTCTTGGGCATGGCGCCCGAGAACGGATTGTTATCGGATCTTGCCGCGGACGTGGCGTAGAGAACTGCATCGTGTTCAGGTGATAAGCATAAAAAAAACAAACCCGATTCCCTGGTGTCATACCAGCGTTTCGGGTTTGTTTATTATCATCGCATGAGCCAGCTACGACGGTTACACCATGATTTTGCAAATATCGTTCGTGAATTCCACCGGATCGGCAATCGGCAAGCCTTCGATCAGCAGCGCTTGATTGTACAGGAGATTCGTGTAGAGCTTCAGCTTATCTTGATCCGCTTGCTGTGCCTTCAGGGATTTGAACACCTCATGGTTCGTGTTAATCTCCAGCACCTTGTCGGCTTGGATATCCTGTCCGTTCGGCATCGCCTTCAAGATCTTCTCCATCTCAATCGAGACATCGCCCTCCGTGGACAGGCATACCGGATGGGATTTCAGTCGTTTGGAGGCTTTAACGGATTTCACCTTGCCGGCCAAGAGGCTGCCCATAGCTTCAAAGAGCTCTTTATTGTCGTTCTCTTCAGCTTCATTCTCCTGTTTGTCCGTCTCGGAATCGAGGCCAAGATCGCCGCTGGATACCGACTTGAATTCCTTCTCCTTGTATTTCATGAGCATCTTGATCGCAAACTCATCGACATCGTCGGTGAAGTACAGAATTTCATAACCTTTGTCGAGCACCATTTCCGTCTGCGGAAGCTTCTCGATCCGGTCGATGGAATCACCGGAAGCATAATAGATATACTTCTGATCCTCCGGCATCCTCGATACGTACTCGTCCAGGGAGACCAGTTTCTTCTCCTTGGAGGAAGTGAACAGCAGCAGATCTTGAAGATCTTCCTTGTTCATGCCGTAATCGTTGTAGACGCCGAATTTCAGTCCTCTGCCGAAGGATGCGAAGAACTTCTCGTAATTCTCCCGCTCGTCCTTCATCATGCCTTGCAGCGCGCTTTTGACTTTGCTCTTGATGTTCTTGGCAATCAGCGTCAGCTGACGGTCATGCTGGAGCATCTCGCGTGAGATGTTCAGCGACAGATCCTCGGAATCGACCATCCCTTTCACGAAGCTGAAATAGTCCGGCAGCAGGTCGCCGCATTTGTCCATGATCAGGACGCCGTTGGAATAGAGCTCAAGCCCTTTCTCGTATTCCTTGGTGTAATAATCGAAAGGCGTATTCTCGGGAATGAACAGAATCGCGTTATATACAACGGCACCGTCCGCTTTTACATGAATGTGTTTGAGCGGTTTATCGAAGCCGTACCGTTTCTCGTTGTAGAAATTCACGTAATCTTCGTCCGTCAGCTCGCCTTTGTTCTTGCGCCAGATCGGCACCATGCTGTTGATGGTCTGCTCTTCCTGGACTTCCTCGAACTCATTCTCGGCATCAGCCTTCGGACGCTGCGTTTTCACGTCCATCTTGATCGGATAGCGGATGAAGTCCGAGTACTTCTTGATGATCGCTCTTAAGCGGTACTCTTCCAAATACTCGTCATACTGATCATCTTCCGTGTTCTCTTTGATCTTCAATACGATCTCGGTTCCGACGGAATCCTTGTCGGCCGGCGTAATGGTATATCCATCCGTGCCTTCGGATTCCCACTTGAACGCTTCGTCGCTGCCGAGGGCACGGCTCGTCACGGTAACGACATCGGCAACCATAAATGCGGAATAGAAACCTACGCCGAATTGGCCGATGATATTGTGGCCGTCCTTCGCTTCGTTCTCACTCTTGAATGCAAGGGAACCGCTCTTGGCGATGACGCCCAGGTTGTTCTCGAGGTCTTCCTTTGTCATTCCGATCCCCGTATCGGTAATGGTCAGCGTACGGTTTGCTTTATCTGCGGTAATCTTAACGTAATAGTCTTCTTTATTAAAGGTCAAATTGTCGTCGGTCAGCGCTTTATAGTAAATCTTGTCGATCGCGTCGCTGGCATTTGAAATCAGCTCACGCAGAAAAATTTCGCGCTGCGTATAGATGGAGTTAATCATCATCTCGAGCAGCCGTTTGGACTCAGCTTTAAACTGTTTTTTCGCCATGAAAAAATCTCCCTTCCAATCTGAACGAGGTTTCTTTTTAGCACTCTTTACATCAGAGTGCTAACACTTCTTCTATTTAAACATGTACCAATTTTTGATGTCAATATGTTTAAAGACTTTCCCTGGAACAAATACGGATTCAGCCTGCAGCAGTGAAGCAGACGCCGTAAGATGAATATGAAAGAGCCTGCTGCAATCGGCAAAAAGGCCGCCTAAAAAGGGGATTTCCCTTATAGACGACCCTTCACATTCATGGCTCGATACCGCTGTTTATTCTCTTGGATAAGACCGGGCGAATCCACCATACGTAATACAGGCCGCATAGGAGCAGCACGCCGGCCGTGGCCAGAAAGGGAAGCCGATAATCCTGCCGGGCCAGGATCAGTCCGGCAACAAAGGTTGCCCCGGACGAGCCTAAACTCCGGAATACCGACCTCATGCCGGCGTACAGATTCCGTTCCTTTTCATTAAAGGCCGACATCAGCAGACTGTCCAGCAGATTGGACAGCATGGTCACGCCGCCGCCCCGCAGTAGAAACAGCCCGACAAACAGCCATACGGGGAGAATCATGTATAGAGCGGCAAACAGCACAATATTAACGATAAATACCGAGATAATGGCCATGTTATAACCGAACCGCTCCATGACGTACGGCGTCATCAACGAGCATATAAACAGAAGGATCGCGCCGATGGCCAGAATCAGGGATACCTGGTCGTCCATCCAATCCAGGCGGAACTTCACGATGACGTTCAGGAAGGAGCCGGTCATGGCGATACAGCCGCCGAGCAGCGCCGTAAACACGGCGAACAGCCACAAGGTCCCGGAGGATAGAGGTCCCATTAGCCTGGAGATGCCTCTCGAAGGTGAAGCTGCCGCCGCTGCCGCCTCCGAAGCCTTGTTCTCGGCAGGCAGCCAGAACGCCCGGATGACGCCGTGAAGCACAAGCACCAGCCCGGTCAGCAGAAGCGACACTTCATAACCTCTGCTTCCTTCGAACCCCTTCGAGATATATCCTGCCGCCAGCGTTCCGAGACCCGTGAAAGCCGTAAAGACGGCAAACATCAAGGAAAATGCACGGGCTTCCTCCTTACGGGAACGGCAATAATGGAAGAGAAGCTGGATCTCCGTCGTCTCCACCAGCGTCAAGCCGGCAGACACCAATATTTGAGCGGCATAGAACCACAGCAATTCATCGCTGACGGCAAAAAGCACATTGCCCGCGGCAATAAAGAATACGCCGGCAACCAGCAGTTTCTTTCTTCCGGTCCGGTTAGCGAGCAGGGATACCGGAATGGCGAGAACGCCCATGATCAGTATGCCCATCGATACCAACGCGCCGATCTCGTCCTCCCTTAGCCCCCGGAAGAGCAGATGCAGATTCAGGACGAGTGTATAGAGACCGATTCCGATGCCGTAGAAGGCCTCGCTTATCAGGAACCGGCGCACCCCTGTAGACAGCTGCAGCAGGTCTTTGATGTAAAAGGACATGTTATTCCCCTTCTCCAGAAAATCCGAAAACGATCTGAAATGAAATCAGTCGGTTACTTGTATAATTCCGCTTCCGAGCGCATCCGCCGGCTCAGCCGTACCGGGTCGGTATCCTCGGCAGCGTGAGCCTTCAGCAGCATGCGGAACGAGAACGGCTCCGGCTCGATTGAGTGCTCGGGAGCCTGTGCCGGACCGCAGCTGTTGCTGCCAAGCCCGTTCTGCCGGTAATCCAGGTTCAGCGTAATGAAACTGCGCGGAACAAGATCGCTGGCATGCGCCGCGGCCTCGACATCCTGATCGGTGTACCGGCTCGCACTGAAGTTCAAGGCGGGCTCGCCAACGGCGAGAAGCCCCATTCCCGCGCCATCCGCGAGCGAGATCCAGCGGACATCCGATCGGTTCCCGTTCTCCTGCGGATAAATATAAGGCGTGAACAAGCCGTCCACGGTGCTGCGGTATTCCCCGAACCGTCCCGCTTCCAGGCTGTCCGGGTAGCTTTCCCCAGGTCCCCTGCCGTACCACCGGACATGTTCCATGTCGCCCGCGACTTGCATTTGCAATCCGATTTTCGGCAGCATGGCAGGCGGCGTGCCGATTGGCTCACCCTTCACATCCATGATGATCAGACCGCTGGAGGTGATCGTATAGGTCGTTTCACAGCGGAAGCCCCAATCATATACCGGCGGGGCAATGCGGGAAACCCGCCGTACCTCAACGCATTCCCGGTCTAATCGTTTCCATTCGAAATGATCGATCCGTTCAGAGAGCCGGTCCAGATGGGCCTTGCGCCAATCCGGGAGCACGTACATATCGTTATCGATCGGCGGACGCCAGAAGTTCAGCGCGGGACCGCCAAGCATGATTCTTTTGCCATGCAGGGATAAGCCTTGGAAGCCTGAACGGAGAGCGCTGAGTGACAACTGAAAGCTTCCATTCCCCACTTGAAGGCTACGCTTCTCCTCGCTAATCTGCAAGGGGCCCCGCCGCAGGGCAGCCGTTGACTCGAATTCTGGCTTGGACGATTCCCGCAGCAGAAGCTGGGACCACGCCACCTCATGTCCCCGTTCCGCCCAGCGGCAGTCCGCAGCCAGCGAGAGGGATACCTCAAGCCACAGCTCGGCATAAGGACTCACGCCTATTGTCGCCTGCTCCAAAACCTTCGAGAGGCTAAGCTCTGCACTTGTGCCTGCTTCGATGCGGGGAAACTCCAGCACTCCGCTGTGGGCAAGCTGTCCATCGGACAGTACCCGATAATGGGCCTGCAAATGATCCAGCGAAATGAAATCATAACGGTTCATGATATGAAGCACACCGTGTCTTCCCATCGTCATACGGACCGGTTCAATGACCTTTTTGTATTCCAGAAGTCCGGTTGAAGGCGTCCGGTCCGGACGAACCAAACCGTCAATGACAAAATTGCTGTTGTTCGGCACATCGCCGTAATCGCCGCCGTATGCATAATCCTTCCGGCCGTCCGGAGTCCTTCTGCTCAGCCCGTGATCGATCCATTCCCATACGAAACCGCCCGCCAGGCGGGGATGCGCTTCAAAGGTATCGAAGTAGGGGCGCAGTCCGCCGGGCCCGTTGCCCATCGCATGCGCGAATTCGCACAGAATATGCGGCTTGGGATGGTCGGTCATTTTGCCGAAGCCTTCCATCTTCTCGACGGAGGAATACATCGTGCTCACCACGTCGCACACCTCGGCTTCGCGGTCCTCCTCGTAATGGATCAGCCTCGTGGGATCATTCTCCCGGCACCAGTCCGCCATTGCGCGGAAATTACAGCCGAAGCCGGATTCGTTGCCGAGGGACCAGAACAGCACGGACGGATGGTTTTTGTCCCGCTCCACCATCCGGCGGACGCGATCCACGTACGCTTCCTTCCACTCGGGATCGTCGCTCAGGCGGGAAATGTTGCCGAGCGGCTCGAAGCCGTGGGTCTCCAGATCCGTCTCTTCCATCACGTACAGCCCATACACGTCGCACAGCTCGTAGAACCGCGGATCATTCGGATAATGCGCCGTCCGTACGGCATTGATGTTGTGCTGCTTCATCAAGCGGATGTCCTCCAGCATCGTGGACAAGGTGACGGTTCGGCCCGTATCCGGATGATGGTCATGACGGTTGACCCCTTTCAGCAGGATCGCCCTGCCGTTAACGAGGAGCTGTCCGTCCTTTACTTCGATGGTGCGGAAGCCCACGCGCTGCGCCAACGTCTCCAGCGTCTCCCCCTGAGCATCCCGTAGGGTGATCACCAGATGGTACAGTGCCGGTGACTCGGCACTCCATAAATCCGGACCGGCTACCTCTATGGCAAAGTCCTCCACGGCGGAGTGCCCGACGTCTTTGCCGGTTGATCCCACTTCCGCTCCGTCTCCATTCAACAGCCGCAACTGGGCGGAGCCGTGCTCTCTTCCTCCCAGTTCCAAACGCACGTTCAGCTTGGCGTTCAGATACTCCTCATCCAGCTCGGTCGTTACGCGGAAGTCGTTGATGCGAAGTCCCGACGGCTCGGCAACCAGATACACATCCCGGAAAATGCCGCTCATCCACCACATGTCCTGGTCTTCCAGATAGCTTCCATCGGACCACTGGTATACCCGGACGGACATCCTGTTTACCCCAGGCTTTAAATAAGGCGTCAAATCGAATTCCGTGGTCAGCCGACTGCCTTGGCTGTAACCGATAAACGACCCGTTCAGCCACACATGAAACGCGCTGTCCACCCCGTCGAATTTGACGCAAATCTTTCTGCCGTCCCAATGTTCCGGAAGCTCGAACTCGCGTACGTAACTTCCGGTCGGATTCGCATTTGGCACATGCGGCGGATCCACAGGAAACGGATAGTACAGGTCCGTGTAATGCGGATGCCCGTAGCCCTGCAGCTGCCAGTGCCCCGGAACCGGAAGGTCATCCCAGGCCGATACATCGTAATCCTCTTGATAAAATGCTTCAGGAGCGCTCTCAGGCTCCTCGGCATAGTAGAATTTCCACACCCCGTTCAGCGATTGGTACCAGGCCGAGCTGCCTCTGTCATAACTGAGCGCTCCGTCCTCATCCGCAAACGGAATGAAATAGGCCCGGCTCTTCGCCCGGTTCCGTTCCAGCACGCTCAGGTCATCCCAGTCGCGGCTTATATGACGGTCTTTCATCATGTCTCTCCATCCTTTCCCAAGCGGTCTAAGCTTCTAGTTGTCGTTCAAAAAGTCATCTGTCCATGGCTTTTTGAACACGCACAACTATGTTCGGATATTGCATCATGCTGCATTGATCGTGGATGCCTATTATCAACCGGCACCGTTTATCCCTTGATCCCCGTCGTGGCGATGCCGCCAACGATATAACGCTGCGCGAAGAAAAAGACGGCCAGCGGCGGAATCGAGATCAGGCAGGTGATGGCCATGATGGATTGCATGTCGACGCCGTGCATGCCCTTGAATTGGGATAACCCCAGCGTCAGCGTATATTTTGTCTGATCGTTCAGGAAGATGAGCGGACCCAGATAATCGTTCCAGCAGCTCATCATATGGAACACGGCAACCAGAATGAGCGACGGCCCCATCAGCGGCACGATGATCCGCAGCAGAACGGTCATTTTGCCCGCCCCGTCAATCGTTGCCGCTTCATCCAGCTCCTTCGGCAAGGTCATGATGAACTGGCGCAGCAGAAAAATAAAGTAGGCGGAACCGAACCAGGACGGAACAATCAGCGGTTTGAGCGTATTGATCCAGCCCAGGTAGTTGAATTCCATATACTGCGGAATCATGGTCACTTCCCACGGAATCATCATGGTGGCAAGCACGATCAGAAACAGCGCATCCCGCCCCTTGAACTGAAACCGGGCGAACCCGTACGCCACCAGCGTGCACGATATGAGCTGCCCGAGCGTCGACAGCAGTGTCACGATCAGCGTATTTTTCAAAAACAGGTTAAACGGCTGAATGCTCCAGGCTTCCGCAAAGTTGCTGAATCTCCACACGGAAGGAAACCATTTTGGAGGAAACAGATACAGCTCCTGCTGCGACTTCAGCGCTGTTGTGATAGCCCAGAAGAGCGGAGCAATGAACAACAGCGAGCACAAGATGAGCAGTGTGTAAGTAATTACTTTTTTCATGCGGAACGCCCCTCTCTGCCGGCAAGCACGCCTGCTTTGGCACGCTTCGGCTTCGCCTTCTCCTTCTTCATCTCGCCCTCATAGAACACCCAGGCCTCCGAGGACTTAAACACAAGAAACGTCAGCGTTAGCACGATCAGGAACATGAACCAGGCGTTAGCTGCGGAATAACCCATCTTAAAGTACTTGAACGCATTCTCGTACATGTACATCGCATAGAAAAACGTCGACTTCAGCGGGCCCCCGCCCGTAAGCAGAAGCGCCAGCGTCAGCTGCTGGAAGGCAGCAATGATGGACGTAATCAGGTTGAACAACAGGGTCGGCGTGATCATCGGGATGGTCACATTGAAGAACTGCCTGATCTTGCCTGCCCCATCCATCGAGGCCGACTCATACAGGTCCTTCGGAATTCCCTTGAGACCCGCCAGAAAAATAAGCATCATCGAGCCCTGTCCCCACAGGCTTGCAATGACCATGGCGACCAGGGACCACTTCGTATCGTTCAGCCAATCCGGCCCTTCGATGCCGACCAGCGATAAGAAAAAATTCAGGATCCCGTAATCCCCGCTGTACACCCAGGACCAGATCATGGCGAGCGCTACGCCGGAAATGA
The DNA here is from genome assembly GCF_037969785.1 of Paenibacillus sp. FSL W7-1332. Lineage (NCBI taxonomy): Bacteria > Bacillati > Bacillota > Bacilli > Caryophanales > Paenibacillaceae > Paenibacillus > Paenibacillus sp. FSL W7-1332. Next base: position 1,552,232 of record NZ_CP150209.1, on the reverse strand, counting down.
CCGACGGCAGGTAGAAGGCAGTGCGGAAGAACGCGCTCCCTTTTACCTTCTGATTGAGCAGCATGGCGAGTCCCAGAGCCACGATGATGTTCAGCGGCACGAACAAAGCCGCGAATTTTAACGTAACCAGCAGCGATTTCCAGAACAGCGGATCGTTCGAGAACATCTCCACATAGTTGTCGATGCCGACAAAGGTCACCTGGCCAACGATCGGCCAATCAAAAAACGAAATGACGAGGGAAAACAGCAGCGGACCAAGCGTAAAAACCAGGAATCCGAATATCCATGGAAAAATGAAGAGGTAGGGCACGGCCCCACCCCATCGTTTTGGTCCAAGTCGCTTCGGGGCCGCTGTCTGCTGTTGTGAGTAAGGCGCATGAGTGTGGGCCATTATCGCGAACCTTCTTTCTTCGTTTATTTCAAATAGCGTTCGCTATCCTTCACCGCCTGGTTCAGAACCTCCTGGGCATCGCTGCCGAACATGACGGATTCCACGGCTGCCGACAGCTGGCGGTTGACTTCGTTCCATTTCGGATTCAGCAGGAAGGCCGGCGTATTGTCCGAACGCTCCAGCATCGTGTAATACGGCTTGTAGAGCGGATCCTGGTCCTTCTTCAGTTCGTTGACCACGCTGACCCGGACCGGCAGATCGGCCACGCGCATTTTGATCGCTTCATCCGATACGTAGAACTTAATGAACTCCCACGCCAGATCCTTGTTCTTGGAATCCTTCGCTATGGATAGCGCGGATTCGGCCAACACGCCCTTCACAGGTTTGCCCTCGAAGGCCGGCATCTCCACCGTACCCACATCGATTCCGGCTTCCCTGAAGGATTCCAGCGGCCAGATACCGCTCTCCCACATGGCAATTTTGCCGGCCTTGAAAATATCCTCACCGCTCTGCTGCCCTTTGCCTCCGGTCAGGACGGCTGAGCCGTTCTTCAGCATATCGCCCAGCATCTGAATGGCTTCCGCCGTTTCCTTGCTGTTCATGTACCCTTCAATCGTTGTCCCGTCCTCCGAAATAAAGGAACCGCCGTTGCTCCATACGAACCCTTGAAGGTCATACGTATCATTCTCGGCCCGAACGCCGAAGCCGTACTGCTTCTTGGATTTATCCGTCAGCTTCTGGGCGATTTCCTGGAATTCCGTCCATGTCCATCCATCGCTCGGGTAGGGAATGCCCGCATCGTCAAACATCTTCTTGTTGTAGTACACCACCCGGGTCGTAAAGCCCGCCGGGATTCCATACAGCTGATTATCAATCTTGCCGTAGTTAAACAATCCTTGGTAAAAATCATCGATATTCAAGTCCTCGTCCTTGGACGCGTAGCCATCCAGCGGCTCCAGGGACTGGTGATACGTCGGAAAATCCCACATGTACATCACATCCGGCGGATTGGCTGCGCCAAATCCGGCTGCCAGCTTCTGATCGAATCCGTCGGCGTAGGCCTCCACCTGTACCTTGGTTCCGGGATGCGACTCCTCGAACTTCTTGGCGATCTCCTGCTCGATCTTCAGTGCATCTCCCGTATCCCAGGTAGCGAAGCGAAGCGTCGTTGCCGCGCCCGATGAATTGCCGTCCGGCTCCTTCGATCCCCCAGTCCCGCCGCTGCCGCCGCATGCGGCCAGCAAGGATGCCATTAACGTCATCATCGAAACCAACGCGATCCATGACATTTTCTTTTTCATATTGTCAGCTCCCCTAAAGTATTGAGTTGATATGAATTGAACCGCTTTCATCATAACTCGGATGAAAGCGGTTCAAAACGTGCGCTGATTCGCAGATGATCGTATTTTTGTTCGAACTTACATAGACGGGTGTTCATTTGTTTACAATGATTCCCCTTTTTGTTCGGCACGGTATTGGCTTGGCGTCTGACCCGTACAGCGCTTGAACCATTTGCTGAAATATTTGCTGTCGCCAAGCCCGGTCTTCTCGGCGATCTCCTGCATCGTTAAGGAGGTTTCGCGCAGCAGACCATAGGCGAGACGGAGCTTGCGCTTATACTGGAATGTGATGAAGCTGTCGCCAACCGTTTTCTTGAACAGGATCGAAAAATGGCTGCGGCTCAGCCCCACCTGGTGGGCCAGCTCCGCTGCCGACCACTCGTCCGCGGGATGTTCGTGCAGCAGATGAACCGCCTGCAGGATCGGCTCCGGCCAATGCTCGCCGCTCAGACCGTACACCCGTTCCAGCTCGGCTTCCTTGTGCAAGGATTGAAAGGCTGCCTGCACATCCATTAAACCGTGAAGACATTCCCGCGAATTCCAGGTGAGCTTCCCGCACCGGCTCTTGATCTCCACCAGCAGGCTGTCTGCCGCTCCCTTAAACTCCTCCGGTACGGCCCAATAACAGCTGTCCGCGCCGTAAGGAATCAGCTTGCTGCTGCGTAAACCCGGCTCATCGGTGCCCTGCTCCTGCAGCAGGTGCTCCCAATTGCTGCTGCAGCCCGCCGTTTTGATCAGATACAGCGAGATGGGCTTGCCCTCTCCAAGCCCGACGCGGCTGCAAAGCTTTCGGAGTTCTCCAGGGAAACGGTCACTGTGCCCGTTAAGCCAAGCAAACAGGTGAGCAGAAACCTGTTCTTCCAACTCGTACCCGTGGGCCGGCGTATCGGACAGCTCACGCTGGAATTTTCCCAGCATCGCTTCGAGCTCTTCGTCCTCAAAGGCGGTTTTCAGCAGATATCCCGAAGCGCCGAGCCGTATCCCCTCTTGGGCATATTCAAAATCCCGGTGACAGCTGAGCAGAATGATCCGGGTTTCCGGTGCAACCTCCTTCACCTTGCGCGACAGCTCGATCCCATCCATCTCCGGCATGACAATATCCGTAATGACCACTTGCGGACGAAACTCCAGAAAAGCCTCCCAGGCCGCCTGACCGTTGGGGCTGTCTGCCACAACCTCCATTCCGAACCGGTCCCACGGGACCGTGGAGCGGAGTCCCTTCCGCACAATGCTCTCATCGTCGGCAATCATCACCTTAATGTTCCCTGCTTTCATCATCGCAAGACTCCTCCTTTTTCGGCCATCGTATGGTAATCGTTGTTCCTTCTCCCTTAACCGAATGCACCTTGAGTCCGTATAGAGGGCCAAAATGCAGCTTGAATTTCTGATCGGCGTTCCGTACGCCAAGCCCGCCGCGTCCCTTCCGCTTCATCTCCGGCGAGAATAACTGTGCGAGTTTCTCCTCCTTGATGCCGGCTCCATTATCGCGAAGCGTAAGCACCAGCTCGTCATGATCCTCCTCGACCTTGACATGGATCTCTCCCTGACCATCGGTGAAGGCATGGAAAAAAATATTCTCGAACAGCGGCTGAAGTGTCATCCGCGGAATCAAATAAGGCAGCAGCGCCTCATCGCAATCCAGCTCGTAACGGAACACCTCGCCGTACCGGATCTCCTGAATTTTCAGAAAGTGACCGATCATGCGCAGCTCCCTGTTCAGCGTGACGAGCTCCTGGGAAATATCCAAATTCCCCTCCAGCACCATCGTCAGATGATACAGCATCTGACGGATGTCCTCCGCGCCTTCCAGCCTGGCTTTCCACTGGATGGAGTTGAGTGTGTTGAACAGGAGATGGGGATTGATCTGATAATGGAATGCGCGCAGCTCCGCCTCTTTTTTCAGCCGCTCGCTCTGCTCCACTTCGCCAATCAGTGTCTGCACGCCCGTAACCATCCGGTTAAAACTCATATCTAGGCTGCCCAGCTCATCCCTGCCCTCGATTGGCGTACGGGTATCCAGCTTGCCGAAGCTTACCTTCTGCATCGAGTCCTTCAAGGTCCGGATTCGCGAGGTGAACCGGGAGGAGAACAGATAGGCGATGCCAAAAGCGAGCAAGCAGGAGACGATGGCAACAACCATCGTGTTCGCCCGGATAATGCCCGAGGATTGATAGAACGCCTTGGCGGGAATTCTGGCTTCTATGGTCCATTGGTTGACGTCAAGCGTCCGCGACCAGGTCACATCGTTGTCACGGGGCGTATACGGAGCATCCGTCTCATACACAATTGTGCCGTCCGGCGATGTAATAAGCAGGTGGGCATGCGTGTCGGCCTCGAACTTGGCATAACTGCGCAGCAGCTCCTCGGCGTTCTCCTCGATCAGAATGATGCTGCCGTCCTGAGCCTTTTCGGGGTGATGGATCGGCACCGCCAATCCAAGGACGGGCACATTGTCGCTATCGCTGCTCTTGATGGAATGATCCTGTTTATAAAAACCGAGCCAATAAGTCCCGGCATATGCCTTCGGCCTCGTGTTCCACAGCGGGATATTGCCGAGTTTATTCATATCCAGATTGTTCTCCCCATAGTAATAGCCGGAGGACGTTATGATGTAAATTCCTGCTGTCAGCTGCGTCCGAAGCGACTTCAACAACGATTCGAAGTCGTTCTTCTCCATAATGTCGCCGTATGTGGATGGCGTCCCGGCTCCGATTCCCGAGTGGCTCGGATCCAGTAAATAGGAATAGATCGTCTCCGCCGTCTGCTTCATCCGCTCCAATGCCGAACTGGTCTGCTGCTCCAGCTGCGCTACGGCATTATCGCCGTATTTGCCGAACTGGGAATTAATCACTTTAGCGGATTGAACATAAGAAAGTCCGCCAAGCGAGAACAGCGGAATCAGGGTGACGATTAAAAAACAAGTAAGCAGCTTGGTTCGTATACTGTGATAGGTGCCGGTGAACAGCCGGCCCACTCGATCTTTGATCCCCTGAAGATTCATGGTTACTCTCCCTATTGTCGTATCGTATCGTGAAACTTACATCCACTCGTTCGCTATGAGGCAGGACTGTGAACCCGTTCGTGATACCGCTTTCATTATAAACCCGAACAAAGAGCTTGTAATTAGGCGGCAAATGGAAAATGAGAGAAAACGGAAAAAGCACCTCCCCCTCAAGGCCAAAAGCCCGGGAAGAAGTGTTAGTCCGTGACAGTTATAACGTGTATTCATGTCCAAGAATCAAAAATACGCTGGAAGTCCAGGTGAACGCCCGGTCGCGCAGCCCCGCTCCGGTCAGGGCATCAAAATTCTCGGCCATCCCGCTGAGACTGACCATCCGGCAGTACCGCTGCGCAATCTCCATCGCCAGCTCCATATCGCCGGCGGCCGCCACCCCTTCGACTAGCAGCATCGTGGAAGGGGCCCAGATCGGCCCGCGCCAATATCCGTCCGCCTTATAGTAACGGCTGTTTACGCTCTCGGTCGCCCAGCCGTTGCTCGTCAAGAATCGGCCTTCCTCTCGAAGTCCTTCCAATAGAGCCGTGCGGATATGCTCGGGAAGGCGTTTTCCCAGCAGAATCGGAACGAACAGCAGCAGGCTGTCTCCCTCGGATACCTCATGCGTTCCCGAACGGCAGGCGGTGAATCGACCGTCTCTCCAGAAATGCCGGAGCATGCGATCCAGCGTATCATCCGCACTCCGTCTCCATTGACTCGATTCCTCGGTCAGGCCCAGCAAACCCGCGATTTCAGCCAGCGTCTCCATCTGGATAATCAAATAAGCGGCAAGGTCAGGGCTCTCAACGGGGATGCCGTTATTGAACGCCGTACTGTTGTCCCAGCCCGAGTCATTGCCGTGGTTATATTGGGGAATGCCGTCGCCGTCATGATCCCGGTGTGTGAACCACCACTGTGTCCATTTCGCTAGAGGACCATAGACCTCGCGCAGCTGGGCCTCCTTGATGTAATCCGTCCGGCGCATCATCCAGGCCAGCGTCCAGCCGTGAATCGGCGGTTTGTTGCAATTCCAAAGCTCGTATTTATCGTTCACGAAGTCGGGGATCAAGCCGCTCTCATCCTGCCGGTCAAAAAAGATCATGAACTGATCCCAAGCCAGCTCCGGCTGATGCCGCACGAGGGCCATCGCGTTAAAGCAGTTGTCCCAGCTCCAGATGTTGGTCATCCAATTCTTGGACATATACATGGCTGGGCGGGTTAAACAGCCTTCGGCCGGAACTACGCAGGACCAGGTAATATAGGCAGCGAGCTCCCTTGCTTCCTGCCACCGTTCAGAGACGGTCAGGGTATTGTTCAACCAATTGGCATAATCCTCGCGAACGCTTTCAACCGCATCGTCGAAGGACTCCCAGTCGGTAAGCGGCGTCATGACGGTCATGAACTCTTCTACGGCGAATTCAGCCGTATCGGTTGCAGTGTCCACGGAGAAGTCGGCGGTCACACGCGAGCTCTTGATCTCGTTCCATTCGACCTCCATGCTCATCTGGCCAACAAGCCGGGTCAGCATGAAGCGGCAGCCGTGCGTGAAGCTGTTCACTTCCCAGCTGTCCGGATTTGTCTCGTAGGCGTAGTCATACGCTGCGGGGGAAAAGGTAAGCCTTATGCCGCAGCCTTCCGCGCGGAACCGGACGGTCCGGGAGTCCGATAAACAAATGTCCGCGTGGCCTTCCGAATCGGAGGCCGTTAGCCTGATTTTGTCGGGTGATGCTACAGGTTCAAAGGAAACCGGCTCGTTCTGCCGGTTTAGCAGCTCTATCAGAAACGCCTCGCCAAACTTGTCATCCCCTCCGCGGACGGTTCGCAGGTAAAGTCCTGGTCTGCGGTCCTTTGCCGCGGGCAGAAGGGAAATTGCCAAGAAGGACTCTCTACGGCTGAAAGGTACGATATTCAGATCAAAATTCATAGGACATCTCCTTCGCTGAGGTATCGCTTTCATTGTAAAACTTCTCATGGGAAGAGAGGACTGCCGGATGTCTTGCCGATAGAGGGATATTGTTTGCCGGAGGTTCGACTGAGCGGGAGAGGTGCCATTTTGTTCGATAAGAAGGGGGACAAATGTTATGGCAAACCACAGCGACGCGAAACTTCTATAAAAACGAAGATGACCGCATCATCAGCTTATGACAATGGCGATCATCTGGTTTAGCTGGGCGACTACTGTCATCTGAATGAACCGCTTGTCGTTCAACCGGAATTATGCGATTCGGTATTTAGTGAGCCATTATGTCGCTATGATGGCTTCGTCTGCTATAGTCGCTCAGGCGTTATGGCTTCTGCCCGTGCTGACGCCAATATTGTCTTTTTCCGTCATCGCGCACGGTGATGCCCAGCTTCGAGAGCTCCCGGCGCAGATCGGCCGCGTCCTCTTGATCGTCGTTCTCGATGGCCTTCTCCCGCGCCAGGAATAGCGCATTCATGCTGGGCGTAAGCCCCGGCGTGTCGGCAACCCATCTGACGTAATGATCGGCGAACGGATCGCGGTCTCTCCAGGAATAACCGTGACGCATGAAGGCTTCGGCCACCGTTTCCCGCTTGGCTTCCGGTTTCTCGCGATAGAGCTCCTCCCCCTCGTTGCCCAGTAGCACCAGCTGCTTGCCGTCCATAAAGGCAGCGGAAACTTCTTCTCTCATAAAGGTTCGTTCAGCCTCATGAATGCGGAGTGTAATCTCCTTGTCCGACAGGCGGACCGCAAGGCTTTCTTTAATGGCTAAGTGGGAGAGCACCATGCCCGCAAGCAGGCCCAGAACAGCGGTTACGATAACAACCCATGGGCCCTGGATCGATGCGATCAACTCCAGCGGTCCTTGAAAAGGCACCCAAGCCAGGCCCGTTGCCCAATCCGCAATCGCAGGCAGAAACCAGCCGACCACCGCGCCTAATAAAGGCGGCACCGCCCAGACCAGCATTCGGTCTGCCCACGATAATCCGAGATCACTGTATTCCATCCCGTTATTCAATAGTATCCGCTCCTTTCCTGAGGACACTGTTCACCGCTTCCCTCCATATCGCTTGGTAATCCAATCGAATATCCATCATGAGATAACTCGTGATATTATCAATGACCAGTGCCAGCACATACGCCTTGGAATCTGCATGTTGCCGCTCAATGATCCCGAAATCTGCGCCTAACCGCATCAGTTCCCGAAAGCCGTCCAGGAACGATTGCTGCATGGCGACCACCCGCTGGCCGTAATTGGCACTCCGGCTTGCGGTCAGCATGAACTCGCTCAATAAGCGCATCACCGGCACGAAAGCCTCTTCCTCTTCCGGAAACATGCGCAATCCCCCTTGATACAGCTTCTCCGCGAAGTTACGCTCGTTCATTTCGGTCAGGGAGAAATAATGATCGAAATGGTAATCGCTGAACATGTATTCAAAGACCCGCTCCACCAGTTCATCCTTGGACGCAAAATGATAGTAGATCGACGGTTTCGTAATGCCCACTTCGCCGGCGATCATCGCCAGGCTGGTCTTCTCGATGCCATGTGTCGCAAACAATCCGATGGCAGCCTCGACGATTTGCTGTGAGGTTAAATCCTTCTTTTTCACGCTGTCATCCGCTCCTTTTTTACCTACCGATAAGTAGAATTTTAAGACGGAGGATGATGGATGTCAATATTTTTTAACTACCGGTAGGCAAAAAAACTAAAAATCGCCGATGCTTATCGCATCGACGATTCATAATAATTAGGATTTGTAGCTTAACCGGCTCAACTGATTAAAGCATTCTTCTTCCCATCATCATGATGGTTTTTAACAGTGACTTCCATTTTCCCTCGACTGTACGTACAGCCGCTGCGGCGTGGGCCGCTTCATTGCGTTTAGAGCGCAATTTCGTTGCCATCCGGCATCGTTCCAGTTCCTGACGGAGATCGCGAACATGCTGTTTGGCAATATCTTCATTATTGATATTCATGTTTCATTCCTCTTTTCTTTTTATAGCGACAACATTCCGACATTACCAATACCTGCAAGCTCCTCTTCCGTCCCCTTCACTATAATACTTCCATTGTTTGCCCGAAGGTAAGGGTACAAAATGCCTTTAATTCTTTTTTCCCCTACAACGACTTCGCCGAAAAGATCCAGGGAGGACATCGAAGCCCTAATATCTTCCTCGGTGACGTCATCGTCAAAGGTCAGCGTCCCGTCAACAATGAAGCTCGCCGGCTGGCCCAAAGCCGCCAGCTGATCCTTCGACCAGGTCTCCTCGCCGCTGATGAACACAAACAGCCGCTCATAACTTACGATTTCCGTATTCAGGTTGGGACAGCGCTCCCAGACCAGATCTTCGATCTCTTCGCCGCAAATGATGAACGAACTGGAATGTATCTCCGACACGGCCTGGCTGAAGGCGTCCCGGGTCACGTCCGCCTCGAGAATGAGCGGCTTACTCGTGTAGAGCTTATGGCTTTTAAAGCGCCGTACGCTTCTTGCGTTTAGCCGTAGCGGTTTGGTTACATGCTCGAATCCTGCCGGGATCACCTCGACCAAGCCGTTGATCTTTTTCAATTTATCGTAGAAATAAGGGGATTGATGTTCATGGATAATCGCCTTGCCGTTGACTTGGATCTTTTCAATCCGGGCCGAGAACTGCTCCATATCCAGCTCCTTATCCAGATGAACCATGCCGTTCAGAACCAGCTCCATAGGCTCGCTGCCGGAGGCCAGATATGCATTGTTCAGCTGCACTTTCCCGGACTCGAACCTTGGTTCGTATTCGTAAGCGTGAATCTCCGCGCTGGCGCCTCCCACTTTGAGGAGTGCAGAGGTAACGGCAGCGGCCAGATGCCGGGGAGCATAGACCTCGCCGTTGACCACCAGGTGCAGCGTGCCATTCTGGAATGCTTCAAGGGATACTCCCTTATCGATGATGACCGTGCCGTTAACGAATACGCGGTCCGGCTGCTCCAAGAGCTGAAAGTATTCCTCGTCCAGCCGCAGGGTGCCGCTGTAATAACGGTGTCCCTCGGGGATTTCAATCGTCTTGCCGATATTGCCTGCGTTTTTTAACAGCGTGAGGAGGTGTGCCGTCTCTGCCCGGTATATCACAAGGCCCACGTTTCCGATCCGTTCGATGCTTGTTACGGTTTCCTCCGTTGCCTGCGTAAGATCCAACATCCCTACATTCTCGATGATTCTGCTCATTTCATATCTTCCTCCCATAGTTTTCTCAATTTTTTGATGGCGGTTTGCAATTTGTAACGAACCGTGGCTGCCGGCATGCCCAGCTGTTCACCGATTTCCTGGCTGGACATCCCGAGCCAAAAGCGCTTGAACACGATATCGCTCTGCGATTGCGGCAAACGGGCGAGCCATTCCGTCATTTCGATATTGCGGCTTGAAACGGGGAGCTCGGCGATGTCCAGATCATCCTCCCACGATACGAGCCGCTTCTCCCGGCGGCTAATATCGATCATGCGATTTTTGACGACTCTGAAGAACCAGGCCTTTTGCTTGTGAAGGGGCAGCGCTGCCAGGTTCGGCTCCTTGATGGCTTTCATAAAGGCATCCTGGACCAGATCATCCGCTTCGTAAGCATGCTTGGCGATGGATCTGGCATAACGCTGGACATCGTCCTTCAGGTTTTCATAAAGATCACATACTTGCATTAGCCAACCTCTCACTTTTCGTTTTGTCTTTTCTGTTAATATAACGTTTGGGCAAAAGAAACTGATGGATAGTCTTGAAATTTTTTTCGTGCCCATAAAAAAACACGCCAACCGTCTACGCAGTCAGCGTGTTTACCTATAATTAATCCCACATGGAGAACAACACCAGCAGAGTGGCTGTTACACCGAGCAAGACCGTGTGCCTGGAAAACCATATCGAACGTATTTCTTCCTTCATACTTCATTCCTCCTTATTGTTTTCATTTAACCTGATCATTCATCTTCCCTGATGGCTCAGTCCCACCAGCTAAGCACACTTACCAGCATAACCGCTACCAAGAAACCGTCCATAAATTTGAGCTGAAGTTTAGCCATATTGGATTCACCTCCTTTAAAGAGTCAACCACTCGAGCAATTCATTATTGATTGATCAATCACAATTATTTATAAAAAAGTGCCCTTATCCCACCGCGCACCAGTCTTGAGGTGCGCGGTGCGGCACTTCAGAGCGCGCCTGGGCGTACTCTATCTTATGGGCATCATATTCGGCATATCCATCGCCATAGCTACATTGCACAGCATGCCCCGGGCCAGAAAATCGGAGGTTTTCTTGTCGGCATCCTCAAATCCCGCTCGCACAAAGGCATTCTCCACGAGATCCTTCACCTCATTCATTCCCTGCTGCATCGCTTCGCGGATGGGCGCTTCCTGAATCGTCTGCGCCTGCATCTGGAGCAGGATCTCGCTGCGATGCGATTGCACAATCCCTTCGTATGCCTGAATCAAACCCAACTCCAGATTCTCTGAAGAAGCGGATTCGATCACCGCTTGGAATGCCTTCACAATGCGCTCCCAGGAAACAGCCAGCGATTCCACAAGCAGCGACTCCTTGGTAAAGAACCGATAGACGTATGGCTGGGATATCGCTGCCCGTTCGGCAACCTGAGCCGTGGTCGCGCGATAATACCCGATTTCTGCAAACACTTCGATGGCTGCCGCCACGATGTCATTGCGCCGATTCGCAGAGGTTGACGCTCTAGCCATTTCTTCCCCCTCCTTTCATTCATTTCGATCCATTATTGATTGACCAATCACTAATTAAACAAAGTATATACGGTATGCTTTATTTTTGCAACTGCTTTTTCCAAAATTATTAAATTCAACATCTGGCTATAGCTTAACGCGTAGGGAAGGAATCCGCTATTTCTTATCGAACTGTTTTATGAACCGCAAATTAAACCGCATCATCCAAGAAATTTATTCTGTGATCGATCAAGGAGGACAAATCATGAGTCATGAAGGTCAACAGCTATTCGAACGATGGCATAAACACCGTACGGTCTTGCTTCATCTGCTGCAGGACGTTCAGAACGAGCATCTGGATTATAAACCGTGGGAGAATGCCTATACCTTGGGCGCATTAGCAGTTCATATTGCGGCGTCCTCAGACATGTTCCTGCGTTCCATTGTAAAAGGCTCGTTCTCTCCACCCTCTATTTCCACCGAATTCGAAACCATCGATGACATTAGAAATATCGTGCAAGCTTCGACCGAATCGTCTACGGCGGTTTTTAATGAATTGTCCGACATCCTGCTGGAGCAGCCGCTGGACTTTAACGGGTTCGTTGCCCCAGGAAAAGTGTGGCTGAGCAACATGGTCGACCACGAAATCCACCATAAAGGGCAACTATTCACTTATGTTCGAGCTGTGGGTATTGAGAAGGTTCCCTTCTTCACGGTTCAGCCGCCCAAACAGTAAAGATGGGTATGACTGGATTTTCAGCTGCAAGTTCCTGATACTCCCCCGAATTCATCTCACGCAAAATAAAAAGCCGGGTCTCCTGCAGCTTACGCTTTAGGAAACCCGGCTTTCTTACCCCTTACTAACCCTGCTTCGCCAGCTTCACCACAGCCTGCAAGGCCGTGTTAATCTCGCGTTCCACCGCGTCGGCAACCACATTCGTGTTCGGGTCGTACTCGGCCGCGAGGTCTGCGTCGGCAAAACCGTCCATAGCGACAATCGCGCCCGCGCGAACGCCGCGGATCGCCGCAACGACGTACAATGCCGCAATTTCCATCTCAACGCCGAGCGCTCCCGCTGCTTTATACTTCTGGTGCGGTACTTCTTCAACGCCGTTAAAGAACACGTCCAGGGTTACAGTAATCCCCTTGCGCACCACGCCTTCGCCAATTGAAACCGCGGATTCGTACAGCGCCTCCGCTACCTGGCTGTCTGCAACCGCTGGAAAGCCGTCCGGCACGAGCTGTTTCGTCAGGCCATCCGTACGGATCGCAGCCGTGCTGACCACAAGGCTTCCCGCGGGGGTATCCGCCCGATAGGATCCGGCCGTGCCGACGCGAATCAGGGTTTTCGCCCCCGCGCGAATCAGCTCCTCGAAACAAACCGCAGCTCCCGGACATCCAACGCCGTGGCTGGTTACCGCGAGTTCAACGCCTTCATACGTTCCCACGAAGGTGCGGTACTCGCGGCTGAACGCGAGCTCGCGCGCGTTTGTAAGCTTGCGGGAAATGGTCTCCGCACGCTTGGGATCGCCGCAGACGATCACAAATTCAGGTATATCCTCTGAGTTCACTTGCAAGATAGGCATCAACATTTTAGTCAAACTCCTTATGTGTCCATTCATCTTCGGGTATATCCAGCACCTCGCCGCTAAACCGCTCTTCCTTGAACGGGTCCGCTTCATTGTGGAAGCCGTTGCGTTCCCAGAAGCCCGGACGGTCTTCCTTCATAAACTCGATCCCGCGCAGCCATTTGGCGCTCTTCCAGAAATAGCGATGCGGCACAACCGTACGCAGCGGCCAGCCATGCTTGTCCGTCAGCGGCTCGCCGTTAAAGCGATAGGCCAGCAGCACATCGTCCTTAAGCAGATCCTCGATGGGTACATTCGTATCGTAATCGGGATCGGCATGAAACATGACGTATTTGGCATCCGGCTTGATCTTCAGCCCCGCTAGGAAATCCCGGAACAGGATTCCCTCCCATACCGTATCGAACTTGGACCAGCGGGTAACGCAGTGGATGTCCGCGTTCACGGTCACCGTTGGCATCGCCAATATATCTTCATAAGAAAACGTCCGTTCCTCTTCGACTTCCCCGAACACCTTGAGCGTCCACTCCGACATGTCGTAATGTGGAACCTCCCCCTCGTGCAAAATGGGGAATTTCTCGGTCAGCGTCTGCCCCGGCGGCAGTTTGGCACGCTGCTCCTCGGTCAGGTTGCTCACCGCCACCGGCCTCATTTTTTTCAATCGTTCTGCCTTTTTGTGCACCAAGTTCATCTCCTTTACGCTTGATCGCTGTTGCATCCGCTTATCGTTTGGATGACTTCAATCACAGGTCGTCGCGGCGCGGCATACGCGCCTATCTGGAGCTGGATCCCTGCTTCAGCGCATCCTGCTGGAAGCTTTTGTCCTTAAAGAAGAACATCGCCAGAATCGTCACGACATACGGCAGCATCTGCGTAAAATGCGTCGGCAGCGCCAGCCCCTGGAACCGGATGCTGAGTGCATCCATAAAGCCAAACAGCAGACTTGCCGCCGTTACCCCAAGCGGACCCGATTGGCCCAGCATCGTGGCAACGAGCGCGATAAAGCCGCGTCCGGCCGTCATGCCTTCCGTAAACATCGTCACTTGTCCAAGCGACAGCTGCGCGCCGGCAAGGGCACATAACACGCCGCTCGCCAGTACGGCTCCATACTGATACCGTCTTACACGGATGCCCACGCTTTTGGCAGCGAGCGGATTTTCGCCGGCAGCCAAGAACCGGAAGCCGTTCTTCGTGCGATAGAAATAATACCACATGAGGCCCGCAATCAAAAACGACAGATAGACAAGCGGCGTCAGGCCGGCCAGAATGGGACCGAGCACCGGTATATCCTCGATAATCGGAATGTTCCATTTCGGCAGCCCGACCATCGTATTATCATAAAATGCACCTTTAACATCAAAAATAGCCCGTAAACTAAACGTGGTCAATCCCGCCGCCAACGCATTCATCGCGATACCGACCACAATGACGTTCGCCTGCAGATTGATGCTGAGATAAGCAAATATAAAAGAGAAAATCGAAACGATTGCAATCGCGAACAATATCGCATAAAAGACGTTGCCGAAGAAGTGGTTCCCCACCACGGCAGAGAAAGCCCCGAGCAGCATAAAGCCTTCCAGACCGACGTTGAACAATCCGACGCGCGAACACAGGGCACCGCCGAGGGCCGCAAGCAAGATCGGAGTGAGCACGCGGAGGGCCGAGTTGATTAAAGCAAGATCAAACAGCTGTTCCATCGGATTTGTTCCCCTTTCTGCGCTTCAGGAAGCTGTATGTGAATCGGGCGGATATAAAGAGAATCAGCACGGCTTGGATGATCGCTCCTACCTCAAGCGGCACTTCCGTATTCCGTTCCACGCCCATACCGCCTGTCTGCAGCGCGGCCAAAAAGATCGATGCAATCAGCGTGCCGATCGGATGCGATCCTGCCAACAATGCAGCCATAATGCCCGTCCAGGCATAGTCGGCCGTAGATAATGCACCATCGATATAACGATACTGGGAGCCCAGAATTTCAACGGCGCCGCCAAGTCCGGCCAAGCCGCCGCTGAAGAACATGGCCCCAAGCATCATGGGACCGCGTTTAACGCCCCCAAACAGGGCAAACAGCGGGTTGCCGCCAAGCATCCGCACCTCGTAACCAATCACGGAGCGCTTCAGCAGAACGAATATAATCAACGCAGCCAGCACCGCGAGCACAAATCCTACATGCAGCGGCATGCCGGAAATCAGCTTTGGCAGCCACACGCTGTTATCCAGCATTTCGGATTGCGCCATCGCAGCCGAGCCCGAACGGTCTTTCAGCGGATAGGCAACCAGATAGCCTGCAAACAATACCGCCACATAGTTCAGCAGCAGCGTGGAGATCAGCAGGTTCACCCGGAACCGGGCATCAAAATAACCGGCCATCACCGACCATAATCCACCTGCGATAACACCGGCAAGAATCGCAACGATGCACACCAGCCAGCCGGGACCCGGCATGTACAATCCGACCAATGCGGCAGCGAGTGCGCCAAACACCATCTGACCTTCCGCGCCAAGGTTAAAGAAAC
Source organism: Paenibacillus sp. FSL W7-1332 (assembly GCF_037969785.1). Taxonomy (NCBI): domain Bacteria; kingdom Bacillati; phylum Bacillota; class Bacilli; order Caryophanales; family Paenibacillaceae; genus Paenibacillus; species Paenibacillus sp. FSL W7-1332. Next base: position 1,536,751 of record NZ_CP150209.1, on the reverse strand, counting down.
CTGCACGGAAGGCAAACGCCGCACCCAGACCGATCAGAATGATCGGGGTCGCCCGGGATAGCGTATTCGTGAAGAAATACATGCCGCCGAAGGCACCCTTCCACATCTCCGCGTAAGTCTGCAGGATATCGCCGCCGGCAATCATGATGGCAATGGCACCGGCGAGCAGCCCCACAATGATGGCGGCGATCGGCTGGAGCAGCGGAAGCGTAAATTTTGTCCATTTATTCATTACAAGGTTCCTCCCGCCATCAGCAGTCCCAATTTCTCCTCTGTCGCTTCCTTCGCCGACAGCTCGCCCGCGATCCGGCCTTCAAACATAACCAGAATGCGGTCGGACAGCTTCAAGATTTCCGTTAATTCCGACGATACGAGCAAAATTCCCGTGCCCTCTTCGCGCCGCTTGAGCAGTTCGCTATGAATCGTCTCCATGGCCCCGATGTCAACGCCGCGCGTCGGTTCGGCTGCGATCAGGAACGGAGTTCCCTGCTCCAGTTCCCGTGCGACGATCAGCTTCTGCAGATTGCCGCCGGATAAATACTGCGTGCTGGTCTCCAGGGAGCCCGTCTTGATCGAGAACTTCTGAACCCATCCGGAAACCAGCTTACGAATGTCCTTCAGATTGAGGAAGCCGCCCTTCTGCAAGCGGCGATGGTGACCCATAAGCCCGGTATCCATAACGGTTGCAATGCGATTCGCCCCCCACACATACCGATCCTCGGGAATATGAGCTAATCCGTGCTCCCGTATTTCTCTTGTCGACATGCCGGTTACGTCCTTGCCCGAAACGGCAATTCGCCCGCTGTCCGGCTGAGCCAGACCGGAGATCACCTGAAGCAGTTCGGACTGCCCGTTGCCGGAAATACCGGCAATCCCGACAACCTCACCCGCACGGACGTCCATATTGACGCCGTCCAGAACCGGCTTTCCTTTCGTACCGCGGATTGAAACATCCGATACTTCCAGCACCTTCTCGCCCGGCGTGACCGGCTTACGATCCAGCTCCATGAGCTCACGGCCGACCATGAGTCGGGAAAGCTCATGGGCATCGGTATTCCCCTTCTCCACTACGCCTGTGACGGCGCCGTCACGGAGCACCGTGATGCGATCAGCCACATCAAGGACCTCGTTCAGCTTATGACTGATCAGAATAAAGCTCTTTCCCTGTTTGGAGAGCTGTTTAATGGCATCCAGAAGCTCCTGCACCTCAAGCGGCGTCAACACGCCTGTTGGCTCATCCAATATAATGATCTCGGCGCCCTGATACAGCACCTTCAATATTTCAACCCGCTGCTGCACGCCGGGGGCGCTGCTGCTAACGGTGGCGCGCGGGTCCACTTTCATGCCGTATTTTTCGCAGAGTCCTTCCACGATCTTTACGGCTTGATTGCGGTCAAACCCTGCACCTGAGCCCGGCTCATTGCCGATCACGATGTTCTCGGCGATCGTAAACGTAGGAAACAGCATGAAGTGCTGGTGCACCATGCCGATTCCGCCTTTAATCGCGTCAAGCGGGCTTGCAAACGAAACTTCCTTGCCATTCAGCCGAATCGTACCCGAGGTTGGCTGCTCCATCCCGTACAATATCCGCATCAGCGTCGTTTTGCCTGCACCATTCTCCCCGACAATCGCATGAACCTCACCCGCGCGCAGCGAAAAATCAATGCCGCGGTTTGCGCTGAACTCGCCATACTTTTTCGTAATATTGTCCATCTGGAGTAGCATCGAGTCATGCCTTCCTTTCGCTTCTGAATGAAAGACCGACTGCTCATGTGCAGCCGGTCCAGGTGAGAACTAATTTTGTTCCAATGCGTTGGTTACTTTAATCTTTCCGGCGATAATATCGTCGGAAATCACCTTAAGCTGATCCACGATGTCTTGTCCAATGAATGGGTTAAGCGGTGTTTTGCTCTCATGCGTAACGTAAGTAAGACCCACGCCGCCTTCTTTCAGTCCGTAATCACGAATATCGAATGAGTATTTGTCTTCTGCAAAGTCTTTAACCGTTTCGTAGACAACAGCGTCTGTACCTTTCAATTGAGCGAGCACAACGTGCTCGGGATCCGTGCCCGTGTTATCCGTGTCTTGTCCTGAAGCGTAGAAGCCTTTCTCTTTCGCGGCTTCGAATACGCCCAAATCACCAACAGCGGAAAGGCCTGCAACGAAATCGGCACCTTTGGAGTTCTGCAGGAGCGCGAGTTCCTTCGCTTTAGCCGGATCTGTGAAACCGCCGACGTAGTTAACGAAAATTTCAACGTTAGGGTTTACCGATTTTGCACCTTCTGCAAAGCCGGTCATATATTTATGCATAATAGGAATGTCGTCTGCAACCACGTTGCCAACCTTGTTGGTCTTCGTAGCCAATCCAGCTGCTGCACCAAGCAGGTAAGCTGCTTCATGTTCACGGAATACGACGCTGCGGACATTCGGCAAATCCACTACCGTATCGATAATGGCAAAAGGCACGTCCGGATTCTCCGGTGCAACCTTCTTCAGTGCATCTTCCATCTGGAAGGTGGATGTAATAATCAAATCATATTTTTCGGCAACCGCCGTACGCAGGTTTTGCTCAATCGAAGCCGGGTCTGTCGATTCAATCGTCTTCACTTCGACATTGAAATCGGCAGCAGCCTTCTGCAATCCTTCGTCCATCAATGCAAAGAAAGGATTCACGCCGATCTTCTCGGGGAGAACAAGTGCAATGCGTTTCTTATCTTGAGATCCTTCAGAACCGCCATTAGCTGCACCACTGTCAGTAGACTTATCATCATTGCCGCAACCTGCAAGCAATCCAACGGATAATACGAGTGTTAATAGAATTGACCATGTCTTTTTCATTTCCTGACCTTATCCTCCTAAGTGAGCACTTTTTATACTATTATCCTATGGTATAGACAAGCAGATGTCAAAACAAAAATTTTAGCGTTTTATGTAGTTTAATGTGTCTTTTAGCAAAAATTTGGTGGAAAACTGCGGATATCACAGAACATTACCTTGTCCAAATGTCGATAATGTTCGGAATTTGCCAACATTTGATCAAACGTTTTCGACAGGGATCAGGATGAAAACGCATTATTTTCAAATTCTCGGTATCCTACAAAAATACCTCCAAAAAAAAGATGCCTGATGGCGCCCTTTTAAAAACTTGATTTCTATTTAGATGAAGCAAGCAACATATGAGATGCTTCTCGAACCTTCCTCCATTATTAAAGAGTCTTTGTTTGGCGATCAATCAATCAGCTCTGCCGCTTCACCGCGGGACAGATCTTCACGGTCTTTGAAAGATGAAAAGACAGCAGCTGATTCCATCTCATTCATTGCACTCAACCCAGGGATACGCATTCCCGAGGTTTTTTTACTCTATGGATTTCCTTATCTTATGACTGCCGTCTACCCATCATGAGCTGAAGGATCGTATCCATTTGAATCGGTTGACCTTCACGATCGCCACAAAACACTTCAGAATCTGATCGGACTTCAAGCAAATGAATATGGCGAGCGGTGGTAAGTGGAACACAAACGCGCATAATGCCGATGAGGGCAGCACGATCAGCCACATAAAAATCAAATCATTGTAGAGCACAAAGCGGGTGTCTCCCCCGCTTCGCACAATGCCCGTCAATGCCGGCATCTGATAAGCCGTTCCGACGACGGTGATCGACAACACCGTCATGAAATGCAGCGCGAGTGTCTTCGCCTCATCGGAAATGGAGTAAAAGCCCAGCACGAAATCCTTAATCACAAACAGCACGGCGCCCGTCAGCAAGCCAAGAAGGATATACAGAATCTGCAGCGTTTTGGCATAGGATATGATTTTGTCCATCAAACCTTCTCCGATGGTCTTCCCAATCAGCACAGCCGTTGCGCTGGCCGAAGCGTATACGATGACGGTCACCATCTGGAAAATCGTTGTGGCAATGCTGTTGGCGGCGATCGCCGATTCTCCCATATGCCCCAGGATGGCGGTTTGTGCCGCCATGGCAAGCCCCCATATCGTGTTGGACATCAGAATCGGGGAGCCAACGCGAATGTACTGTTTGAAGAGCTCCATATCGAACTGCAGGAAATCCTGCATTTTTAACAAGATTTTACGGTCGAACCGCTTAATATAAACGATGACGATCACACATTCAATGATTCTTGCCGTCAGGGTAGCGATTGCCGATCCGGCCACGCCCAGTTCAGGGAAACCCAAATACCCGTAGATGAGGATATAGTTCAGGCAGATGTTGATTATCAAGGTCGATAATGATACCACAAAGCCGATTTTTACCGTTTCCACGCTTCGCAGTGAAGCCAGCAAGGAATTGGTGACGGCAAAGAAGATATAAGAGAAACAGATGATTCGTAAATAGTCCACGCCGGCGGCGATGACATTCTCTTCCTTCGTAAACAAAGACAATACCTCATGCGGGAAAAAGAACACGATTATCCATAACACAATACTGAGGAAGATCGCCATGCGCATGCCGATGCTTGCCGCTTTTTTGATCGAGCCTAAATCCTTCGCACCCCAGAATCTGGATGACATGATGACCAATCCTTCGCATACGCCCAAAACCAGCATGTGCAGCAGGAATTGGATCTGGTTCGCGAGGGCAACGCCCGATAGCGCCGATTCACTGTATCCTCCCAGCATGACGTTGTCCGACAAATTCACGCCGACCGATATCAGGTTCTGCATCCCGATGACAAGCGTCAGCCAGAAAAAACTTTTGTAGAACCCTTTTTCGCGAACAAATAAACTCATGTCAGTTAACCCTTCTTCGTCTATAAGATGATGAATCTCTAATATATATATGAAATTACGCAAATGAACAGAACAAAATGAAGTGAAGGATCCTTTCATTAGAATCATAGATTCATAGAATCAAAAACATAATAACATTATAATGTTTTTACGTGAAAAAACTAGTCATCAAGTTGGAGGGCGCTGCGAATGCCGGTATTCGAACTTCGACGGCATCCTTGGCCATTCCACAGCATATCCCCTGCCTATCGTCATATTTCCCCCGGCTTGGTCCCGCCAGAGATTCCCTTCAGTGTCAACTGTGCGTTACATCGTGGGAATTCCTGACTATGTACAAAAAAACATACCGTATATATGATGGCAGTGTAATCCAATCCCAATGATGCAGAGGAGAATGTGTATGACCGTGTGGAAATATCCGTTATCTCGCAAGATGATCCAGCGAAGTATGATTGCAGCGCTCGGCGCTGCCCTCCTCATGCCCCCGCTTCATGCCTTTGCAGCCGATGAAGCGCCCCAAGCCGATGCATCTTCCACTCATTCGGCAGCCAGCACTAGATCCGGCACCTCGGCTCCAGCACAAATCACGGAGAATCCAATCGATTCCCTGGTGATCGGGGAGCATAGGCTGATCAGCCGCAAGGAGATCGACCAGAACTGGGACGGCCTCGATCCGGATTACACTCCGGAGAAGGCGATTGCAGCCGTTAAAGCGCTGCTATCAGAGGAAGATTTCGAGGCGTTGTTCCCTTATCGGCTGGGTTCGGCGGAATGGTTTAAAGTCGCCAGTGGCAAAGAATACTACAAAGCCGATCAGACGGACTATTTCTCATACGATAATCTCATCAACGCGGTCGCGGAGGTCTCCAATCTTAAGATCAAGATCAGCACGCGGCAAGGAACTCTTCCGCACAGGAGATTTACCGATTAGACAAGGACGCCCGCGTTGAAACACTCGTTGTGCGTTCAGCTGACTTCCATTCGGCTGAGAACCTTAACAAAACGATTGAAACCGTTATCATTGATGGCGGCACTTTCCTGAAGGAAGGGTTCAAGAAGGACCGTAAGCGCGAACTGGCAGCCTTCCTCGCCAATCTGTCCCACGAGACGGGCGGAGGCTGGGCTACCGCCCCGGGAGGACCGCTCCGTTGGGGTTTGTTCTGGAACGAGAACATCGCCGGCCGGACTGGCGTTAATAAAGACGCCTTCGTCGATCCCGCCAGCGCTGAGCTGTATCCCGGAACACCAGACAAACGCTATTATGGACGGGGACCGATCATGCTCAGCTGGAACTTTAACTACGGCCTGTTCAGTTCCATCATCTATGGAGACAAAAGCGTGCTGCTGGACCATCCGGAGATCGTTGCCGCTGACGGTAAGATCGGCTACATGACCGCCATCCTGTTCTGGATGACGCCGCAAGACCCGAAGCCTTCCGCCCACGACGTCATGGTTGGCAGATGGAAGCCTTCCCCGCTCGAGAAGTTCAGAGGGCTTGGCGATCCCGGCTTCGGTACGACCGTAATGGTCTTGAACGGCCTGGAAGCCAACCTCGGTGAAACCGAGGGCAGCCCGGTGCAGCGGCGCGCCGGCCATTACCGCGATATTACAAGCCGTATGGGCGTTGATATTACCGGAGAGAAAGTAGATACGTTGGGAATGAGACCATTCTGATACGAAACCTTCCTGCGGATAGGTTGGAACAGGTTTGATGGTATCCTCTAATCATCGCCCTCTGGCAAATGGATGTTTTCCTGCCTCCACTCTGCCACAGGGCGATGAATCATTTCAGCAGGCTTCAGACCAGCCGCTGAGCGATTGCAACGCGCTGAGCTTTAGGTAAGCTCTTGAGCACCAAATCATAGGAATGATCAATCATATCGTGCAGGTCCGCTTCCGTTAAGGAACCGTCCACGGCAACCGTATTCCAATGTTTCTTGTTGAGATGATATCCGGGCTGCACCGCGTCATGCTGCTGACGCAAATTCTCTGCGATCACCGGATCGCATTTCAGGGATATATGGCTGACCTTCTCTCCTGCGATTGTGGTAATCAGGGCAAACATTTTGCCCCCGACTTTCATGACGATCGGAAGCGGTCCGAACGGATAGTCTTCGGATGCAGCTTTCTTGGAAAGACAGTAAGCAATGAGTGGGCTTCGCACCTGGAAATTCTCTCCTTCTTTCATCAGATCTATTTGATTATAGTAGATGATGTTTCCCTGTTCAATCCAGTCGCAGCAGTCTTATTTATCATCTTATTATTTTCGATAAAAAAATTCTTTCAAGTACATAGCTTGGTTCAAGGCCAACGTGGAGGCTTGCTCTACTTTTTCGGCATATGCTGAACAAAAAAGAGAGAGGTGAGCCTCTTAACTATGAAATATAAAAGCAGTACCATCAAGAGCAAATGGAAGAAAACGAAATGGTTAAACGAAGATTCTTATTTCAGACAATACGTACCGCACACATTGCCGTTCAGCAAAAAAAACCTGAACGCTATGCTGGCGGACTACACCACGGTTTTCTTCAAACCTACGGATGGTTCAGGCGGTGTAAACATCGTCCGAATCCGCAAAACGGACGGGGGCTACCAAAGCCAGCTGAATACCAAGAAAACGTCGTACTCCAGCTCATCTCAATTGTACCGTGATCTGAACCGCTTTGCCGGGAGCAGACCCTACCTGCTGCAAAAAGGAATTCGTTTGGCCAAAAGCAATGGCAAGCCATTCGATATCCGGGTGATGGTCCAGAAGACTAAGCAGGGAGCCTGGGTGAGCACCGCCTTATTCACCAAAGTCGGCAACCCTAACAAAGTCGCAACCAATTATAATCAAGGCGGCACCATTGGAACGTTCCGCAAAACGATGAGCGGCACCAATTTCAACTCGGCCTTCACCCAGCAGCTGGAGTCCGAGCTCAAAGGACTTGGCGTGGCCGTTGGCAAAAACTTCGACCGCCATTATCGCGGTTTCAAAGAGCTGGGACTCGATGTAGCTGTGGATTCCAATGGCAGACCATGGATTCTCGAGGTGAACACCAGACCGCAAATTTATCCGCTCAAAACGTTAAAGGATCGGAGTCTGTACCATAAGGTTCTCTCTTACGGAAAGCATTATGGGCGCACGAAATAATAAGGATACACCCTTCTCGCACAAACAAAACTGCCGGGCTTAGTGCCCGGCAGTTTTTTATTGAACCTTACTAGGGGCCGATTTCAGGGGCTTGGTTTCTGCTACGATTCCCTGCCAGCTTGCTGCTGCAGTTCCCGCCATACCTTCTTGTTGCTGTATTGTTTCTCCGTGCTGATATCCTGTCCAAACCACGCCGGCGGTACAAAGCCGTCTGCAGCTTCTATGGAAGGAAACTCTACCTCCAGCACCAGCAATTGAATCTGCGCATAATCGTCGATTTCGATGATCGTGTTCCCTAAGCGGGCGGTAACCCGTCTCTTGGTCAGCGGAATCGCGCCATGCGCCTTCACCACTTGGTCATAGAGTCCTTCGGAAATGGCGAACTCTACTTCCTCCCTGGCAATTCCCCACCCTTTTTTGAACGTATGGGTGAATTCAACCTGTCCCGATGTCAGATCCGTTATTTTGCGGACACGAAGCTCCTGATCCCCATCCAGCGCCAAATACGTCTGCTCGATGAACTGCTCCTTCTCGACCACGATGCTTCCTTCCGATATCAAGTCTTCCGGATAAGCCTCCAATAGGTATTTGCGTTCGATTTCAATCGCCATAATTACATCCTCCAATCGATGATCCCCATCTGTGCCTGATTCCATTATAAGGATCGATCACCGCAGCGACAAACAAAAGCGATAGAAGGGATGCGCGAGGGCACTCTTCTATCGCTTCGTTTTCATCGTTACTTTATTAATTTTCTGTATGCCTTAATCGTCTGCGTGTGCATCCCTTCATGATACAAGCTGAACACTAGAAATTCCCCCACGGTTTGGAACGTCAGGGGACCGATGGTCAGCGGATGAGCTGAAGCCTGGTCGAGGCGATTCGAGAAGGTTTCACGAATTCGGGTCGTTTGCTCCTGCAAAAGCTCTACCAGTTCGGAAATCGCAGGCGGCTTCGACGTCCAATCGGCCGGTTTGGTTCCGGTTGCAAACCACGCCTCGAATCCTTCTGGAAGTCGGGGCTGCTCGCCCGCAGTCGCAAATGCGAACTGCTCATGCACGGTGTAGATATGTCCCAGGTTCCAGCGAATGCTGTTCGCAAATCCTTCCGGGATGATATCGGCCTCTTGCTCCGTTAGATTTTCTACCGACTTTAAGGTCCCGCCTCTGGCAAAATCCAATTGGTTAAAAATCGCTTCATTCATATGATTATCCCCCTTCCAAATGGTTCGTAACTATCCTATCGTAATATTGAGCCTATCGCAAGGAGTCCTAAGGCATTCGAAAGACCTTTAGTATTTGCGTACATTCCGCTTTCGATTAGGCTATAAGATATAAAATAGTAAAGCCTGGAGCTTGAATGAAAGATTCACTCAGGTTCCAGGCTTTACGCATGAAATCGAACTATGCTACTCTCGCAATAATTTGATTATTCTCAAGCACTGCTCTTGCTTCTTCGGTTGCAGGACGATAACCCTTTTCCAACAGTTCTTTAATATAAATCTTGTTGTACACGAATGAGAATATGATTCCGCTAATCCAAGCCCCGATTCCCAACGTAAATGGACCGACGATGGCAGAAATAATAAACATAATAACTGCCCACTTCAGATCGCCACGAAACAAGGCCGGGAAAAAGGCAAAGAATAGCGTCGTCCAGCTAAAGCCTACCTTCACTTGTTTAGTTACCCCAGCATCATTCTTCAGATAAATCTTCATGATTCACACTCCAAAGATTAGTAAAAAAAGAAGTCGTACTCCAACATCCGAAGTAGTTCTTATGTAGTATCTCTCATTGTCCAATCCGAATCTTTTTTCCTAAGACTATATTACCATTTGATGGTATGGAAGTTAATCACTTTTTTTAAATATTGTCGAATAATGATGTAGAATCTTACATCTATATCATTCTTTTGCGTTCGATTCATTTGAACCGATTCCGGAATCATGTTTATACTATAGGAAAATCAATACATAAAGGAGTGGATCAAGATTTACTACCGCCGTCTTGGCAACAGCGGACTGAAGGTTTCGCAGCTCGGTCTGGGCACGAACGCTTTTGGCAAAAGGGCTGATCAAGGGACATCCGCCCGCATCATTGACCATGCACTGGACCACGGCATCAATTTCATCGATACCGCTAATATTTATGCAGGCTCGGAATCCGAGCGCATCATCGGAGAGGCGCTCGCCGGCAAACGCCATAACGTCGTATTAGCCACGAAAGCCGGGCTCGTAAGCGGCCAAGGGCCGAACGAACGCGGTTCTTCCCGCTATCATCTGCAGCAAGAACTGGAGGACAGCTTAAAGCGGCTAAAAACCGATTATGTGGACCTGTATCAGATTCATACGTTTGATCCGAATACTCCCCTCGAGGAAACCTTACGCACGCTGGATGATATGGTATCGTCGGGCAAGGTCCGATATATCGGCGCTTCCAACTATGCCGCCTGGGAAATTATGAAGGCGCTCGGGATCAGCGAGCTTCGCGGATACGCCCGGTATGTATCCACCCAAACGAGTTATTCCCTTGCCGACCGTACGCCGGAACTGGAGCTTGTTCCCCTCTGCCTCGATCAGGGCGTTGGCATCATCCCGTATTTCCCGCTGGCCGGGGGCATTCTCACCGGTAAATACGGTCAAGGTGCCAGCACGCCTTCCGGCTCCCGTGCGGAAACGGACCCGAACTTCAATCGCTTCCTGGAAGATCGCAATCTGAAGCTTGGGCAGCAGGTCAGCCAGTTGGCTGCAGAGCATGGTCATTCTCCAAGCGCCCTATCCCTGGCCTGGCTGATGAATCGTCCTGCTGTCTCCACTGTCATTGTCGGAGCTACGAAAACCGAGCAGTTGGACGATAACTTGAAGAGCCTGGAGATTGAGATCGATGAGACACTAGGTTCCAGCCTGGATGAAATCAGCGACGACTTTGTTTATGCCAAGCCGTTCGCGACTTATCGACTGGGGTAAACAGCGTTTAATCTAAATAGTAAAGAGCTGCGCCAGGGACTCATGGATTCCCCTGCACAGCTCTTTTTTTCTTCAATAGTAGAAGCCTTTATTTAGATGGTACATCATCAATCATCCCTGATGCTAAAAGCATCCGCAGATAGAGGGAGGCTCGAATTCTCTTACTCCCAAGAATCCATGCGATATACGTCTTAATTCTTAGCCGATTTACTGCTCTATTTCAAAATCTCTTCAATACGAGTTTGAACATCATCGCTGAGCTCAATGCCGGATGCCTTCACGTTCTCGGTTACCTGCTCCGGACGACTTGCGCCGACAAGCGCACTGGCTACGTTCGGCTGGCGCAGAATCCAGGCAAGCGCCAGATTGCCCACCGACACTTCAAGCTCACCCGCAATCTTCTCCAGCTCGCGAACCTTCGCGATTTTCTCCTCGGTAATGCCTTTGCGCATCCACTCCAGCTTCGCGGCACGGCTGCCCTCAGGAATATCGGAAGCCGAAGTATACTTGCCTGTTAGCAAGCCTTGTGCCAGCGGGGAAAATACGACCTGCCCAATGCCGGAACGCTCGCTGAGCGGAATGATTTCCTTTTCAATATAACGTTCAAACATATTGTAGATGGGTTGATTGACCACGATGCGGTCGAGCAGGTAACGATCCGCTACCGTCAATGCCTCCGCGATTTGCGATGCCTGCCACTCGCTGACGCCGACATAAAGCACCTTGCCCTGGCGAACAAGGTCGTCGATCGCGCGGAGCGTCTCGTCAAGCGGCGTTTCCGGGTCATGTCGATGGCAGTAGAAAATATCCACGTAATCATGGTTAAGCCGCTTCAAGCTGGCATGTGCCTGCTCCATAATATGTTTGCGGGACAAGCCGCGATCGTTCGGGCCATCGCCCATGGGCCAAAATGCCTTGGTCGCCAGCACGTAAGACTCGCGCGGATACGCTTTCAGGGTTTCGCCAACCAACACTTCGGCTGCACCTTTTTCATATACATTCGCCGTATCAAAAAAGTTAATGCCCAGATCATAAGCCGTTTTAATTGCGTTTACCGCGTTCTCGCGTTCCACATAACCACCGTATGTAAGCCAGCTTCCCAAGCTGATCTCACTAACCTTGAGACCTGTGCGTCCTAATCTTCTGTATTTCATGGCAATTCCTCCTTCAATCGAATAACTTGGATGCTGCATTTTCTATTCTAAAGTAGTTCCTACTCTCAGGGAAGAAGTGAAATGTTCTTCACTATATTATAGAGAGGATAGTTGATATACTTGAGTATAGTTAATAGAATACCGGAAGGAGCCTACCCATATGGGAAATAAATCGAGCAGTTACATACCGAAAACACCCGAACATATCGAATGTAATATCGAAAAAACACTGTTGGTCTTAGGCGGAAAATGGGCATTTCTCGTCATCCGCGAGCTCTTTGGCGGCACGAAGCGTTTTGGCGAGCTGCAGCGGCAAATCCCGAATGTCAGCCCGCGGGCACTGACCACGACGCTCCGCCATCTGGAAGAGCAGGGCGTTCTTGAACGCGAAGTATTCCCTACCGTTCCGGTTACGGTGGAATACACGCTGACGCCGAAAGGCATGGACCTGCATGTCATCTGCAAGGAAATGAAGCTGTGGGCTGCGCGGTGGACTTGACTTCAAGTTGGCTTGATGTATCTTTGCAACCGTGCTTGGAACCAGCGGTCAGCACAAAAATAAAGCAGCGACGGATTCCGTTTAACCGGAACCGCCGCTGCTTTTTTAAGCTTGCTATTTTTTGATTTGTAGATTACATTTAATCGTTATTGTTTTGATTGCCGCGGGATTCTCCGCCCTTGCGGCCAATTTCCTCATAGAAATCCTTATCATGGGACTCTGATGTGGCTTCTCCGCCTTTACGGCCGATTTCCTGATAAAACTCCTTGTCGTGATTCTTGGCCGTTGCTTCGCCGCCTTTGCGTCCCGCTTCTTCTCTGCTCATTTTGTTGCCGTTGTTGTTAGCCATTGTTCATCACTCCTAAGTTGTTTTTTGTTGCTGCTATGTCATGTATTTAACCCATCCGTAAACAATTAAACATTACTTTTCAAATCCTTCATTCACCACATATGGACCTGTGCCAAGCGTAGAATGCTGGTGTTTTGCCGGAGGATTTAATACGGGTGCGTCGCCGTAGGCTGTCGGATTAGCCACATATTCGAAATCGCCGGTACCGTCCGGCAGCGGTCCGTTCGCCCAGCGTCCCGCACTGCTCTCCTCCCCAACCGAAAAATTCATGAATTGGCGTGTAGCTTCTTCTACGCTGCGTTCGCGCGGAAACGAAGCAGGAGCAATTGGACCTTCAATGGCCTCGATCTCTTCAATCGCGGCCAGCCACTGGTTCTGGTGCATGATATCACGGGCTATCATGAAGGACAGCATGTCCCGAACGCCAGGATCCGTCGTCTGCTCATACAAACGGACGACCTGAAGCAGACCTTGCGATTCGGCATTCAGATTCGCACGGAAGTCAGCCAGCAGATTTCCGCTCGCTATGATGTACTTACTGTTCCATGGATATCCGTTGCTGTCCGTCGGGGTTGCCCCGAGTCCCGATACGATTGCATGCTGAGGATTCATGCCTCCGAGTGCGGCGGCAATCATCGGGTCCTTCGCCGCTTCATCGACTTGATCCGCAGGAGCGCCGTCAAGAAGCTGGGCTATCATCGTGCTCAACATCTCGACATGGCCAATCTCCTCGGTCCCGATATCCAGCAGCATATCCCGATACTTCCGGTCTGCCCGGCAGTTAAATCCTTGGAAGAGATACTGCATCATGACGGACATTTCACCATACTGGCCACCCAGCACCTCTTGAAGCTTTCTCGCGTATACCGGATCCGGCTTCTCAGGTTTGGCCCGGAACTGAAGTTCTTTCATGTGAATAAACATCCATATCGTCCTCCTCGTATGCGTCATGGTAAGTCCGATTATTTTTTACCCGGTCCGATCGATATTAAACAGCGGTAACTCATAATGTTCCCAGCTTCTATGTACCGTTAACATGATAACAGCCGCGACCCGCGCGGCTGAATCATCAATCTATACTGCTATATCAATTGATCCGGACCCCTTCAAACCGGGTAGCGAATCCGCTGAGAATTGTGCCGTTTTCTCCGGTTGCCCTTGCAAATACCTCCACTCGATCGCGAGCCATTAATGGTATCAGTCCGGCGGCATCAATTTTCCCTGTTCTCGGCTCAAAGTTTTCTTCCTCCGATATTCTCGGGACGCCGTTAACCCGAATCTCCAAATCCATTCGAACAGGCGTAAGCGTGATCGTTGTAAAAGAAACGCTGGCCAACAGGGAGTAGATACCTCTTTGCTTAGGAGTGAAGGTCGATGTTGATGAATTGTATTCATTCTTAAGATCCAGTTCTTCAACTTGATATTGGACTTTGCTGAATACGCCGTCATTGATTTCTTGGTCGATGCCGGAGACTGCTCTAAACGCGGATTTTCTTATTTTGCCGACACGCTTCTTCTTGGATGCGGTATGCTTACTGAGCGTTTTCTTGTAGACAAGCTTTCTGGACCCTGATCGTTTGAACGCCATTTCACTCTCCTCCTGTCGTTCTATCCATATTCTCTACGAAACTAGTTTCATAGTAGTATATCGATTCATAGATTCGGCAGAAACGGTATATGCCCAAACGACATAAAAAAGGCACGATCCAGTACTCCGACATGACAGAACGACAGGGCGGCGGTTAGAGCCGCAAGATCACTTGCAGCGGAGCTTCTCCTCCAGCAAATGCTTGTTGTATAAGATGTCCGGATCATCCGGAGCGTAAGAAAGAGCCCTTTCATTATGTTCATAAGCCTGCTCCAGCTGCCCTAGTTTTCCGTAACAATACGTCAGCTGCAAATGGGGAAACCATGTCCAGGCCGCTTGATTAACGCCGTATAATCGATCCCCTGGCATCTCCAGCTTGAGCGCCAATTCGTACCAGTGAACCGCTTTTGCATAATCGTTGAGCTCTTGGAAATAGTACGCGATCCGGCATACATAATCGGCCCGCGGCACGTCATAATTAAACGTCTTTAACAGGGATTGCAGTTCTTGTTCTTTTTGTCCCAGCTCGTGGTAACAATGCGCCATGCGATCACACGCATCCAGTTTTTCCTCAAAATAGCTGACCGGATCATGAATAATCGTTTCATATATTTCAATGGCCTTGTCATAATAGGCGCTCGCAGACAATTCCATTGCATAATGCAGCAACTGGCGCTTGGAGAGGGTGCCTCCCTTCGCAAGATGGGCCTCATAAATACGCAAATTCCGCCCGGAGTCCGTGTGTACGCGTCCATGACTAACGGCAATGTCGGATAACATGATATTTCCCGCAACCTCTAAATGCTCATGCACCGGATCACGCCATTGAAAATGCCTAGAACGCTTCACCAGCCGGTTTCTTTTAACAACTGCCGTGGGTTTCCCCAACGGATCGAAGGCAAGGTAGTAATCCATGCATACGGAGTCCACCGCCGGGTCCAAATTTTGTTTGAGTGCCTTGAACCTTTCCAGATCGGCCGGCTGCAGCCAATCATCCGCATCCAGCCATAAGATATACTCCTTCGTCGCATGAGAGAACGAATAGTTCCTTGCAGCGGAAAAATCGTCGATCCAATCAAAATGAAAGATTCGAGCCTCATATTTGGCTGCAATTCCGAGCGTATGGTCCGATGACCCCGTATCTACGACGACAATTTCGTCAACGACATCCTTAACGGAGTTTAAGCACCGATCCAACACTTGCTCCTCGTTCTTTACAATCAAGCACAAACTAATCGTGATCATGTCCAGCCCCCCATAAACTTGTCTCCCAGACATCATATGGAATGCCATCTCGCGAGGTTTGGACAATAAATCATAGACATAGCAAAAAAGACCGCGATTTCGGCGGTCTTGATCGATGGAGAACGGCCTGTATTATGTCTGTTGTGCGTACGCCTCCGCAGCCGCATGCAGATAATAAGCCAGTCCCGTCTGCTGCTCTTCCAGCATCCGGAGATGAAAGTCGTCATTCAGGAAAAACTTCGTTTGACCCGCAAAATCCGCAGCCGTAAAGGCGTAACCCTGCTCATTCATAAACTGCAGATGATCGCGAATCGAATCTCTTACTCGCGCATCATCGTGCTTGATCCCCGTTTTCAATGCGTTTGCCATGCCTGCCATAAAGGCAGCCGCTTCCCTTGCCTGCTCGTTCATGCTTGGAACATCGACGGGCTCACCCTCGAGCAAATCCATATCATACTGCTCTTTCAGGTGTTCATTCTGCTCCGTTAAAGCTGCCTCCCATTCTTCTTCGCTCTCAAAACCTTTGAACAATTCCTGAGGCTCCATGCGCTTGCCCTCCTCCGTACTGGTTATGGATATTCTTAAGGTTTTCAGAATCGCATTCAATCGATCCGCGCGGTCCATCAGCAACTTCTCCTGTTGTAACAGCATCTGCCGCCGTTCAGGAGTTTCCTCCATCAGCACCTTGATTTGTTCCAGCGGAAAATCCATTTCCCTGTAAAACAGAATGTGCTGCAATCGCTCCAGTTCGGCTGCACCGTACAAGCGATAACCCGCTTCGCTGATCTCGGCCGGCAGAAGCAAACCGATTTTATGATAATGATGCAGCGTTTTAATGGTCACCCCGGACAGCTCCGAAACCTCTTTTACCGTGTATAACATTATGCTGTTCCCTCCTTCGACTTCCAGTCTAAGGCCTCCCCTTGGAGGAGAGTCAAACACGTTATTTATCTAAGGTTTGTTGCCACTTGAGAATCGTTTCCTGCGGGAAAATATGATTTTTGCTCATTATTTTGCTAGAATGGTCCATTATGCAGTAGTAAACAGAAAGGATGTATAGGAACTATGAAAAGGAAATGGTTAAAATACACCATGCTCTTAGTATCTGTTGGAATCTTGGGGATTATCTCGTACTATACCTACGCTATCATTCAGTTCTCAAACCAAATTTCGACCGCTTCGAATCCGGCGAAGCCAGTGGAAGCTTCGGGTGCCGCAACGGAAGAAATCATTGAAATACCCAAGTGGGAGGGTAAAGAACGCATCAATATTCTTCTGATTGGAGGAGACTCCCGGGGAGACGATGCCGGCAGATCCGACACCATGCTGGTGGCTTCCATCGATCCTGTGACGAAAAGAGCCCATTTATTCTCGATTTTGCGGGACACCTATGTGGACATCCCCGGCCATGGCAAAGGACGACTGAATTCGGCATTTGCTTACGGCGGAATCGAGCTGACGAGACAAACCATCAGCAATCTGCTGGACCTGCCCATACATAAATATGTTTACACCGATTTTGTCGGCTTCATAGCCCTGGTCGACGCCATTGACGGAGTCGACATCGAGGTGGAGAAAGACATGTATTACACAAGTAAAGCCGACAAGCATATGTACGACATCGATTTAAAACAAGGACTGCAGCATCTCGACGGCAAGATGGCGCTGCAATACGTCCGGTTTCGGCACGATGCGAGGTCCGATTTTGCCCGTACGGAACGGCAGCGGATTCTCATGACGGAAGTCGCCAAGAAGATGCAGACCACGGGCTCATTAATTAAGCTTCCCGGCATCCTGGATTCAATTGCACCATACATCGAAACCGATCTAAGCCCTAAAGAAATGCTGAAGCTGATGGCTCTGGGTTTTGATGTGAATCTGGATAAAATCGACCAGCAGCAGCTCCCCCCATTCTCGCTGCTGACCAACGAGAAGGTCGGTCGGGCACAGGTGCTCGGCGTAGATAAAAACAAATTGCAGCAGTATGTGAAGCAGTTATTCGAAAATGACGCCGGAATAAAATAGCGATCATCGAAAGAGGGCATAGATAGCCCTCTTTTTTTGCGTTAAATCTCCTATATCGTTCGTGGACGCTCATGCAATAAATCTGATGGAGCGGTGCCCGTGACTCGTTTATAGATTCTATAGAAGTAGGAGAGGTCCTGATATCCGAGAAATACGGCAATCTCCTGTACCGTCAGCTGCGATTCCGTTAACAAATACACTGCCCGTTTGATTCGCTGAGCGTGCACGTACTGGCTGATGGTCTGCCCTGTAACGCTTTTAAAGAGTACCGCTGCGTAATTGGGGGTTTTGCCGATGACATCGCCCAGCTCCTCTTTCGTTATTTTCTCACGGTAATGCCGCTCGATATAAGACTTCATCCGGTCCACGTGCAAGTGCTTCTCCGGCGTGATGACGCCCTTGTCCAGCTCACGGCTGATATAAATCAACACTTCTGTCAATAATGCTTCGATCATCAAGACATAATAAGATGGGCGTTCTTGCCACTGCTGATGGATCACCTTCAACCGTTCGCGGATTAACTCATAAACACCCGGTTTAAACTTCAAGGCTTCTTTCCGATCCAGCACGGATAAGTCCGTCGAGGCGCCTTCCGTCCATTGTACGACGATTTGCGTGTGCGTCACGGTAGGGATGCTTTTGCCATAATACGAAACGCCGGCTGGAATAAGCAGCAATTCCCCTTTCTCCATAATTTGCTTATCGCCATTCACCCAATATACACATTTTCCATATGTCACAAGGCTTAAGCGCCATGCTCTTTGCTCATGATCAGCTTCTTCATACCAATCGACACCGCTAATTTGCCTTATTTCTATCGGAGTGACCATAACTCACCTCAACTGCGATACTATAATCCATCCATTGTACTATAGTTCATATCATGATTCGACAAGACAGGCTACAATGTGATCATTAGGGAAGTTTGAATGAAGTCGAAATGCTGTATAAAAGCAGAAGAGAACAAATACAAAGGAGGAACAAACAGCCATGCTAAAAACTAAAATCATTTGTACGATGGGACCCGCGTGCGATTCCATTGAGCTGTTGAAGAACATGATTCAGGAGGGAATGACCGTTGCCCGTTTGAATATGGCACATGGTGAGCTGGAGGATCACGTCACCCGGATCCGGAATGTTCGCCGGGCCGCAGCCGAATTAAACACGTATGTCCCGATCATGATGGACATTAAAGGACCTGAAGTACGGATCGGCAAGCTGAAGGAGGCTTCCTGCCTTCTGAAACCAGGTGAGGAGCTGATCCTGACTACCGAAGAAATTCTTGGCGATGCCCAGCGCATCTCGGTCAATTATGCCGAGCTGAATCTAGTGGTTAAACCGGGAGACCGCATCTTGATCGATGACGGCCTCGTGGACCTGAACGTTCTCCGCGTCGACGGACCGGACATTCTTTGCAAAATCATCAGCGGCGGGGTGCTCAAACCACGTAAAGGCGTCAACCTCCCTGGGATCAAAACGACGCTTCCCGGCGTCACCGAGCGTGACGTCATGCATATCGGCTTCGGCCTGGAGAACGACATTGAGATCATTGCCGCTTCTTTCGTGCGTCATGGCGACAACATCCGCGAAATCCGCAGCATCCTGAAAGAACGCGGCGCGGAGCATGTACAGATCATCTCCAAGATTGAAAACGGAGAGGGCATGGAGAACCTGGACGACATCATTGAAGCATCCGACGGAATCATGGTTGCCCGCGGAGACCTTGGCGTCGAAGTACCAATCGAAGAAGTGCCTATGATGCAAAAAGAAATGATCGATAAATGCAACCTGGCAGGCAAACCGGTTATCGTGGCAACGCACATGCTGGAATCGATGCAGGTCAATCCCCGTCCAACCCGCTCCGAGGTGAGCGACGTGGCTAACGCGGTGATCCAGGGCGCTGACGTGGTCATGCTCTCGGGCGAATCCGCTGCCGGCAAATATCCGGTAGAATCCGTGCGCACGATGGCGGCAGTCGCCCGCCGCGCCGAGACGATGATCGATTATAAAGACCAATTCGCTTTCAAATCCAGACAGCAGGTAGCCGATATTACCGAGGTTATTAGCCAGGGTGCGGTTAGCTCCTCCCTCGTGCTGAATGCCAAAGCGATCATTACGGCAACGGAGAGCGGATTTACGGCGCGGATGATTTCGAAATACCGTCCGAAGGCACCGATTATCGCGGTCACGCAGCATGAAGAAGTGCTGGCCAAGATCTGCTTGCTCTCCGGTGTCATTCCGGTAAAAGGCGACAAAGTCACAACGACGGACGAAATGTTCGAATCCGCGACCCGTAATGCCATCAAGACAGGCTACATCGAAAAAGGCGACATTATCGTATTGTCTGCCGGCGTGCCGATCGGTCAATCCGGTAACACGAATCTGATTAAGATTCTGCAAGTGTAACTTGTATTTTCCTAAAAAGACCTCCCGGTGATTTAATCGGCGCCAATCCATCCCTCTGGGCATATAACTAACTTAGAGGAATAAGCGCGAAAGATGATCTGCACTGCCTATGGGAGGTCTTGAAATGGTTGTACCGCATCATTCAATGGAGGGCCAGTGGCAGCAGCCTACTGTCCCTCATTGTAAACAGACCCATAGCTATACAAGTCCGTACCAGATGCTCTTTCACTGGAGCCGCCTGGACTGGAACTTCCCGACTCTCGCGATGAAGCAGCGATTCGAGGAGCGCCAGGATTGGAAGCACTGCATGCCTGCAGGCGTCAAGGTAGACCGGCAGGAACGCTTTTATGTATCGGTTCCGCGCTGGGCTGAAGGGGTTCCCGCTACGCTGAATACCATTGCGATGGTGGACGGCAAGCCCGTACTGGAGGCTTTTCCAAGCTGGGAGTGGAATACGCCGGGGGATGTTCGGGTGCTGCAATCCGTCCTCGGCTACGAGATTGATGAACATCATCGGATGTGGATTCTGGATCAAGGAAAAATCGCATACGATACCTCGCCCGTAGGCTCGCAAAAGCTGCTCATCTGGGATCTGAGCGCGAACCGCCTGCTCGACTCTATTGTCATTCCGGACGATATTGCCCCGCCCCGAACATCGTTCCTGAACGACATCGTGGTGGATAACCGCAACGGTTATGCCTATATTACCGATTCGGGCTCCGGCTGGCCGGACCATCCGCTGTATGGCGGAATCATCGTCTACAATATGAGAACGAAGAAATTTCGGCGCGTCCTCGACAGTCATTACAGCACGCAGGACGTCCCCCGTTTCCGGTTTGAGATCGATACCGAGCCGGTATACCGCAACAAGCCGATTCGGATCGGCGCCGATGGCATAGCTCTGTCCGCGGATCGCGGAACTCTATTCTACTGCCAGGTAACGGGGCGCAATCTGTACGCTGTCGATACGCGGCTTCTGCGAAATTTCGATATTCCCGATTCGATCATCCGGGATTCCGTTCAGACCCTGGGCAGCAAGGGAACGACAACCGACGGCATGCATGCCGACAATCAAGGCCGTGTATTCTACACCATGCTCGAAGGCAAGGGAATCGGTTACTATTCACCGTACACACGCTCGTTCAACAAGCTGCTGTCCGACGACAGAATGCTGTGGGTAGACGGGATGGCTTTTGATCAGCGCGGCTCGATCATCTTCAACAACAACCGCCTGCACCGCATGTTCGAGGAGCCGCAGAACATCGACTGGGATGATCCTTACAATCTGATTGTATGGAGAGCCTACATCGGGCGGGACGTAAAGTCGTACTTATATGGTGGATGAGGGTTGTGAAAAAAGGGTTAGGCAGATCGGGCACTCATGCCCTCTGCCTAACCCTTTTGTTATACGAATTTTAAACTTCTGCATGAGCAGATTTAGTCATTCAACTATTTTTTAGGCACCCGGCAAATATTAGGATCGGTAAAAATATCATATTCATCACGACTCGTGCTGGAGAACTCCGATATGACCGCACCTTCCTCTCCTGCCTGAAACCAATGCAGTGTGTCTGGCGGAATGGTGTATTGCTGCCCAGGTGTCAGTTCGATTTCCTGAAATACGGAATAGTAATCCTTACTCTTTGGCGGTACTAGCGCTTGGATCGGAGCAGAGGGTTCCCCCTCGACGTAAAGATATACCCTTCCTGCTCTGCAGCGGAACGTTTCCATCTTACCTGGGTCTTCTCCCACTGGAGGATGCTTATGCTCGGGACAGGTTTGGCTTGGGAATAACACCAGCTCTTTCGCGCAGTATCGATCGGTATTAATGTAAGTAATGAGCTCTAAACCCTGCGTCTCAAGATCATTCAATCCGAAGGAAGCCACCTCAATCTCGTTCATCTCGTCTGGCGACAGGATGATTCCGGCGTTATGAAGAATTTCCGCCGTACGTTTCTGCGCGGCCTTCACTTGACTGTGAGTCAGCATTAACATTTCGCCTCCTTTGACGTCAATCATTAACGCGTATTGTGTCTCCATTCCCATGAAACACTGACGCCGCTCCATGCACTTTGGGATGGTATCCCGAACGTGCTATCTTTGATACATGCTGCTGCCAGCCTGAGTCAATTCGGGATGCAACTTCCTCCCATGTCGGGATTCCACTTGTCGCATCCGGCCGTTCGACATTACACGCCCCCGTGCCGACAGCCATAATCAGCGACTCTTCCGGCGTCATTCCCTGCATGAATGCGGACAAAAAGCCTGCAATCGTACAGTCTCCAGCTCCCGTTGTCCCCGCTGTCTCTACTATGAAGCAAGGAACCAGAAGTTCCCTCCCTAACCAATCTGTTAAACGTTCAGGGCGATAACGCCCCATGTTCTCCAGCCGGGCTGATTCAGCCGTACTGCGCATATATAGACCATGCTCGCCAAGCTTAAGCACGACTACTGCGGCCCCCATGCCAAGTAATTCAGCGGAAAGCTCCTGCAGCAGATCGGGACCGATCCGGTCCATGATATGCTCGCTTCCGTATTTTTCGACCATTTCCTCATAGCGCTTTTTGTGAAGCATATATAGGATTTCTTCCACGCTTGGCAAAAATAAATCCACGGAGGGAAGCACATTTCGCAACACTTCCCTCCAATCAACATGTCCGGCCAATGAGTTCGCATCGGGTTTCGCCATATCCAGCGATGTCGTGATACCTGCTGCTTTCGCCCGCTGCATCAAGGCTGCCAGCTCGCAGCCCCCTTGCTCATACATGCGCCTCATCAGGGGGGGATAACCGAAATGGAATAAACCCGCTTCTTCCAATGTACGCTTACTGACATCTTCAGCTCCGAATGTATCGTTGGCGCCTGTACAGTGAAGGAACATTCGATCTACCTTCAGTGGACTCAAAACGATTGTATAGGAGCTCGATTCTCCCTCTGATACGATCATGCCTTCTGCTAACGATTCATGCTCTCTGCGAATCAAGGAGAGGATCACTTCGCCGAAAATATCGGTACCCACCTTGCCCATGAGCCGTACGGGCATACCAAGCCGATGAAGCGCAATACCTGTATTGGCAACCGCTCCACCGGTAGCCAGCATCGCCTCTCCGACGTTTAATAACTTCCCCGGCACCATATGAAATGGTCCGTCCTGAATGGAGGGGATAATATCAAGGCAAATATGACCACCAACAATGACATGATAAGGAAGAGTATGTTTTTCAATCAATTTTACGCCCTCCACGGGATCGGAATGGTGTTACCGGATCGATTCGATTCCAATGCAGCCGTAAACACCCGATGGCTCCCTTCCGCTTCCTCAGGCGTTGCGCATCGGAAAGGTTGGAGCATGCCGTCCGATCCGTTAACCAGTTCATCGCAGAAAGCCGCCCACATCTGGAGGATGGAATCCGAGAACCCAAACTCAAATATCCCTCCTGTGATGGTCGAGTAAGCGGATTTGTAAGGCGCATCCATGACATGCCATGCCTGGCTTCCGCCTGGCTCATACGGAAGCCAGGATACCTGCTTCGGATTTTTCGTCGTGAATTCAGCGGACATCGCCGTCCCTTGGATACGGATAAACCATGTGTTCGCATGACCGGGAGCTATTCGTTTAGTCGAAAGCAGCATAGGAAAGCGTTGAAGCGATGTTTGTACGTCGCAGGCCAGAATCGCATTGTCCCATGTCTCGCAAGGCTCCATCCCCCCCTTACCATCTGGCCGCTCTTCTATCACGTTCCTCAACAACGCTCTTACATTCTGCGGATACCAGCCGAATCTCATGGGCAGGTGCAGTACATGCATTCCAAGATCACCCATACATCCATATTCGCCATTAGCGGAGATTCTTCGCTTCCAATTCATCGGTTTATTAGGATCGAGATCGCTCGAATGCCAAAAGCCTGCTTCAACTTCAATGATCTTTCCAAATTTCTCTTCTTGCACCCACTGGGAGATTTGCAGGGCACCCGGAAAAAAAGGGAATTCCGAAGAACAACGCACGAGGACAGACGGGTTCTCATCTAATGCTGTACGGATCGCGAGATTCGCTTCCCGGTCGATTCCAAACGGTTTCTCTCCAAGCAGATGTTTTCCCGCCCGGATAATATCGGTATATATTTGTGCATGCAAATGATGCGGTACGGCACAATAAACGGCGTCTACCTGCGGGTCTGTTAACAGTTCTTTGTAATCGGTATACGAATGTTTAACGCTGGGGATCTCTTGTTCAAACCAGGCCGTGGCTGCTCGGTTTGCATCACAAACGGCGGTAATGGACGGTATAAAATCGACATCGGTCAGATGGCACCATCTGGCAGCAGCACTGGCAAACTCTTTTCCCATGAGGCCGCATCCGATGACACCGAAACGAATGGTTTTTTTATGCCTCATCCGCCATGTCCTCCCCGTTTAAGATCGCAAGGGCTATCTCTGCGCTGCAGCCTCTGTGCACAATTTCCATTAAGGCCTGCGTCATACGTGCTGGATGGGGATGCTGGATCACGTTCCTCCCATATACAATGCCGGATGCTCCTTGATCCATCAAACTCACGGTACGGTTCACAATCTCTTCATCGGAGGCTCGGCCGCCTCCCCGAACAAGCACGGGCACTCCAGAGGCAGTCTCTATAACCCGATGGTACTCCAGGATGTTATCGCATGGATCCGCTTTGATTACATCGCCCCCAAGCTCAACGGCCTGTCTGACAAGGGGAATGATTTTCTCAATATCACCGTCTACCATGTAGCCTCCTTTCGCTTCATTAGGCAGCATCACAAGCGGCTCCACCATGAGGACCATACCGTAGCGTTCACAATCCGTTTTTAACTTCATGACATTTTTCACACATTGGTAATGCAGCTCTGGTTGATTCGGTAGAAGAAGCAAATTCACACATACAGCTACAGCATCCATTCGAACCGCATGCTCGACGGCATGATCTATTACTTGGCTAAATAAATAATGAGGTAATTCTGGACCATAGATATTTGCTGCATCGGTACGCAGAACCAAGCCAGGTTTGCATTTACCAGAAATATGCTGCAGCAGCTTGGATTGGCCAAGGCTAAGCTGAATACAATCCGGGTTGGCTTTTACGACGGTTTCGACCGCTTGTTTCATGTTTTCTATGGATTGCAAAAAGGAATACTCATTAAAAAAACCGTGATCGATGGCTACGTCAAAACACTTACCCGCCTCACTGAACATTCTTCGTAACCTTGCATCTGCCGTCATGGTCACCCATCTCCAATTCATTTATTTCTTCACAACCTTAAACAGGTCTAGTTCTTTTTCATAAAGTGCTTTAAGTGCTGTCATTTCTGGATTCGTTTCTCCCATTTCCGTTGCTTGAATAGATTCTCTAGACGCCAGGGAGGTTCTATGAACCAAAATTCAGCGTATTCCGATCAGGTTCAGTACGCGGATGATGCCCCTTAAAAGACAGGACGTATTCCGAATTCCACTCTGGTCGGTTGACGACGATCAATTCTAACCTCATTCTGCCGGTTTCCGAACGAGGGAGTTTGATTCTGGCTGTTGGTCCGCGCCGATTCTCATTAGATGCCAGTTCGGCATAATCCCATGCCAACACGAATTGTCGTTCACTCGATCCAACGGTCAACCAGGCTTCGATCCGGCCTGCCGGGATCTGCTCCGCGCTGTCATTCAACATCCATAGTTCAGGCTCAAACCATTCGCCTTCTTTCCAAGTAAACCTTGGAATGCGTGCGCTTGCGAGGACAGGCCTGCATGAAGCTTGCACTGCATAATAAGCCGGCTTCGGCTTGGCCGGATACATGATGATGCTGTTATTGGCTGCAGTCGGCCAAGGCTCGTTATAACACCAATTCAGGGCCATGGAGCATACCGGCTTTTGACGGCGGGCTTCCTCATAGATACATTTGTACCCTTCCGACTGCAGCAGCTGACCGTACTCCACCAGCTGTTCCAGCGTCTCCCAGGGACCGAGATAATGCTCAATCTGGTCGGCCATCAGCCACATATTATCTGACAACGCATGGAATGCGTGATGACTTTCCCAAGCCGTCCCGGGTCGTGGCGGATACAGTTCATCAGCGGGAATAAAGCTCTTTAACTGCTCTACGGACGACGGGGAAGGAACACCAAATTCGGTATATGCGGTGTTCCTGGCCTTAGGCATGGACTGGAGCACATCCTCGCCGTTCCGGTATTGGAACATATAATGTCCATGCCCCATGCCCTCGATCGGCGATGTCATCAAAAAAGGGGTTTGGCGGTCCAGCATGTAACAGTTCGCATTTAAAAGCCTGAGCGGCAACGATTGATCCGTCATTTTGGACCAAGAATTGAACAGCTCATTGCCGCCGCACCACAGCACCACCGACGCATGCCTCCGAAGACGCTCGATGATCGAGCGCGATTCCTGATCCAGCACCCGGAGATAAGCAGGGGTGTCCGGATATTGGTTGCATGCCAGCGGGAACTCCTGCCAGACCATTAGCCCGATTTCGTCGCATCGCTCGAAAAAGGATTCCTTGTTGACAATCCCTCCTCCCCACACCCGGAGCATGTTCATATGGGCTGCCTTGGCCAAGTCCAGCAGGATTCCGTAATCCTCTGCGCGAATTCGCCCCGGGAAAATGTCCGGGTTTACCCAGTTCGTGCCTTTGCAAAATATCTGCCGGCCGTTGATCTCCATCGTGATCGGCGGATTGCTTCGACTCTTGGGAAACTGGGAGGGCTCCTTCCATGCCCCTTCGTGCATCACCAGCCTTGCGCGTCGGAAGCCGATCCTCTGATGCCTGCTAGATGTCGATGAGCCCGAACCATCCGCCGGCTTGAAACTCACCTCCGAGCGGTACAGGGGCTGTTCACCATGATCATGCGGCCACCATAGCCGAGGCTTCAAAAGCCTCTTCTGTATCGCATGGACCGGGCTTTCACCGTTTACAGCCCATGCTTCTTCAAATACCGTCTCCCCCTCGGGACCGATCAGCCTCCATTGCAGCTCCCCCGCTGCAGGTTGGCTAAGACGCACTTGCAGCTCCAATGCCGCTTCATCCAGCGCTTCTGTTAATTCATAACGCACCTCAGAAGACGCAAGATGCGCTTCCGGCCTGACGACAAGGTACGTATCGTCCCAGATTCCGAGCGGGATCAGGCGTGGATGCCAATCCCACCCGTAGCTCACCGCCGGCTTGCAGGAGTGGTCCGCCTGATCCCGGCTTCTAGGCGCTCCAGGACGCTTAGGGACAGGATCGATCACGATCTCCAGCAGACCGCCCTCCCCGCGTAAGCGCTCCGTCAGGTCCAGTTCCACTGGCGTGAACATTCCCTCTTGCTGCAGCAGCTCGGTGCCGTCCAGGCGAATATGAAAGCTGTAATCGATTCCTTTCGATATGAAATAGAGCCGCTCGCCTGGTGAACTTGCCGGGGGGCGCAGCCAAGCCCGATACGTCCAGGTTTTATCCTCCATCCATTCATATTGACGCCAATTCTCACCATAGGTGTGATCCCCCCATCCTTCAGCTCGAGCCCAATCCAATTGGACTGCGCCGGGTACGGTGGCAGGGACCCAGCGATCCGGAGCTTGCCCCGCATGATCACTCCAGCCTACTTCCCATTCCATTGTCTGTCTGGTGACCATATCCAACCTCCATTATCTAATCATTGCACGATCATAGATTCAGATTCAGTGTGTGCCCAGATGCTTTTTCCGTGCTCTCGCCGTTCTTGAATAACAAAATATACTCGGAATCCCACTCGGGCCTGTCAGTCACGACCAATTCGAGTTTCATTCTGCCGGAGGCCATGTCAGGCAGCAACCATCTTGCAGTCGGGCCGATCTGGTTCATACCAGGCGGGATAGAAGGAAAATCCCACTCCTGCAGTAACAATTTCTCACCCGCACCGAACGTTACATACACTCCTATTCGTCCAGGCTTGATGTTGTCGGGACTATCGCTCAGCAGCCATAGCTCTGGCTCAAACCATTCCCCTGGCCTCCACACAAACTTTGGAATGCGAGCGCTTGCAAGGACAGGCCTGCATGAAGCTTGCACTGCATAATAAGCCGGCTTCGGCCTGGCCGGATACATGATGATGCTGTTATTGGCTGCGGTCGGCCAAGGCTCGTTATAACACCAGTTCAGGGCCATGGAGCATACCGGCTTTTGACGGCGGGCTTCCTCATAGATACATTTGTACCCTTCCGACTGCAGCAGCTGACCGCGGTCCACCAATTGCTCCAAGGTCTCGCTTGGCCCGAAGTAATGCTGGATGAGCTCCGGCATCAGCCAAGTATCCCCCTGCCAAGCGCCGAATCCGTGATGAGACTCCCATGTCGTACCAGGTCTAGGCGGGAACAACTCTTTGGCTGGAATAAAGCTCTCTAATTGTTCAACAGATGCAGGTGAGGGTATGCCGAACTCGGTGTAAGCCGTATTCCTCGCCTTAGGCATGGACTGCAGGACATCCTCGCCGGATTCATAACGAAACACGTAATTCCCGTGAGCCATGCCCTCGATCGGTGATGTCATCAAAAAAGGGGTATGGGGATCCAGCATGTAACAGTTCGCATTTAAAAGCCTGAGCGGCAACGATTGATCCGTCATTTTGGACCAAGAATTGAACAGTTCATTGCCGCCGCACCACAGCACCACCGACGCATGCCTTCGAAGACGCTCGATGATCGAGCGCGATTCCTGATCCAGCACCCGGAGATAAGCAGGGGTGTCCGGATATTGGTTGCATGCCAGCGGGAACTCCTGCCAGACCATTAGCCCGATTTCGTCGCATCGCTCGAAAAAGGATTCCTTGTTGACAATCCCTCCTCCCCACACCCGGAGCATGTTCATATGGGCTGCCTTGGCCAAGTCCAGCAGGATTCCGTAATCCTCTGCGCGAATTCGCCCCGGGAAAATGTCCGGGTTTACCCAGTTCGTGCCTTTGCAAAATATCTGCCGGCCGTTGATCTCCATCGTGATCGGCGGATTGCTTCGACTCTTGGGAAACTGGGAGGGCTCCTTCCATGCCCCTTCGTGCATCACCAGCCTTGCACGGCGGAAGCCGATCCTCTGATGCCTGCTGGATGTCGATGAGCCCGAACCATCCGCCGGCTTGAAACTCACCTCCGAGCGGTACAGGGGCTGTTCACCATGATCATGCGGCCACCATAGCCGAGGCTTCAAAAGCCTCTTCTGTATCGCATGGACCGGGCTTTCATCGTTTACAACCCATGCTTCCTCAAATACCGTCTCTCCCTCGGGACCGATCAGCCTCCATTGCAACTCCCCCGCTGCAGGTTGGCTAAGACGCACTTGCAGCTCCAATGCCGCTTCATCCAGCGCTTCTGTTAATTCATAACGCACCTCAGAAGACGCAAGATGCGCTTCCGGCCTGACGACAAGGTACGTATCGTCCCAGATTCCGAGCGGGATCAGGCGTGGATGCCAATCCCACCCGTAGCTCACCGCCGGCTTGCAGGAGTGGTCCGCCTGTGAACGACCTCTGCCGGGAGGTGCGCCAGGACGCTTGGGGACAGGATCGATCACGATTTCAAGCAGACCGTCCTCCCCGCGTAAGTGCTCGGTCAGATCCAGTTCTACCGGCGTGAACATCCCCTCTTGCTGCAGCAGCTCGGTGCCGTCCAGGCGAATATGAAAGCTGTAATCGATTCCTTTCGATATGAAATAGAGCCGCTCGCCTGGTGAACTTGCCGGGGGGCGCAGCCAAGCCCGATACGTCCAGGTTTTATCCTCCATCCATTCATATTGACGCCAATTCTCACCATAGGTGTGATCCCCCCATCCTTCAGCCCGGGCCCAATCCAATTGGACTGCGCCGGGTACGGTGGCAGGGACCCAGCGATCCGGAAATTGCCCCGCATGATCACTCCAGCCCACCTCCCAGTTCAACGCCGTGATCTTCTTCATGCTGCACCCACCTCTACTCCAGGATTTGGAGTTAATCATGTGCATACAGGCTGCGATTCAGCCCCCTCTTCCCGAATATGCCCTCAATTAGATATTCAATTGTGCAGTCAATGTCACCGTATGTGTTCACGATCGTATCGATGGAAGTCTCGTATTCTTTATGCACATAGGAATGAAAATGAGACACAAAGATGATCGGCGTACCCAACTTGCTCCACCCGGCCATCATATTTCTGGCAACCTCATCGTGCAGACGAACGACGTTCAGTCCGTAACTAAGCTTGCTTCCAATCGAACATATAACAAGATCATAGGCCTGTTCGCACATCGCACGGTATAGATTGTCGGGTCCCGGGTCAACCCACTGAGTCAGCTGGTCTGTATGTTTTCCGAGTTCATCTTTTATTTTGTCGTAGAGCTCCGCATATCGATCAGCATGGTTCATGATCACTACATGAAGAACTCGGGTCTGTCTGGTGATCGGATACGGTATCAACTGCTTTCGGTCTCTTACGACAGTGATACTCTTAGCTACGACTTCCTTAGCTGCTTCAAGATTACGAATCGGATTGGATGCTTCGACGACTCGGTGCGTTCCATCCATCAGTCCCAACTGAAACTTGAGTGACACAATTCGAAGAGCCCGCTTTTTCAACGTGTCGATCGACAGCATACCGGTCTCAAGACGCTGTTCCATCTCCCTGTAGAATATGTCATCCATTCTTGTGAAGAGCAGGATGTCGCAGCCATTCTCTAATGCCAGAGCACAGGCGTCAAAATAATTTATGTACCCTACAAGTCCCCCCATCTCCACCGCATCGGTAACGATCAGCCCATCAAATCCAAGCTCGCCGCGGAGCAGGTCAACCAGAAGCTTCCTGGATATCGTGGCAGGCGGATAGGTTCCCGTCGCCTCATCGATCTCATCAAAAGCCGGCAAAGATATATGACCTGGCATGATCGCCATCGCGCCATCGTCAATGAGATCCTTGAACACTTTGCCAGGTCCAGCTCTCCATTCTTCCCTCGATAATGGATTCACTGGGGTCGTCAAATGTTGATCATATGTTCCAAATCCATCCCCTGGAAAATGCTTGATCGTTGCCATCATGCCATGGTCCTGAAGACCCCGCATATAAGCCGACACCATTTTTACCGTATGTTCCGGATCCTTACCCGCGCTTCGTATGCCGACGACAGGGCTGTCCGGGTCGTATGCCAGATCCGCGACCGGCGAGAACGTCCAGTTATATCCGAGCTCACCGGCTTCCTTGGCAGCAATGGCTCCAACCTCATAAGCCAGTTCTTCTGAATTGGTTTGGCTGATCGACATCATCGACGGAAATTTCGTTGCACCAAGCACCATATTACCTGCACCGCATTCAAGATCACTGACAATAAACGGGGGGATCTTGCATCTGGATTGGAATCGTTCGATTTGCTGCTCAAGCTCCTCCCGCTCCGTAGGATGGAAAAACATCGCTCCAAAGGTTTCCGTCCGGTCCGGGCCCACTCTCGTATACGTCGGGCAGCATACCTGGTCCAGCAACTCCCGGTTTGTTAAAGAATCCACGACTTCCGCTGCTGCTTGTGAGAGTTTAATTGTAAATTTCATATCGCTTCTATTCCCTCCTTAATCTGCATCATTACTAAGGCACAATCGCAGCGTGCGCCAGCAGCACATCTCTTACTTCCTCCAGGTTCACCTGCCGGACCGATATATCATCCCGAGCAGCAATTGCAGCGGCGGCGCCAGCTGCCTGCCCCATAGCCATGCAGCTGGCTTGAACCCGGTAGGCCGAATGAGCAACCCGGTCACCGGAAGCACATCGCCCAGCTGCAAGCAAATGATCGCTTCCGCGAGGTACCAATGCCCCATAAGGAATGGTTGGTACCACACCTTCGGCCAGAGGCCGAACATCCGTCGTATTGGAATCGTGCTGATGGATATCGATCGGATAGTAGCTGTAGCAAACCGCATCCGGCCATCGATAGCCACTGATATAACGGTCCGCGTCTACCCATTCTTCTCCGGCAATACGCCACGTTTCCCGAATCCCGCATTCATTGGCAAAATACTCAACATACAGCTGTTCGCAGCCGGGAATGCCCCTGAGCAAACTGTAAATGCGCATTAGCGCCTTTCTTGCTTCAATTTCAGCATGGGACTTCGTCAACGAAGTTGAACCATCAATATCGGTAATATGCAGCGAACTGCTTCCCCTGCTTTGGAGCTCCCTGTACAACGGGATTTCTCCTGGCAGATGATCGGTCCTCCTGATATTTCCAGCTTGCAAGGCGGTGGAGTAAGCCTCTTTCAATGCGGTGACATCGACCTGTTCCATCTGATATCCGCCAAGCTTATAGACCAGTGTTCCCGGCTGCAGCACTTCCCCCTTTACCCGCTCATATCCCATCAGTCCTGCCATATTGGCATCGCCGGTTCCATCCACCATCTTCTTGAATCCAATAGCTGAAAGTCCTGATTTTCCTGCTGTCATCAGCCGGCGCTCCTGACCCTGCACATAGACAGCTGCCGGCATTTCATGGTAACGAAGCACGACACCGGCTTCCAGGCACATTTCTTCAAGGATGGTACTATATACAAATCGATTGACCCTTATTTGGTGTTCCCAATGCCTATTCCCCACCGATTTGGTGAAATCCGGCAGGGTCGCTCCTCCTTTGGCCACTGTACGCTCAATGGCTTCCCAACCTATGCCTCCAATGACCTGCTTCCCCCATGCGTGAAATAGACCGGGGAAATCGACCGCTGCCACCACCGTTGTGCCGCCAAGGATACTATTCTTCTCAATAAGGGTGGTCTTTGCCCCTGCACGTGCTGCTTGAATCGCAGCCGTAAAACCTGCAGACCCTCCACCGACAACAACAACATCATAGGAATCCGCTAACGGATACTCTTTCATCCACATCCTTACTACACCTCTTTCATCCTGTTATTCCAGCAGACCGCATGATGATTTCATGTTACCGACTCCAATTTGAATTCGACATGATGAAATCGTTGTTTTTATTGAAAATATTCATGACCTCGCAACGTGAATATTGAACTATTTTTAGATTTTGTTGAAAAAGTAATGGTGGTGGGCTTCGCGT
Source organism: Paenibacillus sp. FSL W7-1332 (assembly GCF_037969785.1). Classification (NCBI taxonomy): domain Bacteria; kingdom Bacillati; phylum Bacillota; class Bacilli; order Caryophanales; family Paenibacillaceae; genus Paenibacillus; species Paenibacillus sp. FSL W7-1332. The sequence goes on along the minus strand of NZ_CP150209.1, from coordinate 1,503,598 downwards.
CCGCATTTCACCAAAGAACAAAAGAAGAGACTGTCGCCTCCATAGATCATATCTATGAAAGGGACAGCCTCTGATGTAAGACTTTAGAGAAACTTATATTGCGTCATCAGGGAGATGGAACGATATCGATGTGCGCCACGTCGATGTTATTGAAAGCTACGGCACTGTTGTTATGAATTTGAATCGTATGTGTGCCTGCAGACAGCGTTCCCAGGCTTCCTTGATAGTTTGACCAGCTGCTGCCCGGTGTGAACGTGCCATTCGATACATTCTGCCCATTCAATTTCACCTGGAAGGACGGAGCTTCCCCTTCGCCGTAAGCTTTAATCGTAAAGTCATATTTGCCTGCGGCGGGGATATTCACCGTCCATCCTGCGGTACCCGTCCGCCAGATTTTCCCCCATCCATCAGGAGTTTGGGCAGCGCTTCCCGGCCAATCGCCTGCTCCCTTGATTTCGTTCATGCCATTAGCCTCGACTCCCAGGTAACGAGAGGGAGCAGCCGGCCCAGCCGGTGTAATGAAACTAAACACATCTGCGGACGGTGTGGAACCGCTGGCATTATTCGCAATAACCTTCCAATAATACGTCGTGTTACTTTGCAGATTGTTGACTTGATGCGTAGTTCCCGTAACCGTTGTATTGACGATCGGATTCGTTAACGCTGCATGGCTCGAAACAATGACCGTGTAATGATCCGAACCGAAAGGTGCATAATATTTGCCATCGATAACCTGCGTCCAATCCAGAGTAACACTGGTGCCTTCCACGGATGCGTTGTTCGCCGGTGATTTAAGCGTAAACGGACCCGGTGCTGCACCCTCGATATCCATATGCGCTACATCGATGTTGCTCTGCGCAACCGGGCTGTTGTTGTATATCTGAATGGTATGTGTACCGGCTGTGACCGTTCCCAGACTTCCTTGGTAATCGGCCCAGCTGCTGCCAGGGCTGAATGCCGCATTCGGAACATTCTGTCCATCCAGCTTCACCTGGAAGGCAGGCCCGCCTCCTTCACCATAAGCTTTAATCGTGAAATCATAATTTCCCGTGGTCGGAAAATGCACGGACCATTGCGCAGACCCCGTCCGCCAGATTTTGCCCCAGCCTTGCGGAGTTGCTGCTTGGGTGCCGGGGTAGTCGGATGCGGTCTTTCTCTCATTCATGCCGACTGCATACTGGCCAAGATAACGGGATTGGGCCTCTGGTGTTTCTTCTGTTCCCGTTAGTTCCACCATCGTAATCGAATGGGCTGGGAATGTTCTTGTAAAGCTATTGGATACACCCGTGATCGTATTGCCGGGTATTGTTGGCAGCGTACCGTTCGAGGCAACCTGGATACCGTTAATGTTGGCTCCGGATTGAGAGTTGATGGCCGGTGCGTTTAACACCCAAGAGGAAGCCGTTGACTCGGGTATGAAATTGGACAGATTAATGGTTGCGCTCAGGTCTTGGGTCTGATTTTTATTGATTACCATGAGATAGAGCTTGTTATTGACGCCTGTGCGTTTACTGCCCCATATGGTTAAATTCTGGTTGTCGCTGGAGCTTGTCGCTACCATCTGATCACCAAAGTAACGATTTAGCATCGGGTACAGGTAATAGGCTGGCCGCACGTTCTTATTGATGTCCATCAAGCCGTATGCTTGATTGCCCTGCAGGAGAAACTGGGTAACAAAATCCATTTGGTGATAGGCCAGCCTGCCCAGAACATCGCCCAGCCATAGCGCTCCGGCCATCGTGTCACCAATCCCTGCACCTTCCTCACCTCCAGTCACTTGACCAAGTTCAGTGATGCCCAGTAAAGCTCCTGGTGCGTACTGGTCACGATAACTGACGAGATTATCCGTCGGTGTCGTGTCGGTAAATTGATTCGCCCAATTGATGTAGGAATTTGGATAATCCGTCCCTTCGTAGGTCAATAAATTGTCGATCGTAGGAAAAGAGGACGAATTGGGATTGGTCTGACCGCCCCACAGCGGATACCAATGGATCGATATAGCATCCAGCGGCTTGTTAAGGTCAGCCAAAGTAGAGAGAACCGGCTTTGTCCAGCTGGTCATCTGCATAGGCTGCGCATTTGCGGGACCCATGATCGTAATGGTGGGATCCACAGCCTTCATAGCATCCGAATATTCCCGGATTCTGGCTGCATACTCAAGTGGTGTAACAGCATAGGCATCGCGGAAAAACTCTGGCTCATTTCCGATTTCCCAATATTTGATATTATAGCCCTTCTCAATATTCGCGTACCTCACCATATCGGCGGCCATATCTTTTTCATTCACTTTGGCATTAACCGTGATAAGTGGCTCGGCTCCAACTTCCTGCACCAAACTCATAAAGCTGTCCAAGACATCCGCCGTGATCGTTCTCGTGTACGGATTGGGACCCGTATGCCATTCGTATGAGTTCGTGCGATCCCAATAGGCCATATCAGCCTCGACGCCAGCAGGGAATCGTATCATTTTAATGCCTGCTTCTTTAATCAAATTTACATACTGTTCCGATCGAGTGCTCACCGGATGGAACTCATTTCTTGTCCACAGACCAATATTCGTTCCTCGGATCTCATCTTTCATCGGCGCCACTACCGTATCGGCATCAACCATCAGCGTAGCATCAGCAGCGTATGCCTTGGACGTATGCTCCATCAGCGGCAAGCCTCCTCCATAGACCATGCACATTACACACAACCATGCAGCGAGAAATTTGATTCCAGTTCGCTTTAACACCACCATATCCCTCCTAATGAATGCTTAATAGAAATACGGATTTCACCTCCATCAAAAATGGTTTGGACATGTTGAGAATCATAAAATGACTTTTCCATGTTACATCTTTAAAATTCAGGTCAACATGATCTATTCGTTGTTTTTATTGAAGAATCTTAGGGACTTCGGCACATATTGAAATATCTTCAGGTTAAGTTGAAAAAAAGATCATTTTCCCCTCCGATGCCTGTGGGGAAAACGATCCTAAGAGATTTATTCCAACACCGTCTCCAATAGCAAAACCCAATCGTTGCCTCTTCCGCTGGTAGGTGGCTGGAAGACCTGTATTCGGGAGTTGGGGAACCTTCCAGCTTCTATAAACTGGCCATTTCGCGGATCATACCATGCAGCTCTCACCTGATCACCCGCAATTTTTCCCATTACAACGCTTGCCGCCACCCCATTGGGACTGTATATCATCACGAAATCCCTTCCTCTGGTTGCCGCCATGTAGTTGGCGCCGGAATGGTTGCTTTCGAGAAGGCTTTGATCTGGCACTCGATCGAGGTCGGGGTAAGCTTCCATCAATGACCGCAGGTGCTGCATTTGTGCTGCACCCGGTCGCGATAACGCATCACGCCAATGCATAAGGTAATGATCACCAGGCTTTAATGTCATGGACCAAATACTGTGATGTCCGTACGTGTGTCCGAAAGCGCCTGAAAATACCGCATAGTAGGCAGCTGTTCGAACATCGGAAGCATCAAAATAACCGTTTTCCGGCCGAAAGCCGATGGGTATATCCTCATAACAAGGCTCTGCATCTAGCGTCGGTTTTGTAGGTGTCTTATGATAATCCTCCGTCACCATTCTATGGCTACTGGTAAGACGCTCGCCGTGTCCCGACTGAATCATGTTAAAATCAAGCCAGGTTTCATGATGCAGCTGGTGTGAGGACGACTGACATCCTGCCGGGTGATATGTCATTAAGTGTCGACCTTGATCTCCCTCCCTCAGGCCTTGCGCCATGGCACGTATGATCGCAAAATGATCAAACGTTACCAAGGGGCGATCCCCACCCAGCACCCATATAACGTTCGGCCGATCCTTATACCGTTCCCCGACCCAACGCCCATAAATCGCTGCGTTCTGTTCATTGAAGATCTCCGGTCCCGTTCCATGCTTAAGATGAAACTTATCCCCCCAAGTCGGCAGTAAAGCAACATATAAACCCAGTGACGCAGCGCGATCAATCACATAATCCACGTGATGCCAATAATGGTTCGTTCCGTCTGTATCTGGTAACCCCGGGTCATAAAAACCACCCGCGTTCTGTTTAAGCGGCAACTTTCCGTAAGCATTGCCTGTACACAAGCCATTCGACTCGGCCAATATGACAGTTTGGATAACATTAAATTTCAAGTCGGCGCGATGCAATAAATACTCATCCACTTCTTCGCGATTCAGCTTGTGAATCAGTTCCCAAGCGGTATCTCCCAGCCAGAAGAAGGACGCCCCGTCTTCATAAGACAAAAATCGTTGATTCTCGCTAATCCTTAGTGTTTTCATTGTCGTGGATTGCCCCCTAAACGTTCTAATAAAGTTACCCAACAATTCCTGTACGCTCCACACTTTCTACAAAATAGCGCTGCACAAATAAATACAGAATGATCAACGGCATAATAGAGAGCATCAGCCCGGTATCCACCAGCATCGAAGCATAGAATGGATCAATGCTGGTGGCGGTCTCCAAGCTTGCTCCGGGTACGCTGAACAATAGATAGTTATTCACGTTGGCCGGCAGAGCAACAAGCTCATTGGATAATACCTTCACGCCGCTCAAGAAATTCCCCGTAAAAAAGGTGTCATTCCACTGCCATACGAAGGAAAACAGGGAAACGGTTATAATCGAAGGTATCGCACTCGGTATGATAATGTGGGTGAATGTCTTCAACATGCCCGCCCCATCCACGAATGCCGCTTCTTCCAGGTCCTTGGGCATATTCAGGAAAAATTGCCTGAATATATAGATATATAGGCCGGACTTTAACGCATTCCCGGTCAGTGCCGTCAGGATGAACGGCCAGTAAGTATTCAGTAGATTCAGTCCATCTCTCCCCGTTATCCACTGGTATGATCCGAAGAAATCAAAATTTTGAAAAGTTAAATATAGCGGCACCATAATCGTTTGCGGCGGAACCAGAATGGTAGCTATAACTCCTGCAAATAACAGCTTCGCCCACTTGGACTGCCATTTGGCAAATCCATATCCGGCTAGTGCGCAGGATACTAACTGGAGAATCATCATCACCGTCGATAAGGTGAATGTATTTAACAACGTCGGCCAGTAATTCATAATCTCATATACGATTTTGATATTGCTAAAGGTGAAGTTTTCAGGAATCCACACGACCACAGGATTATAAATATCGGCTTTATCCTTGATCATGGTCACAATTTTAACCAGAATCGGGTAAAGCACTACAAAGACCAATCCAATGAGAAGTATCGCCCTGATCATTACCCAAACTGCGGTTTTCAGCTTCGTCCATGTCGCCGGTGTCATATCTTTTTGCCCCCTTTAGTTATTATAAAATACTCTTTTAGAGACGAGCGCCATGCTGACGGCAAGAATGACAGCGACCATCAAGAAGTATATCCAGGACATCGCCGAGCTGATCCCAAAATCAATATTGCTGAATGCGATATTATGAATTAAGGTTGTCACTTTGTTATCAATAAAGGAGTCGATAATGGAATAGACAACAATGATGGGTATCAACGAGCTGACCATGGGAAACGTAATCTTCCAGAATGTCTCATAACCCGTAGCGCCTTCCATCTTCGAAGCTTCATACAATGATGACGGAATGGATTGAAGGCCTGCCAGGAATATAAGGATCTGCACGCCTGATTTGCTGATGATGGAATAGATGCGATCTACCGCGCCAGTCAGATATTCCACGAAAGTGGGGGGAAATCCGCTTTCGAGCATCATGTTCTCCAAATTCAAACTCTGAAGGAGCTGCATACTGCCTGCATTTTTGCTCCCCGCCATTAGCTCAGACATGAAGCTAGCATCCTCAATGCTTGTCATGACCCCGGAAGCAAGGATAACGGGCAGGAAAAAGACGGCACGGGCGGCTGCTCTGCCGCGGAACTTCTGATTCAAGATGGTGGCAAGAAATAAACTGAAAACGATGATTAACGGCACATTGATGATCATGTCAATTGAAGCCTCTGTGAGCAATCGATTAAAGTCTTGATGCACACCGAGGGCAAAGGTATAGTTTTTAAACCCTATGCCGTTTAATTCATAGCCGCTGCTCGTCATGTTCAACTCGCTAAAGCTAAACCGCAATGAGGTGAACAGCGGGGTCGCAAAGAAGAATAAGAACCCCAGAAACCATGGCGTGATAAATAACATCGCCATAATCCTCTTCTTCTTCTCAAAGCTAAGCGGTCCTGTACGTTTCAAGCCCCCTCACCTCCAACATAATAATCCCGGGCTTTAATCGTAATCCCCTCTATGGTCACGTCATACGGGTTGTAGTTCACCATGACTACTTTGCCGCCGTCATATTCGGTTCTGCGTACATCATGCGCAAGGATCTCATGCGATACAATTCTGCTGTCCGATACATCTCTTAACACCTCATTGACTTCCAGGTAAGCTGCGGCAGCCTCCTCAATCCATGTCTTATAATGAACAGAATTGAGGTGGTTATATGAAGTATCTTTCACGAGCGAGTTTTTTTGATAGATCCAAGTAAAATATACATTCGAGCCGTACTCCAGACATTGCAGTACATATTCGCGAAGTTCCACCTCTTGAGCCAAGTTGTAAGGCATTCCTGCGTAATCTACGTATCCATGGAGTACAATCTGATAAAAGGGGACCGATTCATCCGTGATATGAAACCCGCTGTCTGACATCGGTGCTTGGACAATGTGTCGCGCATAGGGGAACAAGTAGGCATTCCCTCCACTCACCATGAGCTCGGCTTCCGGCAGCCGAGTACGAATCTCGCTTGTCTGTTCCGCAAAGATCGTCTCCGTTTGCGTACGATCGATAAATTGCCCTCTGCGAAAGTTCGAATACAGCTTGTCGCCCAGTCCCCCCAGACTTATACCCTTCAATTCATATGGGCTGTAGCTTTGCAGCAATCGGTTCATCATGCCGGGTAAGAGCTGGGGGGCAAGCATATATTGCGGGTCCCCTTCCCGATCGTAATCCCCTGTGGCAGGATCATAAGGATATAACCCGGCAACATTCCGGTTTAAATGTCGGACGGCAGCCTTGGTCGGAGTATAGGTTAGCGAATGAAACGGATAAAGCGCTGTCATTGAAACATGCGGGTATAAGGCCACTCCGTTTTCCTGGCTGAAGTCATTTAATTCTCTTAATCCACGTTTGCCTCCAAGCACCTTCTCGGGAGACACTTGTGTAGGAACGGTATGATTCACCCCGCCATTAAACCATCCGGTATACTGCACTTTGATATTGTCCAATGATCGCTCCTGCAATTGTTTGATCACGGATTGAGCCTGCTCAAATGTCGTTAGGGCTTGCATCGACTCATACGGTATGCCAAGAAAATGATTCCGTTTGGGTATCGCTCCGATCAGTTGCAAATAGAAGGGCAAATCAGCCTCTGGTTCACGCTTGATCAGCATATTCCGTTCCACTAGATATTCCTGATACGCCAGGGCCATTCCCGTATAATTTGCAGCCTCATCTTCAAGGAACACATAACGGATCACATAATCCGCAGCCGTAGAGCGCTCTTGGTAGGTTGGAATTTCGCGAGACGTCTCTCCCGCCTCTATGCGAATCACCTCTCGGGCAAGCACTTCAAATTCCGCGAATACATGATTATAGGAATTCAGCTGTCCGTTCGTCATTGCCTTCACGGAAGCCACCGAAGCACCATGTTCGATAATCGCTAGAAGCGCCTTATGATTCTTTTGGATTCCGAATACGGGCAAACGGATCGTCTCTGTTACGGATTGCTCGTTTTGATCATACACAGCGGGATCTTCTCCATAGATTCTTTGCTCATATGGAAAAGGAACTGGCTCTTTGTTCATATGAATCAGGCTTCCCGAACCATCAGGCACGAACAAGTAGCCTTGGTCTTTGGGCCCGCCGGCACCGAAGTACTCCAGAACCGAGATATGCCGAATCGGCGTGGCTACTGAATATTCCACTTCATTTACCGGGACTCTTACTAGAAAATCCGCCCCATCAAGCACATATTCAATTGAAACTTTGAATTTTTCACTATCGTCCGCAGCAAGCGCAATTTGATGCTCCTCATGGTCACGAGCCAGATCCTCTTCCGTATATTGGGCCAGCTCGAACGCTTCAATCGTTCTCCGCAATATCGTTCCTTTAAGCGCATCGTCATAGCGCTCATAGACCTCGGAGTTGTCCCTGATAACATAGGCATGGGTCAAGTGGCGCCTGAAGGAATCGCCTGCTTGTTCCATAATCTTCTCATAACGTTCTTTACTGATTTTCTGCGGCAGCCTATCCAGATTCGATACGGGTTCTCCAAATAGGTAGGTTACCTTCAGTCCGCCATTGATCGGTTCAGCCTTGGCTTGACCATGTGCCACGCTGTCTTCAAACGAAGTCATCCGTACTTGCTGTCTCGACAGATTATCGTAGGTCAGGGATAGGGGCGAATACATGGCGTATGTAGCTCCCGAATCTTCTGCGCGGCCTGGCGGATTTGAATACCACACTGTTCCAGTCAGATTGTTCCGTACGGCAATTCCCGTATCGGATGCATCATAGTACAGCGACAACAAGCCGTTGGAAGTCACGCCCTCCATCCCCTTAAGTTCAACCTGAGGTTTAGAAAAAACCTGCGCAGTTGCTCCTTCTATATTTACTTCTGTATATGCCGGGACATCCGCAATCTCCGGTTGAAGACCCCAAACGAATATGGCAGCACTACCGAGGAGTAACACAGTTAAGCTAAACATTAATATTTTCTTCATCTGCTGCACTCCCTCAGTTCCGAAATTGTATCTCTTGATAGATGGTAAACACGAATGAGTACATTTGCTGGATCAGGCTAAAAAAAAGTAACCCAAGGAATAAGAGAAAAGCCATTCCTACCAATGTAAGAAAGATGGTAACCAGCGTTTTGGTAACGGTGTATTGATGAACCGTCATGGTACCGACGAAGAGCAAGAAGAGAAACCATACAGCCGCAACCCCGTTGAAGAAATAGTAAAACACACTTTCTTCCTGGGTAATTACATTGCTTAAGATTGTATTAGGTATGAGTATCACTGCAATGGGCAGCAAGGCATAGGCAGTGACCATGCAAATTTCCGAAAAGTTCCCTTCGCCGTCCATCAATGTGGTTAAGGACCAGTTCGCGATACACCACAGAAAATAAGGAAGCAGCACATTACGCATTTGTACTAGACTGTTAAATTCATCAGCATTCAGATTATTGAAGATGTAGCCCCCATACTGATGTTGAATGACGACGCTCATAAAAACTAAAAACACAATAGCGCCCGCGATCCTCAAGTTCCCCATATCATCATATTTGAGATCCCAAAAGCCGGAGAAGGGTCTGACCATAACATGGAATGGGAACAGCAGCAGTTCTTTACGCATGATAGGTCTTCCTCCTCTTTCTTTTGATGGTTCTTTGGATGATGATTCCGGCGATAACGGCGATGGACAGGGACAAGATGCTGCCGAGATGCTCTCTTAGAACATCCTTCCGGTGCCGCTTGAATACCTTGGAATAATTGCCTTTGTCCATGCCAAGCTTGGCATACTCCGTTGCTTCTTTATTCAATCCTTTTCTGAGCAGCGCCTTGCTGATCCCGATATATGCAATTTCATAATTCGCATCGTATTCCACAACCCGGTTCCACAGCTCTGCTGACAACTCATCGTCTCCCTTGAAATGTCCCTTCACAGCTTGATTAATCAACCTACCGATCGGTGTCTCATGAAATACCGTTATATGGTTTAACGCACGGTCAAGCACAAGAATCGAATCCCCTAAATAATCGATGGCCGAAGGCGTTTGAAATGTACCGACCTGCTCTCCCATTTTGCCGAAGATATACAGCAAATTCCCGTCCCAGTCGTATGTGAATATTTTCCCGCGCTTCACATCCAAAGCGCTGTACATCCCGCTGTTTCCGACCGCGATATCCGTAAACAGGGAGGGCCCGCTGTGTTCACCGACAGGAAGGAATTTTAGATCGCCCGACGGGACCCAATACCCTTCTCTGCGCAGCACGTCGATCCCGGTGGGATTCAATCTCTTGATCGGTACCGCCGTATTTGCGTCAGAGTTTGTTGTATAGATAAACCCGTTCTCATCCAGATCCAGATTCGTATATTCTGTCGGGATGAACAGCCGCATCCGGTCACGCTGCGCCTGGGTCGCAATCATCTTCCAGAAGTAGTCTGCCATATTGAAGCGGACCCGGTTCGTGCCGGTAAACCCGGTAAATTTGCCATCCCCATCAAATTCCATGATTCCGTCAAATGTCCCCTGCGCCACGACATATACGCGCTTTGCCTTATCTACAGCCACCTTTAGGGGAAGAAACACAAAGTTATCGATCAAAATTTCCGATTCAGGCGATTCTATGATCTGAACCAGCTTTCCTGCGTCGTCCAAATGAACAACCCGATGGTTCTCCGTATCCGCAACATACATGTCCTTGTTCTCCGTTACATAGATCCCGCTCGGCGCTTGAAACGTATCCGTTCTCCCGGAATGGTCGAATTCGGATACCTCCCGAATGTATTCAAATCGTTCATTCAACACCACAATCCGCGAATTTCCAGTATCCGCAATATAGATTTGCCTGTCCTGAGACACGAATATATCTTTAGGCTGATTGAAACTTCCGGTTCCAGCCGCGGTGCCGCTTATGACACGATCCGGTTTATAGGCGACAGGGGCAGGGATCGTTTCTCCCTTGGAGGAATAATTGTACCCCACGTACGGGGCTTGGGCATATGAGACCGTCCCTGTCGATGTCACCATAGATAGGATCAATAACAGCGCGGCGGATAACCTGACCTTGGGGAAATATCCTTTCACGCTCTCACTCCTTCATTCCTGAGCTGGCCATCGTCTCAATAATGTTGCTCTGGGAAATCACAAAGATGGTGATGGGCACAGACATCATCAGCAAAGCGACAAAAGCACCCGGACCCGCCCGCACAATACCGCCAGCCAGTATTTGACTTAAGGCATAATTCATCGTTTTTAACTCTTCGCTGTAAATAAAATTACCGCCGTCGGTTCCCCATAATACCTGAAACAGCAATATGACAAGCGTCAGCCATGCCGGCTTTACTAAGGGCATCACGATCTGCCAAAAAATACGGTACTCGCTGGCACCGTCGATCTTCGCTGCTTCAAGCAGGGCATCAGGAATTTGTTCCATGAATTGTTTCATCAGATACAGTCCGAGGGAAGCTGCGAGCGCCGGCGCGATAATAGCAATGTAGCTGTCTATCCAGCCTAACCAGGACATAATGACATAGTTAGGAACCGCGGTAACATGCTGTGAGAACATTAGAGACAGGACTACAATGGTGAACAGCACCTTGGACCCTGGAAATCTGTGTTTAGCCAGCGGATAAGCCGCTGCGGAAGCCAGTACGACGTGCCCCACTGTTCCTGCTGCTGTGATAAGCACCGTATTAAACACATAACGTGTGAACGGCACCCAGGAATCGGCCATCAGATGAAATAAATCGAAAAAATTATCCAGCGTGGGGTTGCGCACCAAAAATTTCGGCGGGAACAAGAACAACTCATCCAAAGGTTTGAAGGCATTGTTAATCGTGTATACAAGGGGCAGTGCCATAAAAGCCCCGAATATGCCGAGAAAAATAAAAATGGTAACGTCACCGACCAGCGAGCGGCTCAACCTTTTTTTGGAACTAGCTGCCATTGCGCTCATTTAGGACCTACTCCCCCACTTTCCTAAGAAGTTTCTGAACGATTACATTGGTGCCTACCATGATGACAAACAAAACTGTTGCAATCGCTGATGCATAGCCCATTTCAAACCGAATGGAGCCATAGTCCATTAAATGGGTCACAACGGTATGAGCTGCATAGTTAACACTAGGGAAACCAGCTAATGCAATAGACACCTCAGCAATGGCAAAAGAGGATGAAATCTGGATCACCGCGCCGAACAGAAGTTGTGGACGCATGGATGGCAGGGTAATATACCACAGTTCCTGCCAACGATTGCGGATACCGTCCACCGAGCCCGCTTCGAATAATGTCCGGTCGATCGACTGCAGGCCGGCGATGAAAGCGAGGAAACTTACCCCCAAGCTGAGCCACAGCTGAACGAGCATGACAATCCACAGTACATAACGCTCATCCTGCAGCCATTGAATAGGCTCGAGAATAACACCCAGCTTCATTAAAAACCCGTTCACGTAGCCGTAGCCGTCTCCTGAGAACATAATCAGCCAAATAAAGAAAACGTTCCCTGAAATAGACGGAGCATAAAAAATCAAGGTCATTAGGGCACGAAGCTTGGTTGGCAATTCATTAATTAACCACGCAAACAGGAAACAGGCGATATAACTTACGGGGCCCGTAATAAACGCGAACAAAAAGGTATTCTTGATCGCAATCAGAAAGACCTCATCATCGAGAAATAAACGCGTATAGTTGCTCCAGCCGACCCACTTGGGGAATTCAAGCAGGTTAAAACTGGTGAAACTTACCGCCAGCGAGAGCGTTACAGGCAGAACCGTAAACAGAAAGAATAGCAGCATATAAGGTCCCATTAATATATAGGAGTGCCGCATCGCCCACATACGATTCAGCAAGGATGGAGCATCCGGCCTACGGCTGATCCGTCCTTTTGGTTCGACTTCCTGATTCGTCGTTGGTTGCATTGGTAGGCCCTCCTGTTCCTTCACTCAATCCGAATTCCAAACGTTTGATTGCGATTTCATTATTAATAACTGACACGTGATCATAAAGCGCTTCGCGTGGGTTCTCCCCAAGATTGACCACTTTACGGAAGGCATTATCCAGATGCCGTCCGGTAAAGTATCCTCCAGGCACTTCAGGAATGGCCCGGACCCATTGCCATTGTTTCTCCAGATTCCTGTAATCCTTAACCGGCCACGGCAGCTCCTCGAGCGCCTCGATATTCGCAGTCGGATACCTGGCAGCGGCCCCCATAAGGCTCTCCATTTCGCGGCCGAACCTGTTTTGCGTATCTTTCTCCGTCCACCATTTCATAAACGCCCAGGAAGCTTCCTTATTCTTGGCCTGTTCCAGCATCATAACCGATGTTCCGCTGCTAGCGACCTCCCGGCGGATTTCTCCATGCTCTCCCGGAGTGCCAGGAACTACGGTAAAGTCCCATAGTCCGCGGATTTCAGGACCAGCCACCGTCAGTAAGTTATACATATTATAGGGGGCAATGCCGATCGGCATTTCGCCAAGACGAAAACGATTCATGAAATCATACTGAAGCGGAAACTTATAGCTGGTGTAAAAATCGGTCCATCGACTAAAGGCTTGCATGGAGTTTTCATGATCCAAGGCGCTTCTTTCGCCTTCCCCCTCGTAGTAGTTTCCGTCTGTTTGGAACAAAAGCATGGAGAACGTCTCATTTGGCGTCATCGTGGCCATCTGTTCCTGAATAGGCAGGCCAAAATTCATATTCCGCTTCTGCAGCTCGGGAATCATGGCGTATACATCATCCCATGTATCCGGTATGTTCAAATTAAGTTCGGCCAGAATATCCTTGCGGTAAAATAACATACTGAACAACTGCTGTTCGGGCAGCGCATAGACACCCCCATTAAACTGAAATGGCTCGAGCGCACTTGGTCGGAACCGCTCGCTAACTTCCTTAAAGTCCGGGAATCGGCTGATATCGTAAGCTGCATTGCGCATCGCATAATTCACCGGATCTGCAATGCCGATTTCCATAGCGACATCCGGTCCCTGTCCGGCCAGAGTAGCCGATAGAAGCGATTTGATATCAACCAGCTTTAAATCCACATGGATGCCCGTCTTTGAAGTAAATCGATCATCGATCATTTCCTTCATTACCTGGGCCTGATCACGTCCAGTTCCAATCCAGACTGTAATGCTTTGCTGGCCTTCTTCACCCGCGTTACCGATTGTGTTGTAATCTTCAATAAAGGAGTACCAGAACGAACCCAACTCATGGCCGATCTTGGCGTGTAGCGGGCGATTCGCAGCGGGCAGCTTCGCATCCTTGGATGCAACGATCATATAATCCATCTGCAGCGGCATTTCACGGATCGTCAGCAGCCAGGTTCCCAGAGAGCCGATATTAATCTTGAATTGATCTAACCGCTGCGCAACCGTATGAGGGTTTTGTGCCATCTCATCCAATTGCCTGGACAGTGTGTAGAGGATTGCGGTCTTATCACTTTTTTCCCCTGTTATATCGCGTAACGTCTCTGCAACGGTATATAAAATATCGCGCTGCTTCTTAAAATCCTCGATCATGCCGGGGATTCTTCGCTCGAGCTGATAATCTCGGTAAGGGTCGGGATTCTCCGAAGTAATCATGAGGATTTTCCGGTATATGGCATTGAGTTCAAGGACACTGGATTCCGTGGTACGGATTAAAGAGGCTACGTCTCCCAGGTTCACTTCCAGCTTGATGGTATGCAGCCCTTTGGTCAGATGAAACAGGTAGGGCTCCTTTTCGTCACCCAGGGTATTGGTTTGATAGTCCGCATCATAATAAAAAGGGATGCTGTTCACTTCCTGAAACGGCACTTCTCCATCTATATAAAGCCTCCGGTTTGAATACATCCCTCTCACCAAGTTTTGCTTAACCTTGAAAGCGATTTGGTATAAACCGTCTTTCGGGATGTCTACCTGCCATTCCATCCATTGACCTGGCATTCGCCAGTTTTGACCCCCGATTACATTCATACGGGTCTTGGAGACGCTGTAGGGTTCCGAGGATGGTGAGGTACGATCAGGAAACGGATACAGCGTCGGGGAAGATTTATACAGAGCATGTTCCCCCTGCACTTTAATCAGCACCTCATCTGCGGGGGAATTGCTCTTCATATCCTCATAGGTGCTCTGGACTTCAGCATAAGTCGGTGCTTCTTCCTCTTGGTAAATCTTGATATAATCAATCACCATCGGTTCGCGCAGCGATACCAAGGTTAGCGTGTTTTCTCCTTTTGGAAAATAAAACAAAAACGGCTTCTCGTATAAGCCATTCGGATCTTTGAAGGATGATTCTTGCCAGGTTGGAAATTCGATCTGGCTTGGACGTAATTCGTTATCCCGGTTATCCCGCTCAAACTCCATTTGTTCGTTCATCCAAACACGATCAAAAATGAAAGATTCCGCTCCCTGAAAAGGCAGCTGGCCGTTGATCCGTAGTTCCCGTTCAATTGCAGAGCTCTTCCCCTCCACGGTATAATAACGAATCCCTATGTTATACAAGCCTTCCTCTTCCACATGAAATGTCCATGTTACCTCCCCGGTCTCTTCTGACATTAACGCCTTCCCGTTCATATCCATAAGATTTGAAACGATTGAAGATCCGTCTGGTGCATGGCTGTAATGTTCGCCCTCAATTTGTATGCTCGTATTAGGCCGCGCGTTACGGCGATGTAAATTCATATAGTTTTGATAGCTGTTTTCTGCAAAGGTCTGCAATCCTTCTAACTCGATCCGCTGACCTGGGTGGCTATCGGCTGTACTATCCCTGAGAAACCACCAACCCACCCCGAGGAGGATTACGAGGAATATAAGAAGACCTCGAAATCTAGATAAGTAACCGAGCATAAGTGCATCCACCCTCTTCACCATTTCGTCATGTCGTTCACGCAAGGTTAGCCGGCAACGAAAGGAAGCGGTTGTTGCCGGCTATTCCATTCCTCAATACCACCAAAACAAGTTACAGAGCATCATCCAGAACCGCCTGCAGCACTTGGCGATGTGTTTCTACAATGGTCGCGGGCGCTAATTTTTCGGTGTAAAGCTCGGTAAGCATTTGGTACACATTCCAGTCCGGGAACAGATCATGATTCATCACCGTATACTGAGGCGATTCCATCATCATTTTTGCAGCCTCAATGTCCTTCTCGTCGGCGAAATATTTTTCCAGCCGATCCTGGCCTTTGTACTCCTCCGTTGGGGTGATATCCCAAATCTTAGACATAATATAAAAAATCTCCTCCGGATTTTGGGTGCCCTTCAGAATGGTCCAGTAGTTCGGCGGATTCGAGACTGATTTGTATCCGTCCCCCTTAGGGCCTACCGGAAATTGAACAAACCCCAGGTCTTCGCCCAAATCATTGATGAAGCCCTCCCCTTCCCATTGAAAACCTACATACATTAGGATTTTGCCTTGTGTAAACAAGGTTTTTATTGCGGCTTGATCGTTTGTGATCATGGATTTGCCGGCGAGCTCCTGGGCGAATGTCAATGCCTCAACCGTGCGCGGATCGGACAACATTTCTTTCCCCTTATCCACATCCAATAAGTTTGAGCCGTTGGATACCACCGCGTGTGTCGTCACAGCAAGCTCTGTTCCCGCGAGTCCGTAAGTGTCGCCCTTCGTCACTTTGCCTACAATTTCTTGCAAGGCCTCCCAATTCCAATCGTCTTCCGCCACATATTCATGCAAATCCTTAATGCCGGCGTCTTTCAGCATTTGTTTGTTGTAATAAATTCCGGAAAAGTCCGTGTACGTTTTTTCAAAACCATACAGATGTCCCCCAAACGTACCTACATGATCCTTAATCATCGGATCGATGTAATTTGCGGCCGGTCCGCTAAAATCAATGACCTCATCAAGCGGAGTGATAAGTCCTGAACTCACCATCCCCGGAAACAGTGCTCTTCGTTCCAAACGAACGACATCAGCAAAGGGTGCGCCCGATAAGGCCGAACTTGTGGCCTGCTCTTTCATTGACGCATACGGCGTGGTCACGAACTTGATTGTAAAATTGTGTTTCTTCTGAAGCTCTTCGATATTTGCCTTGATCTCCTGATGCGGCGGTGAATCTCCGAATGCAATGTCCCACCAAGCGGTAACTACAATCTCACGTCCGCCCAGATCGAAATCCATCGTCCACTCGTCTGGATTTTCGGCAGCCGGTTCTTCTTGGACAGGCTCCTCTTTAGGTTCTACTGCTACATCGGTGCCCGGTTTGTTTTCCTCAACAATCGGAGCATCCTTTTCCACCGTCTTCGTACTTCCTCCACTGCAGGCAGCCATGGTAAATACAAACATCGCGATCATCAGCAGTAAGATCCCTTGCTTTGCAATCTTCATAAGCGCTTCCCCCCATAATTGAATTGTTCGTTACTTAGAACTGCATTTGCATGAACTCCTATCCCTCCCTGCCTCACTTCTTCTTTCCCTTTAACAGGAAAGCGCTCACAATAAACCGAGAGTAAGTCCTTTCGCTAGAAGGTTGACTAGGTCTCCTGCTCATTCCATGTTAAAAACAAAGCCGATAAGGCAGAATGGTGAAATTTACGGTATAGTTGAACTATTTAGGTTTAGAGTGATTTACGGGTTGAATTTTATTGTGATGGAGTTGAAATTCGTGGACAGGATCACAGGTCCGCTGAGGGTTTCAGTGAAACGATCCAAATACGGAGGCATCCCCTAACAGAAAAAAGGCATCCCGCAGATCTAAGATCTTTTAGGACACCCCTTCAATCACATTTGTATCGGCCCGCCCGGGACCTTACAGCTACATCAACCCTTTACCGCGCCGAGCATAATCCCTTTAACAAAAAATCGCTGCAGAAAAGGATAGACAATCACAATCGGCATGGTAACGAGCATCGTAATCGTCATCTGAACCGATTGGGGCGTCATCACTCTTGCTTGTCCGTTACGCGTCAGTTCCTCACTTGTCATTCCCGCTATACTGTTCGTCTGGCTGAGGAAGTTATAAAGCAAGAGTTGCAGCGTTTGGAGCTTTGGATCTGATACCAAAAAGAAGTTATCAAACCACGTATTCCACTGTCCGACGGCTGCAAATACAGTAATTGTGGCGATAATCGGCATGGACAAGGGAAATACAATGTGCGTGAAAATTTTGAAATAACTCGCGCCATCCATTTTCGCCGACTCCTCCAACGAAGGAGGTAATTGCTCCATAAACGTCTTGATAAGAATAATATAAAAACCGACCAATGCGCTTGGTATAATATAGAGGAGAAAGCTATTTTGCAGTCCATATGTTTTCATTGTTAAATACCAGGGGATAAAACCGGCATTAAAGTACATGGTAATTAATATGAACCGATAAATCAGCTTGCGGAATGGCATCTCCCGCTTGGTAATCAAATAAGCGAAGAAGGCGCTGCACAACACCGTGATCATCGTTCCCAGTATGGTCCGAAGCACGGAGATGATCGCTGCATCGGTAATCCCCTTTAATTGAAAGGCGGCTCTGTAGCTTTCCAATGAGAATCCTGCCGGCCAAAGATACACCCCTTTTTGTGCTTCGAAGGAATCGCTAATCGAGTAGATGAAAATATAATAAAACGGATAGACGGTCAAAATTAACAGCAACATGAGGAATAAATAGTTAACCGTATTAAAAATCAGATCCGATGTACTTTGCTTTCTTATACGCATATATAGTCCCTCCCTAGAATGCAGCACTTCTTAGACAATGCTCTCACCTCTGATTCTCTTAGACAATCCGTTGACCAGAAACAGTAGGATGATACTGATAACAGACTTAAACATCCCCACCGCTGTAGAATACGGAAAGTCATTCATCACCAGGCCAACCCTGTACACATATAAATCTAAGACTTCGATTTTATCCGCCACCATCACATTGTTAAACACGAGGTATTGTTCAAATCCTGCGGATAGTAAATTGCTCACCGCCAGCAGCTGCAGAACGATAAAGGTGGGCATGATGCTGGGTATCGTTATGTGGAAGATAATCCTGAATCTACCTGCGCCATCCACCTTCGCGGCATCATACATTTCGCCGTCAATGCTTACGATGGCGGCCAAATAAATAATCGCGCTCCAGCCTAAGGACTTCCAAAGAAGGATCAAGGTTTGGACAAGCCATACATGCTCGGAATTACCTAATACATTTATCTGCGTGTCCATACCCAAACGTAAAAAAATGGTTTGAATCGCTCCCTCGGAGCTAAACATGCTGAACGCGAGCGAATAAATAATGATCCAGCTAATATAGTGTGGCAGTGTAGACGTGGTCTGAAAAATCCGCTTAAACCGTTCGCTCTTAACCTCGGAGATCATCACGGCAAGCAGCACGGGGATTGGTGCGGTCAGAAGCCCCAGCAAACTCAAGGCCAGTGTATTGGTCAACACTCTGACCATGTTGGGATCGGTTAACATTTCCCGAAAATGCTCAAACCCTACAAATGCAGTTTGGCTCAAAGGGATCCCAGGGCGATAATCAAAAAACGCGTACAACCAGCCAAATAGGGGAACATAATGGAAGGCGAATGCTACGATGATAAAAGGAATCGCCATACACAACAAAATGATACCTTCTTTTCGGATCCGCGGTCGCTCCTTCTTAAGTAGCGGTTGTTGTTCTGATTGATAAGCAGTGTCCACTTTCATTTCTCTCCCTTTGATCAAATGTTTTTCTATATAGCCTCTGCAACCATATCTCAACATTACATGGAAGCTTCTGTATTCTGAATGAACGATCTAATGATTGAATTGAATATTCTAACGTTTACGTCTGGTTTCTTGAACAATTTACAGATTCTCTTGAAATCAGATTTATAAAAAGGAACAAGGGGCCCTGTTTCCAGGTTTCCTTGTTCCTTTTCTCAACGATTAGCTAGTTATTAAGCTTTGCCGGTAATGCTCCGACCGCTTCCCGTCTGTCTGCAATATCCTTGGTATAGAATTCTGTGAATTTATCCACGCCAGCATCTTTGAATGCCTTCAGCGCTTCTTCTTTAATCCGATTGAATTCATCGTCGGTCTTGGCCAGAATCAATTTTGCTGCATAACGGGCTGCCAGCTCTTTCACCTGGGCCTCAATCTTTAGCATATCTTCGGGAATAGCCGGGAGCCCAACCTTCCCCTCTTTGATCCGTTGCTCTGTTGTTAAATCCTTGCTTATCGTGTTCGCGTCCTGCAGCTTGCCTTCCGCAATTAACTTACCCAGGACCTCACCCGGATGCATAGCACCGTAATGGTCACTGAAATCCTTTTCCAGCTCGGTTATTCCTTGCGCTAAAGCCTCTTGTGTTTGGAATAGATCCAGAGGTGAATTTGTGACAGGATCCAACACGGCCCCACCAATCCCCATCAGATTCGTGTCCAAGGCAATTCCTGTATTCTCCCATGCTGTACCGCCTGCATTCCTTAACTCAAAGGTTTCGTCTTTTATTTGCGGTTTACCGTCGATCATCTCCCAGTGAACGCCCTCAACTCCGCTGTATAGCGTTCGTACTCCTTCATAGGAATATAAATAGTTTAAAAACTGCATAGCTTTTTCCGGGTGCTTTGAGCTCTTGGAGATCGCGTAGCTTTTTCCTGTCCAGCCTAATGGATTCACTCCGCCGCTCCATGCCCGCTTACCTGTTGGCAATACGACGTACCCTTTACCATCCTTAGCATATTTGGAGTTAAAGTCACCCATGGCCCATGTAGCTGGTCCAATTACAATTTGTCCGGCCGTAGCCTTGGCGGAATAATCATTGTTCTTCATCGTCAGGGCATCGGGATCCAGCAATCCTCTGCGATTCGCTTTGTTGTAAAAATCAACTGCAACCCAGAACGTGGAATCTTCCTCCATCAATATGTTTCTGTACTGCGTTTCATCAAGTTTTCTTGCCATGATATCACTATTGTTGGTTGTTTGCATGGTATACCACGCGAATGGGACAATATACGGCCAAAGTCCCCAATCCTGCCACATGGAAACACCGTATATCTTCTTCCCGTCTTCCGTCTGCGGGTGCTTCTGGACGATCTGCTCCAATACATCAAGCAGCTCATCCGGCGTATTGAACGCAGGCGCGCCGATCTCCTTATAGTAATCCCAACGAATCGTTGGTCCGATCGTCAGCGGCGGATAGATCGGACTAGGCTCTGACTGAACTTGCGGCGGCAGGAAGAAAAGCTGGTTTTTCCCTTCGCTCCAGTTCTCTTTGCTGTATTCTACAACGGTTGGAATATTCGCCGTAATGTCTTTTCCATGTTCCTTCAGCATATCATCCATTGGGATAATCAGATTACCGTCAATCAGCTGCTTACCATACTTTGCCGGCTCTGTCCTTACGATATCAGGCAGGTCTCCCCCAGCAAGTAAAACGTTGAATTTGCTGTCGTCCGCTTCTACATATTCAATCTTCACTCCAACCTTCTTCGCGATCTCCTCCGCTATAGCACTGTCCGGATAGGTGTTCCACTTCGATCCGGTTTCAATAATAAGCAGCCGGAGCGTCACGACTTCCTCATTGCTATCCGTCCCCACCTTTTCCGGAGAATCTGGTGTATTGCTTGTTTTGGTATTACTCGTACAAGCGGCAAGCAGCATCGATAAGATGATCAGCACCGCCATCGCCGGTCTGACGATCCCCCTTTTACTCATTGTATTCCCTCCTGGTCCTATGAAATAATTCCCTTCCTCCTTGATCTTAATGGTTGTGATTGTGCCGAAACACGCATAATATTAGGATTCTTTTGAATAATCTACAGATGACCGTTTCTTAAACTGAACAATTTTGAGATGAACTTGAACAATGCCATCAAACCTAACTATGTTTTGGAAGCCGGATCTGTATTTCTGTCCCTGTAAGCTGAGGTACCAACCAAACCCCGTATGCCGGCCCATCATTCAACTGGATCCGCTTGTTCACATTGTACAGGCCGATTCCGTTGCCGGACACGATTACCTCAGTATGATCTTCGCCGCTGCGCATTTTCTGGTTCAACTGTTCCAATCTGGCAGGAGGGATGCCCACACCTGAATCCGTAACAGTTATTATCAGATCATGCGCCTCTTCATGGACCTTGACTTGAATATGGATGGGTTGTCCGTCTTCTTGTCTTCCGAATGTAATGGAGTTCTCGATTAACGGCTGTAAAATAAACCGCGGAACCCTATGATCCAGGTAAGCTTCATCTACATCGATAGAGAAGATGACACTGCTGTTAAACCGCCAATTGATAATCTTAATGTAGTTCTCCAGATAGCTAAGCTCGTCCCTAAGAGTACACAGCGGCTCTTTACTCGTGAAGGCTGGACGTAGAATATTCCCCAGCGCTACGACACTGTTCACGATGTTGTCCGCTTTAATCGAAGAAGCCATCCAACGGATCATATTAAGCGTATTGTATAAAAAATGCGGGTTAATTTGATTTTGAAGCGCCTCCATTTCGAGTTCCCGTCTTTTCTCCTGCATCTCATTTGTTTTATGAATCAGATCCACAATGCTCAGCGACATCTCGTTGAATCGCCGAATCACCATACCAAACTCATTGTTTGGAATTTTGGCAAACGTAATTCCAATTTCCCCACGACTCATATCTTTCATCTTGTGCGAAAGAATACGCAGCGGCCGCGTCATCTTTTTGAGCCAGAAATAGGAAATGATGAACATCACAAGCAGACTGGCCAAGATCACGAACACCAGCAGTGTCTGTGCTGAATAAATATCCACCGATAAGGAATTGAGCGGTATTTCCTTCATCATGTACCAATTTGCTTCATTCAGACGATAGTACATAACCTGAACCGGTGAATTCGTACTGCCGTTATCGTAGCTTCCGTAATCTCCGGCGTGGTTAATGAACGGATTGTAAGGGCTGATGGAACCAACATCATCAGGATTGCTGCTGGAGATCACGATCCCCTTCTCGTTCACGATATACATCTTTCCCTCTTCAGCTTGGAGGGCGGTTGAATAAATGGAAGACAAGTATTCCTCATCCACATTTAGAATCAGCACGGCGTTGGTCACAGACTGATATAGCGGCCTGACCCCGCGCGCCATGCTGACGACCATTCCGTCATTAGGCTTCAGTTTGTAGGGATTGTAATGGCTCTTGTCAATTCCGCCCTGGATAATCATCTCGGGAAAAACCTGATGGGAGCGCTCGAAAATATCGGTTTGCATGAACTCTTTCAGCCACGGGTCGCTTGAATGGACAAGGGTTGTATTGTTGGTGCCGCCAATCAATCCCTGGACCCCGCCTACGATATAAATCGAATCAATAAAATCATAATTGCTGATATAGGGAGCAATGCTCTCATGAAGATCATTTTTCATCTCCATGAACTCGAATTCCCCCTTATCCGGCGTGTAATTAAGAAACCTTTGAACAGCGGGATCCAGGAGAAAGAACTTGGACAAAGAATCCACATCATCGATCAGCCCGGCAATGTTATGATCCAACTGCTGAAACTGTTGGAGCAATAAAGTCTCGTTATTCTCCTTGATGATTTTCAGCACAAAGGTGTAGATAAAGTAAGATGCGAAGGACAGCACAATCAGGCTAATAATCATATAGAATAAAATCAGCTGCGTGCCCAGCTTCTGAAATCGTCCTCTAAGTTTCATGTCACGCCTCTTTTTCCGGATAAAAACTGCCTACGATACTCATTTGGATTTAATCCTGTGATTTTTTTGAAGACCTTGCTGAAGTAAGTGTATTCCGGAGAGAACCCCACCTTAACGGCGATGTCGTATGATTTCAAATGGGTCCGTGTCAACAATTCCTTTGCTCGTTCAATTCGGTAACAGTTTAAGTACTCAACGAACGTAATTTGAAGTTCCTTTTTAAAGAGATTGCTTAGATAGCCAAAGCTTAAGTTTACATGGTCAGCCACCTGCTGCAGACTGATGTTTTGATCATAATTCTGTTTGATGAACTGTATGGCCTTCGAGATTTCTCCGCTCATATTCAGATTTGTCCTCGACTGCTCCACTACGTTAGATAAATACTCACTGATCTCCTCTAGCATTTCCGGCAAGGTATCACACTGGTCCAACGTTTCCGTTATATTGAATAACAGCATCTTTTCATTCTGATGATCGTCATATAAATTCGTGTTGATCCATTGGATGAATTGATACAAAATAATTCGTACCGACTTTTTCCCCTCTAATAAAGCGTTTACAAAATTGGTAATGTAGTCACTGTATTCCTTCTCCTTCATCGGGCTAAGCATATTACGCAGCGGCGGATAATCGCGTATTTTCTCCACTTGCGCAAGGACCTTGCTAAGATCAAGGGGATCGTTGTTGGTATGCTTCTGTCCAGGACCTGTAATAAACTTCTTTTCAAGAGCACGCCTGGACTCGAAATACAACTTGCGCAAAGACCCAAACCCGCTCTGCACACCGCTCACCCCAAATGAAACCGAGCCCTTGAAGTACGTATAAATCGCATCCTGAATTGTGCTGAGAATCGTATGGATTTCTTGCATGATCGATTGTTCAGAGAAAAGATCATCAAAGCTGAATAGGAGAATATAGTGGGTTTCATCCAGATACGTCGCAGGATCCCTATCGAAGGATTTGGTAATTTCATACAGTATATTCAATAAAGTCATTTTCACTAAATGTCCATGCTCGTCCCGGAATTTATGCTTTAACTCGAAATAACGGTCCAGCTCCATCGTGCATACCACCATTCTTACAGGGGAAAGGCGGATCCCGCTTTGTGCTGCAAACCGCTCGAATTCTTCGACGGAATAAATGCCGTAGAGCAAAAAATCCTTGATATATTTTTCCATGATCAGATCCATGTTAGCTGGCAGGAGTTGTTGTTCCTTACCTTGGGAATAAGCCGTAGATCCTTGGGCATCCAGCTCCATGCGTGTCCCGTTCAATACATTTTCGATTTCCTCTTCCGTCATGGTTAATTTGAGAATATAGTTGGATACACCAAGTGACATCGCCCGGCGTACAAGCTCGAACTCCTCCAGGCAAGACAACACCACAATCCGGGTGGCCCTATTTTCTTTACGTATATTCGATATTAACTCCATACCATCCATCTTAGGCATTCTAATATCGGTGATAACCAGATCAGGGAACCCCTCATTCAGGCAGTAATCCCAAGCCATCTGTCCGTCTGAAAGATCTGCTGCGACCTGCATATTGAATTTACTCCATTCCACGGAGTTTCTAAGGCCAATTCGAACGAGCATTTCATCTTCAACGATAATCACCTTATACATAACCGACCCCCCTTATTATAATGACGCCGTGTTTAACATAGCCCAAGTATAGCAAGGGCTTGTTGATCCTTCCACAGTTTTCGTTGAGCCGCTTCCGAAGATGCTGACAGTTTGCACTTCAATCCCAATCGGTATGTGTATACCTATGTTTAGGCTACGTATCACTATACAACCTTCCAATTTCGGTATACAATGGGTTTGCCGATCGGCGACTCCCCTCCCCTTCTATTTAGTCCAATTCCCTTCCTTCTTTTTAATTCATTCACTATATAAAAATACGGCCATTATTATTTCTGGGAGGTTTCTAATGAATCAACCTTCAGTATCAAATTGGCGAGCGTCCTGGATCTGGGGTGCCGGCTGTGAGAGTCCCCGTAATGAGTGGCGCTGCTTTCGACATTCCTTTGTCCCGGAAGGTACATTGGACCAAGCGCTGCTAAAGCTTACCGCTGATTCGCGTTATGTCTTGTATGTTAACGGGGAGCAGGTTGGACGTGGCCCCGTACGGTCTTGGCCCTTTGAACTCGCCTATGATGAATATGAGATCGGTCACTTGCTGCGGGCAGGTCAGGAAAATGTCATTGCTGTACTTGTCATCCATTACGGAATTTCCACCTTTCAGTATCTTCGAGGAAGGGCGGGATTGCTGGTACAGCTGGATAGACAGCGACTGACATCACCGTCCGAATCGGTTACCATTTCGGATGAGTCTTGGAAAACCGCTGTTCATTCGGGTTACGATTCATCTTCATCACGAATATCTTGTCAGCTGGGCTTTACTGAGATCTTGGACGCAAGAGGATGGGAAGAGGATTGGATCCAGACTGGATATGATGATAGTGGATGGGAGTCGGCAACCGCAATTGGCCCCGCAGGTATGGCTCCCTGGACGAGTCTGGTGGAACGCGATATCCCATACTTAACTGAGGAACCTCTCTATCCCTCCCACGTGGAGAGTCTCCGTGCAGTACGACCGGCGGCTTGGAGCGCTGTACTTGATCTGCGGAGTATTTTATTCCCTGAGAGCTCGGATCATGCGAATGTTATCGAGTTTTGCGGTCTCATCGCTACCCTGATCCGAATGGAACAGGCAGCCCCATTGACCGTTGGCATGGTAGACAGCGGCAGAACGCATGCCCGTCTAAGCGTAGATGGACATTGGTTGTCCGAAGACCGCTATGTCGGTGAAGTTCCGGAACGTTATACCACTTTTGAGCTGGAATCGGGCGAGCATCTTCTGCTTATAGATGTAACAGGCAGCTGTCATGGTCACGGCTTCCATATCGGCTTTGACAGCAGCGCCTCCTTTACTGTGCACGCACCCGCATTGGGGCCTGAGTATGTATCATCCGCCCCCTTTGTCTCCATCGGGCCCTTTGATGTTATTGAGGACATTGATCATCAACCGCGCCGTCTCCTGGAAAGAAATCACCCTGACTATGCAAAGATTTGCAGCGTGGCTTCATTGGCGGATTTGAAAACGTTCACAAGCTGGATTCACCCGATTAAGAATCAGCTTGTAAATCTCAATGATGTGTTTACCTCTTGCGTCTGGAAGGTCAACGAGCAGGTTTATCCGGTTCCATCGGCCATGCAGCAGGCAGTGCTGGCTACTCCGCACTCAGCGTCTATCCCTGTATACGCCGGTTTGGACACGGAGATCGTCATCGATTTCGGCCGGGAACTGTCAGGTTATATCGCCATTGAGCTGGATGCCTCCTCAGGCACTATCGTGGATGGTTACGGATTTGAGTACATGAGCGACGGCTGGCGTCAACATACCTACCTTGTGGATAATACATTCCGTTATGTTTGCAAGGACGGCCGTCAATCTTATGTTTCCGTAGTCCGGCGAGGGCTGCGCTACCTGGCTCTTACTTTGCGTGGAGCGTCCCGTCCTGTAAAGCTGCACGAAATAAAATTGATACAAAGCAACTATCCGGTTGCGAATGTAGGCAGCTTCCGCAGCAGCGACCCGCTGCTGAACGATATTTGGGCTATTAGTCGGGACACGACCCGGCTGTGCATGGAGGACACTTTTGTCGATTGCCCCGCCTTCGAGCAAGTATACTGGGTAGGCGATGCACGTAACGAGGCTTTAGTTAGCTACTACACCTTTGGGGCCAAAGAGATCGTCAGTCGCTGCCTGAAATTGGTGCCCGGTTCCTCCTGCCAGACGCCTCTATATGTGGATCAAGTGCCGAGCGGTTGGAACAGCGTGATTCCGAACTGGACTTTTTTCTGGGTAACGGCTTGTCTCGAATACTACCATTATCACGGGGAATTACCATTCATCGTGGACATCTGGCCGCATGTCAACCGCACGCTGGAGCAATATCTCAAGCTTCAGAATGACAAGGGACTACTGGAACGCTCGGGCTGGAACCTGCTCGATTGGGCACCGATGGAGCAGCCAAGAGAAGGTGTGGTGACCCCGCAAAATATGTTTATGGTCAAAGCACTGCGCGATGCTGCCGAGATCGGAGATACCGCCGGTGAATCGGCTGTCGCGGATCAGTTGAGGAAAGCTGCCGACAAGCTGCGCGATGCCATTGATCTGCATCTGTGGGATGAGGAACGGGCAGCCTATGTGGACTGTATTCATGCGGACGGGAGATATTCCGCCACGACCAGCATGCAAACACAGATCGTTGCGTATCTATGCGATATTGCGAATGGAGATCGCAAATCTACACTCGAGCGGTATATTACAGATCCTCCGGAACGGTTTGTGCAGGCAGGCAGCCCCTTTATGTTGTTCTTTTACTATGAAGCTTTAACGAAGCTCGGTCGCCCGGATCTACTGGTTGCAGATATGCGTAAAAACTATGGCTATATGATCGAACATGGCGCCACGTCCTGCTGGGAGATGTTCCCATGGAGTGGTTACCATAATAACCCAAGGGTGCTAACCCGTAGCCATTGTCATGCCTGGTCAGCCGCACCTGCTTATTTCCTCGGCCATCAGGTGTTAGGTGTGCAGGGACTTACTCCGGGTTGGGATAAGGTCCGTGTAGCACCTCAGCCCAGTGGATTGGCCTGGGCGCGAGGCACGGTTCCGCTTCCCGACAATGGGCGAATTGATGTCTCGTGGCGATTCGAAGACGAGGGTCTGCTTCACATGCGCCTGGAAGTTCCGGCACATGTAGAGGTGTTGACAGAGGCACCCGCCGGCTATGACATGAAGGTCGAATTGATTAGGCTCCCATAATCGACACAAAGCAACCGTGATGATCCCCTTTAAGTAGACAACGTGCAGTAAGCGCATTAAAGTCTACTTGGAGGGGTTTTTCTTGGGGTGAAATACGGGACATTCTCCGAACTCCCATCGCGATTGTCAATCTGATATGTTGTCGCCACCAGCCTCCAATGCTCCCCGAAGCACCTGTTCTACCTTGATCAGGTGGGCTTCGATCCGTGCGGCTGCCTGCTCTTGGTCCTGCCGCTCAATCGCGTCAAATATGGTCTGGTGCTCGATCAACAGCCGGGAAGCGGTTGATTGCTCTTTATAAAACCATAGTTCTCTGGTCTTCCGGATGGTTTCCGTTAAACGGTCGGATAACGACTCCATCAGCTGAATCAGCAACGTGTTGCCCGACGCAGCCGCTATGGCCATATGAAAAGCAATGTCAGCCCGTTCGCCTTCACGGGTATCCTTGGCGCTAAGCCCATGCTCCATCTGCAAAAGGGCGGCACGCATTCGCTCCAGATCCTGGTCCGTACGCCGTTTTGCAGCCAAGGAGGCGGCGCCGGTCTCCAGCACCTTGCGGACCTCCAGCAGCTCCACCAGGGATTCGGCGCCTTGAAACAGCACATCGGCGCCGCTTTTGGGCTCGCTGGGAAGGACCGGCTTCACATACGTTCCACCTCCTTGGCGCACATCGAGCCATCCCATAGCCTTGAGCGCGCTGACCGCCTCGCGGATCGTGGACCGCCCGACGCCGTAAGCGGCGGCCAATTCAACGACGGAAGGCAATTTTTGGCCCGGGAGGAGATGCCCTTCCCGAATTTGCTGAAGGAGATGCTCTCCTACGATTTCGTGCCCCTTCTGGTTTTCCACTTTGATCGTTCGCACGGCAATTTCGCCCCCTGTTTAAATTTTTAACTATTCATTACTATAATCATGTCATATAATAAAACAAAAGTCATCAGATGACCTGATCAATAGAGGAGGGAATTTCGATATGTTAGATCCGGCTCTCACCGCACAGCTTCGTGCCATCGTTGGTGATGCCCACTTTCGGGACGATAAAGAAGCATTGATTACCCACTCCTATGACGGGACCCCGATGCTGCAGGCGCTGCCGGACGGGGTAGTCTATCCTGAAAGCACGGAACAAGTTTCCGCCATAATGAAGGCGTTGTCATTCTATAAAATACCTCTCGTTTCCAGAGGCTCCGGCTCCAATCTATGCGGCGGAACCGTTCCGGTCCAAGGTGGGGTGGTTATGGTGATGCATAGGATGAATCGCTTGCTTGAGCTGGATTTAGAAAATCTAACGGCTACGGTTCAGCCCGGCATGATTACCGCGGATTTTATCCATCATATCGAGTCCTTAGGCCTGTTCTATCCTCCCGATCCGAGCAGCATGCGAATCTCGACGATCGGTGGAAATATCGCCGAATGCTCCGGCGGGCTTCGTGGTTTGAAATACGGCACGACGAAGGACTACGTGATCGGTTTGGAAGCCGTCCTCGCCAGCGGCGAAATCATCCGTACCGGCGGAAAACTGATGAAGGATGTGGCGGGATATGATTTGACCAAGCTGCTGGTCGGTTCTGAGGGCACGCTTGCGATCATAACGGAGGCAACCTTGAAGCTGATCCCTCCACCGAAGAGCAAAATGACGATGCTCGCCATGTTCCGCGATCTGTACGGGGCGGCACGCACCGTATCCGCCATTATCGAATCCAAAATCATTCCGGCGACGCTGGAATTCATGGATAACCCGACCATACGTGTCGTTGATGATTTTGCCAAGCTGGGCCTTCCTTTGGATATGGAAGCCATTCTGCTGATTGAGCAGGACGGTGATCCTGAAACCGTGACCAGAGATATTGAACAGATTCGTCAGATATGTACACGCGAGCAGGCGGACACAATTCAGGTGGCTGCCACCCGGGAGGAAGCAGAGCGGCTGCTGACGGCGAGAAGAAGCGCCTTTACGGCGCTGGCACGTCTTCGCCCAACCACCATTCTTGAGGATGCGACCGTTCCCCGGTCCAAGATCGCCGACATGGTACGCCGGATCAATGAAATTTCAATCAAATACAACGTCACGATTGCTACCTTCGGCCATGCCGGCGACGGCAATCTGCATCCTACGGCGACGACCGATGCCAGAGATACCGAGGAAATACACAGGGTAGAGCAGGCCTTCGAGGAAATTTTCGCCGCCGCCCTTGAGCTTGGCGGAACGATTACCGGCGAGCACGGGGTAGGCATGGTGAAGGCTCCGTTCCTTGAATGGAAGATCGGCGCCTCCGGCATGGAGCTCATGAAGGGGATTAAGAAGGTGTTCGATCCCGACAATTTGTTAAATCCGGGCAAGGTTTTTGCCAAAGAAACAAGGAGAAGGGTGGTTATAGGCCGTGGATAAACAAACCAACATAAGCAAGAAACCCCAGATTAACCACGCGAATCCCTTGGCTCGGACCTTGCTGGAGAAACTTGATTACGATCAATTAACCAACTGCATGCGCTGCGGGTTTTGCCTCCCGGCCTGCCCCACGTTCAGGGAAACCGGGGTCGAGCCGGAATCTCCCCGGGGGCGCATCGCATTGATGAAAGCCGTTGCTGACGGACTAATGGAACCCGATGACATGTTTCGCGATCAGATGAACCATTGCCTGGGATGCCGAGCCTGCGAGCCGGTATGTCCGGCCGACGTCAAATACGGCCAACTGATCGAACAGGCCAGGGATGCAATCGAGGATCACTCTGTGCATTCGCCACCCGTTAGGGGGATCCGCAAGCTCTTTTTCAAGGGGGTATTCCCTCACCGCAACCGATTGAAATCGTTGGGCAGAACGCTAAACTTTTACCAAACATCCGGTTTGCGACGCGTGGCAAGAGGAACCGGAATTATGCGGCTCTTTCCCAAGCCACTGCGCGATATGGAGCGGATTCTGCCGGATGCCACCGCACAGGGAGTCATCGAGCAGCTCGGAACCGTCCATCCAGCCAAAGGTGCTCCAATTGCGCGCGTGGCTTTGTTCAGGGGCTGCATTATGGACGTGATGTTTGCCGGCACCAATGTCAACACGGTCAAACTGCTCTCGGAAGCCGGGTTTGAAGTTGTGATTCCCCCGGAACAAACTTGCTGCGGGGCTTTGCATGCCCACAGCGGGGAACTTGAGCTCGCAAGAAATCTGGCAAGGATCAACGTCAAGGTGTTCAAGGAATTGAACGTGGACTATATCGTATCCAATGCTGGCGGCTGCGGGGCCCTGCTCGTGGAGTATGACCATCTGCTCCACGGGGATGAGGATTGGAATGAACAAGCCGCCTGGTTCGCGAGCAGGGTCGTGGATATCAGCAGGCTGCTCGTGGAGCAGGGGCGGATCCCTGCATTTGCCGAATCTGCAGCGACAACAGCCGAACCGGTGATCGTCACGTATCAGGATTCGTGCCATTTGCGCAATGTCATGCGCAGCGGATCGGCGCCTAGGCAGCTCATAAACCAAGTAGCTAATGTCACCTTTCAGGAAATGAAGGAAGCGGACCGCTGCTGCGGCTCCGCAGGCATTTACAATGTGACGCAGCCCGAGATGGCGGGCCAGATCCTGGAGCACAAGATGGATAACGTCAATGTGACCGGTGCCAGGTATATTCTAACCAGCAATCCCGGTTGTCTTCTGCAGATGAAGCTTGGGGTGGAACAGCATGGCCGCGGCGAACCGATAGAAGTAAAGCATGTGGTTGATTTTCTGTATGAACGATTGTCCAAACAAGATGCTTGATTCTTATGTACGACAGTCTCTTGGAAGAACGCTCTTCTGACAGCATGTAACGGCAAGCCTCACCAGCTAAAAGAACCGACACCCGGAATTTGCGGTGTCGGTTTATTCATGACCTATTATTTTGCAGCCCCCTCGAAGCGTGCCCCACCCCAGTGAAGCTCATTCTCACCACGATTTACTGCTGTCACGATACTCCTGCGGGGTGAAACCGGTTCTTTTCCTAAATAGTCTTGTAAAATAAGGGGCAGATTCCAGACCTATTTCTGAGGCGATCTCATGAATCTTCCGGTCTGTCGTCTTCAGAAGCAGCTTAGCCTTGTTAATCCGGGTTTTGTTGATATAACTCAGCAGCCCCTGTCCGGTCATCTGCTTATATAGCCTGGAGAAGTAAGGCGGACTCAAATAAACAAGCTCAGCCAGCTTGGTAAGGGACAGCTCTTCATGCAAAAACTGATGAATGTAATCATGAACCTTAGCAATCATCTCATGGGTTCTCTCAATCTGCTGCTGCCCATTGTAATCGGCCAGTACGGCCCCCAGCTCGCAAAAATAATCGATCATTTCATTCCATCCGGCATGTTCATCGGGGCTTAGCATTTTCTCGGCCTGAATCGTAGAGGAATCAAGCTCTTTCAACAATCTTCGCCTATTTATGTATGACAGGAAGAACGCGGACAGACGGGAAAACAACTCAAGCTCGCACCACCTGCCTTCCTCTTCAGAGAAGAGAGGAACCTCTACAGTGAACAGCTCACGAAAGAATGCTACAAATTCTCCCTTCTCTCCGTTATCCAAATAATTCTCGAGCAAATCGAATTTGTTAAGCCTCGATCGAAGCTGTTCCATTTCTATAAACAAACGGCTTGATCGTCTCCTCTCTTCCCTTTTCGGTTCGGTATTGAGCAATTTCATCACCAATGCCCATTCGAAATGTCCGCTTCAGCTTGTATCCGGTATATCATGATCGTGACACGCTCCTCTCCTACCAGGAAATGTTGATCGTACCGCTGATCTCTTCCAGCAAAACCTTGTTCCCCTGCCGTGTCCAGGGGACTTCCTCATGCGCGGCATAGCTGCACCTTATATCCAAACGTTCTCCTTCAATCGCCCATAAAGGCGGGTATACGGTCACAGCGGCCTCCTTGAGGCCGCCGACGGTAATCGTCCGGACCGGATTCACCTTTCTGGTGGACACTGGGCTGTTCTCGCGGCACCATATTTGTCCAGGCTCCTTCTGGTCGACAAATACCCGACATTCGTCATGGAAGGTCCGGTCCAGTGCATAAGCAGCTTCCGCAACGCCTCCCATGGTCGCTTGGCCGATGATGACCGGAATGCCCTCAGGCATCCGGAGGCGGAAGGTCACCGAGGAATCCTTCTTGCAACCGGTGTATATAAAGGCATTATCATGCCGCTTTACGAACATGAGCGCAGGCGTGGATGATTCCTCGTACTTATCCTGCACAATCGTGTATCCGAAGTGCTGAAGCATGTATCGCAGGACAACGGAACCGTCAAGCAGCGAAGCATCCTGTCTTACGGGCAGATGGGTAATACCCGAATCTTCAAACGGCAGGGAACCTCTCACCCAGCCGACACGGCCGCCACCCCAGGTCGGATGCTGTCTGCTTATCGCATACACCCGCACCTCGCCATCTTGATGAAGATTCACCGCCGAGGTCGTGAATGCATCGTTCGCATTGTTGAGTTGTTCCCGGAATCCCCCATCGCCAATACGAGCCTGATGGCGAAGCCTCCGTGACCGGAACAACGGTTGGGAAACGGACAGTCCATCTTCCAGAAAATCAAAGCCGCCCACTTCAAAATCGCCTTCCAGGGCCTCGCCTAACTTTAAATTTAGGAGGTCCAGCAACGTGGAGTCGTTAACAGCACCGTAAAGCAGTAGCCGGCCGCCCGAGCGGACATAATTCGTAAAGTAATCAGCATTCGCGCCGGTCAGCCAAGAAGCCGACACGAGAAGGATCGTATCCTTCAGCTTCCCAGCCGCGTCTTGGTTCATCCTAAACAAGCTGTCTGTTCCGATCACCGTATTCAGCGGCAATCCCTGATTGATGGCGTTGCGGATGAACCAGTCATGAAAGAAGATGCTCCCGGAATGACTGCTCGATGCCGCTATCCTATCATGCAGCTCACGGAATGGATAAACCCAGGTCAAGAGGCCCGGCTGGTCCGGCGCCTGCGTTATTGCTCTTCGCAGATGCGGGATGATTTCCTGCGCATCCTCTTCGTTCAGCTCACCCTTCTCGGTATCAATCGTCAGAATCTCCACAATCCCGGGTCCCTCAAGCTCCCCCGCATGGTTCACCCTGGCTGCGGCCAGCGGACAGTAGATGTCGTGTGGTTCGCGGTCATATAAATCCCGCCACGGATTTTGCCAGAACCATGGATCATTCGGATAGAAACGGAAAGGATAGGTAACGCCGGGGATTTCGGCGATTCTGGACAGGTACCCCGTCATTTCCAGTCCAAAGTCATAATTGAGGGCTCCCCACGGAGAATTGGGCGGAGGGAGCTCAATGTATCCTTTTTCATACAAGGAAAGCATCGGGATGTAATCTTTTGCCAGATCCATCCCCGTCCCGAAGTTCGTGCCCCGGATTTCGGTACGATAATTCGGGCACTCGCGTTTGAAATCGTCCCAGAAGGACATCACCTTAGTGGACAGCTCGTTGTAATCGGTCAAAGGCATTTGCGAGCCGTTATAATTGGCACCCAAATACGTCCAGGGAAAATAGGAAACCGCAAAACCGTTGGAAAACCAAATATAATCAAAACCCATGGCAGGCAGAAAGCTCGCGCATTGACGCCCGAGAAATTCGCCGAAAGGAGTACCTTCCGGAATCCCGTTCAGATAAGCCGCATACCCGGCACCGTCTGCGTGAAGTTTGGACCAAGTACAAACGACCGTATAATCGGCTTTGAGCGATATATACTGTCCTCCAAGCTCTGCCCTATTAATCTCCGGATGATCCCGATATTTAAAATCGGAATAAGCAAATTCTGGACCAGCATCAAACGTAGCCCCCACCTCCATGCTCACCCCAAATTGCTCGGCAGCCACTCGTTTGAAGCTGCTCACAATCCTTCCGAGATCGCCGTAAGTCATACGGACAGGGTTATCCCTGTAGGGGCGAGCGATTCTTGGGTCGTCCTCTCCCTGAATGTGGCTAAAACAGTGCTCATTGGCGAAACCGATATACTTGGCCCATTCGAATTCCGTCTCCTCGTTCCCGTCCCAGGTTAAAATTTCGCTGCCATCGGCTACCCACAACAGCATCGAAGCCTTGTCGGCCATGCCGATCAGCGGGAGCCATTGACGGATGGCCTCGGCGCATATCACGTCAATCGCCGTCTGTTCCAAGTTCGTAAACGGCTTGAGACTCATTTCGAGTGTGACCCGGTTCAGCCTTCGTTGACGTTCTCTGGATTGACTCATCCTTTATATGCCCCCCTGTACCACTTCAAGCTCAATGCCCAGCACATTGGCCACATTCCTAATCTTGGCATTCAGGTGGCCGACCCCGAGGGCAAAATGGTGGGTCGGTCCTGCCGCACACCAATTCTCCACGAACTCGGCAACACGGCATCCGAAGCTGCAGCGCGTGTTGGTATTGCCGGTTTGGGGAATCTCCCCCTGTACGGATTCGCCCTGGGCCGCAATCATTTTGAATCGCCCGTCCTCCGTCTGTGAAATGCCCAGCAGTGTCACGGGGCCGGTCTTTATGCTGAACTCCACCCCGATGCCCGATCCGCTCTTGCCGTGGAACACATCCAATCCGCGGATAACCGGCTTTCCGTCGCTGATCCGAATATTGTGCGGTCCATCGTGTCCGACCAGCACGATATCGTCCTCGAAGTCGCACGGATGCAGCTCGGCAAAGGACCCGCCGCCGCCGAGTCGGTCCATGATCAGCATGGCCGCGCACGTTTTCAAATCCGCCTCCCCTGCCAGAGGAATGCCCTTGGCGGTAAGCAGCGAATTGCCGAGCACCATATTCGAGCCGATCCGCTCATATTCGTTGTTGTCCAATCCACGATAATAATAGGCCAATCCGGTCAGCCCGTATTCGGCTACCAGCTTATCGAGCCCGACCGCTACCTTGGCGGACCAATCGAGATCCTCTTGACGGATCGGCCTCGTAATCGGATCGATAAACGGATCGGCCATGGTAAACACGCTGTGGATTTCATCCAGCTTGTCGGCCATTTCGGTCGAAGTTACCCCATTGACCAATTTGGCGAGATCGCACATCTCCAGCATTTGAATATGCGAACCGAAAGCGGCCGTAAAAGCGGTAGGGTCAGAGTTCATGTCATACATGCCCTCGTACGTGTGGCCCAGATATCCGATCCGGGCATATTTGAAGGCTCTGCGGGCATTCGCAACCTGGCACCACGCCGCAAGTTCCCGCGCTGCTCTTTCATCATTGTCGAGCGTGCCGACAATCATGCCGGCAGCCGGCTTACCGGCCCGCACAAGAACGCCGCTGATTTCGGGAAGGGAGCATATATTGTCGTTGGCCAGCTGCATATAAGTCGTTGTATGGCGATAGTCCAGCTTTTTTAACGGCTGCAAAGCTACCAATACGGTAGGCACCGAAAGGTTAAGAATCGCAGTTACGGCCGACGATGAGGTCACATAAGTGCTTAAATTGCAAAACAAAAAGTCCACGTCAGCAGCTTTTAAGCGAGCCGCCGCTGCAAAGGATTGATCCACATTATCCACAAAACCTGCCGATACCACCTCAACATCCAGATTCCGAAGCATATTCTCAAATTTTTTTCCGTTCCCTTGCAGCTCTTCCTTAAGTCCGGAGAATTGCCCCCAGTAAGGCTCATGCCCCACCGTTATTACACCCACTCGGGCCTTGGCACGATGGATGAATCCACTCATATCGAACACCACCTGATTCATTTGATTTAGACTTGCCGATTTAAAACTTCAAGTCAGGCAAAACATGTATAAAACAACCCGTTGGAAAAAATACGCGTTTCGCATATAATGACCCTTAATCACTTATCCCAGGAAAAGGAGCTGGTCCCATGATTGAACCCGTTGCCATTTATTTCGAGCACTGCGAGCCGGGGTGGCATGTTCCGCCCGCTCCGGCAGACCATTATATTTTGCTGCTCCTGACTTCCGGTGAAATCGTTTACAACGTAAGTGGAGCCAAGTTATCGTTGGAAAAAGGCGATATGCTGTTTATTCCCGAAGGCGCACACCGGTCGGCCGTCAACCAAAGCGGACACCCACATGACATGTATGCCGCCCATTTCCGATATAAAGGAAACGGCGAAGGCCTGCCCCTGCTGTCGGAACCGCAGAGCATCAAGGCCAAGTTGGTCAATGCGGACTATATGAGGCACCGCTTTTCCCTGCTTACCCAGCATTGGCTCCGCAAGTCACCCTATACACGGACCCTCTGCCACGGCATGATGCTGGAGATGCTGGCTATCCTTAACGAGGACGTCGGCAACCGCTCCATCCCGGCCAAGTCCTACGGCATTGTCATGCAGCTGCAGCAGTACATTCTGGAGCACTACCGGGAGACCATATCCGTTCAGGATCTTGCCGCCCATGTCGAATTGACACCCAATTACATAAGCGGCCTGTTCCGGCAAGCAACGGGGGTTACATTAACCGAATACATCCAGCAGATCCGCATCTCAGCCGCCTGCGACCTGCTGACAGGCTCCCAGATGAACGTCAGCGAGATTTCGGACTATCTCGGCTTTTGTGAGCCCTCCTATTTCAATAAAGTGTTCAAAAAAATCACCGGCATTCTGCCGTCTGTCTATGTCAAGGAGAAGCCGCGTATTTGGGTGAAAACAAAGTAAAACGGCATCTATGTCCCTTGGCCGCCATATCATTCGAGCCTTTAAAATTATCAACGCTAAATTTATGGAATAAATTCCAGGTCGTAACACCCAGCCAAAAAACGGCAATCCGTCCGCACGGATCAACAATTCGTCCGTTATCGCTTATTCGAAGCTTCTGCACCCCTCCCGTACAACCCATAACAACTCTCCTGTTGAAATGTCTGTGTGCTGAACCGGTTCATGCTTTAAGTTTAATGCGCATCTATCCTCCGAGCCATGAACGCAGCTATGATTTCTGGAAGGATTCTACGATCCGAAGCCCGGCGTTCAAAGTCGTTAATATCAGGCAACAAAGTCAAAAACGTCCCGTATCCCCTCCTTGCCTCCCTACCCTAAAATAAAGACTAAGCTATGTTCTCTTCTATCCACCTTATAAGGTCTCGAATTTTTCGGGCAGTTGGACCGTATGGTCTTGCCCATCCATACTTGAACAAGGAGGATCTGCCAATGACTAAATTAAAGGTAGAGGATGGGGCACTTGCCTATACGGGCAATTGGACCGTCCAGCATACGGCCAACGCCAGTCTGCACAGCAGGCATGATTCGGATGGAACGCCTGCTGCCAACGCGTCGGCCTCCTGGAGCGGATACATCAGAGGGATAGACATATATGCCACGAAGGGGAACAGCTTCGGCCTAGCCGATGTATATGTCGGCGACGTGTTCCACGGGAAAATCGACTTCTACAGCGCCACTGCACAGCACGGCGTGCTCGTCTATTCCATAACCGGTCTAACGGAGGGCTACCACACCATATCCATTCGGAAAAAGGGGATCAAAAACGCCGCATCCACAGCCTGTTATGTTGATATCGATTATCTTCTGCCCGATTTCGTTCATCCGAAAACGGAGCGTATAAGAAACATCGTCTGCATCGGAGACTCCATCACCTTCGGCGCCAATGTCGCCTCCCGGCCCGACTCGCTCTATGGACGAAGACTTCAGCAGATGCTCTCCATTCCGGTAAGCATTCACGGTCTGTCCGGGGCACCGATCCATACTATCACCCAAATCCTAGATGCGGTCGTCGCTCCGAGTAAGCCGGATCTGATCCTATGGCTTGCGGGGATGAATAATACAAATCCCCGCGCCGATTTGGAACGGGGATTTGATAAAATACGTGAACTGTTGCCGGATGCCAATATCATAGGTTCGACTATCCAATACAACACTTACTATACGAATGAACAAAATATGGTAAAGGTAAACGAGGTAAAAACAGCTTGCCTGAACAAAGGGATTTCATGCGCTGACCTATATGCGGCTACAACCGGCAATACGTACATCAATACACCTGAAGGAACGGTGCATCCGAATGGAGATGGACAAGGCCTGATCGCCAATCTGTTTTACAATGAAATCGTAAAGCTTCTTAGGAACGGCTAATTCATCCCTAGATGATCCCAGCGTCATCACGCCATAACCTTGCGACATCCTTCTGGAGAATCTATGTTCCTTCCCACTGCTCCAAAGGAAGTGAATGTACGCTCTTAAACGGACTGTGTTCTATGGAGTCACTGACGTAACCTTACATTCTTATCCTCGAAGCATTAATTTCTCGGCAGCTCTCTATCTGGAGATCGGGCTTTTCACCGTACCCTTCCCGAACCATCTCCCCCTCCGACACAAAGCGCAGCGCCGCCGAGTTTATCTGGTAATGCAAGCCGCCAGGCGGAGGTCCGTCATGGTATAGGTGACCGAGGTAAGAGCCGGACAATCTGCCATAGAGCGCGGTGCGTACCTTGCCGCCGCGAAGATCTCCTTTTTTGCTGATATATCCCTCATGCAGGGGTTTCATAAAAGCCGGCAATCCCGTTCGGGCATCATATTGGTCGGTTGAGCTGAATAAAGGGTCTCCGTTCACCACATCCACGTAAATCCCCCGGCTTGTGTTATTCCAATACGGATTATCATAAGCGGGCTCATCCAAGCCTTCTTGCGTCACTGCATACTGGAGCGCGGTAAGACGCCTCTGCAGCTCTTCCTTGTCCTGTTTCCGATCCCAATGCCGCTCGACAAAAGAAGCTCTGCCGGAGCCCTCATAATACCGGTTATAGTCATAACGGTGGGTATTATAGTAATTCTGGTGAAGATCCTCCGCAGGATAAAAGGGCCCCGCAGGCAGAATCGGTGTCACAATCTTCCCCTTGAACCGGCCGCTAAGCTGCAGGCTGCGCTTGGAGGCTTCCGCCTGCTCGCGCTGCGCCCCGTCATGCACGAAAATCGCTGACCGGTACGACGCCCCACGGTCCATGAACTGGCCTTCCGCATCCGTTGGATCAATCAAGCGCCAGTAAATGTCCAGGAGCCTTGTATACGGGAACACATCGGGTTCAAACCGGATTTGCACAGCTTCGTAATGACCTGTCGTTTCCGTTCCCACTTCTTCATAGGTTGGATTCTCCGTATGGCCGCCCGTGTAACCCGAAACCAGGGATAGAATACCAGGAAGCTCGTCAAACGGCTTCACCATGCACCAGAAACAACCGCCAGCAAATGTCGCCAATTGCGTCTTTCCAATTGCATGATACAAGGCAGTCCCTCCTTTGATGTTTGTCTGTTTCATTATGATACTAGTGTAGTCTTGAGGACTCAATCGCAGCAAGTATCCTTACTCTTCACTAGTATTTTGTGCAATCGATCCGTTATTGAGGTCTAGAAAGGGGTATGATAAGATAAGAATAGCAATAAGGAGCAGCCGGCCTATGGCTACTCCTTTGTACAAACATCTTGAGCAGGATTTCTCCTCCAAGATCAAGTCAGGAATGAGAAAGTAACCCACTTAGGCGCCAACCTTAGGAGTGGGTTACTTTCGTCGTTTATCGATGTAAGTCAGCAATGCCAGCAGGAAAATCCCGAAGGTTATCACTTCACCGAACGAAACGTTCATCGCACCACCTCCTTTAAGAGGAGTGCGCCCACTCAAGGTGTGTATGTACAATCCAAATTATAACATTCTATTGTTCCCTCACAGATAGATTTCTCTATTCTTTTAAATTAAATTTATTCTTCAACCGCTTTATATGTCTCCCTCACAGACTTTCCCCAGCTACAGCTTGCACCCTGCTGCATCGAGAACGAGTAGCAATACGCTCCTCCGGATATCGTGGTACTTGTCAGCGTAATTTCCTCAAGCTGTATCTCCTCCATCAGGACCAGCGGTGAACGGGACCATATCCTGCATTCCCCCGCCTTGTCGGCGCCAATCTTCACCTCGGTCAGTTCGCCTTCCTCCCAGCGCATGTCGACAACAAAGCCGCCGCGGGCACGAAGCCCCTTCACCTCACCTCTGTTCCACTGGTGGGGCAGCGCAGGGAGCAGCCGTAACTCTCCCGTATGCGATTGCAGCAGCATTTCGGCGACACCCGCAATCCCGCCGAAATTACCGTCGATTTGAAAAGGCGGGTGGCAGTCCAGCAGATTCGGATAAGTCGAGGAAGCCAGCAAATGCACCAGATGCTCGTGCGCTTCCGCGCCGCGCTGCAGCCTGGCGTAATAATTGATAATCCAGGCCCGGCTCCAGCCCGTGTGACCACCGCCATGCGCAAGCCGCCGTTCCAAGGTCTTGTAAGCCGCATCGGCAAGCTCCTGGGACTTCTCAGGATCAATCTGCTCGCCCGGATACAGGGCGAACAGCTGCGAGATATGCCGATGTCCGGGATCAGCCTCCTCGTAATCATCCAGCCATTCCATGATCCCCCCATGCCTTCCAATCCGCGGTGCCGGAATTTCTTGCAGTGCGGTTTGAAGCTCTTCAAGGAAGGCAGCTTCATCACCAACGAGATGGCCTGCCTCTAGACAAGCCCGGAACAAGGCCGTCGCAATCTGCGCATCCATGGCGGGCCCCATGCACAAGCTGCCGATGGCTCCGTTCGGAAGCACAAATCGGTTCTCCGGCGATACGGAAGGCCCGGTTATCCGTCTTCCTTCCTCATCCACCGTCATGTAATCCAGCAGGAATACCGCCGCTTCCTTCATGACCGGATACGCTCGCTCCCGCAGGAAATCCGTTTCCCCGCCAAACCGGTAATGCTCCCATAGATGCAGGCACAGCCACGCGGCTCCCATCGGCCATACGGTACAGGTCATCAATATTCCTTCAGGCCGGGTCTCTCCCCATAGATTTGTGTTATGATGCGCTGCGAAACCCCGGCAGCCATACATCTCGCGAGCCGTGTCCCGGCCATTCGGGAGCATGCGGTGAATCAGGTCGAACAGCGGCTCGTGACACTCCGCCAGACCCAGCAGCTCTGCCGGCCAATAGTTCATCTGAATGTTCACATTGATCGTATACTTCGATTCCCAGGGCGGGGTGAAGCTGTCATTCCATATCCCTTGCAAATTTGCCGCGAGAGATCCGGGTCTTGAGCAGGAGATAAGCAAATAACGCCCGTATTGGACATACAACGCGATCAATTCGAGATCGCTATTCTCTGCAGAAGCCCCTTCTGCCTTGACTCTTTCCTTCAACAAATTCAACCGCTGATCGGTGGGCAGGAATGAACAATCATCCTCTGCACAATCCGAATTTCCAACTGGGTCTGACCCGGAAATACGGTCTGTCCCATTCGGAATGCCATTTTCCCTTTCAGTTAACCCTGCTCTATTCACACCCTTCTTGCTGGAACCGAGAAAAATCGAGAACCGTTCAAACTTCTCCCGATATTCCTCCAGATGGCGGCTTTCCAGCTGTTCGAACGACATGCCTGCTGCATGATCCAGCCGATCCAGACATACCTTGTCCGGCTGCTGACACCGAAAGGTTGTCTGGGCTGACAGCAGCAGCGTAACCGAATTCGCCCCTTCTACCGAGAGAAAATCACCGATGGCTCGGACCCTTCCTCCCTCAGCGACAGCCCGTAGTGCCGTGCAAAAGGAAATGCCGTCCGTACCGCATTCGCCTTTCATCAGCAAGGTATCATGCCCTAACGAATCCGTTCCACTGTCATAAGGGCGACGCATCAGGTTTGCCGCAAAGGTCAGCGCCCCCGGCCGATCGGCAGTTAGGCGAATCACCATCACGTCATCCGGCGCAGTG
Source organism: Paenibacillus sp. FSL W7-1332 (assembly GCF_037969785.1). NCBI lineage: Bacteria > Bacillati > Bacillota > Bacilli > Caryophanales > Paenibacillaceae > Paenibacillus > Paenibacillus sp. FSL W7-1332. The sequence goes on along the minus strand of NZ_CP150209.1, from coordinate 1,460,761 downwards.
ACAAAATACTGCCTGCGATAGCCTGTGCCGCCCGAAGAATAGGATACGGTCACCATGGACCGCTCCAAATCCAGCTCTCGCTCGTAATGCTCCACCGCTTCCTCGGCATCCAGGAACTTGAGCAGCAGATCGCCCAGCGGCTGGTAAGGCTGCTCGTATTTCGGGGATGAAGTCATCGCCATCCGGGCCAAATGCTCAGCCTCGGCCTGACGTCCATCCCGCAGCATCTGCCTGATCTCGCTCAAATATTCGGTGGCGTCAGGGTTGGCTCCCCTTCCCGGACCACCATACCAGAGGGAATCCTCGTTAAGCTGCACCCGCTCAAGCGAGGTCTTGCCAAAAACCATGCCGCCCAAGCGTCCATTCCCCAAGGGCAATGCTTCGTTCCACTCGGCCGCCGGAGAAGCGTACCATAACCGCAAGCGCCGATTTGCGGATGTATCAGGCTGCCGCCATGCGGTTTCATGACCTGCCGCTTCAATCTTGCCGTGCTGTCTTGCACGATCTGGCTCGGCATGATGTCCCCCAAGAGAACGTTCCGTATCTCTTCCAATTGTCTCCCTCTCCACCTTCTCCACCTTCATACACGTCCCCTTCTTCGCGAAGAAGGGGATGATCAGCGTTTCCCCTGATAATCCCCTGTTCGCTCCATATAATTATGGCTGCTCTGGTATATCTAACGAACCGCCGCCCACAGGCGTACGTGCCAAATTATCCACTGCTTGCTGCCCCAGGCGATCCTTCAACTGCTGGACGAATAAACTCTGAAGCGCTACATGCCGGTCAGCGTATTCCCAATAGCCGTCCTCGCGCGGTCTTGAATCATAATCATTCGGAACGAGCGGTTTCACATTCAGACCGTCTTCGGTCGGGATATGGCCGATGACATAGTTTTGTGCCGTTGGGGGCTTCTGGGCAACCAGCCCGCCTTCGGTATTCCACATGACGTAATTCGCTCCCGCCCAGCCATGTCCGCTGCCCAGCCAGCCGCGGTCGCGGACGCTGATACGCGCACTGACGTTGTCGTACAGGCCGCCCGTGGACCAGCGATGATGCGGCTCGCTTGTATTGTATTCGCGAGTGGCCTTATTGTCGTACATGACATTCGGTCCTTGTACGCGGCTCTCAATAACATAAGCATGACGTGAAGTTTCCGTATAATTGCGCTGCACCAGATTTAGTTGCCCCTGGATGAAAAAGCTGTAACGACGACCGCCGGTAATCACGCTGACCATATCGTACATTTCGCTGTCCTGCACGGTGACCCACTTGGCCTGCCGTCCTACCTGCACCAAGGCGTAGGAGAAATGGTAGCCGTCCACCTCGCGCACCCAGGCATTCTTCACGCTGTTCATCATAATGAATCGTTCCGCATGCGCCTCATCGGAATAATACGGGGTATCCAGAACATCGTTATCCATCTTGGTATCGGTCTTGCTCGGATCAAAATCGGATATGGCTCGCATGTTCTCAATCCCAACCTGTTCAATTCGTGACTCATCCGTCGCCTTGAACAGCTTGCCTCCGCCCCATTGACGTTCAATGGCATTCGCTAATGGAGCATCCACCGTAATCCGGTTGCCGTCAATGGCCGTAATGACGCGATCAAAATCCAGATTGAACGGGGACCACTGCTGCGTTCCCCCGGTCCTTGGCCGCATGTAAATATGGTCCATGCCGATCTCATGAATCCAGCGATCATTGCCGATTCTTCGTACAATGACAGAATCGCCAACCTGATAACCGGAGGCATTCTGCACATGGAATGATCGCGATCCTGCCGGAACGTACAGATCCTGGATGTCCGTCTCCGTCCCGTCAACAATTGCCGCACCATTCGTTCCGCCCACGACAATCAAGTTTCTCGCCGTTGTTCCCGTGCCGCGGATGATGGTGCCGTCCTCGCTCTTGCCTTCACCCCGGAGCACGACCCCGCTGGCCTGAATGTTCAGGGAACCGCCGACCAAATATGTGCCCTTCTTCAGCAGCACCGCCCCCCGGAAACCATCCGCGTCACGCGGCATCCGGGACACCTCATCAATCGCCGCCTGCAGCATCGCCGTATCGTCTCCGCCGGTTGGCTGTACGGCAATTCTCGCCTGAACGTCGGGCAGTTTCATACCGCCACCCAAATAACCGACGTTTGAGAAATCGATGATCCGGTTCCCCTTATAATCGGGAACGTACACCATCCTTCCGTCTTTTCCGGTATAGGCGATTCGGCTCTGGCCATCAGGAATTCCCTTCTTGGGCATGACGGTATAAAACAAGCTGTCATAGTACGTTTCCCCGTCAGCGGCTTGGAAAGTCATCCGCACCTCGTACGTGCCCGGCACCTTCATCCCACCCGGAAGCGTTAACGATTGCGTTACCCCTGCCAGCAGCGCCTTCGTGCCCAGCGAGCCTCTGGATTGACCGTCCTTGAACCATCTGGCGGATACGGTTCCATCCAAGTTCGGAGCGATCGTTACAACTGGCAGCTCCTTGCCCTCCCCCAAGATCGCCGCCTCGCCAATCATTTGGACCAATGACGGATGCGTGAACGAACTGAAAGCAATGTATTTCGCATCCTGGAATTCCTGGTCGTCCTTCACGACAATCCAGAAATCCGGCGTACGCATCGCTTGGCCGTTGATGCTGGTTTCCGCATACATCCGGGTGGCGCCTACCTTGACACCGGTTACCGAGCCTTCGGAAGTAACCGCAGCGCTGGTTCCCACTACATGGTATTGTACCTGGCCTTGAGGCAGTGTCATCCACTCGCCGTTCACCTGTTTGCCGCGCGCCTCCACGACAGATGTACCTCCTATGTCCAAGGTAAGTTCATCATTGTTGTTATAAGGGGTTCCATCCGGCTTCACGAAGGCCAGCTCCGTTACATCGGACGGGATTCCTTGATCTCCATCCTGCATATAAAGCTCCAACTCCTTAAGCTGAACATTAAGATTTCGGCTTAGCTGCAGCGATAACCGAATTTGGGAAGCGCTTACGGAATCAAACGTGATCGATTCCTGACCGTCCGCTCGAATACCCCCGTTCTTCGTGTAGGCTCTGGTCCAGGACTCACCGTCACGGGAGTAATCCACCTCGATACTTCCCAAATTATCTCCCCGGTTCAAATCCAGGACGACCAGGTTTAAGGACTGCTCGCTTCCCAGGTCCACCTGTATGTGTACGCTCATGTCCTCACGGTCTGTGCTCGCCGGCTGCCAGTAGGTATCACGACTACCGTCAATGGCCTTCACAGCTTCACGCCCGCTGATCTCGGAACTGGCCGTCGCCTGCTTATTCAAAGCCAGGTTGACCCGCTCCATGGCATCCGGAACAGCCGTTTCCCCCTGTATTGGCGGATTGCCGAACGAAAACAGAAGAATACCCAGCAGCAGTATGAAACTTCCTCTTCTTGCCTGCCTGTTACGCTTGCGTACCTGTCTCATCAATCATCACCCATCCTTTGTCATATGTAGTGATTACGATCCACCCGCGATTACATGATTCCCTCCTATCAAACACCTTTTGATGATGCTTCCATGATAAAACAGCGACTGCCCGCCAGACCATGCCGTAACTTGCGGAATGGCCGTGTTTTTTTATGGAGTAACACAACGTAAGAAAACACAACCCGGAGCGAACGGAACCGTATGCTAAGGCTTCGCTGTGTCCGTTACAATGAAACTGCAGTGGATACGACATTCTTGCAGCGACAAGGAAGGAGTTTCGTTTATGGATCATGAGTTATCCCGGCCTCCGTCAGCCCCCTTTCACGCACAGCTTCATTCGCCTGACGGGAATCTGCAGATCACACTGGAACAAGAACATAACAGCCCTCTCTTTTATACGGTTATGAACAAGCAATTCCGGGTTCTCGAGAAGTCACCGCTCGGACTGATAACCGACAAATACAAATTTCAGCAAGGCATCATTCAAGGGGTTGAGTACAACACGATCACGGAGCATTACGAGCTTGTGACCGGCAAGCAAAAATCGCAGTCTTACGAAGCAAGCGAGATGTTGCTGCTGACTTCGGTGGAGAATCATCAGGTGAAGATTCGTTTCCGTGCTTTTCAAGACGGCGTTGCATACCGGTATGAGCTGCACGGAGAAGGAGATATTCGCATCGAGAACGAGCTCTCCGGATTCCATCTTCCGGAAGACCGGATGCTCAACGTTTGGGCGCAGCCGTTCATGCGGTGTTATGAACGAACCTATGACCATGCCATGCCGGGGCATCTTCGGGGAGGACACTTTGGTTTCCCGCTGCTGGTCCAATCGGCAGAGGATCAATGGCTGCTGCTGACAGAAGCTGCCGTGGATGGCGGTTATGGCGCCAGTCATCTCGCAGCGGATGAGCAAGATGGCCGGAAGCTCCGCATCTCGTACGCCCCGGATCAGGAAACGCCGATTGCTGCGCAGCTTCCACTCTCGACTCCCTGGCGTGTTATGATCATCGGATCGCTCGGGGAGCTGGTCTCGTCTTCGGTAACGACTCACCTATGCCCCCCGTCCGTGCTGCAAGATATCTCTTGGATCTCCCCGGGCCGAGCAGCCTGGTCCTGGTACGCGGAAGCCGATTCCTGCGGCGATATGAATATTCAACGACAGCATGTGGATTTTGCCGCCGAGATGGGATGGGAATACAGCGTCGTGGACGGCGGATGGGAAGGCAAGCTGGACGTGCCGCAGCTCATCGCTTACGCGAAACAGCGTGGCGTCGGCATCTGGCTGTGGACGCATTATAAAGGGCTGAATACGAAGGAGCTCCGTGAAGAGAAATTGCGCCTGTGGGCATCCTGGGGCGCCGTTGGCATCAAGGTCGATTTCTTCGACAGCGACAACCAGGAGACGCTCCAGGTCTATGATGCCATTGCCGAATCCGCTGGCAGGCATTGGCTGATGGTCAATTTCCATGGATCGACCAAACCAAGCGGCGAGCATCGGACTTGGCCTCACGTGATGACAAGAGAAGGCGTTTACGGTGCGGAATATTACCGAGCGCAGAGTGAAGGGCCTAACGCGGCTCATCTCTGTACGCTGCCGTTCACGAGGAATGTGATCGGGTCCATGGATTTTACGCCGGTCACGTTCAGCAGGCGGACCACGACGACCCAAGGGCAGCAGCTGGCCCTGGCCATCCTCTTCGAATCCGGCATCCAGCATTATGCGGATGCGATCTCGGTCTTCGCGGATCATCCCGGCAAACCGCTTTTGGCCGCCGTTCCAGCCGCCTGGGATGAGATTCGGCTGCTGGAAGGTTATCCGGGCCGGTTCGTTACGATAGCAAGACGCTCTGGCGTGGAATGGTTTGTCGCATCGATCTGCGCCGCCGGAGGACGGGAAGTCCATATCCCGCTGGATTTCCTAGAAGATAACCAAGCGTACCAAGCCGTGATCTATCAGGAACAGGCGGAAGCGGACGAATATCGATATCGTTCCATTCTTCCTCCCATTGAGGTCCATACGGAAACGTGCTGCGCCAAGGATGCCATCAAGATACGTCTCAAGGTGTACGGCGGCGTTTCCATCCATCTCACGCCGCAAGCGGAGAACAAGTAAAGCCAATCATTCTTGGAGATAAGGAGGATAAGTCTCCGAAGGTTAACCTTTCACATCTCTACACAAATGCAAGGCCTGTCCTCCAATCCGGAAGCAGGCCTTGCATTATGCCCGCGGCGGACGTGGCATGACCATGCGGATAGTGGTTCCCGTTCCCTCGCCTGCCGAGGTCACACGGAGTCCGTAGGTCTCGCCGAATACCAACTGAATCCGCCGATGCACATTCAGCAGGCCGATGCCTCCGGTACCACTGAGGTTCAGGGAGGATTCAGGCACATGATTCACGTGGTTGTACTCATAGGACAGCCGTGCCGCAACCTCGCGCAGCTGCTCATCCGTCATGCCGATGCCGTTATCCGTCACGCTGACCCAGAAGGAATCATCATCGCATCCGGCAGAGATCATGATGTACTGCGATGCTTCGATTCCGTCCGGAAAGGCATGCTGGAATGCATTTTCGATTAAGGGTTGGAGCGTCAATCGCACCATTTTATATAGAAGCAGCTCATGGGGTACCTCCACCCGAAGATCGAACTCCAGGTCGTGCCGATGCTTCATGATCGTCATGTAGTTCAACACATGCTTGAGCTCATTCGCGATCGTGATTTCCTCCAGCGACGTCAGCAAGGAATACCGCATCATAAAGCCAAGCGAGGACACCATTTCAGTAATCTCCGATGAACCTTCGACCTCGGCATAACATACGATGGTCTCCAGCGTGTTGTACATAAAATGCGGATTGATCTGGAGCTGAAGCGCCTGGAATTCGGCCTTCTGCCGTTCGATAATCGTTTTCTGCTGCTGCAGCTCGGTCTCGTATACCCGCTCGATTAATTCCGACAGCCGGGTCACCATCAGATTGTACCGCTGCATCATTTCCGTCAGCTCGTCCTCGCGTTTAGGAAGCTCCAAGGGAATCCACCGCCCCTGCTCCGTCTGGCGCATCCCGCGGATAATCGTCTGGACGGGCTGCGTAATGGACCGGGTAAAGCGGTAAGCAAGCAGACAAGCGGCAATGAGGCTGATCAAGCCGATCGTCCAGACCGTAGAACGAATGCTGGCAATCGGCTTGCGCCACTCCTCCAGCGGCATCGAAGCCACCAGACGCCATCCGGAATAGGGAGACATCCGCGTCATAAACACCCTCTGCTCTCCATCGGCCGTCGTATATCTGAAGGATTCCTCGTCTGCGCTCATAATGGCGGCAGTCAGCTTCGGGTCCTTGGCCGGAGACGAGGCGTTATGCACCAGCCCCTCAGGCTGGTAGACTACTTGGCCGCTGGCATCCGCGATATAGAAGTATCCGCGTTCGCCAAGATCAATTCCCTTCCAGAGGGAGGATAACTCCTGGGAACGCACTTCCATGGCGAGCACCCCTTTTTCCGCAGTGGAGGATAGACCCTTGATCAGTCTTGTCATGCGTACCACGCTGCCGCTGCGTCCTGGTATAATGCTCTCCGTATGAATCATGAGACCGCTTTCATCCTTCGTCGTATTGCGGAGGTCCGTCAGCTGCTTCGCCTTCTCCTCTGCACTGAATACCGGAGCGGTAAAATCAGAGCCGAAGCTGTACGTGGCATTTCCGTTGTAAGACAGGAGATACATGGTCAGCAGCTCGGGCCCCCGATCCATGAGGGGACGGAATACCGTATCCTTGATCGTCGAGCTGATTTGATAGTACTCGTAATGGTCCGCCGGGTTAGGCAAATCCACGAATTTCTTCAATTCCCGGTTGGTCAATAAGGAGATCATCGTGCGGTCGTAGGATTTAATGTACAGATCGGTATGGTTCAAGGCATTCTGTACGATTTGCGACATATGCCGGTCCAGCTGGCGGTCCAGCTCAGCTGATGAGCGCGTGTAGGTAACGATGCCGATCAACAAGGTAGTCAGCACAATAATGGATACAAAGTACAGAAACAACTTGCGGTACAGTTTATTTTTCATCCGTTAAAGCCCAGCATCGTCCGATATTCCGTCGGCGTATGTCCCGTTACCTTCTTGAACATTTTCGTAAAATGGGGATAATCCTCGTAGCCGACATTAGCCGCCACGTCGATGATCCGCATATGCGGCAGGGCCAGCAACTCCTTCGCCCGCTCCATTCGCCGGTGAATCCGGTACCTTACAAAAGTATCGCCCGTCATCTTCTTAAACATCGCGCTAAAATACGTCGGCGTATAACCGGCCATTTCCGCCACTTCCTCAAGGGTGATCTCCTCGGACAGATGCGTGTCGATATACGATTTCACTTCATCCAGCGGGTTCTTGAAATTCCCCCACCGCTGCGTTACCAGATCGGCGGTCATCTGCTTGACCCTCAGCTCAAACTCGTTCAACAGCTGCTCCTGCACCGTGTGGTGACCGATGGGTTCAATTACCGAAACCTCCATGTACCCCTTCGAGACGAGACGTCGGAAAATCATGCCCACCGCATCATCCAGCAGCTGCTGAAGCTGTGGAACACTGAGTCCCGCCGCCTGCAGATGCGCCCTCCAATCGAGCAACAGCCGATCGAGCTGTTCAGTCTGCAGCATCCAGATCTCCTGCCCGATATTTTCAATCCAATCGACATAGGAAGCCAGCGATACAATACCTTTATTGCGGTGTTTGACAATCGCGTCAAACGTTTGGTGCAGCACTACGCCAGTGACCGGCTTTAGCAGATAATGCTTAACCCCGTAAGCCAGACATTGCTGCGCATATTGGAATTCGCCATAACCCGATATAACGATTATTTGAATGTGCCCGTACTGCTCATGAAGCTCCTGACACAGCTCCAACCCGCCCATACGTGGCATGCGAATATCGGTCAGCAGTACATCCGGCTCGAATTCCTTGATCAGGGAGAGCGCATGCTCACCATTCACGGCCGTGTCGATGGCATCAAACTGCAGACGGTAGGTCTCCGCCATCTTGACCAGCCCTCTTCGGATTACAGGTTCGTCGTCAGCAATAAGCAACCGCATATCATTTTAGCCTCCTGTATGTAAAAGAATAAGTATGAGGCAAACATCGAATGGAACAATAAGGTATCCGCGGCGGATACCTGTGATGGTAAGACCGGCGGATACCTTGATTTTTCATCCTTCGCTCATTTTTGTTTAAACGCTTACATATTGGATCTATTGTACACGATTTAAGGGACAAACAGGAGATGCCCTGCTTCCTATCTTGGATGTTATCTCGTACGGTCTACCACATTCTCTTTGTTCTTCCAGCGCTCCGTCGCTTCCTTGATGATCTCATCCCCGCCCTTGGCCCGGTATTCCTCCAGCACCTTCGGCCAATCGGTGATCGGCTGCTTGCCGTAAATCATCTTCACCATGCTGTCCAGGATGAATTTAGGTCCCGTATCACCGGTCGAAGCCAAATCCGGGAACTTGGAGAAGCTGTTCAGATTGGCCATGAACGTAATGCCGCCGCGGCCTTCATTGCCCAGCACATCGCTGAACGCCTTGATCACGTCCTGACCATCCTCGGTAAGGGCCGTCTGCTTCTTGTTGTAAGTTAGCTCATGAACGAACCACAGCTGGTTGGCCCGGAAGCCCGCCTCATCGACCTCTTGTTTGGTCACAGGCCACTTATAGTTGACATTCCCGTTCTCCATCGTGTAATTCTCGCCCTCAATCCCGAAGGAGAAGAACATATCGGCTTCCTCCGTCAGCATCCAATCCAGGAATTTAATGATTTCGACGGCTTTCTCCTTACCAACCTTGTTATTGATATAATACGTGGTCGATACCGAGCTGTATAAGCCGAGTCCGCCCTTGCCGTCCGGTCCGGTCGGGGACGGGTAAATATCCACCTTCATCGAAGGATCCACTTCCTTCAGCTTGGTGCGGAACCCGATCAGTCCCTCGCCGTTGGAGGCCCACATCCCGGATTTGCCGGCATTGATATTGCGTCCGTAATCCTCCTGAGAGAGCGAAGCGAAATCCTTCGGGATTAGACCCTCATCGTACATCGTCTTATACGTCTGAAGCGCCTTAGTCATGTTCTCGACATCGAAGAACTTCGGTACGACCTCCCCATCTAGCTCCATGAACTGGAACGGCAGCACATCGTATGCCCCAAGGAAAGTATCCGCATATTTAAAGCCCTCACGGTACTGGTATGGGTGCTCTACACCCAGCTTCTTAAAGGCACGCAGCATATCCAGGTACTCTTCCACGGTTTTAGGCGCTTCCTTGATGCCGGCCTTCTCCATCAGATCCGTGCGAATGAAAGTGGCACGGCGGGACGGATTTTCCAGCCAGGCCGGGATGCCGTAGATTTTGCCGTTATAGGATACTTCCTCCCACGCTGCCGGAGTGACCATTTTCATCAAGTTCGGAGCATGCTCCTTAAGGAGGTCATCCAGCGGCATGAACACCCCGGCTTCCACCGAGCCTGACATGGACCCTGTCGTTGGACCTCCCCGCATATTGCCCACAACGTCCGGGATTTCGTTGCCTGCAAACATCAGACTCATCTTCTGATCAAATTCCTTGTGGGACATCAAGCGAATATCGAGATCCGTGTTCGTCATCCCCTCCAGCTTCAGCACCCATTTGTCCTTATTGATATCGGGTGACGATTCGATGTAGGTGTTGCCGCCCGTGGAAAAAGAAATCGAGAAGGCCAGCTTGCTGGAGTCTGTGCCTTGCTTCGTTTCTTCCGGCTTGGGACTGACAGCTCCCTCTTCCGCTTTTCCCCCGCACCCCGCGAGCAGTGACATCACCATGACGCTGATCAGTAAGACCGTCCAACTTTTTTTCATCAACCTCTCCCCTTTTTCACGAAAAAATAGACAAGTGGCTCATTCATGAGGTAAGCGCTTTCGTTTAATCCATTTCATCGTAGCTCATAACCCTCATATGCAGTATTGGCGTTCTTATTATGGGATTGTGTTCTTTTACGATCAAGATTTGATCGAACCGATGAGCATGCCCTTAATAAAATATTTCTGCAGGAACGGGTAAACCAGGATGATCGGCAGCGTAGCGATCACAATCGTGGCCATCTTGATGCCCTCCGGGGACATATTCGCCAGATTTTCAAACGTGGTGTCCATCTCTCCCATCTGATCGGTTATGACGATCTCCCTCAGACGAACCTGGAGCGGAAACAGCTGACGGCTATTGATATAGTATAGAGCCGACGAGTACGAATTCCAATGCGCAACAGCGTAAAACAACCCCATCGTCGCCATGACCGGCTTGGACAAAGGCAGCACGATGCTCGATATGATCCGCAGCTCCCCGCACCCGTCGATCCGGGCCGAATCAATAATTTCGTTCGGCAGATTCATGAAGAACGAGCGCATGATGAACAGGTTGTACGCGCTGATCGCGCCCGGAATGATCAGGGCCCATACCGTATCCAGCATGTTCAGCGTTTTAATGAGCAGATAATTCGGAATCAGGGGCGCACTGAAAATAAAAGTAACCAGCACGAGCATAAGGATGACTTTTCGTCCCCGATATTCACTGCGCGATAGCGGATAGGCCAGCGAGGCCGTTGCGATCAGGTTGATCCCGGTCCCCACGACGGTCACGAATACGCTGATCATAAAGGAGCGCCATACGGAAGTATCGTTCAAGACGATTGCATAGTTGGAGAGTGTGAACTCAACCGGCCACAGGCCGACGTCTCCCCGCGAAATGGCCACATCGCTGCTAAGCGATTGCGCCGCAACATGCAGAATTGGGAATATCATGGCAGCCGACACAACCGCCAGAAAGATATGGTTGAAAACTTCGAATACGGATTCGCCTTTTGATCGTTTTATCATGTTTTGGTCACCTGCCTAGTATAAGGAATTTCCGGTCGTTTTGCGGCTTATGGCGTTTCCGCCCACGATGAGCAGCAGCCCGATGAGGGATTTGAACAGCCCGATGGCCGTGGTGTAGCTGTACTGCTGTCCGAGAAGACCAACGCGATAAATGTACGTATCCAGAATGTCGCCTTTATTCTCGTTCAAGGCATTCAGGAACACAAACACGCGTTCAAACCCGAAATCGAGGAAATTGCCGATGTTCAGCAGGAACAGAATCATAATCGTGGGCAGAATCGACGGAATCGTTATCGCCAGAGTCTGGCGCCACCGGTTCGCGCCATCTACGCGTGCAGCTTCATACAGATCCGGGTTGATCCCGGCCAGCGCCGCCAAATAAATAATCGTTCCCCAGCCAGCTTCCTTCCAAATGCCGGATCCGATCAGAATTCTGCGAATATAGCTCTCCTCGCCAAGGAAGTAAATCGGTTCAAGTCCCACCCACATCAGAATCTGATTAATGATCCCCGTGGTCGGAGACAGAATGCCTACCGCAATCCCCCCGATAATGACCCAGGACAGAAAGTGGGGCATGTAAATGACCGTCTGCAGCACCCGCTTGTACAGGACAAGACGAATCTCGTTTAACAGCAAGGCCAGAAGGATCGGTACCGGAAACGCAAATACAATGCTGTACATCCCGATCAGCAGGGTGTTCCAGAAGATCCGCAGAAACTCCTCGTACTGAAACATTCGGTAGAACTGATCCAGCCCCACCCATGGGCTTTCCCATATGCCTTTGAATAAGTTGTACTCCTGAAATGCCATGGCGCTGCCGAATAAAGGGACATATTTAAATACCAGAAAATAGAGGATGCCCGGAATCGAGATGAGGTATATCGCCTTGTACTTGCGAAAGCTGGATAACCATTCCCGGCTCCGCGCTGACGGTGTTAGCCGCGTGCTTGGGTTGATGTTCGCCATAAGGACCTCCCGTTGTAAGTTTTCCTTCGTATTCATCGTATAAGCGGAGGTCCATACCAACAATGGCGGCATTTGTTTGTCGATGTGTTTTTTTACGATTGTGTATAAGAGGTTGTTCAAAAAGTCCGCTTTTGATCACGAAGCGAATCAGGAAGCAGCTCGGCATCGAATCTTGAATTCAGCCGGGCCTTCCGGTGCTCACGTACCCAAAACGTACGCTCCGCTCCTGACGTCCCTAGCTTCATCCAACCTTCTCGGTGCTGAAAATCGACCTTTTTGAACACGCACTTAAAAATGGGGGATTTGAGGCGGAACAGAGAAAAAAAGCCCTGCTGCTAGCATGGTCTATCCGGCCACGGTAAGCAAAAGGGCTTGCAAGGGGTGTACACGCAACCGTACACGGGCATGGCCGCTGCACCGCGCATGCTTCCAATGATCGGGGCTTCCCCAACAATATGGATCGCGCTATATATTTAAGTTTATAATTCCCCCCTAAATAGCGATTCATGGGATACAAGAATACATCCGCTTCAGGATCTTTTTATGTGATGCCCCGTTTCGGATACGTTTTGCTCTTACTCGTCGTCGTTCTCCACGATCTCCCGAATCGGAATCGCCATATTCCAGGTCTCCGTACAGTCGTGAAATCCGTTGGTTCCGTCCGAGGTCGCGGCAAACATCCAGGCTGGACGACCGTCCTCCATGAGTAAAAACGGCCGTTCGAGGTTACCCATTAGCCGTTCCGAGCCATCATCCCACCGTACTCTGCGAGAGTAAACCGGTTCTCCTGGTTGGGTTGTCATCTCCCACTGTTCCCCGTTCGCCGACCAAGCATGGACTCCGCTATAACGCTCTCCGCAGATAGAGCCGTCCATGTCCTTGGCAATCATCTCGTACCCGCGAGCCGTGCGCCAAACGAAGGGATCTTCAATATGAATGGATGGGGGAAACAGCGGTTCAGGCTGACGGGCGAAAGGCCCGTATACCGATTCCGAGCAGGCCAAACCCAGCTGCATGTTGCCATAGGAATGCCCTTCATAGGGACGGGATTTATAGATGAGCTTCACCGAACCATCCTCATGAACACAGGGGGCCGGATTAGACACCAAGAAGCTGTCAAAATAATTCGGGCGGGGCAGCAGAACCGGATGATCCCTTCGAGTCCACGGGCCGGTTACGGAAGGGGCAGTCGCCACGCCGATCCGTTTGTTCGCCCTGGCAACCACGACGAGCGGATCATTCGGAAGCAGCGGCTCACCTTCTTCAGGCAGCGGAAACGGAAACGTCGTGCCCATATAATAAAGCACGTACGTACCGTCCACCTTCACGATATGCGGATTGTGCACGCTGCATCCGTCCCAATAGGCCGGCGATCTGGCCCCAAGTAACGTCTCCTCGTATACATACGGTCCGGCAGGATGGTCGGAGACCGCCCGGACGATCTCCGAGGCCGCAAGCCAGCCGGGATGCATGGGCAAGGATTTCGGCCAGCGTGAAGCAAACATATGGTACCGTCCGTCCTCACCCTTGATGACGCTGCCGCACCATATCCAATAACCCGGCATTCGAAAGCCTCCTGCAACCGGTGCAGGAGCAAATACGATGTTCATGAATCCTCACTCCTCTTCACGGGTAGTAGCGTAACCTTGCGCAAATTCATTAAGGAATCCGATACCAGCGATAGCCCCCGTACTTCAAGACGGTGTACGCCTGCCGAGAGAATGGCCAGTTGACCCATTTCAAATTCTCTCCAGCATCCGTCGCCACCCGTATCGCAAACGGTATAAGCGAGCTTCCGTTCATTCAGGGACAATTCAAACCGTCCACCAGCCTGATCGGCTCCTGCTGAATAAGTGACCATGACCCGGCAGAGAATCGGCGTCTCTTCCTCCGATCGAAACGTCCATTGAACAGCCGCAGAAGATGTGGTCCAACTGGTCACGCCGTCATGACCACGTTTTCCGTTATCGTATCGCAGACCATCGCCCTCGATAACACCATCATAAGCCCAGAACGTATTCGCCATCTGGGATATAAACCTTGGAGTGAGATTCGTCTCCAACGCTCCATCCAGCTTCAGCTTGATCACCGTCGCATAGGCGTCCTGAGGTACCGAACGCACATCAATCTGCCAATCCCATGTCCCAAGCTGCCGGATCGGCAGGTTGTCTTCCTTCGCTCTCGTTCCGATAGGGCGCGCATACTGAACTCCGCTAGCGATACCGGGCAGTACCAGTAAACCATCCTGCGGCCATTCTCTCACCAGCAGGTACAAGAGTTTCTCATCCGGCTTCCATGTACAATAACCCCACTGGGGCTTACCGATCGGACTGCCGCTCGTGCCGTATATCGCTTCGCCGTTCCGCTCCAAAAAGCTGCCCACCGTCTCCAGCAGGCGTCTCGACGTACCGTCAATCGCTCCGCTTCCGAGCGGCCCGATATTCAGTACCAGATTGCCGTTCGCAGCTGCCACGCGCAGCAGCTGTTCGATCAGTTCATCCGGACTCTTCCAGTTGGCATCGTCATAACGGAACCCCCAGGAATCATTCAGCGTATGAATCGATTCCCAGTCCGACTGCACCGGATGGAACCGGAGCTGGTTATCATGCGGATTGCCGTAATCCGCAAACCGGTCATCCCGCAGCCGCTTGTTAATCAAGCAATCCGGCTGCAGCCGGCGTACCCGATCATGGAACCACACGGCATGCTCGTCGCTGATCTTATGACCGCAATCAAACCACATCAAACCAATCGGACCGTAATCGGTCAGCAGCTCCTCTACTTGAGGAAGCGCTTTCTCGTGAAGGTAACGCTCAAAGCGTTCCCGCTTATCGTCATCGTCGATCCATTCCTCCAGCAAATCCCACGCGCCGATGTTATCCGGGTAATCCAGCGTGTTCCCCTGCGAATCCGGGTGATGCCAGTCCATGGCATGGGAATAGTAGATTCCAAGGCGAATCCCCTGCGCTTCACAGACCTCTGCCAGCTCCTTGATCGGATCCCTTGGAAAATGAGCGTGGCGAGTAATCGAATACTCGCTGACCTTGGAATCGTACATCGCAAACCCATCATGATGCTTCGCCGTCACGATCATATATTTTGCCCCGGACCGCTTGGCCAGCGCTACCCATTCATGTGCATCAAAAGCCTCCGGGTTCATCCCGGCCGCTGCCTCCGCATACTCGGCCACCGGAATCTTCCCCCTGAGCTGGATATGCTCCGCATAATTTGCATCCACCCGTTGGCCGTTCCACTTCCCGCCCAGCATCGAATAAGGCCCCCAATGCACGAACAGCCCAAAGCGAGCTTCCCGCCACCAGGCTATCCGACGGTTACGATCATGATCATTTTGCAGCTTATTGCTTGCGAGAACATTGGACCTTTCCTGCACCAAACCGGCCCCATCCATGTATTCGTCCCGCTTCATACACGCCCTCCTCGCTGGCCGGCCATCGGCCAGAACCGTCTAATAACCTCCATTATAGAAGTTATGTCATGACAGCCTCTTTGTTTTTTTGGGTTGGGGTTGTGTTTTGTTGAGGTGAGAGGTCTTCGATTGAATGTCACAGTAATTCCATAGACTCATGGAGGGTGCAGTTAATTTTGATAAAATATGATTTTCCACCTTGGATTTAGGCGCACTTTTTACCTTTATCCATTCCCCCTTAATATTGATCCAGAATTTACCGATAGAGTATTGGTAGTGAATGATAGGTAAATACAAATAAAGGGGATCACATATGCTTTGTAAATTTGGAACACTCTAAATTTCACTGAAAATGTTATATGCGATATTAAAAGAAAGTATGTGAACTAGTTAGTCAAAGGTGATGATCATATTCTTTTTGTTCTTCTGTATTCTTATCAGTAGATAAAAGCTGACGATTTGAGTGACTAAAGACAAAATTGATAGACCTTCATAAATGAAAATTAAAACTGGTGAAAGTATTATATATCCAAATAAAAACCACTTAAATGTCCTTCCCTTATCCCTAACGTTACTCTTTATCAGAGTTATAACTGCTAGTATTGCTATTGCGCTTACAAAAATTGAAGTAAAAAAAGATCCTACAAACAATTTAGAATACCAAGTGTCTTGAGATTGATACTTAATGTAGCCCAGCAACAAGAACCATAGAAGAAGCCATATCATCATGATCGGTTTGAAAGGATCCGATAATCTCTTAATAAAACCTTCAACATCGGTAGTGCTGTCATATTCAGATAGTCTTTTTTTATCTTCCTCTAACTTCCTCACATCCACTTCAATAAAGGCTAGCATTGTTTCCAAATAGGCCGGATCTCCATATCTGTGATAGTCCATTACTACTCGCCGAACATCTTCACTTAAGAAGGGACTAAAATCTCCAATTTTATTAATAAGGCTAAGTTTTAATTCTCTGTGCCCCTTATCATGAAGTAGGCCTGCGGTACTCGCTTGTAATTGACTATATACCCTTATTTTCTCGTTAATATTATTGATCTTCGCCTTGTTATTCTGATTAATCATTTCCTTGAACTCTTTGTACATCCAAATAGTCGATGTACCCGCAATAATAATTACTAAAGTAGTAATAGGATTAGCACCTATTAATTTTGATATCTCTGACCACATCTTGTCGCTCCTTATCCTCCCTATTACAATGAAACTATGATATAGTTCTATAGACTTATTCAATTAATCGACCTGATATTCCTCTGATCACACAAAATTCACTATTGACTTTAGTGGAAAATCGACAAACAGCTGATAGGAATTGTTGTCATGTATGTACATTTGATAAAAGTAGATACCCATCTTGATAGTCATCCAATATTAGGTATATATTTTTAATATCATAGTTTGACAATATTCACCAATAACTATTATACTTTCTATGTGTTAACTACTCAGACCCTAGAACTATATCTTGATTATTTTTTTCTACATATGTTCATATGACACAGCCTCAAACTTCAACATCTACGGTTCAGTCTAATAGTGCAGCAACTAATCCGCTGCATATTAAAGACTGAACTTTTTTATATCAACATTATTAATCTGGAGGATTTATGTTTAAAAAAATCAAAGAGTTATTTAGATTAGATAAGTCATTACTGGAGAAAGATCAGCTGCTGCAAGAAAAACAAAGACAACTTAAAGCAGTGGAATCCAAGACTGCCAAACTTGAACAAGTCATTGAAGATACTGTGGCCCCGCTTCGAATTGCTATTGAAGATCGAGGAGTTGAGATCATCAGAGCAGCAAAGGAGGAAGCTTCATTAATTCTGGAAGAATCAAAAAAAACAGCTGCTAATCTACTCGAGGACTCAAAAAAAGACATCATTGAGCTTATCGACAAAAAGGATCAGCTCACAAATGAGGTACTGCAAGCAGAAGAATCTCTATCAAAGACCAATAAAGAGATCAATAGGTATGCCAAAACGGCAAAGAAACATAAAGCCGAGCTCCTTGGCATTAAACATCTTATGGAGCAGTTCCCATCCGCAATTGACTACTCAGTTATTGAGATGCATATGGGTACCTTTGAAGAATCCTTGAAGGAAGAAGGATTGCTTGAACCGATTGTGCAGTTGGAGCTCCATCATAAAAATTCTAAGATTTTAAAATCAGAGATGAATGCCAATTATAAAGATATCCGTAATTTGTTAGCATCCTATCAATCGCGTTATAACACAAAAGCAAATGCAACAATATATGAACTAATGGTCATTGGCTTGCAAGCTGAGTTACAGAATATATTGTATACCTTAAGTTATAGCAATCTCGATACCGCTCTTGAAAACTCAAAAACATTAATAGAGAAATATCTAAGAATCGCAGCCAATGGTAATGCGAGTATTCTGCCAACTATCACCCGCTTCTTATCCGAACTTGAGCCTCTTTTTGAGATCGCAATAAGAATTGAATACAAGTATTATATGCAGAAAGAGTTAGAAAAAGAAGAACAACGTCGAATCCGTGAAATGATGAGGCAGGAAGCAGAGGAAAAACGACTATTAGAAGAAGAACGTAAAAAAATCGAAAAAGAAGAAGAGAAATATCTCCAAGAGATGGCTAAAAACAGGGAATTACTTAATAAAGAGACGGACATAATCAAAATCGAAGCTCTTGAAGCCAGGCTAAAAGAACTCGAAGAACAATTTGATAGACTTGAGGAAAAAAAGGAAGAAGTTATCAAACGAGCAAATGGCAAAGCTGGGTATGTCTATGTCATTTCAAACTTAGGGTCCTTCGGTGACAACATGTTTAAGGTAGGGATGACTCGCCGGTTAGATCCGTTGGAGCGGGTAGACGAATTAGGTGACGCTTCTGTTCCGTTTAAATTCGATGTACATGCACTGGTATTCAGTGACGATGCCGTTGGCCTTGAACAGCAACTTCATCAGACTCTGGAAACTCAACGTGTAAACAAAGTTAATCTACGAAAAGAGTTCTTCTACGCGAGTGTGGAGGATCTTCAAAATATCGTTCATAGTATCGACCCAACTGTAGAATTCATAACCACCATGGCTGCAATGGAATATCGTCAAAGTGACAGTATGAGAATAAAAGAACCTGTTTCAGTTTAAATGGAAATACTAAATAAAAGGGGTAACCGGTTTGATCACCAGTTACCCCTTCCTATTCTCCCAAATGCTTGCTTAGTCACTTACGAATAAATCTCACAGAATCCATCCCGTTTCTGTGGATATGCATCACTGTTGGGAATATTCTTGCGTATTTTCCAGCTTAAATCTCAATATCCTCCAGAACCATGAGTATTATGTTGAACAAGAAGTGGCTCAGTGGTATGTAACGGAACACTAATAGACATGGTGACAATCAAGGCAACTAACCATAACACAATTTTTCTTTTCATTTCATAGGCACCTCGCTAATTAGAATATTATATCTATTCTGTGCTTCAACAGATGTAACATGTCTAAATTGCTCAAACGTTCGTACACAATTAAGAATAGCATTATCGTTGTGAATTTCAATGGCTGATGCCAAGCAATCTAGCAAGTTGTTAATACCTATATCATATCGCTGATTACGCAAGTAATAAAGGGATAACTCGCTTAAGAAACGTGTATACCGATCGGCCACCACTTGGTAGGTATATGTTCCAATATCGGCTTGTTTCACTGCAAAAGCAGAGATCTGGCTTTTAAATTTCTTAAGTATAAAATCTATATCAAAATTATATTTATTAGCTGCTTGAACAATCTTGATTAATGCAGGAAGAATCTCAGCCTCTCTTGATTCAATATAATTTACATACTGTGGCAGAACTTCAACTTGTCCCATCATAAGCTGATATAAACATGTATTCACAACAGCAAGCATGGCAAATTCTTCTTTGAGACGGAGAGCTTCCGCTGTATCCTCCCTGACCCAACTCAAATCGGCATATAATGAAACATACTTTAACGCTTCCTCGTATTCACCTCGTTCGTCACAAACAGCTGAACGCAGTAAATGCGAGTATATGATATACAAAAACAACGGTTGCTTAGGTTTATTATGTATCCCATATCTACTGGTTTGATAAAATTTATACTGAATCGTCGCCTTTTTGCCCATCTCTTCTGCCATTTCGTCGACTTTACCCCATTGCCGAAGTGATAGATATGTATTAGCCAAATCCTTCAACGCATCAAGTTGATCCACTTCATCTAAACGCTCGACGAATCCCTCAAATTTGGTGGCTGCCCGAAGATTTTTTTCCTGATCATGACCTAATGAGATCGTAAACAGTCGATAATGGCATATGGCTAACCGTTCAGAATGTTGATATTTCTCACTTTCGGCTACTGATTCAAAAATAATTGCGGCAGCTGAATTTTTACCCTGATGAAACAAATCCTCTGCTGTGTCAAAAAGCATCGGCACATAAGCTAGGTTATCCGTCATGTATCGAACAACCTTCTGAATTAACTCCAGCTTATCCAGTTCGGCACAGCGGTACAAAAACGGCTTTAGTCTTCTCCAATTCAGCGGATAAGCAAAACATTCATCCGCATACAGCTCATAAAAGCTGCCTTCGGGAAGTCCCATCGCCGATACCATTCGATCTAATTGCTGCATAGCAATGGGGCGTACACCCTTAATAATAGTGCTTAACGTCCCTGAGTTAATTTTTGATTGTTCCGCAAATTGATTTATAGTTAATCCCGTCTTTTTCAGGTAAAAATCCAATTCTGATCGTATCGTGGTTGTATGTATCAATTCAACAACCTCCAATAAGAATATCCGCATTCGGAACATCCATAATTTAGTATATCACTATAATAATAGTAATAGTATAGATTAATTTAACACCTGTCAATTAAAGCAAAAATCTATCTTCCCGCACAAAACCCACTTTGTTTAGGAAGTACCTCGGGGAATCATCCGCTACTACATTTGAATATATTTACAATTTATCACATGAATCTTTTAAGGACAATAATTAATATATAATGAATCTTTTAGTGACTCCAATATTAACTACCTTTTGTCTACACTTCTTATATAAGAGGAGTCGATCATATATGGATAAATCGATTGCAGAGAGATTGGGCATTATCATTCGAGAAATTAGAAAAAGTCAAAATCTTACTCAAGAGGAGCTTGCCGAGAAAATTGGTTCCTCCTTTAGTTATATAGGCAGGCTGGAAAGAGGAGAAGGCAATTTCACCGTGCAAACCCTCGAAAAGATTACAACAGCTCTTAGGCTCGACTTCTTTGACTTTATGTCATTAGGTAAAAAAGATAATGAGATCATATTAGAAATTAACTCGCTGCTTTTACAGCAGGATGAAGAAAACCAATTAAAAGGATTAAACATCCTTAAAGAGTTATACCGGAAATAAAAAATGAACAATACAAAAGATGTCATTACGAAAGATGTCTATCTTTCTTCCCTATGCAATTCTTTTGGGTCGACATTCAATACGATAACTAACTCCTGATTTTACAGGAGTTTTCGTAGCATCAGGTTAGCCAGAATCTTCTGGTTGGCCTTTTTTTGTGATCGTTTTACGAAGGGGGTAGCTGGGAGAACGTGGGGGTTTTAGGGGTAATGATCGTCTTTGGGGTGCTGTAAAATCAACATCAATTTTGATTGGAATATCCGGTCTTCCCTTTGCAACTATTTTATTGACAGGTGTGGCAGCCAATGTTATCATTCAACGTATCATTTATGAGGAGGCTCGTTATCTATGTTACATTCCATGCGTATAAGATAAGCTGGCAATAAAAAAGCGGATTTTCCAACCACAAATGTGGGCTTTTTTTGAGCTGCTTATTTCCTGCGTATGTAGACATAGATCGCGATCCGGATAGCTTTTTTTTGCTATGCCTTTATATCGCCATCTTCTCTCATTATCCATGCAGATTTAAGCCCCGTTGTGGACTCGGATCTGTATTTTTTATTGCCAAAAACAGCCGGACAATAAAAAATACAGGGAGTATAGACATGATACAACAAAATTGGAAGCGAAATTTCTTTACGATATGGACAGGTCAGGCGGTTTCACTAATTACGAGTGCCGTCCTTCAAATGGCCATCATTTGGCACCTAACCGAGACTACAGGATCAGCTATGGTGCTCTCCATGGCGACCATGGTTGGTTTTTTACCTCAGGCCGTGTTGGGAACCATGATCGGTGTTTTGGTTGACCGTTGGAATCGAAAAATGGTTATGATCGGTGCAGACCTCATGGTTGCAGCCGCTGGTGCTGCCTTGGCCATGGTCGCACTCTTCATCGAGCTGCCGGTATGGGTCGTGATGATCGTATTGTTTGTCCGTAGTATCGGAACGGCTTTTCACACGCCTGCTTTGAGTGCCGTAACGCCTTTACTGGTACCGGAAGATCAATTAACGAAATGCGCTGGTTACAGCCAATCGGTACAATCTGTAAGTTATATTCTGAGCCCAGCTATTGGAGCTTTCCTATATGCAACATGGGAATTAAACGCCATTATTGCCATGGATGTATTGGGTGCATTGATTGCCAGCATCACTGTGGCGATGATTGCTATTCCGAAGCAAGTTAGGCTGGTCGAAGATGTGAAAGGGAAGTTTTTCGAGGAAGCAAAAGAAGGATTTCGTATTTTCCGGGAATCTAAGGGGTTATTTTCATTGCTATGGATTGGTGCGCTATATATGTTTGTCTTCATGCCAATCAATGCATTGTTTCCCTTAATGAGCATGAGTTATTTTGGCGGGACGGCAACCCACGCTTCGATCGTAGAAATCGTCTTTGCCGCTGGAATGTTGATTGGCAGCTTGTTGCTTAGTGTGTGGGGCGGCTTCAAGAACCGAGCGATGAGCATCATTTTTTCCATATCGTTGATGGGAATTGCTTTGTTCATATCCGGCCTGCTGCCGATCCACGGCTTCCTGATCTTCGTTCTGTGCAGTGCGTTGATGGGCTTTTCAAGTCCATTTTACAATGGCGTACAGATGGCTCTGATCCAAGAGAAAATTCAACCTGAGTATTTAGGGCGTGTATTCGGCTTATTGGGCAGCATGATGTCCTTCGCCATGCCGATCGGATTAATCGTGTCGGGTATTTTTGCAGATCGAATTGGAATTCATACGTGGTTTATGTTATCTGGGGTGTGCATCATAGGAATTGCAGTTCTATGCGTGCTGCTTCCGTCTATCCGAAATTTAGACAAGTAAATATGAAAAGGGGCAATTCTTATGAGATCCATCCATTGGTACTTCTTTATTTAAACCTCTCTTCTTCAATCGCAGGCGATCCTGCGAACAGAAAACTGCGATTTTTGAAGGAGGCAATAATGATGGAATTATTGATAAAAGCAAAAGATATTTTGGTGGAATATTCGGGGCGCGATGTTCTGGACATTGACGAACTGGAGCTTTACGACTATGACCGAATCGGTCTGGTTGGCGCGAACGGAGCAGGAAAAAGCACACTGCTAAAAGTGCTGCTGGGGGAAATTCCTTTGTCCCATGGTAAACTTATTCGGGAAGGCAACTTCAGTTATATTCCCCAGTTGGATGATGTCATGGTGCAAGAGATCAAGGACTACGCTTTAATCGGCAAGCTGGGAATTGAAAGCTTCGAAGCGGAGATTATGAGCGGCGGTGAAGAAACACGGCTAAAAATAGCACAGGCCCTGTCCGGTGAGGTGCACGGAATCTTTGCCGATGAACCGACGTGTCACCTGGATCGAGATGGCATAGACTTTTTGATCCACCAGCTTAAATATTATTCGGGCGCATTACTCATCATCAGCCACGACCGTTATTTCCTTGACCAGGTCGTTGATAAGATCTGGGAGTTGAATGAGGGGAAAATCACGGAGTACTGGGGCGGATATTCCGATTACCTGCGCCAGAAGGAAGAGGAACGGCATAGCCAGGCTGCAAAATATAAGCAGTTTACTGCTGAACGGGAGCGGCTAGAGAAAGCCATTACTGAAAAGCACAATCAAGCTCGGAAGGTGGATCAAAAGGCCAAGGGCGCATCGCGAAAAAACAGCTCCGATAGCGGCGGCCGCCTGGCTCATCAAAAATCAACGGGCAGCAAACAAAAAAAGCTCCATAATGCCGCTAAACATATGGAGCACCGAATCGAAGCGCTCGGTGATGTGAAACCTCCTGAAGCCATGCGATCCATCCGTTTTCGGCAAAGCAAAGCTTTAGAGCTTCATCATCCGTTTCCGATCACCGGGAAAGAGATTTGCAAACAGTTTGAGGGCAAGGCGATATTCGAGAAGGCTTCCTTCCAGTTTCCATTAGGTGCCAAGATCGTGATCACCGGCGCGAACGGATCAGGTAAAACGACGCTCTTCAAGATGATTCTCCACCGTGAGCATGGTATTTCCGTATCCCCTAAAGCGGAAATCGGCTATTTTGCCCAAACGGGTTACAAGTTTGACCGTGATCAGGGTGTTATGGAGTTCATGTTAGAAAACTGTGATTATGAGGTATCGGAAATTCGCGCTGTCTTGGCATCCATGGGATTTTCTCAGCAAGATGTTCGCAAGGATTTATCCGTTTTAAGCGGCGGAGAACTCATGAAATTGCAGCTTGCCAAACTGTTGTTAGGGAGATATAACATCCTGTTGATGGATGAACCCAGCAATTTTCTGGATCTCCCTGCAGTGGAAGCGCTGGAACAATTGATGAAGAACTATGCTGGAACGATCATTTTCATATCGCACGATATCCGTTTGATAGAGAATGTAGCCGATACCGTATATGAAATCGAGGATAAAAAAATCATTCAGAGGGCTTAACGACATTGGTGTACCCAAAGAACAGAGCGTTGATAGAATCAACGCTCTGTTCTTTCTTTTCAACATTATTTTTTGAAAGTCACCTTTTTAGATAATCCATCTTCCAGGTTCATTTCACCTTTATGGCGAACGAATACATTTTGGTTTCCTTCAAATTTCGGAGGGTTCTTAGGATCATAGTCAACCCAGCGACCATTCCCATTCCCATTCACAGAGTATTCCATGTATTGGGTAGCACCAATGAGTTCATTTTTTTCATCATCGGCTTTAACATGAGGTGGTAATTGAGCAACCGTACCATGATGCACACCCAGCTCTTTAATGACTTTATCTGTTTTATAATCATACGCTTTGATCTTTACATCATTTCCGTTCACTTCAACCTGAAGTCCCTGTTTAAAATCATTGCCCGTCGACACTTCACCACCATTAGGCCCTGCCGATGCCCAGCCCGCCTGAATCCCAGCTGTGTTCACAACAGTAAAACCACGTTGATCTCCACCTTCTACTACCTTTTTACCTGCCCAATCCGGAAGATTCAGATCCCAGTGGCTGTGGCTTGTAAAAAGAATGACTTGCGGGTAATCCTTTAAGATCGCTTCTAATTTAGCCTGGTCTAAG
Organism: Paenibacillus sp. FSL W7-1332; assembly: GCF_037969785.1. Classification (NCBI taxonomy): domain Bacteria; kingdom Bacillati; phylum Bacillota; class Bacilli; order Caryophanales; family Paenibacillaceae; genus Paenibacillus; species Paenibacillus sp. FSL W7-1332. Next base: position 1,435,601 of record NZ_CP150209.1, on the reverse strand, counting down.
TAATCACCTGTATACGGCGATTGATTAGAGCCTGAAATACTGTCCTTGAGGATATGATGACTAAAGAGGAAGATCGGTTTATTTGGATCGTTCTTGGAATATTCCTCAAGATTCTGCTTTAACCAATCAAGCTGCTCATCGCTAAGATAAACCTCATCCCACAAAGACGCATCATGGTAGTGCATATATTTTTCGGTTCCTAAGAAAAGGAACGGATATCCGTCTAACTCTTTTTTATGGTAGACTTTCTCCTCGCCAGTAAAGTTATAAAAATTTTGGAGCATTTCGGATTCCGGCGTATTATTCGGCCACGTGTTTTGCGCTAATTTGTTCGGTGCTGCCCATTTCGGTTTATAAAACTCGTGATTTCCTATGCTGTACCAAACATGTTCTGGATGAGGATTATGATCTAACACCTGTTGTACGGCTTGATATTCAAAATCCCAACCTCGGTCCGTAATATCACCGTTCACGATTAATGCTTTCGAAGCAGGGTTTACCTGTTTCATATCGTTAAGTACATGCTTAAAGTCATTGTAATCCCCTTGAATGTCACTGATGACATCAAAAGCAAGACCTGGATCTTTGGAGAATAGATGTTCATCCAGTTTTGCTTGAGCTGATCCTGAAAAAGCACCTGCATTGAAAACAATAGATGCTGCCATAATACTTGGTAGTAGCTTCTTCACTATGATTCCTCCTAGTTATCGTCATTTTCAGAATATGGTCCGCAAAACAATATAAGTTCCTATTTTATAGTAAACCGGAAATATTAGGGTAATATTCTCCTAGAGTTAATATTGCACAAAAAAATGTAAATTAACTAGAGTTGCAACCATATTTACAGAAAATAAAAACACATTCGAATGTGAATGTGTTTGCGCATCGTACACCCCTTTACCCAATCCCTTAGCTGCTTTATCTTCATAGAAAATACCATTATTCAAGTCTATCTCATCTAATTCACCAATTGGTTTTCCAGTGTGATCAACAGTTTCAACTTCTTTATTTTAGACTATATCTGCTTCGTATAACACCAATCAGGATACTTTCAACATCACTTTCCCTCAAAACATACATAAAGCGTGTCATCTGTAAGCTATTCCTTAATTGTGTTAATCCTCGTAAGCATCCTCTATTTTAGGTATAAATGGGGATAGAAAAGGATCATTATGCTCCATGATTTCTCCGCGAATTAAAGTGTAGACCTTGAATTCATTGAAAAGTTCTGCATCGTCACTATCTCTTATATACAGAACACCATATGATCCTGGAGCCAGCTCCCCAATCTTCCTTAAAACCTCAATTGGATTATGCTTTGTCACAGGTTTGTGATTATTAAGGCCTGCTATCCAAACTTGATAATCACCATTTACTGCTCTTAAATCCAATACTCCGGAGGGCCACTCTATCTCATCGAAATACTTTCGAATATCTTGAACAATCAACGAGTACTTTTCCTCATCATCTTCAAATGAGGAACTCTCTCTAATGGTTGCCCATCCATGATACTCATACATTTCATTTCATCCTCTCATGGTTTTAAAGTCTTCGCTTCCAGCTGATCAGAGGCCCTGTCGAATTGATCCGACACAGCCAACAGCACCTCAGGAGGTACAAGTATCTTGGACATTGGTCAACCTCTTCGTCATTTTGTTAGATAGTCATTCTACTTGATTTCAAATAACTGGAAAAGGTTCCAAGGTCCTCTTTATGTGGAGTAACGACTCAGTCGAAAATTCCCTAGCGATGCATAGATCTGCAAAAGCATGCAAAAAGAGTGTCGGTTCAGCCGACACTCGGTACTCGCAATGTTCATAACACTGTAGATTCTCAAATAAACTTTTTTATCTCCCATTAACACGATCCACGAACTTATTCTTTATAAATGAACTTTCGCAAGAAAATCCCCAATGACTATATCGTATTAGGATTCTTATAACACCAATCAGGATCATATGGTAGTGATTTCATTTTTTGCATATCTCCCCAACTATAAACCCAATCATATTCAGCAACCCAGAAATAATCATCAGGATTCAATTTAAGATATTCATATATAAATCGGAATACTAATTCTTCAACACCGAAAATTTCTTCAATAGTTCCAACTTGATATAACTTCTTATCAGGTTCTAAACCAACATCTTCATAATAGAAAAAATTAAGGTTGGGATTATCTATTGCGTCCACATAAAGTATAAATGAGTAATTATTATCTCGCACATTTTTATCGTTGATATTCAATGTTGTAGATAGCAGCTGCCCATTGTTAGCATAATTTTTACTATTATGAAAGTTCAACATGACATCAGCATGATAAGCAGAAATTATAGTATCCGCTAATAGTCGATCAGGCGTATACTTTTGGGGGCTCATTAATATAGAAGCAGAAGTTCCCACTTTATTTTATAACCTCCTTTAAATCAACTAATGAATTAACAATAATAACACCTTTAGATTCTATTTCTTCAAGCATGGTCTTGTGCTCTGGCCTAAGATTATTCATCGGCTTATCAATATACAAAATAACCTTTTTATGATCTGAATTAAAGAAGTTATCTTGACCAGCGTCAATTAGTTTATTAAATTGATCTTCTTTTACTGATTTAATTGATGCCTTAACTTCTATAATTGCATTATTAGTAACCACATCTAAATCACCAGCAGATTCACCATTATCCTTTAAGACTTTTTGTCCAAATCCTTTTACTTCGACTTCTTTTCTTACAAAATCCGCAACCTTTGCTTCGGTTGCTTTACCCACGTTTGAACTTTGTAATGCATTATCAATATCACGATTAATATTTTTGGGATGTTGATCAACCCAAGTTAGTTCATTACCTGCTGGATTCGTATATATCGTTTTATTTCCATCCTTAACTATAGTACCATTCGGATTGGCCTTAATGTCAGCTCCCTGACCCTTACCCCCATCTCCCCCCGAATCAGGCATGAGATTGGGCATGTTCTTTATCCCAATCCGGTTAAGAGCAAAAGCGCCTAAAGCCATGGCTCCCTGCTGCCCTAGATAGGCTGATTTCCCCATCTCATTCATTCGCTCTTGCTCGGCCTGTATCCTTTCATCGAATTTCTCTCGGGTGTCGCCAACGTCAAATGCCATTTTGGCACCCCATATGGTCGTATTCAAGACCTCCTCGGCAGTCCCTATTGTAACATCGTAAGCCATCTGTTTACCGGTTCCGATCGGGTCTTCGACCAAGGCGTTTGTCTTATCTTCAACCGCCCCCCACATCTCGGCGGCCCCCGATTTCGCACCTTTCGCGAAGTCTTTGGCTTCATCACCCAGATCTTTAAGTTGGTCACCAAACGACTTTACCTCAATGGCCTTACCATAGTGGACATTGCTCGTCCCTGCAGGGTTTAAGATCTGTGGAGCCGCACATCTGGGATCTAATTGGCCCTGCTCATTGTCCACCTGCATGAATTTATAGGCAATTCTCTTCAATTCCTGACTGGTCAGCTGCATATGCTCGATCGTCAATTTCATGTCGCGATAAGCCTGCTCGAACTCATAATAAAATCTCGAACATGTCGTCCCATCCCAACACGACGTCAGCATCTGAATCTGTTGATTCAGCGTGTTTTTGTTCGCTTCCAGCTGATCAGAGGCCCTGTCGAATTGATCCGACACTGCCTGCAGCACCTCAATCAGTAGGTACAAGTATCTTAGACATAGGTCAACCTCTTCGTCATTTGTTAGATAGTCATTCCACTTCAATTTAAATAACTTAGAAAAGGTTCCAGGTACTCTTTATGTGGAGTAACGACTCAGTCGAAAATTCCCTAGCGATGCATAGATCTGCAAAAGTATGCAAAAAAGAGTGTCGGTTCAGCCGACACTCGCTAGTCTTGCGCACTGTACGTCTAACTGTAGGCGTCGTTTGACTCCCCCCATTCAAACAGTTCACGAGCTCAATCTTTTTATTGTTTTTCTTCCTTCTTATTTCCTAAGGAGATTAAAAATCGCCTCCAGCCGTACGCTGTGATTGCATGACTCGCAGGAATATTTCCCTTTCTGGTTTTCCTTGAAATTTTTATATCCCATGCTTCCTTCGTACAGCCGAAATGTCTTCTTGCAGCAAAAGCATTCCACCTCATAATAAATCAATATGCTTTCACCTCCTTGGGAGCGTTCTTATTTGCGCGTGGCGTGATCAAAGATCGTAATCAGCTCCTCCACATATGCCTTTATGTGAAGATCGGGGTTTCTCATCAATTCCAGGCTGAATCCATCGATGGCATGCCGGATAGCGAGCGCCATGACTCGGGAGGATAACGGGGTGAATTCTCGAAAGGTTCCTTCTTTCGCCCCTGCATGCAGAATCGCCTCGATTGGTTGAACCACACCTTCATCCGTATCCGCCGAAAAACGAGGTTTCCCCTCCTTTGTCCACATGCCCGTCACGATTTCCACAACGGCAAAAACCATCTTCCGATGCTTCGCGATAAACTCCAAATTCGCTTCAATATACTTCTTGAGCCTGTTTCTCGGAGAGGCTTCGCTACGCAGAATCGGCTGCATAAAGGACTCATAGGCGATATAATACTCCGTCACCACCTGCTCCAGGAGATCATCCTTGCCCGCAAAATGATAGGAAATCACCCCTTTGCTAACGTTGGCACGCTTGGCGATTTGACCTATCGAAGCTTGGGCATAACCGACCTCGGCAATGGTTTCGATCGCGCATGCCACGATCTGCGCACGGCGAGCCTTCTCAATAAACGACATTTCCTTTTGGTCATCCGTTTTATTTTTAGTATTAATGATTATATTTTAGGACGATCGTACAGAAAAAATCAATAAGAAGCCTGCCCATCTCTTAGGAATGGGCAGGCTTCTCCTGAACTCATATAGGGTGCTGGATTCTGATACATTCGCGATGTAAAGTAGTAATCTGTGCTTACGTTATTCACGCAGGCTCAGATTTGCTCACGCGGTCCGTAATCACGGCGATAGCTCCATCTCCGGTTACATTACAAGCCGTTCCGAAGCTGTCTTGCGCAATATAGAGGGCGATCATGAGCGACGTTAGCGTCGTATCGAAGCCCAGCATGGACTCCAACAAGCCGAGTGCCGCCATAACGGCGCCTCCGGGAACTCCGGGAGCAGCAACCATCGTAATCCCCAGCATCAGAATGAAAGGGAACATCATGCCAAGGGATGTCGGCATCCCTGTCAGCAGCATGACGGCCATCGAGCAGCATACCAGCGTAATCGTGCTGCCGGATAGATGAATAGTTGCGCATAGAGGGATGACAAAATCAGCGACCTTCCCACTGACTCCGTTCAGCTTGGTTTGGCGCAGCGTAACCGGGATGGCAGCGGCAGAAGACTGCGTACCTATCGCCGTAAAATAAGCTGGCAGCATATTCTTCAGCATGGCAAACGGATTCTTATGCGCGACTTGACCAGCAACCAAGTATTGTATGATCAGGAACAGCACATGCAGGACAATGATCATAATAAATACTTTGGCGAATACCGACAGGATCATGGTCACTTGCCCGCCATAGGTTAAGTTAGCAAACACGCAGAGAATATGATATGGCAGCAGCGGAATGATGATCGAGGCAATCAGTTTCTCAACAATCTCGCGGAAATCAACCATGACCTTCTGCAAGGCTTGCCCCTTGATTACAGCCGCTCCCAGCCCCAGCGTAAAGGCAAGGAGCAGGGCAGTCATCACCCCGAATACAGGCGGCATGTCAACTTTAAAAAAGGGTTCCAGCAGCGCCTCTTCCGGATTGGTGTAGGAATTAACCAGACCGCCAACCTCCAACATATACGGATACAATAGCGTCGCTGCCAAGAATGCCAGCAGTCCCGCGATTATGGTGGAGAGATAAGCAAGGCCCGTGGTTACGCCCAGCAGGCGACCGGCTCCTCTTCCCAGCTCCCCGATCCCGGGAGCAATGAATCCGATGATAATTAAAGGTATGGCAAACCCAAGAAAGTTTCCAAATAACCCGCTAAAGGTAGCTAATCCGGCAACCAGCCATTCCGGTGAGAACGATCCGAGCGCAATGCCGAGCAAAATGGCTATAAGGATTTTCGGAAGTAAGCCAAGTTTTTTCATGTTCATGCTGTTATCACCCACAGATGTTATTTTCGTTTATTGTCCACTCTAAACGGACAAAATCCATTGGACACGGAACGAACAAACCTTATCATATTCTGGATATCATTGTCATTATGCAAAATATGACAGCATAACATACCCATAATAGATCAGATGACAGATATACAGATATGAGTGCCAAATACATGGAAAGGAGAAATGCCTACTTCGGTTCAAGTATGTGCAAAATTGAAGCCAGCCCCGCTCATTTCTGTGCGGGGCTGGCTTCATTGGAATCGCTTCATAAATCCCTAATATGATGAGATAACGGCAGGATTATCTCCAATAGATCAGCCACTATCCTTCTGCGATAAGCCAAGCTCCTTGGCTACTTTTGCCCACCAACCAATGGCTAGGTGGAGTCACTTTAGCATCTTGAATTAATGCACCTGATCAAGCAATTGATAGGCCTCTTCCTTCGTTGTCACCGCCAAGAGCGCTTCTCTGAAATCATCGTCCATAAGCTTGCGGGACAACATTTGCAGCACTTTTAAATGCGCATTCTGCTTGCTATTACGCGGCACGGCAATCATAAAGATCAGTTTGGCTTCGCTGCCGTCAAGACTCTTCCAGTCTACACCATCCTGCTGGATACCAAAGACCACGCTTGGTTTCAGGACAGCATCCGATTTACCGTGAGGAATCGCAATATTCATGCCGATGCCTGTGGAGCTTTCTTGTTCCCGGGCTAATATGGCCTGTTTAAAATCTCCGCCCGCTCTTATCGCCCCATTCCGCTCCAATACACCGATCATTTCGTCGATAACCGCATCCTGTGTCGTTCCGACCAGATTCAGGTTAATGAGATCCGGTGTAACAATATCCGTCAATTTCTCGACGCGGATAGCAGAAACTTCCGTTGCTGTACCGTTATTCATTACGGTTGGAGCCGCTTCGGCTGAGTCCGCAGCCAAGGGTGCATCCACATTTACTACGGACGCCCCACCTGCTTCGGCAGGAACCTCTATCGCTCCTTCTCCAACAACTGCCGGAGTCACAGCTGAAACGTCTTTCTTGAGCAGACTCACCATGATAACCGATACGGCTGCACCGACAATGACAGCGAGGAAGAACATCAACACATGATCAACGGCACCGAGCACGGCTACAATCGGGCCGCCATGGGCTACGCTGTCACCGACACTGCCAAACATGGCAATCACCGAACCCGTCATCGAACCGACCATGATGCTCGGAATGACGCGTAGAGGATCTTGCGCCGCGAATGGAATCGCTCCTTCGGTAATACCGAACAGTCCCATCGTAAATGTTGCCTTTCCAGCTTCACGTTCCGCAGGTGTAAACTTCTTTTTGTTAATCATTGCTGCCAGTCCCATGGCAATCGGAGGAACACAGATGGCAACGGCAATTTGGCCCATAATCACATAATTTCCTTCACCGATCATGGCCGAACCGAACAGGAACGCAACCTTATTCACGGGACCCCCCATGTCAAATGAAATCATCGCGCCCAGAATAAGCGCGAGCAGAATCGAACTTGTACCTTGCATTCCTGCTAGCCAGACGGTTAACGCTTCAAACAGATCCGCAACGGGAGCACCAATCACAAAGACGAAGATTAACCCTACAACTAGTGAAGCCAGTACAGGGATAACGATAATGGGCATAATCGGCTGCAGCGAGCGAGGAACCTTGATCCTTTTAATAGCAAGTGCAACATAACCCGCCAGGAAACCGGCAATAATCCCCCCGATAAATCCAGCTCCCGCTTCACTTCCATAAAAGCTGCCGTTGGCAGCAATGAACCCGCCGACCATACCTGGTGCAAGACCCGGCCTGTCCGCAATACTCATGGCGATAAAACCTGCAAGGATCGGAACCATGAAGGTAAACGCAGCCGCGCCGATACTCTCAATCGTTTTCCAGATCGAACCTTCCGGTATAACCAGCCCACCCGGCGTCTTTACGCCGCCCATCGTCAGTGCGATTGCAATGAGCAGTCCACCGATTACGATAAACGGTACCATATAGGATACGCCGTTCATCAAGTGACGGTAGACCGGATTTTGTTTAGGTTTGTTCTCTCCTGTCATATCTTCAGCAGCAGACTTGGACTGTGCTTGATAGACAGGCACATCCCCTTTCATCATCCGTTGGATCAGCTCTTCTGGACGACGGATACCATCCTGCACACCAACGACAAGCAGTTTTTTACCCACAAACCGGTCCTTTACCACCGTCTTATCCGCCGCGATAATAATGCCATCGGCTTCGCGGATATCCTGCTCCGTGAATTGGTTCTCCACGCCAATGGAACCTTGGGTCTCAACCTTCAACTCAACGCCAAGCTTAGCGCCTGCCTTCTGCAGATTCTCAGCGGCCATATACGTATGTGCAATTCCGTTAGGACATGAAGTAATCGCTAATAATTTCATGATCGTCATTCTCCTTTGCTGTCATGTTCCCGCTTACATTTATAGTGTACACGCTGAAAACGCTGTTATCGGATGAACTTTTTACCGGAACTTCCGGAAAAACAGGTTTATTTCGCAATAAAATATCCCCACATAGCGGAGCCTATGCTGCGATGCTTATTCCAATTACTTTGTAAGGATCCCAAAAAAATGTAAAAAGCAGGACGTATACCGTCCTGCTTCATCTTCACGGTTTCTAATACGAATGTTACCCTTTCAACGTACTCAGCAATCGCATCACATCCGTCTCCTTAGTCAACGCACTGACCAAAGCCGGCTGCTCACTGATCAGCGACAATTCTCTGAATAGCTGCCGCATCTCTTTCAGCTCATCATGTTTAATCGCAAGCAAGAACACAAGCTCTACCTTCTCGGTTCCCCAGGGAATCGGCTGCTTCAAAGTCACAACAACGATGCAGGACTGTTTAACCCGCTCCGCGCTGCCATGAGGGATGGCAATGCCACCCCCAATCGTCGTAGCAGACATATGCTCACGATCCAGCACACTTTCCGTATACCCTGCCTCGACATACCCTTTGTCCTCCAGCATTTGCGCAAACTTGGCGATTAACTGTTCTGGACGCTTTACCTCCTGCCGAGGAAAGACCAGAAAAGGAGTTGTATATTTCAAAAAGACCGATTCCTCAGCCGTCCTGCTGTCCGGCTCATCGATCCGCCGGATCGCTTGCTCCAGCTTCCGCTCGTCACTGGCCTCGAGCAAAGGGGAAACAAGGATATGTGGTGATTTTAGCTCGGGCAGATCAACGGTCGTAATGACAAGATCCACCTCATGAGCAGCCAGATAATCCTGCACTTCCGCTCTCGACATCGTTGCCTCCACATGCACGGACGGGAATCTCCGTTCCACCTTCGCGAGAAGCAATTGGGACATCCCAACGCCCATATGACACACAATAATGACCTTCTGAGGGTGGCTTTCATTCTGGTGAAGCCGTTCCACAGACGCCTGAAAGTGCAGCGTCAAATATGCGGCTTCCTCTTCGGGAAAGTGCAGATGGAGCGCTCCCCCTACCTCTTCCAGTGCCATGATGACCCGATCGAACATATAGGGATACATCTTTTTGATCTCAGCCAGCATTGGATTGGACACAGCCAGACCGTAATGGAGACGGTTCATGGTCGTGTACAAATGCACTTTCAACCCGTTCAATAATACCTGGTCCTTGGAAAAAGGGATCATATTCAGCTCCGACATCCGCCGAATCAGTTGTTCAACCAATTGGGGCAGCAGAGGGTGGCTGTCTGCCAGATCGCTCCGCCCAGCGCCTCCGTCCTCCTGCGTGTATCGGAACTTCCCTCCAAGCAGGTGCAGGGTTAGATATGCGGTTTCTTCCTTGGAAAAAGGTACAGCGAACAGCTTTTGCAGCTGCCTCAAAAAGTCTATCGCCCATTCAAATTCCGCTTTGTTCTCCAAAAAGGCCATGTCCTGCTCGGAGAGCGAAATCGGCTGTCCCAGCTTGGTCCGTTTGACCATGAGCAGAATATGCAGCATCAGGCTTTCAAAGGTTTCATCGGTAAAGCGGAGCTGATGCTGCTTTTGCAACGCCTTCAACTCATTGTATACGGTTGCAATCTCATGCGGTTCATACTGATTACGCATCATCTGTCCCGTCAACTCCGGACGGTTGATCAGTTGGTTCAACCGCGCCAGCGCCATCCGTTTGTTCTTCTCCGTGCCCTCAATCATGAAACCTACACGCTGTTTCGTCATTAAGCTCAGATCAAAGCTGCGCAGCCAGTCCCCAATCTTTTCCATATCCCGACGGATAATTGCCTTGTTCACGTAAAACGGCGAAGCCAGGTTCTGCAGGGTTACGGGCTTCGCGTTCATCAAGAGCCGATAGGCCAGGTGCAGCACCCTTTCCTCGTCGGATTCATCCTCGGTGGTACGCTCGTTGGAATACAAGCGGTGGAATAAATCAGCCTGATCCGCTTCTCCGATCTCCAGATAAACGCCAAGTCCCGGCCTTTTCACCAGATGGCCACTGGAGTGCTGAACTATATATTCTTCAATCACCTTCAGATCGTTTCGGATCGTCTTCTCCGAGCACTCGGTCTGATCCGCCAGATCCTGAACGAGCCACAGCCGGTTCGGTTCCATTAATAAATTACGAAAAATCTCTTTTTGCCTATTATTCATTCCGATCTCCTATTCAACTTATTTGGAGAGCTCACTATTCGTGGAGCAGGTACATTGTCCTACGTATATCATATCCGGGTCGCTATGGCAATCTGATCTGGTATGGAACGCGAGAATGGACCCAAAGAATGGCATGTTGAGGGATAAGCTGAACATATACAGTAATATAAAATCTGACGTAAACAAAAAAAGAGTGCCGAAGAAATTCGACACTCTTGTTCATGATCCTTATCATGACCCTCTTACATTTTAAAAAATTCATTCGGTTGCACAGCGTATCTTTCCTATAAAAGCCTCCACAGCCTCTCGCGCCGACTCCGCTCCCGTCACGGCGGATATCACGGCGACGCCATCCGCACCCGCCCCCATCACTTCCTCCACGCGCTCCACGGTAATCCCGCCAATCCCAACAATCGGCAGGTGGATGCCAGCTTCGCGCATTTCTCGAAGGATCGCTGGGCCTTGCGCAGCCTTGGCATCATCCTTCGAGCGGGTCGGATAGATCGGGCCGATACCAAGATAATCGGCGCCGTGGAGAATGGCGCGCCTGGCTTCCTCAACAGAATGGGCCGAGACGCCCAGTATCCGATTGCCGATCCGCTCACGTACCGAAGCCGCAGATTCATCATCCTGGCCGATGTGCACGCCGTCGGCGTTCAGCTTCAGTGCCAGCTCCACATCATCATTGACGATGAAGGGTACGCCCGCTTGGCGGCACTGATCCTGGATCCGGCGAGCCAGCCGGATCATCGGCTCGCCAACAAGTGCGCCCTGTCCCTTCTCGCGGAACTGGACCATGGTCGTGCCGCCGGCCAATGCATCCTGCACGACCCGGCTTGGCTCGACGATGCAATTCACGCTGCCAAGTACGAGGTACATCCGTAGATGCTGCCTCATCATCTCGGGTGTCACTCTGCCCGTCATCGCAGCACCTCCTGATGGCGGCGACGATACGCCCAATGATTCGTTGGGCCGTGTCCCTGTCCCAGGTTTAAGCCGTCCTCAATGGCCGCCTGGATGAATATGCGCCCGTTCTGAATGGCATCGAATGCGCTCAAGCCTTTGGCCAGGCCTGCGGTAATCGCGGCAGAGAAAGTACAGCCGGTACCATGCGTATGAACGGTATGAATTCTTTGTCCATATAATTCTGTAAAGGCGATACCATCGTATACGAGGTCCATGACTGGAGGACTGTCGGGATTACCGAATCTGTCATCGTTCTTGATCATGGGGGAGCGTCCCTCATAAAACTCCCCGTTATGGCTGGCGGTTCTTGTTTGGCGATACGTACTTTCGGACTGAGACAACTCTTCCTGCTGGGTACCCGCCGCCATAGCTGATCCCCTGTCTCTTTCGTGATCCGCAACTTCACCGCCGCGGGTCATTCCCTCGTCATGACCGCCTTTGATCACAACGATCTTGGGCCCCAGATCCTGGATACGTCTCGCCGCTTCCTTCCGATCTTCCTTCGTGCGGATACGCATCCCCGCCAATACTTCGGCCTCCGGTATATTGGGGGTGACAATTAACGCCAGCGGCAGCAAATCCTCTCTTAAAGCCTGCACTGCTTCGCTTTGCAGCAGCTCTGCTCCGCCCTTGGCGATCATCACGGGATCCACAACGACCTTCTCCCAGCCGAATGCCCGGATCCGGTCAGCAGCCAGGCGAATGATCTCGGCATTGAACAGCATGCCTGTCTTCAATGCATCGACTCCGAGGTCCGAGCCAACCGCTTCAATCTGCTCCGCAGCTGCTTCGGGAGGCAGCGGATAAACGCCGTGAACCCCCAATGTGTTCTGCACCGTGATCGCCGTAATCGCTGACATGCCGTATACGCCGAGCTCCTGGAAGGTTTTCAGATCAGCCTGAATGCCGGCACCGCCGCCGCTGTCAGACCCCGCAATCGTCAGTGCCCGAGGAACGTGAGACTTGCTGCTCATCGTGCGCCACCTGCAGTGGACGCTTCCGCTTCCCGAACAGCGGCATAGCCCTCCAGCGAGCCCGGATGAAGCTTTGCCAGCTCATCCAGGAAAGCAATCTGGAAGCTTCCCGGTCCCTGGTCCGCGGTTCGCTCTGCAGCTCTCGCCGCCGCGGCCCCGTAGAAGGCCAGGCCCGCCGTACCGGCAAGCAGCAGGTTTGCTTCCACTGCGGCAAAGGCACCCAGCACCGAGGTCAGCAGGCACCCTGCGCCGGTCACCTTCGTGAGCAGAGCATCCCCGCCGGTAATGATACGTACTTCGATTCCATCGGTAATCACGTCCTCTTCACCGGTAATGGCCACGATCGTGCCTACTTCGCGCGCAGCCCGCACGGCCAGCTCGGCATGATCACTGCCCGTGCTGTTGCCAGCGTCTACGCCTTTGATCTCGCGGGCCTCCCCGACAAGGTGAGCGACTTCAGCCGCATTCCCGCGCACGAGCGATACCTTCACTTCGCTTAGAATCCGCAGTGCCGACTCCGTCCGAAAACGGGTCGCTCCCGCACCGACCGGGTCCAGCAGGACCGGCACGCCGTGTGCGTTCGCCGATTGTCCGGCTATGATCATCGCATCCACAAGCTCGCGGTTCAGCGTGCCGATGTTCAATACGAGCGCGCCTGCGATGGCGGCCATATCCGCCACTTCCTCCGGCGCGTAAGCCATGACCGGCGACGCGCCCAGCGCGTACAAGCCGTTAGCCGTAAAATTCGTAACCACCACGTTCGTCATGTTGTGAACGAGGGGGCTCGTCTGCCGTACCTTTGTTAAAAGCGCCGAAACTTCATTTTCCCATGTATGCATATGAATCAGCCTCTCTTCGCTATATTGGAATTTATGAGCTAGTTAGGTCTCCTTACAGCACCGCAGCCTGCAGCGGCACCGGCCATTCCTCCTGCTTATAAGCCATATCCCAAAACATATACTCCAGCTGGCAGCTCAGCATAAAATGCTCCTTCATCCGTTCTCGCTCGGCTGCCGTCGCACGCTCCGCCCATTCATCGACACGGCTGCAGAACTTGGCTGTCGCGTCTTCCCCCCGGTTGCCGTAGAAATAAATCCAGTCGTAGAACGGATGGGATTCATCCGGCTTCACTTCATCCAGCAGCTTGCGGCCAATCTCCAGGTAGGTCCACGGGCAAGGCAGCAGTACGGCCATAATCTCGCCCAGACTGCCCTCATGCGCCACTGTAAGCATATGACGGATATAGTGATGAGCGGACGGAGCCAGCGGATAGCCTTGAAGCTCTTCGTAAGTCACCCCGGCGGCTGCGCAAAAATTCTGATGCGGATGCACCTCGCTATGCAGGATGAATGAGATTTGTTCGTTAAAGGTCGCGATCTCTTCCCGGCTGGTCGATTTGGATATGGCGATGCCGTAAATTCGCATGTAGGCGTTCAAATACTCAAAATCCTGCTTCACATAGTGGATCAGTTGTTCCCGCGCCAGTTTTCCCTCGGCAATGCCTTTTACAAAGGGATGATCGAAGATTGCTTGAAAAATGCCTCCCGCCTGCTGACGGAGCTCTTGCGTAAAACTCATTTTTGTCCCCACCTCCAACATATTGAAGAGCAGGAAGTCCATAAGACACGACTTTCCAGGCAACGCTAAAAAGCCGCCCCGAAAACTGGAGCGGCTTCGTCAACAAGCCCGAGTGCGCCAAAAACGCACCAAGACCTTATATACGAAGGCTCCACTTTCCTACGCTAGTACGAACTAGATCAGGTTCAAAGGGTCCAAGATACGCTCTTGTCTCAGCCGCTAACGGCTCCCCTAGTGGACTTCCTATTCTTTTGTCTAATACTGTACATAGGTTTGTAGATGCTGTCAAACGTTAACGGTTCGCGGACAGAACCCCACGAGCGAAATCTTCCGTGATCGGTGGATCATGATGTTGTACGGTGGCAGAGGTCTTTCGCGAATAAAAAACGCCGGCTAACCGGCACTTGTTTCAGAAACACTGACACTTGGTTGTCATGTATTCCCCTACATAATGAGTACATAAACGTTATTCAAAAAAATGAAGTTTAAAGGAGCGAGTTTTTTTATGACGAACCCATCAAAAGCGGTTAACCCCATTCCGGATGGCTACACCTCCGTGACACCATGGATTATCTCAAGAAACTCCGCAGCGCTGATTGAATTCCTGGAGCAGGCTTTTCAAGCCGAAGAGTTAGCCCGCGTCTATGTTGGCGATGGTGTCATCGGCCATGCCGAGGTGCGAATCGGGGATGCCGTCGTCATGATGTTTGACGCGAAGCCGGAATGGCCGGATAGCCCGGCGTACCTCCGCTTATATGTTGAGGATTGCGATGCTGCTTACCAGCAAGCGCTCACCGCAGGAGCCGTCTCGGTGACGGAGCCAACGAGTTTGTTCTTCGGCGACCGGGTGGGACGGGTACGGGACCCGTTCGGCAACTTATGGTGGATTCAGACGCGAATGGAGGACCTGACGCCCGAGGAGATGGAACAACGCGCCCAAGACCCGGATTACATGAAAGCAATGACCTATGTTGCCGGAGCGGAAATCGTGGTGAAGATTTCGTAACAAGGTGAAGTGAAGCAAAAGCGTTATTTCAGGGAGAACATGGGTGGTTCGGTTCCCGGGGGTATGCGTGGATGGCTGTCGATTATGATCGATGTAGGGACCGGGTAACTCAGAGTAGCTATGGTTTAGAGGTAGAAACTGGGTGAACACAGAGTATGTAGCTGCTGCTGGGATTGGTGCTACTGCTGGGCTTGGTGCGACTGCTGGGATTGGTGCGACTGCTGGGATTGGTGCGACTGGGATTGATGCTACTGGGATTGATGCTACTGGGATTGGTGCTACTGCTGGTATTGATGCTACTGCTCGAGGGCAAGCGGACTGAGGATACGTTATTTAGCTGAAAAGGCGCAATTTTCGAGAGCTCACGGACACCAGATACGCTATTTCTAGAATATGATGGTAAATAGGCACCTTTTTGCGGTAATAAGAGATCCTGTGTCCGTTAGATTTAAGAATCGGGACCAAATCAGGCAAATAAGGGATCTGGTGTCCGTTAAGGCTACTTCTAGGCTACTCCTGATCTTGGTGCTACTTCTGGTATTGATGCTACTGCTGGGCTTGGCGCGACTGCTAATCTTGGTGCTACTGCTGGTATTGGTGCTACTGCTGGGATTGGTGCTACTGCTGATCTTGGTGCTACTGCTGATCTTGGTGCTACTAACTGGTTTTGGTACGACTGCTGGGCTTGATGCTACTGCTGATCTTGGTGCTACTGCTGGTATTGATGCTACTGCTGGTATTTGGTGCTACTGCTGGGATTGGTGCTACTGCTGTATTGGTGCTACTGCTGTATTGGTGCTACTGCTGGGCTTGGTGCTGCCTGCTATTATTGGAGCTACTGCTGGTATTGTTGCTACTGCTGTATTGGAACTACTGCTGGGCTTGGTGGTACTGCTGGGCTTGGTGGTACTGGTCTTGATGCGACTACTAGTTTTAGTGCGACTTGCTCGAGGCAAACGGACTGAGGATACGTTATTTAGCTGAAAAGGCGTAATTTTCGAGTGCTAACGGACCCCAGATACGTTATTTCTAGAATATGATGGCAAATAGGCACCTTATTGCGGTAATAAGGGATCCTGTGTCCGTTAGATTTAAGAATCGGGACCAAATCAGGCAAATAAGGGATCTGGTGTCCGTTAACAGGTGGCCTTGTTACTAACTGCAGGTATTGAGGCTACTGCTGATCTTGGTGCTACTGCTGGTATTGATGCTACTGCTGGTATTGATGCTACTGCTGTATTGGGGCTACTGCTGTATTGGAGCTACTGCTGGGATTGGTGCTCCCCCTGAACTTGGTGTGACTACTTATCTTGGTGCTACTGCTCGGGGGGCAAGCGGACTGAGGATACGTTATTTAACTGAAAAGGCGTAATTTTCGAGAGCTAACGGACACCAGATACGTTATTCATAGAATATGATGACAAATAGGCACCTTATTGAGGTAATAAGGGATCCTGTGTCCGTTAAGTTTAGGAATCGGAGGCGAATCAGGCAAATAAGGGAACTGGTGTCCGTTAACAGGTGGCCTTGGTGCTAACTACTGGGATTGATGCTACTTCTAGGCTACTGCTGGTCTTAGTGCTACTGCTGGTATTGATGCTACTCTGTATTGGTGCTACTGCTGTATTGGTGCTACTGCTGGGCTTGGTGCTGCCTGCTATTATTGGAGCTACTGCTGGTATTGTTGCTACTGCTGTATTGGAGCTACTGCTGGGCTTGGTGGTACTGCTGGGCTTGGTGGTACTGCTGGGCATGGTGTTATTACTGATCTTGATGCGGCTACTAGTCTTAGTGAGACTTACTCGAGGCAAACGGACTGAGGATACGTTATTTAGCTGAAAAGGCGTAATTTTCGAGTGCTAACGGACCCCAGATACGTTATTTCTAGAATATGATGGCAAATAGGCACCTTATTGCGGTAATAAGGGATCCTGTGTCCGTTAGATTTAAGAATTGGGCCCGAATCAGGAAAATAAGGGAACTGGTGTCCGTTAACAGGTCAGGGGGAAGCGGTACGAAGAACGGAGCTCACAAAGCTGTGCCGGTGAGTGGTGTGCACGTAGCTACATAAGCGGTGAGGCGGTGGTGCTGCACACGCAGCGATACTGGCCACGCAGCATAGCGGCGATGCTGCCGACGCTGTTATGCGGTCGGCGATGTTGGCTGTGCTGACCACGCTGCAATGCGACGATGTTGGCTAGGCTGTGATTGCCAACGTAGTGGTACTACCTACGCGCGTCGCTAGCGACGCTGCTTTGCTGCCGACGCAGCGATACTGCCTACGCGGCGATACTATCCACGCTGCGATACTATCCACGCTGCGATACAAAAAAGGAGGCATTCCAAAAGATCTTAGATCTTGAGGGATGCCTCCTTTTTTTGCTTTTTCCTAGCATCATCCGCTATACGACAATACTAGCCTGCTGCATTCGTCTTCATTCATTACTGAATGCCGTAAAACTCCTGAAGCTGGTCAATCATCAGATTCGCTGCCAGGATGCCGCCTGCTGTATTCCAGATGGCATCATCCACTTTGTGGGCCTGGCCGTTCTTGACGACGTTCAGGTTTTTCCACAGCGGATCGTTGATCCATTCCTGCTCGGTTTGGTTGGCTCCGCCATCCCCGGTTTCATAAGTGAAGTAGAACAGTCTGTCTGCTTCTACCTCAGGTAAACGCTCCTTCGTGATCTCGTCAACGAAATCGTCCTTGGCGTTCTTGGTCATATCGTTGCGGGCAATGCCGATTTTATCGAAAATAACGCCCGAGAAGGTATTGGTATGGTACACGCGCGTCTTGCCAGCCATGAAACGGACCACGGAGACGGTCTCATCCAGCTTGCTTCCAGCCTTCTCTTTGAAATCCTGAATCCGCTTGTCGTATGCAGCCAATAGCTCTTCGCCTTCGGATACCTTGCTCAGCGCTTTGGCATACAGCTCAAAATTGTTCTGCCACTCGCCGCGAAGATCCTCAGCAAAAACAGTCGGCGCGATCGCCTTCAATTGCTCGTATACTTTCTCCTGACGCATCTTGTTGCCGATAATCAGGTCCGGCTGCAGGCCGGCGATCAGCTCGATGTTCGGCTGGCTCTCTTCCCCGACAACGGTAACGCCTTCCATCTGGTCTTTAATATGCGGATACCATGGGTCGCCTGTCCAGGATCTAACGGCACCCACAGGCTTCACGCCCAATGCGAGAAGCGCCTCGGTTCCTTCGTTCGTAAGGACGACAACCTTTTGAGGCGTTCCCTTGATCGTCTCCGTCCCCATGGCATGCGTAACTTCATACGATTCGCCGCCGGCTGCAGCGCCGCTGTTGCCCTCTGCGGTATTCGTTGTGTCGCTGCCCCCGTTGTTTGCATTTTCTTTTGCGGGGCTTGCTCCGCACCCGGCAAGAATCACGATCATGATCAGAGCCAGCAAGCTAAACTTGAGGCCTCTCGTTGGTTTATGTGCCACTTTTTTTCCCATTCCTATCTAAATCCCCCTTGTGTCATATCCCTCTACTTGAAAATCATTATCAATCACTGATTCAAAACTATAAAGGGTTTCATGAAAAATATCAAGATATTTATGAGAATGATTATCAAGCTCATTGACAGATGGGGTCCCTTCACCTAAAATTCATATGAACTTAATTATTCATGGACTTAAGAAAGTGAGTATATATGCGCGTATTCGGACTATTCATATCGCTATTGGCGCTGGCTGCTGCCGTCATGGGCAGCATCGCATTTGGAGTAACGAACATACCTCTTCATCAGGTATGGGAATCGTTCACTCACTTCAACGGGAGCAACGAGCATCTGATCATTCTCACAGCAAGACTGCCCCGGGCGCTCATTGCGCTTGCCGTAGGAGCATCCCTCGCTGTTGCGGGTGCGCTCATGCAAGTCATCACGCGCAATCCGATTGCATCGCCCAGCACGCTGGGCGTAAACTCCGGTGCGGCCTTCTTCATTATTATGTCGGCGGGTTGGCTGGGCATCAGCGGACTCCAATCCCT
Organism: Paenibacillus sp. FSL W7-1332; assembly: GCF_037969785.1. Classification (NCBI taxonomy): domain Bacteria; kingdom Bacillati; phylum Bacillota; class Bacilli; order Caryophanales; family Paenibacillaceae; genus Paenibacillus; species Paenibacillus sp. FSL W7-1332. The sequence continues at coordinate 1,416,335 of NZ_CP150209.1, read as the reverse complement.
AACCTGGGTCGCGCTGATCGGAGCCGCGGTAAGCGGCGGTATTGTGTTTTTCCTGGGCAGCATCGGCAGGGACGGCATGACGCCGGTAAAAATCACCCTCGCGGGTGCCTCCATAGCCGCCTTCTTCCATTCCCTGACGCAGGGATTGATGCTCTCCGATGGCAAAATGTTCGACCAGGTGCTGGTATGGCTGGTCGGTTCGGTAGCCGGACGCGATTTGAACCAACTCGCAGCCGTGTGGCCGTACATGACCGTTGGCATGCTGGCTGCACTCCTGCTGGGCCGTCATCTGAACGCCCTCTCCATGGGTGACGACATCGCCCAGAGCCTTGGGCAAAAAACAGCCCTCATTAAGCTGTTAGCGGCAGCGGCCGTTATATTGCTGGCTGGAGGTTCCGTTGCCGCTGCTGGACCCATCGCATTCGTCGGAATCATCATCCCGCATATCGTTCGGTATTTAATAGGAAATGATTATCGCTGGATTCTGCCTTACAGCGCGGTGCTGGGCGCACTTCTGCTGGTGACGGCCGATCTCGGTTCCCGATATATTGCCATGCCGAAGGAAGTCCCGGTTGGCGTGATGACCGCAATCATCGGCGTGCCGTTCTTCGTGTACATAGCCAGGAAAGGAAGACGAGCACAATGAGTAAACACCGCATATTCCGCTCCAGGAACGCGAAAGTATCGTTTATGCTGGAGAGAAGAACACTATGGGTATGCCTGATCCTATTCGTGCTTTGCATCGCCGCCATGATTATTAGCACAGGAACGGGAAGCCAGTTTGTTTCGCCGCTTCATGTCATAAAGGCATTGTTCGGCGATGCTCCGCCCATGGAGCAGGTCATCGTCATGCAGCTAAGGCTGCCTCGAATTATTATCGCCGTGCTGATCGGCGCCGCTCTCGCGGTGGCGGGGGCTATTCTGCAGGGCGTCATCCGCAATCCCCTGGCCTCCCCCGATGTCATCGGCATAACGGAGGGAGCATCGCTTGGGGCGGTTCTCTTCATCTTCATATTTACGGGCACCGTATCGATCCATTGGATGCCGCTATTCGCCATCCTTGGTGCCTTTTTCATTACCGGTCTATTGTACGTGCTCGCCTGGAAAAATGGCGTATCGCCGCTGCGGCTCGTCCTAATCGGGATCGGAGTATCGGCTGCCATCAAATCGATCTCCTACATGCTGATCATATCCGGACCGCTGCAACTGGCTGACCGCTCCCTTACTTTTATGGCAGGCAGCATTTACGGTATGTCCTGGGATAAGGACGTTATGACCCTGCTGCCTTGGGTAGCCGTACTTCTACCGCTTACCTGGCTGCAGGCCCGCAATGTGAACATTCAAGCCTTAGGAGACGACGTTGCCAGCAGCACAGGCGCGCAGGTTCAGAAGCAGCGTCTGATCCTAATCGGACTCAGTGTAGCTCTGGCCGGAGCTGCCATCTCGATCGGCGGCGCCATCGCCTTCATCGGACTGATGGCACCCCATATGGCCCGCAGGCTGGTAGGCCCCAACTTCGGAAGCGTACTGCCGGTCAGCGCCCTGATCGGTGCGATTCTACTGCTTGTCGCCGACCTGGTAGCACGGACGGCATTTCTGCCGCGAGACGTGCCGGCAGGTGTATTCACCGCCGCGATCGGCGCGCCGTTCTTCCTCTACTTGCTGTATCGTAACCGCAATCGATTCTAGAACCGAAAGGAGCTGGCGTCATGAATACGCTGGAAGCAAAGGGATTGGGTCTGTCCTATGGGGGAGACTTTATATTCGAAAATCTGGATTTAACCGTGCCAATAGGTAAAATCACCGTATTTATCGGCAGCAACGGCTGCGGCAAGTCCACTTTGCTGCGCTCCATGGCCAGGCTGCTGAAACCGCAGCGTGGCTCGGTTGTACTGAATGGAGCCGATATCGCAAGCTTGTCCACGAAGGACGTGGCGCGTAAGCTCGCAATTTTGCCTCAGGGACCTACCGCCCCGGAAGGATTGACAGTGATGCAGCTGGTAAAGCAAGGACGCTATCCGTACCAGAGCTGGCTTCGTCAATGGTCGCGCGAGGATGAGGAAGCCGTCGCGGCGGCGCTGGCATCCACAGGTTTGACTGAACTGGCTGACCGTACGGTTGACTCGTTATCCGGCGGCCAACGCCAGCGGGCTTGGATCGCGATGACGCTGGCACAAGAGACGCCGCTCATTTTGCTTGATGAACCGACCACCTATCTGGATTTAACCCACCAGATCGAAGTGCTCGATCTGCTGTATGAATTAAATGTTCAAGAGCAACGGACCATTGTCATGGTGCTGCATGATATCAATCTGGCCTGCCGCTATGCCGATCATATCGTCGCCATTCGCGACGGAAGCATCAAGGCCAAGGGCGCACCGGGAGAAATCATTAATTCCGAGCTGATGCAAACCGTGTTCCAACTGCCGTGCGAGATTATTCCGGATCCGTTGTACGGGACCCCGATGTGCGTCCCGCGCGGAAAAGGCATGCGCAGGCCTTCAGCCGTCAAGCAAGAACCAGCGGAACCAAAACAACCAACTACGCCACCCGCCCCTGAACTTGCACCAGTGTAGCATACATGTAATTAAGCCGGCTCCCTTCCGCATTCAAGCGGGAGGAGCCGGCTTTTTTTATTTGGGCTATTCTCGCAGTATGGTGCTATTATCTAAAACAGGTCTTTGCAAACCAAGACATGAGGGCAGCCGGAACGGCGGAGAGACTGAATAAGTGTATCGGCTTTAACTCATCGATCATTTTTGAAAACAACAACCGACAACGTGCGTTCTGGAAACTTGCCGACACAAAGAAAGACCGCCCTAGCCATCAGGGCAGTCACTGTATTTGGAATAAGTCTAAAACATGGATTGTCTGCCATTGCTCACAACTGCTCCGTTATCGATACATCATGACCATTTACCTACACGCAGGTCTTTTTTCCTTTGGCGATGCGGGAGTACTTTGAACAGCTTGGACTTTTCACGTTTTCTCTGTTCCAGCAGGTTCTTTACCCCTCGCATCAATATCCGGTACCTCATCTCATCCTCGTGGCCGAACTTGCGCATCTCGTCAAAATACTCGTCTGTCATCCTATCACTCCAGCTGTATAAGTCTATAGAACTAGAATATAGGACCGAACTATACAATTTCTAAACAAGACTGGGTTGCACGTTAAGCCGATGGCTCTTGCATAGCTGAGCTGCCGGCAGCCTTCAAGGTTTGCTTTCTTCGCCGGAGGAGAGCCAGCTCTTCCTCACCTCGCCAGGCGGCTTCAGGAAGAGCGGAATGGGGGATTCACCTTTATCCGCCTGCCCTCGTACTCGCTCAATTCGTTCCATGTTGTACTGCGAATATTCGTTTCACATCGGATCGACAGGTATTATACAATGAACAAAAAAAAGGGGGCGTCGTTCATGTGGAGTATATTCAGGTTGAACGGATCGGTCTGGGCAGGCATCACGGCGGGCATTCTTCTTGGGCTGTTCCTCAAGATCATCGAGCATATCACCACGCTGAAGGTCTATACGCTGCTCCTGAACGTCGATTACGTGCCCGTTCTGAAGGAGCTGAAGCTTCCTGAACTGATCGAGTTTGCGCTGCACCTCGTCATCTCCGTCCTGCTGAGCATTCTTCTAGCCATCTTTCTGAAATCAAAGAACTGGCCTCGGGGGCGAAGTTTGTCTTGGGTTTCCTTGGTCTGTCTGGCCGTAGGACTTCTCCTGTATCCGACTACCGTTTTGTCGAACCGTACGCCGGAATTAACTGTCCTCGCTGCCCTCCTATTCTGGCTGGCCGGTCATCTGTTATACGGCATTTCATTGGGCTGGCTGCTGACGGGTTCACGCAAAGCTTCAGCCTAACTCCGGATAGCAGCCTTACGGAAACGCCGGTTTATGGATTAACGCAAAATGACCGCTCCGTTTGAATGGGAGCGGCTTGAGCGTATGGTATTTGTTTAGTACAATTTTTTTGATTTAATTTTCCAACGCTTTCAGTTGATTAACGATAGGTAAAACCCAATTCGGCAAATTAATTTCCCTATGCTTAATTATTCCGAATTCTGCTTCCAGAACAATTTCTCCACTTAGTGCGCTATTATCTATCACTAGTAGATGATCAACCAGGCCCAAGTATTGGAGAAGATTTTGCATAGAAGAAAGATGCCGATGCATGATATATTTGGCAGGGATGTGGTGACCCCCATTACGAACTCTGCCGGCTACTCGTTCAACATTAAGATTTGGATCACCAAGGCCTACATAAAACATGGTGACCTGGAAACCATTTGCTTTTGCTTCCTTCATAAGCCTAATGGCGTACCCACCCGAGAGCGTCGTTTCTATGGAGAAATCCCGTTGAAATTGTAGGCATTCTCGAGCTAATTTTATTGCCTCTTTTCCTGCTGAAACGCGGGCTGATTCAGGTTGCTCCGGGCTCAGACGCCTAGCCAGTGCATCGGGATCAATATTTACACTCACCCCAATTCGGTCGATGATGAGATTACGAATCGTACTCTTCCCACTCCCGTTGTTTCCGGCAAAAACAAACATCGTTGTTGGTTCAACTGTCTTTTCCCGAGACATATTCCTTCTCCCCATTAGAATACTCCCTTACCAGTTTGCCAAAATCATCTTTATATACAACATAAGATTCGTTTACTTTGGCCTCAAGTCTTGCTCTTTCGCCAGTCAGCCTAATAAGTTTGGTTAATTGTTTATCCTTTGTCATAGCCACAACCTCCAACTTATTGTCGTTGAATACCGTTTCTCTTTTAAATCATATCACAAACTGATTAATCCACCACATAGGATTAACTTGTATAAACATCTTTGAATTCGACTGGGTGATTAACGCAAAATGACCGCTCCGTTTGGGAGCGGTCACAGCTATGAAACCGAATGCGCAAATGCCGCACTCATACTATGGAGCCTCACTTTGGCAGTGCTAGCGTCCCAAGGACAAGTCCTTGTCCACTTCGCTATCGGATTCCTCATCCTCGACGTTCGCGTCGTCGCCGGATGCAGCTACGCCATCCATGAAATCTTGAATCTGACCGCTATTGCGGGTCAATGTAGCAACGGAAACCTCATGCTTCTTCGCGATATCAGACTTCGTTGTTGAAATGTTAAGCGATGAAGTTACTATATATTCTAACGCACTTGCATATCCGCCCTGTTTGCGGTACTTCGGATTGGCTTCCCGGGAGAAGCTGTTCCAGACCATCAGAAGGCTGAACACTTGAAACAGCTGCTGATCATCCTGCAATTCGTAATCCCGGCAGATTTGAGGAAACACAGACTCTGCAAGCTCACGATGCTCATCAGCGTTCCAGTCCATCCATCCCAGCTTGTCGTTAATCATCTGCCGCAATTGATCGACCTGTAGCTTAGGCTCTGCTGCTCTCGCACCAGGGAACTGGATGACTTTACCGTATACCGTGCGTTCATCTCTTTCAAGACAACATCTTTTGTACTTTTTCCCGCTTCCGCAGTGACATAGATCGTTTCTTCCTAGCTTTTTCATTTCCTAGCTCCTATTTGAATGATTTCTTCTATTATACATGGAAAATATGAAAATGCGCATCCCAAGCCTGTAGACCCTTAAGGCATGCCGGCCTTCCGCGTCATAACACTCTCTTACAGGGGGGGCTTCCGATAAGAAGGTGTCCAGGCAAGTTAGATAGCAAAAAAGCGCGGGTCCCCTCTATGAAAGCCGCGCCCCTTCATATTATTCTATAATATCGTCATAACGCAAGTAGGATGTAACAAATTTGTTAGAACCTATAATAGACTTATGCCATTTTTGGTAAAGATTCCATAGATTCGCGCCTTAAGGCTCATTGGCCTGGCCCAAACGTCACAGATAGCGACCGAGCATCTCCACCACCGGGTCGGCGCACATCCGGTATCCTTCCTGATTCAAGTGAAGGCGGTCATCCGACAAATAACCGCTCAGATCCTCTTTGACCCTGGCATTCAGATCATGAATCGTAATGCCCATCGGCACAAGCGCCTTCACAGCGTATAAAACGAGAAGCGCCCGTTCTCCGCCGGTGCCACGACTTCTGCAAGGCCCGCCAGCCTTTCTCTAACATAAGGCTCATATCCCTCCCGGATGGAATCGCCCAGCAACAATATCCTCTTCATATATCCGCTCTCCTTCAATCCATCTATACTCGTAACGAAGCGGCCTTATCCTGATCACCTCAGGATAAGGCCGCTCGAGCAGCACTACGGCTGAACCTGTTGGTTCCTCCAGATTAATAGCCCAGTGCGGTTTTGGCTTCCTTCCACTTCGCATTCAGCTTGTCGAACGCAGCCTGCAGATCGTCTGCCACAATATATTCTTGAACATAATCGCCGGTACCGATACCGATTTGTGCCTTGTTCGCGATCTCGTTAAACTTCGGATCGGTCGCTTCACTCTCGATCAACGTCGGATTGAACGATTGGAATTCGGCGAGCTGCGATATGGAGGACTCTGCCGACTTGATGATCGGCATGAAGCCGGAATCTTCCACATAGCCGGATTCCTTCACGAAGAAATCGACCCAAGCCGTGGCAAGCTCTTTGTTCTTGCTGTCTTTGCTGACGGCGATGAAATAATCCGAACCGAGCGGTGCGTTGTACTTGCCGCTATTATCATACGGGAGCGGGAAGAAGCCGATATCCTCCGAAGCTGCTCCTGCGCCGATCACCTGCGGGATTACCCAGTTGCCCAGGAAGTACATCGCCGCTTTGCCGGAAGCCACTTCGCCCTTCGAAATCTCCCAGTTGTTCGTGTACAGGTCTTTCTCTACCCATTCATTCTGCACGAAGGTGCGTCCAATATTCGCAAGGATTCCCCAAGCATTATCCACCTGGAACGGCGCTTCCTCGGCTACCTGCTTCGAGGCAAACTGCGGATCCCCGTTCACGTACCATGCGGAGTTATCCGCCCAGTTGCCCATCGTCCATTGAGCCCCGAAGTTCATGTACAGCGGAATGATGTCCGCCGCTTTCAGCTTCTCCGCAGCCCCGTAGAGCTCATCCAGCGTGGTTGGCACTTTGTCAACGCCCGCTGCCTCGAATGCTTTCTTGTTATACACAATCCCTTGCGTATTCACGCCCGTGGAGATCCCATAGCGTTTCCCTTCGAAGAGGGTATTGTCCGCAAAATAGACATCCTCAAACATCGCATCCGGCAGCGGTTCAAAATACTTGCTGTACTCCGAGGTGGCAAGGCCTGTCGGAATCATCAGCACGTCGCCGGCTTCTCCCGTGGTCAGACGGACCTGAATATCCGTCGCATAGTTCGTCAATCCTTCGAATTCAATTTCGGCCTTCGGATATTTTGCTTTGAATGCTTCCACGTATTTGTCCAGCGTGCCGTCATTCACCAGGTCGGTTCGGTGCGTCAGCACCTTCAGCTTGCCGCCAAGCTCCGTTTTGTCTGATGCCTCGGTCGGCTCGCTGCCTGCGTTATTGCTCGGCGGCGTCTCAGTGCCTGCATTATTCGTTTTATTTCCTCCGCAGGCGGCCAAAATGGATGATACGGTTAAGAGCAGAAGCAGTGCCATCGTGAATCTTTTTTTCATTTCGTCTTCCCCCTGTACTATGAATGTATTACGCTTCCTGTTTTCTCATGAAGCGCTTACTGATATCGCTTACATCCCAAATAATAATCGCTAACACGCCCAAAACAAATGAAGTGTTTTTGTTTTTATTGTCATAAATTATGCTAACATATCATTTTCTTGTTAGGTTCCAGAATATCTCCTTAACTATAGCAAAATCGCACCGCGCGTCTAAAGAAGCAAGCGGTGCGATACCAACCCTATATTCTTAAGCTCAGCTACCTGGCGAACCCGGTAAGTCCAGCCGATAACAATCTAAACCCGAATTCCCGCAGCATAAAATGTCTTTACCGTCTCCTCGGCCAACTTGCCGTACATGCAATAATCATCGTTCAGGGAGGCTTCCTCCAGGCCGTACAGCTTTGCCGGCCAATCCCACAGCATGTACCCCTGCATCCAATCCCGCTTGGCGCAGGCCGCGAACATTGCTTCATAATACCGCCGCTGCTCCTCCTCCGACGGGCCGCCGGGCAGCGACCAATCGTTCGGGCGGGCCGGGGATCCCTCGCGGCTCGGGCAGCCGGCTTCCATGAAGAAGAACGGCTTGTTCCATCGGCGGACCGTGCCTTCGATCCGGTCCAGCTGCTCCTCCCACTGGTCGATCGGATAATAGCCGCTGGAGGAGATGATATCTACCGCATCCCACCAACCCACGCGCTCCTCCTGATATTTGTCGCAGTTATACGTCACCAGCCCACCGTAGACGCTTCTTACGTCCCCGATCAGGGCCCGCCACTCCGCATCCCGCTTGTCGGCCTGCACCATCTCGCAGCCCACGCACAGCATCTCGCAGTGCTCTTCCTCCGCGATTTCGGCATAATGGCGAATGAATTCCCCATAGGAGCGGAACCATTCGGCCCAGCTCGGTTCACCGGGAACCTCCTCGTCGAAGAAGTTAATGTGGGCTCGCCATGTTCCGTTCGCCACATTCACGACCGGCTTCAAGCACACCTTGAGGCCCAGGCTCTTCGCCTTGCGGATGGCCCATCGAACCTCATCATCCGTCACCGTCGGCTCCTCCCGGAACGGGATTTCCGTCGACTGCGGCGTTGCCTGCACGGCAGACAGCGCAATGGCCACCCAATTCACGTTCATGTCCGCCATGCGTTCCATGGAGAATTCCGCCTCGGGTCCCGTCCAGGAGCCCCGTACGCCGGTCCACCCCCAGGTCATGCCGCATACTTTTTCCGTCCACGTGTTTGTCGAGTTCATATATCAATTCTCCTCTTCTACATCGTCAAGTGTTCGTTATTTGACCGCTCCGTTCGTAACGCCCGCAAAAATGTACCGCTGCATGAACAAGAACAACACGACCGTCGGAATGAAAATAATGAGAATGCCTGCCGAGATCACGTTCAGCTGCGCCGCGTTCGGACCGATGAAGGAATAGATCGCGGTAGACACCACCTTCAGGTCTTGGCTTGGCATATACAGGTACGGCGTGTAAAAATCGTTGTAAATCGAGATGCTCTTCAGAATGACCAAGGTGGCCGTAGCTGGCGCAAGCAGCGGGAAGATAATGGAACGGTAGATTTTGAACAAGGACGCCCCCTCCAGCATCGCGCTCTCATCCAAATCCCGCGGGATGCTGTTCACGAATTGCAGATAGATGACGATCTGGAGCACGTCGGCTCCTAAGTACAGCAGAATCGGCGCAAACATCGTGTTGTAGGCCCCCAGGCTCTGGATGACGCTGAAGGTAGCCACTTGTGTCGTGACCATCGGGATGACCTGAGCGACCAGATACATGCCCATGATGGCTTTTTTCATCTTGAACTCAAACCGTCCGACGGCATAAGCAACCATGGTGCCAAACAGGATATTGCCGACAACCGAAATGACCAGCACGATCAGGATATTGCGAAAGCCAAGTCCCAAATCCCCGATATCGATTACCCGCTTAAAGTTCTCGAAGTTTAAAAAATTATCCGGTAGACTAAGGCCTGATTGATAATACTCCACCTGGGTCTTGAACGCCCCTACAAAAATGGAGTAAATCGGGAAAAAGACCACGAACAAAGCGACAACCAGCGTGAAATAGTTGAACATCGTAAAGCCGATCGAGCGTTCCCTTCTCATGATTGCTTCTCCTCTCTGAACAGCAGCTTCCGCTGGATGACAATGAACAGCAGCACGATAATTAGCAGCACAACCGCCATCGCCGAAGCCAGTCCAAAGTTCTGATACTTGAACGCCGTATCCACCGTCTTAATGACGAAGGTCGACGTATCGTTCGCCCCGAGCAGCATCACAAACGGAATATCGAACGCTTCGAGCGCGCCCGTCAAGGTAAGGATGAGCATCAGCTCCAGCACGCCCCGGATGCTAGGCAGTGTGATGTAACGGAACTTCTGCCAACCCGATGCCCCGTCAATCGAGGCTGCCTCATACAGGTCGCCCGGAATCGATTGGAGCGCCCCAATAAAAATAACCATGTTCAGTCCCATGTACTTCCACATCGAGATGAACGCCAGGGCAAAATTCACGATCCCCTTATCGCCCAGCCAGCTCTGCTGCAAGGATTCGAGTCCAAGCGCGCCGAGCAGCGTATTCAAAGAGCCGTACTCCATGTGATATACGTTCTTGAACATGATAACCGTGGCCACGCTGTGCAGCACGTACGGCAGGAACAAAGCAACCCGGAAGCCGTTTCTCCCCTTCAGCTTGCTTGTCAGAATGACGGCAAAATAGAGGGCAAACACGACCTGGATGAGGCCCCCGACCAGATAATACAGATTGTTCTTGAGTGAACTGAACACTTCAGGCTTCGTAAAAATTTCGACGTAGTTGTCAAAGCCGATAAAGTTCATATCCCAGCCGAGACCCGACCAGTCCGTCAAGCTGTAATACAACAGCGATAGTGCCGGATAATAAGAGAAGGTCAGTGACAAGAGCACCGGAATGGCAAGGAAACCGAACAGAATAAGATAGCGCTGCGTTTTATAACTGAAATTGAACAATTCCCTTCCTCGCTTTCTGGATGAAATGGTACCGTTTTCAATCATTATAAAAGACAGCGCCCCGAAAAATAATAGACTTTGTTTGCTTTTATTGTCCTCAGTTTAGATAACAGTCACCTAACAAAATCACGGTACTCCTTTGGAGTTTTCCCGGTCATTTTTTTGAATACTTTATTAAAATAAGCCGGGTCCGGGTAGCCCACGCGTTCGCCGACCATATACGTCTTGAGCCCGTGATCCTCCTTCAGCAGCCGCTTGGCATGCTCGATTCGCACGGCGATACAATAGTCGGTAATCGTCTCCCCCGTCTCGGTCTTGAACAGCTTGCTCAAGTAACTCGGGGTCAAATAGACCAGATCGGCGAGGTGCTGCAGCTCTATTTCCTCGGTATAATGCTGCTGAATATAGACTTTGATCGTCTCCACAGCCCGGTGCTCGCTCTTCCCTTGATCCAGAAGCCCGGCAGCCTGCTCAACAGCGTTCTTCAGCTGGCCCGCGAAGGAGCGCCAATTCTCGCTGTTCCCCGGCTCCAGGCTCCAATCCACATCCCCTGCTGGAATGCCCCTCAGCTTCATCTCTTCCGCCACATGTGACTCCAGGGCAAAACAAACCTCTCTCAGCTCGGCCCAGCCCGGCTGCAGGGAAGCCGTCTCATCCAGCCATGTCCGCAGCGCCGCCGGCAAGCGCGCATACTCGCCGGCACGCAGTGCCGGAAGCAGCAGCTTATCCAGCGAACGGACAAGACGGTAGCGCTCTTCCTTCTGAACCGGCGGTCTGCCTTCACCCCCACAGCAGCGCCTTTCGTCGCTGTACCAAGCCTGCTCCAGCACGCTCGCGGCTTCCCTATAGGCCTGCGGCAGCCATCGGCTTCCACTGAACACGCCGCTGATGCCTGCCTTCGCCGATGTGCCCGCGGGAAGCTGCTGCAGGAGCATCGCAGCCCATTCCCTTACGATATTCGCATGGCTGGACTCTGCAATGGACACCAGGATCGCCTGCCGTTCCCCTTCGCAGTCGATAATTTTCCGCTCAGCCCCCCAAGCCGATGTCCATTCAAGCAGCCTCTCTTCCACGATTTCCGGGAATGTGCGAAGCAGGATGACCGCATAATATCCGTGGAACAGCGCCTGCTGATCCAGTCGGTCGCAGACTTCCTCGAACAAATGCCCCGGCATTTTTCGCTGATCCGCGCCTAACAGGAAGCTCGCCAGATCGTCCGACTCCAGCTTGCGCTCGTTCTGCTCGCCCTTGACCAGTTCGTCGACGTTCTCCAGCATGCGAAGCAGCTCTTTCATATTGACCGGCTTGAGCAAATACTCCAGGGCTCCCTGCCGCATGGCGGTCCGGGCATATTCGAAATCGTTATAACCGCTCAGCACGGCGAATTTGGTATGGCAGGCCATCTGCTTGATATTCGCCATTAGCTGGAGCCCGTTCATTTGCGGCATTTTGATATCGGTAATGACCAGATCGGGCTGCAGCTCATGCCATTGATTCAGCAGCTCCTGACCGCTTGCAAACGTCCCCACGACGCGGTACTGCTCGCCTGCATCCTGTATGAGCTTGCCCAGCCCTAACCTGATCCGTTCCTCATCATCCACCACTGCAATGTTAAGCATTCGCAAGTCCTCCTGTTCTCGGTTCTTCTGTATGGTCCGCGGGAAATGTAATCCGAACGGAAGTGCCCTGCCCTTCCTCGCTGTCTACGGCAAGGCCGTAAGGTCTGCCGTATCGGAGCTGAAGTCTCTCATGCACATTGCGCAGCCCGACCCCCCGGCCGTCCGTACCTTGAGGCTGCGCCTGATCCAGCACGTGGCGCAGCCTGTCAAGCGCTTCTGCCGACATGCCTAACCCGTCATCCGTCACGGTAAAAACATGGTCCGTGCCATCCATAGCATAGGTAATGGTCAGATGGAGCACGGGTTTGTTCTCGTCAAAGCCATGATTGACGGCATTCTCGATAATCGGTTGAAACAGCAGCTTCATCACCTTAATGGAATTAGCTGCCGGATCTTCCGGCAATGTCAGCATGAACCGCTCGCCGTAACGGTAATTCAGCAGCTCGATGTAGGCTTTGACATGCTCCCACTCGTGCTTCACCTCCACGACCTCGCTGCCGGCATGAATGCTGTAACGGAGCTGCTGGCCTAACAGCTGAACCATATCCCCCACCTCATGATCATCATGAAGGACGGCCGTCATCCGGATCGTCTCCAGCGTGTTGTAGATAAAATGCGGATTGATCTGGTGCTGTAGGCGCTCCAGCTCCGCCTCCTTCTTCCGCTTCTCGATCGTGTAAATATCATCAATAAGCTGTTTGATGCGTGCCATCATCCGGTTGAACGAAACGCCGATCAGCGCTGCCTCGTCACGCCTTCGGACCGGGAACACCACATCCAGCTTGCCGGTCTGCACCTGCTTCATCAGATGGACGATGGACCGCAGCGGTCTTGTCAGCGCATAAATCAGAATCAGGGAAATGATGAGGGCAAAGCTGGTAACGCCGACAGCTGCAGCGATCGTAATTTTGCGGGTCTTAAGGGCATCCTGCATCAGCTGACGCTCCGGCACCGTAATCAGGATCAGCCAGCCCGTCTGCTCGGATTTCCGGTAAACGACCAGCTGCTCCTCCCCGCCAACGTCAAGGCGAAAGCTCCCTTCGGTTCCGGTGGCCTGGGCAAGCGCCTCATTATCGGTCATGCTGCGGGACAAATATTTCTTCTCGCTGTCATAGATTACGGTCCCGTTGTCGTCCAAGATGAAGGTGGTGCCGTGCGTCGTTTCCTCCAGGTCGGTGACGATGTTTTCGATCACGCCGATGTTGGCATCCACCACGATGGTGCCGATGGAATGATACGATTTATCGATAATGTCGCGGACGACCGTGAACATATACTGCTTGCTGCCGGCGGACACGGCAATCTCCTGCGTGCTGACCAGCACGGGCCGGCCGCCGGCCGCCGTGGCGAGCTTGCGCCAGTTGTCATAGTACTGCTGCAGATTCGAGCGGTTCCCGCCGCTTTTGACCACATAGTACGGGTTGCCGAAAAGGTCGAACAGATACACGTTACTCGTGCCTTCCTTTATGTTGTTCATGAAATAGATGCTCCGCTCGACCTTGCGCGTGATCTGGAGCTTCAGCTCGCTCTCGTTCAGGCTCGCCGATTCCTTCGGCTGCCCTTCCGCCTGGTAATGCCGATTCGACAGCTCTAGCCCAGACTGAATTTCGTTGAGGTACGAGGGAATGATCGAAATTTTCATCATATCGGTCACGTAATCGTCCAGCTTGCCCATCATTTTGCTCGACAGTTGGGACACGTAGGCGACCGTATTATTCTCGATGGTGGCCGTATAGCGTTCTGCCGCAAAATACGTGATGAGTCCGATCGGCAGGATGATCAGAAACAAAAAGACCACAAACAGCTTCCGGTCCAGACGCCCGGCCGGCCGCTCCTTCCATAGACGGGCAATGCAGCCGCGCATATTCATCTCAATCGACCTTCTTGGCATAAGCCGTGGATTCGCGGAGGATGAAGTCGCCGGCAAGCAGTATTTTTTCCAGCGGACTATCCGGCTGCTCCACCCGTCTCATCAACATCTCCACCGCCCTGCGTCCGAACGCCTCCTTGTTGACATGGATGGTGCTAAGCGACGGGGTCGCAAAAGCCGCATCCTCAATGTTGTCAAAGCCGGTAACCGAGCAATCGGCAGGCACTTTGGTACCCAGCTTGCCAAGGACCGTCATAATGCAGATGGCAATGGAGTCGTTCGCGCACACAAAAGCGGTCGGCAGTTCATCCATCCGACTTATAATCATCTCCAGCGCCTCCGTCATTTCGGAACGGTTGTCCCCTTCGAAGCTGAGCAGCTCCTCGTTCTGATTCAGCGGGATCCCCTGCTCGCCGAGAACGGAGCGGTACCCTTGATAACGATCGGTGAAGCTGCGCGAAAACCGGACGTTGCCTACAAACTGAAGCTTTCGATGCCCGCACCCCGTCAAGTAATTGGTTACCCGTCTCGTGCACTCCACATTGTTCATGAACAGGGAGTCTGACGGAATCAGCGGATCTTCATGATCGATCAATACGAAGGGGATATCCAGGCTCCCGATTTCGAGGAGCAGCTGCGACGAGATGAATCCGACGCCGATGATGCCTCTCACCCCGCTCGGATTAATCAGGTTCGCAAAGCTGTCCTTGAATTGGTCGGTCACGATGACCATCCCCGTCTCCCTCAGCTCAAGCTCATTTGTGATTCCATCGATAATTCGCCCCCAATACAGCGAATCACGTGTCTGATAACGGACATTCGGAACGAGCACGATTACGGTTTCCCTTGCGGCAAGGGTGCCGCTGGCATTAGTTTCGTTTTTCTTGCCTCCGGCCTTCGGCGGCTTGTTGGCAAAATAGCCGAGTTGGGTCGCGACGTTCACGATTTTCTCCCTTGTCTCCAGACTGACGCCGGATTTACCTGAAAGCGCTTTAGAAACTGCGAACTTTGAAAGTCCGAGATGATCGGCAATTTGCTGCATCGTGACTTTTCCTGCCATAAGCTGCACACATCCTTTAGCATAATCGGTTAGTTATTATTTATTAGTTATTTGTTATCATAACATCCCATTTATTAGGCAAACAATCAAAAGTTTTTGAATTAGGCGAGGGCACAGACAAAAGCCCGTTCCAACCAGGAACGGACTTTGTAACTTAATGATTCACCTTATTTACGTTTCATTGCGATAATGAATCTCCATACATACACCTACATACACCGATACGCTAACCTATGGACGGTTAGCTGCCCTATCGCCCTGCTGCAGCGGCTCTATCGCCAATCACTTGCCTTAGCACAGGCTCAAGCCCATCCGCCATCAGCTTGAAGCCAAGGTCGGTCGGATGAACCCCATCAACGGTCGTCTCCCCGGGATCGTCACCTAACCAATCCGATCCATCCACAAATGTTAGGTTATGGTCTCCGTCCTCGGTCAGCTGCCGGATCAGATCCATCTGGAACTTTTTCCGCACCAGCCGTCCTTCGCGAAACTCCGGCATAAACGACTCGGCTCCATGAGGGATGCGGGATACCAGGATGATGGGAACCTGGGGATGGAACTTCCGGTAAGTCTCGATATACTGCGGCAAGGTCTGCCGATAAGCTTCGGTCCCCCCGCAATTCGCCTCATAATCAATCACGAGGCAGGCCGGCTCCGAGATTTGGGCGGCCAGCTCGGCAAGCTCCGGCTCTCCCTTGCCGTTCCCCGAGAAGCCCAGGTTGACAAACTCCAGATGCAGCCTGCGGCTTAAGATATTCGTGTACGACATGCCGGGCCGTGAGGCGCATCCGCCTTGCGTGATGGATGTTCCGTATACAATCACTTTTTTGGAAGAATCATAGGATTCCGGCGCCCAGACCTCCGCTTCTGGTTCAAGTCCAATCCATATCTCCTCGACGCCCTGGTATAAAGGCATGTTGAGCAGGAACGAGCGTACTTTGCGGTCCTCGACAGTGACAAGACTGCTCTCATACTCTACCTGACCTGGCTGGAAACGGGCCGTTCCTGCATGTTTCCACTCGCCCGGGCCGCCGATATAAGCATCCACTCCGCACTCCCCCGTTGGCGGCATGTGATACATGCCGGATCCTGCGGTCAGCCGCACGCGGACCGAGACGCTTCGCGAATTCGTGCGGAAGCGGATCTGACCACCTGATGTGCAGTTCGCTAATGCATCCACCTCCGGCCCTATGGGAACATCAGGAACGGTAGGCAGCCTGCGATATTTATGTTCAACGTCGAGCCAGGCAAAGCCCGATACTCGGAACGGCTCCTCCAATGGGGAATACCATAACCGTTCGTCCGCTCCGGCGTTATCAATCTTCATGTTCTGATCCAACTGAAATGGAGACACCTTATCAAATTCAGGGCTATTGTTCTGCACAATGTATCGCCTCCCTATGTAAGCTCGGATCGACTTTTCGTTTCATAGGCATGGAGTGCATTGCCTTAGAACGGCTTACCGGTCCCAGGCCGTGGCAACCTCTGCCTTCAGCTCCTTCAGCAGCTCTTCCTTGTCATCCCGGTAGAACATGTTGTAGGTATCGAACGGGATCATCCGTCCGTCGGGATGCATGATGTGGACGCAGGATTTCTTGACGGAGCGGACATCGAAGTTATGGGCATCCAGGAACTGCATGATAATGACCCGGAAGACGTTGTCATAGGTAATCTGCTCCGGTACGGCGGCCAGCGGCAGACAGCAGAGCAGGCTCTTCAGGGAGAGCGCCGAGGATTGCGGCGAATGGCCCGTTGACAGCAGCTCGAACATTTTGCTTCGGATGACCGGATCCTGCTCAAACACAATCGTGTTGCTGTCGCCCTCGAGCAGGATTTCCGGGTCGATCATCCGCGTCAACGGCAGCACTTCCCCGCCCAGCTTCAATGCGTAGCCCATCGCCAGGCAATCCGGATGGCAAGGCACCGGCAGAATGTCCGCATCCGTAAACACCTCGGACTGATCGATGATCATCCGCCGGACTTCGCTCACGGTCAGCCGATCGGTTGCCGGATCATACCCCTCCAGCCGGCCTGCGGCCTGAATCGGCTGAATAGTCACGCCGCGCACTGCTTTTTGCTGAAGTCCGTACTGAATAATGTCTCCGATCTCGCCGTCATTGAGGCCTTTCTTCAGCGTGACGACCAGCGTCGTGGATATGTTGAATTCATTCAGATGGTCAATGGCCTGCTGGCGGATGCGCCGCAGGTCGGCCCCTCTCAGCTCCTTCAGCACATGCGCCTCAAAACTGTCGAACTGCAGGTAGATTTCGAAGCCGGGCATATATTCGGCGAGCCTCCGCGCAAAATCGCGGTCCTGGGCAATGCGGATACCGTTCGTGTTCACCATAATATGCTTGATGGGGCGGCTCTTGCACATGTCCAGGATGTCAAAAAAATCCGGATGCGTCGTCGGCTCGCCGCCGCTGATCTGCACGATGTCGGGCTCCCCCTCGTTCTCGACGATCCGGTCGAGCATGAATTCGATCTGTGCAAGCGACCTGTAGGAAGTGCGATGCGGCGACGATTCCGCGAAGCAGATCGGACACTGCAGGTTGCAGTGATCCGTGATCTCCAGTAGCGTGAGGCAGCTGTGCTGCTCATGGTCCGGACAGAGTCCGCAGTCGTAAGGACAGCCGTAACGGATCGGCGTATTCCAGACGAGCGGCATTTCGGACGGCTTGATGAACTTTCGCGTCTGATGGTAATAATCGGCCTCGGTTGCGATCAGCACTTTTTCCGGACCGTGAACGAGGCATCTTTTGAGCATGTAGATCATGCCGTTCTCCTCGATGATCTTGGCTTCCACTTTGCGGTAACAGGTCGTGCATATGCTGTTGGTCAGTTCATGATACAGATAAGGCCGGTTTTTTGGCATAATCAAGACTCCTTTGGTCAGCTTGGAAGTTGGGAACCCGGCATCGATCGGCGAAGCCGGGTTCTGCCGCCGATCAGCCACGCATAATAGATGAGGCCCGCGATGCAGGCTAATTGGATATTGTTCAGTCCCAGGTAAGGATGCGGCGTCGGCTTGATCCAGTCGATCACCAGGCGGAACAGCAGATACCCGGCCATGAACCATTGAAACATCCGCCCGGACACGTAGCCCTCGCGAGCGGATCTGCCGCGGCTTTGGCGGTACAGCGGAAGCAGCAGCAAGGCAAGCACGATCAGGAACAGGATCTCATACAGCTGAGTCGGGTGGCGATAAACCCCGTCGCCAAAATCCACACCCGTGAACCAGGTCGTCGGCGTACCATAGGTATGGTCATCCAGACCGGTCAGAAAACAGCCGATCCGTCCGAGTCCCAGGCCCAGCATCAGCGGATAAACAAAATCATCGCCCGTGGAATGCTTCCATCCCACCAAGCGCTTCGTCAGCTCAACGCCGATCAACCCGCCCAGAAGACCGCCTACAATCGTCTTGCCTCCCCACAGCAGATGGAATTGGCGCAGCTGTTCCCAGGTGGCGGCCGGATCCTCCAGCCAGAATAGCAGCTTGGAGCCAATGGCCGCGCCGGCAATGATTCCAGCCAGAATCTGCAGGCTCATCAGCTTCGTCATGCCGCTCGGCCTGCGGGTCCATAAATACACGCGGAAGCCGATAAAGTAGGCCAGCGATTCAAACAGCACGTGCGGATGAATCCGCCAGGAACCCAGGTACACATAAACAGGAAACTCCATCTGTCCACTCCTTGATATCAAAACTTGAATTGGAAAAGCAATCTAACCGGAAATAGGCACGCGTTATTTTAATAAGAAAATAAGATTGCGCCGCAAATCGTCAGCAGCAGCAGCGCAAGGCCGCCCAAAATGGCCAGTATGGAGATGATCACGGTCACCCATACGTTCCTTTGCCGTCCCGGCATACCGGGAGCGGGGTTCATCTCACCGCACCGGTAGCGGCAGCGGCCTGTCTCCGAATTATGGCATTCCTGACACACTGGCTTCCCGCAGCGAGTGCACTGAGCGACGGCCTCCCTCTCGGGATGGTTCATGCAGCGGTAGAATTCCATCCAATCACCTCACTTGGCATTTAATCCCTATATCCCCTATTGTAAACGTTGCCGGAGAATTAGACTACCACCTACATTTACGACGCTTGTCCCGTGATTATGAGTAACATTAGAGGCGCCATACCCAGCAGCAAAGATGGCCCCGGCGCTTTAACAACAAAAAAAAGGCAAGCCATCTGCCTTATGAAAGCCAGCGCTTGCCTATCCATTCCCGTCTTCTATCCGTCAGCTCGTGGGTGCATCCTGCCAAACATTAAACTTGTTGCCGTCCACATCCTTGAATTTGAACTGCAATCCGCAGGAACCGTGATCAACCAGCGGCTCGACCTCTGCTCCGTTCTCCCGCAGCCGTTTGTGCAACTCGGTAATGTTCTCGACCTCGAAGGTTAACGAAAACATCTCATAGTTCTCCCCATCCCATTGGTTGGTTACAAAGTTGGCTGTTCGGTTATCGAGTGTTTCCAGCAGGAATAGCCACTGTCCGTCCCCTAGGATCAGGATAGCGCCCGTGTCGTCGCATTTTCTCACAGTAAGGCCAAATAGCTCAGAGTACCATTTTACCGCCAGCGGAAGATTCCTTACCGGGAGATAATTGCAATGAACCTTCTTTAGCAAAGGCTTGTTCACGGATTGGAGCTTGGGCACTTCGTTTAATTGGTTGTCTGTCGTCATCCTATTCACCTCTTGTTTAATGTGGTTTCAATATATAGACGATGGAGCCGGATCAATTCCGTCACGAAGTCTATATTTTTTATCCATGTTTTTCAATCGCAAGATACTTATTGCCATCGGGATCGTAAAATGCCAGCCATTTGCCGAATACATTATCCTCCCGGATCGGCTCGCTTCTAACCCCCTGTTGATGCAGCCGGTGCCCTAACTGCCCAACGCTCGCTACTTCGAACGTGAGTACTGGCATGCTGGACGGTGAGTGATGCTGACATTCGAGCAAATACAATTCCTGTCCGGATTCCAGTACCGGATTTCCGTGCCTGCTGGTTGCCAGATGAAAATGCAGAATAAACCATGCGGTCGCCTGCCTCTTATCCGTGACTGGAATATAGAAATGACCGGCTCGCTTAAGGACTTGCTCCGAGACCTGCTGCTCGAAATCCCTTCCCAGACGATGGGTATGGAAATAATGCTCGAAATCACGGGCAAGATGCTGTTTCAAAACTTCTCTGGCACGTCGTATACGGCTTTCAACCGCAGATACCGACATATTAAGGAACTGTCCGATCTCTTTCATGGACCACTCGCTTAAGTAATGCAGGACGACAACGGTTTTACTCTTCTCCTCCAATTCCTGCAAGGCTCCCCAGACGGAGTCATGGATCACATATTGTTCCAGCCATGGGGTGATATTGTCCGATGATAAAGCCGTTTCATGAAGCGGGAGCGTTCGCCTGCTTCTTTTGGCAAAATCGAGACTGGTCCGGTGCGCAATCGCATATAACCAGCTGCCAAGCTTGGCAGGATCGTTCAGCGTATGCAGGTTACGGTAACTCTTCAAAAACGCCTCCTGCACGGCATCCTGCGCCTCGTGGAAGTCCCCCAGTACACTGTACGCAACGGATAACAGGGCATTGGAATACTGATGGACAATCATCCGGTAAGCTTCAAAATCCCCCGCTTTAGCATCCTCTATCCGTTGCTCCGATAGCGGCGAATCCTCTTTCATGAGGATAGATCCTCCCACCGTGCCCACATCTCTTGCGGATTGAGCTCATATACCCCATTATCCCTGAACATGAAATGATGCATGATGAACTCCCGGCGAAGAGTCGCAAAGTCCTCATGGTAACCCTGAATAAACTCGTTGATTTCCTTCTCGGTGTACTTACGTCCCTTCTCAAGTCGGGATACCATATGCGTAAGCACGATGAGTTTCTTCTTCAGCTGGGCAGGGATGCTCTTCAGCTTTCCATCGGAAGTGAAAAAATTCTTCACGACAGCGTCCCTCGTCCGCTGATCGTCTTCCTCCAAGCGTTCCGGAACGCCTGCGGGCCTTACTCTCTGATAGATCAAATTCTCCGTCGCTCTCGCGCTATTTGCGATAAAATAATCATTTAGCGAAAAATAGATCGTGTTCTTATCCCTGCGCTCTTTAATCAGGCTCGCTTCCCGCAGCTTTGCTGCATGGTGCGTAATCGTTGCCGGGGTGACGCCGATCTTCTCGGCCAGCACCTGTCCGTTCAATTCGCCTTCGGCTAACAGGATCAGCATTTTGATTCGCGTCGGGTCTGCAAGCGCCTTATGATAACTAACCACCTTATCCAATTGCATGGATATGTTCACTCCCTACACAATTTGACGAACATCTAATTTATGTTTCATTAAATCAGATATTATCCCATCCGAAATTCAAAGTAAACCTTCAGTAACGCCTGAACTTCACAGAACGTGAAGCAGCCCGCTCCATTGTTATAAAGGAGCGGGCTGCTGCATGACTATCGTTTCTCAAGTTTCGTATTCACATGCAGTTAACCGACGAACCGCGTCTTACACGACAGCAGCGTCGACTCTGGACTGATCGGCATTCTGGCATCTCTTGCATACCTTCAGCGCCGTGCCGTCCGACTTGTTGGCGACGTAAAGGAGCTTGATGCGAGAAGTGCTGCATACCGGGCATGTGCCGCGGCCACGTGATGGCATACTCCAGAGTGCGCGGCCCCGTTTTGTTTTGGCCATGTTTCGTATCCCCTTTATTTCATAATCTCTCTAATGTTGTTGCGAACCCATGCACACAGCTGGTCTACATTGCGTTTATCCTTTGTTATGAGAATTGTAATCTCCTCAAGGCGAGCAAGCTGGATATCTGTGCAACTCCATTATAGGGGACGACCTGTCGTCAAATATAGGGAATAAACGCTTATGAATTCTTTTTTACGTAAGCGTTTCAAGCCTTCATGAGGTCCATATTCGTTGTATGCCGGGTGCATCTTGCAGAAAGCTAAGATGGTATACATCAGGATTGGACAAGCCCTCCCACTCCCTGAATCCAATTCGGTTGTCGTAATGCTTCAGCAGAAGCGAGATCAGATTGCCATGCGACACGATGACAGCATTCTGGCTGGAGTTCTGCTGGATCTCCTCCACTACACGAACGGCGCGGTGCATGGCTGTACGACTTGATTCCCCGCCTTCATAACACAACTCCAAATCATCATAAGTTCGGCGAAGCATCTCCCGCCAAGCAGGCTCATTGCGACCCGATAGAATTCTCTCCGTTAATCTCTCATCCATCACGACTTCCACGCCAATGAGATCCGCCAACGGTTTTATTGTATCGCTGGCTCTACGGTAAGGGCTCGAAACAATATGATCAATCCCTTTATCCGAGAGAAACTCCGCAAGTTCAAGCGCTTGCTGAATGCCCTGCCCGGTTAACGGAGCGTCGGCAGCTTGTCCCTCCGCTTTGCAATGCCGCACAATAAATACGTTTTTCATGGAACCAGTGCCTCCTCTACAATCCAATATTAACCTTGAGTCCTTGATAGCTTCCGGACTCGGGAAATCCGTGCTGAACGATCATCATAAACTTCTCGGTGAACCCGTAGCTTGGTAGATCTGCGATTGGGACCAAGACCACATCACCTATGGGATTGGAGTCGAACTCGTTCGATGGGAGTCGGATCTCACCCTCTAAGCGTTCCAGCAAAAAAGTAATATGTAACAGGGATGGCGATGAATCTGGTTTATCACATAGATACAGGAGTTTCTTCACTTTGGTGGTCAGCCCGGTTTCCTCTACCATTTCCCGAACCATGGCTTCTTCCAGGGTTTCCCCCTGCTCTACCCTTCCTCCTGGAAGCGACCAGCCACGTTCTGCCGAAACGCTCTGTTTGACCAGTAAAATATGTTCGTCTTCAATCAGGATTCCGGTCACTCTAACCTGCAACAGGTTGCTCATTAACACACCTCCAGCTCGTTGGATTCTTCTTATTTTATTACTTTACACGATACGGACCGTTGTTGATAAGGGGGTACGATGTTCCGCTGATGAACCAACTTCCATTCACACAGATATTCCAACATTGTTCTCTGAATGCAACTAAGCAACTTTAGTTGTTTTTAACCTGTTGACTCTCACCTTACAGGAGACCGCAAAATAGGTTCCAGCATTAATTCTGTAAGGAGGAATATCCACCATGCCAAGCTCCATCCGTTTACTACGCAACGGATTCGTCCGAGCGACGTGGTGATATAACCGAGGTATAAATGCATCCTTGCCGATAAATAAAAACCGAGAGAAAACGGGGTTATTCCCGTTGCACTCGGTTATCTGCTTTTCGGCAATATAGCTCTACCCAGATCCTAAAGCTTGCTCAATATCTGCTCTATGACCTGCTTATCCAACATCACATTATGACCCGATATACACGTGTCAAAATCCATTTCTTTATATTTCAAAAGCGTTTGTATATAAAGATCTTGTTCAACATAAATGCTTGGAATAATTTCATCCATGGAGTCACCTACATTATCGCCTACATGGATCACCTGCTCTAACTCGTCCAACACACTTATGGAATCCACGGTATGGCCAGGAGTATAAATGAGCCGTATGTTGTCTTCCGGAAAATATAATTCGTTATCAAATGTCAGATTGGGAAGAACCAATTCTGCCTCGCCCTCAACAAACCTCATGTTTTTCTGGATCATGCCTTCCCAGCCCGACTCCATCATTTCCCTGCATAGCTTGTGAGATATGATGATACAGTCTCGGAACGAGCCATTTCCCCAGATATGGTCCCAATGATGGTGCGTATTGATTACAATGGTTGGCTTGCTGTCATGCTTTATGTATTCTTTGACAGGCTCGATGTTCCGTGAGCCCAGACCCGTATCGATAATGTAATTATTCCGGTCTCCCATAATCAGTTGAACATTTAAATCCCATCCAGTAGGGATATGGTTGGTAAACAAGAAACTTCTATTCTTTATCTTTTGAATTTGCAATTCTACACCCGCCAACTGTAATTTTTTTGATTATGAATCGTACCCAATTATACATCGCTTCGAGTACGGGAACCAGCGTGTCGCAGATTCGCTATAAAGCGTATTCCACTTTGGGAGGAATAGCCCGGTTCATATCGGCACGATATTTTATATCTTAAATCATAGCCTAGGTATTATTCCGGGAGGAACGTTCCGTTATAATGAACCATAAGGAAATCATCCCCTATTATCCAAAATAACGGATTGAGGTGAGTCATGTGACAGGAAAAACCCTTGTTCATCCTGATGGTCGAACCGTAACCTTACTCGACAGCGGCACCGACGACCAAGGGGACTATCTCTTGGTACAACATACGATTGTTAAGCAAGGCCCGATGAACGGCCCGCATTGGCATCCGGTTCTGCAAGAAACATTTACTGTACAAGAGGGGGTTATGCGATTTGTGATTGACGGAAAAGAGACGATCGTGGAGCAAGGGGGGCAGGCCCGCATCCTTCCGACTCAGATTCACCAATTCTGGAATGTTAGCACAGACCGACTGGTTGCCCTGCATGAGATTCGCCCTCCGGGACAACATTGGAACATGTTTGAGCTTATTCACAAATTGGAATGTGAAGGCAAACTTAACAACAAGGGGATTCCGTCGAACCCTTTATGGCTTGGTGCCGCTTGGAGAGTTATGGATGGGTACCTCGCGGGACCGCCCCGGATTGTGCAGACGGCTGTGTTAGGTGGATTAGCACGGCTAGCTGATCTTCTGAAATATCGAGTGTAAGGATCATTCCAAGCAGGAGGTGCCTATGAGCTATAACGGATCCGATTTTTATGACAACGATACGAATTTCGAGAACTACATGCAGCGACGGCAAGGGCAGGAGAACGCCAACGATACATTGGAAAAGCCCGTCATCTGGCAGCTGCTGGGAGATGTCTCAGAGCAGCTTGTATTAGACCTGGGTTGCGGCGATGCTGGCTTTGGCGTGGAATTGTTGGAAAAAGGATGTGCATCATATGTAGGAATCGAGGGTTCCCGTAATATGGTGGAAGCTGCTTCGAACAATCTCGCCGGCTGCAACGGAACCGTTGTACACACGAGGCTCGAGGACTTTACATATCCCCGCGATTCCTATGATCTGGTGCTCTCCAGGCTCGCCATTCATTATCTGCAGGATATCGAGCGCGTCTTTCAATACATTTATCAGAGCTTGAAGCCAAGCGGCAGGTTTGTCTTCTCCGTCGAGCATCCCGTTATTACCTCCACGCTTCAGCCGTCCGGTACCAGAACGAATTGGGTGGTGGACAACTACTTCATCGAAGGCTACCGGGAGCAGCAATGGCTCGGCGGTACCGTTCACAAGTACCATCGAACCGTCGAGGATTATTTCAGGGCGATGCAGGAAGCCGGCTTTATCGTGGAGCAGCTTAGGGAATCCCGTCCCGTGCGAGAACATTTCATACACGAGGAAACCTATGAGCGCAGGCGCAGAATTCCACTGTTCCTGTTTCTGGCGGGGAGAAAGAGCTCGTAATTCCCATTCCATTCCGAAAAAAAGCACCCTTCCACATCACAAGTGGAACAGGGTGCTTTTTAAGTTTAGGATGATTGACAGGGATGCCGGGAACGCCTACGCGTCTTTTCCTCTTACTGGGGTCTGCCGGTCTTGCTTCCCTTATTGAATCCACCGGACTTGCGCTTACGGGCTTGACCGTCCTTAGGGTTATGAACCGCTTCCGCTTTGAACTTACGTGCCATCTCTGAATACGGATTAAGAACAGCTTCCGCCTTCGGGTTACGTGCCGAATTCGTGCTCGAATGGCGAGCCGCGTCTGATTTCGGTTTACGAGCCGTGTCGGTCTTTGGCTTACGGGTGGCATCGGCCTTCGGTTTAGCAGTTGGTCTAACTGCTGCTGATTTGGCTTTGCCGGGTTTGGCCGAGCCCGATTTCGGCGATCGGTCTACCTTGGCGGCTCTTAATGATCCTGACATCGGGAAGGCATGGTCCTTCACTTCGGGAATGGACTTGCCGATTAACTTCTCGATATCCCGGAGAAAAGGCACCTCGTCCACTTCGCAGAACGATATCGCCGTTCCGCTCAGTCCCGCACGTCCCGTCCGGCCAATCCGGTGAACATACGTTTCCGGAATGTTCGGAAGGTTAAAGTTAATGACATGCGACAGCTCGTCGATATCGATGCCTCGCGCCGCAATATCCGTAGCCACCAGAACCCGGGTTTCCCCGCTTTTGAAATTTTTGAGTGCCGTCTGGCGGCTGACCTGCGATTTATTCCCGTGAATGGCTTGTGCCGAGATGTTCACCTTCGTCAGATCGCGAACAACCCGGTCAGCCCCGCGCTTTGTACGTGTGAAGACCAGGGCCGACACGATGGATGGGTCCTTCATCAGCTCATTCAACTGTTTCTGCTTATTTCCTGTTTCCAGCAGGTACACCGATTGCTTGATCCGTTCGGCCGTTGATGAAACCGGCGTAATCTCTACTTTTACAGGGTTTTGCAATAAGGTTTTGACAAGCTGGGTAATCTCCGCAGGCATGGTAGCCGAGAAGAACAGCGTTTGTCTTTTGCTCGGCATTTTGGCAATAATTCGTTTTACGTCATGAATAAAGCCCATATCAAGCATCCGGTCAGCCTCATCCAGCACCAGAATCTCCACATGCTGCAGATCGACACGCTTCTGATTCATAAGATCCAGAAGTCTGCCTGGCGTAGCAATGAGGATGTCCGCTCCTTGCTGAAGCGCCCGCTCCTGTGTTTTTTGCGAAACGCCGCCAACAATGGCCGTCGACCGCAGCTTTGTGAACTGACTGTAGGCTTTCACGTTATCCGAAATTTGCAGGGCAAGCTCCCGGGTCGGCGACAACACCAACGCGCGAATACGGCGCGCCATCCCTGGTTTAGGGGGCTGTTCGTTCAACAGCTGAATCATCGGTACCGAAAAAGCGGCGGTCTTCCCTGTTCCGGTCTGCGCGCAGCCCAGCAAATCTCTGCCGGCCAACACAGCCGGGATCGCCTGAGCCTGAATAGGCGTTGGCGTCTTGTAATTCTCCTTCGCTAAAGCCTTGAGAATCACGGGGGATATATTTAAATCTTGAAATGTCATGGGGTCTCCTTTAAGGTGAATACCTATATTGTCTCATCACGTAACATGGGGCATCTCATATAGAGTCTCCACAAGCCGTTCCTTTACGTCATAACATATAACGATACCATACATTAGCACAAAAAAAGAAGCGGAATTTTTCTCCGCCTCTCGTTTCGGCTATTATCTACCGCAAAATTTCATTCAACCCACCTTTCTTTGGATCATTGATTTTACTTATTCAAGAAGAAAATTAGGAATATGATAAATATTGCTATTAGCGTAGTTAAGCATCCTGTTTGATGACCAATCATTGTTTTTCCAATGGATTGTGAAAAATTTAAAATTGCATTTTTTTCATACTCTTTCCTTAGTTTGTTCTCAAGTTCTTCTCGTTCATGATCACGGTTGTTATTCATTTATACTGCCTCCCCGAATTCCTGTTTTTAAGTAATTCAAAGAGTAACTCCAGCTTGAAAAATCATGTTTATCCAATTATAAGGCTGAATATGCGAAAAACCCATAATAAACTAAATCATTACACAAAAAACGATCCAATTATATTATGGATCGTTTTTTATGACGGCACTGTTCCTATTTTCTAAATGTACACTACGTCTTTATATCCAGTTCCAGTTATGCCCCAAACCGCTGCCGATACCCGCATTTTCTGCATAACTCCTCAACAGCTTCCCGGCGCGAAAATCCATCCACAAGATTGTTCGCCCGCTCCCCGTCAACGATCTCCGAGAAGGACTTCTGATGGATATTGCCCAAGTTGATGACCCCTTCCCCATCCAGACAGCACGGCACGACCGTCCCGTCTACCAGAATGGCCGCCTGGCTGCGAAGCGCATGGCAGAAGCCTTTGCCTTCATCCTCCGGGGCTGTCAGACTTGGCCACTGAAACTCATAATCCTGATTCAGATAGACATGGTCGGCGACCTTCACGCCGCCGCCGGGTTCAACCTTTTCCTCGATTCGGTAGTCCAGGTTGAATTCCTGCTCCAAAATTTCGAGTGTCTGGCGATTGCGGCTCTTCTCTAGGTTCGTTTGGTTGTCCTGGGTCAGATTCCACAAACGGAACGAGAAGATGACTTTATGCTCCTCGGCAGCACGAACAAAGGATAGAATCTCCCGCAAATATCCCTCACGGTCCGTGGACCCGACATGGCCGTCAAAGCTGTGGAGCGAGAAGTTCATCTGTCTTAAGGCCGGCTTGCCCAGCAGCTTATGCCGGTTCTTCGCGATCAACGTGCCGTTGGTCGTAATGTTGACCTTGAACCCTTTTTCATGGCTGATATCCAGCAGCTCATCGATCTTCGGATGGAGCAGCGGCTCCCCCTTCACATGCAGATAAATGTAACTCGTATGCGGCTTGATCTC
Source organism: Paenibacillus sp. FSL W7-1332 (assembly GCF_037969785.1). Taxonomy (NCBI): domain Bacteria; kingdom Bacillati; phylum Bacillota; class Bacilli; order Caryophanales; family Paenibacillaceae; genus Paenibacillus; species Paenibacillus sp. FSL W7-1332. The sequence continues at coordinate 1,387,752 of NZ_CP150209.1, read as the reverse complement.
ATCCAATCTTCTCGCAAAGTCTTCCACTTTAATGAAGTTGGCCTTGCGCTCCGTCGGCGGGCAGAACGTGCAGGCCAGATTACAAATACTCGTAATTTCTATGTAAACTTTCTTAAACGTCTTCAAGATGTTATCCCCAATCTCATGTCTATGATCGCATGATTCGCTAGCTGAGTCGCTTGCCAATCCTTCATATCGTACCATAGGCGGGCTTATACAGCTACAACTACAGATGCTATCTGAGCCATTCTGTATGAAGACAATTTAGATTAATCGCCTTCTCCTTTAGTTTTATCAACATTAGCAAGTAGTGATACAAGCCACAAAAAAGCACCGTCCTAATGACAGTGCTCTTTTTAAAATGAGGTTTCTTATTTATCAAAATCATACTCGGCAAGTTCTTCAGGCGTTATAAATTTTACCGTGATGGAACTACCTGGGGGAGCTCGTGTGGATCGTCTATAGGACGAACTGTTGGAGGAGCTACATCTTGGTCTCCTTCACTCTCAACGACCGCCTCCGAAGGAGCAGCTTCTTGAAGAGGAGCTACAACATTGCTTCCTTCATGCTCTACAACAGGTACAAGACGAACTTCTTGTGGAGGAGCTACAACATTGCTTCCTTCATGCTCTACAACAGGTGCAGGACGAGCTTCTTGTGGAGGAGCTACAACATTGCTTCCTTCATGCTCTACAACAGGTACAGGACGAGCTTCTTGTGGAGGAGCTACAACATTGCTTCCTTTATGCTCTACAACAGGTGCAGGACGAGCTTCCTCCAGCTGAGTTTCAACATCGTTTCCTTCACTCTCAACGACGGTTTCAGGAGGTACCGGCCTAGGGGCAGCTTCTTGTGGTTGAGCTTCAGCATGACTTTCCTCATTTCCAATGACTCTGGGCGTATGGTTAGAAGCCCATGCCGCTGCGGATGTGCTAATTGCAGCAACCAAAAACACCGCTGTTATCGTGAGATACATCGTTTTCTTTTTTTGTTTCTTTACATTCAGCATCATCATTAATCTCCTCTTTAATTGTTTGCCGTCACCGGATAAGGAGGCACAGAATTGCACGGGTAAATTCCTTGATCCTGCCATGACGCTTAAGATCGTCTCCCCATAGCGTTTTCGCTCGGCATAGGACATCTCTTTTACGACCTCTTCATCACAAGACAGCTCGCTCCATATATGAATGTCCTTGCGAAGAATGTGCACCAAAGGGTTAAACCAATGCAAGGCGCTTGCTCCGAGCGTGAACGCTTTGACCCATAAATCTTTCCGTTTCAGATGGATCAACTCATGTCGGATCACCATGTCCACGTTAACGGTATTCTCTATAGGGAGATAAATGGTTGGTTTCCATAGGCCGACAAGAACAGGACTCCGAATGATGGAGCTGTAGGCAAGCCTGACACTGCTTTTCACACCAAGGGCTTCCTTAATGAAGGAGAGCTGTTTGGCTGCTTCGCTGCTTGTCGGAACGTTGGTACGTGTATGTTCTAGTTTCTTTAAAAATCTGCGATAACAATACATCTGCCATGCAGCAAAAGCTATAGCGCCGACTGCCCATAGGACAATTAGGGGAAGTGCTATGTTTGCTGATATGGTCTGATCTCGGATGAGCGGCTCCGGATGAATCCCTGAATATGGACCGGGCAGCGCATGCTGCACAGTTGAAGGCAGCTCGTTCACGATGGGAACGGTTGCTGTTGCATTGAATGTAAAAAGCGGCAAGATCCACTGAATACCAAGGACTACGGGTAAAAGATAAAAGCCTATTGCCATTTTGTTCATTCCATAACGCCACTTTGTAGGAAAGGCATGGACGGATATGATCCGCAGGACAAGCATGCTGGCTACGACGGCACTTCCAGCAGCGGTAAGGGTAAACAGCGTTTCAAGAATCGTATTCATAAGCCCCCCTACTTTTGCGAAAACCATTGCTTCAGCTCTGCAATATCTTCATCTGAAAGCTTTTCGCCGTCATACAAAGCTGAAATTAGATTTTTAACCGAGCCTTGATATAATCCGTCCAGAACATGCTGCGTTTCCATAAGCTTATAATCTTCAGGCGAAATGCGAGGCGTATATTTATTGGTCCGCCCATCCCTTGTAGCCGTGAGCGCCCCTTTGTCCACCAAACGCGATAAGAAGGTGGAGATGGTCTGTGCCTTCCATTCCCTACCTCTCTCGGCAAACAGAGCGAGCAATTCGGTGGATGTGACAGGCGGCGTACACTCCCAAATCACCTCCATTAGCTCCATTTCGGTATCCGATAATTTTTGAACTTGGTTCACGGTGAACACCTCTTTACGTCGTTATGCGTCCATAACGAACTTAATCACTACACGATGTAGTGATTATAACCTACTACATCACGTAGTGATATGTCAAGCGAAGGAAGTTGAAATTTACTACTACATTGAACTTATACGTAAAATTAAAGAACCGCGCGAGAGCGCGGTTCTTATCTACATAACAGCTCAAATTATTGAGGGCACCTATATTCCTTGGGTCCTCTTATTTGTACTCGTACAGATGGTAGTGTTAACGCCGTTTATTTTGAATCGTTGTCGTCATTGTCTACAGCGTCGCCAGCTTTGTTTCCCAATGCTGCGCCTGCGATACCGCCGGCAATCGTGCCGATTGGACCCAGAACGGAACCTACAGCAGCACCCACCGCGCCGCCGCCAGCTGTTCCTAAAGCTTCTCCAGCTTCAATATCCATGTTGGTCGTGTCGCGGTCAGAATCAACCTTTTGATTACGATCGTTTTTATTAGCCATCCATCTCACTCCCTCGACATTGTGATAGGAACAGCTCCATCTTGCCAGACGTTGTTCCAAACCATATCTTGCCCTAACGAGTCTGAAAGAATTCTTTAAAAGTATATCTGCCCAGATCTCTTCTACTCCAAATTAGGTTGCGTATTTTAGACGATGTTTGCGGATTATGGGATTATGTAAACGGTACCAAGCTTGCTACAATGAACATGCAATTACGAAATGAACTTTGTTCAAGGGGGATTATACATGAAAAAGCTGTCGATTTTACTGTTAACCTGCGTGTTGATTATGGGGGCGCTAAGCGGTTGCGGAAGCAGCGAGCCCGACTCGGCTTCGTCTAATAAACTCGTCATCTACAGTCCGAATAGCGAAGAGATCATCAAGACCATCATCCCGATGTTCGAGAAGCAGACCGGGATTACGGTTGAGCTTGTAACGGCTGGTACCGGCGAAATTATTAAGCGCTTACAGTCCGAGAAGCAAAACCCTTACGCTGACGTGATGTTCGGCGGTTCTATGGCCGGTTTCCGTGAAAATGAAGCTTTATACGAGCCTTACGTATCACCTGAAGACAAGAACTTAATGGAAGGTCACCGCAATACGTCGGGCTTCGCTACTCCTTATATCTCGGATGGCAGCGTGCTGCTCGTGAACAAAAATCTGATCGGCGACATCAAAATCGAAGGTTATGCGGATTTGTTGAACCCGCAGCTCAAAGGGAAGATTGCCTCCGCTGATCCGGCAAGCTCAAGCTCCGCTTTCGCCCAGTTAACCAATATGCTGAAAGCGATGGGCGGCGATTATGAGAATGAACAAGGCTGGAACTACGTCGGTCAGCTGATCGAGAACCTGGACGGCAAAATCGCGAGCGGTTCCGGTGCTGTTCACAAAAGCGTGGCAGACGGTGAATATGTGGTCGGCCTTACCTATGAAGACCCTTCCAGCACCTATGTAAAGAACGGAGCTCCGGTAGAAATCGTATATCCAAAAGAAGGCGCGGTATTCCTGGATGCGGGATCTGCCATTATCAAAGATGCACCGCATATGGACAACGCCAAGAAATTCATCGACTTCATTCTGTCTCAAGAAGCTCAGGATGCATTCGGGACGCAATTAACGAATCGTCCGCTCCGCCAGGATACGAAGCTTGGCGACCACATGAAGCCTTATGAAGAAATTCACATGATTGATGAAGACACAGACTATGTCAGCGAGCATAAATCCGAGATCGTAGAGCGTTATGTCGATTTGTTCACTAGCGTTAAATAAACTATAGAATCAGGTGACAACCATGAGCGTAACCATAACCATTCAAGACTTAATCAAAAAATACGGCGACACAACCGTCATTCCCGAGCTGTCCCTGGAGATTAAAAAGGGTGAATTCTTCACCCTTCTCGGGCCTTCCGGGTGCGGCAAGACGACACTGCTGCGCATGATCGCCGGCTTCAACAGCATTGAAGGCGGAACCATTCATTTTAACGAGCGCGTCATTAACCAGGTGGAACCGGGCAAGCGGAATATCGGGATGGTCTTTCAGAGCTATGCGATCTTCCCTCACTTAACCGTCAAAGGAAACATCGCGTTCGGACTGGAGAATCGAAAATTATCCAAAGCGGAGATTAACGCCAAGGTGGATGAGATCTTAAAGGTCGTTCAGATTGAGCCCTATAAAGATCGTATGCCGAAGAATCTGTCCGGCGGCCAGCAGCAGCGCGTTGCGCTAGCCAGAGCGATCGTCATCCGCCCGGATGTCCTGCTGATGGATGAGCCTCTATCCAACCTGGATGCCAAGCTTCGGGTCGACATGCGTAATGCCATTAAAGACATTCAACGAGAAGTCGGGATTACCACCGTCTACGTTACGCACGATCAGGAGGAAGCCATGGCGGTATCCGACCGCATCGCTGTCATGAAATCCGGCGTGATTCAGCATCTCGGAACACCACAGGAGATTTACCAGCGTCCTGCAAACGTATTCGTAGCAACCTTTATCGGCCGTACCAACATTCTTGGCGGTACTTTAACCAAATTGGCAGACAGCCATGTCCTGCACTTCGGCTCCGGCTATATGGAAGAGCTGTCTAACATCGAGGTTCCGAAATCCGATGCCAAGGCTGAAACGCTTAACGTTCAAATCTCGGTTCGGCCGGAAGAGTTCATTCTAACCGAGGACCAAACCGGCATGAAAGCAACGATTGTGCACAGCGTATTTCTGGGGCAGAACACCCATTATTTTGTGGACTTGTCGTCCGGTCAACGCATGGAGATCACGCAGGAATCGAAAACGTCACAGATCCTCGAGCCTGGCCAAGTCATCTATCTCAAAGTGAAAAAAGAGAAGATCAATGTCTATGATGCGGCAGGCGAACTGAACTATACTAGGGGCGCTCGGCTATGAGAGAGACGCGCAAACGATTTGACGTCTGGACCAACATTTCGTTACTGATCTTTGTATTCTACATTCTTTTTCTCGCTCTGCCTTTGTTTACGATGCTGTTCAAGAGTGTGTACAACGGTACGACAGGCGATTTTTCCCTCGCCTATTTCACGAAGTTTTTCAGTAAGCCCTATTATTTAAACGCGCTGTTCAACAGCGTGAAAGTTACCGTCAGCGTTACCTTGCTTGCCGCCATTATCGCAACGCCGCTGGCCTACATCATGGCAACGGTGAAGATTAAAGGCAGTTCGGCCATTCGGGTCATGATTCTGATCTCCTCGATGTCGGCTCCTTTCATTGGCGCTTACTCCTGGATCCTGCTGCTGGGCAGAAGCGGCGTCATTACGAAATTCGTTAGCAGCACATTCGGCATTACGATGCCGGATATCTACGGATTTACGGGGATCTTGGTGGTCTTAACCTTGCAGATGGTTCCTCTGATCTTCATGTATGTGTCCGGCGCACTGAAGAATATGGATCAATCGTTGATGGAAGCAGCAGAGAGCATGGGTTATACAGGCTTAGGCAAAATGCGCAAAGTGCTCCTTCCGCTCATTACGCCAACCCTGCTGGCAGGCGGCCTGCTCGTCTTCATGCGTGCGCTTGCCGATTTTGGTACGCCGATGCTGATCGGTGAGGGATACAAGACCGTGCCTGTACTGATCTTTAACGAGTTCATCAGTGAGGTCGGGGGCGACGACGGCTTTGCGGCAGCGATCAGTGTCATCGTCGTTCTGTTCGCCACCACGATATTTCTACTGCAAAAATTCGTAGCCAATCGCAAATCCTTTACGATGAGTGCACTGCATCCGATCGAAGCCAAGAAGAAGAAGGGGATCGGCAACATTGCGGCTCATGCCGTTATCTATCTGTATACGTTAATCGCACTGCTGCCGCAGCTCTATGTCATCTATACTTCGTTCCTGAAATCCAACGGCAGAATCTTTGTAAAAGGATTTTCGCTCCAAAGCTATCAAGAGGCTTTCAGTAATATTGGCGGCGTCATTCTGAACACGTTCTTTCTGGCCATCGTCTCGCTGGTCGCCATCATTCTGTTAGCGATACTGATTGCTTACGTAACCGTTCGCAGGAAGAATGCACTGACGAACACATTGGACATTTTCACAATGTTCCCGTATATCGTTCCCGGTTCCATACTCGGGATTGCTCTATTGATCACGTTCAACAATAAGCCGCTGGCGCTAAGTGGAACAGCCGTCATCATGATCATTTCGTTTGTCATCCGGCGGCTGCCTTATACGATTCGATCCAGTGCGGCCATTCTGCATCAGATTAACGATGGGATCGAGGAAGCGGCGATCAGTCTGGGCGCTTCCCAGATGAAGACGTTCTTCAAGATCACGCTTCCGATGATGCTGGCAGGCGTCGTCTCCGGCGCGATCTTAAGCTGGATTACCATCATCACCGAACTAAGCACCTCGATCATTCTTTATACAGGCAAGACCAAGACCGTAACGGTTGCCATCTACACCGAGGTCATCCGCGGAAACTACGGCGTGGCGGCAGCGCTGTCAACCATTCTTACCGTCATTACGGTCGTGTCGCTGCTCGTCTTCCTGAAGCTCTCCGGACAAAAGGAAGTTTCCATGTAATGTGAAGAGAAGAATTCATAACGAAAGACTACATCCAAGTCGGCACCTGCATCATGAAGGTCCGGCTTGGATGTATTTGGATTATCTGCGGTTACCGCGAGTCAGTATAATAGGATCGAGGGCCTTATCGCAGATGGAGGGCAGCATGAAACCAACACATTATCGTAATTTCAAGGAATCAACCCGTCATTTATTTCGCATCTATACGATGATCCCGTTCTCCATCTTAATCGTATTGTTTTTGGCGTTCACGATTATTAATGGCAGAATGAACCTAACCCAAAAAACGACCGAAGCCGCCCAGTCCATCAGTCAGTCCATTTCCGGCGTGTATCAGCAGTACGACGAGGAGATTCACCGGATGGCCGTTTCTCCTACCGTGATCAATTATGTAAGCTCGCATCTGGGCAGCGAACAGGTGTACTCTGCCTTCTATGATTTCAACAACCGGCAGAAGGTAAAGAGTATTTTTCATATCGTCAATACGGACGGGGTCTTTCTGGCAAGCTCCGCCCCGGCGGATGCACTGTATTCCAATTTTGCCTTCGGCAATCTCATTCATCGGATCGATCAGCGGCCCGGCGACACGCTTACCGAAATGAACAGTTTTCGTTATTCGCATGACCGCGATACGAGCTACACGTTTGGCAAAGCCATCGTGAAGGACAAACGGACGATAGGCTATATCATCTATCAGCTGTATGAATCCGACATTCAGAAGATGATTTTCGAACAAAATAATGAGATTGCCATGATCACGGATGAACATAACACCATTATTGCCACGACCAGCAATGTGACCAAAGGGGTTCTCAACAAATTCAGCCCCAAGCTCGATAACAGGGGACATGTTCTGCTGAACGAAGGCAAGTATTATATGTATGCCAAACGAATCCCTGACACACCGATTCAAGTCATTACGCTGAACTCCTATAAATCGGAGCAATACACCTATTATACGGTGTCTTTCTTTGTCCTTGCGGCCAGCCTGCTGCTGTGGGTGTTGATCCAGTTCCTGGCGAACAAAATGTCGACGCGCAATTCCGAATCCATCGATAAATTAATTCATGCCTTGGCACAGCTGCGCGAAGGTAACTTCAATGGCTATGTCGATATTCAGACAAATGACGAGTTTCAAATTCTGGGCGATGAGTACAATGTGATGCTGGATCGGTTGAAAGAATTGATCGAGAAAAATAAAGAGCTGTCGGAGCTTCGCACCATTATTGAGGTGAAGCAGCTGCAATCGCAGTTCCATCCGCATTTTATTTTTAATGTTCTGGAAACCCTGCGCTATGCCATTAAGATCGATGCCAATCAGGCCCAGGACATCGTGCTGATTCTATCCCGCTTGTTAAGGTACAGCATCGGACATGATCGCAATGTTCAACTGAAGAATGACATGAATTATGTACGGGATTATCTAAAGCTGCAGCAAATTCGGTTCAATGATCGGCTGGAATACCGGATTGCCGTAGCGGAGGAAACGCTGGATGTATACGTCCCCAAGCTTCTGCTGCAGCCGATTATCGAAAACGCTATCAAATATGGCTATGAGAATCAAAGTGATGTGCTGATTGAGATTAACATCTACACCTCCAACGGCAAGCTCATTCTGGAGGTTCGCGACAACGGGCAAGGCATGAGTAAAGAGAAACTGCAGGAAGTGAATCAGATTTTGCAAAGCCAGACGAACACGACGCAGCATATCGGGCTGTATAACGTTCACCGTCGTTTAGTTCTTCTATATGGTGAAGAATCCGGCATCCACATTGACAGCGCGCAAGGAAAAGGCACCTGCGTGGCACTAACAATTCCTTACGAATGGAGTGGATATCATGTTTAAAGTACTGCTGGTCGAAGATGAGGATATGATTCGCAGGGGCATCCGGTTCAGCATCGATTGGGTTCAATACGATTGCATCGTCATTGAGGAAGGGTTGAATGGTCAGGATGGTTACGAGAAGATCTGCGAGCTCAAGCCGGATATCGTCATAACCGACATCACCATGCCGATCATGGATGGCATCTCGATGATTCGGGAAGGCCTCAAGCAGCATACCTTCAGCAGCATTATTATCTCCGGTTATAATGAATTCCACCTTGCGCAGCAGGCGCTCCAGTTAGGCGTGAGCGAGTTTCTGGTAAAGCCCTTAGAGGACGAGCAGCTGGTCGCGGCACTCGAATCGGCCAAAGCTAAAGTGGATTTAATCCGCAAATATGAAGTGATCTCGAATCATCCGCAGGAAAAGGAGGAGATTCTTAACAGCAAGTTTCTGGAGAAGGAAACCAAAACCTCGAAATACGTGGCCAAAATGATCGCCTATGTACAGGAGAATTATGCCAAGAAGATCAGCATTCATGATCTCGTGGAGGAGATCGGATTAAGCGCCTATTACCTGAACCAGAAATTCAAGGCAGAGACCAGCTATACGTTTAATGAGTTTCTTAACCGTTATCGCATCCAGAAATCGATCGAATTACTGAAGTCAGGCGATAACAAAGTTTATACCATCGCGCAGGATATCGGATTTAGCGATTACAAGTATTTTATAAGCATCTTCAAGAAGTACGCCCACGTCACGCCGAGCCAGTATCAGGAATATTTCGAGGAGAAGAATGGATAGAACGGGTAATCTAGATACGAGAGGTGCTCGATCGTACTTATATTTGCACACACCCCTGCAAGACATGAGCAGGGGTGTGGAATCTTTATCTATGATTGCTATCGTTCATACAAACGGTACATGGATAGTTCATCACTCATCGCTACAGCTTGGGCAAAGGCTTCCTTTACGTCCCTGCCCTGCTGAACGATCTCATAGAACAGCCGCAGAACAAACATCAGCGCATCGTTGCCGTCCGGATAGTCATCCGGCCCGATATACATCTTGCAGCCCCGCTCCAGGAAAGCTTCGGCCAGTGCTGGATCCCCCAGCGAGCAGCCGTTCGCGATTACCGTCTTCCCGTCCAGCTTCGCATAGCGCCGAACCTCATCTGCCCCGAAGTCGCCCTTCGGCTCCTCCTCCTCGTATACCTCTTCGCCGAGCTCCGGCATAATCAAGCTGCCTTCATCCCCGTGAAAATTCAACAGGATCATATCGGTGCCTTCATATAGATCAACGCCTGACAAGACGGAGATCAGATCATTCGGCGTCCCGATCCAGTATGTAAAGACGCGCACCCCGAAATACTCCAGAGCCGCCCTTACCGCTTGGCTCTCCATGTCGCAATCCGGTCCGACGACCAGAGCGACCTGCATAACAGGCTTACTCACTTCTGTATCAACTCCTGACAATGATAATTATATGGATTTGGAATTGGAGCCCATTCTATTATTGCCGACCGCATTTCCTTTTTCAACCAGTCATCACACTTTTCTCAGTATCATCCACCATTGCTTATCATACGATTCGACTTCAACCTCTTCCAATCCTAGATTCGCTTCGCTAATCCAGCTTCTAGCCAGTTGGATATAGTTGCTGTGGAATTCAGAGGAATACCCCATTTCATCATATCCAGAATAAGTAATGTTATCGAATATCATGTATCCCCCTCTTTTTAACTGCTTACGGCTTGTGTCAATGATTTGGATAAACGCATGATATGCTGCATCCTTCAATATGCCTTTTCGGTGATAATCCATAACAGTTTGTAACATTTGAGGTTCGATTGTCCACCAATCTTGATTTACTGTATCAATGCCCTCACGATCCGCGATAATGGTCTGGATGATATCGTTAATAGCGTGGTGATAAGCGACAACGTCAAAAGAGGACTCCGGATAATATAAACCGACATTGGCTGCATCGTCCTCAACAACCCGTATACTGACGTCCATCCCTTTCGTTTTCTCCTGAAAGTTTCGTGTCAGATCCCTGTTGAGATTGGCAGTCACATAGGTGCCCATGTTGTTGGAATAAGCATCTAAAGCCTTTGGAATGTAAACAACATCACCAGCACCAACCTCCAAAAGACTTAACGCACGGGGCATATTCAGCTCCATGAAAAGATTCTGCCAAGAAGCCGAATAATACAATTGAAGATATTCGAATACCCTCTGCTTGGATATACCTATCGGTACGGCTAATATGTCTTTCAGTTTGTTTTCCATTTGGACCGCGTTCATCTGTTCTAATTCAGAAATCATGTCCTGTGAAAAGTCACGTTTCAGAATATCGTTAAACACGCCTGCACTCATTCTCTCTGCTAGCGTCTGCATATCCATTAGCGTATCCCTCTCTTCGTATAGTTTCTAGAGTATATTCGAATTCATGGTGTTTTTTCCTCATTATATTATTGAAGAAACTTTCCATTGCATGATGATGGCTGGCGGCTATTTGATAACGCAAAATGCGCCCAGCTGGTATTATCGAGCTGGGCGCAAAGGGGAAACAATATGAAGCTTTTCATATCAGGATAAGCGTCTTCCCTAGTTCCGATCATAAGTCCGGTAAATTTCCCGATTTTGTCCCGACCCGAAATGGCGTCGAAATACCTTCATAATTGAACATCATGCTCATTCCCATAGATGCGTGCATCAGATTGTGGCAATGCATCATCCATAAACCCGGGTTATCCGCCTTAACGTACACCTCGTAAGTATCACCTTCTTGCGTTAATAATGTATCAAGATATACGGGACTTCCGCTCAAAGCCTGGCCGTTATGGCTTAGCACCTGAAATATGTGCCCATGCAAATGAAAAGGGTGGTCACCTCCGCCAGCATTCGTAATCGTCATTTTTACACGTTGGCCTTCCTTGACCACCAGAGGTGGTATTTCATGAAAACTTTTTCCGTTAATGGAGTTGATGAACAGATTCTGATCGAGCTTTAAGGTATAGGACTGATCGTAGGTTAATTTGTCTACAGGAGCATTCGGATCTGGTTCTCCATAGTCGGTCCATCTGAATAAGCTGTGATCCGAACGGACCTCCGGTTCGCTACCGGTCCCGAGTGTCACCTTCAAACCTGATTCACTCGTGACGACAACTTTACCTTGCTGCGGCATCTCAAAGAGAAGATCATAACGCTGGCCCGCTCCCATTAGAAATTTATAATGCTCCAGCATCCCCGGTTCGTGGAGGTCATGGCCATCCATCGCAATTATTCGGTAAGTGGCCCCGTCGACGCGAATCGTTTCCGTTTCGTTCGCAGCATTGATCATCCTCAGTCTAACTTTCTTTCCGGGAGCCGCCTCGATATGCGTTCCCTTTGTTGAACCGTTCATGAGATAAGTTCCATTTAACTGTTGGATAAGTATCGTTTCCTCCTGATCGTATTCGAACCGATCCTGCTGAGGATCGACAATGAAATTCCCCAGCAAGCCTTTTTCAACCTGGATGGAGCTAGCCTGATGAGAGTGATACCAATACGTTCCGGGAGAGTCTGCTATAAATTCGTACGTATACTGCTCTCCGGGCTTTACGGCATCCTGCGTCACACCGGCTACTCCATCCTGCGAACAAGGAAGAACAATCCCGTGCCAATGGATGGTAACCCCTTCTTGAATGTCCTTGTTGTCTAACACAACACGGACTCTTTCACCTTCGGCAACTCGAATTTCTGGTCCTGGCGTGAGGCCGTTGAATGTCCAAACCTTCTCGATATCACCATTATCTAATTTTTTCTCGCTCTGTGAGGCCGTGAGCCGAAACTCGCGTACGGGCGCGTCGCTCTCCCCCTCTGTAATTGCTTCGCATGACCGTGTCGCCAGTGAAGCCTGGTGGGTTGCTGCAGAGGCGGTTCCATGCTGATGGCCCGCCATCCCTTCCATGTGATGCATTTCGCCCATATTTACTTCATATGGTTTTTGCATGCGAATTTGCCAAAAGTACGTGCCAACCAACGCACCCAGCAAAATCGCCACTCCCAACCCCGCTATACCGACCTTCCCTTTCCAAGTTAGCCTCCGCATAAGCTTTCACTCCTTTTTATGATTGATCAATCAATTACTTATTTATAAAAATGTTCATCGTTTTTTCTGCAGTTCGCGAATCGTTGCGGCAATTCCATCCGCCGGCTTCGTAGCCGGAATTGGGCCGATAAAACGCTTATATTTATCCCCGCTTAGGCGCAGCGGCTCCTTCGTTAAGTAAAGCATTTCGACAATCTCCTTCATGACGGGGACGAATAGACCGAGCAGCGACAATCCAGCCTTGCCAAGAGCAATAACTGGCTTCTTCATACCGGAGGCTTGCTGGGCGATGCGGACAATCTCATGACCGGAAATAATATCCGCCCCGGGAATATTCCAATTTTGACCATATGCCTGATCCTGTCTCGCAAGCTCTACAATCATAACTGCCGCATCAGGCAAGTACACATATTCGCGAGGAACCTTCATGTTTCCGATGAAAAATGCCATTTTGCCTGCGGCGATCGCTTCGAGTGTCCCTCCAAGATAGGATGCTTGATTTGCAGTCGGTCCGTAATAGTCCGGCAAACGAACAATCATGGCAGACACATTCTTCCATCTGCTGCTAAAGATCATCTGCTCAAAAGCAAGGCGCACTTTACCCTTTTTGGTATGAGGTTTTTTTGGATGCTCCTCGGTTACCCGATCCATCTGTCTTCTTCCATAAGGGTAAATTCCGTCTATTGCGACAACCTTCAAGCTTAATCGATTGGCAGCCTCCATGATGGCTTCGCCGAGCGGAATCAATTTACTCTCCATTTCGTGGTATGGGACGTTCGCACAATGGAACAATACCTCCGCTTCTTTTGCCGCAGTTACAATGTCATCCGGCCGGTATGCATCCCCGATTGCTAATGTAAGATGTGAAGGATTGCCGAGTTCTCTTGCAAGCTCCTCCAGCTTTTGCCGCGACCGTCCAAATGCAATCACAGGCAACCCCCTTTTTACCAACTCAGCCGTAATAACAGCACCAGTACCACCCGTTGCACCCACTACAATTGCTTTTTTCATGTTCATCAACACTCCTCTTATTTGTGATTGATCAATCACTAACTTATGATCACACTATAGCAAGTTGTGATTGATTAGTCAATAACCAAATTTCAAATTTATGGCATCGTATTTCTCAAAGCTAATTATTCGGGCATATCCAACAGCGAGGAAATATTGCACAGCATCCCTCTGCCAAGAAACATCGGCAAATGGCCGAACAATTGGCCTGGACGACCGTTAAATAGTCTTACACATTCAAGCTAGCGGTTCCATTTATTCGGAAGGTCCTCTTTCCCCACTTGAAATGGGATACAGCTATTTGAATAAGGTTTTACAGTTCTATGGGATATCAACCGAGGCGATTACCCAACCGTCCGCTTCGACCGGAACCGAGTCATTACCAGCCGGAGCACGGGCTGAGTGGAAGCCAATGGAGTCTCCTTTGCATCAGTACAATCAATGAGTCATATAAAACATGACGTGATCTGATAAAATTCAACAACTTCAATTAAGTGTAATATAACAATGGTATAAAGACTGTCTCAATTTTGTTTCAAGCTCATAGGAAGGTAGTCATAACGAAAAAACCGAGCGAATACAGGGAGCTGCCCTGAGTTTTCGCTCGGCTAAGATTGTGCCTATGATGTTATCAGTTATGATTCAAATGCAGTTCTTTCCGGGAATTTGCCCCCCTCCCGAACCAAACAAACCACCAATCTTTGAGCCGCTCTATCGAAATAAAATTTACTTGGAATACTTGGGTCAGGTAAAGACTCTAACTCAGCAAACTTCCTAGTAGTCTTATTCAATTCAATTTTTCCCATAACATCTTCGTTTGGACCAAATCTGTAAACAACAATATCATCATCTTCGTGTTCTTTTAATAGCAATACATACGAAGCCATTTCACTCCTCCTCAGGTGGATACCAGGGACGACCCGAATCAACTGTTCTATCGTGTGCAGTCCTATAGTCTGTTTTAAAAATACCTTCAAATTTCGATTCAAAAAGTTCGATCGTCCCAATGGTCATGTTATAGGCCATATCCTTAGCGGTGTCAAGCGGGTCTTCTACCAAGGATGTCGCCGTATCCTTCACCGAATTTGCCACGGACTTCGCACCGGTCTGCAGTCCCTGCCAGAAGTCCCCCGCATGGTCCCAGAACGTTTTGGGCTCATTAGCGCCACTCGCTGCAGCTGCCGATCTTCATGCATATCGGCTGAAATAAACCGAAAGGCAATGGCTTTCAATTCCTGGCCGATGATCCTGAGATGCTCAATCGTTTTATTCTCCAGAGTCCTTCATATCAATGGCATGAGAGTATGCAATCTGGAAGAATCGTGCCTTTTGGTTCAGAAGCCCCACAGCGCTATGCTTCTTGTATCGTGCTAACCTCCGTTTCAGCAGTATCGTGTGTATCTCAAGAAATATAGAACTCAAAAAACGCACCTCCTAGAGAGATGCGTATTTCACTTGCAGTCCTATGCTACAACCTGCGTAAAGGTGCTATGGGATCCTATACCTTTTACGCCTTTACTATGCGTGCTCAGAATCCGGACCGCATCAAATCGCTTAACACAAAAGCCAGATGTTTTTCGGCCAAACGCATATGGCGGTAAAAGGTGGCTCTGCTCATATGGAAGGATGCTGCGAGCTGGCTTTTGTTCCGGTCCTTGCGCAAATAACTTGCGATGAGAATTTCCTTCTCCAACAGCGTCAAAGGTTCCATCGGACGTCCGTCGGCCAGAATCCCTTGAATGATGTTCCTCACCTGCATCCCGTCCCAACCCAATTGCCGAACGACAGGGAGTTCCTCCAGCTTGTCGGGATCGAACAGCCGTTCCAGCATTTGCTTCATTACGTTTCGATCAATGGCCGGGGGATACTCATCCTCCCGCTGATGTGCCGGTTGTCCTGCTGCTGTCTCCGTTTGCCGGATGATCCGCTGAATCCACTGATCGAAGCTCGTTTGCCTAAAATCCAGCTCCCATGTCGTCAATTCGATGCCCGCATATCCCGTCGCTTTCCCGCACGCTTTGAATCCCAGAATCGACAATAAGGAATTCAACTGTGGATCCCCCGCCGCCAAAATCCCCCGCAAACCGCCGGTCATGTGGACCAGCCATTGCTGCATCAGCATGGCCCCCAGCTCCTCGGGACGATACAAGGATTGTTCGGAGTTTACCGCGGATAACAGCACAAATATCGTATCGGCTGCCTCCGGTGGCAGCCGATGCAGCGAAGATACTTCCTCCTCCAGCATCCCCCTGCACCCAGGCGCATATCGTTCCAACAATGGCAAGCTCAAGGCATGCAGCCATACGCCTGCGCAGAACGCCAGCGGTATCCCTTTTTCGTCCCGCACGATAAAGATTCCTTCAGGAAAATGAGCTGCAATCTCCTCCAGCAAAACCGGGTAATCGGCAGAGTCGACCAGTTCGGACTGCCAGTCGGAACCCCGAATAGACGCCTTCAAAAAGCGCTGCAAATACGGGAGATCTTCCTGCTCGAACGGCTTATGCTCGCCGGGTTTCAGGCTTGACGAGAAATTGGCGTACGCATGCGCCGAGGGCAGAAACTCACGGTACAGCTCCAAGATGTGGGCGCTCAGGTGCATCTGCATCCGTTGGTCGACCGAGTGGAATCGTTCCGCCAGCAGGACGAACACCTGATGGCGAACCGATTCAAATTGTTCGGGGTTTCTGCGCGTAAAGTCATCCCGTAACATTCGAGCAACGACCTGGTGCAGCGTTATCCCATCCACCGTATCCCGTACGAACGAAAGTGCCCTCAGATGGTAATAGTCCGCCCCTTCCAAAGGTGTATCCAACAACCGGTTCAGCATGTTCTCGTCGGCAACAGGCAGAAGCGACAAAACCGTCAGCGCACGGTACACGCCAGGAGACGCCGCTTCCCGCAAAAATTCGGCGCTCAATACAGCCGGAACCTCTCGCCATACATCCCACTGCTCTACAGACTCGGAAAGCAGCATATCCACGGTCAAGGCAAGCGACAACGGATGGCCTTCCGTCTTCTCGGCAATAGCCCTTTGCCATTCCGCAGACAAGCCGCTGTCGCCTAAATAATCGTAGACCTCTTCTCGAGTAAACAACCGCAAAGAGAACCTTTTCATTCGGGACTTCCATTCCGGATTCGTCTGCCATTTGAGCGGCAGTCCATTGCGCGAGGCACATACGATCAGCACGTGGGCGGACTTCAACTCAGGAAGAAATCTGGAGAACAGCCACCCTTCCAGCTTTTCGATCTCCTCACCATTGTCTATGAACAAAACGGTTCGCTGCAGCTGAAGCTCGTTAACGATGTATGGCAGCAGCGCGGATTCCGGAGCCCTGGTTCTGCCGTATTCAGTTGCAAGACTCATCTCCAGACTCGCCAGAAAAGCGCCCGACGTCGTTAAACCTCCTTGCCCGTCCAGCCAAAGAGAACGCACCGAGGACTGCCTTGCCGTGCGGGCCATTTGCAGCAGCAGCGTTGTTTTGCCAATGCCGCCAATTCCTGATATTGAAAAAATGGATGTCTGCGCCCGGGAATCCGTCAGCCAATCCGTGAAACTCATCATTTCCCGATCCAAGCCGATAATGCGATGTTTTGCAATCTTCTCCATTCGTTACATCCTCACTCCATCCGCTTCTCGCCCGTTGAATCTTTCAACTAATAAACCTGCTATTTTTTTATACTATACTATGTTTCGAGTCTACGAATAGGCTCCATTACGGAATAAACGCAAAAAAACGCGCACATTCTCGGTTGGAATGTGCGCGCCATCTATTCAGTTGCAATCAGTTCATGAAATTCAAGTAGAGCAGCATTCGGTTTAAGAGAACCGTGCTTTGTGCGCGCGTGGCAAACGCCTGCGGTGCGAACGCAGCCTTCCCGACGCCTTCGATCATGCCGGCGGCCAACAGGTCGGCAGTCGCTCCCTTGGCCCAATCGGATACCTGGGCATAGTCCGAGAAGCTTTCCAAAGTCGAAGCGTCCTTTGGCGGAAGCTCGCCGGCATATCGTGCTGCTCTGGCCAGCATAACCGCCATCTGCTCTCTCGTGATCCTAGCGTCCGGTCGGAACGAACCGTCGGCGTAGCCTTCAATCAAGCCAGCCGCGGATGCGGCTCCTATCGCACCGGCATACCAAATTCCGTTCGGCCCAACGTCCGAATAGGAAGAAAGCTGCGGTTTCTCGGTGAGTCCGAGCGCACGTACGAGCATCGCAACGAACTCGGCGCGGGTCACCGTACGGTTAGGATCAAACATGCCGTCAGCCGATCCGTTCACGATCAGCTTGTTCGCCATCCGTTCGATGTTACTTTGCGCCCAATGTCCCTGGATATCCTCGAAAGTTCGGTTGGAGCGAACCGCAGTGTACACACCGTTATATGGGCTATAAAAAGTCGCTGTCTCCCCTTCAAAAATGGAAGGGACGAAGCGCGGCTGTCCTGCGTCATCCACCCACACGACGGTGGAACGATCGGATCCTGCCGCATCATTAATCAAGAATGTCCGCTTGAGGTAAGTGTCTTCCCCTTCGATTCTTACATCGCCGTTGCTGTATAGCTCAAAGCTCATCGGCTCCGCCAGCATGTCATAGCCTTGACGAGTCAATACCTCATCCAGCTTGCGCCTTGCGGAATCCGCCATTTTCGCAATAACGACCGTTACGGTCGCTCGGTTCTTGAGGTCACTTAGCACGTACAGCGGAACGCTGTAGCTTGCCCCGTTCACCCCAATCCGAATGGCTGCACTCGGCTTCGCCGAAAGGAGAACCTGCAGCGCTTCAGCCGGGAGATCGACCTTCACCACCGGATCCTCATTGTCAATGTCAATGACGATATCTTCCCCGCCAACGACCCATGACCGAACCAGATCGGAGTCCGCTATCAGTCTCAGAACGGTGCGCCCGTCATGCTCCTGCTCTTTTTTGGCGGTTACCCGAACTTGTTTGCCGTTGATCGTTACGACCATTCTTGGGTCCGGTACAGGGGATGGGGCAGAAACCGGAACCCAGCTATAGGATGGGGGTACCGGTTCTGGGGTATAGGCAGCTCTCAAATCGATGCGCCCTGCGTCAACTGTCCCCCCAGCTAAGACATTTACGGTTGTCGTATAATCGTTATACGCCGCTGCTGTCACCGTGAGTGCATGGCTGCCTGCCGCTACGTTATTCACAGTAAATCTCCCCTCGGCGTCGGTCATATCCTTGATTCCGCCCACCGATACCGCCGCACCGACCAGAGGCGTATTCCCTGTACCGTAGACTGCACCGATCACCGTCCCCGTGTCCACTGGAGCCGACTGGACCGTCACTGCTGCGGTGGCCGTGAACCCTCCGTCGACGGTCGTCACCGTAACGACCGCCGTACCTTCTGCAATCGGCGTCACCTCACCGTTCTGATCCACCTGAGCGACGGCCGGATCGCTGGAGTTCCAGGTTACCGTCTGATTCGACGCATTCAAAGGCATAAGGACGGCTGTCAGCTTCTGTGAAGCACCTCCTGCCGCAAGGGTCAATGCCGTCTGATCCAGCGTCACTCCCGTCACGCGGACTTGGTCTCGAATATGTGCGGCTTCCACCTGTACGCTGCTCCATGCCTGAATGCGCTTCTGTACATCCAGTTCAAACACCTGGAGATATTGACCCGGGATTGGATCCACAATGTCCGCTCCGAGCGAGTACAAGACCGCTTCGCCAGGCAGCGCATCACCCACCAGAGGACGCATCCCCGCATCCTTCTCGAGCAGATAAGCGAATGTATGCCCAGGATCGCCTGGAACTGCCGTCGCGCTCGTCGAACCGTTCGCTCTGCCTGGACTAATAGTAAGCCTGTCGATGTCCTGTGCCGGTTCATCCACGTACAGAGTCAATACCGCGCTGACGGTGTTCCGGCCCGCATCGGTCGCCGAGACCGTTACCGGGAACGCGCCGCTCACCGTAGCGATGCCTTCGATTCTGCCAGAGGCAGTCATCGATAGGCCACTGGGAAGTCCGGAGGCGCTCCATGACATGCCCCCACTTGCGCCGTCGAAAGCATCTATCACCATCGAATAAGGAGCGTCCTTGGCCGCCCGCGGCAGATCGATTGTCAAAATATCCGGGCGCAGAAACGGATAGCCCCCATTGACGCCAGTGTGGACGGCCCACATATTCGCAAAATCCCAGCCGCCATAATTGGAGGCCGTCTTCATCTCGTTGGTGGTTAGGCCTGTGAGTTGAGGTGAGCCTATGATATCCCCAACGCCCACGCCAGCGGTTTGGGCCGATGTCGTGTTATCGTAATATGAGGCGTCAATGGATGAATGCGTCACGATTCCGATAAAACCGCCCACCGTGTAATAGGTGACGCTTCCGGATTTCATGATTGCAGTTGTAGAATAACTATTGGCTATTGTTCCGTATATCATTTGTCCGGCCAATCCGCCCCCATGGAAATATTGACCTCTCTCCGTATTCGTGACCCTTCCGGTGGTATACGAATCATTGATGCTGCCCAATCCCTGTGAACCGACCAGCCCGCCGGCATACTGATTGGGGGCATCGCCGCTTTTGACGGCAGCGGATGAAGATGAGCGAAGAATGGTCGAATCGCCATTGGCTGCCCCGGCCAACCCGCCTGCTACGCTCACGGAAACCGTGTTGCCACTCGTAACGGTGCCCTGCGAATGCGAGTTGAGAATGCTGCCGCCTATCAGGTGTCCCACCAATCCGCCGGCATAACTGCCGCCGTTGACTTGTGCGGAAATGCTTAGATTACGGATGGCCCCCGATACGCGGCCGAAGAAGCCGACATACTGTAGAGCTCCTCCATCGATGGTGAGACCTTCGATCCGGTGTCCCCTTCCGTCGAAAATACCGCTGAAGACGGTCGTTTCATCGGCTATGGGTACCCAATCGTATCCGGTCATATCGATGTCGCCGGTCAATCGGATATTCCGATCCAGGTAAGACGCTTGATTCCGATTGATATAAGCCAGTTCTTCTGCGGTCCCGACCCACACCCAACCGTCCGTTTCGGCCGGAACCGAGTCGTTTCCAGCCCGGAGCACGGGCTGAGCGGAAGCCAAGGGAGCAAGCACCATCGAAATAATGAGCGTTACTGCCAGCACGATGGACATTTTTTTCATAAACAGGTTTCTCCTTTGCATCAGTACAGTCATCGATGAGTCATAGAAACACGACGTGATCTGATATAATTCAACATCTTCAATTAAGTGTAATATAACAATGGAATAAAGACTGTCTCAATTTTGTTTCAAGTTGATAGGAAAGCAGTCATAAAGAAAAAACCGAGCGAATGCAGGGAGCGGCCCTGAGTTTTCGCTCGGCTAAGATTGTGCCTATGATGTTATTTACCGTAATGACTGCAGTCCCATCCGGATTGCAGTCTTCCTCCCTTTTCGTGATGTGGGAAGGGAACCAGTCCATAACTTCTTAGTCAATCTCCTCCCCCACCACCATCTCCAGAACCTCCATCATAGCCACCGTCACTACTGTAGTCGTATGAGCTCCCTCCGTCTGCTCCACCGTCACCATTACTGCTATTTCTTCCGGAAGATGTTCCATCAGATATTCCTTTCCAAGAATGAATAAAGACATAATCGATAGCGGTATCCACATCTTTATCGAACAGAGAAGAAGCCTCTGAGAAAATAAAATTCGGATTTTCTTTGCTTACCTTTTTCATAAAACGTTCTCCTACACCAAGCAATAGCGCATCCTCTCTCATTTTTTCAAGCCGATTACGGTCATATTCACCCCTGCCTTCGCCATGTCCGCCTCTTGCCAGCTTCCGTCGATACCGCTTTATAGCGCTTAGGTAAGCTGCCGAACGCTGATCTAATGCTCCTCGGGGTAAAAAACCAACAAGTAAAAATGAAAGAATTACGAAGTTCAAGTATTCGTCGACCAGCGGATCATACAAAATTGGAGCTGCAACGAAAAAGCAAACGACCAAAAAGATGATGATGTATCTTTTGAGGCGCCAGCGAAAAGAAGCCAATATGAGTCCGCCGCCCAAAATAATGGCCAATACTCCTACCCATCCCCAAGGTGTTACGTCTGCAATGTACAGATAGATGAGCAAAACCAGATGTATGAGAGCTAGAGCAGGTATGATGACTTTTCTCGCCGCGTATTCCTTGTACATGATCCCTTTGCTATTCTCAGTCTCCACAAGCTCCTGCCAGCGGCTGAGTCCCCTTTTAAGACTTCTCATCCGCTTTATGTATTTACCCATAGTCGCTTTATTCCTGCGCTCTGTTTTCGTAGGGCCAGAAATTCTCTCCAGGTTCAGGACAGTCGTACCGTGAGACAGCCAACCAAGCAAATAACGGTCTGGTTTTTTCAGGGCTGTACGATTACCCTTGAATGTAAACTCTGGAAGCCTCTTCGGCGCTCTCGAATCTTCCTGGAATCGCATATCTGATGGCACTAATGAAACACTCACCATGCCTTTACGGCGCAGCGAAAATACACCGGCCAGCCCATCTGCAAGTCGGAGCTTTCCCTTCCGGAAAAGGTAAATCAGATCGATTGGATCCATCGCTGCGAGATCTTCGAAGCTGATCCGCCTACCACACCACCAGGATGAGATCCTACGCAGCGAAAGGGAATAATAGACGATACCCGCTATGGCTACATAGGTCAGCCAGTGGCTGATATATTGACCCGCTTTCAGTAAATGTTCACGCTTTTCGAATCTCTGCTGAAGCTTCTGTTCATATAACAGTCGTTCCGAGAGTGAGGCTGAGGGCTCTTCTGTTTCCCTCTCCGTCAGCACCTCTGGGGGGAAATACAACTTCAGCCTCGCACTATCCCCTTCGGGTAATAGCGGATTTTCGTATCTAATCCAACGATTGTTTATTTCCGTCAAGCTGCCTCTTGAGCGATCGTAGGCATATCCGGATAAATTCTCTTTTGCAGGCTGTTCTGTATAAACCCTGACGGTTACGTTGTGATGATCAAACCTGTTATCTTTGAGTACGGTCCAATCCAGCTCTCCACGATCGTCATATTTCACAGCTTCTCGATCAAGCCTATAGCGATAATAGATCTGCCTCGTTTCATCTTTAGCTTGTAATTCGATGTAATAAGAACCTGATTTAGTTCTTAAATAGACCGGATAACGCTCCAAATTAACATAACCAAGATTACCGAGCTCTCGGTCATTCGGTGGTACATAAGCTTCAAAAAATTCAATATTCGCTCCCCCGAAATTGTCCATATATCTAGGAATTCTTTCATACTCTCCTTGTACTGTGTATGTGAATAGCTCTTCCACATATAAGTCCCCGTCCGCCATTACCTTGGCCACAACGTCCACTTGATCAATAGTTAACTCATTGTCGTTGCCACACCCGCCTAAGATAACAACCAAAACAATACTAACTGCCAAAAATAACACATGTTCAATCTTTATTTTCACAGTAAACCTCCTGTTTTCCAGTTAGCTTTACTAGAGGCGCCTTATGTTTTTTGTTGCTAGACTCCACAACTTCTGGTCGCAAAAAGTCATTATAACATTTTTCCTCGTCAGCCTGTACACTTTGCCAGCTTCCTTTCCTTCTCTTAATATTAGGTACGCAAAAAAAGACCCACTCCTCCTCATTTTCAAGCTGGAATAAGCCTTCATATTGGTTGTTTTTTACGATCTTTTTGTTAAGTTTGCTAAACTTCTTATTGCTGTTCTACCACATAGACTTTACTAACTGTATTATCCTCATTAAAAACGTAAGTTCTATCGCAATTAGTACATCTCCATACTTCATTCTTAGGAACAGGTATTAACACTGGATCTATATAATCTATCATGTTTAATGTCGTTCCATTCTCTATCTGTATAGACATGCACAGAGGATACTTACTACCAATTTCCTCTTTCAAAATCATCATCATCTAGTTCTTTAACATATACCGATATCCACAATACCGTTTGTTCGACAGGGTCTGTTTCAATAAACACCCCCTTGGGGCTAACATAAACTTCTTCAAAATCATCGTATTCAAAACTTGGCTCTATTTGGAGCACCTCATCAATATGCATCCCGATATGTATCTTATCAAATAATAATCCGTTGTATCCTTTCGACGCGGTTATCTTAAAGAGCTTTCCGTTTAATAAATTGAACCATAAATCTACGGAATCTTTAATCTCATATCTTACAAATAATTTCACTAACAACGATGACTTTTCATCGAGCTTATCAATTAAATCGTAGAAATGACTTACATGACTATAAAGTTTAACTCCTCCAAGCCCAACCCATGGTATAATTGGTGAATTATTATCTATCAATTTATTCCCTCCCTGTAAAGATAATAGTTGCAGTTTCTGCACCGTCCGTTTTATACACTTCTCATGCTGTTTCTCTATTGTTTATCACGGCGTAGCGCTACCTGTTCAATGCTTACCCATCCTTCATCATCTAGTTCTAATTCATATTCCCATGGAGCATGTCTTAAGGCATATGAAACTTCTTTACTTAATTTTTGTAATATCCACTACTCACACTCCAGGCTTATTAAATCTTCGCTAAAATATCGGGATGACTTTTTCTTACCGTCCACTTCAATAAAGTACATTTCTTTTTCAGTCTGATTATGCCAGTTGATTTCGGAAATAGTTCCAATAACCTCCGGTTTTTTTCTAAGTCTTACAGTGACACCAAAATTAAATTTTGGCGTTGGAACTTTTTTGAACAGCTGAGGTTTGACCAAGTAACTGTGGCCGATATATTGCAACTCAATAAATTCGTCTCGTTCTCCAACACACCGAAATATTTTTCCATAAGGTTTTAATCTACGAAATTCATCCCTATGGCGTTCTTCAATTAATTCCTCTCCATCTTCCTCAAACCATGGATAAATGCCCCATGTACCTGGCAACAGAAACACCCCATCTTCCCTAGTTTCATAGTAAATGATGATTTCTTCACCATAAGCTTTCGATTTAGTGATCCATTCTTTGATTTTTGGTATGCAAACAAGACTCATTCTAACCTGCAGTGGATAAGAGAATATAGATTATATAGAAAAAAACCTTGTTGAGTGATAAGCACCCGATCAAGGTTTTAAGTCTGAATATTCACAAGCTTTTCGCAAATTCAACACCTACAATTAAATGTAATACAACAATGAAACAAGGCTGTCTCAATCTGTTTCAAGTTCAAGAAAGTCTATCATAATGAAAAAAACGATCGATCCAGGAGCGGCTCTGAATTTTCACTTGGCTAAAATGTTAACCTGTGTTGTCATCCATTTTACGACGATTGCCAATCGATCAGATTAACAATAAAGATGCGTAATCATTCCTGCAAACTTGTAAAAGGCTCATTCCTAACTCATACTTAGATTAGAATAAGCCTTGAAAACTTTCACGTATTTCTCTCAAGTGTGTAGTGAACGATCATTCCCAAACCTGCAAACCAACCTTATATTGAGATTACAAATTAATCTTATTCATAAAATTAGTTAATAACTCACTATACTCAATCTGATCTTCTTCACTAGACCAATCTAAATTTGAAACATTGTTATTAATCTTCTGTAGAAGAAGCTTAAGCTGAGACAAATCTTTAAAGTTATCTAAATCGACAGCACTAAGTAACTCCAGCAATTGACCATCATAAAACACCCCAGCAATCGGATCCTCCGATAAAATTTCCATTGCCCTTTTTATGCCAAGTTCAATAAATACATTCTGAGATAACATCCTTGAAACATCTTCCAAATCAATCTCGTCCGCTGTTTTATTAATTAGACTATCGTACCATTTATCCAATGCATACTCGGGTTCATCATTCTGATTGTCTGTATTCAATGAATAAATCTCTTTAATGGTTTGACTCATTTATTTCAATCCTCCAAATGGTTCAAATAAATCCTCAATTTTTTTCAGGTTTAGGTTTGCTTTGTTTAAAGCATCTTGCAGTGTTTTTCTAGTAGAGTCTGATAAAGTTGGGTTTTGTAAAGAACCTTCTAGCCCACGTTTTATTTTGCTAAGACCTTTATAAGAATCTTGCATTTCCTGAAGATGGTTCCAATACCCTCCGTCTTTTTTGGGAACTGGATTCCCTTGCAAATCTCTTAAGGTTCCCGAAAAGTCCATTTCTGTAAGATGCTTATCAACTATGTTATCTAATGTTTCAAGGTTTCTCTTTTGGGCCCTTGATAGCTCTTCTATAATAGGAGCCTTCGGCGTCCCCTCAACCTTTCCCCCATCCCCACCCGAATCATGCTTCAAGTGTGGGTGAGTCTTCACGCCAAACCGGCGTGTGGTCAAGCCGGCCAGGATCATGGCAGCCTGCTGCCCCATGTAATTGGACGCTCCGCCCGAATCCTCAACGTCTTCGACGAATTTCTCCCGGGTATCGGCATCAAAGATCATTTTGCCTCCCCAGACCACCGTTTCGGCAGCCTCCTCGATCGTCCCAATGGTCATGTTATAGGCCATATCCTTAGCGGTGTCAAGCGGGTCTTCTACCAAGGATGTCGCCGTATCCTTCACCGAATTTGCCACGGACTTCGCACCGGTCTGCAGTCCCTGCCAGAAGTCCCCCGCATGGTCCCAGAACGTTTTGGGCTCATTAGCAGCGCTCGCTGCAGCTGCCGCGATCATGAGATCTTCATGCATATCGGCAGAAATAAACCGGAAGGCAATGGCTTTCAATTCTTGGCCGATGATCCTGAGATGCTCAATCGTTTTATTCATTTCCCCATGGGCGTGCTGAAAATCTTCGAAAAACCGCGAACGGGTCGTTCCTTCCCACGAAGACATCATATAGGTAATCTGCTGGTCCAGCCGATTCTTGGTCGTTTCCAGTTCTTCCGCTGCCCTGGCGGCTTCCTCCGATACCCGAATCAGCACCTCGGGCGGAACGAGTATTCTAGGCATTTGCATCCTCTCCAACGTTTCATTGGACCTTATTGTATCCTCCTTCTAGGATATGGAAAAGGTTCCAGAGTCCTTCATATCAATAGCATGGGAGTACGCAATCTGGAAGAATCGTGCCTTTCATTTTCTAAAATGGTACTGAAGCCCCAATATGCCTCTATTGTCTCTAGTATGGTGACAGCCTTGGCAGGCAATTATACTGCATCTCCAATAAAAACAGCCATAAAAGGATGCCTTCCATGGCTGTTCGCGCTTGCTCGTATTTCGTTACACTGACACTCAACTAGCTCTTAATAAACACAATTTTTACGCCAACCACCTGATCCTGCTCATTCACGGCCTTATACACGCCATATGCACCATCGCCAATGCCGGTCCGGGATACGACGCCTCCATCCAGGACACCCGCTTCTTCTCCACTCTCGGTGATATCGCAGCAGGCATAATACCATTTCGTATCCGTATCCGAGCTATCCGATGTCGCATCAGCGTCTGGAATTCGGTACTTCTGAATATCAAAAATCCCGGCCTGCCCGCTATCCACCCCAGCTACAAAAGGACACTTGATCCATTCCAGGAATGCCCCCTGTTCAGCTGCCGAGTGATGGTAAGCCGTTAGCTTTGCGTTGGCTTCGCCCCAATCCGGGATCTCTACCTTCTGCACTTCCCCAACCCACGTTCCATTTAATACAGCTTCCAACACGCCCATGATGATAATGTTCGTATTCAATTCATAACAAGGATCCGCAACAACTAATTGTCCGGAATTCACTTCAAAATTGCCCAGTTGAATGATCAAAGAAGATACCTCCAATAACAGCGTATGATGGTTCTATTTTAGCACTTATGATGGGGGGAGTTTAAGAGCGAACCCCTGATTCAGCAACCTTTACATAATCGAGATTAGCATATTTTCAAAAGCTTCATCTGGATTATTTGATTTATTTAGATGTAACCATTCTTTGAAATCCCCTTTATATGTAATCTTTCCTCTATTTAGTATGATTAGGTGGGAATCTAAGTACATTAAGTCTTGAAGTTGATGTGTAGATATAATACAAGTTTTCCCCTCTTCTATAAGCTTCCCAATTAACTCGTGTATTCTTTTTCTAGATACGGGGTACACTCCGCTTGTTGGCTCATCAAAGATATATAAAGAACGGTCAATTCTAATTAATAAGTTGATAAAAAACCATCTTCTTTCACCGATAGACATATTCCCGATTCGTAAATCCCACAAATGTTCAAACAATTCTTTTTCAAGTTGCGACATTTTTTCAGTGTAAAAATCCGTTCCTTCAACTTCAGGTTTAACAGGTGAAGAAGAGATTCAGATTCTGGGTCACATATCCTGTACAGAAGGTAAATTGATCTCTCCAGACTCCGGTTTTAGAACATTAGTTACGCAATCAAACATTGTTGTTTTACCAGAATCATTTACACCAACAATTGCATTTAACTTTTTTGTATGTAATGAGAATTTTACATCCTGTAACACAAAATCTTTTCCTCTTGGATATTTAAATTTAAGATTTTTGATATTCTTAGCAAAATTCCTCACTTATGTATTCATACTAAAGTACGAATAGCCTAATTTTAATCACATGATATTATTGTAATTCTATCTTTGCAGCATCGATAATAAGTCTATTTTTCTCATGGCTATGCATCCTACGAAACCAAAAAATAATAACGGAATTATAAATTGAACATATAGAAATTCGTGATCGAACAATCCAGAGCCCATATTTCCAATAACCACACATTTTTCATATCAACATTAATGGCAACTTAAAAAAGGGATACATCAAAATATTCAATATGGTGGATATGCTGGAAAACTGAACAGGTAAAAGTGCTACGCTAAAAGTTGCAAAAGCTAATGGTATTGAAATGATAACAATGATGACCATTAACATTTAATATTTTCAATGAAAACATACTGTAAATAAGCGTCACAATCATTGTGAAAAGCACTAAACTAATTAAAGTATAGTCTTTAATGAACCACTTCCTTTAAGCCTTGCTGTTTGTAGTCCTATTCCATTTAAAAACGTACTGATAATAAAGGCCCAAAACCAAAAAAATGTATTTAATCATATCCAGATTGTGGCTAGTAGAATCCAAGATATTCTTCTGCATAACCAATGTAGTAAAAAGAGGAAAAACCACAGACCAAACAAACGCCACTTTTTCGAATAGTAATAATTTAATATAAAAAAACCGAAAACTCTCCTCACACCAATATCTCTCCCCTTATAAAAATCAAACTTTCAACATGTACTTCCTTTGAGTATTACACTCATCAACTAAATGGATATATAACCCTAAAAATTAATATTCATCCAATTCCATCGTTTTGTTGTTATTATTTTCACTAATGGTTTTCAGAGCGTACGCAAAAAAGCGCCTTATGGTGGCTCTATAAAGGTGGATATTTCTGCCTCGTTTCAACTTCCATTGACTCCTATTTCTTTTTCCACCGCTTATAATAGTTCACAAACTGTAAATAACCACTCGATGAAAACATATGATAATTCTGGTTCTACTAAAGTTAGAAAGGCTAGTGCTGAATTCGCAAAAGGGAAGAAACTTGAAAAAACAGGCCAATCATTTGATGTAATATTTGCTGTAGGGCATTATAATACTCCAGCACAAAAAAAGCTTAATGTTCGTTGGTCTTACAATCTATTTAATTCTCAGGATTTATATGCGTTTGGTCCACAGACTAAAAGCATGTACTTCTCGTACGCATCTAAGTAATTTACAATTAAAATAGAGAGGATTATATCCTCTTTATTTTAATTCATAGGGGGTTAATTATGTTTCTTATATTTCTTTTAGTTATTTGTCTTTTCTCTATACTTTTGATAATGCGAAATGATAACGAAAAATTCATAACCGGTTTTTCATTATTTGTGGTCATAGTTTCTATTAGTTTAAGCATATTACTTGTTAATTTGGCTGTGTTCGCTGGCTTGGGTAATGATACAACATTCCTTTCCATATTTAGTTTTAGTGTTGGTTCAATATTCAATATAGTAAAAGTTCTTATATCTATAGCACTCATATCTATGGTTGTATATTTTGCTTCAAAAGCTGATAAATAAAATTGGCCAGACCATACCTTTTATAAGATATTCCCAACCAGGTTCTTCTTCCATGTCCCGCCACACAACCATCACAAAAAAACGCACCTCCTAAAGAGATGCGTCTTTCACTGACATTCATATGCTACAAACCACATGTTACCTGTAGCTTGCAGGATTACTCCGGAATATTCCCCCCGGCCACCCGGTCGCCGGAATTGCCCGATGGATCGGTTACGCCGTCATCTTCGCCGGCATGAATGATCAGCGAGCGTCCGAGCACCGAGTTTGGCTGGTTCTTTTTAAGGGTGCCATGCTGAATGATCGTCTCCGCTTCCACGGTGCCGTCTGCGCCTACGACCAGATTCGGCATATCGCCAACATGGCTTCCTTGTGGATGCTTGAGTCCATGATGCTTGTCGGTCGGATTAAAATGCCCACCGGCAGACTTGAAATCCCTATCTTTGATCGTGTTCTCATGTACATGGAACCCATGCTTGCCTGGTGTAAGGCCGGATGCGATGATCTTCACCTTCACCCCGTCATTGATCTGCTCCAAGATAGCGGAACCGGCAGACTCCCCCGCCGCATTGTACAGCTGGACTTCAAGATGCCCCAGAGATTCCTTCCTGAAAGCCTGGTCCCAGAACACGGGTTGATTAACCGGATCCGAAACCATGCGAGCAGGTGCATCGCTGCTGCCGGTAGGAGTCTCGGAATCCGAGGCCGCCGTCCCTTGCTGCGCAAATGGTCCATCAGTGGTGGAGTTATCCTTGCCGTTCACGTAGTAGCTTATTTTAGACATCGTGTGTTTAATCGTAGCTAAAGTTCCTTCGGGATTCGCAGCAGCGAACAAAATTCCTGTGAACAGCAGGGCTCCGGCAAGAAATGCTCCAGCCATATATTTTAATTTGTTGGTCTTCTTCTTCACTTCATCGCCTCCTGAATGATGATATTCATTCATCTCCCAATCCCCTGATTTTATACGTCTAAGTCGTTATTTTATGGGATATGAGGCGTTCGGCGTTATTTATTGTTCCCCTAGACAGATATACGGATTGAATAACCTACTAAACTGGCTTTTATATCATCTCCAGCTACTGAACATAAAAAAGAGATTCCCTCCGCTACGGCGTTAATGCCCCTCTTGCAAAATGAGTTCTCTCATCCGATCCGTATGTTTGGCGGAAACCACATATACATCTTCTCCCCAATCTTTGAAACCGTAGCTGAACACACTTTCCTGACCCTCTTCCCCCAACCACAGCTTAATGGCGTGAATCGGGGATTGCTGATCATAGATAACCATCACGTCGTAATCCGGGTCTGTTCGTTTGGCAGCATCTGGTTGCTTGCGAGCCGTACGGATCGCTTCCTCAAATGCGCTTACAGCCTTCGCCTCCTTGAAAGAAAACAGTGTATCCCCGTTCATCTCGTCCCATGACTCAAATGCCGAAATCCGAATTTCGACGACCTTCTCGTCCAGAAGCTGCATCGTTTCCCAACCGGGTTCCTTATCGCAGCCTGTTAATAGAGCCGTCATATAGAGCAGCATGATCGTTAAAAAGTGCTTCATCAAATCGTCCTTCCTTATTCACAAAATAATATTATTGGATGACCCCATGCAGCTTCAGCTTGTCTATCAGCATGGTTCTGTACGTCTCTTGATCATAATGGGAGTTGTTCATTCGTTCCTTGTTCAGTCCAAGACTGTCCAAGATCCGGTACTCCAGCCTGCGCCGGGCCTTCAATACTTCCAGCGTCCCTTCGACACCCTCCAGACCGCGATGTTTGCCGTATTCCAGCTGCCTTTTTTGGCGGCTCGTTCGATCCATATTTCTTTAAAGGAGCCTGCGTCTTGCAGTAATCGCTACGAAACCCGGCAGACCTTCGACCATGATCAATTTAGTCTTCATTTCAATTCCCCTTCAAGTCTCAAAAATGATTGCAGCTTCAAGTTATTCTGTAGGGGGCGGCTGATATCCTTTTCTCTTTACAAAAAAGGCAGCGGACGTTATCTCTCATGAAGAAGCCCCCTGTATCCCCCGGGCAACTCCGAATGATCTCAATCGTGTTCCTGACCTGTCATCACTATGGAGTCTTCATTAATAACTCAAGCTCATATCTATTCGCCTTTAAACTATGGACATCTCTTTTTTAACGGACTATAATGACAAAAGCGCTCCAAAAAACGAACATTAAGGCGGTAAAAATGAGTAAATATATGTTATTATTTCAAGGGACTTCTTTTTCAGGCAAGTCTCCCAAAGAAATTCAAGTATTGAGAGACTATCTTTACTGCATTAACACGGACGGCATGATTGAGCGAGTCGTGGCACCGGAAGACGCCGACTATCAATCCTTGCTGGATACGTATCAAGGCACGGACAGCTTTCACCGACTAGAGGAAGGACAGTATTTCCTGCCTGGCTTTGTCGATTTGCACGTTCATGCCCCGCAATGGGCTCAATCCGGAACCGCATTGGACATTCCACTCTACGATTGGCTGAATACGTATACGTTCCCGCTGGAATCCAAATTCTCCGATCTGGCGTTTGCGCAACAGGTTTACGACGATGTGGTAAGTACCCTGCTGGCCAACGGAACAACGACGGCCCTTTATTTTGCCACGGTGCATAAAGAAGCCAGCTTGTTGTTAGCCCAAATCTGTGCGAGCAAAGGCCAGCGCGGACTTGTCGGAAAGGTTGTCATGGACGATCCTGAGCAGAATCCGGATTACTACCGCGATGCGGACACATCCACGGCACTGGCAGATACAGAGGAATTTATTATCGCTGTACAGGAACTCGCCAAGACCACCAAACAAGGCGTGTATCCCGTCGTGACCCCACGCTTTATTCCAAGCTGCACCGATGAGGGGTTGAAGGGGCTAGGCGAGCTGGCAGCCAAATACGACACGTATGTGCAGTCCCATTGCAGCGAAAGCGATTGGGCGCACGGGTATGTGAAAGATCGGTTCCAGAAAAACGATGCGTTTGCCCTGCATGATTTTGGCCTGCTGCGCGATAAATCGGTCATGGCTCATTGTAATTTTCTCGATGACCAGGATGCCGAATTGTTCGCTGACACCGGCACCGCGATCGCGCACTGCCCGATATCCAACGCGTATTTCGCCAACAGCGTCATCCCGGTCGCCCGCTTCCACGCCAACAATGTGGAGATCGGTTTAGGCTCGGATCTATCCGGCGGCTTCTCACCGAGTCTCTTCGATAATATAAGACAGGCCGTAATGTCCTCGAGGATGCTGGAAGATGGCGTGAACACCTCCCTTCCTGCGGAAGCTCGCGGCGTGCCCGAGTCGCGGATTACGGTCCATGAGGCATTCTATCTGGCCACGGCCGGAGGCGGCGAAAGTCTGAGCTTGCCGATTGGCCGCATTCAAGAAAACTACGCATGGGATGTGCAGGTGATCGATACGAGACTTCCATCCGCCAAGCTGCCGATGTTCGATGAGAATGAAGACACACAAGATATTTTTCAGAAGATCATGTATCTGGCACGTCCTGAGCATATCCGCGAGGTGTGGGTACAAGGGGAAAAGGTTCATACGCGTTAAGAAAGATAGAGGTTGTTCAAAAAGCAATTCATCCTAACATTCGAGGTGTCCAGCGGAGTGAATACACAAGCAGACAAGCAAAATGACGAGCAAACGAAGTCACAGCATTTAACGGTACCTCCCGACGGCAAAATATCATTCGGGAAATCCGCCATTCTCGGTTTACAGCATGTCGTCGCGATGGACGTCTATGTCGTTCCTTTCCTGATTGCCATGTTAATCGGCTTGGCGCCTAATCAGTCCAGCGCATTGATCCAATCCACGTTTATTGCGGCCGGGCTTGCCACGATTGTGCAAACGTATTTCTGTATGAAGCTGCCGATGGCGCAGGGTCCTTCCTATGTTCCACTAGGCGCGATTGTCGCCATCTATGCCGCCAGCGGCGGAGGGGAGATGGGTTGGAGTTCCGTGCTGGGCGCGAGCTTGATTGGCGCGATCCTCGTCATTATTTTGGGATATACGGGAGTTTTCAATAAAATCGTGAAATCCTTCATCCCGCCCATTGTCGGGGGCACGATCATCTTCATCGTCGGTCTGTCGTTATTGCCTGTTGCGATTCGAGACAATATCTACGGCGCCGCGGACGCCACCATCAATCAGAATGTGCTGCTGGCCCTGATCTCAGCGGCTGCACTCATCCTGTTCGTCATCCTAGGTTCTCTGTTCCGAACAAGAGGCGCGATATTCCGCGTTACGTCCGTGATGGTCGCATTAATTATCGGATGTATCTCCGCCAACTTTATGGGTGTGCTGGATTTCAGCGCTGTCGCAAACGCCAAGTGGTTCAGCATGCCGCAGATTCCGTTTAAGGATTTTGGCTTTTCGTTTGACTTCTCGGCGATCATCACCATGGTCATCATTTACCTCGTACTGCTGGCGGAAACAACGGGTACATGGTTTGCCATCAGTAACGTCATCGATAAACCGTTAACGGATAAGAACATTAACCGAGGGGTGATTGGCGAAGGGATCAGCTGCCTGATTGCTTCAGGACTCGGCTCGACGCCGGTTACCGGCTATTCCACGAATGCAGGGATTATATCCATCACGGGTGTGGCTAGTCGCCGAGTCTTCCTGGCGGTAGGCGGATGGTTTGTCCTCTTCGGCTGTTCCGGTAAATTGGCCGTGCTGATCTCCTCGATCCCAACCGCGGTCATCGGCGGCGTATTCGCCATCGTCTGCGGCATCATCTCGATTAACGGGATCCAGGTCATGAAGAACGTGAAAATCGGCGAAAAAGAAATGTACATTATTGCTATTCCGATGATTTTGACGTTAGCGTTAGTGCTCATTCCTAAAGATTACTTGTACACACTGCCTACGTTCGTGCAGTATTTACTCGGATCACCGATTCTGGCTGCTTCGCTTGCAGCGATCTTGTTGAATAAATTGCTGCCTAGTGCGAAGTAAGTTGTAGAGCGAGGCAGGGCACTTTTTGACTGAACCTTACATTTGAAATAATAGAATTCATGAAAAACGCTATGCTTCTCGTAAGCTTCTTACGATAAGCACAGCGTTTTTACTATTTTGAGAGTATGATTTTAACTTTGCTAGATACCTCGACTGTAACTATATTGATGTTTTCGTTTTTTGCGTTTGTACTTGCTCAGCGTATATTTCACCCCATTCTCTCATCTGGATAATGATGTTGGACAATGTCTGGCCAAATTGTGTTAAGGAATATTCTACTTTTGGAGGAATGACATTATACACTTCTCTATGAATAATCCCATCATTTTCAAGCTCTCTCAATTGTAAAGTCAACATCCGCTGAGAAATCCCTGGAACCAATCGTCTAAACTCATTAAATCTACGCGTATCGTTAAGTAAATGATAAATAATGACACCCTTCCATTTACCCCCAATTACATCTAACGTAACCTCTACGGGGCAAGCATGCTGAAGACCATCCGTACACTTTCCGTAACCACTTTTTCGATTGCGCATCATGACACACCTCTTTTTACAGTATACATAATGTTACTATACAACATTAATGTGCGTACTTATTTTTTATATTATTATCACCTATATTATAACTGTACTTATCATTTTGAAATGATCTTAAAATAAAGGAGAGATATCATATGGTGGAAATGAAAGCCGTAGGATTGTATAAATACCTTCCCATTCATCATTCAGAAAGTCTGATCGATATTACAATACCGAAGCCAAAAGCGGAAGGACGCGATATTTTAGTTAAAGTCAATGCCATCTCGATTAATCCGGTTGATGTGAAAGTAAGGGCGCCTAAAGATAAACAAGAGGAAACACCAAAGATTCTTGGATGGGACGCCTCAGGTATTGTAGAAGAAGTTGGGGAAGATTGTAAATTATTCAAACCAGGTGACCAGGTTTATTATGCAGGAAGTATAACTAGACCAGGAACATATAGCGAATATCATTTAGTAGATGAAAGAATCGTTGGTAAGAAACCTGAAACGCTTAATGATGCACAAGCAGCTGCATTACCTTTAACCGCCATAACCGCTTGGGAAGGATTATTTGAACGATTAGGTATCGACTTGAACAATACACAAAAAAATAAAGAACGTTCTATTTTAATTATAGGTGGCGCAGGTGGAGTAGGTTCTATAGCTATTCAACTGGCAAAGTTAGCAGGATTAACGGTTATCTCAACAGCTTCCCAACAAGAATCAATAAATTGGTGCAAAAAACTTGGTTCGGACTATGTGATTAATCACTATAAACCTTTTGTTGAACAGTTGGAAGAAATCAACTTGAAAGGTGTTGATTATATCTTTTGTTTAAATAATACGGATCAACACTGGGATCAAATTGCTGCTTCTATACTTCCACAAGGCAAAATTTGTTCGATTGTTGAAACAGCTGAGAAACAAGATTTAAATGTACTCAAGAGTAAAAGTGCTACCTTTGTTTGGGAGTTTATGTTTACGAGAGCCATGTTTCAAACAGAAGACATGCAAGAACAACATCAATTACTTTCTGCCTTATCAGAATTTATCGATCAAAAAAGAATAGTAACGACCCTAACCGACGTACTTAGACCGATTAATGCTGAAAATCTAAAAAAAGCCCATGGAATGGTTGAATCCGGGAAAATGGTTGGGAAAGTTGTTATCGAACATTTCGAATAATTCATTTACACGGATCAAAATCATAAAAGTCCAAAAAAAGCAGTCCAAAACTGGATTCCAGTTTTGCCTGCTTTTTTTGATGCAACGATTGTTCACATTAGCGTAATTGTGTCTACTGAACCTATGATTGCACTCACTTCTTCTTGTTTCTCATAGCGGCGAGCAGCTTCACCTTCCCGTTGGCTCCTTCCACAAAGCGCCGATAGTCGGGGGATTCCACCGGAACGATCGCGATTTGCCCCTTCGCATTGAAATGAATCCCCCACCCGTATTTCTTCGGGAGCATCGATGCTCTCAAGCATGGTTGCGGCTTCCTAAAAAACTCGTCTCGAATCTGGTTCCCTCTCTCGGCTAACTCCGTCTCCGGAATGTTTTTGTGCCGGATATGCACTTCGTACAAGAGCTCCTCCTGGGTATAGGCGTACGGATTATTCGTGATTAACTCAAACTCGATACCCGGCTTGGTTTTTCCGTCTTTCTTGTCCGGCGGCTGCGTTCCGGTCTCAACAGGGCAATCTGTTGCAACGGTAATAAACGTATCATAGTAATTCCAATCCATTATCGTTCCTCCTAAACTAATATATATAGCACCGCTCATAACACATCGACTTATTTAAAACTAATTATAACCCTCTATCCCTGACAGAATCGGTCAGTCATTATCGCCGTCTTTTCTTATTCCCCCCATTAAAAAAATGCTTGAACCTCTACCCGCGTCACCTTTTAAGATATGATTCAGACTTCTTATACGAAAGGTGACGAGAATGAAATTAACCACAAGAAAAGAAAAAATGACGGTACAAATCATGCTTGGGACTTCTCTGGTTCTAGGGTTGCCCCAGTGGTTTAAGTATACGTTTTTAATGATTGAAACCTTCATCATATTGTATGCTATGTTTTGCATCGCTCTTCAGAAACCTTATCATTATCCGGCAATACCTTACATCAAAAATAAAGAGATCCATCGAAATGAGGCGCTAAAATGTTAGATCAAATGATGACTATCGGACAATTATCGAACCACACTGGCGAATCGGTCAGAACGTTAAGATACTACGACAAAATCGGCTTGTTAACACCCAGCGATTACAAGGATGGCGGACACCGGCTGTACAGTAGGGATGACTTGGTACGTCTCCAACAGATTCAGGCATTGAAATTCATAGGTTTTTCGCTGAAGGATATTGCGAACATATTGCAGTATGCCCATATCGAACAAGAGCAGATCAAAAGCACGATACAATTCAAAAGAAAACAGCTCACTGCGGAGCTAGAAAGAATACAGGATATGATCGACCAATTAAATCATATGGATATGATCATTTCGAATGAAAACTCAGTGGATATCAGATCCTTTTGCTTTATTATGCACTCCATCCTTTGGGAAGAAGAGAATCTGGATGAAAACAAACGGAACCTGTATAAAATCTATAACTTTCGAGATCCAGAGCGATTCAAGCTCGACCAAGAGTACTATAGCTTATTCTCAAGAATTAGACACTTAGTCATGTCCAAGACAAGCCCTGAATCTGAAGAAGCGCTAGAATGTATGAGGAGATTGATGTTTCTCCATAAACAAACACTAATCAAGATGGCAAAGCTTCAAGAAGATGCTCCCGAGGCTGAAACATTCAATATATTGGATCCATTTACCGATGAGGAAAAAGTCTTCATCAAGGATGCCATGCGCATGATGTCGGAGTCGGAGTAATACATCCATATCATCATTAAGGTGGGAATACATTGATACAAGATATTTTGCAAAAAGTAGAGCATATTCCAGTTCTTTATCAATTTATAGCTGTGTTCGCAATCTCGTTTATCCCTTTCCTCGAGGCTCATGTAGCGGTGCCTGTGGGAGTGCTGCTGAAGCTCCCGTTCATTCCAATTGCTGTTCTGGCCATCTTGGGCAACTGGCTTTCGGTCTTGACCGTAATCATTTCCTCTTCATGGATCAAATCCAGATTTTTCAATGATAGAAGCGATAGTTTTGTTTATCGACGTTTTCAAAAAGGTAAAGTGTATTTCAATCGATATGGCGTTCCTGGCATTTCCCTATTAGGGCCAATCATTGGGGCTAACCATATAGGCGCATTAATTTGCACGATGGCCAATGCGGATAAGAAAAATATCATCACTTGGCAGACCATTAGTATTATCTTGTGGGCGGTAGGGTCTGGGCTGCTTATTCATTTTGGGAGAGAGTACTTGCTTAGATAGATGATTCATCGTTATATCTTGAGGAGCATTTGAAGACAAATTAATGAAAAAGCGGCTACTAAGATGTCAGAAATAAATCTTGGTCGGCCGCTATTTTTATTAAACTTCGTTTCCAGTTAGCTTAACAATTTTCCATTATACCAACTAATGTGTCCCAGCAGTAGTGACATACTTGGTTAGTAGATTGCGAATTGCCTTCTAAGCGGTATAACGCGTGTGGTATACTTAGCACAAAATTAGAGCGTGACAAGGGAGTTCGTATGAACCATCACAGGATAATAGAACAAGCATTGATTCATATTGAGGAAAATTTAGAACAGCCTTTAACCGTGTCATCCGTTGCGCTTACTTTCAATATGTCTAAATATTATTTTCATAGGCTTTTTTCTGCCATGATGGGCTGTTCCTTAAATCAGTACATCCTATCTAGAAGATTGAATGCCGCTTTATCACTCATTTATAACAACAACTTGTCATTAACCGATATTGCTTACCAGTTAGCCTTTGGTACGCAGGCCTCATTCACCCGGGCATTCAAACAACATTACGGCGTAGCTCCAAGTTCGCTAAGAGCAGGGTTTAAACCAATCACTCCGACTCCAATACCTACTGTAGTTAAAAGACCATTTAAAAATATTCATGGTGATATCGTCACGGACTTCACACTGACAGAGTTCAAAGAGACCCGAATCAGCGGGATTGCCTTTGAAGTAGACCTAGCCACCGATGATTACAAGCAGAAGATTCACTCCCATTCAACAATGCTGCTGAATCATATTGATGAGAACATAAATGGTTCTTGTTTTGTCATTTATTCAAACTGTCAACCCAATTCAACCCGGTTCAAAGTGCTGTTCGGAATCCCAAGTGACATTCAAATTCATAAACCCTTTTATTTCACGATTGATGTACCGACTATTTTTTGTGCGAGGTTCAACTATTTTGGTGACCTGCTTGATATTGGAGAAGTGCTCAAAACAGACTATGCAAGATTCTTAAAGATTTCCAAGCAAGAGTCCGATCAATCGGATATTGAACTTATCCAGGTTTTTAATGACGTCCACAATCTGGATTCAGCCTACCATATCTATGCCCCCATCAAGAAACTTCCTGACGATCTGGACATTTAATGTTGCACATCTCTAATTCGATGCTTACTTACGTTCCGACCAAATAATATATCCGATCCATATCAGAGCAACGCCCATCGGTATCGCCAATGCCCGATCATACGGATGGGGAATAATTGCAGCGGCAAAGGTCACTACAGCAGCGAAAGCCAGCAGAATTGCTGCTGGGCGGGGGAAGACTCTGGCACGTAATGCGGCGATGCCTAGCAGGAGACCTCCTAGCATATACAATACGCCCGCGAGCGGTGCTAATATTGGGAAGATCCCCAGATGAACCTCGCTGACTGTTCCTCCAAAGAGCCCAACCATTCCTGCCACAAACTTATCAGCATCACTTGTCAACAACGGCAAAACGAATGCTTCGATGAAACTAAAGATTAATGAGATTAACCAGAACAGATTGAATAAAAGAAAACCGATCAGGCCAAGCCACCCCGCTTCTTTCGCTTGGCGTACATAGAATCCCGTAATTCCGATCAGGTTAAAGAACGACATAGCCATAGTCAGGCATGCCACCACTACCCAAGAGTTTGTGTGCACAGAAGAGATATCATCTGTCGGATGGATAAATTGAATGACGATATATAGAATCCCCGCTATTATTGCCATAAATCCTGACCACCGGTTGAGAACATGTGCCGTTATTATTGATTTACTTACCTCTGTATTGAGCTCTATATTCACGATGTTTCCTCCACTTCTAGATATTAATCACATGATCGCCACATCTTTCTCGACATGACAGGTTTTCGACTCTAAACATCCAACGAGGATATTTTGAAAATTCTTTGCTACAGCCCCTTCCTTAATCTGTTTGTCGAATATAACTTAACAAATATAGCCTGCCCTTACTTTTCAGATCTTGCTGTAATTAGTGAAGAAATCGTAAGGAACCTTATAACGAAAAAAAGCACCTCTATCGAGATGCAAACGAATCTACAATATATTTCTCCCCCGTTCAATCTATTGGACCATAACCATATCAACCATTCGCAGTTACTTTGTGGAACTCGCTCCCTCAACCTGTCACTGTGCTGACAAATTCGTACGATATGAAGGCAAGTTGGTTACTTTCCCCATCTCGCTCAGCAGCTTCTCCATACTTGCTCGCTGAAACGAGACCAGATATACGGCCAACAGTTCATCCGTCTCTTCTTCGGATACGTCGAGTTCAAATACGATCAGCACATCGTCCTTTACGTAGATTTTCCATGCGTTCAGCTCCGACCCTTCTTCTAGCTCATGCTCTCGCTCCAAATGCATACTGCTGCAGTAATCGGACAAGCCCCACATGCTCTCATCAAAAATGACCCAATAGGGCAGCCGATCCTCAACTCCTAACTGAACCAGTGCCTTGCCAGCGAGAAAACGTTGAAGCGATCGATTTTCCAGCTGCCAATCAGGGCAATTCCACGCGCACAGGTAAACCGGCGGATCCTCCTTCTCCAAATCCTGAATGCGGATCCCGCAATAGATCACGGACTCCTCCACTTGATAGAAGACCAGGAATGCTTTGTCCGTCGTAA
Source organism: Paenibacillus sp. FSL W7-1332 (assembly GCF_037969785.1). NCBI lineage: Bacteria > Bacillati > Bacillota > Bacilli > Caryophanales > Paenibacillaceae > Paenibacillus > Paenibacillus sp. FSL W7-1332. The sequence goes on along the minus strand of NZ_CP150209.1, from coordinate 1,346,443 downwards.
AAAACGTTTCATCCGGAATGAACACGTCCTCCAGTGGGAGCGGTTCATATTGGTTATTGCACCCTTGGGTGATATACGGGGAACGTCCCAAAATCTTGTAATAATCCCGCAATGCAGTCGGCAACGAAAAGCCCAGGCTCTGTTCTTTAGCCTGAATGTCCGCTTCCGGAATGCCGTGGGTCTCTTTATGATGCTCTCCCAATACACGGAGAAGTGTTTCTATATTTGCTTCCATTAATTGCGTGAACCTCCTCGTGATGCGTCTGGGTATCATCTACTTCTCTAAATATACTGCAGATTTGAGGTTGTGCCCAGGAATAGAACGTCATTTCGGGCCTATTACAAATGGTACCGAGCCCCGCTTTAGTAGCTCAAGCTCTTTCCACTTTCATAGCGTGAATACGTTCGAAATTCCGGTTGACGAAACCAAAATCGGGAAGTATAATCAAATCCATATTAAACTTATAGGAATTATTAAACATTAAAAAGATACCGACCATTCAAATGGAGGTCACAGCCTCAGCAGGATATTCTGCTGGTGTTGTGGCCTTTTATTGTTGATCATCCTATTTTTGAAAGCTAGGTGAAGTTGAAGTGATGAGAAAGTTCATGTCCAATCCGTTGATCGGAAAATGCCTGCCTTGGGTTCTCCCCATCTTACTAATCGTTCTGTGGTCCATATTATCCAATCTTGATGTGATATCGAGAAAAATCCTCCCCCTGCCTCAAGACGTTTTATTTTCTTTCAGGGAGTTGCTGTTGTCAGGAGAATTAATCGAACATATCTCGATCAGCTTTCAAAGAGCGTTCATTGGTTTCCTAATAGGCGGGGGGATCGGTCTTGTACTGGGCTTTATGAACGGCTTATCCTCCATTGCTGAAAAATTGTTGGATACCACGATTCAAATGGTACGCAATGTTCCTCATCTGGCGATGATTCCGCTAGTCGTTCTATGGTTTGGCATTGGCGAGGAGTCAAAAATATTTTTGGTCGCGATCGGCGTGTTATTCCCGGTCTACATCAATACCCTGCACGGCATCCGCTCCGTGGACAACGGGTTGATTGAAATGGGGAACGTATACGGGCTGCGCTCCGCTTCGCTCTTTTGGAGAGTCGTTCTGCCTGGCGCACTGCCTTCCATTCTGGTCGGACTACGCTACGCCTTAGGCATCATGTGGTTGACCCTAATCGTATCCGAAACGATCGCTACGAATTCAGGCATCGGCTTTCTGGCCATGAACGCAAGAGAATACATGCAAACCGATATCATTCTGCTTACCATTTTGCTTTATGCCTTATTTGGAAAGCTGGCCGATTCCATCGCCAAGCTCTTAGAGAAGCGGTTCTTACAATGGAACCCGAACTATCAAAAGTAAGCTCTGAAAGGATGTGTCGACCCTGAATTCCTCTACCCATGGTGTACATCTTCGTACAACAAGATTACAGAAAAGCTTCGGCGAACAACCTGTACTTCAAGGCATTGAGCTGGACGTGAAGCCAGGAGAGTTCATTGCCATCATCGGGCGAAGCGGCTGCGGGAAAAGCACGCTATTGCGCGTGATCGCCGGATTGGAAACATCCACGTCGGGAGACATATGGATCAATGATCATCCGGTTCAGCAAGTACATCCCGAAACTCGGATGATGTTTCAAGATGCGAGGCTGCTGCCTTGGAATAAGGTCATCGATAATGTAGCGATCGGACTTCGAAAAGAAGACCGTCATAAAGCCGAAGCCGCTTTAGAGCAGGTTGGGCTGAGTGCGCGGGCCAATGAATGGCCGTCCGTGCTGTCCGGCGGCCAGAAACAACGAGTCGCCTTAGCAAGAGCGCTCGCCAGCCAGCCCAAATTATTGCTGCTCGATGAACCTTTAGGAGCGCTCGATGCATTGACCCGCATTGAAATGCAGCAATTAATCGAATCGCTGTGGCAGCAGCAGCAATTCACGACCGTCTTGATTACGCACGATGTCGAAGAGGCTGTCGTTTTGGCCGACCGCGTGGTCCTCATTGAGGAGGGCCGGATCGCGATGGATCGAGCCGTCCCTTTCCCGCGCCCCCGTCAACGGGGAAATGCCGAAGTGGCAGTATTCATCGATCACATCCTGAAACGGGTCATGGGCATAACCGAAACGGCAAGCCGACATGAAGCAGAAGACCTCCCCTATCCCTTAAAGAAAGGGTCATAGGTTTCTAACACCATCCCGCTTGGGAGGGGATTGCCAAAACACCATTTGTTGAAGGAGGTGGATCACAAGCGAGCGTATGACCGGATGTGAAACCGAAAAAAGAAAGGAGCCCTGAAGCATGCCTAACATCGATAACCCGCAAGAAATCGTTAAGGAAATCAGGATTACACGCTGCCCGGTTCCGACAGCAGCCAGTTTGGCCCTTGACCTCGGGCTTCTTCAACAAGAGCTTGAAAAGTCCGGATGTACGGCGGCGGAACTAACGAGAAACGCCACCAATCACGCTTTGCCTCATGCGCATTTTAATCACACCTTGCCTTTCCTGGTGCGAGAAGGAGGGAACATTCCGGCTTTATGGGCGCGCTCCACCGGGAGCGATACGCGGCTGATCGGACTAAGCTGGGTCGATGAATATCAAGCGATCCTTACCCTTCCTGACTCGGATATTCAGGAGCCTGGCGATTTGCGTGGAAAACGAATCGGGATTCCTCGTCATCGTTATTTAGAGATTGATTTTCGAGCGGCCCAAGCGCTTCGCGGTTTTCATAATGCGCTCTCACTTGCGAATCTTACGCTGGATGATGTCAACATCGTTCATCTTGAGGCGGTTCCTGAAGGAAGAAGGGATTCATGGAATACCGAAATCGAGGCGCTGCAGCGGCGTAAAATCGATGCCGTTTTTGTCAAAGGAGCTACCGGGCTTGAAGCCGCTCGTACGGCCGCCCTAAAGGAAGTGATCGAGCTCGGGTTCCATCCGGATCCGCTGGTGCGAGTCAACAATGGCGTGCCCCGAACCGTGACGGTCGATACGGCCTTGACGGAGCAGGAGCATATCGTGGAACAAATTCTCACTTCTCTGCTTCGCGCCGCCGATTGGTCCAAAGATCATCCCGATGATTTCATTCGAGTCGTTACAAAAGAAACCGGCGCTTCATCCGAATATGTAGCCTCCGCTTATCGTAATATTTCGCTTCGACCGGCACTACGCGAAGACTATTTAACAGCGCTTGATGCCCAGAGCAGGTTCCTGTTCGAGCATGGTTTTCTCCCGAATCCCGTGAACGTATGGGACTGGAGCCTTCCAGAACCGTTAGCCGCGGCTGAATATAACATTGCCAAAGGAGTGTCCCTCACATGACTCAAAGTAAAGCAGACGTAACCATCGGCGTGCATCCCAATAATCATTCGTTATTCGTATTGCGCCGCTTAGGCTTTTTAGAAGAGATTCTTAAAAACCATGACGCATCCGTTGCCTGGGTCGATTACACCGATGGAGCGAAGACGCCTCTACGTATCGCCTCCGGAGAAATCGACTTTGGAGGTACAGGCTCTACGCCGCCGTTAACCGCGCAGGCTTCGGATATCGATATTGTGTACGTTGCGGTCTCTAATCCTCGTACAGCTAGCGGAGCATTGGTCGTTCGCAAAGCAACGCCGGTGCAATCCGTTGCAGATTTGAAAGGGTTGCGCATTGCGCTTTCCGAAGGGTCATGGCATACGAGTTTTCTGGCAACCGCGCTAGATAAAGAAGGCCTTCTTTATGATGATGTCGCTCGAGTTGATATAGGCAATGATGGGGCGAATGCATTGCTGGCCGGGAAAGTGGAGGCTTGGGTCGGCAACGATCCGCAGCTGACGGAGCTGCATAACAAAGGACTCATTCGTACGCTGGTGCCGCTTGAATCCCATATCTCTCATCGTTCCGTATGGTTTGCCAGCCGAGATTTTGCGACGAATCGGCCGCAATTGCTCAAGGCCGTTGTCGAAGCTCTGCAGCAGGCCGATGGTTGGATTCAGGAAAATACGCGCGAAGCGGCAGAGCTGTTTGCCCGGGACCTGCCCCATTGGCCTTCCGTGGATTCATGGGAAGCCGCGCTTCAGCGGAGACCTTGGGGGCTGCAGCCGATTACCGAAGAATTCATAACTGAACAGCAGCGGGTTGCCGACCTGTTAGCACGACAGCATATTTTGCCCAAAGAAATAGTCGTTTCAGAGGCGGTTTTACCTGTCCCCGTAGAAATTGGAGGAGAATAGCATGGCTGTACACAAAGAGAACGTTGAAGTGTATTGGTATTTAACCGCGCCGGATGGCCGCAGTCCTTGGTCAACGGAGGGGGCGCGCAAAATCGATTTGCCTTACCTAAGGCAGATTGCCTCGGCTGTCGACCAATTGGGTTTTACCGGCGCATTGCTGGCAACGGGTCCGCATGATACGTGGGTGCTTGGATCATCCCTCATTTCCAGCACGGACAACATGCGCTTTCTGATCGCTGTGCATCCGCCGTTGATCTCGCCCGTGCTCGCTGCGAAAATGGCGCAAACCTTCGATGATTTTTCCGGAGGACGCGTATTATTAAACATCGTGAACGGAAACACGGCGCAAATGCGCGCCTATGGTTCAACGCTTGGGCATGATGAGCGTTATGCCTACACGGATGAATGGATTCAGGTGTGGAAACAAGCGGTGGCCGGGGAAAACCTGGATTACCATGGCAAATATATTACCGCCGAAGGCAAAGCCTTACAGCTCTCCTCCACGCAGAAACCAACGCCGCCCCTGTGGTTCGGCGGATCGTCGCAAGCGGCTCATGTCACGGCAGCCAAGCATATCGATACGTATCTGAGCTGGGGCGAAACGCCTCCGCAAGTCGCCGAGAAGATTCAAGATCTTCAAGCTTTAGCTGCAGAGCAAGGACGTACCATGCGATATGGCATCCGGCTATATCTGATCGTTCGCGATACGGACGAAGAAGCTTGGCAAGAAGCGGATCGGCTGCTCAAGACGATGGATCCGCAAACCGTGGAAAATATGCAGACGATTCTTCGAAATAGCGATTCGGTGGGGCAGCAGCGCATGCTTCGCAATCACAACGGTCAGATCCCGAAAGACGCGCGGGAGCTCGAGATTTATCCGGATTTGTGGGCCGGGATGAGTCTGGTACGACCAGGTCCGGGCACAACGATCGTAGGCAGTCCGGCAACCGTTCTGGCACGCATAAGAGAGTATCAGGATGCGGGCATTTCAACGTTTATTTTCTCCGGTGTTCCGCTGCTCGAAGAAGCTTACCGTGTAGGAGAATACATCCTGCCCCATCTACGCGTGAACCGTCAGGCCGCAACCATACAGAAGCAAGAAGAACAGGAGAAGGTTTTCACTTGGGCTCATCAAATCCACTAAATGATCCGGCAAAAAGGGAAGTGTCCTATGCGAAAAATAAGCTTACATGTACTATTAGTAATTCTGTTAGTGACGTTATCAGCTTGCGGTAAAGCCGGCCAAGCGAACCAAGCCAATGCTGAGGATGAGGCCGTCCCCGTTCGTCTTGGCATACTGCGCAGTGCCCAGCCATTAAGTTTATCCGAGGAAGGCGGTCCCCTCTATAAAAGGCTGGAAGCAGCCGGAGCGAAAGTTGAAAAAACAGGCGGTTTTGCCGCCATGTCGCCGGCGATCGAGGCGTTAAACGCCGGTTCGATCGATATTACGATCGGCTCGATTACGGCGGCCATTAGCGCCCTTGTCGGAGGCTCCTCGGAATTCACCATTTTTACGAAGCAGCAAGGCGATCTTCATAATCAAGGCATTGTGGCCAAGCCGGAAGCGGGCATTAAGGGTCCTTCCGACCTTCGGGGTAAAAGAATCGCTGTAAACCGCGGAGGCACGGGCGAATACCTACTATATAAAGCGCTGGAGAAAGGCGGACTCGATGCAAGCGAAGTCGAGATTGTCTATCTTCCGCCAACGGAAGCGGGACCTGCCTTTGAAAGCAGGCAAGTCGACGCTTGGGCGACATGGGGTTCGTTTACGGCCGTGGCGCTCGTCGACTTCGGTGCAGAGCTGGTCATTTCCGCAGGCGACATCGAATCCGAGAACGATACGGTGTATATTGTGCGAAACGGCTTCCTGAAGGAGCATCCTGAGCTCGTCCATGAAGTGTTCGAAGGCTTGAATGAAGAGTCCGCGCTTCTATCCGACGACGTCGATCACACCGTCCAATTAATTCAGGACATCCAAGGCGTCTCCGAACCCGTCGCGCGTCAGCAGCTGGAAGGCTCTTTATACCCGTTTGACCCGATTGATGACACCGTCCGCCAACGTTGGCAAGAGGTGGCCGATTATATGTTTGAAAAAGGGATTATTCCGAATGAAGTGGATGTCCTATCCAATACGGTGGATGTGAGGACGTTGAAGTGAGGCCGCTTGAGGCAAGCTGTGAGGAGCGGTGAGCGTCAGACATTGTTCGGTAAAAATTCCAGTATCCAACCATTTGAGGACACTAGGTCTGTTTAGGACTTGGTGTCCTTTTTTTTGTTTTTACGATTGGCCTAGCAATGAACCAAAACAAAAAGAAATAAGGCGCTTATCCAACTCTAATAAATCATTTGTTCTATCCATGACGATACCACTCTAAAATGAGTTGGGGAATGCAGTTTCGGTTCACCGATTCTAGCAGCTTCACTTGCAGCGATTCTGTTGAATAAATTGCTGCCAAGTGCAAAGTAGTATTTGTAGAGCGATGTAATTGAAGCCTTATGTAAGTTTAACAGGGCTGCCTTCAAATAGACTACGTTCATCGTAGACTTTGGGGGCAGTCTTTTATATATGTGTATTTTGGATTAGCTGATATTAGGCGGTAGTCATAAACAGTATTCGATTTTTCAAGTACGTATTTCCTCAGTTAAGTAATCCATATTCCCCCCCCTGCAGTAGCTCAGTTTACTTTCCAAAATTAAGAGACCTTCATTAATCGAGAAGAGAAAAATATTGTAATTTAATAGAAGATTTTTGTATTTGCAAATAAGATATGTGTTTTATTTCATTGATCATATTGTATTTAATGATAAAATATAGCAACTTTTGTTCTTCTTTTGGGAAATGGTTGTAAATATGGGATTTCATCTCTCTTTATTAAGTAGGAATGTTCTCTTCAAAAAAGGAAGGGGGTCTTATTTTGAAAAAGAAAGAGGAAATAAATCGTCGGTTTATCACGTATATGGCCAATCTTATTTACTACAACTCTATTAATTACGACAAAAAGAGACGAATGAAGGAAAACCGATTTCCTCTGATGCTAGACAACAACGAAAATCAAGATTCAGCATTATTTACAGTTTACGATTCAGAATCTGTACCACCAAATTTAAAAGATCACATTACAGATCATCTACTTCATCAAGCATATGAATCCCTCCCAGCACAACAACAAATGATTCTATCTTACGCTTACGTACAAAAACTAACTGACAAGGAAATAGCCCGGAGATTGGGAGTATCCCAACAGAATATCTCGAAACACCGATTAAAAGCGCTAGCTAAATTGCGCCGGTTAATTACGCAAGGGTGAGGAACGATGTCGGAGGTTGATTTCGTTACTGATTTGATATTGAAGAATGAAATTAAAAAAACGTAAAGAAGTGATTTTATGATGGCCGAATTGTTAGTACAGGCTCAGCAACTTCATGACCAAGATGCAACACTACATATTCTGGAATCTTTCACACCAAAGATTAAAGCCTCCTTGTTACAAGTTCCTCCCGATCATCGAGAAGATTTAAAACAAGAACTCTATGTAAAAATGATCGAGGTTATACAAACTTTTGATATTAGTGAATTGATATAAAATTCGAGAGTGGTTGTAAAATCAGATGCTCATTTCACTTTATATAGTGAGACGCCGGTGATCTACAAAAACTTTATGGAGGTAACAATTTATGGCGATTGGTGACAAACTAACTTCGAGAGACCAGCTTTACGGACGTGACAGTGTCGATTTGTTGGCAAGAACACTGTATGGTGAAACGGAAAATGACTCAGATTCACGTGTAGGTGTTGCTTACGTCATTATGAACCGTAAAAATTATACGGGGAAGCCTTTTGGTAACCTAAATACGATCGAAGCAGTTGTGCTCCAACAAGGTGCTTTTAGTTGTTTTTGGGATCATAACTTAGCTAAATGTCTTGCGCCAGACACAAGCAGTGCCATATGGAGAAACTGTGTTAACGTTGCTCAAAACCTAAGCAGCTTTAGGAACCCTATTAACGATAAACGTTATTACACAGTAGCCAAGCTCTTTAATTCACTCTCTTATACTTCTGGAGGGAAACTCTGGTATAAAATGCCTGGTGCCAGAGTAGATGTGGTAGAGGTTACTTCGAAAATACAAGTTGGTGACCACATGTTCTTCAACATCGTCGAGCCTTAAGTAAAAAAAGGAGCTGGTGGTTGCCAGCTTCTTTTTTTACTTTTCAGAATCAAATTCTATTTTCTCAGCTTTAAATTCGTTGCTTGTACTATCGTAGCTATAAGTGATTATAACGGAACCGACAAATTCTATTTGTTTAACATTCCCAGCAACAGTGGCAACAATTTTTTGATTCTCTATTGAATAAATATTTATAGCCCCAAAAATAAGCTTATCGGAATAGTTATCATCTTGTGTAGGATAAGTTGTTTTATATTCTTTACCTTGAATGTTAACTGTTATGTCCAGCGCATCCGCTTTTTGAATTACTTTAGAATCCACTTCTTCTTTAGCAACATCCAACGCATTAGGTACTTTAATTTCGGACAAGTCTTCCGCATGAAGTACATGAATGTCATAAGTATTAAACTCTGTCCCTCGACCGGTCTGGATCAGGATTACAGCTTCTTCCTTACCGTCACCCGTTAGATCAGTATAGAGTAGCTGTGGTTTAGTTCCTGTATCTACGATGTTCCAATCGAATTCTTTCTGTTTCCCGTTAATATCAACCCTAACCCCTTGAACTTCACCGTCTGTTTCGTTGACAGCATAAAGTTTTACGTTCTTATTTTCCGAAGCTGTAATCAGTTTTTCTTTTTCATTAGTGTTTTGTACCGGCTGCGTTGTTACCTGTTTACTGGGAGACTCACCCGTCAACCCTTGATTAGCACTACCACTATCATCTGAACCACACCCCGAAAGCAAAACAGCACTCACCAACATAAATACACCAATTTCTTTTTTCAATCTCCTTGTGCCCCTTTCATCGTACCTAGCAGAAATTATATCAAAGCAAATAAGAAGAGGAATTACATAATAATAACAATATTTAATAATAAAGTTAAATTTATGTTAACAAACCTCTATCATCACTTCAAGTAATACGGCCATTTGAACAGATCATTCCAAGGCAAGGGCGAATTCATATTCTATTTTGAGAAATGGTTGTGAAAATGGGGCTTCATCTCTCTTTATTAGGCAGGCGTGATCTCTTCAGATCATATTACCGATCATTTACTTTATTAAGCTTATGAATCCTTCCCAACCAACAACAACTGATTCTATCTTACGCTTAAATGCAAAAACTAAATAAATTTCGGAGTATCCCAACAGAATCTCTCGAAACACCACTTAAAAGTACTAGCTAATTTAAGTCGGTTAATAACGAAAGGGTGAGGAATGATGTCGGAGGTTGATTTTGCTACTTTTATAGCTAATTTAGGGTTTCCCATTGCAATTACTTCGTATCTACTTATTCGTTTTGAAAAAAAAATATCTGATTTAAGCGAGGCTATTAATGGATTGAAGAATGAAATACAAAAAAACGTGAAGAAGTGATTTTAGTAAAACTCAGCAACATGACGATCAGAATGCATCATTACAAATTCTAGAATCTTTCACTTCAAAGATAAAAGCCTCCCTGTCACAGGTCCCATCCAATCATCGAGAAAATCTAAAACAAGAACTCTATGTAAAAATGATCGAGGTTATGCAAACTCTTGATATTAGTGAATTGAAATAAAATTCGAGAACGGTTGTAAAATCAGATGTTCATTTCTCTTTATATAGTAGAACGCCAACAATAAAAGCGTTCAATAAAAAACTCAAGGAGGTCATTTAAAATGGCTTGTGCAGCAAACATTAGTAATACTGTCAATGGATCGATCACTTACAATGGAACACGTTACGATATTCTTGCATTAGCTAAATGGGTATCTTATCAAAGTTGGAGGAAAAGCGGTGGACTTAACGGAATGCCCGTTGCAATGATCATAACACAATGGGGATTCGAGCATGGATGGGGAACAGTTGGACTCGCAGATATTCAAGCGACACTTAATTTCGCCTTCCAACGTTCAGCTTGCGGATACAGTGGAACTTATGATAATTCCAGACCATCTGGACGTAATTTGATTTTTTCTACTCTTCGAGATGGAATTTCTGCTTACGCCAAACTGATGATAGAAGGTTATATCCACGTTCGCTATGCTTACTCTAGAGCTGGAGGTAACGCACCTGGCATTCGTGCTGCTGTAAAAGCTCTGCAAGATGGTTATGATCCGAATTACACTGGACCAGCCTCTGGTTTCTGTCATACTCAAGTATTTGCTCTTAACAGCTATGCAACAAGACGAATTTGGGCAGAACATCATTACCCTGGCATGGACACAACGATTACTAACAGCAATAATACATGTCTGAATAGTCTAATGTACATCCAAAAAACAGATCCTAATGTATACGGACTTCCGAATTTGTATTAATTATCTTATTGAAAATGCACTATCAAGGTTGATAGTGCATTTTCAATCAATCTATTCTGATACGAACTGCTTCTTGGAAATATCCAATGAGTAGACTATTTTTTCAATAGCTTGTTCATCGTTTTCTCCTTCAGTATTTCTAGTAGACACAACCAACTTGCCATCTTCATTATGTGGGAAGGTATCAATTGCATAATTAACAGTTTCTCGGTCGTTATTTCCTGTTTTGAATGTTAATGGAAAAACGTCTCCATTCTCTTTATCTATACCAAATGCATATGAGTTATATCCTCTAGAAGCGGTATATTCCGGAGTAAGAAGATAAATATCAACTTTATCAAAACTGATCTTCTCAAAAGAAACGGTTTTATCGGTTTTCTGTACAAATATGAAATCATTTAATTCCTTAATCACTTTTTCGGAACCATCATGTTTAAATATTACATTATAATTTCCTCTAAAAGTGAAGTCGCCTTCTGCTCCAAAAACGCTAGGCACCTCAATGTGTCCAATTTCCTCCTTGCCGTTGGATACAACCTGGAGTTCTCCATGCTCAGTACTCACTCGAGCTCGGACAGTTTGGTTCTCCGCAATGGAATCCAGTTTAATACTGTATCCATTATCAGGAAATTGAGAGGTTAATTCTTTATTATTAGTCCCCTGGCTCTGAGTATTCGGAGTCGGAGTGTCTTGAGATACTGAGGGCTGCTCATTTCCACAAGCAGTCAGCAAGGTACCACACAAAATAAAGGCATTTAACATCAAGATAGGCTTCTTAATAATTTTATTTCCCTTCTTTCGATTCATTGTTGAATTTAATATAGATCAGTATACATGATTCAAAAACCAAAAAGTTGATAATATGTCATTTTATATTTAAAAAATAGTAACAAATGGAATTAATCAATCTATATGGGGGCGATAAAAGTGGTTTGTCGAGATCATTTGATCAAAAGCATCCAAGCTGTACATGTAGCAGTCAGAGCATATTCTAAATGTATATCTAGCGATGAAACAAATGATACTGATAAGCAAGAGCAAGAAGTGTTCCAACGGTTTGGATGAGAATTGTCTACACAACTAGCCACTCTCCGCAGGATGTACATTGATAAATTCAACATCGATCCTATAACCGGAAGACCACAGGAAATATTGATATCTTGTAATTGTAGTAAAGTCGAATAGAATCTCAAAAATTTTCGTTCTACCTATCGCTGCTTATCACGCTGGTCGGATTGGTCGGATTGGTCGTAACAATTGTCTTAGCATTCCGTCCTCACCTTCACCCGTTCCTAAGTATCGTCCTAGCTTGCATTATGCCATGAATTCCATTAACTTATTTTTGATAGCTTCATTTATTAAACATGTCATACATGCAGTTGAAGGAGGATTGGGAAAGGCTTGAATCGCAAAAAGAACCGATATGTCATAGCCATCTTCATGGTCTTCGCTGCCCTTTTGACCGGCTGCAGCACGTCCGTCAAACAAACCGTCCCTCAGAACACGGACCCTGAATCGATATTAAGCGTAATCTATGATGTGGAAGGGATCAAATCCGCTGGATCCGTGAACACGGAACCCTTGACCGAAATCTCGGAGATCGAAGAAAATATCAGCATCCGCTACCAATACGCTTTCTTGGTGAAAGATGCCGTCAATCAGAATAATCAAGCCGTTCCAGATCGGCTGTATGTTGTGTCTGCGGTCGAGAATACGAGGAAGGATCGGGAAATCAGCATCCAGTACATCGACGGCTCCATCAATGGGGAAATAATTAAGAACAATCCGCGGCACCTTCCCATTACAGTAAACATATGCCAAGATGATTCCAAATCTCCTTGCGGGGCTGATGATTCGAAGACTTATAAAGCGAATGCGATTGTTTTTTCGTTGGACCAATTCCCCGCATTTCGTTCGCATGGCAATGTCGTCGATATTAGCGTTAAGTATGCATTAGGTAAGAGTAAAAAAGAGCTTCGAGAGCAATTTCTAAGTGATTCGGGGTTGCAGGATACTGACAAGGCGATCATTTCCCTGAAGCTGCCGGACACATTCGTGAAATAACAAGAAACGTTATCGTTAACAGTTGGCAGAACATCAATCCATGCAGCTAAGAGAGATAACAATCAAAGCCGCGAAATACCGCGGCTTTTCGATATGTATGAGGCATATTCCGTCCGGCGGAGTAGAACGACCTATTTTATTGATTCTGTCATTCCTTACACCTCTGAGTTTCATCAGAAGTGTTGGTCACTCTTAACTGTTAAAATAGTCACTTACGATTTTATCTAGTTTTTCATTCCCCTTTTAACCTGATAAATGACATATTTATGATTCCATTGCTGCACGGTAACAAATGATTCTTCATTTCCCTTTTCAAAAAAATAATTAGAGCCTTCTTGCTCGACATAGCTCCATCCTTTACTGTTCAGTCGCTCTTTTAGAAGCCCAACGGAACGATCCTCTCTTGCCAGATAATGCCCCACTTTATCCATTGGAACTATTAATTTCTCCGTAGTACTCAACGTGTACATGAGCTTTAAGTTATGGAATCCGATATTATTGATATAGGCACCTACAACATAACGACAAGAAAAACGATGCCAATAAAACCGGATGCTATGATCTTCCAGGGTCTCTTCAAAGTCATTCGCCACCTTATTGGATATGGGTTATTTCACACTATTTTTTTACTGCACCACTCAGAGTTATAGGGCATTTGGCTTAATTTTAATATATCAGCAGCAGAATAATACCAATCGGCATCATCAAACCATAAGTAATCCTCACTATTTTCCTTAAAGTACTCTATTACAAATCTAAAAATAAATTCATACTCATGATTGATATTGTCAATATCTGCTGCCCAGAAATAATTTTTGTCTTCAGTCAGCTATAACTTTATCATAAGCATTTTTAGACGGGGTAACATCGAATACCTCTGTATCTGGATTCCATGTAGAACGATTTCTCAAAGGCACTACTGTGGCAATATCCTCAATACCTGACAGTTGCGATTGATTTAAGAAATTTGAAGAAACGACCATAACCGAAACAGGTCAATTACGGTTGTATAGACTATGATCAACCTGTTTGAGGTAAAGGAATAGCGATATTCAGATTATAAAACTAAAAGCATTTGATGTGCGTACAAATAAAATGGCGAAACCTTTGAACGGGTGTAACATGGGTTACACTGTTGGTTGAATGATGACATCGTTCGTCATCCACCGCCAACAATGAAAAAAACCTTGAAAGGCACGTAGCCTATCAAGATTTCATAATAAGAGGTGCAGTGCCTAAGCGGGGTTCTAACTCTTGTGCTTTTCGACAAATTGATTTATGCCAGCAAATACTATATCTTTAATTACCTCTGTATAGTTATTGTATCCGCCCTCTTTTTCAATGATTATGTCTAACATATTTTTTAATTTGCCATCTATCATAATCGTTATTCCTTCGACTTGTTCACCAGTTTTTTCATTCTCGAACTTTTCAGACAGTATGGTTATTTTATTATCACTCATTTCTTCCCTCCATTATTCTCAAAAATTCAAAGTTCTCTTTTATCGATATTTACATATAATGAGATAAGGACTATAAATGTATTTGATTCAGTGAGAAGATTTTAATTTAAGTAACTCTGCTAGCATTTTCCTATCCAGAAACCATAAATCTTTCGTAGAAACATACCACGGAACTCGACAGGCCAGGGGAAACTATGGATTCATTTATTTACCCAATAAAAACCAATGCATCTCCTCGTTGAAAAGCCGTAGGAAGCTTAGTTTCAAGAAGTTCAATTCTAGATAGCATCTGTTTTTGCACATCATCCTGTAAGTTTTTTCGTGCCCAGTCTTTAAGTAAACTAAGTTCATGTATCAAACAAACAGCATCTTCTTTTGTGACATCTATTCCATACCTAATACCCACAATCCACTCCATATTTATTGACTCAATTGCAGGTATCCAGTATGTTTCAAAGAAATTTTGTGTAGCTATTGGAATACTGAAATGTTGTTCAAATTCGTTTTGTGGTGCTAGAATTATTGCTGAAACGGCCAGAATTAACTCCCTCCTTTTCCAAATTCAGCAGTAAAAGTATAGTCTAGGAATTACAAAAAAAACAGGTCAATCATGGTAGCATCTGACTATAATAACCTGTTTGATGTAACGGAATAGTGATATTTAGGTTGTAAAATCTGATTGAACATTACTACCCATCTCACTCGGCACTGGTAGCCAGTCCTCTTAGCCACTTACTTCACATTTTTCTCTTTAATATGAGCTTCTTCTATACCTTTAATATTTTTTTCTAACCTTCCTGATGTTCCGTTTTCGCTAAATCAATCGCCACGGCTAGTTTAATTTGAAATACTTTACTCAACTGTTTTTGGAAATCCTTCAGATTGTAAGTTTCAATTAAAGGAACTTCCGATTGATTGACTCTACTAATTTCAACTTTAGCGATTTTATCAGTGTCAACCAAAATAGTGTATATATCCTCGCCTTGTTCAGGTGTCCAATTCAAAATATACGCACTTTTTAATTCTCCAAAAGTATCTTTTAACACATTCATTATTAATTCGACTTTTCCGTCTTTAGCCAAAACCAAATTCGAACCCTCTAGTTCCTTTCTGAATTCTTGTTCTTGTTTACTTCCTTTGAGTTTCATTTTATCACTCCCGGTGTAGCAGTAACTAGATTTCCATGCTTATCGGTTAATACAGTCATAATATTTGTTGGAGAACCACTAAACTTGTCAATTCCTATGTTAAAGTCTAAAGTAACTTCCCTCACATATCTAGCTTGAAGAGGGTAATATAGGGCAAAAGAAAAACCTTGACTGAGTGACGAGCACTCGATCAAGGTTATACTAATTACTCTACGGTTACATTATCACTTCTAAATGTCATTATTTTTATATCTTCTTCACCTTCAAAGACGATTTTTATGTCTTTCGACGTTGAAGAAGAATCCACATCCGTACAACTGATCTCCAAGATTGAATCGGAATCTACCGTATCATTTGTTGAATCTAAATGATACCTTTGTACATTTTCAAAAGTAACCTTAATTAATTTCATTTCATCTTCGTCGGGGCTGTAATTTTTTTGTCTCCAATTACAGAGATCGATATCGAGAACCAGTTTCTCGCCGTTAATACTAATATTTTCCAATAGGCTGTCATGTAGATCGTATTCTTCAATAAAAGTAGCTATTTTCATACTTACTCACCGTCCTTTATTACAATATGAGAAGCTTTCGAACCTTTCCCCACAGGATTTCCGTCAATATCAAAATAATAATCGACTTTTTTATCGGTATAATTCGGATTGTGGATATGGTAATGGTCTACCGCTTCAAATCCTGTTGCACCTTTCTTTCCTGGATCATAACTAATTTTTACACCTGTTTCAGGATTATAATATTCCCGAGACATGGTATTCTCGGCTTTCCTTGGATCAGTTACATCCTGCCAGCCTTCGTTGAGCAATTGATCTGGTGTCTTTGTTCGTATGTCGTTGATCATGCTGCCCATGGCTTTACCCGTACCCTCATCCCCCGACTTATTACCATCGCCGCCACGATCGCCGCTATCATCACCGGCACCACTACCACTACCACTACCACTACCACTACCATTACCGCCACCAAGATCATCATGCTTTTTATTCAGCGGACCTCTACCCCTAATTCCAGCACGGTTGAGGATAGCCTCTCCAAGAATCAAAGCCGCCCCCTGTCCCAAATATTTGGACCAGCCGCCTGCTGAATCGACTTCTGCCTTCACGTCTTCGGCAATTTTTTCGCGATACTCATCGCTAAAAAGCATTCTGCCGGCCCATATCCCCGTGTTCCAAATATCCTCGACCGTCCCGATGGTTGCATTATAAAGCATCTCTTTCCCGGTTCCAAGCGGATCTTCGTACAAGGATATCGCCGTATCCATTAACGAGTTCCCTAACTGGGCGGCTCCGATCTTTACGCCCTCCCATAGTTCCCCTGCTTCTTGCTTCACGGTGTCCCATGCCTTCCCGGCTTCCTGCTGCACCGAATTCCAGGCTTCCTCCGCTTTTCTCCCGGCATCCTCTACGGCACTATGGCCTGCGGGACCCCTCATCATAGGGAATGCTCCCAGCACATGCCCAGCAACTTGGATCGGTTGTCCCCGCTCATCTGCTGACTTAAATCGTTGGGCAATCCCTCTCAGCTCCAAGCTTGTCCGATGGATATGCTCCGTGGTCTGCGTCATCTCCCGATGCGCCTGCTGAAAATCCGCGTAAAAACGGGATCTCGTCGTACCTTCCCACCCAGACTCCAGCATATGGATGTTCTGGTTCAGCATGTGTATCATTGCTTCCAGCTGTTCATGCGCCCTGGAGCATTGCTCTGCAACGCGCAGCAACATCTCCGGTGTGACCAAAATTCTACTCATAACAACCTCTCCATCTTGCTTTCGGGATTGAACCCGATCTCCGATCATAGCTAACTTAAATATTTTACTTCACTTGAATTATATGGAAAAGGTTCTCAAGGCCTTGCTATGTCACTTAAAACTAGGATCTTTTTCTCAGTTAGATACGGGACTTTATTAGGAGCGAGGTTTTCAGTAATATGACCATTATTATAGGTGGGAGGATGAAGGGAGTCACGGACATGACATACCTTAAGAAAGGGGGCGAATAGATGGGTTTATTTATCCTTCATTATTCTCGCCCTTGCTTACCCTGAAAATGTTTAGAAAAGAATGATTTGTCCTTGTCTTTAGGTCCTATATTTTAAAACGGAGTGGTATGATTGGTAAGGCAATTCTAGCAGGCTGGATATTTGGAGAAGGAGCTCATCCACTCTCTTGATCAGGTTCATTAGATGTGTAGGCTTCATTTTACTGATCAAAGAGCTCTCCTGTGACAAAAAGGATAAAGATTGTATAAATATCAACGACTCGGCATTCATCCCGGAGCCTTCGGGGAACATCCGTAGCATATCTTCTAGTAAAATGTCTGACATAGGCTGCCTTCCCTCCTCCTTTATATATAGGGCAATTAACATGGATTTTAACGCCCTGTTGCATAATAATAAACTGACGTAAAGCAGCTTTCTATCCAAAAAATGCATGGATAATTTCATGTATTCTTGTGAGCAGCTGGCATGAAGAACAATCATATCCTGGTAAAAGCAGCCTGCTTCTTTCTTATGTTGGGAGGTTGAGAGATCTGCATTTAGACTGGCATTACTGGTTACCATTGATTTCATATTCCCTTCACTCCCATTTACGAAGAATATAATCTAGTAATCCAAATCACCGTTTCCATTATCTGTATTATATCACTTGTTTTGTAGGCAATAGCCTACAGAAATTCCCTTATAGAGCCACATAAGATTAGTTTAACTATCAAATAAGGGGTTATCCAACGTGGCTAATAGTGAGAAATCCATAGAATTGCTTGCCTTCGGCAGAGCTCTACGAAACCTTCGGAAAGAGAAGAAACTTACCCAAGATGAGCTAAGCCTCTATTCCCGTGTAGACCGGTCCTATATCAGTGAGCTGGAGAACGGCGAAAAAGCGCCCTCTCTGCTCACGATTACCGCATTAGCAAGGGCGCTTCATGTTAAGCCTTCGGCTCTAATTGAGGATTATGAGAGGGAGATGAAACTAGATACCTAGGAGGGCCCCCCTCGGACTTTTTCAACTAAAGATTAGGAAAGTATTTTCTGAATCTCCTTCATCAAATATGTATAAGACATCGCTCTTGGATAGTAAGCGTTAGGGTGATGATAACGAATAAAGACCGTTTGGATATCGGCCCACATGATGTACTCCAGGCCGCCGGAAGTCTGCTTAAGCTCAAATATATGGGGGCCAGATCTTTTCAATAGTTCATGGACACCTTGGAATATAACATCGCCGCAGAATAGAACCAGATCGGGATTGACGACCCTGATTTGTTGTAGAAGAAGCTCGCCAGTCTCCTGTATATGGCGCTCGACATCTGTATGATTGGCCTTGGCGCCACCTGCAATCTTCTTTACATTTGCAAAATAGACTTTCCGAAGAAACTCGTCCGCTTCTTCCTTGACGTCTAGATAACGCTTCTCAACTTCGCTATAATCTGGGAATCCATTCAGGATCCCATACGTCCAACGCAGGAGTACTGGCCAGGTACTGCTTTCTTTTAGATACCCCTTCTCTCTTACGAACTGCTGCAGGTCCCACCCGGCGTCCGAAGAATTAACCTCTTTCAGCAGTACCATCAATTTAAGCGTTGCTACTGACCATGCTTCCTCGTCCACATACCCATCCGGAATGAAAATCCCCTCGGTGCACGCATCGTGCATTCTCCATTGCCCAAATAGTTCATCAAGTTGGGGTTTATGTTCATCGTTTAAAACTTCCTCTTTAAAGATATTTAATCTATTACTCCTCATCTAATTGAAAATGCTTTGTCAGACGCTCGATCGTGAATTGGTTTCTCAATTTACATGCGGAATTTTGGTTCGCGAACATCCCTTTTTCCCAGATAGCTTCATGCTTCGGAAGCGTCTTAATCCAATCCACGCGCACCACATACTCGCAGAGATCAGGGTCATCGACATCCTTATCCATGCTGACCTGTAAGTCGGCCTCGAGCAGTGGTTTATTCTCCCCTTCGACCAGCACTTGAAAATCCTTAATAGGCACCACTTCATCGGCAACAATACCTACACCGACATAACCTACCTTAGGAATACACGCAAAGATCCGAGCACCCGGCTTAAGGAGATTCAGTGTATTGCTGTACCACCTTCCTTGTCCAGCCGAAATGAAGCCGTATCGTCTGCAATCCTCCCAGTTCCGATGAATTCCGTCTCCCAACGAAACGTAATAGTCTTTTCCGTTCCAAGGAGCCTTTCCTGTCTTTTTGGACGTCACGCTGGAAGCTTTCGCTTCTACTTGGTTGGGATCAATAAGCCAGTTCCTAGCTAAATACTCGTTATCTCCATCTTTGAAATAATGGAAGAAGAGAGCATTAACAGGTACACCGAAGGTCGTCAAATAATTAATAATGCGTTCAGTGGACGGATCCAGCTCAGCTGATACGATAATTAATTCATGCAGCTCATTTAAGGCATCAGGAAAATCAGTCTTGAAATGATCTACAAACTCTTGCTCCAGCTGCTTTCCTGGATTTTTATCACTATAAATACGAATGATATCCGTGTAATCTAGCTGTTGAACCCAGGAGGCATAATCCAGCGTTTGCGCAACAACTTCACGAGGCGTCTTGTTACGCTTAAGCTCAATCACAACCAAATTACCCTCGGCATTCATCGCTAAGATGTCAATGAATTTACCGAACGCCGTACTGATCTGCCTACCGATAAGCATCAAAGAAGGATTAATAATGCTAATATCATCGGCGATGACATCCTCGAGCTTGCGCTCGGTTTCTATACTTGAAAAATGGATCTTCTCCACCTTTTCATTGATTTTCCACACTCCTAGTTCGATGGGCATATGAGCTGGCTCCTTTTCCTATCAGTATTTCATGATTACATCACTCAAGAACGTTGGCGATAAAAGATTAATAAAATACTTTCCAAATATTATCGATCAAATATAATGGATAATATTGCCAATCCCTATTGGATAATAATACCTACATGTTATCAGAAAGGACTAAATCAAGAAATGAAAAAACTAGCAATACGAATCGCATTTATTTTTATCCTTGCAGTGACATCTGCCTGTGGGAAAACAAGTGACCAATTAAATACTTCCCAAGCATTACAGAGCAAGGAAGAACAGCCTCAGGAACAAAAGAACAAGGGGGATGATAGCTTAAACATTCCACCTGACAACGAGGAAACAACAACTACTTCACACAATAGTCAGCAAGAAGATACACCGAATAATGTTGAGACACAGCCCGATCAGGCCCCCCTAGATATTCCCACGTCTGACTCATTAATTCGTTCTCCTGAAGGAAAGAATTTATCTCAAGTTGAGTGGAAGCCTGGTGCGCCCGATGTGACTTTGCCTATAAGATTTGGTACAACGGAGGCTGAATTAGTTCTAGGACTAGATCACCCTAACGGGACCAAGGCTGTGATGATCTTCCCTTTTACTTCCGTGGGTTGGCAACTTGACCTGTATGGTATGGATACGGAAGTATTCGACGAATACGGGGAATTACAGGAGGGTTATAAAATACAAGCTGCTCTCCATGATTTTGATCAAGATGGCATTAGCGAATTAATCGTCACAGCTGGCAACTCAATAATTGACTTAAGCATTTGGGTTTATTCCTTTACAACCGTTGGGGACTTGCAGAAAATCAATCCAATCAAGCAGGAATTATCAATTACTGGTCAATCGTACATAGTGCTTGATGGTGATGAAATCATTGCCCCTTATGGATCTCAAGGATTATTCGATTATTATAAATATGTGGATAAAGTGTTTATGCAACCAGTTTACTAAGTTCATTGTCTACTTTTAAGTTTAACCTCCTTCATTAAAATTGCCGCTCTCCACTTCCATAAGTGGTACAGCGGCAATTATATTTTGATTATTTCTTTGCCTTCCCGGCACTTCCTGCCTTCTCTACATGCTCAGCCCGAACCTTGGGATCAGTGATATTGGCTTCGTTCAGAGATTGATAGATCTTCAGAATATCCGATTCTGTTAGAACGGGTTCCGTCTTCTCGGCTTGAATCCGGTTCATTTTACGCTGAATATATTCGGATAGTTCAACATCGTACACGATGAGCTCATCCGATTGGATTTTTCTCAATTCTGGGTCCACGCTAAATCGGCAACGCATCGTGAAGGAAACGAGTGATATATATCGGCTCTCTTGGTAGTCGGGGACTAAGCTTTTAATCGCTTGAATATGGCCGTAATTCTGCATAAACGGGTTGTACATTTTGAATCGGTTGCTTACCGACCATGACTTATTGTCTCTGGTCCCCTTAATCTCTCCGTTGTAATTCTTCGTCTCAATGACAAACAATCCATGCGGAGTAATCACTACATGGTCGATCTGCGAATACCCTGTACGGGACTTCGGATTTGCCACCATTAAATCACTTACGTATTTACACCCTTTTGGGAGCTGATCTAGCTGAATGTTAATCTTATGCTCTCCCAGCTCTCCGATACGGGTTGGCTGAACTTTAGGCTTAGGTTTGCTGCTGGATGTCTTGTTTTTACTAGGTGGGAAGGCTTCTTCTTATCTGGAGTGTTGGACTTGAATATTGACATTAATTTCTTTAGCATATTGGAGCTCCGTTCTTATATATTGTGGAGAATAAGCGCCTTCAAGTGATTCGCACTAGCCTGGATGATTCTTTAAATTATCCACTCCTCTTAATCGTTATCAGAACATCAATCGACGCTCCTCATCAACATATACATCCATTCGCCAGAGATCTATGAATCCCTTCTATAGAACCATTGCAGATTGTTCTTTAATTTCACCACCATTACCAATGACTTAATACGAATGACATAGAACCAAATCTTTATAATGTTTAATCCTCTTTATGTGTACCGGAATCGCAGCATTCTTCGGATTTTTGCTCTCCTTCCCCATACTTCGCCTTCATTTCCTCATAAAACTCTGTTACTTTATCACTCGTTAAACCTAACTTCTCAATGACTTGTTTAATCTCCAAATTCATTGCACGGTTTCTTTGTTTCATGGGATTCCTCCATCACTAATTCCTCATTTATCCATAGTTTAAAGAATAGCGGTGACGAAGGAATGCCACCAAACGTAAGTTCGGAACTATATTAAATCAGAAAATCCTTCCAAGAAAATTGAATCGATAGGCCCAGTAATTTAATTATTCTCAGTCATAAAAAAATTGGCTCCTCGATGAGCAGCCATATCGTGTTGTCATGAAGGCTTAACAACCAAACGATCCTATTGAATAACATCCAAAATCATTAGAAATGCAGGGTTCTTCTTGAACGGGAAAGCTATTTTCAAAAGAAGTTTGTTATTTGAAGGTATCTAGGAACCATTTTGCTAACTTTGATGTTGATTCTGTTTTTATAATCTCTCTGATTTCAACTTCATCGCGCTCAGTTATCTCAAGCGAATACAAGTTATTTACAAGTTCATTCGTATTTCTATCATAGATCTCAATACCATAACCATAAGGACCTCGGTCATTTGAAATCTTTATTTTATCTAAATCGCTTTCTTGATCTTTATTTATTACAGCTTTAAAATCTTCAATCCTCAATGCAGGATCGACCGGGAAAAATGCATAGTTTGCAGAAGTAATTCCGAACCTTTCATTATATTCATAACCTTTAATCTTATAGTAAAACTCTATTTTCTTCACACTATCGAGCCCAATCGCAGCAGTTATAGTATTGGTCAACCTTTTCTTTATGTTTTCCTCTGTTGTCATATATGTTTTGTGATTATTCGTTATAAAACTATATGCTGCTAAATTAATAAAGACACTAAGAACTATCCCCCATATTATTTTGTTCCAGATGAATCCAAGGCATTTTTCAATTATAAAACTATGTTTTCCCCTTTTATGAGTTTCTTTTCTGGAAATATTCGTAGTGGTCATTAAATCCTCCGTTAGATTAATGAAATATTGATTGAAGAAGTATTGATTCCCTAATAATTCTGCATCCCCGTTTATATATCTATCCACCAATACTAGGTTTCTGTTCTGATACTTCTCATTTAGTTAAATAAAGCATTACTTTAAAAAGTTAAGAAACAGGCTGCTTTTAAGCAGCCTGCGGTTAATCGTACCCTTCTTAGAGAATATCCTTGCATTTAATCTAAAGACCAAACAAGTCCATTTGGTTCTCACTTTACAACCACCCGTTGATTTTCATCTTCATAAGCGAAGTCAAGCTCAATAGCTCTTTGAATCCCCGATTTAATCGACTTCTCCAGAGCACTGCCGGATCTAGCGTATCCGAGCGCCTTAACCACTTGTTTCGTTAACTCATCATAAGGAAGACTAATTTGAGAAGACAGAATGGATTTCACGGCAATCGCTACTTCTTCCGGCGGTAAATCCTCGGCCATTCGTCGCTGAGCGTCATCTGTGGCTACCCTGTAAATGCCATACTCGTATGGTTTTATTCCCTCTGGCCAGAAGAAGGTCATTCCGTTCACTTCCGTATGTTCAGGCTGTATCTTCATCAACAAATCTGTAAACCTCTGATCCAATCGTGCCCCAAGTCTGGTAATGCCCCATGCCTGTAAAATACGTTTTGTAAGTAAACTCCGGCTAATGGGCCCTTCTTCTTGAATGACCTTTCGGAGTTGACCCAAAATGAGCTCCGTCGATTCAGGGGAATGAAACCAATCCGCCCCTAAAGAAACAGCATCCAGAACGCAGACATGGTAAGGCTGCATCTCTTTCGGTTTCTGAGGCTGTGCAGGTTGAACATGATGATCCTTGCTTACCGGAGGATTCTGTAAACGATCAAATGTCACTTGTTCATGAGTCACTGCTACTTCAGCTTGGGACTGAACCCGTAACTTCGTGACCTCTCTTCCTCGCTTAACAGCTTCCACAATACGGTCCATTACGCCTTCTCTATTGTCCCACCAATCCGGACTCCACACCCTCAACAAATTCCAGCCAAGCTGCTTAAGGACTTCTTCCCGCAAAATATTTCGATCCCGTGCAGATTCTGCATTTTGATACATCGGTCCGTCAAGCAGAATCCCTAATGCATAATGATCGGACTCAGGGTCCAATACCGCTAAATCAATGCGATATCCCGATGCCCCGACATAGAGATCTGCTTGGTATCCGCGCTTTTTCAATTCAGCGGCCAGACTTCGGTGAACATGCGAAACCTGAAGCGCTTGAGATGACGCCTCGCTTGCAGGCAGGATCCGTTTTCCTTTTTCCGCATACTCAAGGAACGCTTTTAGGCCTAGTACACCTTCGCTGCTGATCCTGCTCGCATTCAGGTGATGGGCGTGCAGTGTTGAGAAGACCAGCATTTCGTACCTAGCTCTTGATACGGCGACATTTAACCTTCTCCAACCTCCCTGCCGGTTTAACGGGCCAAAATTCAGGCTTACCTTACCGTTTGCATCTGGCCCATATCCTACTGAGAACAAAATAACGTCCCGTTCATCCCCTTGAACATTCTCAAGGTTCTTGATGAATAGGGGTTCCGACATTTGCATCATCAGCATTTCCACTTCCGGTTCTTGCTTCAGTACCTCTTCAAGCATATCCTCAATCAAGGTTTGCTGAATGGAGCTAAACGTGACAACACCCAAGCTCTGTTGACGTAAGACCGGATCCTTAATGCGGCGGATAATCTCAGCAACGACAGCCTCGCCCTCGGCTCGATTCTGTTTCGTACGTCCCCGATCATAATATCCTTCGACAGGGCACCATTTCACACTTGAAACGGGTTCATCCGGGGATGGGAAGGTCATTAACTTATTTTCGTAGTAATGAGCGTTACTGAAAGCGATCAGGCTTTCATGCCGACTGCGATAATGCCAGGTCAGATGTCGCTCCGGCATTCCAAGCGCCAAACAATCATCCAATATGCTCTCCATGTCTTGCAACGCCGGTTCCTCTTCCTCCGTTTCCTGACGGCTCTTCGAAAAGAAGCTCGTTGGTGGCAGCTGTTTCGGATCACCTACGATGACAGACTGTTGCCCCCTTGCCAGTGCCCCAACCGCTTGTGCCGTAGGCACCTGAGAGGCTTCGTCAAATATCACCATATCGAATGGGGACCGTTCAGGATCGAGGTACTGTGCTACAGAAATCGGACTCATCAACATGCAGGGCACTAATCGCGGTAGCAAATTCGGAATCTGTTCAAACAGTTTGCGAATCGACATATTTCTCCCTCCGCTGCGAATCGCCCGCTGAAGAATGCCGGCTTCCGAGCTTTGCGATGCTTCCTGCGTCATTTGAGGGACTCTCGAAGAAAGCCTGGCCACAATTTCTTGTTGGGTTAGTCTCGTGTATTCCTCGTCGGCTTCTTTGAAGCGAAGAAGGGTCTCTTCAAATACATTGCCGGAGAATGACACGAATTGCTCATCACGCGCAATGATGTAATTCGCTATTTTTTTATAGAGTCCACGTTCAAAAGCGTCCTTCAACTGGTCATTAGATAGACGCCCTTCTTCGTATGGAATGATAAGCGGGAGAAGTCCTTGCTCCTCCGCCTGCGATCGCACTCTTCGCCACGTACACCAATCTCTCAATACATCTAGATGAGATATCCATCCATTTGCTTTTTCCAGGAGATCATCGTGCCAGTCCAAATCCTGAGACTGATGTGCCATGCGCTCAAAGTCAATCTGCAATAGATCGCGGAGTTCCTTCTCCTGATCCTTCACTTGTTCATGACTACGGAGTACAGACTGTATCGATTGGTTAAGACCAGCATTCCTACGAAGGTCAACCATAAATTCTGCAATATGTGTTCTTGCGTGATGGGCATCGGAAGTATTTTCAAACCAAGCCGTTAACGCTGCATGCAATCGATTCAGCCACTCGCAAGTCTCCATGATGTCGTCCCACTTGCCTTCTTCATCCCAAATCAGCGAGGAACCAAGGAAAGGAGCGGATGCTTCCCTTGCTCGACTTAACTTCTGTTCCTCTTCCTGCAGGGAATTGATATCCAGCAAGTGAGATCTGACATCCTGCTTGGCTATCCCTTGATCGGAAACCGTCATTTTCTTCAGCATATTTAAAATGCGATTCTGCCCAGCCCATTTCGGAAGGAACCATTTTAGCTCCAAGCTATCCCAAGTAGACAACATCATTTGGGCATCTAAACTCTGAGCCTCTGAAGTGAATAATTTGGCAACTTGATCCCTAATCTCGTCTCGGCGTTTGCCCTGAAGTGCGGCGGCCTTTAGCCTTTCGACCGATTCTTCGACATTGATCTCTTGCATGAGGGCAGGTTTAATATCCGGTACACGGCTAGCCAGCTTACACAACTGTGCAAGTATGGAGACTTTGTCTTGAGTCATCGGAAGAGCTCCAAATTTGAAATGCTTCACCACTTCATTCATCGCTTTCTGACGTCCCTCAAGCTCTAAGATGTAGCTCTTTATTAATACTTCTGCGTTTGCCTTCAGCTCCTGTGTATAGGATGTAACCGTAGAGTCCACCCAAGGGTGCGTGCCCGGATTTCCAAAGGCAGCGCCTGCTGCGATCAATTGAGCAACAGTGTCATTCCATTTAACCAAGGTATCCGGGCCTAGTCCTTCAATCGCTGCGTCGTTGAATGTAACGACATCCGGTGCTTCACCCGCCCTCTCATACTCCGATATCGCTTCGAATAAAGATAAGCCAAAAGCATGTTTCCGATGAAGGGCTTTTACATAACCGTTTAACGTCTCTCTCAACTGGAACAAGCGATCTGCTTGTCTTTTCCATGACTCGCCAGACTGTATCCGCTGCACATCAATCGCATTGCTTAATTGGTCAAGGACTGCTCGCTTTGTGCTTTTGTTGGAGTGAAGTTCCAGGCAAAAAGGGCCCAAACCGATTTGTTCTAATCTTCGCTGAACAACGGACAGTGCTGCCATCTTCTCCGCTACGAACAGCACTCTTTTCCCATTGGCCAAAGCACTAGCAATCATATTCGTAATGGTCTGGGACTTCCCGGTTCCTGGAGGGCCATGCAGCACAAAGCTTTGCCCCTTAAGCGCCGCGCGAATGGCCGACAATTGTGAAGAATCCGCACTGACCGGAATCAAAGAATGAGCCGGATGCTCCTCATCGAGCGGCTCGGGCTTGATTTCCACAGATTCCTGTAGCTGTAATTGCCCCTGAATAAGGCTTGCCACCACTTGATTTTCGGCCAATTGATCAGCTCTCGTGCGAATGTCATTCCACATTACAAATTGCCCGAAAGAAAACAATCCTAGATTAGCCGTTTCCTCGATGTCCCAACGGGATACTTGAATTAATGCATGTTGAATAACGTTAAAGATCTGTTTCAAGGCAATGCCTTTCTCATCCCTCGGAAGCGGATCCAGGCCATCAATGCCGATACCGAAATCCTGCCTTAGCATCTCCAGCAGTGTAATATTAATCTGCGGTTCTTCATCCCTCGCCCGAATGACATATCCTTGTCGTGAAGATTTTCGCAAAATATCTACAGGAATCAGCACAATCGGCGCATATCGAGGAAGTTCGCTAACCGGTGATTCATACCATTTCAAGAGACCCAACGCAAGAAAAAGCGTGTTAGCCCCATTCTCCTCCAATGAAGTTCGGGCAGACCGATAAATATGTACAATTCTTTTCTCTAGGTCCTGAGCATTCAAATCGGCTCTCAATCGTCTCCGGACGAATTCTTCCTGCAACAGTTTAACGAGTGGGTGATTGGCATTCACACTTTGATACAAGCTGGCGTTTCGCCCGTTATCCTCCCAGTCACTGGGCCTAGCCAACAGTTGAAATTCATCGCCGTCAGCCAGCGCATCTTCTAAATCTCCCAACTGAGCAGAAATGAGCGGAATGCTCGACTTGGTTAAGCGAAAATTGAGCAGTGAATTACGAAGCGTCAAATCTAGCAGCTTACGTTCCCATTGCTTTTGCCGCGTTGTAGGCTGCAACGAATCAACTTCCAATGGTTTTTCCAGCACTTCCAGAAGTTCCGGAGCAGCACTTTCATGGATCTTCATCTCACGAGTCTCCTCAATGACCCATCCATTTGTCGCCTTCGTACGCAGTGGTAACGGTCGTATGGCTGCTGCGCGTGCTCTTCGAATATCGACCAAGCCATCGAATGAATCGGGATCTCTCAGATGCTCCTCGGCAAGCATAGCCGCTTGATCAAATGGAATACGATCCCCTTTCACCATAGCCGTAGACTCCACCACGCAGATTTCATTTATTCCCGCTGCGAGCCTTTTCGTTAATAACGATATATCATCTTGAACCGTCTCCGAGAACGTCTCCTCTACAAGCCAGACTCCGGCAAACGCATGCCCTTTCGTGAAAATGATCAGGGGATGTAGACCCACGGCCTCCATACAAGCAGCATATAGCAGGGAAAGATCCAGACAATTCCCCAGGCCATGCGTGAAGATGGTCTCAGGAAGACGAATACGCTGACCGATCAACTCAAAACTAGGAGGAGCTACACAGTAGGAAATCTCGCGATTCTGCAAAGCCGAGTAGATTGCAGCGGCCTGCATACGTACCCTGTTGGGATCCTTACTCTGATAAGCTGTAAACGATGGGCTTCCCGACCATTGCTCCAGAATGGTGCCCGCCTCCCGTACGATCTCGGCCACTTGATGATGATTCGGCGTGACGAAAGCAGCGGTCATCTCAGGCAATACGGCAAGTCCACTCCATTCATCAAAGGCTAGGACGGAAATCGAGCCGCGTTGCTTGAACAATTCGGTGTCATTCTGCCATACCGTCAATGTCAATGTACCTGATATGCGTTCCGACAAATCTCCCAAAAATGAGGTCGACATATGTAAATCAATCGTACCCATGTCCAAGGATTGCCCTGCTGGAAGCATGTCAAAATCCTTCTTCCATTCATATGCAAATTGCGGCTCAGATTCTAGCTTCACTGTGATTCCCTTGATATCTTCACCCGTTGTATTTGTTAAGATGATGCTCTTCATAACAGGAACATGGTTCTGCTGCATAGCGTAGTTCACGATTTCGCTATATAACCATTCGCATGATATTCTGCTTTCCACTTCCGCAGCCTCCTATAATTCTTGTTTCTCAGTCCTATAGACCTACAACGATTTCCAATTAGTTCTATAATAACACTAAATAATGGGTGTATCTGCTTTATTCGACATGAAAATACGAGAAAATAAAAGATGATTCGTAAAAGACGAATCATCTTTAGAAAGCTGGAAGTTTGTATCCTTGCCTATTTATTGGTGATGTTTTTTCAAAAAATCTAAGCGAGTCAATCTAATGCAAAAAAGCTATTGGCTGATATTGCAGTTGATTATTGAAGTGGTTATAAAAGCAACAATCGATGCGAATAGTTAATATCAGTAAGTTAAATTCAATTGCAGATTATAAGCCTTCGTAAATGGCGATAGTCAGAGACAAGAACTGCTCTCATATAGATAGTCGCTAATTTAGCGGCTTTTTGTTTTATCGGTACAAGTTCTTATGACTTACCATCCCTTCTGACTTTATAACTCCGAATGCTCCTTGCCACGCACGCGTCATGTTAAGAAATAGATCACCGAAATAAACATGTTTATATAGAGACTCATCCTCGCCTCTGCGACTTTTTTCCCTAAAGTATCACTGTCTAATTCGTTGGAAAACACCATGATGGATAGAAATGGAGAGGAGTTGTAACGAATCGTATCATCGTTCTTTCCTCTCTGTATATATTTCCTCCAACCTAATATCCTTGACCCTTTTTCGTCAATTCTTACACATTAACACCCAAGATTCTCAACTGTTCATTGATCTTAGCCTCAAGATCAGCGATTTCTTGTTTGTCCTGCTCTAATAGCTTAATCACTACATCCAGGTCAATGGTTTGCTCTACTTCAGACGTATCCACATAGCGAGGAATATTTAAGTTATACTCGTTTTCTTTAATTTCCTCAAGCGATGCCACATGAGCATATTTATCAACATCTACACGATTTCGGAACGTTTCAATAATCTTATTGATGTTGTTATCCGTAAGTTTATTTTGATTCTTGCCTTTTTCAAATTCTTTGCTTGCATCGATAAACAAGATGTCTTTTGTTTTCCGATTTTTCTTGAATACCAGAATCGTAGTCGGGATACTTACGCCATAAAACAAGTTGGCAGGCAACCCTATAACTGTATCAAGGTAGTTTTTCTCAATAATGGTTTGGCGAATCACACCTTCTGCTGCACCACGGAACAAGACACCGTGCGGTAATACAATCGCCATGGTTCCCGTATCATTCAGATGATACAAGCTGTGTAAAATGAAGGCATAATCTGCCTTGGTTTTAGGAGCGAGTTTACCGTATTCACTAAAACGCGGGTCTTTCAATTTTGTTTCGCTATTGTCCCAATGCGCAGAGTAAGGGGGATTCGCAACCACAGCGTCAAAAGAGCGCGGGCGGTCGATTCCCTTTTCATCCGGTCCGTCAGGCCAATCGCTTTCAAGCGTGTCCGCATTAGACAGCGTCATGTTGTTAAATGAAACGCCATGCATCATCAGGTTCATGCGAGCCAAGTTGTAGGTTGTCGTATTCTTTTCTTGACCAAAGAATTTAATCGCCCCTGGCTTATCTCCACCAGGCAGCTCCCCTTGAACGGTTAACAGCAAGGATCCAGATCCACAAGTCGGGTCATACACCGCAAAAGTCTTATCCGATTCTTCCACACCATCCGTGACGATTTTAGCCAGAATTTTAGAAACTTCATGAGGTGTGTAGAACTCTCCACCTTTTTTACCTGCACTTGCTGCAAATTGACCAATTAGATATTCATAGATCGCGCCAAGAATATCTTGGCCATCTTCACCTTTGTAATCAATACCATCAACCAGCTTTACGATCCGGTTAAGTGATTTCGCACGTTCATTTGTAGAAGAACCAAGACGAGAGTCTCCAAGGTTGATGTCGTTAAACACACCACGAAAATCATTCACGGCTTCTTTGTTTAATACAGCGTTCTTATTGAAGTTGTCAAACATCGTTTGATAATCACTTGGGATCACCATACTGTTATCAATTTTGTCAACTAAGGATGCCCATGTATCAAGCGGTGCAATGGCATAACCCAAACTTGAGGAGATATCCTCCAGATAGTCATTCAAATCGTCACCCTTCGCTTGCTCTAAATAAGCCTGATTGATCGACTCGCCTTCGGCAACATCAAGAATATTATTTTCAACTAGATATCGTTCCTGATGCTCGGACAGATAACGATAGAACATAAAGGCTAAAATGTAGTTCTTGTATTCTGCAGCATCCATGCTTCCACGAAGCTCGTTTGCCATCGCCCACAGTTTTGTTGTAATGGTTTGTAGTTTATTGCTCATAATGTTGTAATCCTCCTAGATATCAATCATCACATTTACTGCTCGTTTTTGAGGTTTTCCGTTTTATATACGTTGTACCCCTCATAAAGGTAGCTTGCGTCGATACCCTTCATATAAACTTCACGGTCATTGATCTTATCTGTAAGAGCTGCTTTAAGAAGCAGCTTGATTTCAACGTCCTTAACGGGGCTTCTTTCCATGGCAAGCATATAATCTTCTTTATCAACCTTGCTCCAATCGACAACTTGCCTCAGTTCCTTTTTTAATATGGTATCTAGCCATATCCTCATGCTTCTTCCATTACCCTCTCTGAAGGGATGAGCCACATTCATCTCAACATATTTTTCTACGATTTCGTCCAAGGTGGATTGCGGCATTTTTGCAATATTATCAAGTGCTGCTTCAAGGTACATAACGGGTACGAAACGAAAACCGCCCTTTGCAATATTTACATCACGTACTTTTCCGGCAAAGTCATAAATGTCTTCGAACAGACACTTGTGAATCTCGGATAATGACTTAAATGTTCCGACCTCAAATGTATCTAACAAACCCGTTTCAAACATTTCAAGAGCTTTTTGCTTGCTGACTTTTTCCTCCATACGAGCAAGTTCCGAAGAGTCGGTAATCCCTAACTTGTTTTCTAAAGCCATAACTTAATCCTCCTATCAAACAAACATTTGTTGTAGAAGTGCTTTCTTCTGTTCTTGCAAGTGTTCCAGCTTACGCTGATGAAGGGTGATGAGGTTGTCCAGATCCCGGAAAAATGAGCCTATTTTTACTTGTTCATTACTATCAATTGGTACTTTAATCTCAATTTCTGCTAAGTCATTCGAGTTGATTGCAGGATAACTTGTACCCGTACTTCTATCAAGAACAGTTTTAACGAAAAACTCCTCTTGCACACAGCTAAGTAAGAAATAACTATCAATACTTGGTCTCATTTGTGCGTAACCAGTTGAAAAAACATAGTTATCATAAGGCAAATCATATAAATAATTGTTCTTTTGATAAGGGCGAACTGTTTGATAAAAGACATCACCACGTTGTGCTAGCCGTTGAGCTCGAGATGGCGCTGATTCTTTTGATTCAGTACGATGAGTAATTAATTCAGTACCTACAACAGATCCCAAATCAACGTATTCAAACTCGTCGGGCAATATTGATTTTGGGTTAAATTCAGCAAGTTCCCCAAGCCTTCGCTGTTCCCAAGCGTCAGTGAATCCAGGGAATCGAACTTCAGGAAAATTTTCGCCATCTTTCGGAAACATTTTTTGAAGCAACCCAGCCTTCACATTTTTCACGTTATTTAACTTACGCTGATGAAGGGTGATAAGTTGGTCGAGGTGGGTGAAGAAGGCCGTAATCATCTCCTGCTCAGGCACGGAAGGTATGCGACACAAAACGTTAATAAACGAATCCCAATATAGTCTTTTTCTGAAGTCAGTAACTCCGTAAGAGAGATTGTCAATCTGATTAATCGCCTCATCTCGTCGTAAACAGTAATCCATAAATAAAGGATAAAGTTGTGCACTAGGAATAGCAGTAATATATGCAGGACTAACCATCCCTTCTGACTTTACAACCCCGATTGCCCCTTGCCATGCACGCATCATATTAAATACAAGATCACCGAGATATACATGTCTATATAGAGACTTATCTTCGCTTCTGCGCACATTTTTTCCTAAAGCATCACTATCTAATTCTTCGTTTGAGACACCATGATGGATGGAAACGGAAAGGATCGGTAAGGAATCGTTTCCACGTTCTTTCCTCTCTGTGTATATTTCCCCTAACTTACGCTGTTCCCAAGCATCCGTGAATCCAGGAAACCTTAATTTAGGAACATTTTCTTTGATTTCGTTCATTTCTGCTCTCCTTGTACTTTCCTAATTTCATACCCTTAAGGAATAATTGTACTACACGCTATTTCTATGGTTGGAATCCCTAAAAAGGGGATTACCACGTCTCTCTACGACCCGATTACCTCTCCGCCAATTCATCCGCCAGTTTGTAAATCGCATCGCGCAAACCGTTTCGATATTTCATTTTAGGCAAGGATTGCACTCCTTCGTCAAGCGCAAGTGTCATGTAGTTAGAGCTTGCTTGAGCGATGATGTCACGGATCTGACCGGTATCATCTAAATCTTGCATACCGTAGCGATGGCGGCTGAACAACTCACGCATCCCGGCACTTGTGATAATCTCCGTGATCCCCCACTTCACCCGGAAGTCAAGGAACATGCGATCCAAGCTAACATTGTTCGCTTGTTGGATGATCTGTTCACTGTCATTTAGCCTTGCAGGGTACGTGAAGTCAGAGCCTGCAGGGGGAAAATGACCTTTGATAATGGCATCCGCTGCATTCATGATCTTGGTCGCATAGTTGCGGTCATCCAATCCATTCGCAAATTGGTTGATTTTCTCCTGCGTCTCTTTGGCTTCTTCCTTCTTACCTTCGTGAACCTGGTTCAGTAATTGTTCAACGAGTTCAGTAAGATAATCATAGTCCACTTTAACATCCTTCACGTGAGTCATCCGCAGTTCGATTTGGTAAAGAGGAATCCTCTTCTCTTTAGCAATATGGGACTTTAGTTCATTGGTTAAGACCGTGGTCAGCATGACTTCTTGCTCGGAAGTCATCCCTAACTTTTCTAGTAACTCATCTGGATCGTCATAGTTAAATCCAACTTTTTCGCCATCCACTTCTTCAGGATCATATTGCTTTAATTTGGCCATGCCCCTGTTGTATTCACGGAGCAAATCAAGCATATCCTCCTTCTGTTTCTCAGAAGGCGGTAACTGTTGAAACTCCATCGTCATGCTGCTTAATTTTTCAACAACTTGTTTCACTTCGTTAAACACATCTTCAAACGGTTTGGCAATGATCCCGTCTTTTTCATTAGAATCGCGTTGTTCATCATCAGACAAAATAGCTGAATTTTTATTGGCATAAACTGCGAGCGCTTTATTCATCAACTTCTCGTTGTGCGCCGGCCAGCGGTAATTGACGATACGTCCCCAAGGTTTATCTTGCATATCCGCAATCCGGTTCGTTCGTGAATAAGCCTGGATTAACCCAGCACCTTTTAGGGTTCGATCCACATAAAGCGTGTTCAGCTCAGGCGCATCAAATCCTGTTAATAATTGATCCACCACGATCACCAAATCGAGGAACTTACCATCGGAAGCAGATTTATTCAAGCGCGAAGTCACGTCCTGGGTGTAGCCCGAAACGTCATCCATCCCGAAAGCTGTACCGAATTCAGCATTATAAGCTTGGATGGCCTCATACAAACCTTGATTTGTAGCAAGCATGCTTTCATTATTCGATGTATTTTGACTGAACGTCACGGCAACTTTTAGAGTCTGTCCGCCGTTCTTCTTATTTTCTTCATTAACACGCTGAAACTCCTTAAAATACATCATCGCCATTGGCGTGCTTGCCTTCCCGCCGCCCACATGCGTCGTAAACAAAGCATTGTACTTGCCTTCATTAGAACGGTTGCGCCAATGTTTGTAAATATCCTCCACGACCAGTTTGACATGATCCGGGTTTTCATCATAGAAGCTGGGCTCAACCGCATCATCCATATCTTCCTGGGAGAGATGGTTGATTTTTTGTTGAATTTGCTCCTCCGACCATTTTGGATATCGTTCACGGTAAAATGCAGGAAGATATACTTCCTTCATCTGTTGTTCGTCAATCGTTGTCTCAAAATCAACCTTGAAGCCTAACACATTCCGGTCCGCAATCGCCTCACGAATGGTATATGCATGTAATAACGGGCCAAAAATATCTTCCGTTCGAAGCCCCGTCGTTGTCTCATCAAACATTGGCGTTCCGGTATAACCCACCCAGGCCGATCTCTTAAAGGCTTTCTGGATATTTTTGAAGGAGTCGCCGCCTGTGGAACGATGTGCTTCATCCACGATAAACACGATATTCTTGTCCGGAGCTTGAAAAGATTTACGTTTCACTAACGTATCCAGCTTTTGAACGGACGTCACAATGATGCTGTTGTCTTTACTTTTCAGCTTACGACTCAAATCGGTTGTGTTATTGGTGTCTTGAACACTGCCAAATGTGTCTTCTGTCGCATCCGGGTCATAGGCTCTATAATTTTCATTCGTTTGTTTGGTCAAGGCTATTCGATCCACCACAAAAACAACCTTATCTACTTTCGGCAGACGGCTTGCAAGCCAGGCCGTCTTGAAGCTTGTAATCGTCTTACCTGATCCGGTGGTATGCCATATGTAGCCGATTTTATTTATGCCGTATTCAAAATCAGCACGTTTCAATCTCTCGATCACATTTTGTGTCGCGTACACTTGATAGGGACGCATTACTTTCAACGTGTTTTTATTTTTTGTTCCGTCCAAAATCATATAGTTGGTAGCCATTTGATGCGCCATTGGAATCGAAAGCATGGAATCCGCAAATTCTTTCCAGCTGCGTACGATGGTATTGTCACTCTTGCGCTGCCAGTTAAAAGCGAAGTCTTTATTAAATTTATCTGGCGTCGTATTTGCCATGTACTTTACATTGTTTGGCGTGATCGCCACCAAAATCTGCAAGGTTGAGAAAATATCACGATATTGATGTTCATCCGCATATTGCTTCATTTGATTGAGAGCTTCATTGACATCACGCGTGTCCGTCTTTTCCTCAATTTGAATGATGGGCAGACCGTTAATCAGAAGCGTCGTGTCAAAGCGGCGATTTAGTTTCCCTGTGATTACGGCTGGCCGTTCAATTTGATTGACCACTTGATACACAGTATCTCCAGCGCCGATTTGCTTCTGATCAAAAACAGTAAGAAACACATGACGTCCATCGTCCAAATCGATCTCGATTTGCGACACTCCGTTAAGGCCGTACAGAAACTGCCCTGCTTCATAAGGGGTCTTAATATCCGAGATAATCTTCTTTACTTGATTAAATTCCACAACACTTAAAGGATGTTCCAAGGTGTTCTGATTGTGTTGTTCCAGGATGGCCTTGAAGTTATCCCAGAGCTGTTCTGTCGTTTTAATATGTGGTTCATATTTCCACAGTTTAGTTTTCACTATGTAATCAACATTTGATTCTTTGGCAACAAAGCTGCCTATTCCTTCAAGATGTTCTTGTTTGGTAATGGTGCCACTTGTAAGGTATTGAATTAACTCCGTTTCAAATTGATTCTCGGTCATTTATGGATTGCCTCCCTAAGCTTTTCTAATAATATGTGAATTTCCAAATTTGCCGCTCTTTTTTTTAACGCTTCTAGTCTCAGTTGGTAGAAATAAAGATCACCGATTATCCGCTGTCTATCTATTGGTGGCAAATCGGGTAACTCAAGTTCTTTCACTTGTTTCAGCGTATATTTTAGAACTTGAGAACCTTGCAATTCCTTTTGAAACTGTTTCTTGATGAATGGATCTTCATTAAGCAAGAAGGCAAGATATTTTGAATCAACCTTGTTACTAGCCACTAACTTGACGTAGTTTTGTGTGTAGAGATACCCCCGATGCTTCACACCAACGATAGCTGACTTTCCCGATATCAGACTGAAAACAACATCACCATGACATAGTGTATTGACCTTATCAAAAGTTCGCACTTGTTTGCCGTCACTACCATTAGAATCCATATCAACCAAATCTGCTTCAAGATCGGATTGTCCATAATAGGTATACTGTGGAGCCGATATATCAGATGTTTCTATAATTCTAAATTGTGGCGAACCACTTACAAACTCTACCATATCCTTTAATTTATTCATATGAATTCGTGCCTTTCTTAAATTAATTTTTTCTTGATGTTTCCATTCTATCTGATTGATATTGAAATGGCAATATTTATTTTTTTAATTTCTACAAATTACATTTTACGTATGGGAGGTTGTGCTCAATTCTAACCAAAAAAGTTGTCTGCCCAGTAAAGAGCAAACAACTTTATTTTGACTAACAACGACATACAACCTTCGCTAGGACTGATCTCCCTTTCCCTACCCATGCCTAAGCTGAATCTAGATGCCCCAAGTTTCAAGTGCTTTATTCGCTAGGTAAGTTGCTCGATCCTGAATTGCATTTTCATCCCAAGCATCTTCGTTAAGATAGGTTGAGAATGTCTCGATTCCTTCCGCATATTTTCTTAGTCCGCCTTTATCACCCTTACCGTTTTTCTTTGTCGCCCAGTCAGAATCACGGATGGAGGCGTTCAATGCTTGAGTGATAATCGTAAGATTCCCAAGCGTGAGTAATTTTCTGTCACGGAAGTCTGCGGCCGCTTTATCCCCTGTAAAAAACCAGTTATTACGCCATTTCTTAGGCATTATATGCTCAAGGCTATATTTGCTGATGCCGAGCAACTGTGTGGAGTGGCGGCGGCGATCACGGATTTTAGATTCTATTAAGTAAAGAACTCCTGCCGCATACTTGTTCGTCAACAACGACTCGTTGAAGGCCGTCTTGATATTATCGTCGGTAGGCATACGGTTAATTTTGTCATCCTGACTACTAAGGTAGCTAATAAACTCATCTTTTGAGAATACGCGATTCAGTATTAAGCGATCAGAGAATAGTTGGTTATAATTTTTCGTAGTCTCCCTCGTTACTAGTCGTCGCATTATATATGATTCTAGGTAACTATACAGATCGTTCCGCACTGTTATATTAGGCACGTTACGTTCAACGAACAAAACATAAGGAATTAGAGTGGCGGTGTCCAAAGCGAAGATAATTGCATTGAGACGTTCGATTCCCTCTGCTGATGATAGTTCATTATCAATAATATCTGCGTTAATCGCTTTTTTGAAGACAGCGGCATATTCACGGATTTCCTCAAGAACAGAAAGCTTGTCACCTCCGCAGTATTCCTTAATGAAACGTTTATAGGAATCGAACAGTTTATCTACTTTCGAGAACGCCAATTTGTCATCAGTATTAACTTTAAACGTGGGGTCTTGTATTTTTATTTGGAGAAATGAGAAGAAAAACAGATCGGTAAATGTCCTCTTCAGCCTACCGGTTGTAACCTCTCTATCCCAATATTCCTTAGTTTCATCGTCTTTCTCAAAAACATTAAGCCAGTACTTCTCGTATTCCGCAATATCGTTTCGGCCAAAGAAGTAATTCTTCAATAGTTCAGCTGTAGTCAGACGAACCCCGAGCGAGTTGATAGTATCAAAAATCTGCTGCTCATCTTCATCAGAAGCAAGATCAATGCCGACAAACAAAATAGCATGGCATACTATATCGAAATCTATCTTGCTCGGGTCTAGGTTGTCCGCAAAGTATTGATACGCAAGGGAGATGTTGTCTTTACGGTTAGTTGTCTGAATACTATTCAAATCCATAATCGTGTTATACGCCTCAATATCGTTGTGATTGTGTTTTAGGACATTGCTTTCATCATCAAGTCGAAAACGTTTGTCGAACTTCTTTAAGCTGTTGTTCTTAAGGCACAGCACTTTAAGCAGAATACTCAACGTTGTGAGCCTCTGCTGACCGTCGATTACAGTACGAACATCCCCAACTGTGCTTGATGTGTCTGTAAGTTGTTGCTTCAATATCACCGACCCCATAAAGTACGGTGTTCGTGTCCGGCTTACGTTCTCAACGTCTTCGAGCAGACGTTCCCACTGGGTTTCCCCCCATACATAGGCACGTTGAAAGAACGGAATCTCAAGTATTCGGCTTCCGTTGAAAATTTCGTTGATTGTACGTTTTCCTGCATCCATTGCAAAATCCCCCCGTTTAACATATCTGCTTACTTGTATGTATCTCGTGCTTACAAATCACACACGATTCGAAGTTTGTCATAACTTCTTCAAATATTTCTATTTTCTTTTTGCTTCTCTTTCAATTGCTTGAACATCTTCTCTACAGTACTGGCCCCGATACAAGGCCGTAAAATTTAAAGCAGCTACGGCCCTACTCGACTATATGCAACCTACTCCAAAACCAATTAGACTCTTCAAGACATCTAAGTTTTTCTCTCGTCTTTGTCTGCAATAACAATAAGCACAGATCTTCTTGGCCTTAGCAAACTTCCTTGTTCCGTTCGGTCAATATTCTTCGTCGATGACATCAGCCTTAGATGTATTGCGCCGAGAATCCTCCATCCACAAATATTTGATACTTCGCCATTCAAAACCACTTTCTAAGCTTCTAATTATTCCTTTTATTACACTAAGGAATAAGCATTTTAGTATACAAAAGACAGACTATTCATCTGTCTTTTTTTCGACTAGAAGTCAAGTCTATAGTAATCTGTTTATCTATTGGTATACCTAGTAAATCGCATATTCTCTGTTTATCTATTCGATTGGTATCATACATATAGAGATGATTAATTACTAACAATTTCAAAATACTTAGAGCCATTACGTTTTTTTCTACATCTTCCTTCAGTAATTTTATATCTGGATAGGGTAGAGAACGTAATTGATCAAGTTTTATAGCAATTTCAATTAATCTAATTGATGTGAATTTATTATTTTCTGTAATCTGACTGAAGGTATTTCTCATATTTTTTGAACCAACTGACTCTGCTATTTTGATGAATATCTGATATGAGAGGACACAGCAAATATTGAAAAGTAATTTACCAGCTAATTTCGAGTCATGGTGACTTTCATTAGTTTCTTGTTTTTCAATTATTTTCTGTAAATTAATCGCTACATTTTCTACATTATCGGTAATTAGTGATAAAAATGAATTAAGTGTTCTTAACCCAATCATATAAACTTCTTCAGTAAGAATATACTTTTGCTCCGCTTCGATTGAACCATAATAATTTTTCAAAATCTGTCCTAACAATTCGATTGTTTTAAAAGCTACATTCAGTTTAGTTACAACATCCATTACTGAATCTTTATTTTTTCTGCGGCGATAATGACTAGTAATTGCTGATTCACGTCTGCCTAGGTCCGCCTCATCCTTTGCAATTAGCCTCTCTTCACGATGCTTCTTCACTTCAATGTTACGATAAACAAGTTTAGGGATTTCACTAACCAATGTGTTTAGTGAACCAATATCGTCTTCTAATTTTGTAGGCGTGAACTCATCAAATATTTCCAGTGCCTTTTCATATAAACTATCAAGGATATATGGATCTTTTGATAGATGAGTCAAAAACATGATAATATTGGCATTTTCTTCAATATGAAGATGTAGACACATGTCCTTAATTATTGCCCTTATATCAGGGTTAGTAATTCTAGAAGAGAGATATTTTGCTACAAAATAATAATAAATATAATTGAGTTTGAATCGATAATAATCACCTAACTTTTCAAGTATAGATGAGTCAACAAGCCTTGTTACGGTTCTTTCATACTCATGATCTAGATCATATTTCTGGCATAGGTAATTGTTAAATCTCCATAACTCAGTGTCTGAAATTTCGTAGACTTCGTTTTTATAAACGTAATATGCTAATTCTGAAATATAGGTATAATATGCGTCAAGTTCTTTAGGTTGAATGTCAATATTAATAAAAGATTGTGTTATAAGAAGTTCATAATAATAACCATATGCAGAGTCCTTATATGAATGTGGGATATCACTTTCTGCTGTTTGTATAATAATCAATAAAAAGAAAGGAAACGACGGGACAAAATTATTACCTATTACAGTATTTATGTCAGCAGTAATCCTATCGTTTTTTTCCAGCAAATCAACTTCAGAGAGGGCACTATTACCGATATTATTCCACTTATCAATCAATTTGGACCTTTGATAATGACCAAACTGGAGAATTTCATACTTTTCAAATTGCTCAAAAACTTCATTCTTTTCTTCGCTAATTTCAATTATATTTGAAAATTTCAACATTTCGCTGCCAGTTATGATGAGATTCGGATATACTTCTTTAATTTGCTTTAAAAGCCTTGACATAACTTCACTTGGCTGTTTGAATTTCTCCATATCATCAATGATAAGAATTTTCTTTTTATGGTCTAATTGCTTATATCGTTCAATCATTTCTTTTGAGTATTGTATTGAGAAATTTTTATATACTGTTTTATTAAAGTCCTCAAGAGATCTAGCTTTAATATCGACCGCATTTATATAGACCGGAACATATCCCTTGTTATAAAAATGGGAATATATCATTTTGCATAAAGATGTTTTACCTGACCTCTCTGAACCAAAAACAATCACATTAAGTTTGCAATCTAATGTTATTTTTTCTAGATTTATAATTTGCTCAAATTTACTTGTTTTCTCATCAGATATAACTATTTTAGCGTCCGGGTATATGTAAATATCACCTAGTATTACTTTGGCTTTCCGAGGATGCTTAAGATTAATTTCTGGGTCATCTAATTTTGCTTGATAATTATCTGACAATATGAAATGAGTACTACGGGCTGAATTGGCATGGTAATAATTCATCCAGCCAGAGGCGTAACTATTAGAGTAGTAATCCTCGTTCCAAGTAAATCGGGTAATCTTTTGCAATTCTTCTTCTAAATCGAACAAAATAAAATTAAAATTACTTATATGTTCTACACCAGTTTCCTGCAGAACCCCCCCTTCGATATACTGCACTCTCTCCCCATCAAAATTTTCAATTTTCTTTGCAGTTGCAACATGCTCATGGCCAGTAAGAATAAGATCAGAATATTTCTCTAATACACTCCTAAGTGCTCGTCCATTCTCTGGTATATACCAATTGTTCGGATGATGGATAGCAGAAATTATTAAATCTCCTTCAA
The DNA here is from genome assembly GCF_037969785.1 of Paenibacillus sp. FSL W7-1332. NCBI lineage: Bacteria > Bacillati > Bacillota > Bacilli > Caryophanales > Paenibacillaceae > Paenibacillus > Paenibacillus sp. FSL W7-1332. The sequence goes on along the minus strand of NZ_CP150209.1, from coordinate 1,304,041 downwards.
CTTTAGACAAATGTTCTGTATATCTCTCTACCGGAAAGTACAAGGTGCCTGGTGTCTCTTTCCTTTCTGATATCCATGAAGAATTAAAACAGTTAAATACAATTTTTTTACCGTTTAATTCAAAGGAATATGTTTTTAATAGTAGTTCATCAAAAATTAAAGCTGATGTTTCCTCATAACATTTAAGATATTCAAAAAATTCTTTTTGTGGATCAGTAAGAATACTAATTTCATCCTTAGTAATACTACTCATCCCTGATTGAATATTTTTTATAAGAATACTTCGAACAGGTAGCTCTGGTAAGAAACAATCATGATTGCCGGGAATAATTAAAATAGAGAGCTCTATCCTTTTTATTGAAAGTATATCTTTTTTTATGTTATCTATCATTTGCATAACTTGAAGATATTCTATCTCTCTTCCTGAAAATGCGCTGTCACCTGTAATAATGATAAAAAGATGGTCCAACTGATATATATACTCTTGTAAAGCCCATGGAATTTTATCGTGCTTACTAAGAATACTATTGTTTTGAGCTTCTATATGTATATCACTTAGTTGCAACAAACCTACTATCATACACTGACCACCTCTATAATTTTGGATTGATAATAAAAACATTGAAAGTAAATCTTTGTAGAATAGCAAATCATTTATCTAGCCCTCAATGAGGGAAGATTGGACCAGCGAGGTACTTTATTATCTATGCGCATGCGGAATGGATAATAATTATCAGTTTATACAGCATTCCCGATATCATCAGGTTTCCTTGGATTGACTGCAAGAATATAACGACCTTCAGCTAGCGTTTACTCGACTTCACCAATCGGAACTTCGACAGAGGATCGAATTGAAAAGAGCCCTTGACCTCTCCGGCTTCCATTCATCAGGGAGCTGCAGCCAGCAACAGATTATGCCTTAACACGGCTAAAATCTTCTTCAATGTTAGACATACAATTAATAAGTTTAGTATAAACCAACCTACTTCTATTAATGTTCATTTTCCGCCTCTAACATATATTCCTCTCTTATCTGTGACAACGTTTTACCACTTTCTTTATGTACAGCAAAGACATAAGTTTGAACGCTTGACCACCCATAAATCTCCTTTAACCAGGTTTGCATGGATACTTCCTTTCCGTTTACTTTGACATTTCCACTCGACAAAAGGATTGCCTCGTCCCCTTTCCCTTTAGCAACGATAATATCTCCCTCTCTTACTACTCCCCAGCTGAGCATAGCATCGATCTTAGGTAGGTTTCTTCTGGTAACATCCTTCTTGCTTTTGTAGACGGGGGTTAATGACTTTTCCAAAAAATTAATATAGTAGTCATCATAATCCGCAACAGGAAGTAGCTTCTCTGCGTTAATATAAACGTCACCATTAATTTTATAGGGAACTAATCTAAAACAACTGATATCTACGTTGTTGCTATTCAACCAGGCAACTGCGGAAAGTGTTTGATCATCGAACTCTGAGGCTACTAATATGATCCGTTGCCTATTATTAAAAGCATTCACTGCTCCGTTTCTTTCTAAAAACTCATTTAACTTTCTGATACCAATTTCATATGAAGTTAATTCGCTTGTTTCGAATTCATTTGGATACTTTTCAATATATGGGGCATAAACCTTTTTAACTAGCTCATCTGTGGACTTAATAGTTGCATAACTGGCTGCGTAACGAATAGCCTGGAATTCAAAGGCTTCCTTTCGATTCCCTATATCTCTACGATCCCTTTTGATCTCAATCAATACTATGTTGCCATTGTTGTCGATAGCAGTTAAGTCGCTTCTGCCGTTCTTTTCATTTTTAACTTGTCTCCCTACGATGAGCATAGATTCTTCTTCATCGCATAACATAAAGACACTGTTCCTCAAGATTTCCTCCAAATCACTCTCCACCATACCTAGTTCCATAAACGTCACAGATTCAATCTTCTCAGCCCTAGCACCTTGAATGAAGTACATATAAACCCTCCAGTACCTGATTTTAAAAATCAAGCCTTCTTCACTACTAGTATTTTGTTAAAGTTCAACGCTTAGTAAAGATGTTGCGTTTCATGCCGAAGCGTCACCCGTAATCTACGACCGTGCAAATGAACTTGATATAAGGGTTAGCTCAGCACTACATACCGCCCAATCCCTGCAATTAACTTTTGCATAATGGTCAAGCAATTGTTGGAAATACAAGCCTCTTCTCGTTCATGTATTTCTCCGGACCGAACCCCAGCTATTCGCAATTCAACGAGCGACTGATGAACTTTACGGACCACCCCAGCGTTTACCATTGATTTTTGCGTAATATAACTATGCGGGGCTGCTTCGGCCTGATGCAGCATCAGCTGTCGAACCACCCAGAACAACTGATCCTCATCAAGCAAACGAAGCCTTCTGCCCGCTAGCTCTAATGCTGTATTGGCGTGCACCATGCCCTGGAGAGTCTGGACTTCTACATTAAAAATAGAGCCGAAGCGTTCGCAAATTCGCTCAAGCAATTGATGCCCTTGTGAATAGGATGGGACAATCAGCACCTTAGGGGATAGCGGATCTTCTATTATTTTCTGATACAATCGATCTACCAGGTCCATGCCAATTCTCCTCCCTCTTAATTCTATATACCTAAATTCGTCAAAGTTCCCACTGTCCCTTCCTAACACAATAAAAAACAAATTACGGCAAATTTCTCTCACTTAAAGGGAATGATTGATGTTCTGTTTGGAGAAAAACATCGAATGCTGCTATACCTTCCATAAGTTCTACTATGACCAAGTCCTTCACAATAAACCGAATCACTCCGTAGACTTGTTGTTCAAATGAATCATAAATCCGACCAGCGCTCCGACATCCTTTAGGCACCGTATGTGTGCTGTTCGCAACGTAACCGATCTTTCCAATAGGAGGAATAACCGCCTGGATCGCCTCCTCGTCATACGGATTGCCAGGATCTTTGACAAGCTGCACGACCATCCCCGGCTTCAAAAAACTCGTGCCGAAATAATGCGAGGTACCTGTTATTGCAATAAAAGCTTGCTTCATGTATACCTTCTTTCCGTTTCTCACTGAAACTCCTAGTATTTGCACTCCGGAAGTTTAGCCTAGTATCGTTGATTATCATATTTTATAGTTCTAAATGAACAGCTGTTTGTCAGCGAATGCATGTTCTTGAAATTAAAAAGCCCATGGATTAATCCATGGACTCTGCTGAATGTCCTATTAACATCTTTACGAATTTAACATCAGCCGGAGCAAATTCATACTCTCCAAACTCTGTTGGATATACCCACATATACTGGTCGTGATCAACTAACACTATTTCTCCACTCACAAACATAGCCTTATGGGCATACAAGCGAATATGTGTCGATCCATAATAATGGTCATGTTCACCATACGACTCATACGGTTGAATTTGAATATTCATTTCTTCTTGCAGTTCTCTTTTTATACAATCTTCAATCGATTCATTATGCTCGATTTTGCCACCGGGGAATTCCCATAAACCTTCTTGCGCCTTTCCCATCTTACGTCTGGCTATTAAGATTTGGCCGGCTTCATTTTCAATGATGGCCGCTGCTACCGCGAGCATCGATTCACCCCCTACCCAATAGCCTTATTTGCTGCCGGTACTAATTCCGGAGGCATCTCTTCTTTCAACCTCCACACAATACTCATTGGTTTATTGCCTTCATGCCTCACATACTCAGCTTCTCCTAAGAAAACAAAAGGCGAAGTATAATTATTCTCCTCTTTGTATTCACGGACAAATAATGCAATTCTGTTTCCCGTCTGTCTATGATGGATATATCGCTTAGCCGTATTCGTTTCTTCCGAAATACGACTTTGTGTTTGCCAGTGAAACAGGCGTTCATTTATGGCGTAATCTTCATACAAAGTAGAAGGAGAAAAGTCCTTGTCGGATTTATTTAGCGTAATAAAGAAAATATCCGTTTTCTTATCCTCGAAATATTTCACACCCTCACGAAAGGCTGGGGCCTTCTCTTCATTCCAAAAACCAAAGGCCGCCAAAATTTGGTCCGTTGAATATGTACAATGTAAGTCTAATGGACATACGAATGGGAATTCATTCTTTTTATCAACAAAGTTAATGTGTGCGTAATTATGCTTTAATATTTCAATGATCTCATCCCTGAACTCTTTATAGGAAACAATAGACTGAATAGCCTGGTTAATGTCCAGAAAACCTTGTTTCTTCGGTTCTGATCGGTAGAAGGTATAGTAAAACATATTTAACATCAGTCGTTCTTCTTCTGTACGTGCGGCTTTCCCAGGATCCTCAAGATAGTCGATTAAAAAACTTAGAAATCTCCTGGAGTTTATGCTTAATAAAGCTGGAATACGTTTTATCAGATACTCCATATTCTCGAATTCGAATGGTTCGATCAGATCCGCCTCAGCCATCAATCCTCGAAATGTCCGTCTCCCATTACGTCCACCATAAAACTCGTAAAGACTCATTCCGTGATACTGAGTAAAATGATCAAGTGTCAGGCTTAATCCGGTATCTTCTGTAAAGTGTTTCAGCTTCTCAATAAGACTTCTCTTATTGATTGTGGTTTGCTTAATATTTCTCAGGATGTATTCCTGAGCTTGCCTCTCAAGCTGAATAAAGCTTCCACGTGGCAGGCTCGAGAAACCATTCTCGACATAATGCTGTATAGAATGCTTTGTTTTACCAAGCACTGCTCTAAACTTCTCCTGGAAATTATATTCTTTATGGGCTTGCCCAATAAAATCAAGAACCGTTAAACATTCTTTTCCTTCTGCCAAACGAAGTCCACGTCCAAGCTGTTGTAAGAATACGGTCAAGCTCTCTGTGGGACGAAGGAATAAAACCGTGTTAATCTCCGGTATATCTACCCCTTCATTATAAAGATCTACAACGAAGATCACTTTGATTTCCCCTGACACTAATCTTCTCTTTGCAGAGCTCCGCTCATCGTTACTTGACTTTCCATGCAAGGCAGTCGCGGCTATCCCCGACTCATTGAAAACTTTAGCCATGTAAAGTGCATGATCAACACTCACGCAAAAACCGAGGCCCTTCACTTCATCCAAATCGGTTACATATTTCTTTAGACTGTTTATAACTTGGCTTGCCCGAATTTTATTATGGGAATATAAATTTTCAAGCTCATTTAGATCGTATCCTCGCCTTGACCACTTGACCTGAGACAAATCGACATTATCCGTCACACCGAAGTAATGAAAGGGACAGAGCAGTTTTCGATCAATGGCATCTGTTAGGCGTATCTCTGCTGCAATTGTATCATTAAAGTAGTGCAAAATATCTTTCCCATCCATTCGCTCAGGCGTAGCTGTCAAACCTAATAAAATTTGTGGCTGATAATATGCCAGTAGCGTTTGATAAGAAGGGGCTGCGGCATGATGAAACTCATCAACGATGATGTAATCATAAAAATCCCGAGTGGTTTTTTCAGTGAGTTTTAAAGTATTGAAGCTTTGAATACTAATAAATAGATGATCAATCGAATCGGCCTGGTTACTCCCTACGTGAAGTTCTCCAAAATTCAGGTCTTTCAATATAAAACGGAAGGTGTCCAAGCTTTGCTTTAGAATTTCCTCACGATGGGCTACGAAGAGTAATCTCGACTTTTGATTCCGGGCGGCAAACCGTTTGTAGTCGAAAGCAGAAACAACCGTCTTTCCTACTCCCGTAGCCGCCACTAGTAGATTTCTCGTTCTTCCATATATCACTCTCTGAGCCTCGAGCTTCTCAAGGATTTCCTTCTGATAATCGTAAGGCGTAAGGGTAAATGGGAAGGTTACCTGAATTCGCTCATGTTCTTTCTTTTTGCCAAGTGCCTGCTGGAGAAGCAATTGATGCTCCTGATCCGCAAAGGAAAAACTTTTAAATTCACGATCGTTCCAATAACTCTCAAAGGTTGCCTCTATCTTCCGTAGGACGTCATAAGAATCCTTCTCCGTAACTTTTAAGTTCCATTCTAAGCCACTCGTAAGAGCAGGATTTGAAAGATTAGATGATCCGACGTATGCTGTAGTAAATCCAGTGTCTCTTTTAAACAGATATGCCTTCGCATGTAACCGTGTTCGCTCTGTATCGTATGAGATTTTGATTTCTGTGTTCGGGAGTTTACTTAATTCTGTCACAGCCTTGTAATCCGTTGCTTCCATATAGGTCGTTGTTATGACACGTAACCGGCCTCCATTTGCCGTGAACTCCTCTAACTGCTCCATTAGGAAACGTAGCCCGCTCCATTTAATGAAAGAAACCAACAGATCAACCTGATCCGAAGTAATAATCTCTGCTTTAAGCTCACTCATCATATTAGGCTCAGAATGTGAACCCGTAAACAATGAACTTTGAGACAAGGGGGTTGTAGGACGATGAACCTTAGACTCCTTGATGCCTCGAATATGATTTAGTTTGGAATAGACATAGGTTAAAACCTCACCCTGTTCATCAAGCTGCCACTCCCTTAATTCTTCATTGTCCAGTGTGTTACGTAGAGTGGCAATAATTTCATTACAGGCACGTACCTGTAAAAGGAGTGCTTCATCATCATTGCTACTTTCCCGAATGATTTTCAAAGCTCTACGAATCACGGTGCCTAAGTAATTAGAGAGCACCTTGCGTGCTTCCTCCGGATCTAATGGCTCAATCCCAATTTCGTATAAGGAACTATCCAAAGTCAATAATTCTCTTCTAGTAAGATTATTTATAATCTGCTCATAAAGGCCCTGTTTCATATAGCAGCAACTCCTTAATTGTTTGAGCAAGCGATTTAATATTTGAAAACCCCCTCATCACTGAAGGGGTCCCTGCTTCTGCTCTTTACGTTCAAAATGATGATGCAGCCTATATAGGCAGATTTCTTTCGTCCACTGGTGCAAAACGGCTCCATGCTCAGGGGCAGGTTCAAATCTTAGACTAAACACACCCTCCTCGAAGCGGGTCATACTGCCTTTAGCCGAACCCCATTTTGTCATTGGCATCCGCTCGATGAGCTGGCTAACTCCGGTCTCATTGTATTCCCAGAGTCGTTTCGAATCCTTATCGGAGAAATCGATTCTTCTCCGGTATTCCTTTTCCATTAGGTATTCGTGGAAGAATGGCGCTACTTCCTGAGGGGGAACTGATTCTGCCCAATGTTCGGGCCCACGCTCGAGCATATACAGGAGCACGATCATTTTATAACTCTTGGTCATGACGGTCTTCTCGACATCACGTAGCCAAGCCTCATATTGATAATAAATCTCCTCCTCTTCCTTCGTTAAGCATTCGGCCCAGAGGAGAAATCCGATATAAGAACCGAATTCATTCCGATATTCCCAGCTGTTCGAGCTCCCATGAAGGTGAAGCTCCAAATATGTAGGGATTCGACCGAGCTCATTCTTGAGATCAAGGAAAGAACGGTGCAGACGCTCGCGATGTGGCAGTTTCTTACGGCTTAGTTCATCCAGGAGGTTAACAACAGATGTCTCCAAATGGAGTTCGCATCCATCCGGCACAGTCGGGATGATCGGTTCCTTTACCGTTTTCTTTCCGTCACCGTCAGTGGCGAATAATCGAAGCTTCACGTCTGCATTACGATAATTTCCGATGAGGTCAATGATTGTGCAATGCGTCTTTTGCTCCGATAACCGCAGTCCCCGGCCAACCTGCTGTGTAAATACGGTTAAGGATTCGGTCGGTCGGACAAAAAGCAGGGTATCCACACTAGGAATATCCACTCCCTCATTGAACAAATCTACCGTAAATATGACTTCTAAATCTCCTCTATCTAGACGGTCTATTGCCTCTCCCCTCGTGATTCCTACGGCTCCAGAGTGAAGGCTGACCGCAGCTACTCCTCTATCTTGAAAATACCCCGACAAAAAATCCGCTTGTCGGATTGATGAGCAAAAGCCAATCGTCCGTGTTTGCTTATGCTCGTTCCAGGCATCGTAGATCTTGTCTGCCAGCGACTCTCTCAACTGAGCTGCAGTCAACTGCTCGTCATCATAATGCGTTCCGAGCCACCGAATGGATGAATAATCTGTATCGTCATAGACCCCGTAATATTGGAATGGGGACAACCAGCCGCGACGGATGGCTTCAATGAAATGAATCTGGTACGCGACGTTGCCATTACAAAGGGCATACACATCCTTCCCATCCATTCGGTCTGGTGTTGCCGTGATGCCAAGTAAAAACTTCGGCTTAAAATACTGGATAACCGATTGGTATGAGTTTGCAGCTGCATGATGGAATTCGTCCACCACGATAAGATCAAATCCGTCCGGTGCGAACGATTCACGATGCTTCTTCATCCCTAGCGTGTAGATTGAAGCAAACACGCAATCCGCGTTCCCTTCTTTTTTGACACCGTTATAGATACCGAAAGTTTTGTCCGGCATGATGCGCTGGAATGACCGTTTGGCTTGATAAAGAATTTCTTCTCGATGCGCAATGAACAATACCCGTTGAAAACGCTGGGCGAAAAAACCTGCTAGATAGGTTTTACCGAGTCCGGTGGCCATAACGACCATGGCTTTGTCATATTCTTCTTCTAACGTTCTCTCTAGAGCGTCAAGAGCATCAATCTGAGCAAAACGTGGATGAATAGACGCTTGTTCGTCTTCAGAAACCTTATCCTCAACAGGATCGCTAGCGTTTTCGGTTCGGTACTCATTCTCCTCCATTTCGGTTATCATTCGAATTAACTCTGGATTTTTACGGTGGTACGCCCGATATTCTTCTTCATACAGAGAAATGGTGTTGTCATTGAGCGGCAGCGTAGAATCGTGATAAAAGTTTTGCATAAACTTTTCAAGCGCGACTTGGAACGTATAAGGCTCGGCCTTTGCATTCATAGCCAGGTTCCACTCCATCCCCATTCTCATGGCGGACATGGAGAAGTTAGAGGAACCGACGATAAGGAGCCCTTCACCGTTTTCGTAGTCAAACAAATAGGCTTTTGGGTGAAAGGAAGTCCCCATACTGCGCCATAACCTTGCCTCCAGTCGGGTATCGATATCACGTAATGCCTGCAAACCTTCAGGCTGCGTAACGAATAAATAATCCCCAGCGAGAACCTTTACCTCGGCTCCCCGTTCGATCGCACCTTTCAAATGGGGCGCCAACAAACGCACTCCCTACTGCATAACGAACGAAGTCATAATATAGATTCCGGAAGCATTCTGCATCCCGGTGATTAAATCGTCTGCTAAGTTTTCTGTTATTAGTTTGACATTAAGCGTTGTCGTCGACATCAATTAGATACACCCGTTCTTGGAATCCGCCTCGAGCTTCCGCCTTCTTCTCTCTCAAGGCTTCAAGCTCTTCCCATGTTGCTCCATGTACGACCGCCAATGCCCGGATAACCTCAAGCATATCTGCAAGCTCTTCCAATGACTCCTTTGAACTTTCAGCGGCAAAGTATTCCTCCGACTCTTCTTTAAGTTTTATGATCAATTCTTTCTTATACTCTTCCTCATCCAAGATCCGTGTGCGAAATTCTTTGCCTGTAGCTTCAATGACTTGGGGGATCAGATCCCGAACTAGCTTATTGTAAACCGGCATAGATTCTCATCCTTTACATGGTTAATTATGTATTTACATTGTATCATATCAAAATATCGTTCGAAGAAGCTTCCTTGCGTTAAACGAAGTTTATAAGTTACCTAGATGAGGAGCTCTACTTTTAGGCATTCTCTTGAACCACGTCTTATTGCCATCGATTTAATTTACCCGTTACAATCGCTGTTAGGCTACTTGTGTGTATCACTGCAAAATAATAGGCTGTAGACTTTAGCAGCTACAGCCATTAATGTAACGTAAGAGCGATATTAACGTTATAAAATTAAAGCATTCATTGAGTACAACTAATTCAAGAAACCTTCATGTCATTTTAACAGACCCGTTATTTCGTCTATTGTTTATTGATTTTTGATTACTCTATATTATCAAGAAAGTCATGAAATATTTCTCTTGATACTACGCCAGCTTCAGGTATAATTTCCTTTACTTTTTCTATAATAAAACGGTTTTCACGTATTATTCGTCTATTTTCTTCACTGGTAAAACTCCTTAAAGAGTCAATACAGACTTCAAATAAATCAGCGTCCTCAACACTCGCTAAAGTTAGTAAAATTTTTAACTCTTCCAAATTGGAGTCATCACCTAAACAATAAGCTAATTTTTTTTGCCAACCTAGAGATTTTGTCAATAGGTCATTTGATAACTTATTCCAATCTTCTTGTTTAAACATTTTAATTAATTTTTCAGCAGTTAAACAACCAACGTCATACCAGTAATTATCTGCATCTTGAAAATCTGTTAAAAGTGTATCAAGTTCCTTATACATTTTAATACCTCCTTCTTTTATTTAAAACCTGGCGTCGGCTTTGTTCCTACTGGATAGGCTGAAATCACATCATCGCCCATTTTAATAACATCTATTTTTACCCCATTGACAGTTCCAGTGTGCAGTGTTTTTACACCTTCTATGTCAACACGAGTACCAATACTTGGCTTATCACCAACTTCTTTAACAGCATTGATTACCTCAGTATCAGTCCATGAGTCTGGAAAAATAGTACTTGACTTAACATTTGAAATCTTCCCATCTGGAAATTGTGTGTAAAATTTTATATCTTTTGTCCCATCAGGATTAATTCTTAATTCCTCTACCGCGAAATCAGGATGCGAATTATTTATATTAGGTGAATGACCTCCCACAACACCATTCGGCTTTTTTGATGTTGGTTCGTTTCTTCTCCCAAATAGTATCTTTTGTTCGATCTCTGGACTAATTATAGTTTTGTTTAAAACTACACTTTCACCAGAACCACCATTATCCGCACCCTCTACCTTCTTCGGCGTTCCCCCTCCATCTTCATCACGCTGCAATCCATCATTACCTTTTCTAACTTCATACTTAACCCTTGGACTCAATATATCTTTCGGTTTCATAAGAGGTACTGTTGCACCCGTAGCAATTCCTGCTGCTCCTATGATACTAGCTACATGTTCTGTAGACCAAGCCTTTGTAGGAAAAATAGCTTCTCTAATAGTTCCATGTACTCCAAAGGTCATGCCATTGGCGAAGTCATTCGGGGAATCAAATAGCTTATCAGCTCTTTCGACATATCCTTGGTAAGCACCTTTGGGTATGCCAGCTGTCCAGTAATCCAGAAAGCTCCACACCGAAGAATACCGTTTATCATATCGCTCATTAGAAGCATCCATTATTCCGTTTCCTAATTCCTTCAAGCTGCCCCAGGCCTTTTCAAGCCAAGTTTTGGGCTCCTCTTTTCTGCCTACCAGAGCAAGAGGCAATAGCTCTTCATCTACTAATATAAATCGATAAGCAATGCGTTTTAATTCATCACTAATTGAACTCATGTATTCAATCGTCCGGGTCATTTCACTGCGGGCTCTATGAAAGTCTTCAAAAAAACGCTGCCGCGTCGTCCCCTCCCACATCAGCATGGCATTCATTTGATGGTCAAGTGAACTTATCATCCATTCCATTTGCAGGGACTGTAAACGGAACTTCTCAGCGACTTGAATCAGCAATTCGGGTGGAACCTGGATTTTGGGCATTTATATCACTCCATTATTTGCTAAACAGATTATACCAAAATACAAATAACTGGAAAACATTCCAAGGTCCTGAATTTCTCGCCTTTGCCCGATCAACCTGATAGATTCGGTCAAACGGTATCGCTTCATTCATCGGTACCCTCCGTTGATTAAGACTGGCTTGTGTTATGATTACACAAACATCCCTAAAATACAAAGAAGCTGTCCCAAAAGCCATCATCATGGCAATGGAACAGCTCCTCTCTTATTTAGGTTAAAAAGAGTCTGCTTTTACGGTATTTCATCGTTCGTTCATCCTCGATCAAGCCGCTCCAGTTCATCCCGAAGGCAAAGTCATATACATGCTTCTCCGTATCGACATGGCATTCCATATCGTGCGCGACATCTTCGAACTGCTCTTCGACGGTTCGCATATGGGCGGGCATTTGCATCGGCAGCAGCCCGGACGGCTCCGCTGCTCCCGTCAATACCTCCATCATCGCCTGATCCTGAACGCCGAAGTTTGCCAGAATGGCGTCCACTTCCGCTTCAAATTCCGAAACAACCGTTGGATTGGTTAACAGTATTGAGACGATGACGGGTTTTCCTTTCATTTTTTCCTTCGTCTCCAGTACCATATCTAAGTCCGTCGTATTATGCGGAGTGACGGTTTTTCCCTTGTAAGAACGGTTCCGCGGTTCATTCCCGTGTTCATCGCCGGCCAGGCTGACTTCCCGGGCATATTCCGCCGTATACGGCTTGTACTGCAGGCTGATCGGCACATAACCGTTCCCGCCCTGCTCCTCATCCTCTTGGCTGTAGCCGGTACCGGACTTCGGTGATGTGATAAAGACAAGGGCGAATTCCGCTTCGTCCGGATTGTCGGTTACTTCGAAATATTTCGAGACGACCTCCAGGTTGGCCGGATAATCGTAGCTCTCCGGCGTCGGATTACCGAACCAGTCTTTCCCCGGCGGGAGAAAACGTTTGGGGATGTATACTTTGCTCTTCGCACGAAGCGGAAGCACCCCGTTTTTGTTTTTGAGCATGACGATCGATTTAAGCTGCGCTTCATAACCTTCCCGCATATATTCGGGGTTGCCAACCAGCTTGACGCTCTCATGTGGATCGAGGTACGGATTTTCAAACAAGCCGAGGCGGAACATATTTTTCAGCAGCCGGACGGCCGATTGCTCGAACCGTTCACGCATATAGGCTTCACCGTGTTCGCGAACCCCCAGCTTGTAAGCCTCCAACACCGGCTCGATCTCATTATTGCCGCCGAATTGGTCAACCCCGGCCATCAGCAGCATGTAATGGCGCTCGGCCACGGTCAAATCCTCTACGCCCCATGGTTTTCCGCTCAGAAAAGAATCCTTGGGACCGGAGACGTCGGCCGTGATCATCCAGTCCGTGCATACGACGCCGTCATAGCCGTATTTCCCGCGCAGCAAATCCCGAATCAGGTACGAATTATAGGAGTTGCCGACATTTTCGCCGTTTACGGTGTCCTGACCGGAGGAGATCGTGTAATACGGCATGACAGCTGACGCCTTCTCAGTTTTGCCGTCCAGCTTGAATGCCCCGTCAACAAAAGGCACCAAATGCTCGTCAAAGTTGTTTCCCGGATACACCGCATACTTCCCACAGCTGTAATGGGCGTCCCTGCCGGCTTCGCCCGATCCTCCTCCCGGCCAATGCTTCACCATCGCATTGACGCTGTCATAACCCCAACCGTCCGCGATTTCCCGTTCGCCTTCGGAAGCTTGGAAGCCGTCGACATAAGCGCGGGCCATATCGGCAGCAAGCTTCGAATCTTCGCCAAACGTGCCGTTAAACCGGAACCAGCGCGGCTCCGTGGCGATATCGATTTGCGGAGACAGGGCGGTTGCTAGCCCTAACGCGCGATATTCCCGGGAAGCGATCACCCCGAACTTCCTCGTGATCTCGGGATCGAAAGTTGCAGCCAGGCCCAATGTCTCGGGCCACATCGAGATATGACCGCCCGCACCCGCGTTGAATTCGGAGCTTGAATCCGAGGCATGGCGGGGATCGGAGCTATTGTTCGCCGGAATACCGAAGCCGGTTCCTTCGGCAAACGCCTGTATTTTGTTGTTCCAGCGCGCCGCGACTTCCGGACTTTCTACCGCGGTCACAAGCACGTGCCGCACATGGTCTTTGACCAAAAATGCGATCTGCTCATCGGTCAGTTCCCAAGGCTTCGCTCCGCTCTCCTCATACGTTTTCCCGCCGTACGTGCCTGAGAACCAGCCATTACTAAGCGCAGGAATCGACTGATGGCGGCTGTACAGCATCAGGCCGGCCATTTGCTCGACCGTCATTTTCGACGCCAGGTCTTTCGCCCGTTCCTCCGGCGACAACCGCCAGTCCTCATATTTGTCCAGCTTGCCGTCACGGCTTAAATCCTTGAAGAACAAGCCGTCCTGCTCGATCAGGCCCACGCCCGATTCCTGATTGTAGCCCAAAGTCGGGCCGCCGGGATTTTTTACATATTGAACGGTTTCTTCTGTCTTATTGATCGTATCTAGAGTATGGTTTCTCATGTTCTCTCTCTCCCCGATTCTCTTTATTTCAATCCGAGTTTACCTTCAGTTCATAGTTGCAGGCGCAAGGCTGCTGTCAACAGCTTCGGTTCCGTTATCTGTAGCTACCGGTTCGCCTACTTCCGGCAGCGGCTTGATGGATACCATGCCGATTGCCGTGAATATGGCAAGGACGAGGTAGAAGAACGTCCAACTGCCAATTCCAATCGACGTGCCTGCGCTTAACAGAAGCGGTGCAATCGCCGGAACGATCGATTGCGGCAATGCGTTTGCCACGTTCATAATGCCAAAGTCTTTGGCTGAGTCTTCTTTCCGCGGCAGAATGCGCGCCACCAAAGCCATATCGACGGCGGAAAAACAGCCGAATCCGAGACCAAGCACCGCGGATGCGATGACATAAGCCAAGTAATGAGGAACAAACGCAAATATCAGTACGGCAATCACCATAATGAATGCAGACACATACAAGAACGGTTTCTGCTTCCGGAATTTATCCGATAACACCCCGCCGAAAATACTGGTCAACGACATGGCAATCGTGGAAATAATATTCACGCTAGCCACGCTGGCCGTAGCTTGGGCTTCCGTGTAACCCATCCGGTTGACGAGCATCACCGTGAGGTAAAGGCTGCTGCAGTACCCCATCATCATCAGAAATTTCGAAGCGACCGCCCAAGAAAACGCCGGGAACCGCCGCGGACTTGGGTAAATCTTGCTCAGTTTCTCTCTGAGCGGCACGACCGTGTTATCATCGCCGATAATTTCCACTTTTCCTTCTTGAATGAGAAACAAGCTGATGATCGGACCCACGATGCCGATCGCGGCAATAAGTGTCCATTTCGCGGCTGAGGAGACGTCCGTTAACAATGTCATCAATACCATCCCGACTACGATCCCGAGCGGTAAGGACATGCCGAGCAGTCCGGAAATCGTGCCTTGTTTTTCTTCTTTCACCTGATCGGGAATAAGTGCCGTGTACGCCGCCATCCCAAAGTTGAAGAACAGCTGCGCAATCGCCCATCCTACGATGATGAGCCATAACGAGGATGTCCAGCCAATCATCAGAAGCGCAGCGCTGCCGACCAAAGGTCCGAGCAAAATCCAGGTGCGCCGCCGTCCGAATTTATTGATCGTCCGATCGCTGATCGCACCGCCCAAAGGGTTACCGATCAAGGCGAAGAAAGCGCCGATTCCGGCCACGAGACCATAAGACGACGTATATCCATCCGGATCGATCTCAATCATCTTAAATGTCAACAACAATGTCGCCGGTGTCATGAGTGCGACCATCATCAGGCCGTAGCCTAACATCACGCCGAAAGTCAATCGGCCAAAAGGGGTTTTGACCTGTCCTTTTACTTTAGCTCCAGCCATTTATATAACCTCCTATGATCTTGAAAACGATTACAACCAAATTATAAAAGAAACCGCCTTCATGAAGACAGGCGGTTGTTTAAAGACTTATAGGGCGATTTTTAATCTCATTATGAAAGCGTTTAAATTATCCTTTCCGAATGGCTTAAAAATTGACACAGCTTGCTTTGCCGCTCATACCATAGGCGTTAATTCAATCAGCTGCACCTCATGCGGTTTCAAGGTGGAGCCAATCACCGTCCCGTTCTCCAGGTTCAATACTTGGACCTGTCTTGACGGAGAGCTCTGCTTAAGATAAGCGATATCCTCAGCCGTCAATGATTCCGGTGCCCCCATTTCCACCCATCTGTCGTAGCTGCTGCCGGTTTTGCGGGTAATCGTTTGAGTAACCATACGGTACGTTCCCAGAGGCAACCCGCTAATAGCGATGTCGATTTTTAAGATTTTCTCTTCCTTGAATCCGTTATACCTATGCGTTTCATCTATAAACGAAGTGTCGCCGAGAGCGTAAAGATCATCATAATGAACGTAATTATACGTCATGATTTGAATGGTATCTCCACGGGCAGCCACGATATATCCATCCCCGCGTGCAATCAGCGTCTCCCCCAGCTTGCCCAGCAGCCCGTACGCATGCATGGCGGGCTTCGGGATCCCATATTGGGCGATGAGCCCAAGTCCTCCGTGAAACAAACGCGGTGACGGGAACGTTTCCTCAATGTTGTCGCTCAGCACCCAGTAACCGAAACCGTCGATGGAATCAAGATTATCGAGAATATTTTTGGCGATATAGGCGGCCTTGTATAAGGTATCGTTCGTCAATTCGCGGTGATAGGCGGTCGAATTCCATTCCGTCATATATACCTCGCGGCCGGATAATCCCTGGTCAGCTAACAGCTGTAGCTCGATCGCGAGTCTTTCCCTAAGAAAATCGGGATTCGGCGAAATCCCTCCGAATTTCTCCAGCAGCTTCCGGTACAGATCTTCGTCCTGCTTGAGATCCGCTTCCTCTTGTTGTATTCGTTTTTCGATTTCTTCATGCGGATAAAAATGCAGCGGAATGAAGTCAGGAAGACAATCGTTCTTCCGGCAAAACGCGAAAAAATTCGTCGCCGTTTCCGGCGAAGTCACGGTGATGATCCGGCCGGGCGCGCCGATCTTCAGTCCTGCGGATAACCGTTTGACGGTTCTGTAGGTGGCCAAATACAGCTCATGATATTCCTGAACGGATCCGGGCCAAAATACGATTAATTCCGGCTCGTTCCAGAACTCGAATCTCCAGCTCTCGACCTCCGCCGCACCGTAACGGTTCATGCAGTGGCGAAGGAAGCAGTCGATAAGTCCGCTCCATTTATCCAGCGACTTCGGCGGACTCGTAAAGCTGGCTCTGTAGAACACCGTCTTCCCGGGATCGGATGCCAGCGCGGAGGGCATAAATCCCAGCTCTACGAACGGCTTCAAGCCAATCGACAGCATAAAATCGAACAGCTGGTCCACCTGCCTGAAATTGTAGCGCGGCCGCCCTTCCTCGTCTTCATCATATACCATCATCCCGTCGTCAAAAATCCCGTGAAAGCGTAAATACCGGAACGGACAGTATTGCTGGAGATAGATCAGCTGTTGTTGTACATCGGCATGCAGCCCTTCCTGCGCTTTCCCGATCGTGATGAGATTTTTCCATGTATGCTTCAGTCTTCTTCCCTGAGCGGCCGCGTTCACCTCATAGGTCTTCGTTTCGATTGCCTGGATCGTTTCAACCTCCAACGATTCGGTCCGCCGTAAATACTGACGGATGATCCCCAGTGCGCTGGATTGATTAAACTGAAGATAATTCGAAGAGATGTCTTGCTTTTTGGCTTCCGTCTCCCGGTCAGGTCGATACTGTTTACGGTATTCATGAGGGGTCTGACGGTATTTGTTTTTGAACGCCGTGTAAAATGATTTGGCATTGGGAAATCCGTGGCTTAACGCCAGATCCGCGATCGGGAGGTCTTCATATCGAAGCAGCTCCTCCACCGCGTTCTTCAACCGGATGCTTGTCAGATAGGATTGGAAATTAAGCCCGATATTTTCACTGAAAAATTTGGACAGATAAGGTACGGACAAAAATTCTTTTTTGGCGATCGATTGCAGGGTGATCGGCTCATTGTAATGCTCGTCGATATAATTGATAATACGGAGCATGCGCTCCATATATTTCTCGTTTATCGCGCCGCCGGTTTCGGAGGATTTGAACTGCTTAATGAGCATGGAAAACACGGCCAGCATGCGGATTCCCATATCCAGCTCGTACGCCTCTCCTTTTTTCTGCTTCAGCTCGACCATCTCAGCCAGCATCTGGCGGATTCGGTCCAACCCGCTTTTCTGTTCCGGCCGGACCGTGGAAGAATTGCATTCGAAGCGGATGTCCTCGATGCCTTTAATGTTTTCCTTCAAAAACACCATTGGAATCAGGAACGTGGCGATAATGTTCATGTCCAGCCCAATGACCTCATGGACATGGCTGGAATTAATCACAAATACATCGCCTTCGGTTATCGTGTGGTGCTCCGTTCCGACGGTGACTTCCAGGTTGCCGGAAAGCACGAATATGATCTCCACGCTGTTATGCCAATGGCTCGCCACGTAATTTACCCGGTGCAGCGATACATCAAACGGCAGATCGTCCGCTGTCTCCACCAATTCAAAGATGGACGTTTTCAAAGATGTCCCCCCAGACAAAGATTGCGTATCTTTTTTGTACTATCGTCCATTATACAAAATAGTATGCTTCAAGATCTAAGCCTATTGTACAGAAATGCGGCAACCTCCCAAACCTCCAATCAAAACAAATTCACCCTGATCGAAGTCTTAAAACCGCGACCAGGGCATTTTGTTGTATTTGGATTTATCCGTATCTTTTATTCTGCTTTTTCGCCTTTTTCGGCGTAGCTCATATCACCTACGGATTCGATGTTGTACGTACCGTCCTTGTAAATAATCTTCGTTACACTCGCATTTTCCAGACCCGCGGGGGGAACTTGGCCAGGATCAATTGTTTGAAGGAGGGCGCTGATCGATAAGCCATGAGAAACGACAAGCACATTGCCGCCGCCGTTTACGGCTGTTTCATGGCTGATTTCATCCAAAGCCGTTCTCAAGCGAGTGGAGATCGCTTCCCAATTCTCGGCCTGTCCGGTCTCGTCCGAGGCGGCAATCGTGTCAGCAATTTTCCCCATATCAGACTTCATATCCAGCTGTTTCATATCGGTGATCCCTAAACCCTGCATAATCACGTTCCACATATTCGCGTTCAGGTCCCCTTCGTACTTGCCGAAATTCCATTCCCGCAGATTCTTGTCGGTCGTAAGCTTCACATCTGTTTGTCCGCTCTCTTCAAGGACGAGGTTCGCCGTTTCGATCGCCCGACCGCTGTCACTGCTATATGCGGCAGCGAATGGAATCCCCTTCAATCCCTTTCCGAGCTGTCCGGCAACCGTGACACCGGGCTCCGTCAGCGGCGAATCGGCCCAGCCTTGCACGCGATCACTTGTGTTCAGCATTGTTTTTCCGTGCCTTGTAATATACAAAGTAACCGTGTTGTCCTTGCTTGCAGCCTGTTCGGAGCCGCACGCCGCCAATGAAATGACAAGAGATAAAAGAATGGCAAGAAAAAGCACATTTCTAAGTTTACCCATACCCTATTCCCCCTAAGTAATATCTTTTTCAAGTGAAAGGAAGCCTAACGTCGGAAATACAAACATGTCGGAAAGCGCTTCCAAATATAATTATAAAAAGAAACGCCGTCTGGCGGAGAGACAGCGGTTTATCGTTTTCTGCGTCATCAATTAATTAAAAATTTCAATATTATTGGCTCGTTCCAGGATAAGAGGTTAAATAATTACCCATACAATCTTTTCATTCCATCACGCCCCGTGGGAAAAGGCCCAGCCTGCAAAGGAGCCAAGAGGGTTAGTTCATCCTTTACAGGCCGAGCGTGATGAAACTGCTAAGTTGCACGGACACCATGGATCACCTCAAATTGGCAATCGGTTCTGTCCCGTACTTTTTGCCGCCCCCCATCAACTGAGCCCTTACATCCGCAAAGCCCTCACCCGGCTTGCGCAGGGCTTCCAAAACAACCTGCGCGTTATACCCGTCATAAAAATCATAGATCTGGCCGGACTCTCCATTTAGAATCTGAATGATTTGCTTCAAGATCGGCAGCGGGCTGACGACATCATCGACAGGTACAGGCTGCAGATCGGTGTTCTTGCCGCTTAGGTATAAGTTGCACCAGTTCTCCAATGCCAAGGTTCCTTCCTCACCGTGAACCACCAGGGAGACACGCTCCTCCCCTTCCCGTTGGTCGGTTCCCGACAGGCGAATCTCAATATCATTATGTAATCGGAGCACGGCCTGGACTCGGCTTTCGGACTGATTCGAATCCGGCGGAAACTCGATCTCGCTCTTCACATGCGTAATCGGCCCGAACACCTGCGGGATCATCTGGATCCAGTGAATGCCAACCTCCAGCAGGTATCCGCCCTGCTGCCTTGACGTGATCCATGGATTCTGCTGCCATGCCCTCGGCCACTGCGGAAACTCCAGGTACAACTCCATGCCTTGGATCCCGCCGATCGCTTGCTCCTCTAGCAATGCCCGCAGCTTTAGAACAGCCGGGTCTAGCGGAAGCGAGAAATGAACCGCATGGAGCACATCGGCCTTCTCGGCCAGCTCCACCAGACTCCGGGCTTCGGTCAAGCTGTTGGCCAGCGGCTTCTCGCAGAAGACGTGGATGCCTTTCTCAAATGCGATCCGGGCCACATCATAATGCAGGGACGGCGGAACCGCGATATACACCAGGTCAAGCGTCACCTCATCCAGCAGCTGGCGATAGTCGGTGTACAGCCTTGGATGAATCCCTGCTTCCGCAGCTTCACGATGCAAACTGGATTCATCACTGTCGCAAATGGCGACCAACTCGATCTTTTCCGTATATTGGGGCAGTAAGCGGTGAATCATATGCCGACCCATATGCCCTAAGCCAATGACGGCCATTTTTTGTTTCATCATCCTGTTCTCCTATTCCATTCGCGATTGAATTTTGCCATTGCATGCACGTCACTTATTATAGATCAAGGGGCTGCAGCCCGTACACTTTGATATACGATACTGATCCGTTATTCCTTTGGATTCAAAGCGCAGGGCACTTTCTTTCTATGCTGGTAGCTGTTTAAACCATTTTTTTTAAAACCTTTTTCATTTTCTTCTTCGCTCGTTGAACTCGTTTTTTACAAGCCTCCACAGAAATCCTCATCTCTTTAGCCGCCTCCAACATCGAGTACTTATCCAGAGCAATCTTTTTAAGTAATTTATAGTCCTCACTATTGGTTAAGTCAGAGTACATAAAATCAATATCGAGTACATCAAGATCCCCAGGGATCATGTTTTCATCTAACTTTAAGGAATTAATGAGGTACGCCCGACTGCGAGCTTTGTTTTTAATAACATACTTTAGCGTATTTAATAGCCAACCTTTCGGATTGGGGCTATATAAAAGATTGTCGGCTTTAGCACACGCAATTCTAAATGTGTCCTGAACGGCTTCTTCAGCCAGTGAACGGTCGCTCAACATGTTTTGTGCATATGAAAACAATAAAAAATACATTTCTAAATATAATGCTTTAATAACACGTCGTTGGTCATCATTTAGAACCATCCTCTCACCACCTTCCCCGCATACCAATTCTCCAATTAAGGGATTATTTTATATAATTTCATAATATTTGGTATTTATGGTTTACTCGATAAGCGGGTTAAAAGGGGCAATTTAACAATTTCTTCAAAATTTGAAAAAAGGCTGGGGACATCGAAAGGCAGGATGGGGAATGAAGCGGTGGCGAAAGGAAAAAATGAAAGCAACCTAAGTCCGAACGAAACTGGACTCAGGTTGCTGAAGATGGTTTTAAATGACGGTTTACTTTACGGTAGTCAGTTCAAAAAAGTTGCCTTCTCTTTATTTATGACTTGAGTCTAAATTATTTGCGTAGCGGCGCAGCGACTCCTTGAGGCGGGTTACTTCGTTATCAATATGTCTATCGCTATCATAAGACCAAGTAACAGTCTCAGTAGCAATAGATGTTTGCGGGTCATCTGCATTAGCTTCATCGGTCAGCGCGGAGCCGGTCCATAGAATCCCCACCAGAGCCAAACAAAAGAGTAAAATGCCCGCCTTCTTCCCTTTCGGGTCCATAATTAAAGATATCCGATTTTTCAAGTCTTTTTTCCCTCCATAAAAATTACTTGATAATCCTGTTTGGACCTTCGCTCCATTCCTGACGACAGCAATAATTGTTTCCCCGTATTGCATTCGCCGTTGATGATCTGCATTCTGTAAAACCAATGCATCACAGGAAATTTCACATTGTTTCGCAGCCGCTTTTGCCATAATATAGACAACCGGATTAAACCAATGAAACGCGGTTGCCATCAGAATCATGGCCTTATACCAGAGGTCGTGCCGTTTGTAATGAATCAACTCATGCTTTAGAATCAGTGACAATACATCGTCTGAGAGTTCCATAGGCGGAAGTAAAATGACAGGCCTGAAAAAGCCAACGAGCATTGGATTTGTAATACTCTCACACACGCTTAACCCTACAGGTTTGTTTATCCTCAGTTCCGATCTCACACGGTCCAAAATTCCCAAAACCTTCACATCGAGAACAGGCTCACTCCATCGGCGTATCGTCTTTATGAAGCGACCATGCCGCAGAGCATGATACAATACAATGCTTACAACGCCACATCCCCAAATTGCTGCAAGCAACCACCACAAAGGGATTGTTGCCCAATTGTTCTCCATATCCCTTACAGCCATGAACGACATTGATTGGGCAAAAGCTACAGGAATATCCGGTATAGGCACATGGAAAATTAACGGGTCGATCTGTGGACGAAAGGGAATTATCCAGCCTGCCGCAATCAGCAGCCAAACCCTATACATCCACTTTGCGGCATATCGTTTTGATAAAATGGGCCGTACTGCCGTATACATAAGCGTTATCAACGACATCGAAACAGAGCATTGAATCAGGGTTACTAAAAATCCCTGCATATCACTCCCTCTTTTCTTTCAGCCACTTTTCCAGTTGGTCTAGGTCGCTGTCCTTTACCTTATTACCGGCATACAGCGTAGCAACCAGGCTGAAGAAGGAGTTCGCATGAAAACGCTCCATAAAGTCACCTGTTTCAAATTTCAGGTAGTCCTCCTTGCTAATGAGCGGAAAATAAATACGCTCTCTTCCCTTTTTCTCAGTTCGAATGAAACCTCGTTCCATCAGCCGTAACATTAGGGAAATGACCGTCTGCGCTTTCCATCCCCTTTCGTTTCCAAGCTGTTGCATAATAATATGGGTCGTTACAGGTGGATCATTGGCCCAAACCACTTTCATAATGTCAAACTCCGCATCAGGCAGCTTTTTCATCGTTCTATGGATCAACTCCTTTAAGACAATTGTCTACCTAAGATTCTACATTTGTCTTATATACATGTCAAACCTAAACAATCAAGATAAAATCTGGATCGTCATGATAATGCTTTTATCGGTACTGACTCTTCTCCTTCTACTCACACCTAGCCTTGCTTTTGCGAATGATCAACAGGACTACAACTCCCTGTCACAACAGGAACTTGCGTATCAGGATATTGACGTAGCGCCCGAGGAATGGAAGGATGAAATCTTGGACGCAAGGAATTCTATCATTTACAGCACTTCTTGGACCGTTGATGGCCAGGTTGCGTATGAGCTGCCGGATGGAACCATTGAAGAACTTCCTGAATTTTCCGACCTGTTTCCGGACTGGGACGTTCCTAGATTGAAAGAGGACGTGCGCAAACAACAGTTAGCTAAGCTTACAGCTTATGATTTTCAGATCCTAGCCGCGAATTATGTAGGGTTTGTCTATCTATTTGAACCATCCGATTCTTCAGCGACACTGCCGTTTTACACCTTTTTCACCAGCGCCAGCAGAGTTACAATGACAGCTGACTCTTTGCCAGGGACAAGCTATAATGGCGGATTCACGAATATTGACACTGGCGCAGACCTCGGTTATGTAAATAACGTTAAGCAAGGCGGAAAAATATATCTTACGAACCCTAAACGTAACACTGCTTATGGAGCTCGTGCGAGTACCTACAGCACAACCGGATATGCGCAAATGAGTGTAGTTGATGGTTAATCCCCCATAAGATCTCATTGCTGGTAGAGATGATGCTTCACCCAAAGTAGTTATTTCTACTAAAGCGATGATTATTGGGGATGTCATTCTTAAACTTATCGCTGCTAAAAGATTATTAAAGCGCCACGCCTCATGAAAACAGGCATGGCGCTTTCTCTAGTCATCAATAAATGCTGACGCTCTACCAATCCCTTAATTTTATACCTTACTACCGATATTTTTTGGGTCTGGGGTACTCAGTACTTCTTGCAGGCATTCCATTCACTCCACACCCTTCAACGACTCAATCATATGAATCCGCGTCACCTTTTTCCGAAGCATGAGGTTGGAGAAGAGGGTCAGGATGAACGCCAGTACAACCGATGCCAGCATAATCACAAGGTTTAATTGATCCGGAATTTGCTGATGCGTACTCGAAAGCGCCTGGATGATGATGGAATAGACATAACCGCTGATCGGCAGGGCGACAATAACCGCAAAAGCGGTTAACAGCATGTTCTCAGAGAAAATCAACCGGTTGATTTTACGTTTGGGATAACCTAATACCTTCAGGGTGGCAAGCTCACGATTCCTTTCGTAAATATTGATGGAAGAGATCGTGTAGATGGCGCCAAAGGACAGAATGACGGCACAGATGATAAACATGATGAAAATAAAGCTGTTTTGCTTCAGCATATATTGCGCAGATTTCTTGAGATCATCCTTGTCCACAATGGCCTCCACCTGCGGGTCCTGTTCGAAGAAGCTGCGAACGCCCGCCAGATCGGCAGCGCTATGGACGCTCACTAACAGAGAAGAAGGATCGTAGTCGATACCCACACTCTTCATATAATTCGGTGTGCTGTAGAACGATGGATTCGAGTATTGTGTGGAGATATCCAGAACCTTCATATCGACGATGGTTTGGTTAAGCTCCGGTGCCGTGAATTGAAGCTGGATTGTATCCCCTTCAGCAATATGATATTGATCCGCGTAAGATTTCGGTACCAGCACGCCATGATCCTCTAACGATAGCCGGTCGCCTTGTTCATCATAAAAGCGAATCAGCTCATTATCCTGCTCCGTAACCACCAGCGTAGCGTTTTCTTTGTTTTCCCCTCGGATGAGTTCCACAGGGTAGGTGGACAACCCATAACGTTCTGCTATGCCGGACGGCAGTGCTGCCATATCGGGGAACGATCCTATCGCATAATCGACTCGTAAATCATACGTATTCACCTCTTCAATCTGGCCGGCTACCTTGAGCAGGGCCGTCTGCGTGCCAAAAGCCGTGATCAACAAAACCGTACTGACCACAACGCCAACGGAGCTTGCGAATGCTTTTTGTTTATTTAGGAATATATTTCGTAGAATGATCTTGTAGCTGTAGGGAAGCCGGCTCCACATGCCCGGAACTTGCTCGATGAGCAGCTTCTTCATCTTCTTGGGCGGTTTCGGACGCATCGCCTGGGCAGCACGTTCTTGTAGGATCGCTCTGCCGCTGAAATAGCAGGACAGCATGCCAAACGCACTGGAGCAGATCATCGGAGGTAGGAGCGTAAAGAACGAGAGGGTGAATGTCAGGTCAGGCAGGGAGTAGCTTCTTCCAATCGACGTTGTAATGAGTGGAATGAATAGAGCGGCGGCGATGGCATAGCCCAAGATGGAGCCGATGACGCCTGCCAGCACAGGGTAGCCCATGTAATGCAGCATGATGCTTCTTTTTTTCACCCCTAATGCCTTCATAATGCCCACTTGATTTCGCTGGGAATCGATAATCCTCGACATGATCAGAAACAGAATCACCGCTTCAATCAAAAAGAGAACGATCGGGATCACCCTGCTCATCAGCTTATTATTATGAATCGTCTGCTGGGTCTGGGAATAGTTGAAGGTCCGTTCTTTACTGACCTGGCTTATATAAGGGAGGGACTGGGAATGTGCTTCAATGGCTTGGCCTAACTGGTCCATATCGTAACCGTCCTTGGCATCAATCAGGATCTCATTGTAGAACATGCTGCCTGCGATTTCAGGTATGGTCTCTTCGGGGATATAAGCGATTCCATAAGCTTGATGGTCCTGGGTTTCGTTCTTCTTGGCATGCTCCACATTTTCATTCAAGCCGCTAATCGTGAACGTCATGTCCTTGTCATTCACACGGAGGCTGATGGTATCACCTACACGGTAATGATGTGCCTCGGCATAGTGGGAGTCCAACAGGATCTCATTCGGCCCTGCTGGCATCCTGCCCTCCATCATCCTGGATGTGTTGATTGCATTAGGTACAGGGATCGAATGCACCGTTAATAAGGCTTTATCACTTTCAAAAGCCTGTTCGGCCTGAACGGTATAACGCCCTTCGATATGTTGAATGCCTTCGATGTCTCGTAAACCGGCCACATCCTCTGCGGAAATTTGACTGTAATAGACGTTCAAGTCGCTTAGATTATGTTCTTGAAAATACCCCTTCGTATAGCCGCTAAGATTGTCGCTCAAGGTGACCAGCCCCGTGTAGAAAAAGGCTCCCACCGCAATAACCAATACTATGGCTATGAATTGTCCTACCGATTGCTTCATGTCCCTTAATAGTTTCAACGCTAAAATCTTCATCACCACTCGATCCCTTCAACGCTTTGTTTGTGATCGTTAATCGTGATGCTCTCGATCTTCCCGCTCTTGACGCGGATCACTTTATCCGCCATCGGCGCGATGGCCGAATTATGGGTGACCAGCACGACGCATGTCTTCGTTTCCTTATTTAAATCTTGAAGAAGCTTTAAGACCGACTTTCCTGTCACATAATCCAAAGCACCGGTGGGCTCGTCGCAGAGGAGCAGCGCGGGATTCTTGGCAACCGCTCTGGCAATCGCAACTCGTTGCTGTTCGCCACCAGAGAGCTGGGAAGGGAAGTTCTTCAAACGATCCGTTAGTCCAACCTTATGTAAAATATCACGGGCGTCCAGATGGTCCTTACATACCTCTGTCGCAAATTCCACGTTCTCGAGCGCATTCAAATTCGGAATCAGGTTATAGAATTGAAAGACGAAGCCAACCTGCTCGCCGCGGTATTGGGTTAATCTCTTCTCGCTCCATCCCGTAATCTCTTGATCCCCAACAAACACTTGTCCCGAGGTAGCGGTATCCATCCCGCCGAGAATGTTCAAAATCGTGCTTTTCCCCGCCCCGCTTGCTCCTAGAATCACTACGAATTCCCCCTCCCGGATCGAAAAATCAACCCCCGCAAGGGCTTGAATCGTTACTTCGCCGATTGGATAGGCCTTGGTTACGTTTTTGAATTCGATTAACGTTGTCACTTCGTACATCTCCCCGTATTGGATTTTCCGGAAATGGGTTGCCTGCCATTCCCGGTCACTTGTGAAGAAACTACCGTTTCTCACTAACCGCTGGTTTCATTCTATATCCATCATATCTAGACTCATGGATATTTCTTCCTGCAGCCGATGTATTTACGTATCGGTCTTCAGAAGGGTCTTTGTCGCCGCTTCTCCCGCTTAACATCATGAACACAAAAAGAGTCATATAGGTGAAACAACACCTACATGACTCTTATACTTCCTATCTGAAATTGCAACACAATCCTTTTATTCTCTGTAGTAAGCGTAAAGCCTTCGATGACGGCATCCTCGAATGAAGCTTTTGCTATTCATTTGGTGCGGCGGTCAACGTACTGCGTTGTTTGATTTTTTGTATGGACAGATTCAAGCTGTAATTCCCATAATCGAGAAGTTTATTAAGAAAAAGATTCAGCTGATCTTGGGATGAAACTTTTATCGTTAAATGGTAACAGCCTTCTCCCGAAATACGATGCGCTTCCACGATCTCATGTTGATCCATAATAAAACGAATAAACGAATCGTGATTTGCTGTTTTCATATGAATAATAACAAATGCTGTATAAGCAAGCCCTAATTTCATTTCATCGATGATTAGGGAATAGGCTGTAATTACACCGCTCTCCTCAAGTTTTTTGATACGATTGCCTACTGCTTGTCCAGTCATATGAATTTGTTTCCCTAAGTCTTTCCATTGAATCCTTGAATTTTCGGTTAGTAACCGAAGGATCTGATAATCCGTTTGATCAAGTTGCATACCATAATCCTTTCACCGTGAAATGATTTGATGTAAAAGCGTTTCATCGAAGCATCGATTAAATTCAAGATGTCCTTTATCATTTTACTATACAGTAACCCTTATCCCAAAGTGGACAAAGGGAACCTGTATTGGTTACTTGGCCGCTGAGTAAACTATATCCAAATCAAAAAAGGAGTCTATTGCCATGAAAATACAGCTCATTCGAAATGCGACACTTGTTGTCCAATATGCAGGGAAGAAGTTTTTAATCGACCCTTTTTTGGGAGAAAAAGATACGTATCCGCCTTTCCCTAATTCGTTACGCCAAGATCGAAACAATCCTTTGGTTGGCTTGCCAGCCTCGGTTGGCCATATTATCAGCAACTTGGATGCTGTGATAGTCACTCATCTACATTTAGACCATTGGGACGATACGGCTAAAGAGGCGCTGCCAAAAGATATTAAAATGTTTGTACAAAACGAAGAAGACGCGGCAGAAGTCAGAAACGCCGGTTTTCAAAAGGTAGAAGTGCTGCAAGAAAATTCAGCCTTTGGAGATATTCGATTAGTTAAAACTAAAGGCGAACACGGCAGAGGAGAAATATTACAACTTGCCGGACATGTGTGCGGTGTTGTCTTTAAGCACCCTAACGAGAAAACATTGTATATTGCTGGAGATACGGTTTGGTATGAAGCTGTTGGGGAAGCCATCGAAACACACAAACCGGAAATCATTGTTGTAAATGGAGGAGATAATCAATTCCTTCAAGGCGGATCTCTAGTAATGGGGAAAGAGGATATCTACCATGTTTATAAAGCCGCCCCTGAGGCGAAAATTATATCCGTCCATATGGAAGCAGTTAATCATTGGACATTATCAAGGGAAGAATTAAATATCTTTACTGACGAAAAAGGAATCTCCTCTAATGTTTTGATTCCACATGACGGGGAATCCTACACGTTTTAGTGTATCGATGGATTAAAGCCAAAGTTCCTACAAGACCCTAAGAGCTTCTAGGGTCTTTTTTCTTGCCAAAACAGCTTTTAAATAACCACAAAAGCGGGTTCAGGAATTATGGTCTTTATCGCCGCTTCTCCCGCAGCATACTTAACACAAAAAGAGCCATATAGGTTAACAACGCCTACATGACTCTTATGCTTCCCATCCGAAATTGCAACACGAGCCTCTTTTACTAATGGTATACCTATATACTCTCCGGTTTCCGTACCGCGTCGAAGCTTGTACGATGAACGAGTCTATAAAAGCGTCTCTGAAGCCAGCGTAAACCCTTCAATCGCGACATCTTCGTCGACTTCAATCATGATGCAGCGTTTACCTTGGAAATTCACCTGTTTGACATACCTTAAATCCTGCGGGCTAATGGAAATCGTAGCTACCTTGGTTTCGATCTTAATGGATTTGGAGGTATACTTCGGCATGACGCTGGTTGCTTTCATCTCATAGTTCTTGTTGTCCACGATGGTTTCGAATGCCCGCTCCACCTTCTCGGTCGTCACGTCCTCTACGCCGCTTGCGTTCAGTACGCGCTCCAGATCTTTATAATCCAGCTTCGGAGGTTCTTCCTCCTTCGTCTCTTCGTTCATTTCGATCACCCGGTTGATTTCCTCGTACACCTGGGCAATGGTGGCTGAATCGAGCTGTTCGCCGGCTACTTCCTTGACGATATCTTCGAAGATCGCCCGCTCTTCAAGTGCCGTCACGGATCTTTCTCCGTTCAAGACCTGTTCGACAAAATGCGGATCCGGAAAATTCGATTTCCCTGTACAATACAAAATACGATTCACATCGGAATAATTGTCCGTCACGCTAGGGTACAGGAATCCTTGCTCCGGCGTGCTTAACTTGATAATCGGATCTACGATGACATTGTACTTGAACTCCCGCTCCACATAATCGAACAAGAGCGTCTTCCGTTGTTTCTCCGTAGAATTCACGCTGCATAAAATGAACGGATGGGCGAACACCTCGTTCTTCTCGCTCTCTTCCGCTTCATCGTTTCTCGCCTTGGTCGGCAAATAATACTGTCCCCGAACGAATGTGACCACCATATCCCGCTCATATTGGGCATCCTTCAGCATTCGATCCACCAGCATCAGCATCAAGTCCTGCCATTCTTCCGGATCGCCCGACACGAGCGCTTGGTGAAGCATGACCTGCGCCGGTTCCTCCGCTGCTTCCTGAAACCTCAATTCGAACAACTTTTGATCCAGTTCGCCGGTCAGCAGTTTTTTGAAATTCCCCATGTATAACTCTTGCTTCTCCCGATCCACCAGCTCGAACGGCAGGCGCTCCCAGTGGTAGATTTCATTCGTTTCCTTCGTAATATAGACATTGAGAATATCGTAAATATTCATTAAATCGTGATCCAGCTTAAATTGCTTGCGTATATTGGCGACTTCTTTTTTGTTCATATCCGATTCGGCAGCTCCTTCAATATAATCTGGCTTATCTAGTATAAATTATTGGATCGTAAATTGGTAAGCGATCTTGAGGATTGCCTTGCTGCGCCTTGGGTCCATTCTCCTGCGGCCCTGATCCTCTATTGTGGCATATTTGATTACCCGAGTCGAGTATATTTCCTTGAAATAACATCTGACTTCATTGTGTGTATTTTCCTTTTTCCGGACACGCAGAATTATGGGAAATATCAAAAAAGGAAGACACGCCGGTGATTATCGCTCTAAGGGTGGTTCCTTGCTTTTCTTGCATCAAGTTCATCAGGGGAGTCATGCTCTCGGAATAAAAAAATGGCGATACGGGTTCGTTCCGTAGCACCATTTCATATTTCATGTTACTCTGTTGCACGCCGTTTGCCGCCGAGCACATTAGATGGATACCCGATGGCTATCACATGCTCACATGTGGTCGCTGCCGAGCGAGGCTAATGCCTTGCGAGTTACAGCTTACCCGCAGCTTTCACTTTCACAAGCAGCGCATTGCCCGGCAAGTACGCAATCGGGATGTCCTCGACGGACACAATCTGTACGGTCTCCGGATTCGCGCCAGCTGCCGTTGCCTCGTTCATGGCGCTTTCCTTCGCATCGCGGATGACGTCGTCATAACTCCAGTCGTCCAGCGAATATATCCGCTCCGACTCGCCGCTAACCTCTCCCAGCGCTGCGCCGATCGCGTTGGCCGCATCATAGTTGTCAGGCCGGATGATTCGGCTTGCCCCTGCCAGCGTATCCGGTACCAACAGACTGCCGCCGCCGACCAGAATGACATCGACCGGGTCGGCACTCGTTTTCATCCGGTCTATGGCATCCTCCAGAATCTGCTGCATGACGGCATCCACCTTGCCGCATACCGCTTCGTCCACGGCATTCGCGTTGGTGCCCGGCCATTCTGCACGGCCCAGCTTCACGGCTACGTCTGTCGTCGTCAGCGTATCTCCGCCAAAGATGCGGGCCCGTGTCGTCAGCTTGTAGCCCACGCTGTCCGGGCCAACCTTCACGCCGCCTGCGTCGTCCAGCCGGACGATTGTACCGCCGCCAAGGCCAATGGACAAAATGTCCGGCATCCGGAAATTCGTGCGAATGCCGCCGATATCCACCGCTGCCGACGACTGGCGCGGGAAGCCTTGCACGAGCACGCCGATATCTGTCGTCGTGCCACCGATGTCGACGACCAGCGCGTCGCTAAGCCCGGACAAATGCGCCGCGCCCCGAATTGAATTCGTCGGTCCGCACGCAATCGTCAGAATCGGGTAACGAAGCGCATATTCGCTCTTCATCAACGTGCCGTCATTCTGGCAAATGTACAGCTGGGCATGGATGCCGAACCCGTTCAGCGCTTCCTCAAAGCCGCGCACCACGCCTGCAATGACTTGCAGCAGCGCCGCATTCAGCACGGAGGCATTCTCCCGCTCCAGCAATCCGATGCTGCCGATCTCGCTGGAGTAGGTAACCGGCATTTCCGAACCCAACACTTCGCGCACGATCTCTCCAACGCGCTTCTCCTGCTCACGATTCACAGGAGCAAATACGCCGCATATCGCCACAGCGTCGACTTCGCCGCTCATCCGGCGGCACAGTTCGGCGATCTCCTCTTCATCCAGATTGGCGATCTTGCGGCCGTCATACTCATAGCCGCCAGAGGCGACATAGCTATGCGGCCCAACTGCCGCGCGCAGCGATTCGTCCCAGCCGGCCAGCGGCGGAACGGCTGTTGTTGCCGGAGCGCCGATGCGAATCAGGCCGACCCGGCCAAGATGCTTGCGCTCCACGATGGCATTGGTGCAATGCGTGGTGCCGAGCATCGCATAGCAAATGTCTGCTCCATTCACGCCGCTCTCCTGCAGCAGCCGACGAACGGCCTCCACAATGCCTTCGTTCACGTCGGCCGTCGTGTGGACCTTCACCTTGTGCACGCAGCGCAAGTCGGAATCCAGCAGGGCAGCGTCCGTATTCGTTCCACCCACGTCAATCCCAATACGGTAGACCTGGTTTGTGTCAGTCGTAGTTACCTGGGTCATTTCGCCGCACCTCCTTTCGAAGCCAACGTCTCGATCGGCACATAATCAAAGTCATAACCGAAGTATCTCGGCCCGGCCGTCTCGATGCCTTTCGGCGTGCGCCATTTGTCATCGCACGGTAAACCTGCTGCCGTTACCCGGGCACCATACTTCAAGTTCTCCGTCGTCACCGGCATCCCCGTATCCTGATCCAACAGCGTAATCAGGTCAGGCGTAATGGCGAGCGGTTGATCGTCAACGGTAGCGAGCAGGAACTCATTCTGGAAAAACAGCCGCATCGTTTTTCCCTTGTTCTCGCCGGTACCTTCGAATACCGCTTCGCCGCGCGTAAAACCGCCGTCCATGCGGCGACGGATATCCACGGCCTTGCCATGGAACAGGGCATGGCCATTCAGCTTCGCGAGCAATTCGCGCACAGGATTCAGCTTCTGCTGCTTCGCTTCGAACAGCGTCCGCCCGATCGCATAGGCGAGCGTCAGCGTCCCGCCGATCGCGCTCCGCTTCGCCTGGGCGCCGGATACCGGATAATCGCAGATGGAGGCAGATCCCCCCATCTCCACCGTCAGTGCACGCGCCATCCGCTCTTCCCACACGCCGTCAATCGTATGCATCAGCGCGCTGTTGCCGCGCTCGTCCGCCATCGCCACCGGGCTGCACGGGATGCCTTCCAGATGGAACGTCACCATCTGCGATTCTGGAAACGCACGCCCCATCGCATCGGCATCGACGAGCGGAATTCCGCGCTGCGCCGCCGCAATGACCGGAACGAGCGAGTTGCCGCCGCCGACCTCGATCGGCATGACAGCATCCACCTTGCGCCCGAGCTCTCTCTCCATCAGATCAAGCGGTTTGGTCAGCTGTTCAGCCGAAGGGATTTTCTCCAGCATCACCGTCGGTGCTCCGATCATCGATACCGGCACGATAAGCCCTTCATCGTCCAGCTCTTCGAGTTGGGCGATTCGAACCGGGCCATACTTACGGATCGCCTCCATGGCCATCAATTTTCCGACATGAGGATCTCCACCGCCGCCCGTGCCAAGCACCGCAGCTCCTATCGCGATATATTCAATGGCTTGTTCATCCAATGTGGTTAATCTGGTTGCCTTGTTCATGCTTTCATCCCTTCTTTACTACCCATTTGCCTATGATTGCTTGTACGATAAATGCCATCAAGAAGCTGTCCAGCGCCGGAACCTGCGTCACATGGAACCATCCGAGCCCATCCGGGGCCATCGTTGTCATGAACCCGAAGAACGTGGCGATGACCCATACGACGATGGAGCGAGGAATCCAGCTCCGATTGCTGTCCAGCCCGTCAAACGAGAATTTATTTTTGTTCACCAACAAATACTCAGCCGTATATATGCCGCCCAGCGGTGCAACAAGCATCGTAATGTACGTCAGGAACGTCATGAAACGGTCATAAATGCCAAAGCAAGCAAGTGCCGTCGCAATCAACCCTGCAATAATCGTGATCACGGATTTAGGCACCCGTTTGAAGACGACGGAGAAGCCCAGCCCCGCGGAATATAAATTGTTCGTATTGGTCGTCCATTGTGCCAGTGTCAGCACGATAATCGCCGGAATACCCAGTCCGAGCGTCAGAAGAATGCCCGTCAGATCGTCGGAATCCATCGCACGCGACAGGAAGATCGCAATGATGGTCATGAAGCTGTTGCCGACAAAGAAACCGATAAACGCGGCGGTAACCGCATGCTTTGGCGTTCTGGCCCAGCGCGCGATGTCAGGGGACAGCGCCGTTCCAAGGATAAAGATACCGATGACCAACGATATCGCCGTCCCCATCGGCAGGGCCTCACCCTCGAACGGTGACCAGACGGTGCTTCCGCCTTCCCCGTTAAGCGCCATGACCAGCGCGATAATAATAAACACGACGAGCAGCGGTACCGACCAGACGCTTAATTTTTCAATCGCCCTGTAACCCCAGATCGCCGTGGACATCATGAGAAGTCCACCAATGATCGACAGTACCCAGAGCGACCAATGCCAACCCCATAGCTCGCTTAACGCCGTCTGGAAGTTGGAAGCGAAGAAGCCGACCTGAACGCCGAACCAGCCCAGCGATGAAATGCCGAGAATGACCGAGACGATCAGCGCCCCTTGGTTCCCGAACAGAAACCGACTGATCATGGCCGTCGACAGGCCCGTTTTGGCTCCCACATATGCGCAGACAGCCCCGATTATGCCCAATATGGCTGAACCAACGATGACCGCCGTAAACGAGTCGCCGATGCTCATGCCAGCGCCGAGCTGTGCACCCAAAAACATCGCGGACAGGTCAATGCCGATTGCAATCCAGACAAATGCCATCGAGAGCCACGATTTCCGCAAATGCTGGGGTACGGGCTCCCGTTCGTAATCTTCTATTTTCGTATCATTTCTCATGTTCCACCCTCTGCTTTCTGTACCATCTTGTTGATTGCCTAAGCTTCGACGGATCTCCAGAACATCTCAAAGGCATGTTTCAGTTTCCGTTCGAACAGCTCCGGCGATTTATAGTAGTAATATTGCATTCCCAGCCCGTCCATCAAGGTGAGGTACGAATCCACCAGCGTCTCCATCGGGACGATGGCCAATTCGCCGCGATCCAGACCTTCCTGCATGATCTCGACGATAATGCTGCTCAACAGCGTATCGAAACGCCCAAACGCCTCCTGCACCCGTTCCAGCAAGAAATCCGGCGGGAAAATTAAGTATCGGAACGCAAATGCAGCAAGCTCCTGCTTGTCCCGGTGGAAATCGTATTGGCGAAGCAGCAGCGCATGCAGTTTTTTCTCCGTACTCATTCCTTTGCTGGTTTCTGCCATCGCTTGGATATATTCGTTATAGGCACTCATCGATTCTTCGAAGACCGTCATGAACAGATCTTCCTTGCTCTCGAAAAAGGCATAGATTGCCGGTGTCTTGACGCCGACCTCCTTCGCGATTTCCGATAATGCCGTTCCGTCGTAGCCCTTCTGTCCGAATAACCTCAGCGCAGCTTCTTTCAGCTTCGTTCTGGTCATGTTCATCCCCTTTTCTCCATTTTAATTAACGTTAATTAAGTAGATTATACAACTTTCTGCATAAAAATCAATCTATTTGATGGCTCTGCCAAATGGTCTTCCAATCTATATACGTTCAGCATTCAAGCAGGACCATGTACTGAGGTGGATAAAATACCATACCAAAAAGAGATATCCTTACTCGAAGGATACCTCTTCTGGAAACTTGAACCCATTCATTCAAACAATCTTTGATGTTTATGAAAAAATCGGTAAAAGAATTGTACATGGTCCAGTTCAAACCATTCTGCCGTTTGCAAAATTGGGGCATCGAGATTGTAGATCTTCGCATGAAGCGTACCCAGAACAAAGGGGGAGTGCGTAGCAATAATAAATTGGCTGTCAAAATAACGTGCCAGATCGTTCATTTGCTCGGCCAGCTTGATTTGATTCGCCGGAGAAAGCGACGTTTCCGGTTCATCCAATAAATACAGTTTCCCGGGAAGCAAATATTCCTCAAAAAACTGCATCGCGCTTTCCCCGTTCGAATACTTCTCCTGAGCGAATTGAATGATGTCCATCTTCTTCTTGAATTCATACGACTGCTCCAGCTCTTCTACCTCGGCCTTGCTCTTTCCCTGAACGAGCTGCTCATGCAGCAGCCCCTCGCGAAGCACGCTTTCCTGCTGTATTTTCTTGATTTCATACAACAGATCCTCTGACTTGATGTACCGGCTCCCGTCGGGAAGCTTATATATGGGACGCTCCTGTTCATCATGCCCGAGTTGATAGCTGCTCTCCTCGATAAACCGCTGCGCGTACACATTGTGACCATAACTTGTCATTCGCTCAGCGCCCGCAATTCCCAATTTGTTGGCGATCAGATTCAGCAAGGTGGATTTGCCGGAGCCATTACTGCCGTATAATACCGTGATTCGATCAAACAGCAGAACTTCCCCTGCCATGTGTCTGAATACATGATCGGGATATATATTCGGGTTGCTGGAAATGTATGGAGAGAGTTTGAAGTTACTTAAATATAGCATCGCCCTTGCTCACCTCATTCCAGCACGGTCCAAATATCTAGGGCCGCCAGACGAATTGCCTCAAACTCATGATTCCGGTACGTTCTTAAACGGTCGGTACAAGCCTGGTTCCACAATAACGATGTTCCCGCAACCTTCAGCAAAGAAAGCCCGATATATTGGGCCGCAAACGACTGCCGATCTCTCAAATGATCCACCAGTTCCAGAATCGTCTCCGGTCTCCAATACGCCTGGCTGGCATTGGCTGCCCGAGCGATCTGTCTGTAGGCGTAATCCAACAGATGCGGATACGTGTCCGCCATTTGAATCACAGGGTCCAACCGCAGGGCAGCCTGATCCGCCTGGTTCCATTCGACAAGCGCCAAATATAACTTGATCACGGCTGGTTTCATGGTTTCTTTGGACTTAAGAGCATCGATCATGCCCGTATATAAAGGAACTAGCATCCGCCTTGCATTGAGAGGTAACGAGGTCAGCTTGTCAATCAATGCCACCAGACGCTGCCGCTCTGGAAGGTCCCTCTCCGGTGCAGCATTCCATTCGGCTTTCGTCTCCGTGTACACCAATTGTGTGCAAACCTTTATGACCTGCTCATTCACCTTCCCGTCACGGCAAGCCACAATGAGGGTATCCATCGCCGCCTTCCATCTGGTGTTATCCTCCAAATCAAGAATCGCTCGGCAGGCGGAAGACGCTACCTTCTCCTCACTTCCATTCACCCAACGGCTCATGGCTTGGAAAGCCTCTTTGGCCACAACGGGATCGGCGTGCCCTGCAATCTCGATAATCAATTGCAAATACCTTGGCCGAGCCTCCGCCGGAAGTCCGCCAGCGTACTGGTTAAGCAGGCTTCTTGCGATATCACGCTGCGGTGAAGCAGCCATGGCACACATCAGAGTCCAGCTGCGTTCATCATCAAGCCATTGTCTGGCAGCGTGTCCTATGGCGATCATCACGTCTTTGTGTACATTCGGTTTCTCGTATTCACGGATGAGCAGCGCCATGCCCTCACTGCTTTTATAAGCCCCAAGCAATCGGATAGCCTCTTTTCTGACCGTGATTTTCAATTTCTCGCGGTTCAGCAGGTCCGACAGCATGGATGTCAACATCACCGGGCTCACCCTGCGCATGCATCTGGGGATCGAGTACATGGCCACCCGAGCACGGTCCCCATCCAGGTTGTCCAATAATACAGGCAGTGCCTTCTCCGGCTCTTCCCATAACGAATAGGCGTAGAGCGCAGCCTCGACGACATGCACTGCCTGAACCTGCAGCAGAATCTCCAGTTGATCGGAGAGATAATCCGGCATGACGGCCAAGCTCCGCATCGCAGCCGCACGTTCATGGAAACTTCGTTTGGCATCCAAGGCCACCCGTTCCAAGAGGGAAGCTAGTGCCTTTTGCTGACGCGGCAGCCACCGGTGAAACCCATTATGGGCAGGCACAACATAAATCGTTTTTCCCGATAAATGCTTGCCATCGATGATTTTCCCCGAGATGAACGGGTCTAACCACTCTTGGCGCTTCAGATGCAGATGCATAAATACGTCATGGAAAGAGATGAAGGATGGGTCCCTGTCCAGCAGTTCTCTAACCCTCGCATCCCGGGTTTTATACGGTGCCAGCCAATAATGGACAGCCTGCGGCGATACGGTCTTAGCCTCCAGCAGCTCCTCCAGCAGCAGCTGAAGCTTCGGCAACCGATCCACGGCCTTTCCGAACAAATCAGCCATACGCAGGACCACATTTGTGTTTTCTCGCTTGTTCGCTTCTACACCAAAGGCATAAACTTCATCGAACAATGCTTCCAGTGCAGTATTTGGTATGCTATCCCAATCCATCGAGAAGAGCGCAAACTGACCGTCCCGCATCGTCAATCTTCCAAACGTTCTCAAAGCGAATTTGAACAGCTCGCCCTTCGGCTCCAATGCATGTTCACGCAGGATGGCAAAAGCCAGCTCCTCCGTGGCGGACCTTGTCCCGTACGAAGTGTCCCTGGCTTCCACCACGCTATCCACCAGCACAGTCAGATCGTTCACATGCTCTTCCTTAAACATGGGAGCAGGACAGTTTGAGAGCTCGGCCATAACAGCCCAGCGCACCGGATCCTGGTCGTTCTTGATTCGAGTCAGGAAGCGCAGCGTCTCATCCATTCCGCTTCGGGATAGAGCTGTACTCCGAACGAGGTGGGCATAGGCCGCAGCACGTTCATCGCTATTAGACACCTGGACGGCTTGCTCCAGCTTCTCCCTGGCGTTACCAATGAAACGGCGCGCCGTCGTTTTGAGCATGCCATCCCGATGATCACGAATGTCGCGCAGCTCCAGCATCCGGGCAGCTTCCTTGTCGCGCAGTCGGTGCGGCAGTACATCCAGCAGCGGCATAGGGAAAATGCGTGTCTTCCGCTCGTCTTCCTTATAAGCGGCATCAAACATTGCTTCGCGATAAGACGGCGCAAGGGTATCCAGCACCTTGGCTAGATGCTCAGGCTGATCTGCGAGCAATGCAGCCAGCGTGGTCCACTGCGCTGCGGTAAACCATTTTCTCTTCTTCAACACGCCTGCCGGAACGCCGTGATTCAGAAGATATTCCCGCGTGTCCACACGTGTCAGCAGCTCGAATACGTCCTCAGGGCTGGCCTGAATCAGAATGCCCAATTGCTGTTTGAGTACGGGATGAATCATATCCGTCGGCCCAAGCTTAAGCGCACATTCCAACACGATTGCCGGTCTTGAAACACTCAGTACCTCAATCGCGGAAGAGAGCGTCCACCATACACTGATCTTTTCCCGATGCGTTGCGTTCTGCAAAGCATTCTTGAAATACGCTCCAACCAAATCGGGGTAGTGCTTCGTTAAGAGCCGCCAATTGCGTAAAGCATACCCTAGCTCCGGGAGCCTACTGCTTACTGTCTCTTCACTGCACACGGCCAATAATAAAGAAGCTTCTTGTGCGCCCCACTGGCCAAGCACGAGCGGCAGCAGCCGTTCCGCCCAATCCTGACGATATGTATTCACGATGCTCCGCAGCAATTGGTGACGGCAATGATACGACATCAGAGCAATTTCGGATTCAATCGAAAAGTCCGGATCTGTCACCACTTCCGGCAGTAATCTAGCCGCCCGTCCTCTGACCCCTGCCTTCGGATGCTTCAGGGCAAACAAAACCGCACGGGCATCCTTCACTACACCTGCTCCGGTCAATGCCAAATGCGCCTCATAGGCGGTACCGCTGCCGAGCAAGGATACGAGCAGCGCAGAATAATCCGCATCTCCTTTATGCTGGCGCCCCAGAAGCGCCATCCTCTTCATCCTGTCCGAGTAACCCAGCGAATCCAGCTCCATGAGCAATTGCTCTTTGTTCATCAGATCATGGTTATATGTCAATATTTCCTCTCCCCTCATGTTCTTATAACCGATCAAAATTTCTCCGTAATCGATTTGCACAGTCTCTCCTGGAAGTATATAACTTCTTCATAAGCGAAGGCTACTCCTTTGAACGGCGGGAAACGCTGCATAGAAAAAGAGATGCCTCGCAGGGTCCATTAGTGGCCCTTTGAGTCATCCCTATTAGCTCAAGACGATGTTTATCCGATTTAGTTATTCCAGTATTGCTTGGCAATCTGTTGACCTTGATCGATTTTCGCCCATTGCTCGGCTTCGCTTAGCTCGTTACCGCCATCGCAGGACGCAAAGCCGCATTGATGCGAGAGCAGCAGACGATCCTTATCAATGATTTTGGATGCTTCGTCCAGCAGACGGATGACGCGTGCTTCATCATCCAGCGTATTGGTTTTGGAAGACAGCAGGCCCAGAACAATCTCCGTTTCCGGTCTATCCTTGAATACCTCCAGTGCTTCAATCGAACCTGCACGATCATCATCCCACTCCAGGAAGAAGCGATCATATTTCAACTGCTTCAGGAACAGGTTGGCGATTTTCGCATAAGATCCACCGCCCATGTTGCGGGAATCATAGTTCCCGCGGCAGTTGTGTGTCCACATTTTCAAGCCGAGGCTATGACCGAAGTCAATCACGGTATTGTTAATCTCAATAAATTCGGTGGCGAGACCCTGAACTTCCGCTTGATTAATATGCTCCCCAGTAAACGGAGAGTTCGGGTTGTCGTCTGCAAACAGCTCCCACAGGCAGTCGTCAAATTGCAGAATCTTACCGCCTGCCGCAGCGAATTCCGTCACGAATTCCTTATACGCGCTCACAAGGCCCGCTTTGAGCTCCTGTTTGTTCTGATAAACCGCATCCGTGCCGCCAATGTTATCCGACCAAGAAAGTTCACCGAAGATATGGGAAGGAGACGGTACGCAAAGTTTCGTTTGCTGGTCGCCAGCCGTTTCTTGCAGCTGTTTGAACAGCTTAATGAAGTGATGATTCTTTCCACTCAGTTTGCCAGTAATCCGCAGGCCAATATCTTTGCGTGTTTCATATTTCGAGGTTCCGTCCACATCCCGGAAAAAGTAGCCATGATCAGCAATATAACGCTGGGCTCCGCCAAAGCCCCATACAAAATCCAGATGCCACATCGATTTGGAAAATTCGCCGTCCGTAATAACCGACAGGTTATGCTCGATTTCCTTTTTCACGACCTGTTTGATCGCTTCGGTCTCGCACTCGGCATACCCTTCAAAGTTTTCATAGAACGGATACTGGATATCATCACGATGTTCTATTTGCGTTTTATATTTCAGCAGCTCTTCGGGCCGCAACAAACTTCCTACGATCTGAAACTTATCAGTCATGTACATAACCCCCTCGTTGTATAGCGATATCATATCATGACGAGAGGAGTTATAAGGCATACCAAAATCTCATAACTAGTTATAGCTAAAAGCTATAGCAAGAATGACGGCTAAGATTGTCCAAAAGAAAAAACACAGCCAAGTCGGCCATGTTTTCCAAAAGTATTATTTGTTCTCCTGAAGCACTGTTGTTTCTCCAGCCTGTCCATTTAATTTCCTCGTTCATCTGCCTCATCAGAATTCTTGCTTCCAAATTCATCAAGCAGCGCACGTACTTCACTTGTTGATTTTGCGTTCATTAAGTTATTTCTAAGTTCACTTGCCCCTCGGAATCCACGGACATAGATTTTGAAGAAGCGGACAAGTGCGCTGAAGGAGCGCCGCATCTGTGCCGAATATTGATCATGGAGATCGAGATGCAGCCGCAGCAGATCAAGCAATTCCTCACTGCTATGATCCCTCGGCTCCTTCTCAAAAGCGAATGGATTATGGAAAATCCCACGCCCAATCATAATGCCATCCACACCGTATTGTTCAGCGAGCTTGAGGCCGGTCTGACGGTCAGGAATATCCCCGTTAATGGTTAGCAGCGTATCGGGCGCCACCTCATCACGAAGCTTCTTAATCTCTGGTATCAGTTCCCAATGCGCGTCGACTTTGCTCATTTCCTCTCTTGTCCGCAGATGAATGGACAGGTTCACAATGTCTTGCTTCAAAATATGGGTCAACCAGTCGCGCCATTCGTCTACAGCCGTGAAACCGAGCCTTGTTTTTACACTGACGGGCAGTCCCCCGGCTTTGGCCGCCTGGATAATATCCGCTGCAATGTCGGGACGGCAGATCAAGCCGCTTCCCTTCCCATTCTGCGCTACATTCGCTACAGGACAACCCATATTAATATCAATGCCTTTAAACCCTTCTTTCGCCATCCCGATACTCATCTGACGAAAGAATTCCGGCTTATCTCCCCAGATATGGGCTACCATCGGCTGTTCATCCTCTGTAAAAGTCAAACGTCCGCGCACACTATGGTTCCCATCCGGGTGACAATAGCTCTCGGTATTCGCAAACTCCGTAAAAAACACATCCGGTCTGGCGGCTTCACTTACGACATGGCGAAACACAACATCCGTCACATCTTCCATGGGCGCCAGTATAAAGAAAGGCCGCGGTAAATCACGCCAAAAATTGTCTTTCATATTAAAAACTCCTCTATACATACCAGGACAAATCTTGATCCCGAAATAGGAAATACAACCTGTTCATGTCCTTGTTTTTTCTTCACTTATAGCATATTTAAGCAGCGTATATCAAACGGCAGTATATGTTAATCGTAGACACTTCAATGCATATATCATACATCAGAGAGGAGCATCTCCCCATAGATTCGAAAAAAAGGAGGACGATCGCTAGAAGAAAGACTTTAATTTACTACGGTTTAGTTGTCAACATCAGGTGCAACTTTTGTAGAATGATGATCGTTTATTCTATGTGCGCCCTCAAAGGGGGAGAAACTTGCAAATGTTTCGGATTTAAATATTGTTCATAAAATTCCCATACGATTCAACTGATGGATATTGTAATATGAACAAGTGCTCTAAGAGATAAGTATTTTTGGCAACTCGGATGGTGGATACGGAAAAAATTATGATGTATACGGATTGGTTTTACTGGCTGTTCGTGCTCGTGGCTGTGGTCACGTACCACCTCGTGCCGCAACGCTTCAGACCTTGGGTGCTCTTTGCCTCAGGTGTCGCATTTTACTACAATTATGCAGGTGCTTACCTGTTCCTTCTGCTTGCGGAAGTTGTCGTTGCCATTGTTGTCGCGAAAGCCGCGGCGAAATGGAGCAAGCGCTGGATTTATCCCGCCGGCATCCTTGCCGCGGTTGTCGTGCTTGGCTATTTCAAGTACACAAACATGATGCTGGATACGTTCCATGAGTTATTTGCTTTTATTCATCAGCCCTTCTTGCCTAAGGCAGAGCAGATTGTGCTCCCGCTCGGCATATCCTACTTTACGTTCGAGCTGATTCATTACTTGGTTGAACGCAAACGCGGAACGCTGCCGGAGCATCGGCCGGAAGGTCTGTTGTCGTTCATTTTCTTCTTTCCGTCGATGGTGGCGGGCCCAATTAAGCAATTTCAGATATTTAATCCGCAGCTAACATCGAGATTTCAAGTGGACCACATGCTGATCGGGGTCGCCCGAATCGGGTGCGGCCTTTTCAAAAAGCTCGTCCTCGCCGGATCCATTGATATGCTGGCGCAGCCCGTCTACTCGGCGTCCGGCATAGCTGAGGCAGATACCGCCAGACTCTGGATTTCGCTTGTCGCCTATACGTTCGTCATCTATTTTGATTTTTCTGGCTATTCAGACATTGCCATCGGGACAGCTCGCTTGTTCGGCATCGTCATCCCGGAGAACTTCCGCTTCCCTTATTTGGCCCGCAGCATAGCCGAGTTCTGGAACCGTTGGCACATCTCGCTCGGTTCATGGCTGACCCGCTATGTATATTTCCCCCTCGGGGGAAGCCGTGTCCCTGCTCCCCGGGTCTATTTCAATCTGATGGCGACGATGACTGTCTCCGGCCTCTGGCACGGAGCCGCCTGGAATTTCGTTATTTGGGGCATGTTCCATGGCGTGATGCTGTGCATTCATCGCTATTATGTGAAGCAGTTAAAGCCTGCATTAAAGCCTGTACCGAAATGGCTGAAGCCTGTAACGGTTACTGTCGCGATTTTGATCACATTCTTCGGTGTAACGATCAGCCGCGTATTTTTCATATTGCCGATCACAGACGGATGGGATTTAATGCTCCGGCTGCTTGGTATGCGATAAGTTACCGATTTGCGAATATGGATGGAAATGGAAGTGTAAGATGTTTTGCTTAAATTAGTTTTGAATAAAACCGTGTCCGTCATGCTGATCTCCCTTACCTTGGTCGGATTGCTTGGATTGGGCATTGAGGCCGATCAAGTGGTCGATCAAATGAGACAAGAAGTTGTGACGCATGCGGAAAAAGAGCTTCGCGTTCCGACATACGACGCCATTGTCTTTACGCCGTTATGGGTCGAATACTTGAAGGAGCATCCGGATAACAGCACAAAGGTGATCGGCATGTTCGGGCCCTCCACGGTCTTTGGCACAACCGTAAAAAAGGGCGAGAACACCTCGGCCGGCGTCCTTCAGGCTCATTTGAAAGACAGCCGCGTGATCAACCTGGGGATTTCCGGCGGAAGATTTACGGAGACTTACGCCCTGCTCGCCTCAATGATTGACGAGATTGATTTTGTCGTCTATGAGATCAATTATGGGATCGTCGTCGTCTCGGATAATGAGCCGAACGTTGTCGTCTATCCGTCGCTGGTGGAGAAGCTGGGTCAAGCTATCCCGCGCAGCTGGCTGGTTGATTTCCCGGACAAAAACTGCGAATCGCTCCCAAGCAACGCCCACAATTGGGTGACGTCCCATTTCCTGAA
This sequence comes from Paenibacillus sp. FSL W7-1332, assembly GCF_037969785.1. Lineage (NCBI taxonomy): Bacteria > Bacillati > Bacillota > Bacilli > Caryophanales > Paenibacillaceae > Paenibacillus > Paenibacillus sp. FSL W7-1332. Next base: position 1,259,448 of record NZ_CP150209.1, on the reverse strand, counting down.
TAAGTGGACCCTCTATCATGATCGCGACGCGATCAGCTACCGTCTGTTCAAGACCCGTACCCCGATGGAGAAAATCCGCCAGGACGTGCAAAAGAACAAAAATGAAAGAAAAGGGATAAAAGAAAGCTATACGCCGATGTTTACCGCTTATGACAAAATGAATGACGCTCAACAGGAAAGCATCGACAAGCACTATACAGAGCTTTATCGCTGGAATAAGCCTTTCGATCAAGATCACAGCTTCGGGTTGTTCATGATTGAAAAAACGCTTGATCTGCTGCAGAAGCATCATAAGAAAGCCGTGTTCTATTCAGCTCCACTGGATAAAGAGCATATTGCCAACAAGAAGCTTTTCCATTGGAGCGAATATACCGAAGCGATGGGCGCTTATCAGAAGCTGGTAGAGTCGAGAGGATACCCCTATATCGAATTTAATCAAGAAGAGAACAATGCGATCCCGCATGAATATTATCGCGACCCGGCCCATCTTATCGACAAAGGGAATCACATGTTTGGCGAAATCTTGTATATGAGGATGAAAGATTATGGAATTACAGCCCCATAGCACCACATCGGCCGAAACGAAAGCCCGCAGCCTCACTCATCGTGTCGGAAGGGCACTGATCATGGTGGGAGTGGCACTTGGCGGAGCCATCGTCCTGATCGCCATCGTGCTTGGTATCTTGTTCTTTTCCGGAGAAACGCAGGAATTTATTTATATGAACTTCTAATGTACACAAACAACGGCGTGTGATGACTGACCTCCAGTCCTGCATGCCGTTTTGTTTAACATCTTACATATTTGTGTTTCGTTTGAAACCAAGCTGATCTTCGTCTACCGCCTTTTGAATACTTTCAGAAGCGAGTACGATTACTGCCTTTTTTCTTGTACATTCGAATGTTCAGAATAAAGAAAAGCTTCAGGAATGCCTTTTTCCTGGTGTATTTTCTGGATACGCACGAATCGGTTCGGGACCAGCTTCGATTGCAGGACCGCCACTAGTTGCATCGTTTGCGCGCCGCATTGTGGCGCACCGGTGAAAGTTGCCAAAAGGCAATTCTTCGAGCACTTCTGAAACATAACACACATCCAAGTGATATCAATAACTAGTCATGAATTTACAATGTAAAACCTGAGATTTGCCATAATTGAGTTATACGCCTCAAGTAATCGCGTTGTATTAGTCAAACGTCCGCGTACACTATGGTTCCCATCCGGGTGACAATAGCTCTCGGAATTCGCAAACTCCGTAAAAAACACATCCGGCCTAGCTGCTTCACTGACGACATGGCGAAACACAACATCCGTCACATCTTCCATGGGCGCCAGTATAAAGAAAGGCCGCGGTAAATCACGCCAAAAATTGTCTTTCATATTAAAAACTCCTCTATACATACCAGGACAAATCTTGATCCCGAAATAGGAAATACAACCTCTTCATGTCCTTGCTTTTTCTTCACTTATAGCATATTTAAGCAGCGTATATCAAACGGCAGTATATGTTAATCTAGGACACTTATTTTATCGCCTTATGCATTGCCGCGACACCGCCGCTATAGCTTTTTACATCTACCTTGGAAAATCCCGCTTCCAAAAACATTTGTCTCAGCGCGGTTTTATTGGGGAAATGACGGGCTGATTCTTGTAACCATGAGTATTCATCATAACTGTTGGCAATAAACTTTCCAAGCAAGGGCATGATATGGCGAACATAAAAGAGGGAAGCTTGTCGATAACCGATTAATGTGGGTTGGGATGTTTCTAAACAAACGACTTGTCCGCCTGGTTTCGTTACTCGATACATCTCCCGCAGCACGGTTGAATAATCGGGTACATTTCTTAAACCAAACCCAATGGTTACATAATCAAATGAATCATTTTCAAAAGGAAGCTCCATGGCATTTCCCTGGATAAGGGTAAGCTGCTTTAAAGCTTGTTGCTCCTGCTTATCTTGTGCTATTTTGAGCATGTTTTGGCTAAAATCTAATCCAATGACTTCTCCATGCGTTCCAACAGCCTTTGCTAAAGCAATCGCCCAATCCCCGGTTCCCGTGCACACATCAAGAGCTTTACTTCCTTCTTTCACATTCATCCGTTTCATAACATCTTGTCGCCATGCGATATGTCTCCTAAAAGTGATAACCGAGTTCATCGAGTCGTATTGATCCGATATCTTTTCAAATACCTGATGAACTCTTTCCGCCTTTGTTTGTTCAGACATGTTATTCCCTCTCTTCCACAAGTGCAATATGATTCTTTCAACGAAAATGATTTATGCTCATCACGCACGGCGCCGCAGTTCATAAAAATATTGCACAATCGGATGCTTTAGCTTCATCCTATCTGCCATGTTTACAATCCGCTTTTTGCCAACTCGTCTGTCTACCAAGGCTAGAATATTCAATAAGATATCATCGCTCTCCATGCTTTCTTCTATAGAAGTAGATAAGAACTTATTCGCTGTAGCGACAAAATTGGATTTACTTAATGCAGCCTGTGCTGACAAAAGCTCCTTTGCGAGTACGGATACTTTTCTATTTCTTGCAATGACGTTGAGACGATCCTCTGGAACAGTCCCTTTCGTTTCCTTTCTGACGGCTTCCAATTCATCATCGCTGATCGGAATTTGGATATTAGGATCATTCTTAATTTCCAGCTCCGTCTGATACCACCTTATGGAGCTGGTTTTATCACTCATATGGAGTACGTTCTTTTTATCTACCGAAATATAACAAAGCCCTGCTTTATCAGGTAAATAACGATAACCGGTTGCGCGATATTCAACTCTTCCGGCTAATGCAGGACTGAGAAAACTCTCCAGCTGTTGCTTCAATTTACTCCAGGACATGGTTCCTCCTATGTTTTCAAACCCTGAGGGGCGCGGTATCCATCCGTACATCGTATTCAGTATGAATAAACCCCTGCCAAAAAACAACCCTAACATGTCCCACATATTGAATGGAGTATCTGCTTCTCCCCTTTATAGAAAAGAAAATATCTAATCGATCGCAACCACAAAAAGTACCTGCTCAAAGGAGGAGCAGGTACTTTTTTAGACCGTTATATCTGTGTCCAAGATTCGGGATGCATATATTTAGCTGCTAGGGCTAAATCCTAGTATGCTGAATTGAATATTTTATAGCAGCGGGTTCTCGTGTTTCGCTTTCAGAATCGACCAGCGCCGCTCCACTTCTTTTTCAAATTCGCCAAGTATTTCTTTGTTTTCTTCCTTGAGCAGATGTCTTGATTTGCCCATGTATTTCAGCCAGTCGCTGAGCGGCACCTGTTTTTTCTTCGCTCCAGGATCGTACGTAATGTTCGTTTCTCCCTGCTCCACTTCATACAGTGGGAAGAAGTTTGAATTCACGGCTGCGCGGACGATGTTCTCCCCATCCTTGTCGCTCGATTTCCAGTTCAGCGGGCATGTGATCAACAGCTTGCCGTAGACGGTACCTACATTCTGGGCGTACCACTGCGCTTTCGCCGCCTTTTTCACAAGATCCTGCGGAAATGCTTCCGTCCCCGTGAATACATACGGAATATGCGCCGCTGCCATCATTTGCACCGTATCTTTATGATGGAACGCTTTGCCCTGCTGCTGTTTGCCGACACCGGACGTACTCGTCATGTGCCCTAATGGCGTAGAGTACGAAAGCTGTGCACCGGTGTTCATATAGCCTTCATTATCATATTCCAGAATGATCAGTTTATGGCCCCGCAGCGCCGTCCCGATGGCCGAACCCATCCCGATGTCCATGCCGCCGTCGCCGGTCACCATCACAAAAGTGAAATCCTCAGGAACTTCGATTTCCCCGCGGCGTTTCTTCTCAAGGAACGCTTCTACCGTGCCGGATAAAGTAGCCGGTCCGTTCTGGAACAGATTATGAATGAAGCTCTGCTTATGCGAGTTATACGGATAACCCGTTGTTGTGATATAAGCGCAGCCGGTATGGAATAAAGTAACGACATGGCCTTCAATCCCTTTGAAAAAGAGCTCCAGCGCCGGGAAAATACCGCAGCCCGGGCAGGCTCCGTGACCGGAAGCAAACCGTTTCGGTTTCGCGGCAAGCGCCCGCATCGGCGGTACTTTAACGGATAGTTTACTTGTCTCTTCATCCACCTTTACGGTGATCAGGCCAGATTTAAAGCTGTCTCCATTCATCGGGGCAATGACCGGCTGCAGTCTTTGCTCCTCAGCTCCCGGTGTTTGGCCGTAATAATCAAACGGCACTTTGGCATAACCGAGCTCCATAGCCTCGATCGTCAAGGCAAAAAAAGCTTCCGCATCATCCGCGTAATAGTCTTTCCCGCCAAGTCCAAATATGCGGGACAGCACAATAGGCTGCGGACCACGGATTTCCTGCAGGGCCGCTTTGACCTCATGGGTCAGATTGGCCCCGTGTGCACCATAAGAATCGGCACGTTCGCCAACCAGCAGCGCTTTGACACCTGTCAGCGCCTCGCGGATTTCTCTTGCCGGGAACGGACGGAGAATATTCGGGCTGATTATGCCCGCTTTAATTCCTTTCGCCCGCAGCCGATCCACGACGTCTTTGGAGGATTCAGCCGCCGAATTGAGCAGGAATAAAGCCACCTCTGCGTCTTCCATGCGATACAGATCAAGCGGCGAATAGGATCTTCCGGATAAAGCTGCGTATTCCTCTGCCACTTCCTTGAATACCTTGCCCGCACGGTACATGGCGTTTGACTGTTGGTAGTGGTTGTTCATCAAATCGTCGCCGTTCATATAAGCCCCAACAACGATCGGGTTGTTCTCGTCCAGTACATGTGGATATTCAGGTGCCATTTCCCCTACAAACGCCTGAACGATTTCCCGGTTCGTAAATATGTGTACCCGGCGTTTCTGGTGCGATGTAAAAAATCCGTCATAAGCTACAATGACCGGCAGGCGTACGTCTTCATGTTCGGCGATACGCAGCGCCATGATATTCATGTCATACACGGCCTGCGGTGAACGGGCGGTCAAAATCACCCAGCCGGTATTCAGGCCGTAGTAAAGATCCGAATGGTCACCGCGAATATCCAGCGGTCCGCTAACCGCACGCGTCACCAGATTCATGACCATCGGGAAACGTGTGCCCGCCTGCACAGGAAGCTGTTCGATCATATACAGGAAACCGTTCGCGCTGGTAGCATTGAACACCCGTGCTCCGGCTGCGGCCGCACCGTAGCAAATCCCCGCCGATCCATGTTCACCGTCAGCTGGAATCAGCTTGATGTCATGTTCGCCGCGTGTACGCATCATGTCAAGATATTGGGCGATTTCCGTAGAAGGTGTAATCGGAAAATAACCCATAATGTGATAGTTAATCTGGGCAGCCGCCATGGCAGCCATTTCGTTGCCCGATTCGAAGACTGCCGTTTGAGCAGCCGCCGGCTTGTTCTCCGTTGTTGTTTCTTGAATTTGCATATTCATGATCGGACTCCCTCCGCGGTTATATAGGGAAATGATTGCGGCACACGGTGCTGCTCCGCATAATGCGGCTCTTCTAACATGGCAGCTAAAGCGGTGGTCGGACAAGCTTCGATACACTTCAAGCAGCCTTTGCAATACTGATAATCGATACCTCTCATAAACATCTGCATATTCCCGCGCTTATCCGGTTTCTTCTCCCACACGATGCAGAAATCCGGACATACCGTATCGCAGGCGGCACAGTGAATGCAGTCCTCGATCTTGTACTCTGGCAAATATCCCTGCCGGGAGCTGCTAAGATCCTTCAGGACACTGTTCGCCGTAACGTTCAGAATCCCGCCCAGCTCCTGCGTTTCATATCCAAGCATCGGCTGCGGTCTTGCGAAGGAAATTTTGTCTATAAGCTCTGAGCCATTTCCCAAGGAAAGGAACTGAACTTCGTTATATCCTCTGTCAAAAGTCCGCACATTCGGTTCCACGAGGTGGGGCAGCTTTTTCTCAAATGTTGTGCGGATCACCTGCCGCATATCGTCCGGGTTTAGGAAGCTACAAATCCGGAACAAAGCCCCCAGCATGGCCGTATTCACTTTGGTTTTTTCCTCAACGGAAATCTTCAGCGCATCAACTACGGCCAGCGTTCCCTGCGTCATGTTCAGATCAACGGCCACTTCGGATAGGGCTCGCGCCGTATTCACAAGCACCGTTCCATCGGGCTGTAATCCGCTTATGACATCGATCGTCTTATACAATGCTTCATGAAATACACCGACGACATGCGGCTGCTCAATGGGACTGTGATCGCGGATTTCCACCTGGGGATCGCAGAACCTTACGAAACTCTTCACGGGCGACCCTTTTTTCTCCGAACCATAGCTGGAAAAATTCGAACCGTTAAGTCCGGAGCCGGTCACCCCGGCTTCGGCCAGCATTTTTCCCGCCAGATTGGCGCCAAGCCCGCCGATGGATTCGAGACGAATCTCGAAAAATCCCAGTTCATTCTTTTGAGGTAAAATCGACATGTTCTCTCCTCATTTCTTCTTAGGTCATTAATTCCAGTTTAAAAGAAGAAGAGGACCGGGTTTGTGATTATACTCACAACTTAAAAAAATTGTGATTCCAATCACTATGTCGGTTGTGGGAGCGAAGTATACTGTCTTCAACAGTCCAATTGCGAGGCAATTTTATACTGACCTTTAGGCAAAAAATCACGAAATTGGAGGAGAAAATAATGAATAACAACGCCCAAGAGACCTTAGAGCATCAGCCGTCCATGTTCTGCTTTCAATGTCAGGAAGCATCCAAGGGAACAGGCTGCACCATTGTCGGAGTATGCGGCAAACCGCATGATGTGGCAAACCTGCAGGATTTGCTGATTTATCTGTTAAAAGGTATCTCTTTTCTCAGTCTGGATGTCCGGCTGCCGGAGGAGCTTGAACAGCGCGTATCACTGTTTATGATGGACTCCTTGTTTGCAACGATTACGAACGCCAACTTTGACCGCGAGGTTTTTGTGGGAAGAATCCGGGAAGCGATCGAGCTCCGCGGCGAGGTGCGCACCTATTATAACGAACAATATCCGGAAGGAACCGCCAATCTCCCTGATGCTGCCGTCTGGCAGGCGGATAACGAAGCTGCTTTTGATGAAAAAGCACGTACGGTGGGTGTCCTCTCGACCCGCAATGAAGACATCCGCTCGCTGCGCGAATTGATTACTTACGGCTTGAAGGGGATGGCTGCTTATACGTACCACGCGCTTCATCTGGAGAAGGATGATCACGAATTAAACCGTTTTATGCGCCGCGCACTTGCCGCCACCCTTGACGACAGCCTTGAAGTGCAGGATCTGGTAACTCTGACGATGGAAACCGGTAAATACGGCGTAAACGCCATGGCGATGCTGGATGAAGCGAACACCTCGGTTTACGGAAATCCGGAAATTACGAAGGTCAATATCGGGGTAAGAAACCGGCCCGGCATTCTCATCAGCGGCCATGATCTGAAGGATTTGGAGGAGCTGCTGAAGCAGACGGAAGGAACCGGCGTGGACGTGTACACGCACAGTGAAATGCTGCCTGCCCACTATTATCCGGCCTTCAAGAAATATGAGCATTTTGTAGGCAATTACGGGAATGCGTGGTGGAAGCAGAATAGCGAATTCGCAGCTTTTAACGGCCCGATATTAATGACGACCAACTGTATCGTTCCACCGAAAGACAGTTATAAGGACCGTATCTATACAACAGGCAACACAGGGTTTCCGGGTGTCCGCCATATTCCGGAAGGAACAGACGGTGCTCCCAAAGACTTCTCCCTACTAATCGAGCAAGCGAAAGGATGCCCGGCTCCAACGGAACTTGAAACAGGTGAGATCATCGGCGGTTTCGCTCATGCCGCTGTGATGAACGTGGCCGATCAAGTCGTCGATGCCGTGAAATCCGGGGCGATCCGCCGTTTCTTCGTCATGGCCGGCTGCGATGGACGGATGAAATCCCGCAACTATTACACCGACTTCGCGGCTGAGCTTCCAACAGACACGGTCATTCTAACGGCAGGCTGTGCCAAATACAAATACAATAAACTGGATCTAGGCGAAATCGGCGGTATTCCTCGGGTCCTGGACGCTGGTCAATGCAATGATTCTTACTCCCTCGTCGTGATTGCATTGAAGCTGAAGGAAGTATTCGGCCTTGAGGATATTAATGATTTGCCGATTTCCTACAACATTGCCTGGTATGAGCAAAAAGCGGTGATCGTGCTGCTTGCCCTGCTGTATCTTGGCGTTAAAAATATTCATCTGGGCCCTACGCTCCCTGCATTCCTGTCGCCTAACGTTGCCAAAGTCCTCGTGGAAAACTTCGGTATCGGCGGCATTACCAATGTGGAAGATGACATGAAGATGTTCCTTGGCGCCTAATTAGTAGTCGAAGAAAACCTGATAAAGAAAAAAAGGGCATGGGTTATGCAAGCAATGATCTGCTTGGTAACTCATGCCCTTTCAAATTAAATAAGCCGCTCCCACTCAACAAGGAAATCCTTCCACGTCGCTATTTTTCAATTTACCTATCAATGTAACCCCTTAATTCTTACCACCATAGCCCTTGTAAGTAGCGTAAACGGCATCTGCATATTGATCTGCCAGGATAGGACGGCCATAAGAATCCGTAGCTCCCGGATACCAGTTATCTCCACCGTTGTAGTGTAATAATCCGTTGTAGATATTTCCAAACTTCGTAATCTTCTCATTTAAAATTAACGCACCCAGATATACCTGATCTTGTTCACTGCTATGATTATACGCACGGCCAAATTTTGAGCTGAATTGAGATAAATACGCATTGCGTGTGTTTGGTTCTACCTGCATCAATCCGTCGCCGGCCGATGGACTACCTGGTAATCCTGCGCCAAAGCTGCTTTCCTTTTTGATAACAGCACTTAACAATAAAGCAAAATCTCCGCCTTTCCCATAGGCATTGTCCGCATTCATGACATATGTCCATATATGGCTTGGAACCTCGGCAGGCTTAGTTACTGTAGGAGGTGGTGAACCCGTATAAATCTTGACCGATGACATTTTGTCATTGATCGTGCTGCCAACCCAGGAAGAATCTGAAGTAAAGGTCCACTTGGTTCCTCCAAAATTATCATTCTCATATACTTCAACCGTCCAACCGCTTGGAACCTTAAGAGACGACATCCAGTCATTCGGAATTCCGTTTGCGTTCAACTGAGACAGTGTATAATTGCCTATCCCGAGTGTCACTGCTTTTCCTCCATAGTTTATATCTGCATAGAATGTTACTCCGTTCGTTGTCGGTGGAGTGGTTGGTGGCGTAGTTCCACCGCTTCCGCCTTTCTGCCATAAAGCAGGAACATTGGACGGTTCCCAACCTACGAGAGAAGTATGTGCCTGAAGACAGGTATAAGTGCTTCCACTATAGGTTACTGTGTCATTTACTGCATATGCGGTATTTGGAGCCCATGCTCCTCTAGCGGCTGCGCTCACTGACGGTAAGGCTGCGCAAAATGTGGATAGAAATACTGCTAAAACTACCAAAAGTGATACGGGCTTAAAATGAAACCTTTTATTAGTCATTTTCAAACCTCCTTGTTTCTTTATGTATCTGTAGCGCTCCCATGAGACATGCCACAGGTTTTTGCTGTACTATTATCTTACTTTATTTCCATTTTCTAAATTAATTCCACAAAAACAGAAGAAAGACTATGGAAAAATGAAGGGGGACGGATTCAATAAAAAAACCGAGGAAAAACAGGAGTGGATACCTGAATTTCACCCGGCTTGTAACACAACTTTAGGCTTTAACACGACTTTATAGGCTTTGAGATGACTTTAATTGCGTTCTACACCTAACGCACTAACAATGCGCAGCACTCCACATGGGACGAGTTGACAGTGATAACAAATTACAGGAGCCTATTCGCCCCTGCATATCAAAATTCTCCGTTTTATCAACAATTTAGTCATATGTAGATAGATAGTCCGTTCAATAATTGACGGGGTGTATCAAAATTTAACCCACCTTACCACTACCTATAGACTAGTACCAGTCCCGCGCCAATAACTAATATCATGACGACAACGGGTAATATTGTTAGGGTAATTCCCGCTATCGCCATACCTCTTCCTTTAGAAGATTTTCTTGCAATAATACCTAAGAAAAAACCTACAACACTAAGTATAAAAGCAAAGAGAATTGTGGCCATAGTACCTGTCGAAGGCATGTAGCTGTACTCGGAATCAAAGCCCAACTTTAACATTCCTACTATGAAAAATAATATTCCGAATATACCGAATACTAATGATACTACAGCTTGCCCTAGTCTATCCTTTGGCTGATTCTTCATGGCGGCTTTTGTTGTTTTACTTGTGTTACCGGAAGGACCATCCGCTCCCCCCACTTTATTGATTGCTGTCCTGTTTACTTGAGGACTAGCCGCCCTAGATTTACTGCTAACGGTCCTGTTAGCTTGGGCGGGCGTTGTCCTATTGGGCTGATTGAATGCAGTAGTTCTAGTGTCTTGTTTCACTTCTTTTGACCCCCTTCTGATATGTGTAAGTAGTTATTTAGAACTATTCGACAAAACTTTCCAATATCCTCTTTACAATCGGAGCGACCCCGATAGCAAGACAGGGTATCGTGAAGCGATAATTCGGCAAATAGATGGAGCAGTAGTTGCACGGGAATTTTTGGATAGGCTTTAGTTATAAAACAGAAAGAGCCCAAGGGCTTCGCCTTAGGCTTTCCTGATTAACAGTGCGCAACATTCCATATGCCCTATATTTCCATAGAATTAACTCTGTCGCACGTATTTTCCTGAACCTTTGTACTTATTGGTCTTTGTATTCCAGGTGAATATTCCCTCTGCCAGATCCCAGCCGCCTTCGATTCTGTGGTTCTTCCAGTACTGATGTACTTTACCCTTTGAATCAATGTAAACTCCCTGATCCCCCATTAATTGAAGAGCTTTACTCAAGGTCCCATGCTGAAGTCGATATACATATAGTTGTGTATTTGAGGGGAAATAAGAGAACGTGACAGCCACATGTTTCTCATTCTTCGATACGGTAAACACTTGGATCGTCGGTGGTTCAAAGCCTTCATCACTTATAATGCCAGTATTAATTAAAACAACATGTCCCTTTGCGTTAATCAGATAAAAATTACCTGATTCAGTGAGAATAAACGATTCTTTTTTCTTGTCTTTGTTAATGTCATCGGTTTTGACGATTTTAACCACTTCATTAGGATACTTTTCAGCAAGGATATCCTTCGGTTTCATTGCTGCAGCAGAGACAACATCAGGAAACAACGCCAAACCAAAGGTTCAAACATTCTTACCTGTGTTAATTCCATTCGTATATTTGGTTGCTACCTTTGGCCCCACCTTCTTCACCTGATGTTTTTGATACAGCCATTTGAGATCAAATCGTTTTTTACCATCAACAATGAAATACTTAACTCCACTGACATCTCTCATCTCAAGCTGGATAAACTTGTGCTTATCTTTAATGAAAATTGAATTAATAAAATTCTATCCTTTTCAAATGGTATTGGGAACAACTCACCTGTTTTCTTATCTCTGTTGCTCATTACTTTTGTAAACACAAGTTTTAAATATGTAAATTCAGAATAGGCATCAAAATGAAAATTTCGGTATCTACCGTTCATCTTTACTGAGATTTTCATAATTATTCCCCTTAAATCAATATGACCACGATGTGATGAACTATGTATTAATAATTCGAGACTTGCTAATAAAATCCTGTATTATTTGTTCATTACAACTCATTGCTACATGGCATCCCAGCCATTTCTCTCCTATTCCCAATCCCAAAGAGCAAAATAAGTTTGAGCCAAAAGGCAGGAAGAGAAATTATGAGCTAAGGAAACGATTATTCAGAGGAAATAATCGAGAAAAAGCCCGATACTTCAAGATAAAGAAGCTGGGAAAAAGAGCAAAAAAAAGCCGAGCAAATGTCAGGACATAATCCTGAATCTGCTCAGCTCTGATAATCTTTTCAAGGACTCTCCACTTTTGAACTTTGCACACCCCATTCCTTTCCCCCTCTCTTCCAGTCTGAAAATAATCGTTCAATGTCCCACACGTAAATACAAAAACATACGAACTTGTTCGATTAAAGGCGCACCCATTCGCTCGGCTCGCAGTATGACATTAGGCTGTAGCATATTGTTGTTGCTTCTTATACTCCTAATATATTTACTGCTTTTTCAAGAATAATCTTATCACGTAAAATCATAAATTTAGTTGAATAATCATCGCAATTTATTTCTGAATAGTCCATCACCTTTAACGCTTTTTCGAACGCCATCCATTCAACCCTCATACCAAGTTGCGATTCGCTTTCAGTAAGCATCGTATTACCGATACTTTTGTTTGCTATTGCAATGAAACAATAGGAATACTGCATGAAGTTATTTTTGCTCTTATGCTCCTCGATGTACCCCAATTCATGGATGATCTCGGCTTCATAACCTGTCTCTTCTTTTATTTCACGTAAAAAAGTATCCCTGCTATTCTCACCCTCATTTATCCCCCCGCCAGGCAACTTATAAAGGTTAATTTTTGACATGTACATCATGGCAACATTAAACATGTCATCAACTAATACACCTCTTGACCCATAGCGTGATATGGTCTCCATAAATTCAGGAGCACCACCAAGAATATCACTATCTGTTATCCTTTTTATCAATTGCATGAACTCACCCTCATCCCCCCGCCATTTGCTCCGTAAACCGAATAAATCTGAATGAATCACTTTTCAATCCCTACTATATGAAAATAAAGTCGTATCGCCATTTCCCAACCATCTCAATTGCTCAAACCCTTGTCCCGACTGATTTTTCTCGCGCTTTCCTTCAATTGTCCGACAACTTGAGCAAATTAAAGTCGTATCGAGAAATGCAGGGGATAAGACAGGGATTGGGTGTTAGGAGGGATTGGGAAATGCAATTTAAAGTCGGTATCATGGACGGGTAACAGAGCGTGTGAAAAGGCACAGGAGTCGCCTGAGGAAAGCCTCTGAGATATGATTCAAGAAGAATCCTGCAATCTCCTGCCTTCCCCCTAATTCCTGCTCCTGCCCCAAAAAGAAAAGTCGAGCAAATGTCAGGAAGTAATCCTACATCTACTCGACTCTGATACGACTTTCAATTGCTTAATACGAGTTTATTTGCTGGTAAAGGACTTTTCAACAACTCTCAGTTACAATAAACATTAGAAGGAGAGAATTAAATGAAAAAGATAACCTTTGAAAACTATTACTCTGCTGATGAAACCACTCAATTTTTCGGGAAATTGGACACCGCAACGGGTAAGTTAGAGCCAATCACGGAGAAAGACTATATAGAATCTATACAAGACATATACCTTGATAAAAAAGTTCCAGAAAGAATTAAATCATTATTTGAACCAGCATTAGCATTGTATGCCTATGGATATTTGTACTGGGCCTTTTTCACATTAGCAAATGAACAAGCGATTAAAGCCTTTGAAGCGGCTATATCGTATAAACATGAAGAAGTTATAGGTACAAATGTGGATTCCAGTGGAAGAGATGTTGGATTGTCTAAAAAAATTAATAACTTAGTTAAACGGCGAGTGATAGATCGAAATAGAAAAGATTACTACCAAACTTTGCGAATGTTTAGAAATATGTCTTTCCACCCTAACGAACAACATATATTTGGACACAACAATGAAGCGTTGAGAAATATTGCAAATGCAATAAATGAGCTATTCGCTTAACAATAAGCCAGGGATATTGAATCCCTGGTTTTTTATATTTATCGGTACCGTGCCAACAATTTTATTTGTTAAATAGTAATCAGAGCGTACAACTGAAATTATATTATTCCATACTCAAGTTGAACAATCAGGTCCTTAAATAATTTTTTGTTATCAATATACTTTTGAATTGCATGAAGCACTTTACCATATTTGCCAAACCAGCTTGATTTCAACAAATATTTATACTTGGACTCAGATTCACCATCAAGAATAACAGCTTCATCTCCTACTTCAACAACTTCAAATGTATCGTCAAATTCAATATATTCATGTCTTTCAAGTTCTCTAATGCCACCAAAAAATTCTGAATCAGTAAATATGCCATCATTCACTAATTTGTTACAGATTGAACGTATGTCAATCTGATTATTATCAATATGATAATTAATAATACTTAAAAGCAATTTCCTCGTTTTCTTATCAAAATAGGAAAGCCTATTTATAGCTTGTTTAACATGCTTCTTCTTCATTTCATCATATTCGGTATTTGTTTCAATCCACTCTACTATTTCATTTAAATAGAAATAGGTAAGGATTTGATACGATCACCGCCTTTTCCCCTTCTCCGCACCGTGCGTGCGACTTTCATCGCACACGGCGCTCCATCTTTTTAGATTTTTATATCAATAGGTTCCAAGTTACTCATTTTACGGTACTGGTTGATCTTCTGAATTATGGATTCAGAAATTTCAATGGTAGACATGAGTTTAACAATCGTCTCCGGTATTGATGCATGAATTATTTTATGGATATCTTTGTGTAGGATTCGTAGATTTTTGTACATGTCCGTTCCTCCAAGGTGAAGGGGTTGAAGGTGATGACAATGTACTTCCTCAGCGGTAAGGAAGACGCCTGAAATTTCGCATTTCCCCGCCTTCATACTGTATCTACTCAACCTGTTATCCAGATATTCGATGCTCCGATCCGGGATGTTGGACTTCATGAGTTTAATAATCTCAGAATTTATTTCCGGATTTAATTTCTTATGAAGTAGTGTTCTACCTTCAGATGTGAATGGGTTTAGATCTTGTTGAAAACATAAGTTGTTCATCGTTTTCACATCTCTTAAAGGGAATAGGAATACTCCTGCAACTTTAAAAGTTCTGTAGTTATTCTTGTAGAACTTTTTGTAGGTTGGTGGTGGAATATTTGGATGTTGATATTTCCCGATTGCTTTTAGACGATTGTAAGTGAATGCTTTCAGATCATAGGCAAGTCGTGCGAACTCAACACTAACATGTGTTGCTCGTGAGAAGTACCTGTGGATTCCAAGTACAAAGCTATTGAACAAGAGTGCATTTTGTGCAGTGGGCGATTTGTGTATTGTTTTGATTCGATCTTTTGCTTCCTTCTTGAGCTGTTCTTTCTTTTTGTTGTTTATGCCCGTGTATGCTACTCTCTTTTTTCCTTTTTTCTCAGCCCATATAGTGAACCCTAGGAAATCAGATTTTCGTTTTCTAAGGTTCACGATTTGTGATTTTTCGGGTGAGATGTCAAGTTTAAGACGATCCTTGAGATAGAGTCTGACTGCATGGTACCACCTATGGGCTGTCTTCCAATCGCGGCAGAGTATTTTGAAATCATCTGCGTATCGAACAATGTAACCTTCTTTGAGGTTGGTTTTCTTGAGTGCTCTAATTCTGTGAAAGTTCCCCGCATACGCATATTGGGTTTCAAAATTTACCCATTGCCCAGCTACCCATTGGTCCAAGTCGTTTAGTACGATATTGGATAATAGTGGTGATAAAATTCCACCCTGTGGAGTGCCCTTTAATGGGGTACCTTCTCCTTCAATCTCAGCTTTTAGCATTTTGCTGATGATTCTCAGTACTCTTTTATCCCTTATTCCCATGTTCCATAGCTGTTTTAAGAGTAATGTGTGATTAACATTATCGAAAAACCCTTGTATGTCTACGTCTACAACATAGTGGAGGTTCGCCATATTAATTAAATGTTGCACTCTGGCAAGGGCATTATGTGCTGACCGCACTGGTCTGAAGCCGTAGCTATGTTTGTAGAAGTAAGCTTCAGCAATGGGTTCAATAACTTGTTTGAAGCATTGCTGAATGATTCTATCGGTTATACAGGGAATACCCAGTGGCCTTTTTTTCCCGTTAGGCTTGGGGATAAGGACTCGTCTAACTTTCTTTGGTTGATAATTCAGTAGCTTTCTCCTTATTAGGAGTACCATTTCTTCATCTGTTAGTGTTTTTAGGTTTTCAATCGTTTTGCCATCTGTTCCGGGTGTAACCGAGCCTTTATTTGACTTTATGGTGCGGTATGCCAAAAGGATATTCTGTTTCATAGTTATTAGGTCATAGAGATTGTTAAAAGCTATCCTTTTTTGAGCGTTTTCATATAGGTCAGTAAAGGTACTCGTCATGTCATAGTAGTCCCAGTAACGTAGAGTTTGCACTGTGGCATCACCTCTTTCAGGAGATTTCCCACGTTCCTACCTGATCGGTGCAATTCACTTTTTGGAAAATTGATATTAATTTAAAAAGACTTGAGGCTGTTCCTCCAAACCCATTACAGGAATATCATCGGTCGTGCCTCTACTCTCACAAGGATTAGTACATTTCGGCATATGTTTTGCCTTATAGTAGCCGTCTGGGATGGCAGTCCGCTATTACGACGTTCCTTGCTTTCCTTGTTCCCTGTGACCTAGCTATTCGTGCTGAGCCTTAGGTGCATCCTTTGAGCCTGTGGACTGGATATCGCCTTAGTTCGATATAGCGTATTTCCTAGACTACAATCGTACTTTACGCCGTCCACCCTGATCTTTTGTCAGGACGTATGTTTCCATACGTTATGAATATAGACCCGTACATTCGGAGGTTCGTCAGATCTGAAGATCATTCTCACCATAGCTAGCTTTTCAGCCATCCGGCATATCAGTTGGCATACCTTCTCAGGATGAGTGGCTCTAGCCTTCCTTCTGCCGACTTTACCTGTGCTTCGAACCTAACACGCTGCCCGTGTTACGCACGCAGGAGATTAATGGGATTGTTTCAGGAAACTTGGTCCCCTCATTCCAATCCTCGGCCGCAGAGTTAGACTTAAGTAATTAAGTCTCTGCTTTTCCCTCTATTAAGCGGTTATAGCAGAACAAGTCACTCGTAGTCCTCATCGAAAACCACTACTTCATCAAAATAAAACTCCAATTCCTCAATCTGTTCAGACGATAGTGTCTTTTTTATCCACTTTTCGTGTTTGGATTTTATTTCCTCTAAAACTTTTACAGTATACTTTTTTGCGTTATTGTCGATTTCAGTGTGATGATCTCCACATAATAAAATTAAATTGTCATAGTTGTCCCTCTCTGTAGTGGGTAAGTCACTTTTTCCTCTTGGACCCTTTAAACTCTTAGCAACAATGTGGCACTCCTGACCGATTATAGTATGTTTATCCTTTTCAGATTCAATGCACAGTTCTTTTCTACAATCCTTAAAATTACATCGATTAGCAGATTTAGCCCAAAGTATTTTTCGTGTCTTTACCGTAATAGCCATTCTTTCACTCTCCATTCCCTTGACCATTACTAATTGCTTAGAAATCAAGAAAACTTAATATTTCTTCATAAAACAATTCTGTATTTTGTAATTGATTAAGTGCTTGTTCTATGTTCTTCTTGCGAATTTCTACTGTTAAATCCTCACAAACTCTATACCTATATTGACCAGTCCCATCTCCCCAATATGTTAAAGGTTTCTCCCAAGACTCGGAGTTGTACATTTCTTCTTCAGTTATTTTAAAGTAAGATTCGCGGTTTTTCTTATAATAATTGTCGTATTCTGAATCAATTTTAGATTCAAGGGATTGCTTACATATCGATTCAATCTTGTCACCACCATGAAAAATCCCATTGATTTCTCCTGTCATTCGTGTTTTAATTTCAAAACACTTCTGCTTAAATTCCTCTCCTCCAAGTTTATGAACCATTTCATATAGATTAAAGTTATAGTATTTTCCCATTCTATTAACTGAAGCTCTTAACACTGATGGGTGTTCACTCATAATTTCGCTTCGAAAATCACCTACAAAATCATAAGTTCCCTCTCTGACTTCTAATCTTGCTTTATAGACTATTTCTTTGCATTGTTCAAGTTTATTTAATGCTTCCTTTGTGATGCTATTTTGGTTTAAAAATTGAATATTCTCCAAATGCCCCGTAAGCTCTTTTATATATTTTGTGTACATTCTCTTGAGTCCGTTCTCAACGGCTTCAAAAAAGTAAGATTTTTCCTTATCGTACTCGATAAAATCAAGTTCATAAATTTTCTCTTTATCCGAATAATCTATTCCGTAAAATGAATTATAAAAGATAAAATTATCTTGATTATAATTAATACCTCTTAGCTTATTTGTTGCTTCACCAATTTTTTGTTTCTTACCCATTTCTCTATTTCCATTAGAATTATTGGCTTTTTCGAGTTGATTTCCTTTCTCAATACCTGCAATGAAAACCCTGAAGTTTAAATCTTGATTTTCTTTAATAAGCGTTTGATTTAATATATTTAATATAGTAGAGTTTTCACCAAAACCACCTATTTCATCACACATAATGGAAATACTATTTAAGTCCACAATAGCATCTTGAATATCCTTACGTTCCCCTCCGTCAATTCCTCTCGTGTCGATAATTTTATTAAGAAATGAAGGCATCTCCAAGTCAATATCTCTTTTGTTCAGATATATAGTTATCCTTTCAGGCAAAGGACTCTCACTAACTTTACCGTCATTAATATTCTCATAAGTCTCCTTGAGCCACTGTTTAAAATTTGTTTCATTGCAGAAGTGCTCTGTTTTATTTCTTTTCTCGTAATTAAGAAACTCAAGAAGAGTCTCCTCAAATTTATCCGTTGTATTATTCTCTAACAAACGCTCTTTGAGATAATTATATTTTTCTTCATTTTTAACAATGCTTGTTGGAATGTCTAACATGTTCTCAATAAATCGTTTTAACTCTTCAGATATAATTTTTTCATTATTTATTTCATTTGGAGTAATCATTTTACAATATTCTTTTATCAGCACTTTAAAGTCTTCTAACTTGGTAGGTTCAATAACAATTCTACTCTCACTGTCTTGAATTTGTACAAATATAGTCTCGCAAACAGTTGTTCTTCCCGATGCTGTTTTTAAAAGCATGGCATCTGATAATTTTTTTCCAACAACCAGTTTATCTTCGTCAATTAGATTAAACAAATTGCATATGGCAGTAGATTTACCTATGGCAACCTTCCCATTAAAATAAATATTATATTTCTCAACCGAACATATTTCTTTTATTTCAGCCACTCTCTTATAAATATAATCTCCAATTTTTCTAATGATTTCGTGTTTTCCTTCATTATCTTTGATCTCTTTAGATTCTATGAGTAATTGATCAGCTAATCTCACGACATTTTCTCTGTTTAACATACCAATCCACGTCGCAAATGCGGCATGGTTCACCTCCTAAATTTCTTTTGTTATCAACAATGACTCTTTTGTTGAGCCAGAAGCAATCTACTTAGATTTTCAAAAACAATATCCCGTAAATTTTCAATTCCTAAGAAATTTTCAAAATCACGATACATTGAAGGAATATCTTCTGGCATAGTCTGGCGATTATTATATTTACTATACGGTCCATCAGTTTCAATCAAGATGTGTCGTAAAGGTATGCTTTGAATTATTTCTTTTCCCTTTTTTGTCCTTAGCATTGATGGATTTAGAGATAAATAAAAATTTGATTCAATAATATCCTGTAGATTCTTTATGCTCCCTGTGTACCAATGGAAGACGGCATGCTTGACTCCATACTCCTTTAAATTTGCCAATACATCCGATTCTGCATTACGTGAATGAACAGACATTATTTTATTCCCATCAGCGGTTTTACGACAAATGTGGCGAAAAATTCTGATTTGCTCGTCACGATTCTTAATATGATCTTTAGAAAAGTCCAGCCCGACTTCACCTACATATTTAGTTTCTTCAAGGTATTTATCAAATGACGTTTGTTTGAATGGTCTTATGTTGATCATTTCTGGGTGATACCCTAATGCTATTTTGACGTACTTTGATTCTTGAAAAGTATCTTTAGCCTTTTTAAATACTTCTGGAAAATTCGTAACAAATAACGTATAGATCTTTTGATTGTTATAGGAATTAAAGATTGCCTTATAGTTCGGGTAGTAATCAATATGAACATGAAAATCAACAAAGTTCTTCATAGCTTTCCTTCAGATCCATATAATTCTTTAATCCCCCGCCGTTAGTTACTTCTTCATAATCAATCATTTGCAAAATCTCTTTTAGAGATTCTCTGTAAACTCTCTCATAGGAGTTTAACTCCTCATTCGTTAAAGGACCTTGTATACGAAGTAATTTTCTAACAAACGATTGATCATGTCTTTTTTCCACGTATCTTTTCATAGTGAACAAAACAGCCTTTAGGTCACTTGCCTTCCCATCAAGAATATTATGTTTCTCGATAAAACTTCGATTTAATGTATAATTGGGATTATACCGATCATCAAAAAAATTATTAACGATTAATGAAGCTCTACGTATGAGGCAAGGATAGCAGTAACCACAATTTACAGGTGGGCTAACTCCATCATACCTGCCCTGACATGGATGTGAACAAGATAAGGTTTCTTTAAACTGCTTTTGAAATACCACATTATTTTTGTGTTCAGCAACAATTTCTCCTTTTGTCTTTGCAGAATAGAAATTCTTCACTTGATGAGTAACCCCAATTTCATCAAGAACCTCATTTAATAATTTTATAAAATACGGGTGTGTTGTTCGGGTACTACAACTTCCACTTCTACTTTGCGTTAAAGGAACATTGATACCAATGAATCCATTCTCAGGTATAAACACTGGAGTATTGTCTCCAAGAACTGAAGCAACTGCGACTGCACCTGTAATGAATAAAAATGATCTACTCCTGCTTGTGCTTTCACCAACAACGCTTTCATTTATATTTACAGGCTTACTTGGCGTAACACTGAATTGAACAAAGTCTGAGTTTTGCTGATCATAGGCTTCTTGTATTGATTTGAAAAGATCCTGCTGTCTTTTGATAAGCAATGAATACTCCTTAAAACCCAAAAACAAGGGATTCATCTTTTCATTCATGAGTCTTAATGCACCACAGAACGAATCCAATCCCCCTGAAAATAGAGAAACACAGTCAAAAGAGACTCGATTTTTTACACTATAATCTTTATTAATCTTATCGCCTCTGAATCTTTCTTCGGTAGCATAGAATGATAAGTTCCAGTAATCACCGCTTAAAAAAGAAAGTGTTTTTTCCAACTTAGTTTTGACGGATAACCATTTCTGAATTTCTAATACGGGAATGTGTACGTTTAATTCCCTGCTCCACCCATCCGTCGAGGATTTTCTTGATATTTTCTTATCGACTGTAAAGACCGCCATTCCAATGATTAAAAAATCTTCGATTATTGGAGATACATTCTCCAACCTGAACATTCGCCACAAATTTTCTATGTCTGTCTTAATATTAGACTTGTTGTTTTTAGATGATAGATTAAATGTTACTCCTTGAGCATCTACTTCTTGTTCATTTTTCACAATCCATATATTGCTCACTCAGAATCACCCCACCGTTCAAATATTCCCCATACCTCGTCACACTTTTTTTCAATATATTCTCTTCCTTCTCTCCCTCTCCAATCCATATTTTTTAAACTGTCACGTTTGTAATTATCCGTAATTTCAAGCCTTATAAACTCTTTTATCCTCTCTTGCATTTTCAAAGCCTGTCCAATATCTTTACAAAGAGCATTGATTTTTTCAGCAAAATTAATGAAGAAAGATACTTGAACATATTTTGTTAAAAAATCTTGTATGAACATATCAGGCTCTATTTTAGTAAAAGCATCATTAAGTTCCTCTTCGCTGCGTACACTCCCCATCATTTCAGCCATGTATTCCTGCATAGCCTGATCTGCAATTGATTGCTGAAGGGAATCTGTTCCTTCTGAAAAATAATCTACTAATCCCTCAAATATTAATTGAGGATCTTGACCAACCAAATGTGCTAAACCCACTTGATTAAGAGCGTTATTTAGCCCGATACTTCTAACGAGGTCAGCAAAATTTAAAACTTTGGCTCCAGAAGTTCCTATTGCAACATTTCCTTGACCTCTCGTACCACTACCTGCTTTCGAAAAGCTTGAAACGGCTTTTCCAATGGAGTTACTACTATAGCCATTTCTATTCATGCTGGAAACTGCTCTTTTTGTTTCACTCCATAAATGCCCAGTTGGTGGTAAATACCCTTTTGAAGTACCCATACTTCACCTCCATTCTATCTTCTTGCTACTCTATCCCAAAGTTCAGCTTCTACTATTCCCTCTTCAATAAAATATTTTTTTAAATCGTCGTAGTGCTGAACATTCACTCGTTTGACTAAGTTAAATAACATTACGTTTGTTGGCGACATTTCAACTTTCCTCATCTTTTTGAATTCCTTCATCAATTCTTCCCTTTGTATTGGGAACAATTCGTACAATTTGACTAATATCTTTAGAATAGATTCTTTATTTGTTTGATACTTAGCAATAATTCCCTTTATAATTTTCGAATGATCAACATCTGCTTCATTAAACTCCACTATTTTTTGTTGTCTCAACGTTTCCTGTAGGCCGTCGATACATATGTCGTTAACCCATTTCCTCTCTTCAGCCGTCAAATTCAACATTGAGATATTTTTCTCTTTAATTGAATCCTTTGCTAAGTAGAAATATGGTCTTAAATCCATTTCTGACAATTGAGTTGGTTCAACTCTTAGCCAATGTTGAACAATCGGTTTAAACCATGCATTACTATAAAGCTGCTTCATTTCTTCAATATTTTGCGCTTCTTCATCAATAGAAAACTTTTCTAACGGTGCAAGTTCTCTGGCAAATCCCTCATTTGCTATATGCCACGAATACATCTCTCTGAAAAGATCAAGATTGGTGTATTCCAGAACCATTAACTTAGCAAGTATCCCTAAATCAAGTTCAAGACTTTGAATCTCTGATAGTTTCTTCCTTACATAAAAGGTATTTATGAATCTTTTTGCTTGACGCGGATTTCCTTTCAATGTAGTCGAAATAACATCTGCCACTCTTCCGAACACATCCAACTGCATTTCAAAATCTTCTTTATTATGACCTGGTTTAAAAACTATATCTAAAGCATTTCCTTCATTTTCTAATATTGAGCGAATTTCTTCCTGACTTATAATCTCCCCTTTTACAAACACTTTTCTTTCCTTCAATCCAGATAGCAACCTATCTAAATGGGCTTCTCCAAGAAACATTTCACAAACTAAGAGCAGTAGATAATTTTTCACCTCAATATCCGATAACTCAGGTATCTTAATAGGCATTTGAACAATTTTTTCTATGTAATCCTTTGAAATATCAAGTGAGGCGTCATCTATCTTAGGGTACTTTCGTTGTACTGCGTAACTCACAACATCTTCATCAATTGCAATTATAAAAGTTGTCTTTTTCACAGATAAAAATAGCTTAATTGCTTCCATTGTTTCAATTATGCGATCTGGGCTACATCTGTCCAAATCATCAATAATGATGACTAAATTATCTAATCCCGAATCATCCATCATCTGTTCAAACTCTTCACGAAATTTTCTGATATTCTGAACAACGTTATCTTCGGGAAGATCTTTAAGAAACTCTTTCATTTCAAGTAATTGAGAAATTTTCTCTTCGGCCTGACTCTGGTCTTTGGGAATTATTGTTTTTAAACCTTCCAACAAAATTGGTATAGGATTTCCGAATGCCGCACTTAGAAGTAAAGGAGTCCCCTTTTTTAATGCATATCCCCCTAATCTAAACCAATCCACTCTATCTTTTAACTTTTTGAGTGCTCCTCCGACTTTTTCTTTGATGCCTTTATTGTCTTCAAGTGTTCTTAAAATCACTTCCATCAATGCAGTTTTTGCATCATCGTACCCTTCAAACATCCATGCGTTAACAAAGATGGACACGACATTTTTATTTGTTTCTGCTGTAATCTTTTTGTCAATTAAGTTTAAAACCGTAGACTTCCCGCTTCCCCAGTTACCGAAAAGCCCGATTGTTAATGGATTTATTCGCTCGCTTAGTGCCATTTCGTGCAATAATTCAGCATATGGTTCAAAAGAAAGCATATCTATCTTGGAAGCATTATCTGCCCACATAAAACATCCTCCCCTGCTAAATAGAAAGATTTTATTTGAATTCGACGATGGAAAATCTCGGTTGAAGTTTAGTCAATATCCCTGAGATACAAAAAAACCTATTATTCTTATTGATTCGACAAATGGTAATATTGTCCTGCACCTTATAGGTATATGGTACGTAAAATATTCCGAAAAGGCACGTTTTCAGTATAAATCTCTGCCGCTGGCAGTAGGATTGTAAATTCTATTAACTTTTATTTTGCATCATGGGCAAAATCGAGGGCCTGAATCAGCGGCAGAAGATTACGGTCTGCGCCGGAATGTGTTGGAAAAGTAAAGCCGAGTGAACACAGGGGAATGCCTGAAATTCGATCGACTTAGTGGTATACTAATTTTTCTTGTCGGCCGACTTTGTGAAAAAATAGCCCCTCCATTTAAAGTACAATGGAAGGGCTTGTGCTCAACTGATTTTATCTTGAGATTTCTGGATTAATCTATAGTATGTTAAGATTACGCTTGAATAATAATGCATCATCCAATCATACCAGATTGGTTTACTATATTCCTTGAACTGCTTATCATTGTCATGCCGAATTTGAAAAGTATTAACTACCCCGAAAATAAGTTTATCGTGGTCATTCTTATGGATATTAAACTCATCGTTTAAAAGATCTTTTAGTTCATTACGAATAGGCTCTAAAATATCCGCTAAGATGTTTATTGCTTTTTTCTTTTGTTCTAAATTGGAATCAAATCGGTAGTACATTTTCGTAGCTGTTGTTAATTGTTCATATACATTTTCCGCCATCGATACAGGGACTTCGCTGTGCATCATTTCCTTTAAAGCTTCATTGGGCTGTTCCATAATGAAACCATGCTTCTCGTCCAAATAATATCCGTTATCATAACGTTTTAATAAATTATTGATGTGTGTTGCGAACTCGTTTTTCGGTTCTTCCATTATAACCTGATCTTTTTCAAAGTCATAATATCCGATGTGGTCATACAGAATTTCTATAATAGTGAAAAGTTCAGCTTCTTTATAATACTCGTAGTTATCCAAAATAGGTAAAATATCTGTGCTGTTCAAGTGGTTGATAAAAAAAATCTCTGGTGATGGGGACATTGTTGGGGCTAAGACTTGGTAACTTCCATGATATCTTTCTTCTTTTGTAACACCATAAAAAGCAACAGTAAAAAAACCCTTATCATCGAAATACTTGTATGTTTGATAAAAATACTTTTTAAGATCTACAAGGCTCAGTGAGAAATCCTTGTCTAACATATTCTTTCTCTCTGCATAATAATTCACCTTATCACTCTCCATCCTATTAATTAATGCACACTTCTAAATTCTCTAATTTACACCAATAACCCTCTACTTCGTACATAAAAACGTTAAGTTCTCATTTGGCAAACAACATGACAAGGTCAGGGTCGTTATTGAAATAAACGTTAATTATTCGTTTGAACAAATCTGCATTTACATCTCCACAGTCGAACTCTTTTTTAAATACTCCTCATGGTCATCATTACTTAGAACATCCGTGGTTAATTGCCCCCCAAGAGAAGTTTTTTTATCTGTAAAATCCCTGCTCTCTACAACATGAGGTAGACTGGGTTATTTGGAGAGATTGGACTCCAATTTTGAGTCCATTTTTCTCAGTACCTTACTTGCACCACAAGCATGATGCTTTTTATTTCCCTGATCCCTGTCTAAAATCATCCTATATTCCGTGTAATCCCTATTGATATCACTACTATGTCATTAGCAAAAAAAGTTTACCTAAAATCCTCCCACATGCACCGTTTCACTAATCCTTACACCACAAGGCTTCTCAGCCCTTCCTCCCCCATTCCCCCCAATTTCTTGGGCAATTAAAGTTTGCATAAGAACGGGAGAAAAACAGACTTAGACGGGGAGAATCGGGTGCAAGAAAAGCAATTAAAGTCTGCCTAATGGCAGTAGTAAACAAAAGGGAAACTCTTGGGACAGTGCTTAGATAGTCAGAGGGAAAATCGGAGGAAAAACCTGGTTTATCAAGGAGTATGGAGTGTTTCTTCCCCATCAAGCAGAAAAAAGAGCCGAGGAAAAACAGGAGTGGATCCCTGATTTTCGTTCAGCTCTTAGGCAAACTATTTAGGCTTTAGGTAGACTTTTTAGGCTTTGGGCAAACTTTGATTGCTAATTACATCAATCCCTCATCAACACCGCCACACTCTCCACATGTGTTGAGTAGACAGTGAAAACAAGTTACAGGAATAGCATTTGCTCACTGAAGGGGCGGCTGACAACAGTCGCTCTTTTATTATCCCCCCCAGTGCCTTATGAACTATTCATAACACCTGAGCTGACGTTAAGCCTTATCATACCCGCCTGAAATTTTGGCGAATATCTTCTGTAAGTACAAAGAAAGCCCAACCTCTCGGTGGGGCGCAAGGTATCGAAATTAGTGCTCAACGCTCTATTCTATTATGAGATAAATAAACTAGAAATTCCCCTACTAACAGCCAAGCACTTGAGAGAATCGAAAAAAATACCTACAGAGACAAACTTTATGAATGCTCAGAAACCGAGCCACACGGGTTATTTGATAAAGTGATCAATCTATTACAATAAAAACAGTGTTGTGGCGAGTGTGTGAAGAGCAAATCCGTCAAAATTTTCCATATATTTCTATTCGAGAAGTTACCGTTGCTCCACACGATATGGAATGAACGAATTTTCTTTTTCATGCATTTTAATTAAATTCAATGTCCAATTCAACATAATCTATAAACTCTTGATTATCTAACAAATACGTAATATTACCCTGTATCAATATACTTGTACTGCTCCCCTCTGAAATCATACCATCACCAGGATCTCCTCTGTCATATGAAGGATCAACTGTCTCAATACTAAAACTCACCTCTATTTCAATATAAAAAGATATTAAAATTGCATTCTCTTCAATATCTAGAGTGGTTTCATTCAAAGTTATTATGTAGTCATCAATGAAAGCATCAGTACCCCAGCCAGTAAAATAATCCCCCTCAAATTCAGTATTCATTAGCAGATCATCAACAGTATTTTGAAGGCAATCATTTCTCTCAAAATATATTTTTAGTTCATCTTCTAACAATTCTTTGTCGCACTCATAATTGTCAGTAAAATAATCTTTTAAATTGTCTTCTTCACTTTCTAAGAATACTGATAATGAATTATAGTAATTTAAATCTTGTATATCAGCAGCTAAATCCTCATGAATACTTTTTAGATCTTTATTAGCAAAATCTTTATGATTGCTTGATATAAACGCTACATTATCTGGTTCATTAATATTGCAATACTCAACAATACTTTCCCATATAATAGCATCTTGAAAAGAAATTTTATTCTCATCAAAAGGCTTTATATTATTAAAGTATTTATTAGAAATAGTTTCTGTAATATTTTTAGAAATAGGATAATCAATTACCTTTATTGAATTTTCTTTAATTGTTCTATCTAAGAATTCTTTGTATTTTAAAGTTATTTTATCAGCTTTTAAACTCTCAAAATCAATAATCTCTGATGCCTCAAGTTTTAATAGTTCACTTTTTGTACTCTTCACCTTTTTAACAAGCGGTCTAATTTCATCTTTGTATTTTTTTATTATTTCAT
Source organism: Paenibacillus sp. FSL W7-1332 (assembly GCF_037969785.1). Taxonomy (NCBI): domain Bacteria; kingdom Bacillati; phylum Bacillota; class Bacilli; order Caryophanales; family Paenibacillaceae; genus Paenibacillus; species Paenibacillus sp. FSL W7-1332. The sequence goes on along the minus strand of NZ_CP150209.1, from coordinate 1,231,835 downwards.
TATAATTGAACTTTGTAATACAAAGATCTACTGGTTCATGTCGAGTATATTTAAGTAACTTTTTCATATCCGAGGATTTGAAAAAGAAATCATTGAAAATTATATTTGTGTCTAAAAATATTAAATATGACATGAATGATCTCCTTTTTGAGTATGAATCTTTCTCTACGAATCACATAGAAAAATGAAATTTAATTAGTTTATTAAAACACATTTTTCAACAAGCTTAAGAGACTAATATTAGTTCATAGCTTTGAACATCCTACCCAAATCGTTTTTTTATGATGTCTTTTTTAATTTATCAGACACATAAGCAAAACCTAAGCGGAACTAATACGCTTAGGTTTTTAATATGAATAAAATTCATTAGAACTACTTGTGTAAAAGCAATATATTTTTTTCTACATGTGTTGGGTAGCAAGTGAAAACAAAAGCTTGTTTCAGATGGAACAGTATCTTCTCATGTAATTCTTATTCGAGAGATACATTGCAACGAGAAGGAAAGCACTTAAGACAGTGTTCTCCTAATCTAATCATTAATTGAAGATATATACTAACTAATTCTGTTCAATCTTAAATAATTTACTTTCCTGTGATAACTTAACTATTACATGTGCTTTTTCAAGAAGGCTTTCAGGGAGTTTATCTTTTAAAATTGAAACGACCAATTGAATGTTTTTATCTTTAACAAAGTCTGCCACATTAATTAATTGGTTGTCGTGCATCAGTTCCTTTTTATCGTTAAGCAAAAAGTGCAAACAAGGTAGTCCTTCTTCATCAGCAAAAAGTATATATGCTAAATCAAAACATAATATTTCACCTTGTTTTTTTCCAGAACTCATATTAGCATTGAACGCACTAAATTTATAGAATTGTTGTTTATTTTTATTTATGGATTTATCATATTTAAGTGCATATTTTTCTCCATAGAGTTCGAATGAAATAGCTGAAAAGTGTTTGTTGAACTTTTTAAGCTGATGTTTGAGTACATTCTCAAAGTCATCTGAAAACAAAAAATCATCAATAGTTTTTATTTCACTCTTTAATGCATCAATGTTAGTATCGACTTCATTTAGCTGCGAAATAATACTTTCGTACTCTCCTTTAGTACGATACTTCTCATTTAATGCAATAATAATCTTTTCAAGTTCTTCAAATGAATCGCCTTTGGAAATCTTTAAGGACAAATCCTTTTCTTTTTTTAAAAGCGAGTTAATTTGAAGTTCCTCTGCATGAATTTTTTCTGTTAATGTGGGTAACTCTGCTGTAATAAATTTAACCTTCTCTACTAGCATTTTGTTATGATAAGACACCAAATCTTTAAATGTCTTTTGGATTCCTGTGACATTAATTTTTGCTTCCGCATACAGTATTTCAAGTTGCTTTAAGTCAATCGAAGCAACACTATTCTCCATTTCCTTCTTAGCTTCCTCAATGAGATTCTTACGGATTTTCATTTTGCTAATCGTTGAACTTGTTTTGTTAAGGTTATATCTAATTAAATTGAGCTGTTCCATGTTCTGCTCAAAATCTTCATTTAAATTGAAATTGGATTTCTTTTTATTTAGTTCATCAATTTCATCATTAATCATAGACAATGCAATTTCGTATGCTGACTTAGTCTGTTTCTTTTCTAATCTTTCACGAAACAGTTCTTCTTGTTTTATCTTTGCTACCAGTACTTGTTTCTTTGCACCTTCATCAAAGGTGCAGCCTAATAAAAACAAATATAATGTCTCATATTCTACATCAGATGTAAATTTATCTAGAGTCTTTATTGTATTGTTGATGCTTTCGTCTTTGTATCTTATATTGTGAGATATTATTTGTCTAAGAGTTGGTTTATCTGCTGTATGATTAGGAAAAAGGAGCTCCTGTAACTTACCCTCGAATTCTTTATCAAGTACAGGAATACCATTTATTTTTCGAATATTCCGCTTTCGAGAGAGAAAATTCCTTTCGATTACTACTTCTTTTGAAGTTTCATCATTTAAATCTTCGACTAAAACCAATTTGATAAGAACCTCTTGTTCTACTAGATAATCTTTAACCAGTCCATATACTTCCTTTTTATTCTCAGTATCTGTATAGATAATTGCTGGACTAGCTCCCAGACAAAAGTCAATCAGTTTCAATACAGTCGTCTTACCAACATTATTACCCGTTTGCTTACCATCAGAGGTAGGGGTTTCATCTATGATTAGATTCATTCCAGAGTGAAAATTGAGTTCTCTGATAACACCCTCTTGATTCAATATTATTAATTTTTTTATGAACATAATTCCACCCATCCATCTTCATTCACTGTAGCCACATCTATTAAATATAGCCAATCTAAAGTAAGCATAAAGGTCGAAAAAGACATGTCATTTCTATCTTTTACTTCTTGATAAAGCTCGAATACTTGCTGTTTTGCCTTTAGCTTTAATACCTTTATAACTACTGAACCATTGTAATAAATACTAAGGGTAGGATGTATATTATCCGGCAGCAACATAACTATATCCCTCCGGATTCTTAAAAATTTTACATCTAATAAATGCATCTACCACTAAAATGTATACGCACATTTCAAGCTCTTCATACGGAATTTCATTATAATTTTTGCTTTCTAATATAATTTTTATAACGTTATCTATTATACCAAAGAACAGGTCACAGGGATTAGTTTCTCCATTTTGCAATAGAATATATTGCTTCTTGATAATCTGAAAAACCGATAAACTTTTATTCGCACCCTCTCTATCGAACTCCGCATACTTCTCATCCAACTTCTGATAGTAGATTTTATAATCATCTATTGTTTCTTTTATATCTAAGAGATCATTAAACTCAATTTTCTTATCTATCTCAAAAGAATTGATTTCAGGCGACTCTATATTACTAGATAAATTTTCACTAGCTAATATGTTGATAATAGTTGCAAGATTAGTATCAACCTTTACTACATCAACTTCCTTTCCTAGTTCTTTTTTTATAAATTCGTAGACTTCTCTTTGCTTCTCAATTCGCATATTTAAAACAACATTTAATATAATTCCAATATCAATGATATCGTCAGCAGGCGAGAAAAGGGCTTTATGTGGATTAGTAAAACTTCCTTCTCTTAGCTTTCCCGCGTCCTTTGCAATAGAAACAAACTTAAATGTGAAGCCCTGATATTTCAGAAATATTTTCTTTTTTAATGAGCCTTCAATTTTCTGCTTCGTGCACGTGGAAGAAACTTGTGCAATAATCTTCCCATTAATATCTACTAAATCAATACCTTCGACATTTTGCTTAAGTACATTTAGGTTTACTAATTTAAAATTAAAAAGCAAATTAAGTAAATCAGCAAAAAAGGATTCGGAATAAATGTTTAAATCTAGAATATTTAATCGTCCTCTTTTTTCAATGCGATATGCCAGGACTTGTAATTTTTCTTCTATGTAATTGAAATATTCACTTCGATTCATAAAGTTTGCCTCTTCTCATCAATATATAGAAACTTAATCAGTTAGGTTCTAAATCCAATTCAATTCGAAAATTCTAGGATTTTACAACCAATATGAAATTTCGATAATTACTTGGTAATATCCTTTTCTCATGAAATATCGAAAACATTCTTCGGTATGACCCTATCCAGTAGTTAGTATAAGATTATTATAGCTTTTTTATCAAAGTTTTGGGGTGAGTATTTTAGATATCAAAAAGACACGGAAGAACAACTCCATGCCTCTAAGAAGCAAGTCTACCGCTTTGCTAAATGATGAGTAAGTATTGAAGCAAGTTCTTCAACACGTCTTATCAAAATTGAAATAACGGATGAAAAAATCCAAGAAAACCTACCACACTACTCGCCCCGAATTTCTTAAGATATTAGCTCTATATTTTCCATACATACCCAGTACTGACGAAGGCTTATCGAATCCGCTTGAAAGTTTAGCGAATATCTTCTATACACACAAAGAAAGCCCCAACCATATCGGCGGGGCGAAAACAAGGAGCGTGTGAGTTTATTATTAACATGAATCTAGCTAATATACCTGTCTTTCTATCAAAAATATGCTTTAGAAAGTCCCCCTATAATTCATAAGTGCTACCGCCCCTAATTACTAATTTTTCCTAGATACCTTCGTTTAAGCCTTCGATTTCCTTATCTTTGCTTTGTCCGTGTTATGTAAAGAATGGCTCTTTGCACATAGTTCGTCTTTATCATTTGTACATACTTGATGTTAATCTTAACCAGATTTAACCTATATTGATATCAAATGAACAAAGGTAGGTGAAGAGTTTGGAAAAGATGTTTTCTATTAAAGAAGCCAAAGATATATTGGGTCTTTCTTACAACACCGTGTACCGATTGGTTAATAATGGAACTATTGATGCTATCAAAATCGGCGGTTCTATTCGTATCTCTCAAGCGGTACTTAGGAAGTTTATCTTTGATGACACGTCAGGAGGTAACTGAAATGATAATTAACAGCAAAGCAGTATCACTCACTGAAGCCAGCACAATGCTAGGCATGACAGAAACGGAGGTTTTACGGCTATGTCAGTATAGCTATTTAGAACAAAGCAAACTTGAAAACGGCAAGACACGAATAATCTTGAACAGTCTTGAGAAGTACGCTACTCGAAGCGGTATTATTCTTCAGGATATCCCTAAGCCTTCTCAAAAGCGTTTAGGAAGCCTTACGGTTAAGGAGACGATGACCAAGCTAGGACTTCGCACTGAAGCCGCCGTACATCGGCTCATTCAGGCGGGCAAATTGGAAGCACAGATGGAAAAGGGTATTTACAAGGTTAATGCAAGAAGCGTTAAAAATCATAATATAGGGGGTGAGGTCAATGATTGACAAAAGACACTACACAGTTAATGAAATTTCAGAGATGTTCAACATTGACGAAAAAACAGTTAGAAAATGGATAAATGAAGGTAAGCTATTGGCAGTGCACTTGGCGGGAACAACCGTAAGAGTTCCTGAGACAGAGCTTCACCAGTTTTATATGCGTTCGCATGGACGGAGTTGGTGGGTATGAAGACATGGACTTGCGAGCGTGTGGCTCGTTCCATTGGATGTAGCCCACAGCAAATTAAACGATACTGTGACTTTAAAAAGATACCTTGCTACAGGTCTTCTAGTGACGGTATACAGTCGATGTACACCTACCGCATACATGAGGACGATTTACTAATATTTTTCGATTGTGAAACGTTGGATGACTTTAGTAAGGTGAAATATCGGTAGAGTTGACCCGCCATTTTGTTGGTGGGCTACATAATAGTAGGTATATAGATAAAGATATTGGTCATAATGAACCTGAAACTTCATATCGGCTACACACGTGGTTACAGGAGAACACGTAAAAATACTGGCTCGACATTAAATCAGTCGATGGTTCGCTCTTTAGATGAGCATTACCCTGTACTATTGGTACGAGTGCCACACGGTACAGGGAAAAACTTGCAACTGATTATTGCACCTCTCAGATTCTACTTTTGTAGCCCGTCACGGTCGCCGCAAGGCGAGGGAGTCATGACAGACTTATATTTAATATAAACGTGGTAAAGCCGTACCTGAGCACGTCTGATGTCATGTAGGAAACCTCAATCCATCTGTTTCCTTTGCTCTTCCCCCAAAGGGGGGAGTAAAGTTTCCTTATCCATCTGTTCTACTTTGAATTTGAATCAAAGAGATAGGGCGAGCACAGCGAAGCCCGTGGGAGTAGACCGAAGCGAAGCGGAGGGCTACCCCACCAATAATAAAATACTGTAATGATGTGGAATCCCTCGCTACGCTCGGTCTTCTCCATAGGCATCGCTACGCTCGCCTTCTATAAAGTTGCTGACAATAAAGTTGATGGGGTACATCAAAATTTGCCCCACCTTCTTATCAAAGTACTTTTTAACCCTTTTATACTCCATTTGTAACCCTTTTTAATTCTTCTTTAGTTTAAATCTTACTTTTTCACCAATTAGTACTCCTTTCTTACTCCTTTTGTACTCCTTTTGTCATCCCTTATTATGTAGAAAAGCCGCCTCTGCTGACACAGAAGACGGCTCATTGCCCCTGATGGCACAGGGAGCGACCACTAACCAAAAGTGATGGATGGAAGCCTACGGGCTTCTGAACCTCTCACAACTTTATTATAGAGAATATTCTGCATTTCGTAAGAGTATTGTAACTCCCTCATGTCACAATGATTTAGTGGGGGTATATCAAATATTGATCCACCCCCACCAATATTTCACTTCCTCATAGCAGGTCTCCACTTGAAACCACAGTTCATACAACCGTTAACAATCTCACTTCTTCCTCCGAATCCAACTAAAATACTTACTGGTAGTGAAAGAAAAAAAAGATAGCTCCTAATGCAATGAATATTTGCATAAAAGCTCTTGAACCATCGCTCACACTGTACAAAGAGAAAAGGTAGCTCGATACAATAATCAATATGCCAAAAAGAATCATAATACCCAGAGTCTTGAACAAGTTTGCGAAGCTGTACCCTCTTTTATTAGCTACCACTTGCTGTGACTTGCACCTCCGGCAAGTAACGGCATTTACAGTATTTGTACTGTTCGATTGACTCCCCGTTCCTTCTGCTTGACTGACAGTTCTGTTTACTTGGAGACTAGCCGTCCTAGATTGACCGCTAACAGCCCCTGTTAACTTGAGCAGACGTTGATCTATTGGGCTGATTAAATGTAGTTCTATTATCACGTTGCACTTCGTTTGAATCCTACTGATGAATGTTTGTAGATATTTAGAACTATTCGAAAAAACCTTCCAATTCCCTCTTTACTGCCTTCCTATTTTGTTCGCACCTTTTCCCTTTCATGGAGCGACCACAAATAGTAGGGAGTTGATGACGATGAACATTCAAAGAGAATTTATAGGTACGTCCAATCTTGAGGACATTCTACTATCAGTGATGCGTGCTCAAATTGACAAAATACTAGTATTTCCATACGATGAGACTAGAGCAGATGCTATTCCTTCTGAAACGGAAACAGAAGGGATGGTACTCAAATGAGAGTTGCAATATATGCCCGAGTGAGCACGAAAAAAGATGCTCAAAAGAACAGCTTAGAGAACCAAGTTTCATACGCTACAAGCTTAGCCGCCCAAAATGGTTGGACTATCTCAAATCAATATATTGATGATGGTATCAGCGGGGCGACTAGAGACAATCGGGAAGCAATTCAGCGACTGTTAGAAGATTCAAAAAAGAAGAAGTTTGACGTTGTGATTGCAAAATCAGTATCTCGGCTAGGCAGAAACACTGTAGAAAATTTACAGACCGCCCATGCAATTGAGTCTATGGACATACGTCTAATTTTGCCTGAAGACAATTACGACACTGCAACAAGCACTAGCAAACTCATGTTCAACTTGAAGGCGGTACTAGCTGAAGAAGAGAGTGCAAAGTTATCCGAGCGCATTAAGATCGGATTGCGGGCGAGTGCAAGAGAAGGAGTCTACAAGGCTTCTTTACCTGCATTTGGCTACAAGCGTGATGGAAAGAAGCTTGTACTTGATGAGGTCTATGCCCCTATTGTTCGGGAAATGTTTGACCTCTATCTGTATCAGGATTGGGGTATGTACAAAATCAGTAATTACTTCATAAGCAGAGGTATTCCAACCCCTAGAACTGTATCAGGCGGTGGCAACAAAGGAACACTATGGAATCAAAGCTCCGTAAGTGTCATCCTCAAAAACATTGTCTACACAGGCACTCTTGTACATCATCGTGAAGAGACAAGAGACTTCATCTCCAAGAAGCGTAGACGTGTAGACCCTAGCGAGCAAATAGTTCATGAAAATGCACATCCTTCCATTATCACAATGAACGAGCACTTAGCCGTATTGGAGAAGATGAAGAAAAAAGGCAGGAACAATAGTAACGGTAGTGAAAGTTTATTTGCTCACATTGCCGTCTGTGCTGATTGCGGTAAGGGTATGACCTTTCGTAAAGACAGAAGAAAAAAGAGCGGCGGAGCTTATGTATGCGTTGGCTATGTGAAGCACTCAACATCTTACTGTTCCTCTCATATCATTGGATACGACAATTTACTGCAAGTGGTTAAAGATGACCTTAAGGAACTGATTACTGACAACATCAAGCTAGAAAGGCTCTATGGGGCGGCAAACACAAAGGCTAATGAACAGCATGCAAAACACTTGAAAGAACTTTCCAGCGTTACAAAAAGGCTGAAGAAGCTTAACAATGAATTTAAAAACCTTTTGGAACTCTACTCAGAAAAAGTTATCGGTATAGTACAGTTCAAAGCACAGAATGAACATATCCAAGCGGAACAAGGTAGGCTTTCCCAAAGAAAGGCAGAGATTGAAAGTCTACTTGAAACAAAAAAAGACACGGAAGAACAACTCCGTGCCTTTAGGAAGCAAATATCCCGCTTCACCGAACTTGACATTGACGATGAACAAGTCTTGAAGCAGGTACTTCAAAAACTAATACAAAAAATCGAAGTCAATGAAGGCGAATCGATCAAAGCCATACATTACAATACTTCACGTCCTCAATCCGTAAGGACGTTGGAACAACAAGGGGCGTAGGACTAATCCTGCCCCTTCCATTTTAGTAACACTGTACACTCCACATGCACCGTATGCGGGAACATATCCACCGGTGTTACCTCCACCGTCCGATACCCGCCATCCTCCAGCACCCGCAAATCTCTTGCCAGCGTACTTGGATTACAACTCACGTACACCACCCGTTCAGGCTTCATCTCAAGAATCGTCTCTAGCAGGCGCGGATCGCACCCTTTACGCGGTGGATCGACCACGATCACATCCACCTCAACTCCCTGCTCTTTCCAGCGTGGAATCACATCCTCAGAAGCACCGACTTCAAACTCCACATGCGTCATACCGTTTAGCTCCGCATTGGCACGTGCATCCTCGATCGCTTCCTTCACGATCTCGACTCCATACACCTTCTTGGCATGCTGCGCCAAGAATAGGGATATCGTCCCGATGCCGCAATACGCATCGATCACGGTCTCTTCCCCGGTTAATCCGGCATACTCCACCGTCTTGCCATACAGCACTTCGGTCTGGGCAGGGTTCACCTGATAGAAGGAACGCGCCGAAATCGCGAACTTCACATCTCCGATATAGTCATGGATAACCTCACGCCCCCACAGGACGCGGGTCACATCCCCAAAAATAACGTTGGTCTTGCGCGTGTTCACGTTCTGACAAACGCTCACCACGGCAGGGAGCTCTTCACGTATCGCCGAGATCCATTCGTTCACGCGTGGAATCCGTTCGCCGTTCGTGACGAGCACAATCATCATCTCCCGGGTAGCAAAACCGATCTTCACCACCACATGACGAAGCAGGCCTTGGCCCGTCTCTTCATTGTACGCGGTAATGCCTAACTTCCGCCCGATGGCTTTAACGCGGCTGACGACCTCGTCGTTCTGTTCGTGTTGGATGAGGCACGTCTCCATGTCCACGATCCGGTGGCTGCCACGGGCGTAGAAGCCGCCGACCAGGCCGCCTTCCGTTACCCCGATAGGCACCTGGGACTTGTTGCGATAGCGCCAAGGCTCGCTCATACCGAGTGTCGGACGCACGAGGACCCCCTGATGATCTGAATCAACGCCGGACACGGCAGGATTCGCCCCGTTGGTTTCAGAATTCTCAATGTCCCCTCCACCATCTGTGCCACTCCGCTCATCGCCCGCACGCGTCGCTCCAACATCTTCCGCCTCATGCACCACCCGCAGCTTCCCGATCCGCTCCAGGTTGTCCACCACCAGCTGGCGCTTCCACTCCAGCTGACCGGCATAATTCATATGCTGCAGCTGGCAGCCGCCGCATTGGTCGTAGATCGGGCACGGGGCCGCGATGCGGTTTGGGCTCTGTTCAACCAGCTCCATTAGCTTGGCGTAGCCATACTGCTTCTTAGTCTTGAGCACTTTCACCCGGGCCTTCTCGCCCGGCAGGGCGCCCTGAACGAACAAGGTGTAGCCGTCGGCACGGCCGACCCCTTCCCCGTCATGGTTCATTCCTATAATATCGATCACGACCTCGTCGTTCTTCGCCACCGGCAGATCCAGGAGGGCCGCCGAAGCCGCCGGCTTGCCGCTGCGGCGCGTGTCGCTTCCCTTGCGGTTCTTTTTCATGATGTGCTGTTCACTTCTTTCCGTTCAACTTGTCCCTTACCACTCTATATTCCCCATCGGAACACCATCCATAATCGAAGCGGGTGATCTTCCGTTAACCTTCATTCGCTTAAACAACAAAAAGCTCCCCCAAGGGAGCTTAGCGCACAAGCTCACGTCCATCATTATACGGGAGCCTCGTATGTTATTCAATCCATTCAGCCTGCAAATCCAATCATTTACTTACAAGAGCCTGGAGCCTAAGCGGCGATTCTCGGCCTGTTCCTTCTCGTTCCATGGCCCATCGCCCCAATCGCCTATCCATCGCTAATGTGATCAGTCCACGCTGAGCCATCGGCAGCAGCTATCCCGCCTTACGCGCGCCCCATGCCTTCCGCCTCTCTACCATCCACCATCTCAGCCAAAAATCCTTAAATGCTGCGGCAGGACACGGAACGTGCCCGGCAGAACGCCGCCGAACTCGCCGTCCAGGTTCAGCTGAACCGGTCCCGGAGAGACGACCTCCATATAGTCGGTGCGGAAATGCACGACCCGCTTGTCGTTGATATGCTCGCCGCGCAGGGCGAGCGTAGCCACGCGCACGAACTCCGCCAGATTGCACTTGCGCAGCGCAATGACATCGAACAGGCCGTCGTCGATGCTCGCGCCCGGCGCGATTTTGTCGAAGCCGCCGACCGAGTTGCTGTTGGCAATGAGGAACACCATGAACTCGTCATGGATCGCCGGATGACCGCTGGCGTTGATGATGAGCTCCTGCGGCGCGAGGCTGACCATTTTCTCGATCCCCTTCAAATAATACGCCAGCTGCCCGATCATCGTCTTCAGCTTGCTTGGCACCTCATACGTGAGCTCAGTCAGCGTACCGCCGCCCGCGATATTAATAAAGTAGCGATCATTCGCTTTGCCCACATCAATCGGACGCGTCTCGCCCCGAATCACCAGATCGCAGTACTCTTCCCAGTTCTTCGAGATGCCGAGCGCCCGCGCAAAATCGTTTGTTGTGCCCAGCGGGAAAATACCGAGCGGCGGGAGGTTATCCCTGCCGGCCATCCCGTTGATGACCTCATTGAGCGTACCGTCTCCGCCGGCCGCGATCACAAGATCGTATCCGCGCTCCACGGCATCCGCCGCTTCACGGGTCGCATCCCCCTCTCCGGTCGTTGCATGACAGGAGGTTTCGATGCCAGCACTGTCCAGACGGTGCAATATATCAGCAAGCCGACGCTTCATTTCCTCCCGGCCGGAGGTTGGGTTATAGATTAACCTTGCATTTCTCATTAACGATACGCCACCTACTTATGATTTCAAGGATAGAAGAAGAAGTTTGGCCTGCGACTCCATCCACTGCGGCAGCAGCGGGTGCGGAAGCAAGGTTCTGCCGGAATATCGGCAATCCAGCCCCTCGAGCCGATCAGGTATCACCTTCTCCGTAAAATACCCCTCACTCAAAAAAAGCGGAGCTACGATCACATCGCAGCCGCGCTCCATCCATGCTGTCACCTTGTCCCGAACATCGCCGGGACTGAGTAAAGCATAATCCGCGCTTGTTCCGCATACCTCGCTAACTCGCTGTGCCAAAGAGTTAATACCCTTTTCCCAGCGGCTGCGAAACAGATCATGCCGGCTGCCGTGTCCGACGAGAAGAATAACCTCCTGCGCCGGGTTCACGGACAGCTCTCTCACCTTATCCCATACCATGGCCGCAATCTCGGGGGCGTCGTCCATCGGCGTGCCAAAATGAACCCGGGACCGGACCTGAAACAACGCTAGGTCCGTCTCCATGTCCGGAACGGCCTTCGCTCCTATAGCATAAGCTATTTCGTCGACATGAGTGCTGCCGGACGAGACAAATAGAGGAATGACCACAATGTCGGTGACACCCTGGTCTTCCAAGGCCGTGATGCCGTCCTGAATCAGACGGCCCTCTACCAGTTCCAGGTACGAAGAGACGACCGGTATATCCATACGGGACGCCAATCTGTGGACGGCTTCGTCCACAAGCGACACCCATTTCTGTTCACGCGAACCATGACTAATAACCAGCACACCCGGTTTCGTCATAAGTTTAACGTCCAAGACGCTCCAGCGTCATTTTATAACCGTCATTGCCGTAGTTCAGGCAACGCTTCACGCGCGAAATCGTTGCGGTGCTGGCTCCCGTTTCTGCTTCAATCTGGTTGTATGTGCATCCCTTGCCCAGCATGCGCGCCACTTCCAGCCGCTGCGACAAGGACTGAATTTCGTTAACGGTGCAGAGATCATCGAAGAATACATAGCACTCTTCCACACTGCCCAGGGTTAATATCGCTTCGAATAATTGATCGATGCTTTTATCATTTAGCTTCTTTAATTGCACTGGATGATCATCCCCTATTGTTACTGTGTATAACACTCACACTCCCATTGTACCCGAGCGGAACTAGTATTTTCAAGCATTAACGATTTCACGCATTACAGGACAACCATTACCCGGAGGCAGCATCCCTTATACACGCGCACATTTCACCGCTCCAGCGCTCGCCAAAATCTTCCTGGGCTACCGCCCGATTCCGCTCCTATCCCGAAAATCGGGACATCCGCCTAAACCCATCGCCCGCCCGTATCATACAGTATAGTATCTTAACTCAAAAAGGAAAGTGATATCATGACGCGTCATTCTCACTATTATCACCGCCGACCCACGAATAACCAGCGCTCCCTCAATGAATATGAATCACTGCCGCAGACGCCATCGCCATACCCTGGCATTACTCCATACACCGATTATCCGGATGTGGGTGAAACCGCGTTATATCCATATACCGACGGCGTAACGGACATGGAGGCTTCAGCTTCGGCTCTAGCTCCATCCACGAATTCCGGCGGAGGCGGTCTGGCAGGTCTCCTAGGCGGTGGAGGCGGATTAGGTAAGCTCCTTGGCGGGCTCGGGGTCAATAATATGAGCGACATCAAAGGCCTCATCGATCGGATGGGGGGCATCGACGGCATCGTCAACAACATTGGCAAGGTACAAAAGGTCATGCAGGGCTTCCAGCAGCTTGCGCCTATGGTTTCTCTGCTTGCAGGCGCTCTCGGCAAGAAGAAAGGCGGAGGCGGCAGCGGATCCTCTCCAAGCGCATTTACGGACCAGAATGAAGACGGCTACGAATATAAACCGCGCAGACGCCGTTCCTCGGGAAGCCGACGCCGCTCCGGCTCGCGCAGAACATCCGGCTCTGGCAAAAAACGTCGTCGTTGACCTATGTAAATGGATAAACTTTAAACCTACCGTGCGTTTCACAAAACACGGCAGCCTCTGATCATCAAAGGATATGTGCCTCGATGGGTTTAGCAGATACGTTAATAAAACTCACCATAGGCGGAATCATCCGAACCATCATACATCATGCAGTTGGCTCCAGTCGGTTACCCAAGACTGGAGCCATATCCTTTTATCAACCTATGATATCCTCATCAGCGCGTCCAGTCCCCTTCGGGACCGGCTTCTTTATTCTCGGCGCTTTCGAGTGATTTTAACCGAAACCAATAGGATCCGCGCAGACCGGAACGCAGCAGCATCATGATGCTGCCCATCAGATACAGCACGGTCGGAATCCGTTTCATATGGGGATAGAACATGAGTATGCTGCCAGTGATGAACAACAGGCCGGTCGCAATCTCGCTGATGACCATGCCCACCTCATAGCGGTTCGTCACGGCGAGCTTTCGTTTTCGTTTCCAAGCCAAGCGAAGCATCCGGCGCAGCAGCCGGGAACGCAAAGGCTCATCTGGTTGATGCGATGAACGCTTCTTGGGATGTGGTCTGAGCCTGAGTTTCATATGCAGTCCCTCCTCTGCAAGCCTTTACCCCTTACGAAGGAACAAGAAACGATAGCGATTTAGCATTCGCCTTATGATGCAGGACAACCTTACCTCATTATAGGTAACCGCATGGCAGGGACTTGGGCCGACAGATACTCCCGGCTGGCATCCTCTACCTTACGAATCGCATCACCATTTTTCACGTTAACCTATACTCAACAATGAACCTCTCTATTTAAACCAGCCTCTGCGCATAAACCACAACACCATGCCCCCGCCAAGCACGAACATGAGAAGGAGCACGAAGAAGTATCCATAATGCCACTCCAGCTCCGGCATGTTCTCGAAATTCATCCCGTAAATCCCGGCAATCAGGGTAAGCGGCATGAAGATGGTCGTGATGACCGTCAGTGTCTTCATGATGGTGTTCATCCGGTTCGAATTCACCGATATGTAGCTGTCCCGAAGGTCCGCCGTCATCTCGCGGTCGGCTTCGATCATGTCCGCCAGCTTCAGCAGATGGTCATATATGTCGGAAAAATAAGCATGGTGCGCGTGGTGCTGCAAATGCTGCGAATTCACGATCCGGTACAGCAGATCCCGCATCGGCACGACCGTCCGCCGCAGGCGAAGCAGCCTCGAACGAAGCGCAAACACCTGATTCATAAGATCCTCGACCGAATCCTTCTCCCCCTGGCTTTCCAGCTCGGCCAGCTCATCCTCGATGGCAAACAAGCTTGGAAAGTACTGATCCACCAGCTTATCCATGATCGTATAGGCCGTGAAGCTCGGGCCGTCTTGACCCAGCGGTCCCTTGCCGGCGACCGAGAGCACGCGGTCCCAAGCTTCATCCATTTCGCGCATGGCTTTCTCGTGAAATGAGACAATATACGAAGGTGCCAGAAACAGATCCACCTCGACGACACCCAGCGTATCCGGCTGTAGGGCATGTAAGACTAAGAACTGCATCTGTTCGTAATAATCCAGCTTCGGCCGCTGCAGGATGTGCATGCAATCCTCCACCGCCAGCGGATGAAAGTGAAAATAGCTATCCAGCATCCGCGCCTCCTCCGGCGTCGGCTCACTGAAATCGACCCAGATCCAGGTATAGTCCTCCATTCGAATCTCTTCGAGTGGAAGTCCGATTACCGCTTCATAGCTTGGGGTAATGGCTAACGTGCGAATCATGATAAGCTCTCCTTCCAGCACCTTCGGTTTCGTTAAAATAAAAAAAGCCAATCGATTCCTGATTGGCCCCACAACTATCCATGATCTATGTGTAATTACGTTTTTAGAAAAGAATTTTAAAGATGACTCCTGCCAGTACGGCCGTAATCGGAATCGTAATAAACCAGGTCACTACGATGCGCCCTGCCAGGGACCATTTCACGGCGGAGAAGCGTTTCGCTGAGCCTACGCCGAGAATCGCCGACGTAATGGCATGCGTCGTACTGATTGGCAAGTGAAGCAGCGTAGCCGAGAAGATGACGGATGCAGCCGAGAAGTCCGCTGCAAAGCCGTTGATCGGCTCGATTTTGAATATTTTCGTACCCATGGTTTTGATGATCTTCCAGCCGCCCACCGAGGTTCCGAGCGCCATCGCTGTCGCTGCCGAAATTTTAACCCAGAGCGGAACTTCCATCTCTGTCAATTGACCGGAAGTAACCAGAGCAAAAGTGATAATCCCCATCGCCTTCTGTGCATCGTTGGTACCGTGCGTGAAGGATTGCAGTGCTGCCGTAAAGATCTGCATCGTGCGGAAGCCCTTATTCACCGTATGCGGACTGCGCTTGGCAAAGATGAACTTCAGCAGCTGCATGACCACATAACCGATCACAAACGCAAGGATAGGCGACAGGATCAGCGCTAATACGATGTCCTTAAATCCGCCATAATTCAGCATGTCGCTTCCCGCGCCGACAAATACCGCACCGGCCAATGCCCCGATCAGAGCATGGGAAGAGGATGATGGCAATCCGAACCACCAGGTAACCAGGTTCCAGATGATGGCTGCAAGCAATGTTGCAATAACAACCTCGATCCCGTTATCCAGCTTGGTCGGATCCGCGACGCTGCCGCCGATGGTTTTGGCAACGCCCGTGAACATCATCGCGCCGACGAAGTTCATGCTCGCTGCAAGCAGTATGGCTACCCGCGGCTTCAGGGCCCGGGTCGAAACCGACGTTGCGATAGCGTTCGCCGTATCGTGAAACCCGTTGATGAAGTCAAATGCAAGCGCCAAAAAAACAACAATTACTAATACTAACATCGTTGTATCCATTGTTCAAAGACTCCCTTACGAGTTGCGCATAATGATGGATTCCAGCATATTTGCCACGTCTTCGCAGGTGTCCGTGGTCGTTTCAAGACGTTCGTAAATCTCTTTTTTCTTGATCAGCAGAATCGGGTCAGAGACGGTGGCGAACAGATCCTTGATACAGATGCGCAGCAGCTCGTCGCCTTGGTTCTCCAGATCGTTCAAGCGGATCGTGTACTCACGAATAGCCAGAAGTTTTTTCTGAGAGAGCAAATGAATGGCCTTCTGAATTTCGTAAGCCGATTGACGCAAAATTTCGGCAAACTGTACCATGTACTCGTCAGGTTTCCCCAAATTGTACATATAGAAACGGGATGCCGTTGCTTCCAATCCGTCCATCACATCGTCCATGCTGGTTGTCAAGTCCATAATATCGTCGCGTTCGATTGGCGTGATAAACGTTTTGTTGAGCTCAGTGATGATGGTATGTGTATAGGTATCACACTGGGACTCGTATTTTTTCATTTCATTGGCAAATTCAAGCACATCTTGAAGATTGGAAACGTGCTGCGAAAAATAATCTGCGGCTTGTACCACCGTATCGGCCATATTCTCCAACGTTTGGAAGAATATATCCTTCTTCTTCAATTTCATACTCTTAACCCCTTTTTTCGATAAATTGCCGCGAACGCCCTTATAAGATAGACAACCTTGACTATCTTATCACATCCATGGCAGGGTGTGTATAGAAAAGTAACACTCAAAAATGTAAGGAACTAACAAAATAGAAGATGCATGGATATCGCTTCATTTCCCTTGCCTATTAACATCTCCGTCTGTGTGCAAATTATCCCGATATGCATCCAACATCCACCTCTTATACATCAAGGATTCGTAATGGTCACATGGCTTTCAAAAGAAGGCGAATTCGGCACAATATTGAAATACGTCGTTCCCGGCACCAACGGCACTTCCTTGCCGTCCTTCACAAAACGGATCGCATCGCCCGCTGCGCGTACCCACTGCCCCTCGATGACCTCTCCGCGCTGGAACAGCATCGCTTTCCCGCCCGCTTCCACATTCACGGAAAGTCGGCCCACATCATCCAGCACTTTATGATCCGCCCCGAGCACGATGACATTCGCGGCTTCAAGCTGGACATTATCGTTAAGATCCACATGCGGCGATCCATTGACCCACCGTTTGTACGTATTGGACGAACCATCATACTGATAAGCCACCACATAACTGTCTAGTAAAAATTTGATTTCTACCTTCTCCCCGGGTTCACCGGAAATAACCTCCACAGGCGCCGTTCCTTCTGCACCTTCGCCGCTTGCAGCCGTCGGCTCCGAATAGAACGAATATTGCGGCACCTTCACGTCGTTGCCATAATTAAGCTTGGCCGCTCCTTCACGGAGCTTCTCGTCGCTGGAATACAGATTATGCGGCGCTTTGCGTTCCTTGTCTCTCCAAAAATAAGAACCTGCATTTCCGATCTCGTCCATATCCTGCTTGCCTTGCTTTTGGATGATGCTATAAGCTTCAGGGCTGCCGCCCGCGTGGACCAGAACGCCGCCGTAGCTCTCGCCAAGATTGATGAGATAAGGACGAATGCTGCGAATCGGCCCGATCTTCTCAATGCCGCTCTGGCTTTGGAAAATGCCGATCAGTCGCGTGATCCCTCCCTCCGCCAGCACTTCATACACCATATCCGCTTGTCCCAGACCCGACTGCGGCCTTGCCGCCGGTGCGTTATTGATCATAACGGCCAGCGGCCGCTGCGTCAGTGACGCTTCTAACGGCATTCCTGTCAGCGGTGCTTTATATGGAGAGGACGTTTCCTCTTGAGGCACTTCTACCGGCTGCTCGATCGGAGCCTCCACCACCGGTGCCGGAGCAGGCTCCGCCTGCTGTTTATCGCCGCCGCACCCCGACAGCATAAGAACTGTCGCCATCGACATTAAGCTTGTCCTCCACGCGAATTTTTGGAAAGACAAAGACCCTTTGCTAAACATATGGTTTCCCCCTATGAACGCTCCCATTACTTATTACCCTAAATTTCCAACCTATTTCCCCAAAATTTCCAACCGACAATCAACTTTAGTTTACATTTAATCACAAAATCCGTGCTTTGTCTGTATATAGAAGGGATCCAATCCTTTCATGAATAACCTTGGCAGCAGTTCCAACTCAAACCATGGTGAGGTTCTTAACGACCCGGTTTGTGACATAAAAAAGTCTCTTAGAAGGCATACGTATAGTATGTATGCCTTTAAGAGACTTCCTGCTTCCATGCATTTATTTAGCCGCGAAAGTTTCCGAAGGGAAACGAGATGCCGATGGTCATCCGATCCGCAAACCAATATTGCCAAACTGCTCGCCCGCCGTCATCCGCCGGAACGCATCCAGAATCTCATCCAGCGGGTACATCCGGTCGATCAGGGGCGCAATGGTGTGCTCCTCCATGAACCGAAGCATCTCTCCAAACTCCTCGCGGCTCCCCATCGACGTACCGATCCAGGACAGCTGCGGAAAAAATAAGGCTCTCAGCGGAACCTCGACCGCGTCGCCGGAGCTGGCCCCAAAGCTGACGATCCGCCCATTCGGCTTGATCACTTCCAAGTATTGGGGAAAGGTAGCCGGACCGATACTATCCAGAATCACGTCCACCTTCTCCCCTTGCAGCTCTTCGCTCCAATCCCCGCTGCTCGAAAAAGCCTTATGCACAGAATAGCGCCGCGCTTCTTCGAGCTTGGCTTGGCTTCGGGAAGTGACGCTGACGACAGCCCCCGCAGTCTGGGCCATGAGCATGGCGTAGGTTGCAACCCCGCCTCCTATACCTGGTATAAGCACATGCTCGCCAGGCTTGATATGCGCCCTCGTAAACAGCGCACGGTAGGCCGTTAGCGCGGATAAAGACAGTACTCCCGCTTCCTCCCATGTCAGGTATGTCGGCTTTCTGAAGGCATTGTCCGCTGGAATGACGACCGTTTCAGCAAACGTACCGTCCGTGGGTCCGCCCAGGATCTGCGGCACCACCGGGACCTCTTCGGTGTTATCCCAACCGATCGTCGGATGGATGATGACTTCCGTGCCGACTGTCAGACCCCCCACTCCTTCACCCACGGCATCAATGATGCCTGCTCCGTCTGAGCCCAGAATGAGCGGAGCATCCGCCGCATGACGTCCCTTCATCAGAAACAGATCGCGGTGATTGAGTCCGGCCGTCTTTAAACGGACCCGGATCTCACCGGGACCCGGTTGTTTCGATTCCATATTGCCGACCCGAAGTCCGTCCAGACCGCTCCGGCCGTGATGAATGGCTGCTTTCACATGAATCTCTCCCCTTCTTCCGGCTTGTGTAGGCCATGTTAGGTTCAATTGTATAGTTCGCCTCGGAGCATGTAAAATGAATAGTAATGAATATGGCATTCAGTCAGAATGAAGTCAGGAAGGTGAGACTAATGGAAAGCGGAGATTTACGGATATTCCGAGCAGTAGCGGAGGAAGGCAGCATTACGCGGGCGGCCCAACGCCTGCAGTATGTTCCCTCCAACGTCACGGGCCGGATCCGCCAGCTGGAGGACAGGCTCCAGACGGCCCTGTTTATCCGAAGCAATCGTGGGATGGAACTGACCCCGGCCGGCGAGCGCCTGCTTGGATACACGCGTCAAATTTTAAATTTGCTGGATGAAGCGGAGAAATCCGTACAGGCAGAGGATACGCCGCGGGGACCGCTACGAATCGGTGCGATTGAATCCACCGCCGCTGCATATCTGCCGGGACGCCTGGCCGACTATTATGCCCGTCACCCCGAGGTCAGCCTGTCCCTCACCACGGGCAACTCCAGCGTGCTGATGCAGCAAGTGCTGGACCGCGAACTGGACGGCGCTTTCGTGTACGGACCTTTGACGCATCCTCTACTGAAACAGATCCCTTCGTATAATGAGGAACTGGTGCTCATCTCCGAAGCCGGAGCGGCAAGCCAGCAGGAGCAGCTGCAGAAGCCGATGCTTATTTTGTCGACAGGCTGCACCCACCGATCCAGAGTGGAGCGCCTGCTGGCCGAGGCTGGCGTTCAACATCCGCAAATCATAGAGTTCGGTTCGCTCGAAGCCGTGTTAGGCGGGGTTGCTTCGGGTCTCGGCGTAGCGCTTCTCCCGAGGTCCAATGCCGTTTCGCTTTCCAACGAGAAAAACATTGCAGCCATGACACTGCCGGAGTCCTACCGCGAGGTCGTGGTGTATTTTATCTATCACCGCGACGTGCCGCTGAGCAGCGCCCTTCGAGCTTTTCTGGAGCCGGAGCATCAAAAATGATTGAAGTTTGACCCTCAAAACGGGCACCTCGGATCGAATGACCACAGCGTGAGAATCCCTGCACTCCTGAAAACGAAAACGATTGAGTAATCTAGTCAGTGGGAGGATTCGATTGAACGTTCACAACTTTGTGATATTTATCACGTGTAATGTGAATATTTTCACTTATAATAAAGACATAGAGAAGGTGATCACTTCCCAAGGCAACAAGAATCGACAACATCGCATCAGAAACAACGTTATAACCCGTTAATCCCAAAAATCAAAACTCATTTAAGGAGTGGTTTATATGTTTAACCATTGGCTGAGAACGAACAAAGTTGCAATGTGGCTGCTGACCTTCATCCGGGTCTATATCGGTTATGAATGGCTGACAGCAGGTTGGGGCAAATTGACAGGCGGCGGATTTGACGCTGGTGGGTTCCTCCAAGGCGCAATTGCCAATGCAACCGGCGATCACCCTGCCGTCCAAGGCTGGTGGGCAGCGTTCCTGGAGCATGCGGCACTGCCGGGCGTGAAGCTCTTCAACTTCATCATCCCGCTCGGTGAGTTCCTGGTAGGTCTCGGACTCATTCTCGGTACCTTCACCACCTTCGCCGCCCTGATGGGACTGGTCATGAACGCCGCGTTCCTTTTCTCGGGCACCGTGAGCACCAACGCCCAAATGTTACTGCTTGAAGTGCTGATCATCGTCGCTGCGGCCAACGCCGGTAAAATCGGTCTTGACCGTTGGGTTCTCCCTTACCTTCGCGGCCTGTGGAATAAAATGACCCACCGTGATCATGAACCCAAAGCACCGACAACTCATCTGAAAGAGCGCACAGCTTAACCTTATAACAACCATAAAAAGACGTTGGAGAATTCCGGTTCTCCATCGTCTTTTTTTCGTGCCAAGAACCTATGCCAAATCGCAGCCTATGCGAATACTGTATTTAAATACAGATTTTTGCAAATATGAATAATTTGCTATGATGCGACATTATATAGATCGTTGCTGTTTTTTCGGCTTCCGTCGTGATTACGATTTTCAAATTCGCAAAAATCTGAAAACAAAAAAAGAGAATGATTATTCATTGGAGGAGTGGTGCTGATGTTTATTCAATGGTTGCAATCAAGCAAAATCGCAATGTGGCTGCTGACGGTCATTCGGGTGTACGTTGGGTATAAGTGGCTGACGGCAGGCTGGGGCAAGCTAACGGGAGGCTTCGATGCGACCGGATTTATGCAAGGGGCCATCGCCAAATCCACGGGTGAGCACCCTGCGGTTCAGGATTGGTGGGCCGTATTCCTGAAGCATGCCGCGCTGCCCGGCGTCAAATGGTTCAACGTCATCGTTCCACTGGGCGAATTCCTCGTCGGACTTGGCCTCATTCTCGGCACATTCACTGTGTTCGCAGCGCTGATGGGGCTCGTGATGAACGCTGCGTATCTCTTTTCTGGTGCCATCAGCATCAACGGTCAGCTCCTGCTGCTCGAATTCCTGATCATCCTCTCGGCCGCCAACAGCGGAAAGATCGGGATCGACCGCTGGCTCATGCCCTACCTCCAAGATAAATTCACGCGCAAAGCAAAGATCAGCAGTGACCCTTCCTCTCTGCAGAATCAGGCGGTCTGATTTTACAAGGGATGTGGGAGTTTAGGGGCGGTGTAATCCAAAAGTATAAATCAAGCGGATGGCGCTTGCTTCCCCAGTAATATGAATGGGGGCTGACTCCTCAGATCCTAAATTGAGACCAATTCTTACGTCATGTCTAAACAGGAATGGTTGATGCTTCTCCTCTCTTCGACCTCTTACAGCTTGGCTTACCTTTATAAACTCCCTCGAAGTGATTCAATTTCCTCACTCAAACTCATGAATTCGCAGGATTTCACCCTGAGCTAAACATGAAAGAAGAGAATCCAGGGGAGTCGGTGGCTGGGGACAGTAGAAAGGGCATGCGGGAACAAGGGTGTTGTGTCCAATACCCACTTTGTTCCATATCATGCACGTCTCCACTTTGCCCTAGTGATTCTCACTCCCATGTCTCAACGGGTCTTAGCCCTTTCATTCCTTCGTCACATCTAACTAAGGGGTGGAGGTCGGTCTTTCTAACGGAACGGGTCCGAGCCCTTTTGTTTAATATCTCCCGATACCTCGTGCTTCTTGTCATCCTGCGAATGCATGAGCTGGTGAGAAAAACTGCTTAAGCTGCTTGCGGAAACACTTTAGTCGAGTCGTAAGCTTCACTGCTTTTGGCCAGACCAACAAGCATACGGGCGACTTTACCGCACAATTTCATTATAGATTTCATTTTCTTGAGTTTTTTCACATCGACATTATGGTGGTGCAGGGCTCTAATATCCGGATTGGTCATGACCATGCACATCGTCATGAGATAGAGAAAACGTCGGAGACGAGGGCGGCCGCGTTTGCTAAGCGCCATTTTACCACGCCACTTTCCGGAACTGGCTTCAGTTAAATTGAGGCCGGCATGTCGTAATAAAGCATTTCCATGTACATAGCCGCTCAGATCTCCAGCTTCTCCTAGAATGCCAGCCAAGCTCGTTGCATTCAAACCCTGAATATCGAGCAGTTTCTGTGCATAGGGGATACGCCTCAAGATGAGATGAAGTTCATGCTCAATTTGTTCAAGTTGGCGCTGAGCCAAGTCATATTCCTCTAGTAGTTGACTCAGATGAAGCTTGTAGGCTTGGAGTGCCTGCGTGGCGCCAATGCTGCATTTTGCTAGTTCAATGAGCTGTTCCGCTCGTTTAACTCCAGCATGACGCTTTACATATTGTTTCCAACCGGTAAGAACCTCTTCTGTGGTTAATCTACTAATTTCCTCCGGTAAGGGAAAGAGTCTGAGCGTAGCAATAGAGCTGGTACAGGTAAGGGTTTTAAAGACCTGGCGCAGCTCAGGGAACACGATATCAACCCATCGATGAATTTGGTTAACAGCACTGTTGAGCCGTTTTGTAACCGTGTCTCGGTTAGCCATGAGAATTCGCAGTTCTTCGTAGGCTTCTGGATGAAAACGAACAGGGGAGTAGTACCCGTTTTTGACCATGTCTGCAATGACAAGAGCATCTTTGCGGTCACTTTTAGATGGCGAGTTGTCACGGTTCTCCTTATTCTTTTTAACGAGATGGGGATTAACGAGAACGGCTTCAATGCGCTGAGAAGAGAGCCAGCGCGCAAGATTCAGCCAGTAATGACCTGTAGGTTCCATGCCTATAATGACTTTGTTAAGCTTGTAGGTTTGGAGTAGATCCTGGATCCAGCGTCCAAATAGCTTGAAACCCTCAAGATGGTTACCGAATTCCAGCGGTGCACCTAAAGCAATCCCGCGAAAGCTGACGGCCCGGGCAACATGAGTATCTTGAGCAATGTCTACTCCGACGACCAGATGATGAGCGGTAATGTTTTCAATGAGTTGATTTTGCTTATCTTGTGCTTTAAACTTCATAGTAGAGCGACCTCCTGGATGGGCTTTTTGAGGCAATGACCTCGTGTGTAACCCCATCGTACCGAGGCGCTCGTTTTTGTTCAATCTCCAAAATATTCGTATTACAGGAATTCTAACGGGTGACCGATGCCACCGGTACCGGTCATCCGTGTCTTATCACCATTTTGCCCCAAGTAACGATTTCACCACCGAACCCAGCGGCCTAGCGATATGCTATCTCCCAATGCGTTGCATCTTTATCTACACGCACCAGGTACTAGATGCTGCTTTGCGCATACTGCTTACAGCTTGCTAGATTTTCTTTGCTGGCTTTGTACTTACTAGCTTTATTAATTACCTACTGACCATGCTTGCTTACTCACTCTGCACGTCTGCACAGAATATTCTTACAGCATATTACTTACTAGTTACCTGCTTACTCCCATTTAACCTACTCCCGCAATACTCCAGACAACATGCTTTAGCACCACATACTTACTAATTACCTGTTTACTACCTATTTGCCTACACCAGTAATACTCCAGACACCATGCTTTACCACCACATTACTTACTAATTACCTGCTTACTGCCCATTTGCTTACTCCCGCAATACTCCAGACAACATGCTTAGCACCACATTACTTACTAATTACCTGCTTACTACCCATTTGCTTACTCCCACAATCCTCCAGGCACCATGCTTACCACCACATTACTTACTAATTACCTGCTTACTGCCCATTTGCCTACTCCCGCAAAACTCCAGACACCATGCTTATCAACACATTACTTACTAATTACCTGCTTACTGCCCATTTAACCTACTCCCACAATACTTCTGACACCATGCTTACCAACACATTACTTACTAATTACTCGCTTACTGCCCATTTGCCTACTTCCGCAAAACTCCAGACACCATGCTTTAGCAACACATACTCACTAATTACCTGCTTATTCCCATTTAACCTACTCCCGCAATACTCTAGACACCATGCTTACCACCACATTACTTACTAATTACCTGCTTACTGCCCATTTGCTTATTCCAGCAATACTCCAGACAACATGCTTTAGCAACACATACTTACTAATTACCTGCTTACTACCCATTTGCTTACTCCCACAATCCTCCACACACCATGCTTTACCACCACATATCCTAGTGCGCATCTTCCCCTCACTGTCCCGTGTTTCTCCTACTCTATATATTGCACCTGTTCGCCCTCTCGCTTATCATCTGTCACTTCCCCCTGCCAACTCACAAATTAAAAGTTTTTTATGATTTTTATCACGAATGTGATTTTAATCACATATATTGTGATTTATTTCACTTATAATAAAGACATGAAAGAGATGATCATCTTCCTAAAGAACAACATCATAGAACTTCAGCACATCATCCGACAATTGGCAAGGAAGCTTTCATAAAAAAGAAATCATACTTTTAAGGAGTGGTTTATATGTTTAACAACTGGCTGAGAACAAACAAATTGGCAATGTGGCTGCTGACCTTCATCCGGGTCTACATCGGTTATGAGTGGATGACAGCAGGTTGGGGTAAATTGACGGGCGGATTTGAAGCAGGCGGCTTCCTGCAAGGCGCGATCGCCAAAGCAGCCGGCGATCACCCCGCAGTCCAAGGCTGGTGGGCGGCGTTTCTGGAGCATGCGGCACTGCCGGGAGTGAAGCTCTTCAACTTTATCATCCCGCTCGGTGAGTTCCTCGTAGGGGTCGGGCTGATCCTCGGTACCTTCACTACCTTCGCCGCTCTGATGGGACTTGTGATGAACGCCGCATTCCTCTTCTCGGGTACGGTGAGCACCAACGCCCAGATGTTACTGCTTGAAGTGCTGATCATCGTCGCTGCTGCCAACGCCGGTAAAATCGGCCTCGATTATTGGGTTCTCCCTTACCTCCGCGGCCTGTGGAACAAAATGACGCACAGAACAACTAAAGGCGATGGCACCACGCACACACCTTTCAAAAAACAAACGGCATAAACATGGTAAGCATCTGCAACCAAAAAAACTAAAACTAACCTATTGATTACACAGCCCGTCTTGAGCAATCAAGCCGGGCTGTTTTTGTTGTGGTATACATTGGAGATTTGGCATATGGGTCGAGCACTGTCATACATTTCAGCTTTGTCATACATTTGAGCTTTGTCTTACATTGAGCACTGTCATGCATTGAGCTTTGTGATACATCTGAGTGTTGTATTTACCTTCTAACGTCGTACATAAGTTCGAGCGTAGTTCATACTGGCACTGCCTAGTCACTTGCAATTTTAGCGGACTCAGCGGACCTTATTTTAACTAAAAGCACCCTTTCTTTAACACGAACGGACCACAGATCCGTTATTCACCAAATAAGGCCATCATTTTACGAATTATCGGCAATTTAACGGATTCTATGTCCGATAAACCCCTCAAAAGCGAGCATATTGCGAAAATAGCGGATCTGAGGTCCAAGAGCGTCATACTTACTTCGAGTGTCGTACTTACGTTCGAGCGTAGTTCATACTGGCACTGCCTAGTCACTTACAATTTTAGCGGACTCAGTGGACCTTATTTTGACCAAAAGCACCCTTTTTTTAACACAAACGGACTACAGATCCGTTATTCACCAAATAAGGTCATCATTTTACGGATTATCCGCTACTTAACGGAACCTGTGTCCGATAAATCTTGCAATACTGTGCCAATAGCCAAATAGCGGATCTGAGGTCCGGAGAGTGCCATAAATTTGAGCGTTGTTCATACTTTCGAGCGTAGTTCATACGGGCACTGCCTAGTCACTTACGATATTAGCGGACTCAGCGGACCTTATTTTGTCCAAAAGCACCCTTTTTTTAACACGAACGGACCACAGATCCGTTATTCACCGAATAAAGTCCTTATTTTGCCGATTATCCGCTACTTAACGGAACCTGTGTCCGATGACCCCATCAAAAGCGAGCATATTGCGAAAATAGCGGATCTGAGGTCCGTTGCGGCCAGGCCGTAACTCGTTTGACATGCCATTTCCTTAGCAGTTGTATAGTTGAAGGATTTGGTTTCGGACTGCAGAAAAATCCTGATCAATAAAAGAGCCCATGCAATCCTACTTCCAGGACTGCATGGGCTTACCCAAGACCAAAGCTTGCTCAAAACATTATTTCTGCACCGCTGCTTTCAGCATATCGATCTTCTGTTCCCTGGTCATATCCCATGTGGTTGAAATGCTGTATTCAAAGCCGCCTTCATGCCAAAAAACGTATTTTGGATAGATATGCGCCGGGAAATCATCCTCAAAGAACCCTTTCTTCTTGCTTCCCTCTGAGTCCAACGTAAATTTTGAAATGGCCAGCGTGTCTTTCCCATTCGTATATTCAAGACGAATGGTTGCCGCCTCTTTCCAGTCTATCTTTTTCGCGTAGATGGGTTTTCCGCTCTCCTTGCCTTCGGCCCTTACTTCATCAAGGAACTTTCCTTCGGTTGGACCTTCAATTCTCGCTTTGGAAAACTTAAATCCCTCCGGCAAGTTGGCAGGCCGCTTCAGAATAGAACCCTCCAGCTTGGAAGCTCTAATCAAGTAGTCCTCGTAAGCAGTGAATTTTTCTATACCTCCCCAATAACTTAGGTCGAATCCGCTGTTAAGATCCTTATATTTATGATACAGAACATACATATCACCTGTCTCTTCGCTTAGCTTCTTCACTCTATTGGTCTCAGCTTCGATATACTTCTTATCCTCTGGAGTTAGAGCCTTGGCTGCTGCTTCTGCTTTTTTTTCGGCCTTTTCCAGCTCTTTTTTGTAAAGCTCGCGGTCAATATCCCCCTTGGGATCGATAATATCCGGCACGTTATTGACAACAGCTCCATCCTGTTCCGACTGCACGGAAGCCTTTGGCGTTACGTTCCCTGCATCGCTTTCCTTAGCATTAACCAATGTCACGCTGCCTAGCGCGAGAATCATCCCCATCCCCAGAATGGACAGGCGATAAGATTTTTTGTGAAAATGTTTAATCATCGTAAGTCTCCTTTTCATTTGTTTATGCGTGGCGGACAGGCCGGCAAGTCCCGGCTGACGTTGGTTTCCTGAAAAATGGTCCAGCACATGGATGATCGTTTGTCCGTATGCATTGTTTTGCTGCGGGCTCATCCGATTCAAGGCGCATGCATCGCAAGCCATCTCCTGGTCTTGTCTCGCTTTATGTACGGCTAGCCATAATAACGGATTAAACCAATGGATGATCAGGATGATATGCATTAACCAGTTCACTGCGACGTCCCGCCGCTGAATATGTGCGAACTCATGCGCCAGAATGTATTGAAGTTGATCCTTTTGCAGCGTGATAAGCAGACTGGGCGAAATGACGATCGCCGGTTTGTTAAAACCGACCACGGCAGGTCCAGGAATTCGCTCGCTGGCTACAAACTGCACGGTTTGCTTCACGCCTAATTGCTGTTTCGTCTCGTGAAACACGGCCAATAGAAAAGGCGTATCTATTTTTCGGCCCGTGCGCAGGGCTTGTTTCAATCGAAGCTGGTCGTATACCGTTTTCGCGGCAAGAAGCAGCACACCCGCAAGCCAAACCGACATCAGTATATTGGTGAAGCCTATCTGCTTGAACCCATTCCACCAATAACCGCTGTCCTGCACGGGTCCCGATTCAAGGGATGGAGCAGGTACTTCCGAAGTTCCGCTTGCTTCCGGGTGTATAGAGCGCTCAACATGAATCGCCGCGCTTATTCTCCCCGTTTCCTTCCAAAGCGGTGAAACTTGGGTTTGTTGATGAATGCCGGGCACTATGGCCTCCAGAGACAAAACATTGTATAGGCTAAGCGAGGATTCCGGTGCCCAAGGGAGCAGCAAGCGAATGGCCACAGGAAACCAAAGCCAGTATCTCCATCTGGCTTCAATCTTGTTTTTTAGTAGAAATTGCAGCATCAGGACAAGGACGATCATGATGCCGGCCATGAACGATCCGCGAATGACCCAGCCGAAAAACAACAATAAATTTTCATGCAATGTATGACTCATTAGGGCTCTCTCTTTTCTGTTTCCCCGTCGCTGCTGTTCTCATCAAACAAAGCCTTCAGATCCTCGATTTCTTGCGCATTCAGTTTTTTATCCTGCAAAAAGTTGGCCAGCATCGGCTTTAAAGCTCCCCCATAAAGTTTTTTCATGAAGGATTTGGTTTCAGACTGCAGATACTCCTGCTCGCTGATGATCGGATAAAATAGTTGGGTGCGCTTTGAACCCTTTTCCAGTTTCGCACCCGCTGCTTCCTTCTGCACCAGACGACTGAGGAGCGTCCGAGTTGTATTGGGGCTCCACCCCATCAGATCCGTCATTTTCTTTACGACCTCGCTGGAAGGACAGTCCGGATTAGCCCACAATACGCGCATAATTTCCAGTTCTGCATCCGTAATCGGTGGTATTTGATTCATGCATGAAACCTCCAATGTTAATTCAATAAAACTACATATGTAGTTATGTTAATGCTACGATTGCAGTTTGATAATGTCAACATGTTTGGTGAAGAAAATTTTCTCGGTTTAGTTACATGCAGTATACTTGTACCGCTTGTGGGAATGTTGATCTGCATAAGAACTCATGCCATCCTGTTTTCCAGAGCTGTATGGGCCTGTCCGCAAGTCCTGAAGCTGACGCAAATGTTATTTTTTCACCGCTGCTTTCAAAATCTCGACCTTCTGTTTTCTGGACATATCCAAAGAGGAGGTTGAAATGCTGTACTCGAATTTGCCGCCATCATTCCAAAAAACGTATTTTGGAAAGACATGAGCCGGCAGCTTATCATTAAAGAAACCTTTCTTTTTGCTTCCCTCCGAGTCTGCCGCATACTTGGAAAAGCCCAGCGTGTCTTTTCCGCTCGCATATTTAAGACGGATGCTTGCCGCCTCTTTCCAATCGATCTTTTTCGCATAGATGGGCTTTCCGCTCTTCTTGCCTTCGGCCCTTACCTCATCAACGAACTTTCCTTCGGTCGGACCTTCAATGACCGCTGATAAAAACTTGTATCCCTTTGGCAGGTTGGCAGGCTGCTTCAAGATGGACCCCTTCAGAGTTGAGGCTTTTTTCAAGTAGTCCTCGTATGAAGTGAATTCATGTATCCCTCCCCAAAAGCTAATATCAAATCCGCTATTTAATTTTGGGTACTTATGATACAGAACGTACATATCACCCGACTCTTGGGTCAACTCCTTCACTCTCTGGATCTCATCCTCGATAAGCCTTTTTTCCTCTGCAGAGATAGACTTGGCTGTTTCGGCTGCTTTCTTGACAGTAGCTTTTGGGGCTTTTTCGTAGGATTGCGCCTTCGCCGCGAGGTTTACGGAAGAACCCATTAATAAAATGCTGCTTAGTGTCGCGATTGCTACTTTCGTTGCTGCTTTCATTTGGTAATACTCCTCTCCTATAATTTTTATTTACAAACTACAGATGTAGTTTCAAATAAATACTACAACTGTAGTTCAATTATGTCAACACGGTTTGTGCAGAAAAATTTTTGGGGTTTGGTTGAATACAGAAAAAAAGAGCCCATGCAATCTTATTTCAGACTGCATGGGCTTGTGTATAAAACCTATGGCGCTACGTTCTTGTTCTCCGGCAAAATCAATCGAGCTAAGGTGTATCCCACCACCCCGCCTGAACATCTCATTTTTATCGGCCCACAACAAAAGCCGAGCTTGTAAACCAAGCCCGGCATCTCATTATTCGAATGACCAG
Organism: Paenibacillus sp. FSL W7-1332; assembly: GCF_037969785.1. Taxonomy (NCBI): domain Bacteria; kingdom Bacillati; phylum Bacillota; class Bacilli; order Caryophanales; family Paenibacillaceae; genus Paenibacillus; species Paenibacillus sp. FSL W7-1332. The sequence continues at coordinate 1,201,143 of NZ_CP150209.1, read as the reverse complement.
CAGTTCAGACTCAAACTGCCATATTGGTAAGATTGAAACAATCGCTTTGCCTTGCGGCCGTTGTCGGCAGCACCCATTGCATAGAACAAAGGGACAAAATGCTCCCGTCCATAGGAAGGGACAGCATCGCTGGCATGAGGCGCTTTTTTGTCAAACGCAAACAGATGATTCAGATTCCATTCCGTCAGCTGCTCCGCGAGCCATTCATCGAATGCAGCCGCCCATTCATCAGGCTCATCGCTCTCGTGCACCATCCGCAGATTGTGCACCAAACCGCCGCTCCCGATAATCAGGATGCCTTCTTCACGCAAATCGGACAGCATCGTACCGATGGAATATTGTTCGTGCGGCGAGCGCTTGGAGTCCACCGACAAGGCCACCACGGGAATATTCGCATCGGGGTACATTTTGCGCAGAATGACCCATACCCCATGGTCCAGACCACGGCCGGTCTCGGCTTTGGCATGCAGATTGTTAGACTCAAAACGCTTACGAATCTGAGCTGCCAGCTCTGCGCTGCCTGGGGCAGGATACGTGATTCGGTACATTTCCTCGGGAAATCCATAAAAATCATGCATCGTGCCATGCTCGGCGTCTTCAGTAAGCCGCTGATCCGGATCGTCCCAATGGGCAGAAAATACAGCTATGCCCCTAGGCGTAGGCAGCTCCCGCCCCAACTGCTCAAGGAAGCGGGTGTACTCGTTGTCCTCCAGGGCCATCATCGGCGAACCATGGGCAATAAATAAAGCAGGTAACGTCATCGATGCCACCTCCAGCTTCAAAATCAAGGGACAACTCTATTGTACCGTTAAATCGCCCATTATGCCAAATAACTCCCTTAAATCATCCAGTGCTGCCACTCCTGCTGAATGTTCTCCTGCTCGTTCAACCAATCCCGTGTCCGCTGAAGCAGCAGCTCGCGCTGGGGTCCGGCAGAGTACGTGTGATCGGCCTGGAAGATAATCTCCTTATCGCAGCGGCCTTCCTGGCGCATCCAGAACACTTTTTGGTACAAAAATGCGTAATCCACCGGAATGACCTCATCCGAGGTACCATGTATCACCAGCACATTGCCCGTAAACTTGATGGCTTCCTGGAAAGGCTGACCCTGTGCCAGCGATTCGAAAAAGACCGGGGTAAACGAGTATCCCAAATAATCGGCGGATCCCGACTTGACAGAGGTGTCGTATACATCGCGACCGGTGATTTTGACGATATCGTTGAACGGATATCCTACCGCAGACCACAGGATCAGATTCTTCACCCGCCGATCCCGAACGGCGGTTTGCAGGGCGACAGCGCCGCCCAAGCTATGCCCGATGAGTGTGATGCGCGTCGGATCGACATCGGTGCAGCTGAGTCCATAATCGAGGACGGAACGCGTCTGGGCAATCATCGAATCGAGACCCTCGCTGCCATAATTGCCCGAGCTCTCCCCGCATCCGATATAGTCGAACCGAATCACCATGTACCCGTCTTCGGCAAACGCACGTGCCGTTTTGACAAAAAGCCGGTCCACGCCGATCCGGCTTCCAACGAAGCCGTGGCAGATAATGACCAGCGGGATCCGATTGCACCGGCCTCCTTGAGCCGCTTCCTTCAACGGGTAATGGATGGTTGCCGTAAGTTCCTCTTGATTATGCCGGATTGTAATTTGCCGCTCCATGCCGATTCCTCCTTGCGATAACACGCCGTAATCATAATATAAATAATTCCGATAAGTTTAATATGAATTAATTAAACTTATCTTAGCATCGTGATTATGGATTGTCAACGCATGGCAGATCGACAAACACGGCATATTTCTTCACGCCTGAATAAATTGTTCCTTCCAGCTTCGCGCCGCACCCTCAGCCCTACTCGTAGCTCTGGCGAAACATGGCATGGGTCTCTTCGCGCCCGCTCCAATCGTTCATCCAGGTCTTCCCGACGGGGTCGTTCTCCCATAAGCTTGATGCGGACAGATCTGTTTCATCACCCTCGGAGGCGTATCCCCCTTCAGGCTGGCCAAATATCCCATCCGCTGTACTGCTGCCTGCAACAACCTCTTGCCCATTGGCCGGCACAGCGTCTCCCCCATGCAATTCGTCGTCAAAAAAGTTAGCACTCACCTGAGAACTCCTCCTTCTTATCCCTAAAGTGATTAGGGTGTCGTCTATAGATTCAGAATGCTTATTATTGTGAAATAGGAACGGCGGAATTATACCTAGTTCACGAATACGACATGGAATTTTCGAACTACCTTGCATTGCAAGTATGTTGTTGGTATGATATATTGCATAACAAGGTAGTCGACAGTTTGTCACTCGTCATTCATCATTCCAATTGGCAGCCTAGCCTCCACACGACCAACTACCTTGCATAGCAATATACTTGAAGGAGGATAATCCTATTCATGACCACCCAAAGTCAGATGCTAAAAGGCATTCTCGAAGGCTGCATTCTCTCGCTCATGGAGCATCGGGAGGTATACGGTTATGAGCTTAGCACGCTGCTGGAAGACAGCGGGCTAACGTTTGTGAGCGAAGGCAGCATTTATCCCCTGCTGCTTCGCATGCAGAAAGAGCAGTTAATCGAAGGGACACTTCGGCCTGCGCCCGGTGCCGGGGGGCCCCCACGCAAATACTACAATTTAACCGATAAAGGCCGACAGGTTCTTCAACAATTCAAGGAGCATTGGGGAACGCTTAAAGATAGTGTGGACCACATTCTAACCCGCGGAGGACAGTGAACATGAATACCAAACAGATGATTAAAGAGAACAATCGACTCCAGGATGCCATGAAACCAAACAACCTGAGCTATTACCAGGACATGGTGGTCTATATCCGCAGCAGCTCGGTGCAGGAGCAAAAAGGCGAGGAGCTGCTGCTCGAAATCGCCCAGCACCTGCTGGACGCCCAAGCCAAAGGCAAAAGCGCCGAGGACGTATTCGGAAGCGATCCCGAATCCTACTGCAAAGAGCTGGTAGAACAGCTGCCAAAAATGAAGGGCCTCAGCAGTCTCCAATATCATCTCATGATCCCGTGGATTGCCTTAACCTGGTTTTTCTTCGTCCAAGCGCTGGTCGGGTTCATCACGATGTGGGCCGGGGGACCGGTTGAACGCATGACGCAGGTCCGTATTTCTACCCTGATTCTGATAGCAGGCGGTTCCTATGTGCTGATCCACGCATTGTTAAGATCGATGAAGAGCGACACCTTCAAGCCGGAGGAGGACAAGCGCAAGATTAATGTCCGCAATATGGGGATTTATGTCGCCATCACCGTATTGATTCTGGTTGCCGGCGTGTGGCTGGGGCGGCTGCTGCCGGTTCTGACGATTGCGCCATGGATCAGTCTCGTCATATTCCTGGTCGGAATCGCCGGGACGAAGCTTCTTTTTTCGAGCAAATAATACAAATTCGTCATGAATTCGCGGCTTGCGCATAACAAAATCTTTAATATTTTTTCGTACATTGTAAACTAATGTTCTATAGAAGATGATAGGATAAGGGTAATGTGTGGTAAGGGAGGAATATATATGTCAAAATCCAAAAAATCCGCGATTGCTGCCATCCTTGCACTTATTCTAACGATCCAGACCGGCGTCATCGCTAACGCAGCACCTGCATCCGTATCCCAAGCTGGTTCAACCGCAGTTTCAAGCAAAGCTACCGCCTTCGGCAATGCAGTGTACAACAAAGCGAGTAAACTTCTGAAGGAAACTGACGTGGCTTATGCCAAGGCCTACATCACCAAGCATATCCGCAGCGTTACCCCGTATCAGGCGACCATGCTGGTCCTCAAACTGGAGAATGCGATGAACGATGCACTCCCGGCAAAAACCGATAAGGTGTATGAAATCGGCATTCAGGATAAGCTGATGAACCTGTACAAATTCGGGGAGCCGATTAACACGACCATAAACAAAGCCAAGGACGACACGCTTCGGAAGGTGCTCATCAACCTGCGGGACAGCGGCTACAGACTGTATACGACCGAAGGCGTCATCTTCCCGATTATCGACTATACAACACTGAAACCATACAAGCCTTACATCAATAAGGATCTTCAAGCCTACATCGACATCATGATTGTGGAGTCCGAGAAGCCTGCGGTCAGTGATGCCGCCTTGGTCATCCCTTGGTCCGAGGTCATTGAACGTGGACTCGCGCAGGAGGCTTTTATCACGACATATCCTAAATCAAACCGGACCGCTGACGTGAAGCTGAAGCTTCGTTTTACGGAGCTGAGCTTATTCTACGGTTATAACAATACGCCGCTATTCAAGTACGAGGACAATCTACTTGATCCGGAAGTGCGGCAAGCCTTCGATAGCGTGCTCAAGGACAGCGACGCCGTCTCCAAAAGCGCTCTACTGAAAAAGCTGAAGTCCTGGTCTGAAGTGCTTGAGAGCAACAAGGACAAGTTGACCCAAGAAGTGGAGCAGTATCGTGCGAAGGAGGTTCCGCTCGACTAGAGGAACGAACCACAAATTCACCAACGTTAAACAAGATCGATAACCTAATGAATAGCTATCAAAAAAAGCCGGATTCCCGTTTGTAGGAGAATCCGGCTTTTATACGTGGTCTGTGCCTATTTATCGCGGTCTGTGTACCTCTTAAATCAGCAGATTGAACAGGTTCATGTTCTTGTTCAGCTCTGTATAATCCAGACCCTTGCGCTGCATCCGCTCTACCAGCGGACCGTAATCCTCGGGCCTTAGCAGCTCGATGCCCACCAGGGCAGGCCCGTCTTCCTTGTTATGCTTCTTCGTGTATTCGAAGCGTGCGATATCGTCGTCGGGACCCAGCACTTCTTCCAGAAACTCGCGGAGTGCTCCCGCACGCTGCGGGAAGTTGATCATGAAGTAATGCTTCAGCCCTTCATAAATCAAGGAACGCTCCTTGATTTCCTGCATCCGGTCGATATCGTTATTGCCGCCGCTGATGATGCATACGACCGTTTTTCCGCGAATCCGGTCCCGGTTCATATCCAGCGCCGCCACGGCCAGCGACCCGGCAGGCTCTACAACGATTGCATTTTCGTTATACAGCTCCAGGATGGTGGTGCAGGCTTTTCCTTCCGGTACCGTCACGATGTCATCAACAAGCTCGCAGCAGATATCGTAGGTCAGCTGCCCGACACGCTTAACGGCTGCGCCATCCACGAATTTGTCGATCTCGTGCATGGTGACCACCTCACCCTGCTTCTTGGCCTCGATCATGGACGCTGCGCCGAGCGGTTCAACGCCAATCACTTGCGTCGTTGGGCTGACGGTTTTGACATATGTTGCCACGCCTGCGGCAAGACCGCCGCCACCAATGGTGACAAACATATAATCAGCCGGAGCGTCCAGCTCCTCCATAACTTCCATCCCGATCGTGCCGTTGCCCGCGATGATCTTCGCTTCATCGAACGGGTGAATAAAGGTCATGCCATACTCATCACAAGCCTTGATCGCCTCAGCATAAGCATCGTCGAAGGTATCACCTGTCAAAATGACCTCGACACTGCCCCCGCCAAAACGCTTCACCTGCTTCACCTTCTGATTCGGGGTTGTACTCGGCATATAAATCTTGCCTCTAATATTCAGCGCATTACAGGAGAAAGCCACCCCTTGCGCATGGTTTCCCGCACTCGCGCACACGATCCCGTTACCACGTTCCTCGTCTGACAAGCTGCGAATCATATTGTAAGCGCCGCGGATCTTGAAGGAGCGAACCACCTGCAAGTCCTCGCGCTTCAAATACACTTCGCAGTCATACTTGGCTGACAGCACAGCGTCGCGCTGCAGTGGCGTCCGCACGATCACTTCACGAAGCACGTGGTGTGCGCGTACGATGTCCTCCATGCTGACTGCCCGTTTTGCCGTATACGTCTCTTCCATTCTCTCGATCACACTCCCACTTCGCTGCCAGGTAAACGTTGATCCTTCCGCTACCCTCATTTACGTATTTCTATCATTGTATCACTTTTCATGAAAATATCCCGCCCTTTTCTGGCAAGCTTTCGGAAACTGGAGATGTTTTCAAGATCAGGAGGCCTGAATTCCAGTCGAATTCAGACCGCCCGCTTCTCTGACGCATTCCGCGAAAGCGGCAAACGCCTTGCTGCGGAATGATTCATTGCGACGGAGTAACCGGGTCGTGGCACTGCGATACTCTTCCGGTACGGGGTAGGCCGTTAATCCTGGATCGGACCAAGGAATCGCCGATGCCGGCAGAAGCGCGCAGCCCAGTTTGGCCCGTACGCAGCTGAGCATCGTTTCCAATGTGCTGATTTCGATCATGTTCGCTGCGGCGATCCCTTCGCTGCTTAGCCATTCTTCGTTAGACTTCCGGAACGGACATCCCTTGGGAAATACGATCCAAGAAGCACCCGTTAGTTCGAATGCCTTGAATGCCCCCTCCTCTTCGGATTCCTCCGACGAAGCAAGCAGCGACACCTCCTCCCGGATTTCCAGCTCGCTCACAAGCAGCGACATATCATAATCACCGGTAATGAACGCACCGTCCAATCTACGGCTGAGCATGCCTTCATAATGCTGTGGAGATGTTCCGCTAACGAGAGATAGCGCGACCTCCGGATAGGTTCGTTGAAAGTGGGACAAGGCCTGAATAAAGGATGGCGATGTCGCCATCGTCTCCACGACGCCGATCACAAGCGGACCGCATGGATAGGGCGGCTCCTTCACGGCGGCAACGGCTTCCTCAGCCATGTCTAGAATCTCCTTGGCATATCGATAGAGAACGAGCCCCCTTTCCGTGGGAGTGACTCCTTTGGGATGCCTATCGAACAATGGAACACCCAGCTCGGACTCCAGCTTGCGAATGCGCGCCGTCACGTTGGATTGCACATACCCCATCTTCTCGGCAGCACCTGATACGCTGCCTTCCTCCACGATGACGGCGATCGTCCTCAGATCCGTTAAGTCCATCCAGCACACCTTCTTGGTATCATTTTTTTTGATACATGTATTATTTTCTATCATTTTACAGTATAGACCATGCGAAATACAATCAGAACATACCCACTAACAAGCGTCGGTCGCCATAAGAGTGATCAACCATTAAGGAGGACAAAACCATGCATTCATATCCCAACCTGCTAACCGAAGCTTCATTAGGATCTTTGAAACTGTCCAATCGGGCCGTACTCTCGCCCATGACTAGAACGAGCGCGGAGCCAAATGGCTTGGCAAACGACCGAATGGTCCGATACTATCAGAGATTCGCAAAGGGCGGGTTCGGTCTGATCATTACGGAAGGCCTTTATCCGGATGACGTTCAGAGCCAAAGCTATCTCAACCAACCCGGCATGGCGAATGACCAGCAGGCCGCGTCCTGGAAGCCTGTCATCGAAGCTGTTCATCGGGAGGGAAGTAAAATCATTGCGCAGTTGATGCACGCCGGGGCCCTGGTTCAGCATGAGCGATTCATCCCGGTCGCGCCTTCAGCGGTGAAGCCGGTGGGCGCCATGCTTGAGGACCATGGAGGAAGCGGAGAATTCGCCACCCCTCGGGAGTTAACGCAGCCTCAGATTAAACAAACGATCCAGGATTTTGCGCAAGCGGCACTCCGCGCCAAGGCTGCTGGATTCGACGGGGTTGAAATCCATGCGGCAAACGGCTATTTGCTCGATCAATTCCTAACCGATTACACCAACCGCAGAACGGATGAATACGGCGGGTCCACGGAGAATCGGATTCGAATTGTCGTTGAGGTGTTGGAAGCCATTCGGGCAGCCGTTGGCCCGGATTATACCGTTGGCGTGCGGATTTCCCAGGGCAAGGTCAACGATTTTCATCATAAGTGGGCTCAGGGAGTTGCGGATGCTAAGACAATATTCGAACAATTGAGCGGGGCCTCGCCATCTTACATTCACACGACGGAGTACAAAGCTTACGCCCCCGCTTTCGCTGAAGGCGAGACCACCTTAGCCGAGCTTGCCGCAACATACGGCGGTCTTCCCGTCATCGCGAACGGCAAACTCGGCGAGCCGGCGGTCGCAGAACGAATCTTGGCTTCTGGCCATGCACATTTCGTTGCGATCGGCACCAGCGCCTTAGTCAACCCGGATTGGGTGAATAAAGCTCGGGCAGGGACAGAGCTGCGGCCCTTTAATCACCAATTTCTGCAGCCCATCGCCACGATCAGGGAGGATGAGGTGCTTCTATGAAGCACACGAAAGCCGGGGTTATCAATCCCCCGGCTTTTGTAGTTTAGATTTATATGAAGGCGAATGACGGCATGCCCGTTAGTCCATCGGAATCACGATGACTTTCCCCGTCTGTGTCGTTATTTTAATCTCACGCTGGCCGATTTCTACACCCAGACCCTTTGTTACGGCAACCATGGAAGGCTCCTCGACGACGTGAGGACCTGGATCGCCGTGCACAGCCGATATGAGCCAATGGGTTCCGGGTTCGAGCGCCGCCATCAACGTAGGAATGACGGTGCGGGGACGCAGGAGATTGGTATTGGCATGGGGATAGATGAGCTCTGCTGTATCGTAACCGAGCATGCCATAGATGGCGCTCGTGCCGAAGGTGCCGGAAGCCGATGCTGCCCCTTCTCCCGCCATGGAGCTGTTTAAAGATCCCAAGCCTAAAGCAAACCCGCCTTCTGCAGCATCAAGCATTCTTCCCGTGCTGATCCGATGGATGCGAATATGCCAAGGGAGCCCCGCCGCTATCCAGGTCCGTACCTCCACGTCTCTCCACGGATTCCATCGTGCATACAGCACGTGCTCCTGAATCCATGTTTCCTCGCATAAACGCTTGACCCGGAACAGCCGATCACCTTCGCTAAGCGCCAGCATGGAATCGTAAGCCCCCTGGGCCAGTCCCCATTCTGCCCTCGGAACGCTGAATGCAAAGGCGGTTGAGTAAACAAACTTCTCGTACTTGGCGGAAGTATGCGTATGCTCGTTCGTAGACGGATGGCCCGTATTGAACGCGGCCACATGGCCGGTCTGCTGATCCCGGCAAAACACCAGATGCGCTTGCTCCTGCACCGAAATATCTCCCGTCTCCGGCAGTTCCTGCTCCTCGGCCGTCCAGAACGGATGCTCGTCCGGCAAAGCCAGGATCAGGAACGTCTTCAGCGACCAGTACACGGAGCCGGCCGCGTTATAATTCTCCGACATGATCCGGTTTGGGTACGCGTAGCCGATCGTCAACACGCCGTCCCGGTCGAATATGGGCTGCTGAAACCACCATCTGAGATTTCTCAGGATCAGCCCTTTTAGCTCACCCGGACGAAACCCTTCCAGCCCGGCATAGGCCGCAGCCGACCAGAAAGCCGACTGGGCAAAGCGGTACGTCAAGCTGCGCCCATAAGGAACGGCCGCCCCGTCGGGGGCGAACCAGTGGACGAAATCGCGGGCAAACAACGCTGCCCGCTCCCTGTAGCGCCCGGCGCGTTCCGGGTCCTCCTCTCCCATCAGCTGCGCATAGATCAGACCGTAGAAGTGAAAGGCATACGGCACGTAATAATCGCTGTGCCCCCCGATTCCGTCGCTGTACCAGCCTGCATCCAGATAGAATTCCTCAATGCGCTGGAGATTGTTCTCCAGCTGCTCAGCATCGTACGGCAAGCCTGCTTTGAGGAAGCCAACGTTGACAAACACATGAAAAAATAGCCAATTGCAATCATGACAAGGGTGATGGTTGATCTGATCGAGCCACTGATAGAGGTTGCTCCTCTCCTTCTCGTTCAGCAGCTGCCAGATTCGCTCCGGAATGAGGGCGAAAGCCAATCCGAATACCGCCATCTCCACCAGCCGTTGGTCATAATCGTTCACCTTTCCCCAATACTCCGCATGCGTCGGATCCGACCCTGAACGTATCCCTTGGAGAGACAGCTCCCACAGATCCCCATGGGATCCGCCGGCAACGGCGGGTACGAGTCCCCACAGGACTCGCGAGAAACCCTCCATCTCCGCAATATCGGCATAGGCGTCGGCTCCCGATCGTTCAAGGATTAATCGTGCTCGCCCCTCGCTGTACCTTTTATTCAGAGGCTCGAGCAGTTGGGTTAGTGCTTCCTGCACATCGTCTCTTGTTCGCAGCGAATTCCGGGCAACCGGTTGGGTCAAGCCGCCATCGGGATTCCCCGTTGCTTGTATGCTCATCTTGCATTCTCACTCCATTTCCGGCATGCTTCTGTTATTCATTACCTGTACTTCTACATCTCTTATCCTCTTACACGCATGTACTTTTTTTACGTCATTCCCAGTAAAACGGCCCCTTCCCTCTCAGCCGCGCCACGCCTTCCACAAAGAAAAAGTCGCCATAAATTAAGGGCACGTCGATATTCCGTCCTTCCGGATAATGGCTGGTCCCATGAAGAATCAAGCCTTCCTCCCCATCGTTGTCCCATGTACCGTAATTCCGGTACAGCGATTCCAAAATCCGGACCGCGGATTCCCGGTATACGGCTGCCTGTCCCTGATCCACCTTGTCGGCCAGAAGCAGCAGCCCGCTGGCGGCGCAGGCTCCGGCGGACGAATCCCGGTAGATGCGGGCTTCATCCGGCGCGCGGAAGTCCCAGTATGGCACATGGTCTTCCGGAAGGTTCGCCAGGAAGAAATGCGCCACCGTTTTGGCGGTATCGAGGTATATCGACTTGCCCGTATGATGGTAGGCAAGCGTTAAGCCGTAGATCGCCCACGCCGTCCCCCTGGACCAGGCGGATTCGGGCGCAAAGCCCTGCCCGCCGATCCCTTCCACACGTTCACCGGTAACCGGATCGTATCGAACGATATGATATACGGAACCGTCCGGCCGGACGAAGTCCCGGACCACCGTGTCCATATGCGCTTCGGCAATATGCCGGTAGCGGGGATCGCCGCTGAGCTCGGAGGCCAAAAACAACAAGGGCGTATTCATGGCGCAATCGATGATGGCAAGCCCGGCGTTATCCTCCCCTTCCGACCATGGATTCCAGGCTCGAATATATTGGCCCTTCAGGTTGAAGCGTGCAGCCAGGTAGTTAGCCGCCTTGAGCGCGCGTACCTTGGACTCTTCGCTGCCGGTCAGCTTGTAGGAAGCCATACTCGTTAACGTCCACATGAAGCCGAGATCGTGATCCAGTCGTACATATTGGTTCAGCACGTCATCCAAAATGAGCTCGCACTGCTCGGCGGTCGTTCTAAACTCCGCCCGGCCGCTGTCATTGTACAGAAGCCACAGCATCCCAGGCCAAAAGCCGGCCGTCCACCAATGCGGCGGCTCCAGCTGGTAGACTCCATTCTGGCTGGCATGCGGAAACCCCGCCCCAATCCGCGTTACGTTTCGACGCGTCTTCGCAAGCGACTTCTCCCAGGCCTCCGTCAACCAATTCAAAGCGATCTCCGTTTTCATTCCTCTCCACTCCTGTTCATATGAATTGAAACCTAAAGTCGATATTCGCATGCAAACCGGGGGTCTTCACTTTAAAATCAACGGCATACCAAGATGATTCCTTGCCGAAGTGGTCACGGAAGACATGGCTTGTCAGCTCAGGCTCCACCAGCTTGCTGTCATATTGGATCAGCAGGCCTGGCCCGTCATCTAAGGCCTGAACAACTTCTGATCCTCCTGCCTCTGCTTGCTCATAAGTACCCGGTGCCCGCAACCTAACAACCTGCCGGCCATCCATCAGCACCAGCTCGGGCTGTTTCCTGGTGACGATCCGCTCCACCAGACTCTCCGGGGGTGAATCGAACGTAAAACGGTCGCTCAGCGTCAGCTCTGGCCGATCCCTCTTCTTGTTCCACTCCAGCGTCCTCGTGAATGACTGAAGCGCCGGAACCCGGTAGGCCGAGGCCAGCTCAAGCGCAAGCCGATCCACGGCTTCGCCCGTCACGGCTTCCCTTACAACCGCGGCGCTATCCGGGCCCTCTTGCTGGTAATGGCCGTCGATGATCGGCACGGAGTGTCCTTGGGAGCCGTTGCAATCATAGCCATACCGTCCTTCGCCGAAATACTCCGCCGTGTACTCGCCGCAGCCGAGGTCCGAGCACCATACTTCCCCGGCGCCGTAAAGGATAAAATGCCCGAGATCATTATGGTTGTGCGGCTCGCCGTTGCTGCCGCCCTTGGCGGCAAACGCGTACACTTCGCCTCCATGGGAGCTGCGGGAGATCAGCCACTGGGCATCAGGCAAATAATAACTCGCCTCTCCCCAATCGCTTCCCGCCAGCAAGGGGTTCCGCCAGATCAGGTTGCGCAAGGCCGGAGCCCAGCGGCTGCAATGGTCGTCGCGGTAAGCCGACCGGAGAGACTGCGGCGGAGACTCGAATTCTCCGTACAATCCGGTCAGATAATGAGACAAGCCGATGTGCACCTTGCTTTCCGGTTGCGAATCGGAGAAGTTGACGACGGCCTTGCCTGCCAAAAAGCCCTTTTGCTGAAACAAGGCGATGCGGCCTACCTTCTCGGCACGGAACCAGTCCAGCTCGCCTCGGGTGCGCTTGCGCAGCAAATCGGCATAATACACGAAATACCCGAACCCGTAATTCCAGTATCCCAGCCCTTCCAGACAAGCTCCATCGGGGCCAAAGCCCTGCAGATAATAGTCCATGCACCACTCCGTCTTCAGCAGAATCTTTGCAAGAGATTCCCCGCTTTCCATAAGCAGCAGCGCGGCAGAGCCGATGGAACCGGCACAGACGGCTGACCAATTATGCGTCGCGGTCTCCCAGCCGTGCTCATGGCTTAGGAAAGGGGTGAACAACCGCGCTTCAACCTCCTCCTCGATTCTTGAGATCAGCAGCGAAGGCAGATGGTCCCGCAGCAGCATGCGGATTTCGCTGAGGGTAAACCCGGTCTCGGCGCTGAACAGATCAATCGTCCCTTTGATGCCGCCCGGCGATTCCGCGTTCAGATGCGCCGGTAAACACCAGGTATACTCATCGCAGATGGACCAGACCATCTCCTGGAGAGCCGTCCGGTACGCTTCCTTATCAGACTCGAGAAGGGTCAGCAGGGCAAACGTATTCAGCCGGAGCCTTCGCTCGAAATAAACCTTCTCATAGTCCAGCCTCGTTCCATGCCGGGCAAACCGGGTGAATAAGTCATAGGTCAGCGGCGGATTCGGGACAGACAGCAGCCGTTCCCCTTCCTCGCGAATCTCGGATATGTCCTGCTCGTAATCCCCGCTTCGCTGAATGCCTTCCCAGAAGGATCTCTGGTCCCTGCCTTGGTAATACATCCGCCGATCGGCGGGAGCCATCCCGTTCACAATCGTTGTCAGCTCCTGCATTCTGTTCATCGGACTAAGGCCTCCTCCCCATTTCGGCGCCCGTTCAGACGCCCGTTTCATCTCCCGTTCAACCGTTCCGGAACTCTACAGGGGTCACCCCCGCATAAGCCTTGAATGTCTTGCTGAAATAACTCACATTGTCGTAAGCCAGACTTTCGCAGATTTCCCCGACCGTGCGGTCCGTCTGCCGCAGCAGCTCCTTGGCTCGCTCCATCTTCATCCGGGTGACGTATTCGATGAAGGTGACCCCCGTTTCTTTCTTGAACATGCGGCTGAAATAGCTCGGATTCAGGTGCAGACAGCCCGCAACTTCATCCAGCGTGATCCTCTGATCAAGCCGTAGGGACACGTATTTGCAGGCCTCCGCCACTTCCGATCTTCTGCTGCCCCCGAATCCCCGATCCATGGCCTGCATGGTGGATTCCAAATAATCGTGAAGCCAGGATTTCAGCTCGTTCAAGGAATCCATGTCCATGATCTCTTTGTGCAGCGCATCGGCCGTATAAGTGGGTGACAACGAATGCAGAAGATGAAGCCTCAGCTTCAGATCCAGCAGAAGCTTCAACACCCAGTCCTTGACCGATTCTAGTGCGTACCGCTTGCCTTGAATCCATGCGATCCACCGATCGACCGTATCGCGCACCGCGCCGGAGCCTTTGCCGAGCAGCGATTCCCGCAGCTCCGAGCTGGCCCGGTCATAATAAACGAAGAGATCGGGATCCCCATGCAGACTGTTCTGTTCAAGCGTTCCGTTCAGTTTCGTTATCTCCTGCGGCTCCAGATAGAATCGTTGCTGCCGGCTGGCCAACAGTTCATTGAGCCCTGCCTTTAAACTTTCTGGATCAGCGCACCCCCGGCCGATCAGGAACGACATGCGGATTCGCAGCACGCGCTCGAGCATCCGCTGCACCTCCTTCAGGCAGGCGGCGGCATCATCGTAAATGTTGCTGCCCAAGCCGGGGCGATACGAGAACAGGAGCAGCGAAGACTTTGCATCGTATATGACATGGGCCGCACTCGGATTCAGCTGCTCCAGCACCTCCCGCAGCACGTTGCCCAGGGCAAAATGCAGCGTCTGGTTGGAGGCGAAGCGGTGCTTGATATCCCGGACATCCTCCAGGTGCCCGACGACGGGAAGGCAGTGGGAACCCGGCTTCAATATCCCGTACTCCGACAGCTCATGCCGCCATTTTTCGGGTGACAGCAGGGGCTGGTGTATGAAATTTTTGAGGCTCTGCTCCTTCCGCAGCTCCTTGGATTCGTCCACCAGATGGATCATCCGCGACCGTTCCCAGCCCTTCTGTGCTTCTTCGTCCATTGCCTGCTTGAAGCGCCTCAGCAGCTGTGCCAGCTCCTCGGGGTCGAGCGTGTCCTTCAGCAGATAATCCTGCACGTTCAGCCGCATAGCCTGCTGGGCATATTGGAATTCGTTATGGCAGGACAGAATGGCGATCCGCACATCGGCTTTCACTTCTTTGATGCGTGCGGACAGCTCGAGCCCGTTCATTTTGGGCATGCCGATATCCGTAATCAGGATATCCGGAGGCGAAGACTTCGCATCCTCCCAGGCACTCATGCCGTTCTCATAACTTCCCATCAGATTCAAACCCAGCTCATTCCACGATATGGCCTCCGACAACAGCTCGATGACGGGATAATCATCGTCCACCAGCATCACGTTATACATCCGCATTCCCTCTTTCCGGTATAAACATCTCGATCACCGTTCCCTGGCCAGGCTCGCTGTAAACGTGACATTGAAAAGCCTCGCCGAACACCATACTCATCCGTTCCATCACATTTTGAAGACCGATATGGGAGAAGCTGCCTCCGCTTGCCTCTTCCTGTGTCGAGGAACCGGCGGAGCCGCCTTGGATTCTGCGTGCAATCGACTCCCTGATGGCTTCATCCATGCCGATGCCGTCGTCCTTCACCGCCAGCACGAGGTGCCTGCCCTTCATGGCGGCTGCAATCCGGATCATCCCTGCCTGCTGGTTGAGCCCATGGATTAATGCATTCTCCACGATCGGCTGCAGGAAAAAGCGCGGCACCTTAAAGAGGAAAGCCTCCGGCGCGATATCCAGCTCCAGCCTGACCTCCTCCTTCTGCCTGAGGTTCATCAGGGCCACATAATGCGAGATCAGGTCGATTTCTTCGTGAAGCGCAATCTCGTCCTCCTCGCGGCTGATCGTCATGCGGAGCAGCACGGACAGGGAGCCGATCATCTTGGCGCTTTCGGGATCGCCCCGTTTCATGACCTTCATCCGGATCGAATTCAGGACATTGAATAGAAAGTGGGGATGGATCTGGGCTTGTAGCATTCGGAGCTCCGCTTTTCGTTTTCTCGCCTGGTTCTCGGATATTTCCGAAATCATGGCTTTGAACCGGTCCAGCATGTCGTCGAATAAATGACCGAGCCGACCAACCTCATCATTGCCATGAACATTCGACCTTACTTCCAGATTTCCGCGCTGCACGGCGGTTGCCACTTTGCCAAGCTTGACCAACGGCTTCGTAAACGCGCGTACAAGGGCAATGAGCAGCAGCAGAAAGATCAGAAAGAAGCACATCTGAAACCAGAACACCCGGTTAAAAATCGAGTTGATATTGACGATCGCATCCTTGTACGGCTGCATCAGCACCAGGCGCCATCCGGCAAACGGAATGTCCTGGTGTACCATCAGCTGTTTCTCCCCCTTCATCGGTACGATCGAATACGGCTTATCTTGATCCAACTCATCAAGATAAGCAAAGGTCGTTCCGATCTGGTTCTGATAACTGCCGGAAACGATCGTTCCCTTGGCATCCAGCAGCACCATATCGTTGCCTTCCGAAAGGGAGTTGAAGATCCCGCTGATCTGATCCTCCATGAACGTTACGATCACGTAGCCATATATCTCGGAATCCGGCAGCCTGAGCGTGCGCACCACCGATAGCTGCGTCGGATGATCGATTTGGTCGGGGAGGAACATCGTGGCCTCCGGCTCCGTCCATAGAGACTCCAAGCCTTGCAGCTCCGAAATCCGGCTGAACCAAGGGCGCTGCCTGTAATCGAGCGGATTGTAATCGCTTACGGAATAATTCATGTAATAGGAGCCGTTCTCTAGGATGACGGTCACATAACTTTTCTCTCCGACGACCGTCAAGCTGTCTAGATGCTCCAAAACCCGGTTGGAGTCCATAAATCTGCGGTAAGGATCCGGGTCTTCGTTGCCGGAGACCACCTGCTTGAAGTAAGAATTCAACCCGGAATTCATCTGAATATAGTTGGCGATATTGATTTTGCTTAAGAGCAGATTCGTCACCGATCCGCGGACCAACTGAAGGGCATCGCTTGCGTTGGATACCGCCTGCTGCCTCAAGGCTTCCTTCGTTAACGAATTATACAGAATCAAGCTGACGATGGCGGGAACGACGATGCAGGTGATGGCAGCTAATATCAGCTTATGCCTGATGGAGCTCGGGATCAGGCTCTTGAGTCGTGCGGGCATAGGATCCACCTCGGGTATGGCGTGACGGGAATGATGTACGCGAATTCAAAAAAAGGGACGAAGAATTCCGTCCCGATTTTTTTGTCTATTATACCAGATCATTTTTTGTTGGATTCTATAATTTTGTTCACTCGCTCCTGCGAATTCGCAACGGTCTGGTCGATATCCTGATTGCCCAGGATCAGCTTCTCATACTCCTCGTTCACCGCCTCGTACACTTCCGCCTGATAAGGTGCCGGAGGCACGATGGCAGAGGCCTTCGAAGCGACCAAGGTGTCCACAAGCGATTTCTTGTCTACCTTCTCTGGACTCTTCGTGGCCGACAGAATGGTGTCGATGATCTCTTCCACCTGTTCGGTTTTCACCTGCTGCCAGGCCGGAATGTTCTTGCCCTGCACGATTTGCCCTTCCGTTGTGTACCAGCGGACGAATTTATAAGCTTCTTCCTTATGCTTGGACTTGGCCGCCACCGCCACGTAATCCGTGGTTACCGGCGTAAGCCCCGTTGGATCGCCTTTCTCGTTTTTCGGGAATGGGGCAACGGCGACATTGAAGTCCAGCGGCACTTTATCCGTTCCTCCGATCTCCGTGTTCATCCAGCTGCCAATCGTGATCATGCTCGCGGATTGATTGAAGAATTGCGTCCGGTAATTCAGCTTCTGGGAGATCATGTCCGTGTACGGCACCGAGGATTGGTCCTCCTTCTCCATCCGTACGCGCAGCTCCAGCGTCTTCCTGAAGGTCGGGTTATCCAGATTGGAAGAGCCGTCGGCCTTCAAATAATCGGTATCTTGAGGCTGATTTGCCATCATCAGCTTCAGAAACTCCAGCCATCCTCCCCCTTGCGGACCATGGAAGTATGTTCCGTAGCGCTTTGACGCTCCTTCGCCTTGGGTCAATTTTTTGGCATAATCCGCATATTCGTCCCAGGTCCAGTCCGTCGGAACCGGCAGCCCCGCTTCCTCCAGATGATCCTTGTTCAGCAGCACATACCACGGGTTGAACTTGCCGGGCAGCGCGTAGACCTTGCCGTCGAGGCGGGTATCTACTTTATAATCCGTTTCCACGCTGTAGCCGTCCTTCGCGATAAAGTCATCCAGCGGCTCGGCCATGCCGAGCGCCACCCGCTGCGCGTAACCCGCCGGATCGCTGAACATCAGAATGTCCATCTGGGCCGAGGATGCCGCCTCCAGGTCGAGCTTCTTGAACGCCTCCTGCGTATCCCCCTTCTCGCTGAGCTGGACCAGCTCAATGGTCACGCCCGGCGTTGCCTCTTCATAGGCTTGGATCGTTTTCTTCCAATTGTAAGCTTCCTCCGTGCCATAGGTGTACAGCCTCAGATTGGTCTTGCCCCCGCCTTGTTCGGAACCCTCTTGCGCCGCATTCTCCTTCGCTCCGCCGCAGCCGGACAGCAGGCCGATTACCATTGCAGCCGTGAGAACGCCTGACCACCATTTCTTGTTCATCATTGTCTATAACCCTCCCCATTGATATCGGTATGTAAGGTCGTGACGATTCTAGCTGTAACTATCCCCATTATATAGAGCGCTTACATCTTAACCATAAAACAATCTTTACTGATGTTGGAACTATTTTTACCCCATTCATTCCCGGGCTCTTAACCCTTGACCCCGCCCAGCGCGATGCCCTCGATGACACTCTTCTGGCCGATGATAAAAACGATCAGCAGCGGGAAGATCGCCGACACGGCAGCAGCCATAATCAGGGAATAGAATTCTCCGCTCAAGGACGTGAATTTCTGCATCGCCAGCGGAATCGTGAACAGCCGGTCCGTCCGCAGGAAGATGAGCGGATTCTGATAATCGTTCCACGTCCAGATGAAACGCAGGATCGCATACGTGGCAACAGCGGGCTTCACCAGCGGCAGTGCAATCGACCAGAAGATTCGCGGATGGTTCGCGCCGTCGATTTTGGCGGATTCGATGAATTCCTGATGCACGCCCATGAAGAATTGCCTGAGCATAAACGTTCCGAGCACGCTGAAGCTTCCCAGCATAATGAGGCCGAAATGGTTATCAAACAGCCCGATGTTGCGGTACAAAATAAACTGCGGGATCAGGATGGCCTGGCCGGGAATCATGTAGGTCACCAGCACGATGATGAACAGCCAATTGCCGGCGGCAAACCGGATTTTGGAGAAGCCGTAGGCCGCCAGGGCGGATACCATGGCCGAGATGATTGTGGTCAGTATGCTGACCTTGATCGAGTTCCAGTAATAGAGATAGAAAGGATAATCGCCGAACCATACCTCCTTATAATTCTCGATGGCGTTCCACTCCCGCGGAATCCACTGGATCGGATATACGAATACGTCTTTCTCCACCTTAAAGGATGTAACCAGCATCCATATAAAAGGAAGGAGAAACAGAATGCTCACCGCGAACATCGCGATCGTAACGATGAGCTTGCGCCAGTCGACGCCAACTCTTGTCCCCATATAGCGCCCTCCCTCCTAGTAGTTGACCCACTTCTTCTGAGCAGCCCACTGACCCAGCGTAATCAGCATGACAAAACCGAACAGAACCGCGGCAATGGACGATGCGTAACCAACCTTCAGGTTGACGAATGCCGTATCGTATAAATACCAGACCATCATGGTTGTCGATCCAATCGGTCCGCCTTGGGTCATAACAGCAATGATATCAAAGACCTTAAACGTGGAGATGACGCCCGTCACCAGCAGGAAAAATGACGTTGGCGACAGCAGGGGCAGCGTAATGCGTCTGAACTTGGTCCACCCGTTCGCTCCATCGATATCCGCCGCCTCGTACAGATCCTTCGGAATGGACTGCAGCCCGGCGATATAGATAATCAGATTGAAGCCGATGGAAATCCAAATCAATATCAGCATGATGGAAATCAGCGCGAAATTCGGATCTGCGATCCACTTGGGCGGATCAGATATCCCGAGCGTCCGGAGGATTTCGTTGATCGGCCCGTAGGACGGCTGGAAGAGCACCTGCCATACGACGGCCACCGCCACGATGTTGGATATGTAGGGCATGAAGTAGGCCACTTTAAAATAGCCCTTCATATAGACAAACCGGTCGATCAGGATGGCCAGCACCATCGAGATTATCATGTAGACCGGAACCGTCAAGAGAAACAAGATGTTGTTGCGCACCGACTTGATAAACATGTCATCCTCCAGCAGCTGGCGGAAGTTCTGAAACCCGACCCACTGGATGCCATCCCAGCCTTGCACGAAATTCCAATCGGCAAAACCCAGCACGAGCGTAGCCAATATCGGAAACAACACCAATATGATGACGCCGATCAGCATCGGGCTTACGAATGCGATCCCCCATAGGTTCTCACCCCGCTGCAAGGATCCCCGGGATCTGTGTCCCCGCGCAGGCTGGGTGCCATGCTTCTTCATCGTCTCCATTGTCTGTGCCATGTCGGACCCCCCTCGATTCTTATTCGATGGGTTAAGTATAAAAAAAATACCGCCAGCGTTTTGACGGTATTTTGATCATATTCGCTTTCATTTTTACTTATTAGGTAAGGAATGCATGGTGCTTGTATATCATGGCATCCTTGGTATTAGAGGAACTTCGCCTTAAACCAGGCAGCGGCCATCCCAACCTCTGCACGGCTCAGCTGATGCCCCCCGTTCTCCCAATGCAGCTTCACGTCCGCCCCTGCTGCACTTAGCATTTCATTCAGGTCCTCGCTCTCCTGCGGGGTGCACATCGGATCGTGACGACCGGCCGCGATGAAGACGGGAATGCCAGTCAAATCCGGTAAGGCCTTATCCCGCAGCGGAACCATCGGATGGTGGAGGATAGCCCCTTGCAGCGCATCTCCCTCGTGGAACAGCAGGCTTGCGGCAATGTTGGCGCCGTTCGAATAACCAACCGCTACGATACGGCTGCGGTCAAAACTGTATTCGGCGGCTGCCCAATTCAGGAATTCATTCAGGTCCTGCGTGCGTTTCACGAGATCCTCTACGTCGAATACGCCTTCAGCGAGACGACGGAAAAATCTTGGCATGCCGTTCTCCAGAACATTTCCGCGGACGCCGAGCACATTCGATGCGGGCGAGATCATCTCGGCCAGCGGCAGCAAATCCTCCTCATTCCCTCCGGTACCGTGCAGCAATAGTAAGGTTGGTGCCTCCGGAGAAGTTCCTTGGCGGTAAATATGCGTATGTTCCATGTGTATTGTCTCCTTTCGATTGGTTATATGGTTAGATTCCGTATACAACGAATGTTAGATTTCCCTTGAATAGCCCAATAGGACCATAGGCTACCCTAAAAATCACATTATAAACTAGGCTGCAATCCCTCTAGAGACTGCGCTGGAATCCCTTATTAATATCTTAAATTTAAGATTCTTTAAATACATAATACCACGGAATTATAAAAATGCAACAGCATCCCTTCCGCATCCCGGTCAGAGTTGCACTCGGACATGCTTTGTCGCCAGTTTCCTCAGCCTTTGACAAATGAAAAGAGAGGAAGCCTCCATATGGAAGACTTCCTCTCCTGTTTGTATTCTCTATATGATTCCGTACGTGTTCCCCCGTAACATCACTCATTATATCAAAAGATAGGTATAATGTCAGTGGATGTTTTGGCATTTCTCACAATTTTTTTGTGATTTCATTAGGTATTATTCCAGTTGTCTGGATGTAAAAGCATATAATTAGAAAAACTGTAATCGTTTAGTCAACGCACCTCTCGGCACGGCAAAGGCTTGTGCCCGCTTGAAGTTCACCGGAGCCCCCCTCACAATCGTGAGCGCTTTGTAATATTCGATAAACGGGAAGCCGTACGTTTCCCCACGCGCATAAGCATACACGTTCATGGCTCTCACCCAAGTTTCATAGGCTTCGTCCGGAATATCGATAAACACCTCAGGGTGAAAATCGTACGGGTCCTCCCAATTGTCCGCATAGAACAATTGCTGGGCATAATGGGCCGGAAGCTCTCGTTCAATCGTCTTCAGCCCTGCATAGAAGCGGGCGTCCTCCACAATGTAATGGGTATTGGAGTGGTCCTTGTGGATGCTCTCCTTCCAATGCGTGATGATGATATCGGGCTTCACTTCCCGTATGACGTCCGCTACCTGATATTTCACTTCCTCATTGAGCGGCAGCTCGGCATCCTTGTAAGCAAGGAAACGGACATCCGCGCCAACGATATCGGCAAATTGGTGAGCTTCGTCAATCTTCTGCTTCGCGTACTCCTCCGGCGTCAGACGGGGGTGTCCTTTCTCCCCTGGCGTTAAGTGAAGAAACGTTGCTTTGTGGCCAGCTTGTGTGTATTTGGCGATCACGGCGCCCGCCGTAAGATCCATATCGCCCGCATGTCCGCCAATCGCCAAAATATGATGCTGCTTTGCTTCCGTCAAATCGGATCTCCCCTTTGTATGGAAAATAGTAGAGTCTATTGAAGCATTTTGCTCATAATATCGAACCGGCGCGTCACATGAAATCCGGCCTTGCGGTACAGATGCCCTGCCGGGCTTTGTTCGCCCGTCCAGAGGAACCAGGCTCCATGCAGCCCCTGCGCCCGCATGAGGGCGAGGCAATCATATAACAGAATTTTCCCCAACCCCTTCCCTTGCATCGACGGGTCCACGCCAAACGGACCAAATCGTTCAGCCACGCCTTCATATCCGTTATGCAGGCAGAATCCCACCAGCTTTCCTTGATCGCGCGCGATCAGGATCTGATCTGTTGTTAATCGCTGCAGCAATCCATCGCGAATCGCCCGGCCCCAATCCGGGTTAAACACGTCCGTCGCAAAATCGATCAGCTCCACCAAATCGCTGTCCTGAGCCAGCATGAAGGTGAAGCCTTCTTGCTCACGCTGCCGCTTTAATTCCGCAACCTCCGGCGGCATACGAAAATCGACCAGGGAGCGATCCATCGCAACCGCCGTATAATTGCGGGTAAAGCCGCTTGCCGCAAGCCACGCCAAGCCCTCCGGATAGCGCTCGCCATCGATTCCAGGAACGATATAATTCGGGGCATACGAGGAGAAAAAGACTTTGCTGCGTCCATGATCGCGAAGATAGTCTTCGCCGTCCTGCAGCAGCCGCGATGCCACCCCCTGTCTCCGAACCGATGGATCGGTATAGAAGAAGGTGATCCACCCGCGATCCGGCTCCAGTTCGGTTCCGATCATCGGCAGCCTCCGGCGTACCGCATACAGTACGCCTACCAAGCGGCCCTCCTGCTCCGCAATCCGCAGTCCTTGCCGATCAAAGTTCGGATCAAGCAGCACCAAGTTCCGAAAGCGAAGCCGAGTCATGGGATCTCCCGGTAGACAGGCATTCCACAGGGTAGTGATAGCGTCTTCGTCTCCAGGCCGGTAAGCCCTGTAGGCCAAACTCATCATTGCATATTCCCTCCTTATTGTCGTAATGCTTCAGATTTGCTTGGATTCGCTTCCATTGCCGCGAAACGATGCCGAATCGAACGACGACTCATTCCCATCTCACCATGCCACGGCTCCCGTCAATGCGTTGTGGACTTGGGCCCGCAGCTGGGCCACGCTGCTGCTCCGTCCCCCGTATACGCGGTTTGTCAGCAGTACGACCGCGAGATCCAGCTCGGGATCAATCCACATGCTGGTTCCGGTAAATCCGGTATGTCCGTAACAGCCCGGACCCATCCAATCACCCGAAGCGTCCATTTTATCCCCTTTCAGTACCCACCCCAGGCCACGGTTGGAGCCATGAATATGCCCCGTATGGGTACGAGTAGCCGTAATCGCCGCCGCCCTGGATAAGACGCGGAATTCGCCGCCTCCTGTCTCTGGCCTCACCGTTGCCGGGATCGCCCCTTGTGCCAGCCACATTCGGGCGTATTGCAGCAGATCGCCTGCGGTCGCAAACAGGCCAGCATGACCGCATACACCACCCAAGGCCCGTGCCTTCTCGTCATGCACAATTCCGCAAAGATGATCCTGGATGGTATCCTCAATCTCCGTTGCTGCATAGCGGCCGGCCTGTTCCGGCGCAGGAGTCAGCGTCGCATGACGCATGCCGAGCGGATCCAACACCCGTTCCTTTACTGCCTGCTCTAAAGACATTCCCAGGACCTTCTCAATCATACAGCCAAGCGCCAAATATCCCAGATCACTGTAAATCACTTCGGTATCCGGCTTGGTCACGAGCGGTGCGGAAAGAACGGCATCCCACATCTGCTCCCTACCCCAGCCCTGCGAATGCAGGTTCATGTCCGCCTGGAGCCCGGAGGTATGCGTGAGCAGCTGTCCTACCGTAAGCTCTTCTTTAGTGGCCGTTCCGAATGGAGGCAGAATGTTACTCACTTTTGTGCTTAAGGTCAAGACTCCCTCATCGATCAATTGCAGAATCAACGGGAGTGTAACCACCACCTTCGTTAAGGACGCACAATCGTATAACGTATCCTTGCTGACCGGCACAGGCTGACCCTGCTTTGGTCTGGGGTTGGCATAACCGGCACTATAAAACCACTGCTTGCCTTCATGCATGACACCCAACACGGCACCCGGCGTCGTACCCGCGTCTATTTCGCGTTCAATGGCGGTGCACGCCGCCTTCACTCCCTTGATTCCCAAGCCCAGCTGCTCTGCACCGGCTTCCGCGCTGCTCGCCATCCCATCTTCCCTCCTTTGCTGCAAGTCCTTAAGTTTGGAATACTAAATAACAGACACATCATTTAACTCCACAGTACCTTTGAAAATGTAAACGTTTCCTAAACCTATTATATGGTCTGTAAAATTTTGTTTCAATATAAATTAAGTATTATAAAATTTAATTTCATCGCATCCCACTTAAATTTTCCTTTTATTTGGATATAATATATTGACACTTGAATACGCTTCCATTTACAATATTGTTGAAATCAAACACTCGCATAATTTAAGGGCCATGCATTCCGTCACCGCACACCCGGTATGGAACAACCCCGGTTTCTCTACAGGAGATTCCGGGGTTTTTTGTTGCCCGATTTAGTATGGGAGGTGAAACTCAAGCAGCCGATAAGCTAGTAAAACCAGCCTTCTCTATATCAGCTACATAGGAGGAATTACGATGAAAAAGTTTTACAAACTGACAACTTCTCTTGCCCTTAGCTTGTCCCTGGCCTTGAGCCTTCTCGGCCCTGCTCATGCGGCCCCGGATACTTCGGTATCCAATAAACAAAATTTCAGCACGGATGTCATTTATCAAATCTTTACGGACCGTTTCTCCGACGGCAATGCGGCCAACAACCCAACCGGACCTGCCTTTGACGGTACCTGTACCAATCTGAGGCTATACTGCGGCGGTGACTGGCAAGGGATCATTAACAAAATCAACGACGGCTACCTGACCGGCATGGGCGTTACCGCCATTTGGATCTCCCAGCCTGTTGAGAACATCTACAGCGTCATCAACTATTCCGGCGTGAACAATACCGCTTATCACGGCTATTGGGCCAGAGATTTCAAGAAAACGAACCCGGCTTACGGCACGATCGCCGATTTCCAGAATCTCATCGCAGCCGCTCATGCCAAGAACATCAAAGTCATCATCGACTTCGCACCGAACCACACCTCTCCCGCTTCCTCGGACCAGCCTTCATTCGCGGAGAACGGCAAGCTGTACAACAACGGCACCCTGCTCGGCGGATACACGGGCGATACACAGAATTTGTTTCATCATAACGGAGGCACCGATTTCTCAACAACAGAGAACGGGATTTACAAAAACCTGTACGACCTTGCCGACCTGAATCACAATAACAGCACCGTGGATACCTACCTGAAGGACGCCATCAAAATGTGGCTCGATCTGGGCATTGACGGCATTCGAATGGACGCGGTGAAGCATATGCCATTTGGCTGGCAGAAGAGTTTCATGGCTACCGTCAACAACTACAAGCCGGTCTTCACCTTCGGCGAATGGTTCCTCGGCGTGAACGAAGTAAGTGCCGAGAACCATAAGTTCGCCAACGAATCCGGCATGAGCCTGCTGGACTTCCGTTTCGCGCAGAAGGTACGCCAGGTATTCAGGGATAACACCGACAATATGTATGGTCTGAAGTCCATGTTGGAGGGCTCGGCAACCGATTACGCGCAGGTGGAGGATCAGGTCACGTTCATCGATAACCATGACATGGAACGCTTCCACAATAACAGCGCGAACCGCCGTAAGCTGGAGCAAGCGCTGGCCTTCACGCTCACTTCCCGCGGCGTGCCGGCCATCTATTACGGAACCGAGCAATACATGTCCGGCGGCAACGACCCTGACAACCGGGCACGAATTCCTTCTTTCTCCACGACGACGACCGCTTACCAAGTAATTAAAAAGCTGGCGCCACTACGCAAATCCAATCCGGCCATCGCCTATGGAACGACCCAAGAGCGCTGGATCAACAATGATGTGCTGATCTATGAACGCAAATTCGGCAGCAACGTGGCGCTTATCGCTGTAAACCGCAACGTGAATACGCCGGCCTCCATTACGGGATTGGCGACTTCATTGCCTGCCGGCAGCTATGCCGACGTGCTGGGCGGACTTCTGAACGGCAACAGCTTGACTGTTGGCACAGGCGGAGCAGCTTCCAACTTTACGCTCGCTGCGGGCGGTACGGCCGTATGGCAATATACCACAGCCGTGACTTCGCCAACGATCGGGCACGTAGGACCGATGATGGCCAAACCAGGCGCAACCATCACCATTGACGGCCGCGGTTTCGGCGCAACCAAAGGCACGGTATACTTCGGCTCAACGGCCGTAACAGGCACTAACATTACGGCATGGGAGGACACGCAGATCAAAGTGAAGATCCCTGCGGTAGCCGGTGGTGTATATAACATCAAAGTCGCCAATAGCGCTGGCACTTCAAGCAATGTACACGACAACTTCGAAGTGCTGACAGGGGATCAAGTCAGCGTCCGGTTTGTGGTGAACAATGCCACCACCGCGCTCGGACAAAACGTGTACCTGGCTGGCAGCGTAAGCGAGCTCGGCAATTGGGATCCTGCCAAAGCCATCGGACCGTTGTACAACCAGGTCATCTACCAATACCCAACCTGGTACTATGACGTCAGCGTACCGGCAGGTAAAACCATCGAATTCAAATTCCTGAAAAAACAAGGCTCGACGGTAACGTGGGAAGGCGGCTCGAACCATACCTTCACCGCTCCAACCAGCGGCACAGCCACCATTAACGTGAACTGGCAGCCGTAAATCCATAAAAACGCACCATTCCTTTGCTGCTCCGGCTAACGGCACAACCACCATGAATGGGTATAGCCGCCGACCATAAGTCTTTACCGAAGAGCAGCACCTTAACAAAACCAGCTCCGGGACAGTTCCCGGAGCTGGTTTTAATTCATGCAGGTTAATAGTTCCAGCAGGCAGTAGCCCGTTACGCACGAAGCACCTCAACATCCCCTCTCCACCTGCACGAGCGATTCCCAAAGGGAGAGCGTCCCAGCAGGCAGTAACTCAACAAGCGCACGAGGTAACTCACGCTCCCTCGCTAATCCCAGCACTCCCGAGTAACACGCCTACCAGCAAAAAACTTTCTATAGGACCATGTTCTGATCCCCCGACATTGCCGAAACACTACATAAACGAATAGAACGATCATCTAAAATAACCATGCAAGACTGTGGCCACCTCCCCTTTGTCGAGGCACCTCATCAATTCAATCATGTAGTTCTTGATTTTCTCGAAAAGGTTTGAAGCCTTTTGATTCTACTGGAACTTGGATATATGAAAGCAGAATGAAACGGACTAGCGTGACTAGTCCGTTTCTGTTTGTTCATGGTTATGTCTTTTGGATTTATTCCTGGAAATGCTGATGGAAGTTTTAATCAGTGCAAAGATTGCCGTCAAAGTTCGATGAACAGCAGAAGCGGAACATTTAAAACAGCTTCATAATCAAACGCGGGATATAGAGTATCACATCCATTATAAAAGTGGCGGCCATCTCAAATCGCTCCAATTTGGATCTTCCGCGCCAGCTCATCTTGATCTCCACCTCATTTCAATTGGATTTATGGGTCTCATCGATGGCTACCCACTTGCCAATCTTCCACTGTTTCATTCTGCGACTGCAGAGGGAATTCCATGATCGCTGTTAGACCTCTTTGGTCCTCACCATTTGCAAGAAGGAGGTGGCCATGATGCGCCTTCGCAATCCTTGCTACCATCGGAAGCCCCAGGCCGTGACCTTGCTGGGCAGGGCGCCTTCTCTTTGCAGAAAAGTACAATTCGGTAATCTCCGCCAATTGCTCTTGAGGGATTCCTCGCCCATCATCCCTTACGATCATGCGATATTGGGAGCGATCTTGGGATAGAGAGGTTTCTATTGTGATTTTGCAGCCCTGCGAGTTATGACGCACACTGTTCTGGACAAGATTGCTGATTGCCCGGAGCAACAATTTCTCATCCCCATAGATCCGAACCGCTTCATCCGCTAGTTTTAATTCAATGTCATACCGGTTATCCAAACCATGATTCAAAAATTCCGTGACAACCTGTCTACCCAGAACCGATAGCCGGATGTACTTCAAGTTCAAAGGCTGCATTTCATATTCAAGCATAGAGACCAGATTCAGATCACTTACCAGTGAGCGCAGCTTCTCGCCTTGGCTCCGGATAATACCGGCCTGATGCCTCTGCTCCTCCGACAAGTCCGATTGATCCTCCATTTCGCTGGCATAACCGAGTATGAGGGAGAGCGGCGTCCGAATATCATGAGAAATCCCGGCAATCCAGTTGGCACGTGCTTCATCCCGTGACTGCAGCGCGGCTGTCTTGTTCTGGAATATCGCTGATGCTGAATTCATGCTCTGGGCCAAATCACCAAATATCCCTTTGGTGTCAAGCTGAACCTCTTGTTCCCTAGCTAAATTGTGGACTCCGTCCACCAGAGGCCGTATCTTTCTGATGAGCCGTGTGCCAATGATAATAGATATCAGTAAGGCCAACGCCAAATTACAAAGTAGCAGCAGCACGATCCGCAGGGGCAACGAGCTTATCCATTCTGCAAGGAAGTCCAATTGATACTTCCAGTGGCTTTCCTTGGGATACCCTACGACCATCAGTCCTTCCTGATGTTCCGATGTATAAACCGGATAATCCTTAAGGTAGTACCGTGAGAACTTGGCTACATCGACTAGATTGTAGAAAGCAGGAACATCATGAGGTAAATGATAATCCCAGATCACATGACCATTTTCACCGAGCAGCATGGCCCAGGCATGATTCTGCTGCAGCAGCTCGGTAGCTTGCCCGTCCAGTTGAAAGCTGTCCTTCTGCATCTCCAAGCCTTGGGTCACTTTCTTAACTATGCCTTCCGGGGACGAGTTCTGGTCATTTTCCGTGAACACTAGCGTGCCTAGTAATACGAAATTAAAAAGAAGCAGAAATAACGAGAACAATAGGGTTGAGGCGACAAACCGCCGTAATATGCGAATAATCCCCTCCACTAACGTATCTCCTTCACCAGCAGCTTATATCCCAGTCCCCTGACGGTGAGTAGATGAATCGGTTTAGAAGGATCCCGCTCGATTTTTTCCCGTACCCGTCTGACATGGACCATCAATGTATTTTCGTATCCGTAGCTGTCATCTCCCCAAACGGCTTGACATAAGGCATCGCTCGTGACGATTCGGCCTTGGTTCTCGTACAATTTCACAAGAATCGCATGTTCCTTTGCCGTCAATGACAGTTCCTTCTGATTCCTGTGCACGACAGCACTCTCGAGGTCTATCGTCTGTTCCCCCAATCGGAAGACAGGCAGACGCTCTGCCACGGGAGAGGAGTAAACCCGCTTCAGTATTGCCATCAGCCGTAATACCAGCTCCCGCGGCAGGAAAGGTTTCACAAGGTAATCATCTGCCCCCAAACCCAGTCCAAGCAATCGATCTTCATCCTCACCTCGCGCGGAAAGAAAAAGAATCGGAATATCTATCAACTGTTTAATGGAAGACAGAAGCGAGAATCCGTCGCCATCAGGCAGCATGACATCAAGAATCGCGATATCCGGTTTACCCTCTCGGCAGATCGACAGAGCCGAAGTACAGTCGCCTGCCATGGAAATACGGTAAAAGCCCTCTTTTCTTAAAAATCGTTCGATCATAATTCTGATTTCCGGTTCATCATCTACAATTAATATTTTTTTGTCTTTTAAATTCTCCATGCCCCATCACCTGAATTTATTATACATGAACAAGGGGATGAGCCGTCTTTTTCAAAATCTATTTAAGGTTAGCGTAAGGTTGTCTAAAGACTGAAGTAAGGTAGATTCTTTATGGTTAAAACGAAGTAGAAATTAAAGACTGGAATGGAGCTGACTTTCTTATGAGTACACTCGCTATTGTGCAAACGCAAAATCTGTCTAAAACATATGGGGCAAATAACAGTGTAAATAAAGTGGATTTACGTGTTCAAGAGGGAGAAATCTATGGTTTTCTGGGCCCAAACGGTGCAGGGAAAACAACGACGCTAAAAATGCTGCTCGGTCTCGTCAAGCCAACGGAAGGGACCATCCATATTTTCGGACAAGACCTGAGCAAACATCGGCCATCCATTCTGCAGCGTACCGGATCGCTGATTGAATCTCCCTCTTATTACGGGCATTTGACCGGGCTTGAGAATATGAAGGTTATGCAGCGCCTTCGGAACGTACCCGATAAAAATGTTCACGAGGCGCTTCGTATTGTGCGGCTGGAAAATCAAAAAAACAAAAAAACGGAACAATATTCGCTGGGAATGAAGCAACGGCTGGGCATCGCGATGGCCCTGCTTGCTTTTCCCAAGCTGCTGATCCTTGATGAGCCGACGAACGGACTTGACCCCGCGGGCATTGGGGAAATTCGGGAGCTCATCAAATCATTGCCTGAACGCTATGGAATCACTGTATTGCTCTCCAGCCATCTCCTCTCGGAGATCGAACAAATCGCTACCTCAGTAGGCATTATTACTCAAGGGAATCTGTTGTATCAGGGGAGTATGGCAAGTTTGAAGCAAAAAAGCAGAAACGCCATTTATATGAAAACCGGGGACAACGCTAAAGCCGAGCAGCTACTACTCACTCAAGGATACAACCCGACACAAAGTGGCAGCCGGCTTGAGCTCTGCACGCTT
The DNA here is from genome assembly GCF_037969785.1 of Paenibacillus sp. FSL W7-1332. NCBI lineage: Bacteria > Bacillati > Bacillota > Bacilli > Caryophanales > Paenibacillaceae > Paenibacillus > Paenibacillus sp. FSL W7-1332. The sequence continues at coordinate 1,170,315 of NZ_CP150209.1, read as the reverse complement.
CAGGATACGGAAGTGGCGGAGATGAACAGGCTGCTTGTTGAACATAAAATCGAAGTCACTCGAATCGAAGAGCAGAAGAAAAGTTTGGAGGATATATTCCTGGAGCTGACAGGAAAGGGGCGGAGCTTGTGATCAAATTGTTAGGGCTGGAGTATTATAAAATCCGTCGCAAAAAAATAGGGATCATGATGATATTATTTCTTGTCATAGAGATGCTGTGGGCTTTTATGTCCATAAGCCGGTCCATTGCGAGCAACCCGGATCACGCCGTGTGGGAATCCGTTTTTTTTAGTATATCATCCATGAATGGTTTGTTTATGCCCATTATGTCGGCTGTTGTTGTCTCACGTATTTGTGATATGGAACATAAGGGATCGACCTGGAAAATGCTTGCTGCTACCAATGTTGGACGCGGACGGCTCTACGCAGCGAAGTATATATGTACCAATAGTCTAGTCCTGTATGGCATCGGGGTACAGGCTTTATTCATAATCGTGATCGGGCTCACAAAGGATTTCCCCGGCTCGCTGCCTAGCGATTTATTATTCCGTTTCGTTGGAGGCACTCTCCTGACGACCCTTGCTGTCACAGCCCTTCAACAGTGGATTTCTTTTGCTATCAAAAATCAGGCTTTTGCGCTGTGTTTGGGCATGCTGGGCGGCTTCATCGGAATGACCGCCGGATTATTTCCGGCTGCTATTCGACATCTTCTTATTTGGTCTTACTATTTGGATCTCAGTCCAGTTACTTATCGATACGCCGAGTCTGCGAGTGTCTATATCGTACAGCCTGAAAGTGTTGGAATCATACTGGGTTCGTTGATCATGACTCTCCTGTTCTATTTCGTGGGGAACTTCCATGTAAGCAGGCAGGAAATCTGAGGAGGAGTTTTTATGAAACGAAGTATTTCTGCTGAATGGATAAAACTGCGTCATTCTCGAATTGGCCTTATCATCGCGGTACTTCCAATTCTAAGTTTGTTGATTGGATGTGCGAATTATTATTTTAACCAGGACGCCCTGCAAAATGGTTGGTACAGCCTGTGGACCCAAGTCGCCCTATTCTACGGTGTGTTTTTCCTGCCTATTCTGATTTCCATCTGCTGTTCCTATATTGGTAGGCTGGAGCATTTAAACCGGAATTGGAATATGGTTATGACCTCTCCTGTTTCGATTGCCAGCGTGTTTCTTGCCAAATGGATGGTAGTCGGCATATTAATCTTGTTCGCACAAGTACTGTTCATGGGACTCTATTGGCTGGCAGGCACCTTATTCTCCTTACCCGGGCATTTCCCTGTAGAAACTATAGGTTGGATGATCCGTGGATGGTATGCGTGTATGTCCATAACTGCTCTACAATTGGGGCTTTCGCTGCGGATCCGCAGCTTTGCCACGCCGATCGGCATTAGTTTGTGCGCGGTCTTTATTGGTCTGGGTATGTATATTGCCAAGTTGGGAATATTTTTCCCGTTCTCGTTACTCAACATCGGGATGAGTGTGATGAGTCAAGATCCGTTAACAGGCATGCAGAACATTCTGTTTTGGATGACCAATTTGGCTTTCATTATCATTTTTTCATCGATGTCTATTCACCGGTTGAAGAATAAAGACATTGTATCATCCTGATTACGCTTAGGAGGATTTTTATATTGAAAAAAACAGTACAAGTCCTGGGGCTCATCATCGTGATTGGAGCATGCTTGTGGATGTTCTTCTGGGACTCGGAGAAGCTGACCCCTGAAAATTCTGCAGGAAAAAACATCTATTATACGATGGTAACCGGCCTCGGTATTCAAGATGACAATGGACGTTACAACTATGAGCTGATTTCATATAATGTGAAAGGAAATGAACGCAGGCTTGGGTTTTCGACCGGAAAGCAATTAAGAGAAGGAGCTTATGTACAGCTATATCACACGCTGCTTCGGGGGGTCACGCATTGGGAAGAGGTTGCCTTCGAGGAACTGCCTGAAGCGGTTCAGGGGCGATATCGACAATAATACGCATGAATCCAGTTTATTTGAAACTGCCTATAGGCAGTCTTTTAGCATTGAACGATCGTGTCCCGTTAGCTTAATTCATTACGTAATGCAGGCACATTACGGATTGCCAAAAATTTAATTTTTCACATAAGCTTCAACTGATATTTTCAAATTTTGGTACAGTTTCACAGGATAAATATGTATAATTGCAGAATGATGTCATAATTTAGTAGTTTGTACTTTCAGCTTTTGAACTAACTCGCGAGTCTTAGGAGGTGATTGGTTATCCCCGCTAACTTGATACCTTTCAATTTCATAACATCAGTTCTCTTATGAATCGGTTAGTTTAAGTATTAGGTTATTTTCCTGTGATTTCTTTTCATAGATGAAAACCGTATGGTAACCATGTCTTTCAGCTAGAAGTTTAGTAATTCCGTAAATTTAAACCGAGGTGTAAAATGAAGAAATCTATAATGATGCTACTGTTTACTGCACTGCTACTCTTTCTAAACCCTATGCACGCTCAAGCGGCTACAAATCAAACAAAAATATTTTTAGATGGCCAGGAGCTTGGGTTACCTAATTCTGTTGAAGTCGTTAATGTACGCAACAACATCATGATTCCAATTCGAGTAGTCGCTGAGAATTTAAAGTTCAATGTGAACTGGGACAAAAAAACACAAAATGTACATATTCAACAAGGTTCTAAAGCAATTTCATTGACTGTTGGAAAAAATGAGGCTTTAGTCGAAAACAACACTGTGACGCTCAACGTTGCTCCTCAAATGATTAAGAATACGGTTGTCGTACCCATGCGTTTTGTTAGTGAAGAAATGGGTCTGAGCGTTGGCTGGAATAACAAAGACAAGATTGTTACTCTATCTAGCAATACATCCCTTCCATCAGAGCCCTTTAATGAAAGTGGGATCGAAGCAACCACTAAGCAAATTCATGAAATAAACTATGCAAATAACCAACTGGTGGTTTCGTTAGACCATGAAGTTACTCCAGTCATAACTACTCTTCAAAACCCTGAACGAATCGTCGTGGATTTCCCATCTACCAACTTGGGAGATATGGGACAAGCACTCTCTAGCGGAGCCATGGAGAGGTTGGATACTAGTGAATCTCCAAATATTACCGATATACGTTATTCTCTTTTCAAAAATGACCCTGCTCAAGTTCGAATCGTGATTGAATTAAACAATGTTCGTTCGGTCAATTATGAGCAGTAGACCATCGCCGGCAAATTCATCCTTGATTTGAGTATGGTAAACGACCCTGCACCTGCAACTCCTGTCAACAGTGGCAAGAAAATAGTCGTTATTGATCCGGGACATGGTGGAAGTGATCCAGGTACAATAAGTTTCACGAAAAAACCTGAGAAGATTCTCACCCTTGCTTTAGGCCTTAAAGTTCAGGCTCTCTTGCAACAAGAACCTGGCATAGAAGTGATTATGACTCGTGAAACGGATATTTACCCTACACGATCGGAACGAGTTAAACTTGCTAATGATCTAAAGGCGGATGTGTTTGTTTCTATACACGGGAACAGCGTAAAGGCTGCTCCTCAAGTATCGGGAACCGAAACGTATTATTACCAACGTGAAAGTAGTAAAGAACTAGCAGACCTCATTCATAAAAATTTGATTAAGGCCTTGGGATTTCAAGATCGTGGTGTTAAGAACGGAAACTACCAGGTCATCCGGGAAACCACAATGTCTGCGGTTCTCTTGGAAGTCGGATTTTTAAGTAACAAATCTGAGGAGGAGGCCATGATGTCAGAAACCAATCAAAATAAAGCGGCACAGGCCATTGTTGATGGAATAAAAGAATATCTGACGTTATAAAACAACGATTATTTTAAGAGGATGTGCTTCTATGAAAAAAGGGATCTATTTTGCTATCGCAATTTGTGCCATAAGCATACTAGCGGTGGGGTGTGGTAGCAAGCCTACTTCTTCTGATCCAGTGCAGGGTTCTGACCCTGCAAGTACTGCACCCGTGCCATCAGCTAATCAGGACGAGGAGGGCGAACAATCTCAAGAAATTCAGGTTTTTTACGCGGACGGCCAACTATACAAACTAGAACAAAGTACGAAGAAAATTACTTTTGAGGATGACTCCGACAAATACAGTAAAACGTTTGCCGCCCTTAAAAGTAACGATCAAACTGAATTGATCTCATTGTGGAATAGTATTGATTTACTCTCATCAACGTTTAATCAAGGAAAATTGACACTTGATGTGCATATTCCGGATGAAGCAAGATTAGGTGCTGGAGGAGAACTTTTAGCCATCGATGCCCTGAAAGAAACATTTTTTCAGTTTGAAGAAATAAGCAGTATTGATCTGCTTGTTGACGGAGATGCAACTGAAAGCTTAATGGGTCATGTGGAATTAGAACATCCACTAATCCGTGAATAACGTCCACTCCATGAAAAAACAGCCGAATCTCTATTAGAGACGGCTGTTTTTCTTCACTCAATGGTTTAGTATGTAGTTGTCTGTCGTATACTGTGTGGCATTCATTTCCGAATATTAATTGTGTTTGTAGGCAATTATTTGGATCATTGATCAATGGTTTCAATAACAACAGCTTTACCAAAATCTTCGCTTAGCAGAATCTCGATTAATTTGTGCGCAGTGTATTCAGGCGTTTGTAATTTCCCTTCCTCAGAAAGTTGAATGAATTCATTAACATATGGGAAAAGATCATTACTTACGGATCGAATTTCCGATTGTAAATTGGTGTCGATCATACCTGGATATATAGCGACTACTTTTGCTGGATATGTCACGAGCTTTTGCTCGATGTCTATACTTTTAGTAAACGAGTCAAGGCCAGCTTTTGCAGTACTGTAACAGCTTTGTGACGGTAATAAAAATTTTGCAGATGCTGAGGATATATTTAGAATTCTTTTGTCCACATTCATATCTTTGCTACGTTTAAGATAGTTTGCGATTATTATCATTGGTGCTAATAGATTTAAATGGATGTTCTCTATTATTTTTTCAGTTTCTATCCGTTCAATTGGGCTCACTGGAGTCAACATGGCGGCATTATTGATAAGATAAATCCCCTCATCGTTGGAATAAAGCTCAATTTGACTGAAGATGTCTTCGAAAAGTTGATCAATCTCGCCAATGTTTGTTAAATCAAAATTAAAATAATCAATTTTGCAGTCTCTCTCCTTGGCTAGATCGATAATCCGTTGGTTCGTGGTTCTAGAGATGCATATAAGGTGGTGGTTCTTATCGATTAATTGATTAGCCAAAGATTCACCGATACCTCTTGATGTACCTGTAATAATAATATGTTTCAATTGGATCGCTCCTTATAAGCTAACTATGTATTTTCTCGAATCATAATTCGATTAACAGTCTCTTCCCAAATCATCTGATATTCCAAATCCATCTTCATCATTTTGCATCTAGACAAATTATCAATAAGCAGGGCGAGAATTTTAGAACTTACTTCGATTTTTGTAGGTTCAACTAGATCCCATTCGGCGCCTTTTGACAATAAATTATAAAAACCGTTGACAAAATCTTGTTGAACTTTCAATAAGGGAGCTCTAAATTGGTCATCACGCTCGGCTAGCATCGTGAACTCACTAAGCACTCTTAAGGTTGAACGATACTCTTCGCCATCGCTTGGCAGCATGTTTAAACCGCCTCTAATTATCGTCTCTATAAAATTGTCTTTATTAACGGATTCATTATCAAAGTAAGCAGCAAAATAATGATCTTTAAAAATATACTCAAAGGTTCGGCTAATCAACTCTTCTTTTGTTGCAAAATGGTAGTATATAGAGGATTTGGTTATGCCTACTTTTTTTGAAATCAACCCCAAACTCGTTCTCTCTATCCCATGCTCTGCAAACAGCTCATATGCTGCTTGGATGATATGACTTGATGTAATCTCTCTTTTCTTGATAACCCTCAGGCTCCCTTCATTTGAATTAATGCCATTATAAGGATTATAACAATGTACTGTCAATAATTTAACGACCGATCGTTTAAAAAAGTGCATTTATATAAATGGTACCCCCAATCAGTATGTCTGTCATTACTTTTTACAGCAGGTGATTTACGATGTTGTCCCCTTCTTCCACTTATACTGCAGAAGTCCCCTTTATCCCCGGATTTCAACCATAAATATGATTCCAATAGAAATCCGGGGGTAACAGGGATCGGAAGCATGATCCGCATGCGGAGTGCTGCATAAGCACATCATTTTCACGCAGCAATCGAAAACCATTTACGTCCTAAACATCACCAAAGATTTGCGCAAGCCCTCCGACAGCTCCTCCAAGCGTGAAGACAGGGCAACCAGCTTCTCGCTCACCTTGAACTGCTCGGATGACATCGAAGCGACCTCCTCCGTGGCGGCGCTGGTCTCTTGAACGATCGAGCTGGCCTCCGAGATCGAGTCGGTCAGGGTAAGCTGGGAACCGATCAGTACCTCTACCGACCGGGTCGATTCGCGGATCTCGGCCAAAAGGGCATCCATCTCGTAGCGTACATGATCGAATACGCCCTGGGCTTCCTGAACCGAATGCAGCTGCTCGTCAAAGAGCGGTGATGCCGACGTCAATGCATCAACGGAGCCTTGTACTTCAGAACGGATATCCTTGATCATCGCGCCTACGGTCTGGATCGATTCCTTGGAACGATCCGCCAAGCTGCGCACTTCATTGGCTACGACCATGAAGCCGCTGCCTGCCGCCCCGGCACGTGCCGCTTCAATCGTCGCGTTAATGGACAGCACGTTGGTTTGATGCGTGATCTCCGACATCAGCTCCAATATTTTGTGAATCGACGCGGTGTTCTCCTTCAGCTTCTCCGCATTCTGGACAATGGCCCGGTTCACCTGATTAATCCGCGTGGATTTCTCCACCAGATTGTCCATATGCCGTGCGCCCTCTCCCGTCACCTGAAGCACGCGATCAGCCGCGGCCTCCATCACTTGATTCGAATCCGATACCTTACTCATCTGAAAGCCAATGTTCTCAGCCAGCTGATTCTCCCGTTCGGCCTCCATCGCCAAGCTTGCGCTTCCCTGTGCAATCTGCTCCATGGCCGATGCAATTTCACCAGCCGTCAGCGAGGTTCCCTTCGATACTCCCGCCAGTTCCTCCGCCGTGGCCAGCACTTGCTTCGCGGAAGCATTCGTCTGATCGACCAGAGCCGAAATTTGCCCCATCATCCGGTTGAAGCTGTGGCCGAGTCGGCCAATTTCATCCGCACGCCGGAACTCGGTCCGAACCTTCAGATTTCCCTGCTCTCCCTCTTCCATCAGACGGCACATCTGATTCAGGGGGCGGCCGATGGAACGCATCATATAATAGCCTAGCAGTATCGCAACCAGAACCGCGGCCACAATAACCCCGAGCGTTACAACCAATAGCTTGTCCGTGGCTTGCACAAAATCGCTAACGGGAGCAAAGCCGACCATATGCCAAGGAGCCGTCTTCAGCGGGGTATACACCACCATCTGCTCGTCGGCGGTGTAATAAATCCCTCCGTCTTCGGCATCTTGAGGAACCGTGATGGCGGACGGCTGCATCAGCTGAGCCGAGTCCATGTCGTGTACGATCCGGTTATCCTCGGCAATGATTCGCATCCGGCCGTTGTTCCCTATTTTTAAATTGGCCAGCACCCCTCCGACCGCCTCTTCCTTGATATCGATCAACAGGATATACTGCGCATCCGGATTCTTCAGATTTTTCAGCAATCTCCCCATCGACATGGTGGCGGTTTTCTCGTTCTCCATAAAGCCTTGAACCTCGGTCGGAAACCATACCGGTTCGCCATCGGCCTGTATAATCCGGTCCATCTTCGCCTTCACGCTTTCTGCGGAAGACATTCCCGTTAAGCCCGTTGAGTTATAGGAGCTTTGAGCTTGAAGATTGGGCGCAACCAGGCGCATGCCCTGCAGACGTTTATCCGAAGAAGCCATCCCGTTCAATTTCTCCCGGATTCGGTTCTCGGCCTGCGTTTTGTCCCGAATGCCGATACCCGCCGTACTTACCGTAACGAGGTCCTCGCGAAGAACCGTATCCAGCGCCCATTGACGGGAAGCGGCTTCATATTGGGCCAGCAGGAAATCCAGCTTGTCCGCCGCCTGCATCATCTGTCCCGAAGTCGCTTCCGACACCTGATCCATCACCGTGTCTTTGGAGATGGAATACGATAATAACCCGAGCGCCGAAGATAACAGCACGATCGTGGTAAAAAAGATAACAAACAGCTTCATCCCAACCGCTTTGAATTGAAAACGTCTCATCATGTTCATATGTATATGTCCCCCTGCATCGCATGTTTGAATGCAAAAAGACACAGCTAGCGGTTACCGGCTGTGTCTCTTCGCTGTTCTCTCTATCTATCTGTCTTATGATGATTTCATACGATTAGCTATCCGTACCTTACCCTTTGCTTGCACCAGCCGTCATGCCATCGACCAGCAAACGCTGCAGGAAGACAAACAGCAAGGTGATCGGCAGTGCGATCAGCACGGATGCCGCCGCGAACAACGTAAAGTTACTGTCCTGGGTGGAGTTGACGAGATCCCATAGGCCGACGGCGAGCGTCCAGTTTTCTTTTGTCCGGAGCACGAGTCTCGCAAAGATAAAGTCTACCCATGGGCCAACGAACAGCGTCAAGCCCATATACGTGATCATTGGCTTCGACAACGGCAGAATGATTTTGCGGAATATCTGGAAGTTGGTAGCTCCGTCGATCTTCGCCGCTTCATCCAGACTTCGCGGTATCGTATCCAGGAAGCCTTTCATGATCAGGGTTCCGCCTAGCGGCGCCCCTGCCGCATACACGATAATCATCGCCGCATGCGTGTTCAGCAGATCCAGGGAGTTCAGCAGGATATACAGCGCGATCATACTCATGAAGCCCGGGAACATCCCCAGCACGAGAATGACCGATAGCGCATTTTGCCGACCTTTAAACCGGAATCGGGAGACCGCATAACTTGTGAGCAGGACAAGAATGGTCCCGATAATCATGGAGAATATCGCAATTTTCAACGTGTTCATGTACCATGTGCCAAACAGAAAGCTCTGGGACGTAAACAATTCTTTATAATGACTGAGCGTAAAAGATTCTGGAATCAAGGACTTGCTGTACAACGACTTTCCGGGACGGAAAGAGGCCAGAACAATCCAGAGCGCCGGGTAAATACAACCGATCGCAATGATGACAAGCGTGATGTAACTTGCCGTCAGGCGAATCGCATTTCTCATTTTAATTCCCATTATTGGATCATATCCTCCTCTTTAAAGGATCTGGTTCTGCGATAATTGTAAATCGAGAAGGTCGCAATAATCATGAAGATGATAATACCGATGGCCGATGCCATGCTGTACCGCTGCTGATCCAGCGTCAGTTTATAGAGCCAGGTTACCAGCAGGTCCGTCGCACCCGCGTACTGATAATCACCCACAACCGGATTACCGTTTGTCAGGAGGAAAATCAAGTTAAAGTTGTTAATGTTACCGGCAAATTGCGTAATCAGCACCGGTGCCGTCGAGAACAAAATCATCGGCAGGGTGATGATCTTGAATTTCTGGAATCCAGTCGCCCCGTCCACATCGGCCGCTTCATAAAGATCCTTCGGAATCGTAGTCAGGACACTCATAACGAGAAGCATGGATACCGGGATACCTACCCACATATTAACGATAATAACGGTCACTTTGGCCCAGACCGGATCGGTTAGCCATGGCAGGCCTTCCAAACCGAAATATCTTAAATACTGGTTGATCGGTCCGAATTGTCCGTTAAACATATTACGCATGACGAGCAAGGAAATCAGCTGCGGAATCGCATATGGAATGATCAGAATGACACGCCATACGCCTTTGAAACGAATTCCTTTTTGTTGAATAAGGAGTGCAACGAGCACACCGCCAAAATACGTCGTTACCGTTGCCAGCACTGCCCAGATGATCGTCCAGGTCAGGACGCCGAAAAAAGTATGGCTCCATGATTTCAATGCAACGAGATTGGTGAAGGTTTTGAAACCGACCCAGTCAACCAAATTTGCCGGCGGCAGATTGTTTGGAGCGGAATAGTTCGTAAACGCCAGCATGACCATGAAGATAATCGGCATGACCGTAAAAAACAAAATACCGATGGCCGGCAGCGTCAGGAAAGATTGCGCGAATTTCCATTCAAAAATATAGTAAAGGGTCTGTCTGAAGTTGTTGGGTTTTCCACCCTGTTCCCTTAGTTTTCCAGCGTTATATGCGTTTTTGATATTGGCATAATACCCAATAAGAAAAAGCGCAAACATAATCATGGTGATAAGCCCTTCAATCAGTAGATTGATGGAATGGTCACCTGCTACCATTTGGGTCAATCCGTTGACTTTCTCTAAATGGCTTCCCTGTTCCCCCAAAGTTGTCATTCCCCAGATGGCATCACCCAGGTTGTTGATGAAGTAATACAGACTGAATATACCTACGATAAGTAAAAGAACGCCTTTGATCCATTGCCGATTGTAAAGCTGACCCAGACCCATACAGATGGCTGATAATACGGCTGCTGTCGTACGATGTTGACGCATGCTCCCTCCATTCTCCTCTCCATATAATCGAGGAATCACCCGCCGGTTGTTCGGCGGGTGAACTTCTTCATCTATCTCGCATTATATAAGAACGTAATTACTCGCCAGCTCCACCACTGTTGAGATCTTTCACTTGACTTACAGCTTTATCAAGCGTTTCTTTCACGTCTTTGTTGTTATCCCAGATCTCAGCCAGTGCAGCGCCTACAGGAGACCATACGTTAGCCATTTCAGGAACGGATGGCATCGGTTGGGAAGATTTGAACTGCTCTGTGAATGCCGATACATACTCGTCATTCTTGATTTGATCATCTTGTTGAGCTTCGTTGTTAGTTGGAACCGATCCAACCAGTGCGCTCAGTTTCAATTGAGCTTCCTTGCTTGTCGCAAAGTCAGCAAACAAACGAGCGGCTTGCGGATATTTCGTGAACGAGCTTACGTACCAAGCTTTGATACCGGAGAACGATACAGCAGGCTGACCGCCGATGGTTGGGATTGGAGCAACGCCAAGCTTGTCGCCAAGCGCTTCTTTGTATCCGCCGAGCTCCCATGGTCCGTTAATGTCCATAGCCAGGTCGCCGGCCGTGAACAATCCGCGTTTGATATCAGGCGTAATGTCGCCGGATTTAACCGGAAGAATTTCTTTCAGGCTTGCATACACTTCCATACTCTTGACTGCGCCTTCGTTGTTGAGGCCGATATCGTTGACATCTGCGCCGCCGTTACCGAAGATGTAGCCGCCATTGGAAGCAAGGAATGGATATGCGAAGTACAGGTTGCCTGTTTCGAACATGATTCCATATTTGTTTTTGGATTTGTCTGTGAAGGTTTTGCTGAACTCAATAACTTCTTCCATCGTTGTTGGAACTTCTTTTACCAGGTCCTTGTTGTAATACATCAGGTATGTTTCAGCAGCGCGCGGGTATCCGTACAGAACGCCGTCATAGCTTACGCCTTGGATAGCGGCTTCCGAGTTGCTGCTCTTCGTTTTTTCTTCGAAGTAATCATTTGGCAGAACCAGGTTGGTAGCTACGGCCTTACCCAGGTTATCGTGAGGGAACAATACTACGTCAGCGCCCAATCCGGATGGTCCGTCTTGTTGAAGCTTGGTAACTTGGTCGGTTGGGGACAATTCTTCGATGGTTACTTCAACGCCGTATTTCTCGGTAAATTCTTTAGCAACCGCATCGGTGTAGGCTCTTTCGTCTCTACTTTCCCATACGATCAATTTAGCGCCTTCCTCCGGCTTAAGTTCCGGTGCTTCTGTATTTTCGGCCGGCGTCTCCTGGGCTGGTGGATTCTCAGCAGGTGCCTCAGCAGCGGGAGCAGGTGAATTTCCTCCGCACGCTGTAATGGAGAACGCCAACGTGAAGGTTGCAGCTAGCGTAAGTAGTTTCTTCATCTTCATTCCATGATTACCCCTCTCAATAAATGATCAGAAAATGTTGGAAATCTGCGCAAACGATTTCAGAAATTTTCAGCGTCTCTTTTTCTATGTAGCATCTGGCGAGATACTCAGGAAAAATCCCGTTGAGAAAGCGCTTCATTCACTGAAAACATCATACAACATTTATTATCGAATGTAAAAACGTTTGCACAGATCATTTTTACCCGTTTTAAGCATATAATCTCTTGTTACCTTCACTATTCGCTGTATTTCGTAAGTTTTCATAAAAATAGTTGTGCATATGCAGTGCAATTCAGTCATTCTACTCCCCAAATCGGACAAGAATGGCTGCAAAACGCTCCAATGTTGCACAAACGTTTGCGCAATAGTTGCGCTTCTTTCTTTCACTGATATATATACCATTGACGCCCTTAAAATTAGACGTCACCCCGGTTAGAAAGTAGCCCAGCCCCATCCTTATCTTTCATATGCGTTAATAAGCTTGATTATTCCGTGACCAGGGGGCCTTAGAATATAATAGACCCTGGTGTTTGCTGCACCAGGGCTAAAGAAACTTATTTATTATCAATATGCTAGCAAATGGGCTACAACCAATCTCTTTTTTCAACAAAACGCTTCCCCATTAACAAATATACGATACCTGTAAATAACACGATGAACCACAGGCTATAAGGTTCAACTCGCGGCGCGTAGAGCGCTGCCTGTGGCATCATGACATAGTAGGGAATCGTGAATGGAAGCCAAGCCCCAATGGCAGAATGAAAACCTGTCAGCACGATATTCGGCACCACATATCCCAGAGACATCGCCAGGGAGGCTCCAAAATTCCGAACTCTTATTGAAACGATAAGCTGTAAGGCAGCAAGAGGTAAAATACCGATCCATCCTCCGATAATGGAATAGAGTAACGTCTCCCACGGAATCTCACCAGGCGCTTCAACAAGATATCCCGTTGCTACATAACCGAGTAAAAAAACGACCTGCACCAGCCCCAAAATCCCAATGAGCATCATATATTTTGCATAGAAGAGCCTGTTGCGGGGGATCGGCATACTCATGACTATCTTCCAGCCCCCGTCCCGGTGCTCATATAAGCATAATAAGGAGGCTATAATTGCGCTGTACAAAGGATAGAAAAACATAGAGTGTAAATTAACGCTATGGATATAGAGCGTCAACCAGCTGGGCGGGAAAAATTCCTTTAAGCTCTCAAGCTGCATCGCTCCCATCGCTGAGTTAATCAGCGTGTCCAATACGATGAGCACTGTGATGACACTCCATTGAAGCTTGATTCCTTCAGCACGTATCAGCATTCTCATAATGGCAGCACCCCCTATTCAAATTCTCTTCTGGCAAACAGGAGAGCTCCCAGCACCGTCAGCATGAACCCTACTCCAAGTGAGATTCCTATCCACTGCATATGGCCAGGGATCAGCGGGCTGGATAGTGCCGGATACGACCAGGGAAGGATTTGAATGATAAGAGAATTGCTTCGCGCTAAAAACAAGCTGGTTATGGAGCCGAATATCCCGAGAGCCAGCGGTAAAGCCTGGTTCGAAAACACCGTGGACAGCCAGAGCTGAATAGCCATCATCGGCAATGTCGATAAGCAGGCGAACAGAGGCTGCAATATCATGATTCCCCAAGGTATCGGTTCATTCGAATACAGAACCCAAATCAGGCACATCCCCATGATCGTAATGATTGCGGCACATAACTGTAATACAAGGATCCATAAAAGTTTAGCCAGATACACAGACGCTTTGGGAACAGGCATCGCAAGCAGCTGCTTCCATGCCTTGGTTTCGTGCTCGGTACCGGCCATAATGCTGGCTAGAAGCGTAATCCCCAATAAAAAAACGAAAGACAAAAACATGTACATGACCGCAAAGCCGGCATAGATTCCACCTGGACCTTGACGAAAATAAAGATACCACTCCAAGGCCGTCATGCTGATCAGGATTATGCCCTGGATTACAGGCATCCACCGGCATAATAACTTAAGTTTTAATCCTTCTGCACGCATCAGCTCCAGCATCATAAGCTGTTCTCCTGACCGGTTAATTCCAGGAAGATTTCCTCAAGGGTTTTCTTCTTCTCCGTTACCCGGTAGACATCATACTGATGATTGACAAGGAAACGAATCATTTCGGCTGATTGCGGCCTGTCGATCATGGAGGTACGGATCTGACCTGTTGTTATTTCCGGCACCGCATCAAAGCCTTGACTATTCAGAGCTGCTGCTGCTTCCAGGGGCCGGTCCATCTCCACCCAGACATAAGGCTTACTGCGATCCGTTAATTCCTGCAGCGGTCCTTGGAAGATCAATTCCCCTTGATTAATAATTCCTACCCACGTTGCAACCTGCTCGATTTCACTCAGCAAATGGCTTGAAAGCAGTACAGTGATATCAAAATCGCGGGGAAGTCGTGTAATCAGCTCTCGAATTTCTTGAATTCCCGATGGATCAAGTCCATTTGTGGGCTCATCTAGAATCAACAATTTGGGATTTGTAATAAGCGCCATCGCGATCCCGAGCCGCTGTTTCATGCCAAGTGAATAACTCCTGACCGACTGATGAGTTGCATGATTTAGCCTCACCCATTCAAGAACCTCCTGGATCCTGGATTCCTGTATACCATGGATTAGCGCCATGATTTTCAAATTATTGTATCCTGAAAGATGAGCATAGTATGAAGGAGATTCCACGAGAGAACCCACATCTTTCAGAATATCCATTCGGTTCTTTTTCAGATCTTTGCCAAGTATACGAATCTCCCCGGATGACGAGCGGATGAGCCCTAGGAGCATCCGAATCGTTGTTGTCTTACCCGCTCCATTTGGCCCCAAAAATCCATAGACCTCCCGCTTGGGAACCTTCAAATTAATCTGCTTTACTGTTTCACGCTGCCCGAATTTGCGGGTCAGTTGATGTGTATCGATAGCATATTCCTTCATCTCTTATTCCTCCTGCTTGGCTTAACTAACATTTAAAGTTTAGCAATGGGAAATAAACAGGAGGTAAACATCTAATGAACGACAGGATAATTTAGGGGCTGATCGGCAATACAAATTCAACCCGGGTACCCTTACTATCCGCCGGTAGAATGCTCATCCGGCCAGAATGAGCTTCAACAAAGGCATTGGCTATAGCTATTCCTTTACCCGATTGATCTAAACCCTGTCTTAATACCGTATCCTCGATCCCGTTTCCATCATCCTCGATTACAATGAAACATTTGTTTTCTTTAATAGAGATATTGCATTTAACCTGGGTGCCGGACGGATTATGGATAACCGCATTCATTAATACATTTTGAAAGGCTCGTCCTAACAGATTTCTGTCAAAATCCATCAAGCAAACATCCTTTTCGGTAGTAAACATAAATGACGCATTCTCAGCTAACGGGTGGTTTGCGATATCTATCATCATATCGCGCAGAAAATTCACTATATCATCAGATTTTCTATTCATCGGGAACTGTTCGACTGACCACCGGCCTGTTTGGTTTAAATCATGAATTAGCTGCTTCATTTCCATGGTCTTGCCGCTGATCTGCCTGCTAAAATTCTGTTTCTCCTCATCGGTCCAATCATAATCGGCGGCTGAGAGCATATGAGCATAGCCTTCGATGTACGACAAAGGCGTCTTGAGATCATGGCTGATCGACGCAATCCATTCCTGCTTCTTGACTTCCATATTTAATCGCTCGGTCTCACTTTGCAGGAGTTGATTCGATAATTGCGTCATTCGATCAAATAATTCTTTATATAAGATATACGGATAACGATAGTTGTTATGAGGTAATGAGCCTTCGCTCGGCTGATGGAAATGTTCCTGCGGCTGGCTGTAATTTCTTTCGGATAATTGGTTGATCCAGCGTATTAAATAAGTAAGCGGTTTGCCCACGCACCAACCGAAAGCCATGAAAAAAATAGCCATTAACACGATGCCCGTAACAGCTAAAAAAGTCTTCATGGATATCGTGCCCCGGGGACTCATCCAATCCTGAAGATATATAAATATCACCGTGCATAAAATAAAACTCAGGACAAACATCATCATCAAAATAATGGTTATCTTGATAAAGCGAAAAGCCATTGTGACCATTGGATTCATTCTTTTTCCTTTCTTGGGGCCAGCATTTTGTAGCCAAGTCCACGAACGTTAACAATAAACCTTGGGTTTCTGGAATCAGGCTCCACCCTTTTTCGCAGTCTGAAAATATGGATTACAACCGTCTTCTCATCTCCAAGGTAGGGCTCCTTCCAGACCGATTCGTATAATTGACGCGTACTAAAAATACGGTTAGGATGTCGGCACAGAAATACAAGCAGCTCCCATTCACGTGCCGGGCACTCCACTTGCTTGCCATTTACGATCAGTTCCCCGGCTGCAAGATCCAGCCTAAAATAACCAAAATCCAATTGAGTTAATCGCGGCTGAGCCTCTTGTTCCCGCTGTGTTTTATATTTCAGACGAGCTTTGGTGCGGGCAACAACCTCCAACGGATTAAATGGTTTCGTAATATAATCGTCCCCGCCAATGCCAAACCCCATCAGCTTGTCCAAGTCAGCATCCCGGGCGGTAAGAAAAAGGATCGGCGTTTCGGTCATTTTGCGAATTTTTCGGCACACCTCGAAGCCGTCCTCATCCGGAAGCATGACATCCAGTATGATGACGTCCGGATTAAACTCCGTTAATGTTCGCACCGCTTCCTGCCCTGTGCCCACACTTCGAATATGCCGAAAGCCTTCCTTCTTCAACACGGTAGTCAACATATCGCATAAGCCTTGTTCATCATCTACAAGCAAAACCGAAATGTTATCCATAGCATTTTTCTCCATCTTTTCATATTTCAACAAACAGTTGCTTTTATTATATAACAGAGTCAACTCCCAAAGACTCAGAATATCTGTTGAAAGGTGCTGGGAATGGATCAACTCTATCCTTTCTTATTCATCCTATCTATGCAAAGTTAACATTAGGTAAACAGAAACTGAACAAAGCATAAATTAATACAAGGCATCATCGTGCAGCGTACGGCTATCTGCTCCTATTACGGACAGCGCCTATGGTCCCATTTCAGACAGACACATTTATGTTAGAGTTAAGTTTATGCAAAATAATCAACTGACCAAAGAGGTCTGAATAGACGTTAGGCCCGTGAATCCATTTATGAGTACAAACAAAAGGAGTCTTCTTCAAGAAGACTCCTTTTGTTTCAATTATATTTTATCAGTCAAAAAAATGACTCTACACAAGCGCCTTCAGCGCAATATCCGTCCGGTTCTGCTTGCCTTCAAACAAAATCGCTTCTGCACGCTCATACGCTTTCGCCCGTGCGGATGCGATATCTGCCCCTAATCCAACAACGCCGAGAACGCGTCCTCCATTCGTTCTCCACGTTCCGTCAGCATCGCGAGAGGTGCCCGCATGAAATACAATCGTTCCGTCCTGCTCGTTATCCAGCCCACTGATCGCTATCCCTTTCGGATACGATGCAGGATACCCGCCGGAAGCCAGGATGACGCATACCGCTGCCTCGTCACTCCACTCCAGTTCTAAATCAGCCAGGTTTCCGTTAACGGCAGCAAGGAATACCTCAAGCAGATCCGTCTTCAAGCGCGGCAATACGACCTGCGTTTCCGGATCGCCAAATCTGGCGTTGAACTCAATGGTCTTCGGTTTTCCGTCCGGCGTAATCATCAATCCGGCGAACAGAACGCCCCGGAACGGACGACCTTCCGCTACCATCGCTTTCGCTGTGGGCTTGATAATCGTCTCAATGGCCTCTTCAATGACAGATGACTGAATATGAGGCAATGGAGAATACGTTCCCATCCCACCTGTATTCGGTCCCAAATCTCCATCATAAGCCGGTTTATGATCCTGTGCCGCCGACATCGGCTTCACGGTTTCACCATCCACAAAGGCGAGGATCGACATTTCCTGGCCTTCCAGGAACTCCTCGATGACCACCCGGCTTCCCGCATCGCCAAACACCTTCGATTGCATAATGTCGCTGAGCGCCTGCTCGGCTTCCTCGATCGTCCGCGCAACGGTAACACCCTTGCCGGCTGCGAGCCCGTCCGCTTTCACGACGATCGGTGCGCCTTGCTGGCGCAAGTAAGCTAGCGCCTTCTCGTAATCGTCGAACTTCGCGTAGGCTGCCGTCGGAATGCCGTATTTATGGAGCAAGTCCTTCATAAAAGTTTTGCTGCCCTCAATTTCGGCTGCATTTTTGCGCGGACCGAATACCGGGATGCCTGTAGCGTCGAATGCATCTACGATGCCGTCAGCCAGCGGATCATCCGGACCGACAACAATGAGTCCCACCTGCTTCTCTACGGCGAATGCCGCCAGCTTCTCAAACTCCGATACCGCGATCGGCACGCACTCGGCCAGCTGTCCGATACCGGCGTTGCCGGGTGCGCAGTAAATCTTATCCGCTTTCGGGCTCTTTGCCAGTGCCCATACGATGGCATGCTCTCTTCCGCCGCCTCCGATAACCAAAATATCCATGGTTTACCCCTCCCGATTCATTTCAACTTTACCGTCAACATTTCATAACATGAATGATTTACAGGGCGAAGCGTGAGATCATCTTCACCTTCTGGTCCCCTTAAACTTAAAGGCGGCGCGCTCGAAAGAGCGGCGTCGCCTCTATATGTTGCTGATTGAAAGGTGATCTTCAACTGCAGCCTCATGGTTGCAGCAAAGCCCCTTTTTGTGCTCATGAATTAGTGTTTAAAATGCCGCACGCCAGTAAAGACCATGGCGATCCCGTATTCGTTGGCTGCCTTGATGGATTCCTCATCCTTAATGGAGCCGCCCGGCTGAATGATGGCGGTAATGCCGGCTTTCGCTGCAAGCTCCACGGTATCTCCCATCGGGAAGAACGCATCGGAAGCGAGTACGGCTCCCTTGGCTTTCTCTCCTGCCTGTTCCACCGCAATACGCGCCGAGCCGACACGGTTCATTTGGCCTGCGCCAACGCCAACGGTCATGTTGTCTGCAGCCAATACGATCGCATTAGATTTCACGTGCTTGACCACTTTCCAGCCGAAGAGCAGCTGCTTCAGCTCTTCTTCCGTTGGTTTCCGGTCCGTTGCAACTTTCAGATCAGCGGCGTCCAGGGAATGCACATCGCTTTCCTGTACGATCATGCCGCCTTCGATGGTTGTCACCGCAAGTGTGCTTTGGCGCTCCTTGGCCGAACCGAACTCGCCCATCTTCAGTAGACGGATATTTTTCTTTTTCGTGAGAATCTCCAGCGCCTCCGGTGTGAAATCCGGTGCCAGGATAATTTCAAGGAAAATATCCTTCAGCAGATCCGCCGTCGGAGCGTCAATTGTCCGGTTCGCCGCCACGATGCCGCCGAAGATGGATGTCGGATCAGCGTTGTAAGCTTTTTGGTAAGCTTCCAGCACATTTGTCCCGATGCCCACGCCGCAAGGGTTCATATGCTTCACGGCCACCACGGTTGGCTCGTCGAATTCCTTCACGATCTGCAGGGCTGCGTTCGCGTCATTGATATTGTTATAGGAGAGCTCTTTGCCGTGCAGCTGCTCCGCGGTCGTCAAAGTACCCGCTGGTGCCAGCGGTTTACGGTAAAATGCCGCTTTTTGATGCGGATTCTCGCCGTAACGAAGGTCCTGAATTTTCTCGTAGGTGACGCTAAAGCGCTCAGGAAGCGGATCGCCCGTTACATTCGACAAATAGTCAGAAATCAACGTATCGTAGGCCGCCGTATGACGGAAAACCTTGGCTGCAAGACGTTTGCGGGTTTCCAGCGTCGTGTCGCCGCCGTCACGGATTTCCTCGATCACGCTGCCATAATCCGCCGCATCGACAACCACGCTCACAAAAGCATGGTTTTTCGCAGCCGAACGCAGCATCGTCGGCCCGCCAATGTCGATATTTTCGATTGCATCCTCATACTCGACACCCGGCTTCGCGATCGTTTCCTGGAATGGGTACAGGTTCACCACGACCAGATCGATGTAATCGAGGCCCAGCTCCTGCATCTGACGCTGATGCTCCTCGCTGTCGCGAATGGCAAGCAGACCGCTGTGCACAGCTGGATGAAGGGTTTTGACGCGTCCGTCCAGAATCTCAGGGAATCCGGTCACATCGGAGATGCCGATGACAGGAACTCCTTCCTTGGCGAGGAGGTTCTTCGTTCCCCCTGTCGAAATGATCTCTACACCCAATGAAGACAACTCGCGGCAAAACTCCACGATGCCGGTTTTATCCGAAACGCTGACCAAAGCTCTTTTGATACCCACGTTCATACCCCCTATTATGAATGAAATTAACTAAGTAAGCCTGTCTTGATTCCGTAGATGCTGTCGAAGATCCATAATTGCAAATTATTTCCCGAGAAATATCGAACATGTCGATTCACCGAAAGACCTTGTCCGCTTTTATTACAAAAGCCTATTCGGTAATCGTCACATTCCGCCCGTTCAGCGAAATTCGCCCCTGGGCGAACCAGGAAACGACTTCAGAGTATAACTTCTGCTCCACGGCATGAATGCGTTCTGCCAGCACTTCTGCCGTTTCGCCTTCCTTGATCTCTACGGCTTTTTGAGCAATAACAGGTCCGGTATCCATGCCGCCATCCACAAAGTGAACCGTGACACCAGTCATCTTCACACCATAGTCCAGCGCTTGGCCAATCGCGTCTTTTCCTGGAAAAGCAGGCAGCAGCGATGGATGAATGTTGATGATCCGGCCGCTATAGAACTCGACAAAGGACGGACTCAATAACCGCATATATCCTGCAAGTACAATCAATTCGACACCGCGCTGCTGAAGCTCTACCGCAATTTCACGTTCGTAATCTTCCTTCGAGGCATAATCCTTCGGCTGAAAGGCGAATACATCCACATTCGCCGCTTGAGCCAGCTCCACGACGGGAGCCTGTGGCTTATCGCATACCAGGATGCTGATCACGCCGCCCAGGGCCCCCCTGTGCTGCGTATCTACCAAAGCCTGAAAGTTACTGCCCCTGCCGGAAGCGAAAACCGCAATCCGAAACGGCCTCATTACACCTCAGCTCCCGTAAAGGTTACGATGCGCTCGCCTTCGGTGACCCGGCCGATCACATAAGCCTCTTCGCCTGCGGAGCGGAGGTATTGAAGCACTCCGTCTGCATCCTGTTCTTTGACGACAAGCACCATGCCGATTCCCATATTAAATGTCGTAAACATATCCTTGTTCGAAATGCTGCCTTTTTCCTGCATTAGCTTAAAGATCGGCAGAATCGGCCAAGAGCCGTATTCGATGTCGACATTGACGCCATCCGGCAGCATACGCGGAATATTCTCGATGAATCCGCCGCCCGTGATATGCGCCATACCCTTTACTTCGATCTCTTTCAACAGTCCGAGCAGCGGCTTCACATAAATCTTGGTCGGAGCGAGCAGTACGTCGCCAAGACGTCCGCCCAGTTCCGGAAGCTCTTGCTGCAGAGAGTAGCCTGCGTCCTCCAGAAGCAGCTTGCGAACAAGCGAGAAGCCGTTACTGTGCACACCGCTGGATGCTAGACCAATCACCGCGTCGCCTGCCGCGATATTCGACCCGTTGATCATTTTGCTTTTGTCGACAATGCCTACGGTGAAGCCCGCGATGTCATACTCGCCTTCACTGTACATGCCCGGCATCTCTGCCGTTTCCCCGCCGATCAGGGAACATCCCGCTTGGTTGCATCCGTCGGCGATCCCTTTGACAATGGATTCGATTTTGGACGGAATGACCTTATCACAAGCTAAATAGTCGAGAAAAAAGAGCGGTTCTGCGCCTTGCACCACAATATCGTTCACGCACATCGCTACCGCATCAATGCCGATGGTATCATGTTGGTCCATCGCGAATGCGAGCTTCAGCTTTGTGCCGACGCCATCCGTGCCTGAGACGAGTACCGGCTCTTCATATTGGTCTTTATTCAGCTTGAACAGTGCGCCAAAACCCCCGAGGTCGGTCATGACTTCCGGTCTGAAAGTCGTTTTGACATGCTTTTTCATACGCTCTACCGCTTCATTGCCTGCAGCGATATCCACGCCTGCTTGTTTGTAAGTATCCGACACGCGCTCAACACTCCTTTTTCGTTATGACGAAAGTATCTGTTCACACATCATTTATGGGCTTAATCAATAACCAGCTTAAAGAGGTTGTTCAAACCAACCTTCTCGGTGCTGAAAACCGACCTTTTTGAACACGCATTTAATGGGTGTATCCGAGAAAAAATGGCTGTCCACTGCAGAATCAGCAGCTGCAGCCCATCTTCTCTTCCCCGTTAAAATCAATCTGCGTCGGGTAATCATTATCAAAGCATGCCATGCACAAGCCGCCTTTAGGGCTGTGCTCATCATAACCGCCAATGGCGGATATAAGTCCCTCCGGGCTCAGGAACGATAAGGAATCCGCGTTGATCTCCCGGCAGATTTCCTCGACGCTTTTCTCGGAAGCGATGAGCTCTCTGCGGTCCGGCGTATCGATGCCGTAGAAGCAAGGGTTCTTGAATGGCGGCGACGTAATCCGCACATGCACTTCGGTCGCGCCCGCTTCGCGAAGCAAATTAACGATCCGGCGGGACGTGGTTCCACGTACGATGGAGTCATCGATCATGACCACCCGTTTGCCTTCGACCACGCGCCGTACCGCGCTCAGCTTCATCTTCACGCCCTGTTCGCGCAGCTCCTGGCTCGGCTGAATGAACGTCCGGCCCGTATATTTATTCTTGATCAATCCCAGCTCGTAAGGAATGCCCGTTTGCTCGGCATAACCGATAGCGGCCGAGATGCTGGAATCCGGTACGCCTGTAACCACATCGGCATCCACGAACGATTCCAGGGCCATCTTGCTGCCCATCCGTTTACGGGCCGAATGCAGATTGGAGCCGTTCAGATCGCTGTCCGGACGGGAGAAATAAATATATTCCATCGCGCACAACGCTTTGCGTCCCGCTTCCGTATACCGTTCTTCCCGAAGCCCGTTCCGATCGAGAATCAGCAGCTCTCCGGGAGCAACATCGCGGATCGCTTCCGCCCCGATGACTTCAAGCGCGCAGGTCTCCGAAGTGAAGATATACGCATCGCCCAGACGACCCATCGTGAGCGGACGGAGTCCGTTCGGGTCCGAGGCGACGAGCAGCTTGTCATTGGTCATGAGCAGAAAGGCGAACCCGCCCACCAAGCGCTGCAAGGCATCCTTGGCAGCCTCGACAAAATCCTTCGGCGAACGCGCGATCAGATGCGCAATGACTTCCGTATCGCTGGTCGTCTGGAATATGGAGCCCTCCATCTCCAGCTCGCGCCGAAGCTTCGGCTCGTTGACGATGTTGCCGTTCGTAGCAATCGCCAGATTGCCCTCGCGATATTTAAAGACGAGCGGCTGCGCATTCGTCAGTCTGCTGTCCCCGCTGGTCGAGTAACGGACATGCCCGATCGACATGCTGCCCTGCAGCGATTCCAGCTTGTCTTTATCAAACACTTCTTTTACAAGTCCCATCCCGCGGTGATAATTGAAATTCTCGCCGTCGGCTACGCAGATTCCTGCGCTTTCTTCGCCGCGGTGCTGGAGGGCGTGAAGCCCGTAATAGGAAAGGGAGGCGGCATCGGGATGCCCAAACACCCCGAATACGCCGCACTCTTCTTTTAATGTATCAAAAATATCGCTCTGACCTGTTCCCTCATTGTAGTAATCCCCTGTCCACAGTCCTTCGGGTATCAGTTCATGAGACATGGAATGGCATCCTCCCAGACGGATTTCAAAGCCTCCACGGATTCTTCCAGCGCAGAAGCACCGTTAATGTTAATGCTAAGCTTATTCCCGCCGACTACGCCAAGCGCGGTAAATGGAACGCCCGCTTCTTGCAGGAGCTTCTCCAGCGCGTTCTTATGATCAGGAGACACCGACAGCACGATCCGGGATTGGCTCTCGCTAAAGAGCGCTACGTCGTTACGCAGATCGGTTGACCATTGCACGCTCGCCCCAACGTTGCCGCTGATGCAGCTCTCCGCCAGCGCGGCTGCAAGTCCCCCTTCCGACACGTCATGCGCGGATTGTACCAGACCGGATTGGATGGCCTTCAGTACGCCGCCGAGCAATTTCTTCTCGGTATCCAGGTTCAGTTCCGGTGGTCTGCCTTCCGATACTCCATGCATGATCGCTTGGAACTCGCTGCCGCCCAGTTCCGCACGGGTATCACCCAGAACGTAGATGGCATCGCCTTCCGCCTTGAAGCCTTGTGTCGTAATATGATCCGTATCATGGATCAGGCCGACCATGCCGACAACCGGCGTCGGATAAATCGCGCCTTTGGCATTCTCGTTGTAGAGACTCACATTTCCGCCGATGACCGGCGTTTCAAGCTCACGACAAGCTTCCGCCATGCCGTCCACGGCTTTTTCCATCTGCCAGAAAATTTCCGGCTTCTCCGGGCTTCCGAAGTTCAGGTTATCCGTAATCGCCAGCGGCTCGGCGCCGGAGCACACGATATTGCGCGCTGCTTCGCTGACCGCGATTCTGCCGCCAAGCTCAGGGTCGAGGTAGACGTAACGTCCGTTACAATCCGTTGTCATCGCCAGGGCTTTGCGCGTTCCCGGCACCGTTACGACAGCAGCATCCGAACCCGGACGAACGGCCGTGCTGGTGCGAACCATATAATCGTATTGGTTGTATACCCATGCTTTGCTTGCAAGGCTTGGCGAACCGAGCACCTTCTTGAGGGCACCGCCCAAATCCTTCACTTCTTCATAACGAAGCATATCCACCGCAGCCTGCTCTTGGTAATAAGCCGGTTCTTGGGATGGTTTGTTGTAGATCGGGCATTCGTCTACGAGCGCTTTAACCGGCATGTCGCCTACCACCTCACCGTGGTGGATCAGCTTCAGGCGGCCATCGTCCGTCACTTTGCCGACTTTGGCGCAGATAACGCCCCAGCGTTCGAAGATTTCTCGGGCTTGCTCCTCATGCTTCGGCTCAACCACGAACAGCATCCGTTCCTGGGACTCCGACAGCATCATTTCATAAGGCGTCATGCCTTCTTCGCGCTGAGGCACTTGGTCCAGGTACAGCTCAAGACCGTTGCCTGCTTTACTTGCCATTTCCGCGCTGGAGCAAGTCAATCCAGCCGCGCCCATATCCTGAATGCCCAGCACAATGCCGGAATCAATCAGCTCGAGGCAGGACTCCATCACGAGTTTCTCCATGAACGGATCGCCGACCTGAACGGCCGTGCGGTTCGCTTCGGATTCCTCCGTCAGCTCAACGGAAGCGAAGGTTGCGCCGTGGATGCCATCGCGGCCAGTTGGAGGCCCGACATAAAAGACCGGATTGCCTACCCCTTTTGCAACGCCGCGCTGAATCTTATCATGGTCGATAACGCCGACGCACATCGCATTGACCAGAGGATTGCCTTCATAACTTTCGTCGAATACAACCTCGCCGCCTACCGTCGGGATCCCGATGCAGTTGCCGTAACCGGCAATGCCGGATACCACGTGCTCAAACAAATATTTAACGCGATCGCTCTCCAGCTTGCCGAAACGAAGCGAGTTAAGAATCGCTACCGGTCTTGCCCCCATGGAGAAAATATCGCGGATAATGCCGCCAACGCCCGTGGCTGCGCCTTGATAAGGCTCTACAGCGGACGGATGGTTATGGCTTTCGATTTTGAATACAACCGCTTGGTTGTCGCCGATATCAACGATCCCGGCGCCCTCGCCCGGTCCCATTAGGACGCGCGGGCCGCTTGTCGGGAAACGACGAAGCAGCGGCTTGGAATTTTTGTAGGCGCAATGCTCGGACCACATGACACTGAATACGCCGATTTCCGTGTAATTCGGCTTGCGTCCCATGAAGGAACAGATCAGCTCATACTCGCTGTCCGAAACTCCCATTTGCTTGTAAATCTGATGCTCTGCGATCTGTTCTGCTGTCGGTTCCTTAACGGACGTTTGCTGCGCCATGAGTATCCCTCCATGCCTGTAATATGGATGTAAACATTGCTTTACCGTCATCCGAGCCGAGCAGGCTGCTGACCGCGCGCTCCGGATGCGGCATCATGCCGATTACGTTGCCCCGCTCATTGCAGATGCCTGCGATATCCTCGATCGAGCCGTTCGGATTGTTTTGATACGTAAATACGATTTGCCGGTTGTCCCGGAGCTTTTGAAGTGTTTCTTCATCACAGTAATAGTTGCCCTCGCCATGCGCGATCGGAATGACAATCTCTTGCCCCTCCGCGTAATCTCGCGTAAACGGCGTTGTATTATTGTTCACTTTGAGCACCGTGTCATGACAGCGGAATTTCATCGAATCGTTGCGGCGCAGAGCTCCGGGAAGGAGTCCGGCTTCCGTCAAAATCTGAAATCCGTTGCAGATGCCAAGAATATACTTGCCCTCTTCCGCCGCCTTCGCCACTTCGCTCATAACCGGGGCGAATCGGGAAATCGCACCACACCGGAGATAATCTCCATAAGAGAATCCGCCGGGTACCAAAATGCAATCATATGGAGAAAGGTCCGTAGCCGTATGCCACACATAATCCACCGGCTGACCAATCGTCTCTTCTACCGCCTTATAACAGTCAATATCACAATTGGAACCAGGAAAGACCAGCACTGCAAATCTCATTGGTTTAGCCCTCCAATTCATAACGGTAGTTCTCAACCACCGTATTGGCCAAAAGCTTCTCGCACATTTCTTTTACTCGCAGCTCGGCTTCCTCACGGTTGTCCGTACCCAGCTCAAGTTCCATATATTTACCGATCCGCAGGCTTTCCACTTCCTTGTACCCTATCGAATGAAGTGCACCTTGCACCGCTACCCCTTGAGGGTCCAATACGCTCTGCTTAATCGTGACGTAAACCTTTGCTTTCAACATTGTATCCTGTTCCTCCTCGGTATATATGAATGAAATGGTTTATAAAAGCTTTACAGGCTTGCACCCGTGATTCGACTGTAAATATCGGTATAGCGGCGCGTCGTCTCCTCTACCACGGCCTGTGGCAGGGGATCCGGCTCACTGTTCTTATCCCAATCGGACGAAGCGAGATACGTGCGGACGGGCTCCTTATCCATACTGTCAATCTCAATGTCTAGCGCGTAATTCTTCTCATCCCAGAAACGGGAGGAATCCGGCGTGAAAATCTCATCGATCAGAATGATCTCTCCATCGATTAAACCGAACTCAAACTTGCAATCGGCCAAAATAATGCCGTGCTTGCTGCAATAATCGCGGGCGAACTTGTACAGCATCAGGCTTTTGTCCTGCAGCTGCAGCGCCAGCTCCTCGCCGACAAGCTCCTTCATGCGCGATAACGGGATGTCCTCGTCATGACCGACATCGTTCTTCGCCGCCGGCGTGAAGATCGGCTCGGGAAAAGCCTCATTCTTGCGCAGACCCTCCGGCAGCTTCATGCCGTTAACCTCGCCAGAGGACTGATACTGCCTCCAGCCTCCGCCGGTAATGCACCCGCGCACCACGCATTCGATATCGATGCGTTCGGCCCTCCGGCACACCATGATTCGTCCATCCAGCAGCTCCTTATCCTTGACGGCATCGCCCAGGAGATTCACGTCTGTATGCACGACATGATTGCTGATGAGCTGCGCCGTTTGTTCAAACCAGAAGGCGCTCAGCTTGTTCAGCACGGTTCCTTTGGCCGGCACGGGCGGCTCCAGCACATAGTCAAAAGCGGAAATACGATCGGTTACTACAATGAGTACGTGCTCGCCCAGGTCGTACAATTCACGAACCTTGCCCTTATACAGCAGCGGTACGTTGACCAGATGAGTGGCGGTCGATAATGCCGGTAATGTCATGTGTTCCTCCCCCTTGGGGCGACGTGTGGCTCACGCATGAGTAACCGTCGCTCCCTATATTTCTGACGGATGAAAAATAGAATGCTCAGTAGCATGTTAAAGACTTTCAGCTTACTCATCACTACGAATGCGGATTGTTTTTCCGATCCCTGTTGCCCGCCTTCTCCGTTGTAGTGATTCTCAACTTCACAGAGCCTTCAGGCGATTAATACAAATTTCTTAACTATTCCAATCCCAGCTTGGCAAAAATCGTATCCACATGCTTCAGGTGCCAGCTTGGATTAAATGCATCTTCGATCTCCTCAGCGCTGAGCACCTCGGTGATCTCAGGCGTGGATTCCACGATCTCGCGGAATTGACGCTGCTCTTCCCATGCCTGCATGGCCCGAGGCTGAACGGTATCGTACGCTTGCTCGCGGCTGAAGCCCTTGTCGATCAGCTTCGTCATGATCCGGCCCGAGAAAGGAACGCCGAACGTGCGAGCCATGTTGCGCTTCATGTTCTCCGGGAAGACGGTCAGGTTCTTCACGATGTTGCCGAAGCGGTTCAGCATGTAGTTCAGCAGCATCGTAGCGTCCGGCACGATGATACGTTCTACCGAGGAGTGGGAAATATCCCGCTCATGCCAGAGCGACACGTTCTCGTAAGCCGAAACCATGTGGCCGCGAATGACGCGCGCAAGACCCGAGATGTTCTCCGAACCGATCGGATTCCGTTTATGCGGCATCGCGGAGGAACCTTTTTGTCCTTTGGCGAATGCCTCTTCGACCTCGCGAACCTCACTCTTCTGGAGTGCGCGGACTTCGGTAGCGAACTTCTCGAGCGAAGTCGCGATGAGCGCAAGTGTTGCCATGTATTCCGCATGACGGTCACGCTGCAGCGTCTGGGTCGAGATCGGCGCCGGCTTCGTGCCAAGCTTGCGGCAGACGAATTCTTCAACCGAAGGATCGATGTTGGCATACGTTCCAACGGCTCCGGAAATTTTGCCGTACTGCACGCCGTCGGCCGCATGGCGGAAGCGCTCCAGGTTACGGATCATTTCTTCATGCCACAGCGCCATTTTCAAACCGAAGGTTGTCGGTTCTGCATGCACCCCATGCGTTCTACCCATCATCGGGGTATGCTTGTAAGCCAGTGCCTTCTCTTTCAAAATACCGATAAAGCGCAGGATGTCCTGCTCCAAAATATCGTTGGCTTGCTTGAGCAGATATCCCATCGCGGTATCCACCACATCCGTCGAAGTCAAACCGTAGTGAACCCATTTGCGCTCCTCGCCAAGGCTTTCCGAAACCGCGCGTGTAAAGGCGATGACATCATGGCGGGTTTCCTGTTCGATTTCATAAATCCGATCCATATTAAAGGTTGCATTCTGGCGAAGCTTAACGGTATCTTCCTTCGGAATGACGCCGAGATCCGCCCATGCCTCGCATGCGCACAATTCCACTTCCAGCCATGCTCTGAATTTGTTCTCCTCGGTCCAAATCGCCCGCATTTCCGGTCTGCTGTAACGTTCAATCATCGTTTAATCCTGCCTCCAAATATTAGTTTTCTCTACCCATTCGAGCGCGTCATCGACATCCCCGCATAAGAGGTTGATATGTCCCATCTTGCGGTTAAGCTTCGATTCGCTCTTGCCGTATAGATGAAGCTTAGGCACAACGCCGAGAGACTCTGCAAGCGCGTCGTGCTCTCCAAAGCGCCGTACCGCTTCCTCCAGATGCTGTCCCAGGAGGTTCACCATGACGACCGGGCTCAGCAGCGTTGTGTCCCCGAGCGGCAGATCGCAGATCGCTCTTACATGCTGCTCGAATTGAGAGGTTGAGCATGCCTCCATCGTGTAGTGACCCGAGTTATGCGGACGAGGTGCAAGCTCATTCACGTACAGCTCCCCATCCTCGGTCACAAACATCTCGACAGCCAGCAGGCCGACAGCTCCCATGCCTTCAGCTACGCGTTCCGCGAGCTGACATGCTTTGCGCTGTACTTCGCTTGTCACGCGAGCAGGCACAATCGACAAGTGCAAAATATTGTTGTCATGCACGTTCTCTGCCGGGGGAAAGCTCTTCACGATGCCGCTGGGCGTACGCGCCGCGATCACGGAGATCTCGCACGCGAACTTCACGAACTTCTCCAGCACCAGCTCCGTCCCGCTGGCAGCCAGCTCTTTATAGGCTGATTCCAGCTCATCTTCGCTGCGGAGAACCGCTTGCCCTTTACCATCATAACCTCCCATGGCGGTCTTAAGCACGCACGGAAGTCCAAGTTCAGAGGCGGCGGACTGTAAATCTTCCAAGCTTGTTATTTCACGATACGGCGCAACCGGTACGCCGGCCGCTTCAATTGCGGCCTTCTCGCGCAAGCGGTGCTGCGTGGTGTACAGCAGCTTGCTTCCTTGGGGAACATAAGACTGTTCCTCCAGAAGCTGGGCGACGCCCGCATCGACATTTTCGAATTCGTACGTAATGACGTCCGCTTTGACGGCGAGCTGCCGGGCAGCCTCAACGTCGTCATACCGGGCCGTAACCTGCTCAGCCATCTGGCCAAGCGGGGAGTTCGGCGTCGGATCAAGGGTGACGAACGAATATCCCATCCGGATCCCGTCCAGCGCAATCATCCGTCCGAGTTGTCCCCCGCCAAGTACACCAATGACGGAACCAGGCAGTAGCTTTTTGCTAGAGACCTTCGTCTGCTGTGCTCCGTTCTCCATCATAGGTTATCGCTGCTTTCCAGCACTTCGTCACGGATACGGTCCCTGCGCGCTTGCACTCTTTCCCGAATCCCCGCATTCGAAGTACCCAAAATCTGGGCTGCGAGCAATCCGGCGTTGGTTGCTCCCGCTTTACCGATCGCTACGGTTGCTACCGGAATGCCGCCCGGCATCTGCACGATCGACAACAATGAATCCAGCCCCTTCAGCGCTTTCGATTTAACCGGAACGCCGATAACCGGCAATACCGTCTTCGAAGCGACCATTCCTGGCAGGTGAGCGGCCCCGCCGGCTCCGGCGATAATGACGCGAAGTCCTCGGCCCTCCGCTTCCTCGGCATACCGGAACATCAAGTCCGGCGTCCGGTGAGCGGATACGACTTTTTTCTCATAAGGAATTTCAAGCTCGTCTAGCACCTGGCATGCATGGGACATCGTATCCCAATCTGATTGGCTTCCCATAATGACTCCTACTTGTGCTGTCATGAGTTACCCCCGCTTTCTTCGAAATTCGACAATATAATGGCTGCTGCTGAAAAAAAAGTCCGATCCCGTAAACACAAAATCTGTGCAGGTCTCGGACATACAAGGATTACGAACGCTGCTGCCTGCGTCAAGCAGAAGAATCTTGCGCATCCGCCGCCAATGAGGCAAACATGAAACCAAGCCCCGTCGTAGCCGCACCGTTTGTATTCCCTCGTAGTCCGAAAATTTACGGTTTCCGGGTAGAGACTTCCGGGCCATATCCCCGGCTTTATACGAGAAATATTAAATTTCATCAATCACGCTTTATAAGTTATTTTGAACCTCAACATCCTCAGTTTATCAATTTCTGACACCAAATGTCAACCTAAACACGAACAATCGGATTTACATAAAAAATAATGTTCGTATCTAGGGAGTGAGCAATGCTGCAGCAAAAACTTCTTGGAAATTGCGGGCTTTATGGAAGGCACGGGCAACGGCCGGACACGAAAAGCAATACATAGGTGGGGCAGTGGCAGCGCTGCGCTGACGCATCGTGATTCCGATCGCTGTTAAACACGGGAAACTGGATTGAACTATAATGGATGTTTCCCGTGTTTAAAGGCGAACGCTTCGCTTCTCCATCCACGATTCGTCCGCTCCGCTGGAGCGAGAACCTTTTTTTGCTGCTGCATAGAGGGTAAGGGAAAAGTATTATCGCAGAATAAAATAAGACCGGATTCTGCTCTTTAATTGTAGCTACTTACAAGGAAGATGAGGGCGGATGTCGAAATCTTATTGTCCGATATCTATATTTGAATATTACTAAGCAGAATCTATTTCTAAGGAGGAACCAATGGCTATCTATCTCGTAAGGCATGGTCAAGATGAAGAAGGGTACCGCGGAGGGTGGAGCCAGCGCGGGCTCATAGACGAAGGGATCAGGCAAGCGGAAAAGCTGGGGCAATACTTAAACGAACACAAGCATGATTTTAATATCCACCGAATCGTATGCAGCGATTTACAGAGAGCCTATCAGACTGCCTCCATATTGGCCGATAAGCTTAGCCTTCCGTTTCATGGTTCCGAGGATTGGAGGGAGATGAATAACGGTCTGCTCGCTGGAATACCCAACTCTTTAGCGGAAGAGAAGTTCCCCGGGCTGTATTTTTCCAGCTTACGGATGGACGAAAAATACCCGGGCGGTGAAAGTCCGCAAGAAAATTTCCAGCGGATTAAGAAAACCTTCACGAGGTTATGCCAGAATCAGCTTGAAACAAATGATCACGAGAACGTATTGGTGGTCACTCACGGGGGAGTGATTAACATCATTTATCATCTAATCAAGGATATGGCATGGAGCAATAAGAATCCGTTCTTCCCGGCGGCGAACACCGGGCTGCACAGGGTGGAGTTCCGGGGCGGGCGCTGGGAGTTTACCCTGGAGAATGCAGCACCTCATTTGTAATCGGGAAACCGCATTTCTTCCCGCAACCAACCGGTTCTACCGCTCCCCATGTTTGATGGCATCTACATATTGCTTGGCTTCTACCAAAGACAACCCTAACTCTTCCCTTACGATTTTAATCGCTTTAATGTCCTGCCCATCCGCCAGTAGCTGTTTGACTTCCTCATGAACCGGCGGTTCAGGTATTCCTAATTGGTTTGCCATTTGATTTAACGTGTTCTGCTGCTGCCTCATTCGCTTCTCCATTGCCGTCATTCGACTGGAGAACATAAGACCGACCAGAACAACCAAGACCATAAGCAGAATAATTTCCATATGAACCTCCTCTGACAAAAAGCACCTATCCTCTTAACGGACGCTTCGAAAGATACGCCCAAATCGCGTACGATAAATATGAAGCCGCAGCTGCGGATGCAACATCGGAAGAACCAATCTCTATAAAAAAGGGACGCCTAAGCGTCCCAACAACATTATTTTACAACCAGCACCGGAATCTTTGCATGCTGCACTACATTATGGCTGACACTGCCCAGTACGAACTCGCGGATACCGCCAAGACCTCGGCTGCCGATGACAATGAGGTCACTGCCGTTCTGATTCGCATACTCCAGAATGACTTCAGCCGGAGGACCCTGAATCATCTCCACTTGGCCGGTGACGCCTGACTTCTCAATCCGCTCGCGGATTTCCTCTGTCGTCTGCACAGCAAGATCGTAGACATCTTTATTAAGTGAAGCTGGAATTGGAGCAAGCCCTTCCCCAACGAAGAATCGCGGAAAATCGTAAGCATGAATGACATCCAGCGTGGCTCCCGGTGTTACCTTGGCAAGTTCAACCGCACGTCCGAGCGCTTTATTCGCTGCTTTGGAGCCGTCGTAAGCTAGAAGAATTTTAGTAAAAAGCATACAGGCCACCTCTTTCTATAGTTAAGAGACCTACTACAGTTAAAAGACCTACTACTTATTATTAAACAACTTCATACCGTTATGAAACGAGCTTGCTCACTCGCTGAGATATTCCTATGTAGTTCAGATTAAACAGATTATCCCCAGAAGTACGTGTAGAGCGCGACATTCACGACTAACAACAGCGGCACGCCCATTTTAAATGATAAATGCCTCGTTTTATGACGCTTGCGGTACATGGCAATCCATACACCCAAGGCCCCGCCTATGGCAGCCAGCAGAAACAGCGTTCTCTCCGGAACCCGATCCCGTCCCATTCGGGCACGCCGTTTATCCTCCGACATGACCAGGTAGGCTACCGCATTGATAAAAATAAACCAAACGATCAGTGCAGGTCTCACGTTGGTTCACGCACCCCCATTCCAACTGATCGATCTTCCCCAATCAGCCATTTGCTATACATTCTATGGCTATTATAAAACTGCAGGCTAATGAAGACAATGCCGGCTAAATAATCTTGGATCATGCCCATCTATGAATGCCATTATTAGGACACGGCCGACGTCATAATTCCAACGAACCCGTGTCCGGCATAATGACAACCAGGCCATGCTCAACCACTACTCAAAACTTATGATTCATTCTTGGATATTTCATTCAGGCTCGGAACATAGTCTGCAGCCTTTTTCGGTTTGAGGGTCTTGCTCTCCTCAAGAATGCTTGATTTGTTCTGCTGGTTTTCGCTTTTTCTTGCTTTATGATTCGGCATGCAAATCACCCCCTGTCCGTAGAATGAGCCATTCTACCCGAGGTTATGCTAGCGATGGCAAGAAAATCGCTTTTCAAGCAATTGGGAGAAGCCTTATGCAGATTATTCCTTCCCCTTCTGCTCAAGAGCCGCCTTCAACAGGTCGCCCAGGTTCGAACCGATCGACTCCTGCTTACTATATTGCTGAACGAGCTTCCGCTCCTCGCGTTTGTTCACATGCTTGGCATCCTTCTTCAGCGTTTCCGTAATGCCGCAGCCCAGGCACTGCACGAACAGCCCCGCCTTGCCTTCTTTCATCTCCATCTTCTTGTGGCACTGCGGACATCGGCGATTGGACAGACGCTTCTCGCCTGAACGCTTGTATCCGCAATCGTCACTCGGGCAGACAAGCAGCTTGCCGCGCTTAGTCTTCTTCTCCAGCAGTCTTGTCCCACAATCCGGACAGTGGCTGTTCGAGACATTATGCGGTTTGTACTCCGCTTCGCTTCCCTTTACATCCGTGACCAGCTTCTTGGTCATGTCCCGAATTCCACGCAAGAACGGTTCCGGCTTGCCTTGCCCCTTCGCGATCCGTTCGAGCTCGGCCTCCCAGCGTGCCGTGAGCTCCGGTGTTCTCAGCTCTGGAGCGACAAGCTCGATCAGCTGCTTGCCTTTGCCTGTCGGATGGAGGGTTTGCCCCTGCCGTTCGATCGTATCCGAGCTAACCAGCTTCTCGATGATATCAGCCCGAGTCGCTGGGGTTCCCAGGCCGTGCTTCTCCATCTGGGAGAGCAGCGCCGCTTCGTTATAACGCTTCGGCGGCTGGGTGCGTCCCGGTTTCAGTACGCAGCGGACCACCTTCACCGACTCTCCTTCTCGCAGCTCCGGCAGGAGCTTGCCTGAAGACTGGCCCTGAACATCGTCCTGCTCGTCTTCAGCGTCATCGTCATAATCGCCGCCGTATACCTCGCGCCAGCCGCTGTCCTTGATCGTAGTTCCTTTTGCGTAGAGCTGTTCTCCCTCAATCTGAACGGTAACCGATACGTTATCGTAGCGGGCAGGAGGATAGAACAAGCTGATGAAACGGCGTACGATAAGATCGTACAGCTTGCGTTCATCCACTGACAGCTGATTCAGCAGCACGGTCTGTTCGGTTGGAATGATGGCATGGTGATCCGTAACCTTGCTGTCATCCACGACCCGTTTGCCCGGCGATAAATTTTTACGCAGCAGCGGACGTGCAATGGAAGCATAGGGCCCGATCGCGATGCTCGACAGTCTCTCCTTCAACGTTCCGACCATATCCGATGTCAGGTAACGGCTGTCCGTACGCGGATAGGTGACCAGCTTATGCTGCTCATACAGGCGCTGCAGCACGTTCGAGGTCTGCTTGGCAGAGAACCCGAATCGGCGGTTGGCATCCCGCTGTAATTCGGTCAAATCATAGGCCAGCGGATGCGGCTCGGTTTTCTCGCTCTTTTTCACGCTGACGATTTTACCGGTGCTGCCCTCCAGCTTCTGCTTCAGCTTGGCCGCCTTATCCTTCTCGAATAGACGACCGTCTCCGCCGGCCGGACGCCACGAAACCTCAAAATTCCCAAGATCCGCCTGCAGCGTCTCATATTCCTGAGAGCGGAAATTCACGATTTCCTTCTCCCGGTCCATGATCATCCCGAGCGTTGGCGTCTGAACCCGGCCTGCCGACAACTGTGCATTAAATTTGGTCGTCAGCGCACGCGTCACATTCAGTCCAACCATCCAATCCGCTTCCGCCCGGCAGCGTGCGGACTCATACAGCCGGTCGAACTGCTGCCCCGGCTTGAGTGATGCAAAACCTTCCTTGATCGCCTTATCCGTCTGGGAAGAAATCCACAGCCGCTTGAACGGCTTGTTCCACTTCGCCATTTTGAGGATCCAGCGTGCAAGCAGCTCCCCTTCACGGGCCGCATCCGTGGCAATAATCATTTCACCGACATCCGGGCGCTTCATCAGATGCTGAACCGTCTTGAACTGGTGGCTTGTTTCCTTCAGCACCTTAAGCCTCGTGTTATCCGGAAGGATCGGCAAATCCTCCAGCGCCCAAGTCTGGTACTTCTTATCATAGTCCTCGGGTTCGGCAAGTCCTACCAAATGTCCAAGCGCCCAGGTCACAATATATTTCGGTCCTTCAAAATAATTCTTCTGCTTCTCGCGGCTGCCCATTACTCTCGCAATTTCCTTGGCAACGGACGGCTTCTCAGCCAATACTAATACTTTCATAGCCCTCCCCTTCCTCTGTCCTCCTATTATAACCTCCCCCCGATTGTTTCCACAAAGATAAGTCAGATCGTTTTCTTAGCCAGCCATGTGAACGTAAGATTGGCACATACGGGACAGCCCTGCTTCTTCAAATCCTCGATCGTGGAATAATCACCCTGCACGCCCACCTGCAGCTCGCCCTGACATTGAATGCATCTGTAGGTTCGGACCGTTCGCCTAACCTCGCCTGTGTAGAGCTCCTCCTCGAAAGAATCCGTAATATGCGGCTCCGTAAATTCCGTCGTTGTTAGCACGATCATCTGACCGCTATTGCCGATCATCTGCGCTCCGATATATTGATTGAAATGAAGCAGCACCTGCTTTACCGACAAACCCATACGTACGAATTCACGCTGCATGGACCATGTGAAATCGGGAGATTTGTGGGCGAAGGAGAGAAAGATGGGGCATCCCTTCTCGTGTTTCAACGCGCTAATCCCTCTGGATAAGAACAGGGTCAGCCCTTGAAGCGTGTACGGCGGATCCGTAAAAAAGCAATCATATTGCCCGTTCCAGCCCTCAGGCAACGGCTGCCTGAGATCGATGTGTCTGCATGTAACCGATAAGCCTTCTTTTGCAGCTGCACGCTGGATAAACCGCAGGAATCGCTCATCGATATCCATTACGGTAATGGCGGCTCTCTGGTCCTTTGCGTTCGGGAACAGCCGTTTAAGCAGCAGACCCAGCGAGATGCTCACAAGGTCGTCATCGCCAACGCACAGGATGTTCTTGCCGATCAGGCTGTGCTCCCTCAGACACAGAACGGCTCTCCGAAGACTCGTCTCCACCGTGCATTGGGATTGGTCGATCTGAACATCGACTTGGGGGCGCTGCTCCAGGATCTCCGTGAGCCTCGCTAGTACATCAGAAAGCTCCGGCTGCCAATCGTGTTCCTCGGCCATAAGCTTCTGATACAGATCCTGATCGATCCCTCCGTATCCCAGTTCATGTTCAACATACACCTTCCCGGCAGAGGTGCAGCGAACTCCCCGCTCTTGAATGAGAGCACCTGCCTTGATGAGCTCCTTCTTGATTGCGGCAGTGATTGGAACGGGTAGATACGTATGTCGTGCCAGCTCTTTGGTTGAAATACCGGGCCGCATATAACTCGCTACCAGCAGCTGTTCAATCACCTGAACGCCTTCCTGCAAACGAACCTTGGTTTTCACTTCTTCTATATAATTCATCATGTGAATCACGCTCTTTTCCTGAATATGGGGTGGTTATTGCCCCTGGAAAAGAACACACGTAACCCCATACGTGCTGCAGTAATAAAAAAAGGACAGAAGTCCATGAACCATCGTCCACCTTCTGTCCCCCAGCGGGAAGCCGTGCCCGGGGCACGGCTGTACAGTCAATATATAAGGGATGGCTGTTGTGTTCTTAACCAGGTGGACTCAGAGCCTTCGCGCCATGACAAATAAACCTCACGTAAAGTGGGTTTTTGCCAAAAGACAAGCAGAGAGTCCTATACAATTTGGTTAGTTAAGAACACGCACCGACATCAAGACAGCTCCCCTATTTTCAATATAAATCCCGCCGACTAAAATCTGTTGGCCATAAAAATGATATCCTTCTTCACTTCAAAACCGTGTTTCCGATAAAAATCTTCCGCCGGAAGATCCTTTTCCGTAAGCAGCACCATGCAATGAATGTTAATCGATTTCAAATACTCCTTTATGCCATGCATTAATGCCGAACCTAGTCCGCCGCCCTGCAGATCGGCATCGATATAATACTCCTGGATATAGTATTCCTTACCGCTATACCAACTCTTCGTATGACCAAAACAAGCTCCCAGTATCTGACCATCCTGTTCTATAACAAATCCCAGGAATACCGGATTGTCCATAAATTCTCCGAGGTATTGCTGTACATGCTGCACGGAGTCCCACTGATCAAACCAGGGTTCGCCGCTAAAGACCTTGAGCATCAGCTCGGAACATGCTCCAAGGTCGGGTTTGTCCATCAATCTGACTTTCTGTTTCGTTTCCATCAAGCCGTTACACCCCATGATCTGTGAATGATATCGTAATCGCCGATAAGCCTAACCGTCCGGATCATCATGAGCATAGGAGCAAAGTTCTTCAGACTCGGCTCCTTACATACTATCGGGTCGTGGCTCACGTTCCTTTCCGTGGAAGGATCCAATCTTTCCGCCAATATGGCACGCGCCCGGTACAGCCGGGATTTCACCGTTCCTTCCGGTATACCTACCATCTTGGCGATATGGTTGATCGGTATATCCCGATAATAGTGAAGCTGAATAACTCTGCGTAAATCATCTTCCAGATGGGTCACGGCTTCGTTGAGTTCGATCGCTTCATACGGCAGTGCATCGGCACCCCCATTGGCAAGTTCAACCGTCCGCAGCCGCTGCTGGGAGCGCAGCAGTTGCAGGCATTCATGAATAAGAATGCGGGACAGCCATGTTCTAAAATAAGCAGGCTGCTTTAAGGTCGACATCGCTGCGAAGGATTTATAAATCGCTTCCTGTACGGCATCCGCGCAATCCTCTTCCCGCCTCAGATACAAGCGGGCCAAGCCATACAAATTACGCTCACAAGCGTGGACCAGCCTGCTAAAGGCTTCCCGATCCCCATGCTTGGCAAGCTGGACATCGCGTTCTATATTGGATTTCTTGTTCACATTGGGAGACCTCCTTTGCAACACTTCCTTTGGCCTTACATAAGTTAGATGCCTGTGAGCGCGATTAGGTTCACGCCAGTTCATCTTTTTTTTAAAATCTGGTGTTGCTATCACCTTCATTTTCGCACAATTCCGTTAATCATTTCCATATTGAATATTCAGCCTATGAAAAAACACCGCAAGGTCATCGCCCTTACGGTGTCTCGTTCAGCCTATAAAACGTTCATATCATGAAACGGATGATTGATCCGTCCTCATTCAATTAGGTTCCTCATCCACATACCGACCTTGCTCGGGAACGGCCAAACGATCAAAATTCCGAGCTAGCCGTTCGAGTGAAGCGGTAAGCTCCTCACCCCGCATCGAAACTCCGTGTCCCGTGATCAGAACTCCGGGATTCAAGCTTGACAGGCGGCGAACCGACTCCCGCGCAAGATCCCAATCCGGGGTAAAATACATCGGCGGACCATGCAGCTCCTTCTCCTGCCCGATGACGGCTAGCGCCGACTCTTGCTTCACCGTAATCACCGCGTCTCCCGCAACGAGGACTCGATCCCGTTCGCGGAACAGGGAGATATGGCCGGGGCTATGGCCCGGTGTCGGCAGCCATTTAAATTCAGAAAGACCCGGCACGCTGCCGTTCTCCGGCAGCGGTTGTATCCTGGAGCCCAAATCGATGGCTTTGTTCGGATACATCGGGGCAACGCGGGCCATCAATCCGCCGCCCACGCTTGGATCACCTGGTGGATAGTCTTCTTTTCCCGTAAGGAATGGGAGTTCATCCCGATGAGCGTAGACAGGTACACTCCAGCGGTCCGCCAATTCCTTCACATTCCCGACATGGTCGAAATGGCCATGGGTGAGCACAATGCAAACCGGCGGCTTTCCGAATCTTTTCTCAGCTTCTTCTACAATGGACCCTTCAAAATTTCCGAGTCCCGTATCAATCAGTACCCAGTCGCCCGTCCCCGGCGTACCGATCATCTGGACGTTCACCATAACCGTACGCAAGGATAGAATATCCGGCGTAATCTCTTCCGTCTCGACTGCACCCGTCTTTAACATGCTGTGATCATTCATTATGGAATCGCCCCCCACTTCTCGTTGTAAATGCTTCTTGTAATAACATACCCGTTTTGGCACTTTTCAACGAAGAAATGGCAATTTTTACTGAATGATTTTGTTGAGACGGTCCAGATAACGCCAGCGAGTAATAAAGAAATATATGACCTGGATGCTCAGGAAGAAGATAAAGATCTTCAAACTGTGCCCAACAATCGAGAAGTCTACCAGTTGCTGCAGGGCTACGAAGGCAACGCCGCTATGAATGAGTGCGATCAGCATTGGTAAAAAGAACATAATGACAAGCTGCTTGGTAATGATAGTGCCAAGCTCTTTTTTGCTGAGTCCGACCTTCGCAATCATGCGATACTGCTGTTCGTCCCGGGCAAGATCCGCGTACAGCCGGAAATAAACAAAGCTTGCCGCGAAGGTGAAGAACACGATGCCGACCAAGCCGCTTACCATAAGCAGAATGCCGTTCTGCTGCTGAGCACTTTTCCAATCCATATACAATGATTTTACATAATAACTGTAGTCCTCATTCTCGTTGAGACGATCCAGAATCGCTCTGGATACATCCCCAGTATTCTTCCAATCCTGTACGTAAAACGTATGGTATGCCGCATAACCGTACTCCTCATCCTGATCCTGCTGTGCCTTGAACGCATCGTCGTACAAGCGGTCGGATACGACCAGCGTCTCGCCATAGGTTGCCGGTACGGCGATAAACGTTTCGGCTTTGAGCACCTTGACGATTTCCGATTTCTTGCCGTTTAATACCTCGAACTGATGATTTAAAGGACCGTTGATTCGGTAGCTGTTCTTCTCCGAGACCGTTCCCGGAGTCAAGATTCCTTCCAGATCGCCCAATGTTTCTGCCGGGTAACCCAGTGACTGAATGAGACGGTTATATTGGCTAAGCTTAACCAGCTGCACCCCGTTATCTGAGAAAATCGGAGTAACCTCCGCCTCCTTGTACTGAAATCCGCCTTTCTTGAGCTCCTCCCTGATCATATCAAGATGACGATTCCCTTTATCAGCGTTCTCCTCATACATAGTGTACGTATAGGTATAAGGATTTTCCATAGCTGATAGGCCGGGATCCCCGATTGCAAGCGTGGTCCCGATGCCGGTAAAGGCAGATGCCGAGATAACCGAAACGAGGAAAAACATCACCGCATTGTCCTTGATTCTGTACAGGAGCTCCGAGATTGTCAGCAGATTGGTTCGACGGAAGAAAAATCGCTCCTTCTTCTGCAAATACCGCATAAAA
Source organism: Paenibacillus sp. FSL W7-1332 (assembly GCF_037969785.1). Lineage (NCBI taxonomy): Bacteria > Bacillati > Bacillota > Bacilli > Caryophanales > Paenibacillaceae > Paenibacillus > Paenibacillus sp. FSL W7-1332. The sequence goes on along the minus strand of NZ_CP150209.1, from coordinate 1,128,927 downwards.
TATACGCTGAACTGGGTGAAGAGAAAATACGTGCCGATGACAACGAGAACAACGCCTCCAAACAGCAGAATAAAATTAAAGATTTGGAGAATCGCAAAGGCCAAAACCATACCGTATCCGGCACCAATCAACAGGACAGCCAGCACGGCCAGCCAAGGCGAGGCTTTGGGCTGCGGTTTGGGACTTTCCTCCGCTTTCACGAGCGCAAGCAGCGTGCCCTTCCTCAGCATGAACGAAGAACACAGTGCAATCAGCAGGAACAGGACGGCATAAGCCGCTGCTGTGATAAGAAGCGCTTTGAGCGGAAAATAAAACGGAAGTCCATTATCCACGGCCAGCAGCTTCGCGCTGATTAACAGAATCAGTTTCGAGAACAGAACGCCCGTCCCGATCCCGGCTGCGATCGCCGCAACGCCAATCAATATATTTTCGATGAACAGCATTCGGTTCAATTGCTTGCGGGACATCCCGAGAATCAACAGTATGCCGAATTCCTTCTTCCGGACTTTAATAAAGGCCCCCACGGAATAGAGCAGGAAAAAGAACGAAAAGACAAACACAATGTACTGGGATACCGTCATGCCCATCGTGCCCAGCATGGACATGGTATCGCTGGAGGACACCAGGCCATCCTTCAGCTGCGGATGAAACGACAGCAGCCCGTAGGTAAAGAAAATCATGACCGAGAAGGCGCTGCTCAGGAAATGGGCGATATACGTGCGCTTGCTGCGCAGGACATTGTTAATGGCGAACTGGCGAAAATTCATGTCCCGAACCTCCCAGCAGCGATAACACATTGATGATTTTTTGATAAAAGGCCGATTGGCTCTCGCCGTATGTGATTTCGTTGTACAACTGACCGTCCTTGATAAACACCACCCGATTACAGTAGCTTGCGGCAACCGGATCGTGGGTGACCAGCAGCATCGTCACTTTGTCCTCTTTGTTTCTCCGGTCCATAATCTCCATGACGTCGCGCGCCGATTTGGAGTCCAGATTCCCCGTCGGTTCATCGGCCAGGACCAGCTTCGGTACATGGATCATCGCACGTGCTACGGCCGTCCGCTGCGCCTGTCCCCCGGATATTTCGTAAGTCCGCTTATCCAGGATCGATGTTATGCCCAGCTTCTCGGCCAATATCCCTACCCGGCGATTCATCTCATCCAGATCTACCCCGTCCAGCGCCAAGGGCAGCAGGATGTTCTCCTTCACCGTCAGCGTATTCAGCAGGTTGAAGGACTGAAAGACAAAACCGAGCTCACGGCGGCGAAACATCGCGAGTTTATCCTGGGATAAACGGAACGGATCTTCCCCGCCAATAAGAATCTCCCCGGATGTGGGACGGTCGATGGTGGATATCATGTTAAGCAGCGTTGTTTTTCCGCTCCCTGATGGTCCCATGATGCCAACGAATTCCCCTTCGTTGATGCTCAGATTGATATTGGAAAGCGCCTCGTGGGACACCGCGGCCTTGTAGACTTTGCCCAAATTGCGCACGTTTAGTATTTCCATCTTGTAAACCTCACCTTCGTTATTCATATCTTGTAAGGTTAGTGTATAGCATCCGGCGGAGCTTCTCCTATCGATCACTCTTTCACCAATCTTACATCGGTGTAAGATTCATGTTTTACTAAAAGCGTCCCATCGAATAAATCATTTTTGCGCTTCGGCAGACCGCTCCGAGTGCGTAACTGTTGCGATTCTAAAGACTGCTCCAAGTACGTAACGTTCCTACGATCGCTGTTGCCCCCAAATTTTCTGAACGATTACGCTGTGGTAAAAATTCGGGTACAAAGGCGACCGCTTCGCTTCTTCGGAATCGTTTCGTCCTCTTTCGCTGGTGTGTAACGATGCCTACTCATTATTTAAAACAAAAGAAAGAACCTTATCTCAGGGCTTCATGATGTTTCAACAACCATCTTTTACCCCAGATAAGGTGCTCTCATAAAGTATTTAGGTAATTTACCGTATGCTTCATAATCTATGAATAACTTAGATATGGTCTGACTAAACCCTACTCGGCTTAATCCATACCGTCATCTCGATCTTAAACAACCAACAACGTACTCGACATCTTAGCCTGCGCCAGTCAGACGCCAACAGGACTCTCTATTGCCAGTCTCACCCTGAAAAAATCAACCTCACGGTCGTTCCTTTCCCCTGCTCGGATTCCAGCTCGATTTGGTGGTTCATTTTATGAACAACCTCCTTGACGAGATATAAGCCCATGCCGGTGGATTCCTTCAGCTTGCGTCCGTTTTCCCCGGTATAGAACGGGTCGAACACCCGCTTCATGTCGGATTTGGGTATGCCTATCCCGCGATCCGTAATCTCCAGCACAACATGACGGTGATCCTCGCTCCGGTGGGCTTGGATCGTCACTTTAAGGCCGGTACCGGCGGAATATTTGACGGCGTTGGACAGCAGCTGCAGCATGATGAAACGAAGCCACTTGGCATCCGTCTGGACGGTGAGGTCCGGGTTGATCCGGACTTCCGGATACACATGGCTGTGAATAAAGTAGCGCTTGTTCTCGTGAACTGCATCGACTGCAATCTGGTAGAGCTTCACAGGCTCCACGCTGAAATCCTGTTCAAATGTTTCAAGCCTGGACATGTAAAGCACCATCTCAAGCCCGCGCCGAATCCGGTCGGACTCTTCGGATATACTCTTGAAGGAATCGTTATCATCTTCTTGCGTGATCACCTCAATGACAGACAGCGGCGTTTTCATCTGATGTACCCATTGATTCATGAAGATCATATGCTCTTTCCGCCGGCGCTCCCACTCTTCCATGACCGTTCGGTATTGACGGTATTGCTCTTCCATAAGCTCGCTAAGAGCCGTGGGCAGCGGGGCGGATTCATTATGCTTGATCGATTCCTCCAGCGACCTGATAGGCTGTGACAGCCGCTCATAGAAATCCCGGTGCGTGAAGTACCGGAATGCCAAGTATCCGCCCAGAATGGTCAGACCGAGGAAAACGGCATAGGCCGCTGTCACCGGATGATCATAACCGTCATACCAGAATACGAGCAGCACCACAAACAACTCGGCGACCGTAAATAGTATCAAGGGTAGTTGCTCACGCCAAAACAGCTTTTTCATAGCCTGCCCTTACCTCTTCCAAACCGTGTGCAGTCGGTATCCGGAGCCGCGGATCGTTTCCAGCGCATTCTCAATCCCTAATTCCGCAAGCCGTTTGCGCACCCGGTTAATATTCACGCTGAGCGTATTATCGTCAACGAATGTATCATCCCACAGCTTCTCCAGAATCGTCTCGCGCGTGACCAGCCGCGGGCTCCGGCTTAGCAGCGTTTCCAGGAGGATGGTTTCTTTTTTGGTGAGTATGGATGTCCGGTCCTCAAGGATCAGCTCCATCCGTTCGGGATACAGGACCAGCCCGTCCTTCTCAACCGTACGCTCGGCGGATGCTGCTGCATAATCACCGTATACGCGTCGAAGCTGGCTGTGGATCTTGGCGATGACGATATCATAAGCAAACGGCTTGGTGATATAATCATCCGCGCCGTTCTCCAGCGCCCGTAACTGATCGGGTGTCCCGTTCCGAGCGGATATGAAAATAATCGGACAGGTTGAGACCGACCTGATCTGGCGGCACCAATAATAGCCGTCAAAGCTTGGCAGATTCACGTCGAGCAGAACAATATGCGGCTTTATCTCATGGAATCGCTCCAGCACATGATCGAAATCCTCGATGATGGTTCCATCATTTCCGTACCGTTCGATATGCGATTGCAGCAGCCCCGCCAGCTTGGGGTCATCCTCAACAATCATGATTTTGTACATCCGTTCACCCTCCATGAAGCGTCAGGCCGCTCTTTCCCTTCGAAAGAATTCGCCTGATGGTTTATGATTCCCTAACGATAGCCGCTTCAAAAAAGTTGGTTCCGTCCGGCGACGTGCCTTGTACGTACACCCTGTTGTTCTCTTCTACCGAACGTCGGATCAGCATCGTATCCTTCAGCCTGGCCTCGTTATGATATGTAATCTTGAAGCCGGTCACTTGCCCTTCCCGAAGCTCCTGCTCACTCAGCACGTCAAAGCACAGATCTGCATAACGGGCATTATTCAAATGACCATTCGTATCGATTCCGCTGTACCGGACCATGTACGTATAAGCCTCATCCAGCTGTACTCCTTCCGGTAATACGGCTTTGTTTGGCAGTTCTCCAACCGTTTCCTCACCGATCGGCACCTCATATGGAAACATGGACGGACGCAAAATTTTCCGTTTATGGATATCTACCAGGGCCCATACCGAGCGGGCTTCGCCCAGCATTTCTCCAGAGCCGTTCTTTATCCGATAATCCCGGTGCCACAGCGCTCCTTTGGACCCGCGGCTCCAGGTGTCAACATATACTGTGTCCATATCCCTTGGCATCTGCCGCATATCAAGCTCAAGCGTTATCAGCATCCAGCCCATTCCCCGCTCGATCATCTCCTCGCGACTGATCCCGAGCGCCTCAATATGCCGGTCAGCCGCTCTTTGCAAAATACTGAGCAGCGAAGACCAACGGCAATCCCCTCTAAAATCCGCATCAACGGATTGAATCGTATATTCTTCAGTCCATTTCTCAACCATGAGTTCCATGCCAGCTCCTTTATTATTCTCAACCTAACGATAATTCAAGCATAATCAAAAGCCCCGCATTTATCAAAGAATGACACGATATTTGGTCTGCTGGAAAAAAGTGATTTTGTCATCATCCGGTTTAAAAGTCACGTCTTTGGTTAATAGTAAGGCACAAACAACTATAACTTATACGAGGTGATAAACAATGAGTTTTCTTTGGTCATTAATCGTTGGTGGTATCATTGGTTGGATTGCGGGCTTGATTATGGGCAGAGACATTCCCGGCGGTATCATCGGTAACATCATTGCTGGTTTTGTCGGTGCTTGGCTTGGTGGACTTCTGCTCGGATCTTGGGGACCGGAAATGGGAGGATTCTTCATCCTGCCTGCTCTGATCGGTGCCGTGGTGCTTGTCTTTATCGTCAGCCTGATCATGGGTTCGATGAGACGCGGCCGTTCCTAACTTGATTGAATAGGATGAAGACTTTCATGGTGCGATTTACCGGCAACTGCCACGATTCAGATTACGCAGCGGATAAATCCACAACCAAACAGGGTGACCTATTCGCCATCATGGCGGTAGGTCACCCTGTTTTACATGCCCTTTCTTTTATAAAAGAGGAAGGCCTTGCTTCTTCGCATAATTCCCCCAATGCGGCCTGCGTCCATCAATGTCGCTAAATCCGTATTCATCCGACAAATCCCAGCTGGAGAGCGCCTTGCCGCTCTTGTCGGCTACATTCGGATCGGCTGCGAGCGCAGCAATGCCCTGCGCAAGGAAATACGGGGTCTCCGACTCGATGAAATGCGGCTCTTGCGCTGCGGCATCCTGCCAATTGTCTTCCGTCACGCCAAAGTGATCCAGCATTTGCTCGGAACGCAGAAATCCTGGCGTAACAGACAGCGCAGTTACCTGATAGGGACGCAGCTCTTCCGCCATGGCAGCAGCCAGGTGGATCGCCGAAATTTTTGCCAGGCTGTAGTACAAGTTCCCGCGATACCGATACGTAGATCCATCCGTAACTTCAATGACCAATCCCCCGCCGCTGTCCACCATCAGCGGAACACCGTAATAACTTGTGATCATGTGCGTGGTAACCGCCCGCTCCTGCATTAACAATCCATCGGACAGAAACTGCTCCCAGAACGGGATATTCCAGTGCGTGAGGTTCTCGCCTCCCCATATATCATTAACGAGGATGTCCAGCCGTCCTTGCTGCTCCTCGCGAATCCGTTCAAACAATGCCTTTACTTGCTCCTCATCGGTATGGTCACATTGCACGGCGATGCCGATCCCGCCCCGCGCCGTCACCATATCCGCCGTGTCATCAATCGTCTCAGACCGTTTGATATCCGACACCTGACCACGTACGCTCCGTCCCGTGCAATACACCGTTGCCCCTGCAACACCCAGCATCACCGCAATGGCGCGGCCAGCCCCCCGGGTCGCTCCGGCAACGACGGCTACTTTACCTTGTAATGGCTTATACTCATTCTTATTCATAGCGTAACCTCCAACCTGTATACTGAATAATCTCAACATCCTTATCCTATCAGTCATATATGACATCCCTTGTCTTATATCCGTGCTACAATACAGTTATCTTCTACAGATAGTAAAGAGGTGACATGACTTGAGGGCGGATCGTCTATTGTCCATTATGCTGATGCTACAGAACGGGGGTAAGAAAAACACCCGCTATTTAGCGGAGCAGCTCGAGGTATCGGAACGAACGATCATACGCGATATGGAAAGTCTAAGCTCGGCTGGTATTCCCGTCTATGCGGAAAGAGGCTCCCTTGGCGGTTGGGTGCTGGAAGAGAGCTATCGAACGAACCTGACCGGGATGACGCCTGATGAGCTCATCTCCCTGCTGGTCTCCAGTCACAGCCCGCTGATCGGAGATCTAGGAATCCGCAAGCAATTTGATGCGGCCTATCAGAAATTATTGGCCTCTTCCCCCAGCTCCGTTAGGCAGGACGCCGAAATCATTCGGGAAAAAATCCATATTGATGGCGCAGGCTGGCACTCCTATCGCGAATCGCATCCGTATCTTACAGTGCTTCAGGAGGCGCTGTGGCTGGATCGCATCACCCGAATCCAATATATGAAGGGGGAGGAGCGGGTCGAAAGAAACATTTATCCGCTCGGGCTGGTTGCCAAACGCAGCACCTGGTATGTGGTCGCGGAATCCGAAGGCGAACGGCGAACCTACCGTGTATCGAGAATCGTGGATGCCGTCATGTCCGAGGATACCTTTGAGCGCCCGACCGATTTTAATCTAGCCGAGTATTGGGAGGAGTCGCTGACACGGTTCATGCAGAATCTCCCGAAGTATCCGGCACAGGTTCGAATGACCGTCTCTCTGATCAAACGCTTTGAGCGGGAGCGATACGTAAAAATAATCCGATGCGACATGGAAAGCCAGAACGACGGGTGGATAGCGGCCGATTTGGAATTCAACACCTTGGAATCGGCTTCCGCATTCCTTCTAAGCTGCGGAGCGGAAATCGAGGTGATTGCTCCGCAGGAGCTGCGCGAGCATGTCGGCACGGCCGCAAAAGCCATTTCACAGCTGTATGAATAGATAAAAAAGCACCCGGCAGATGCCTCAAAATGGAGGCTTGCCCGGTGCTTGTTGCTGCGCATATATACGCCATTATGATTGATTGGTATGAAGAGGCTTCAGGTGCGCTTCAATCTGTTCCCGCTTCGGCTCAAGGAACGGCGGCAGCGCTAGCGATTCGCCGAGATGATCGATATGCTCATCCGTGTCAAAGCCCGGGCCGTCGGTAGCCACCTCGAACAAAATACCGTTAGGCTCTCTGAAATACAAGGAACGGAAGTAGAAGCGATCGACAAACCCCGAATTCGAAAAACCTACATCGCCAATCCGGTCGATCCATGCCCGGAGCTCCTCCTCGTCCTCTACGCGGAATGCAACGTGATGAACGCCGCCCCGACCAAGCCGCTCCTGCGGAAGGTCCGTTCGTTCCTCGACGTGCACTTCCGCTCCCGTTCCGCCTTCCCCTGTCTCAAAAACAAGGATATCCGGCTGCCCGTCTACAGGCGAGGCATACTGACCTTTGTAGCGGAAGCCCATCAGCTCCGTCAATACCTTCACGGTTTGCACCGGATTAGGCACGGTAAGCTGCACCGGACCTAATCCGATAATGGCGTATTCCGTCGGAACCGGTCCCTTTTCCCACGGGATGCCCCCAGGAACGCCCTCATTATGTTCATCCGAAACCAGAATGATGCGCTGGCCCTCGAAATCCCTGAAGAGAAGCGTCAATCGGCCGGCACGTTCCTTGATCTCCTCGCGTTCTACACCGTGCTCATCCAACCGCCGGGTCCAATATTCCAAAGCGCGGTCACTGGGCACGCGAAGGGATGTTGCCGAGATGCTGTTGTTTCCCTCACGGGTCCGACCGGCCATCGGAATTTCGAAGAAGGTAAGCTCCGTCCCAGGGTTTCCTTTTTCGTCGCCGTAAAACAGATGGTATACCGAGACATCGTCCTGATTCACCGTCTTCTTAACCAAGCGCATGCCAAGAACCTTTGTATAAAATTCGAAGTTCCGCGAAGCCGCAGCCGTTAACGCGGATACGTGATGAATTCCTTTAAACTTCATGACTTCAACCTCCATCTATTTTTTTATTTATTCTTCATTAACGAAACCATGTGAACCATCCAAGGCACCTGTCCTGTTATAAATAAACGCCTTATTCAAAAAGCTGCTTCACCCTTACTTCTTCAACTTATCTTGTGCATCTGGTGCTTAATCTCAGTTTAGTATTTAACTCAGGAATCGTCAAGTCTTAATATTAAGATATTTAAAATAAAAATAACAGAACTCTTTTTCCCTGATCAACTCCGGAAAAATGGATCTGTTATTCATTCCCTGCTATGCTGAAACCTATCCTCGCATGATTGGCCCGTTAACACCACGAACGGGGCTTCGCCTCTTTAAGTCTTGGATATCGCCTCTTCCCGATACTCGGAGGGCGTTTTCCCTGTTATTTTTTTGAACACCTGCGTAAAATAGCGCGGGTCCTGATACCCTACCATTGGCGCTACCTGATATACCTTCACATCCGTATTCAGCAGTATGCTCTTGGCCTTCTCGATCCGGCATTCCGTTAAGTACTCCAGAAACGTATATCCCGTTGTTCCCTTAAACAGGGTACAGAAATGGCTGATGCTCAAATCCGCCAGCTCCGATACCTCTTCAATGCTGAGATCCTTCTGGTAATTTTCCGCGATGTACTCCTTGGCTTTGCCCATAACGGCCTGAACATTGTCCTTGGCCTGCCCGGACCGGCTCTCGGCAATCCACTTGCTGAAATGGCTTTTCACGACGTCCATCAGCTGCTGAAGGGTGCCGGACGCATGAAGCTCCTGCAGCAATTCCTCCAGCGACCACTCAAACAGCACCTTCATATGCTCAAACTGCCGATACAGCACGACACTCATCTCCAGCAGCACCCGCTCGGTCATCTCCCGGCTGAAGGCATGCTCCTCGATATAAGCCTTGGTCTCGTCAAAAAGCTCCAGCAGCCGCTCCTTGTGAAGCGTGCGGATGCTTTCCACCATGAGCGACTCGAGATGCTTCGGATACTTCGCTTCGCTGGCCGTTTCCATCATGGAATCGGGCGTTCCGAGAAACACCCCCTCTTCCCCTGAATAAAACCGCTGGTATAAGGCGCGGACGGCGGTCTCGTAAGCCGTTCCCAAGCGGTCAATCCCGGCCATGCTGGGACTGAAGCCGACCGAGCAGGACAGCTTCGTATTCCGCTTGATCAATTGCACCAAATCCCGGCCGATCTCCTCCTGCCGCTCCCTCGTCAGGTTCGGAAACAGCAGCACCCATTCCCCGCTGCGGAAAGGAAATACCGTCAGTCCGCCATGCTGCAAGGACCATTCCTCCAGGACGTTCCGTACGGCAAACAGCCACAAGCGCTTCTCGTCCATGCTCCATAACTCGTTAAGCCGCAAGTAATGATCCAACTGAATGACGGCCATCGTGTATCCATGCTCCAGCTCGCTGTCTTCCAGCCACTGCATATGCTGCAGGGGGCTTCGGTTCCCCTCGATAAATTCCGTAAGCATCCTCTCCCGGGCCAGCAGAGATAAAACCTTGATCGAATGCAGCATTTGATCATCCGCAATTTGCTTCTCCAGGGTTCTGGCCGCCTTGGCTATCGTTTCCGTCAGCTCATCGTGATCGATCGGCTTGAGCAAGTAATCGAAAGCCCCTTCGCGCAGCGCTTCCCTTGCGTATTCGAATTCGCCATACCCGCTAATGAAAATAATGATCCGCCGTGCCTGATCCGCCTTCAGCTCCTTCATGAGCGTAATGCCATCCATTCCCGGCATCCGTATATCACTGATGATCATATGCGGCGATACTTCACGCGCCAGCTTGAGAGCGCTGTCCCCTGTCTTGGCCTCCCCAACGACTTCGAGATCCAGCTCATCCCAGGGGATGGCTGCCCTTAGACTGCGCAGAATGATCGGCTCATCATCGACCAGCATAACTCTGAATTTGCCTTCCGATCCGCCCATGACGTTCCCCCTGTCTTCTGTTTACTCTGCTGTCGTATTCCGCCTAAGCTTCCAATACCGCACCGAGGACTTCTGAATTTGCTCCAATGCGCCGGCAGCATCGATCCGTCCTCCAATCATATCCTCGATCACCTTAAGGAACGAACTGTTTACCTCGGGTGATAACGTGTTGTCGTAAGGCAGAAAGGTGCTCGTGGACTCCTCCATCAATTCCGTGACTTGGGCAAACACCGGCCCGGTTTTCTTCGAATCATAGTCAATCTTCATCGAAGGGACGCGCAGTCCTTCATACACCAGCCGAGTCTGCACCTCTGGAGTATAGAACATGCCCAGCAGCTCCAGAGCCGATTGCTTTTTCGTTTCATCCAAGTCCGATGACAGCCCGATGCCGATCGTATATCCCCCTGCCAAGGACCGTTCTTCGCCAGGAAAAAGCGACGGAAAGGGAATGACGCCGATCTCGTTCTGAAAATCCGGGTAATCCTCATTCTGCAGCAGCGTAATATCCCAGCTGCCGTTCATATACATCGCAGCTTTTCCTTCCGTGAACTGGGCAATCGCTTCTTCCGTGGAAAGATCGTTCGCGTTCGGGCTGAACGCCCCTTCTTTGATCCACAGCTCCAAGTGCTCAAACGCCTCCAAGTAGGACTCTTGCACAAAGCTGACCTGATCATCGCCTTCGACCAGCCGGTCAATCAGTTCCGGCCCGGCGTAACGATCCATGAAATAGTGGGCAAAAATTCCCGCCGGCCACCTGTCTTCGTTGCCGACCGCAAAAGGGATGATATCGTTCTCCCGCAGAACACGAATAGCTTCGTCCATCTGTCCCAGCATCTTCGGAGGCTCCAGCTTCAGCTGCCGGAATAAAGCCCGGTTATAATAGATCGGCTCTGCGTGTCCCTCGAAAGGCAGGCCATAGATCCGGTCCTCGAAGGTCCAATGGTGCAGATCCTTGAATTGCTCCTTCAATCCGGTATCCTGCAAAAAATCCGTTAAATCCATCAACCGGTTCGATCTGGCATAAGGCACGATCTCGGCTCCTCCGAACAAAACAAACATATCCGGCGGCGTGCCGGTCACCATCTCGCTCTTCAGCTTTTGTTCCCGGTGAATCGTCTGATCGATGCTCTCGAAGTTCACCTTAACATTTGGATGCGCTTTCTCATACGTGCGGACGATGCTCTCGAATACGGCCAGCACCGGCCTGTCATGCTCCTTGTTCCAGAAATGCCGGAACGTCAGCGTAATTTTCTCCGGCTGTTCCTCCTGGGCCGGTCCCTGATTCTGTACCGTCACCCACACGACAGACAGCGCCAACAGAGCGGCATATCCGACGATCCAGCCCCAATTCCAAAACCATCTCACCCTGCATCCCCCCTGTCATGTCAGTATTTTCGGTATTCGGATTCGGATCAAGGAGCCGTAACCTGGGGAGGAACAGATCATCAGGCCGTAACGGCTGCCAAACCGGATCCGCAGCCTTTCATGGACATTCTTCAATCCGACTCCGTTCTCGCGATACTTCTTGAGCTGTCCCGGATCCGAATTCCACAGCTTCATCAGCGTTTCCGGATCGAAGCCCGGACCGTTGTCCTCCACGTCAATCACGATATCTTCGCCATCCTCGGACACCCGAATGGAGATCAGTCCGCTTTCCTCCATCGGCTCGATCCCGTGATATAAAGCGTTCTCAACAATCGGCTGAATAATCAGCTTTTGCGTAACGTAGTGCCTCAGTTCATTCGGAAGCTCAATGCCGTAATCGAATTTTTCCTCAAACCTGAATTTCTGTATCCGCATGTAATGCTGGACATGCTCCAGCTCCATGCTGAGCGGTATGAGTTCATGATGCTCGCTGATGCTGATACGCAGCAGCTTTCCAAGGGAAACCACCATCTTGCTGATATCCTTGTTACCCTGAAGCACGGCCATCGAATTGATCGATTCCAATGAATTGTAGATAAAATGCGGATTGATCTGAGCGACCAGCGCCTGCAGCTCCGCCTCCTTTTTTCGTGCTTGTTCCGTCTCGACCTGTCCAATCAGCTCCTGGATCTGGGTGCTCATCCGGTTAAAGCCGTCGATTAACAGATCCGTCTCGTCTTCCGCCACGTTATGCGACGGGATCGGGACGAAGATGCCCTGCTTAACGCGCTTCATCCCGTTCACCGCGCTGATGATGCTGCGCACCATTCTACGCACAAAAAAACGGTCGAACAGGAACGCCGACACGAGCGAGATCAACCCCAGGATCAAGGCTAGGTTGCGAATCGGGACCGATTCGGCCGAAATCAGTTTACTTGGCGTGATGGCGACCAGAAACCAATCTTTATTATGAGAAGGTGAATATGTGATCAGCGATTTTTCGCCTGCATATTGATCGATATAGTAGCCTTTTCCATTCGTCTTATAACTATCCGAGAGAAACGGGAACTCCGTCCGCTCCCCGATATGCCCGCCTGACTTGCTAAACACGATGTGCCCCTGCTGATTGACCAGCAAAATGTCTCCCTGCTTCAGCGTTGCCGCCTCCCAGAACACCTGATCGAGGAGATCCGGCTTCACGTAGATGACCACGGTTCCGATATCCTCCAGCGAGTAATAGTCCTTGATGACCCTGGATTGAATCAAAACGGGAGCGCCGTCAGCCGCAGAGCCGTTCTCGCCGGGTCCGACCCATACAGGACGCCCCTCCGCCTTCTCTACCGCTTCATACCATGCCTGCTGCCTCAGTTCCTGAAGCTCCATTCCGCCATTCGTGTTATACATCAACCGGTCATTCGAATAAAAAGCAAACGACGCAATCATCGGATGATTGATCAGATTGTTGATCTCCTGCCGCCGTTCATAGGTAACCGCGTATTCCGGCTGTTTCAGCATCTGCTGAACCGATTGCTGGGTAATCGCCGAGTTCGAAATCGTCGTGATTTCGTTCAAGGCAAACTTCAGTTTGCGATCCGTTTCCAGAAGCGAAATCCAGTAGAAATCATTCGACTTCTTCTCCATCGCTTCCGAAAAGCTGTAATAGGATACCCCGCCCAGCGCGATGACCGGAATGAAGACCAGAAGAATAATAGCCAGCAATATCTTTCGGCGGAGTTTCATGGATCCTTCCTCCCTCCACTCTACTATGTCTATTATTCTTCATGACAGGCCGCATTCCTTGTCGACTTCACCTTGCTTGTTAACTTTTTATGGCGCCTGATGTCAGTCCCGCGATGACGTAGCGGCTGAACAATAGAAACACAATGAGAAGCGGAAGCGTCGCCGTGAAGGTGGCCGACATGATCATTCCAAAATCAAGGCCGTCCTTATTGGTGAACAATTGCTGCAGTGCAATTTGAATAGTGTAATTTTCTCTGTTTTTCAATACGACGAGCGGCCAGAAGAAATCATTCCATACATTCATGAAATTCAGAATCCCCAGTGTAGCCATCGCCGGTGTTACGACAGGAATGGCGATGTTCCAGAAAATCCGGAAGTGTCCGCCGCCATCAATCCGCCCCGCTTCGATCAGCTCGGTATGAACGGCGGAAGCGATGTACTGCCGCATCCAGAAGATGCCGAAGGCATTGACCATGGCGGGTACGATCAGCGCTTTGTAGCTGTCGATCCAGTGCAGCTTGGCCATGATGACGTACTGTGGAAGCACGCCCAACTGGGCAGGTACAAGCATCGTGGCAATGACAAAAACAAACAGCGTCTTCTTCAAAGGAAATTCATACTTGGCAAAAGCATAACCCGCCAGCGTACAGAGGAACACAACGGACAACGTAACGGCTGAAGACACAACGACCGAGTTCATCAACGCCCGGAAAAAATCCGTCCGCTCCAGCACGCGCGAGAAGTTATCCAGGAATTCCGTTCCGGGCGTAAGGAGCGGCGGAATATGAAATGCCGCATCCTTGTCATTCGTAGCCACGACAAACATCCAGTAGAACGGGAAGATCGAGACCAGTGCGCCAAGGATCATAAAGAGGTAGAAGAAGAATTTGGCGATAAAACCGGGTTCATCCGGTTTTTTCCGGCTTATGGCGACTGTGCTCATGCTTTTTTACCTCCCGTATCTTTACCTTCGCGGCCCACCATCATGTTTAATACCGAGAATAGAATGGTGGCGATAAACAAGAGTACCGCCGTTGCCGCAGCCGTACCGAAAAATCCGTTCTTAAATGCTTCATTATACAGATACGTGACCATCGTGACCCCTTCCTGCCGCGTAGAGCCCGTGCCGGACTGACCTAGGAATACATAAGGCTCCGTAAACAATTGGAGCGCCCCGATCGTCGATACCAAGGTAACGAACAGAATGAATGGCCGAAGAAGCGGCAGCGTGATATAGAGCAGCTGCTGGCCTCGGGTGGCACCGTCGATTTTGGCTGCCTCATAAATATCAGTCGGAATGCTCTGCAGACCCGACAGAAAAATAATGGCGTTATAGCCCATCCACCGCCACATGACCATGGACGAAATTGCGATTTTGACTCCCCACCAGCCGGAGTTGAACGGTACGCTTTCCGCGCCGAAGGTGTTCAGGAGCCAGTTGACCATCCCGTTGTTGCCAAACATCGTACTGAACACCAGCGTTACGGCAACGATGGAGGTGATGTTCGGCATAAAATACAGAATACGGAACGTATTCTTGAATCTGTTCAAGGCCGAGTTGAGCATAACCGCAACAAATAATGCCACAATCAGCTGCGGCACGGTTCCCATCAAAGCCATAATGAGTGTGTTGCTGAAAGCGATCCAGAAGGTCGGGTCGCTTGTAATCAGCTCGTAGTTCTTGAAGCCGACGTACTTCATCGGTCCGAGTGCATCCCATTTGAAGAAGGACAAATAGATAGTAAAAAGAATCGGATACAGTCCAAAAATTGCGAACAAGATGAAGAATGGCGATATGAACGTATAAGCCGTAAACCGGCTGCGCACGGTCTCCGTCAACAAGCGCCGCCTCGGGGGCACCGGTTGCGGTGACTCTGCTGTAACTGTGTCTGCCATGAATGCACCTCCAGGTAGATAAGGATAAATCCGAATCCGAGGAAGAGAGCTTCCTCCCTACTCAGATTCGGACGGATGACGGGCTGAATGAGCTGGCGAGGAATGCTCCTTTTCCTAGCTGCGATCAACCAGCGTCTTGATTTGTTTCATTGCGCTTTCCCATTCTTTTTGCGGGTCGGCTTTTTTCTCCAGCACGTTTTTGAGTGCGTTCTTGATAATCGTGTCGGTCTGGTCGTGAAGAGGTCCGTAGTAAACCGGCTTGATGCGTTCCGCCGACTTGGCATACGCTTCGGAAATAACTTGACCGCCGAAGAATTCATCCTTCTCCTCCGTGAATGAAGGCTCGCTATAAACCGCCGGGATGGATGGGAACAAGCCGCTGTCCTTGAACGATTTCAGCTGATTCTCTTTGTTAAGCACCCACGAGATGAATTCGTAGGCTTCCTTCGAATGCTTGCCTTCCTTCGGCAGGGTCAGGAACGAACCGCCCCAGTTGCCTGCTCCTTCAGGAAGCTGGGCAATCTGCCATTTGCCTGCGGTATCCTTCGCATTGCGGATCGTACCGGCAATCCAAGCCGGGCCGAGCATGACGCCAAAGTCTCCATCATTGATCGCTTTTTGCCATTCAGGAGACCACAGAATCCAGTTGCCGATCCAGCCTTCCTGAATTCCTTTTACCGTAAAGTCGTAAGCTTTTCTCACTTGCGGGTTCGTATCTCCGATAAAGGAGCCATCCTCTTTGTTGAAGTAGATTTGATCCGGGGATTGGTCGCGCACCCCGTTATATACCAGGTCCGTTAAGTCGGCGAACGGCTTTCCTGTTTTACTTGTGAAGTCCTTGGCTACGCTGGCGAATTTGTCCCATGAATCAATCGCTGCGCTAAACCCGTCCGGATCCGTCGGCAGTCCGGCTTGCTCTGCCAGATCCGTACGGTAATATACGACCGTAGGACCGATGTCTGTTGGCAGACCGAGTTGGAAGGTGCCGTCAACCGAAGTAGCCTGCTTCCATTTCCACTCCAGGTAGTTGCCTTCTAAGTCTTTAGCGCCAAGATCGTACAGATTGTAGAATTTATCCTGGTTGTTGATAAAACGCTCCATAAACGCGATTTCTAATTGGAAAATGTCAGGCGCGCCCGAGCCAGCGGACAATGCTGTCGTCAGGTTGTTGTGATGTGCGGTTTGGTCCGACGTATTCTGGAATTTGAACGTGATGTTCGGATGCTCCTTCGTATATTCCTTTGCCAGATCCTCATAGTTGGTTGTTCCCAGCGACCAGAAGGAGAGCTCGATTTTCTCTGTGGACTCGGTTCCTTCTTTCGTATTGCCTGTCTCTTCGCTGCTTCCTCCCCCCGGAGATTCAGCCGTACTGCTTCCGTTACCGCCCCCGCCTCCACATGCGGCCAGCGTAAACACCATGATGACACTCAGGAGCAGCAAGCTCCATGACTTAAACCTTTTCATCGTTCTACCCCTCTTCCATGAAACGTATTTTTCTTCTTTAGTCTAATGAAAGCGGCGCCAAATTTTGAGGTGGTAAACTTTCGAATTTGAGTTGAATTTATTACGATTCAGGTCCGATCATCCAAAAATCGCAGCACAAAAAAACCGCATATCGTATGTCGATAGCGGTCTTATAGATATTAAGGGAATCATATCGTCCATTTGACGATGGAGCCGGCATAGGTCATTCCCCCGCCAAACCCGTAGAGTAAGACGTGGTCTCCCGCTTTGAGCCTTCCCTCATCCACCGCCAGCTGAAGTGCAAGCGGAATGGAGGCTGCCGACGTATTCCCGCGGTACTCGACGCTGGTTAAAGTGCGATCCATTGTAAATGGCCCACGCTCGTTAATCGCCTCGATCATGCGAAGATTGGCGCTATGCGGGACAAACCAATCCACTTCCTCCGCGGTCATGCCTCCTTTGGACAGAAGAGATCGGACGCCGTCCGGAATGTTCCGAATGGCCCACTTATAAATTTCACGACCATTTTGAACAAGACAGCCGCTCTTTAATTCCGTGCCGTCCATTTGCTCAGAGAGCGCTGTTTTATACAGATGTATGCCGCCCTCGCCAAAAGTTCCCGATACAGATGCTATGACACTTGGCGAATCCTCATCTTTCTCCAACAATACGGCACCGGCGCCGTCCCCAAACAATACGCATGTCGTTCGGTCGGTGTAATCCGTAATCTTCGATAAGGTTTCTGCGCCGATAACCAGAATCTTACGGTAGGCTCCCCCGGATATTAATCCGTCAGCCATCTGGAGTGCATATACAAATCCCGCACAAGCAGCATTCAGATCCAGCGCACCCGTGCTTGCAATGCCCAGCTTCGATTGGACCCGTGAAGCTGTACTGGGAAAAGAATATTCCGGCGTGCTTGTGGCCACAAGAATCATATCAGCATCCCGCACGGTAACGCCGTATCGATCAACCATATCCTCTACAGCCTTGATGGCGAGATCCGACACGTACTCATCCGGGGCAGCAATCCGGCGCTCCCTCATGCCTGTTCGCTGCACAATCCACTCATCACTCGTTTCAACCATCTTCTCTAAATCCGCATTGGTTAATATCCGTTCAGGAACATAGGTCCCGATTGCCGAAATTCTTGACTTTGATTGGCTCATCGTTCACACCTCCAAGTTTATAACTATTATATCACCAAGTACTAGTACTTGGTACTAATTTATTTTTATATATGTTCATTACAGCCTTCACCAACTTCACCTGCATCTAAACACATAACAGCCATTCCACAAAAAAACCTTTATCGCGAAAGCAATAAAGGTTCTCTAAGCACGACTAGAAATAGACTTCCTCACCAACCGACATGGAATAAATGTGAAGGTTGGGGTTCGGTGCTTCCTCTGTCAGACGGGCTCGTAACCGGTCCGTTTCTCCTTTGTCTGCATGGACGAGAACGGTATGCAGTGCCGGAACGCCGGTTATCATCTGACGCACATCCGCCAGGCCCTGGTGTACCTTATACCTGATTTTCGTGACAGAGCAGGCACCGTACGAGGCCGGATGTTGAAGGAGGCGATGTCCAAAGGTCCCCTGGGAAACATGGCCTGTGAGGAGAACCAGATTCCGGGTATCGCCGGACATCTGGCGGTAGTACCACTGCGCAAGCTTCGACTGCATCATCCCATCCGTTACGAACCATAGCGATGCCCCGTGCTTATGGAGCAAGGACACACGTTCCGTTTCGCTAGCGGGTACGATCCAATCGTTCCGGTTCAGCAATAACTCCAGCTGATCCCTCATTCCCTGATCGGATTTCTGGCTGCGAAGCCACTCCGAACGAGCAAGCAGTCGCTTCATTCCTTCGATCAGCGGCGCTTCGATCATGATCGGCACATTTCCCCAATTCCTGTATGCCCATAGGATCATTTCCTGCCCTCGGCCGGCGGCCGGCACCGGTATCAATACCTTCCCGCCAGTTTGCAGTGTGCTCTCAATCTTATATTCCAACTGCTTTAGCTTATCGGCCTGTGAAGTAGCGTCCGTCCCGTAAGCCGCATCCACTATAGCCAGATCCAGCAGCATGGAAGAGGACTTGTCTACCAGCGCTGGGCTGTCATCCTCGAGCAGCAGCGATTCCGATGTGTAGTCGCCAGAATAGAAGATCCGTTTTCCTTCAGCCTGTACCAAGAACCAGACAGCCCCTACCATATGGCCGCTTCGTCCCCACATGATCTCAACGCCCGGAAGCGCCTCAAACCATGTCAACTTCTCAGCCTCTTCCTCCAGATACCGGTAGCGGATCGCCAGCTGATCCTCCTCCATATAAGGAAGCTCTACGCCTGCCCTTGCCGTGTACTCTTTCCAGGAGGCAAAGTAGGCCGTTAACTGTGCTGCCGTCTCCCTGGTGGTCCATACCTCCCCTTGATAGCCAAGCCGGTACAGGAGCGGAATCGCCACCGAGTGGTCCTCGTGGGCATGTGACAGAAACACGGCATCCAGCTTCGGCACATGTTCTTGCTGGATCATGGGATAGTCCCCTGATCCTTCCTTCTTGACGCCGCAATCCAGGAGCAAATGGACCTGCCTGCCGCTTAGTAAATACGCGGAGCGGCCATGCTCGCCTGCACCGCCCCATACCGTCAGTTTCATCATGATGCATTCCACTTTCTTTTAGAATTCATAGCTTCGACCAGCAGTAACAGCAGCACCGTCATACCGACGGAGACAACGGCCATCGCCATCCCGAGAGATACCTGTCCCTGCTCAAACTGGGCAAAAATATACGTAGCCGATGTCTGCATCGATGGCGGCAGAATGAGCAGTGATCCGACCAGCTCACGTGAAGCAATCGTGAAGGTCATGATCCATCCCGCCAGCATGCCGGGCATAATCAGCGGCAGCAGAATGCGCCGCAGTACAAGCAGCGGACCGCCTCCAAAAACTTGACCCGCTTGAAACAGAGTGCCGTCAATCTGTGTAAAACTGGCCTTTACATATTGCACCGTATAGGGGAGGAACAGCACGACGTACGTCAGCACCACCATCCCATAGGTATTGTAGAGCGTAACCGGCATCCATGGCGCATTCCAGAGCAGGATCAAACCGACCACCATCACAATGCCGGGAACCGTATTCGGCAAGAGACTTAACAGATCGATGACCCGCTGCATCCGTGCCTGGGACTTGCCGATCGTCAGGGCAAAACCGGTACCTAGCAGAACGGCAACGGTAGATGCTGCAAGCGACAGGCCCAGACTGTTACCGAGCGCTTTCTGGCTGACCGATCCCCAGGACAGCAGTTCCTTGTAATGAGCAAGCGTCAGATTATCTAAGGACAATCCCGCTCCCCGGAGTTTCATCAGAGATGCCGCAATGACGGAAAAATAAGGAATGCCAACAGACAATACGAGCAGCAAACCGATGTAAAGAGCGCAGATGGCACCTTTGCTTCCGCGCAGCGAATATCTCTTGGAGCGCTGACCTTTGCCGCCGACTAGACGGTAGGTAAATCTCCGGCTGATCGTAGACTGCATGTACCACATCACCAGACAAACCGACAGCAGGACCGATGCCAGCGAGGTCGCTTTACCGAAATCGATGGGCCAGCTTGAAATATATTTGTGGATTTCTGAGGTCATTACATAATAGCCGATGCGACGACCGAACGTTGCCGGGGTGCCGAATTCCGCAATGGTTTTGACGAACACCAGCATCGCGCCCATGCCGTAAGAGGATAACAGCAGCGGCAGTATGATTCTTCTAAACCGGTATCCAGCGCTTGCGCCGTGAACCGCTCCGGCCTCCTCCAGATTACCGCCGATCCGAATCAGAGCGTCCCGCAGCAGCAGATAGAGAAACGGGAACAAATGCAGACTCATGATCAGCACCATACCTCCGAAGCTGAAGAAGGAATCACTCCATCTCGCGGTTCCCGGCAGCCACTGCTGCAAATATCCGCCCTTTTGCATAAACAGAATCCAGCCCATCGAACCGATATACGGCGGGGTCATGAACGGAATCATCAATATCACGTCCACCCACCGATGCTGTCCTAGCCGTGTTTTGGCCATCATCCAGGCGAGCGGCAGCGCGAGCAGTGTCGATCCTGCCACCACGCATACCCCCAGCCAGATGGATTGCAGCAAAATACCGGACAGCTCATGACCGGCTATCGTTCGTATCGGCGCCAGCCACTCGAAGTGTTGATCCGGGTATACACTTTGCCAGAAAATAAGCAGCAATGGCACACCGATGCCTATAAGAAGAAGAAAAAGGGCGAGAATAACGCCCATTTTTCGTAAAAAACGCTGACTGTCCATGATGACAGGTCTCACTCCCGGTTCACCTCACATTGCCTTCCTGTGGTTCGCTCTTATGCACTTACTTAAATACTTCGGAAAAACGTGCCGCCGTCTCATCCCCATGTTCGTTCATCCAAGCCCAATCCACTTTAAACACCGGAATATCCTTCAGATTGGTCCGGCCTTCAGCCTCCACATCCTCACGGCCCGGAATCAGATAGGCGTCCGCCACCAGTTTCTGTGCTTCGTCCGACAGCAAGTAGTCGATGAAAGCCTTGGCATTATCCACGTTCGGACTGGTTTTCAAAATCGCAGCCGGTCTCGGGCTCACGACGGTTCCTTCCTCCGGGTATACAATATCAAGCGGCTCGCCTTTGGCTTTGGCCGAATATGCCATATAATCCACGCCTGCGGCAACCAAGCTTTTGGCACCGGTGATCACCGGGTCCAGCGCTTCCTGATTCGCTCCTGCCATAGCCGTCCCATTGGCTTTATAGTCCTCGAACAGTTTCCAGCCTGCGTCGCCCTTCACACTCAAATAACCCGTGATAAAATCCAGCGCCGATCCCGACAGCGTCGGATCCGGAATATTGACCGCATCCTTCCACTCTGGCAAGCCCAAATCAGCCCAGCTTTGAGGCGGCGCAGTGACCAGATTGGTGTTGTATACAATCCCCAGCGCCGATGCGCTAGTGCTGAAATAGTTTCCTTCGGCGTCGGACCAATCCTTATTCAGCTTGTCCGCATTCGCGGCTTCAGGATAAGGCAATGTCAGACCATCCGCCTTCAGCGCCTGTGCGGAGGGGAGAGATGCAAGAATGACAACATCCGCAACCGGATTCGATTTTTCCGCTTCCATCCGTGCCAAAATTTTGCCCGTTGTGCCTTGGAACATCTCTACCTTCACGCCGGTCTTGGCTTCAAAACCGCTCACAATATTGTCGGCAAGCTTTTGAGGACCTGCGCTGTATAGAACGAGCTTGCCTCCGACTTGCGTACTCTCCGATGCAGATGATTTGCCTGTATCCTGTGCCGGCATAGTAACGGAATCCCCATTTGGGGCACTGCCGCATCCAAACAGACTTAGGCTCATGACAGATGCCAGCAACAGCATCGCGCTTTTTCTCCGTAACTTCAATTGACTCATTTCTCCCCAACTCCCCTTCATCTTAGCCTGCTGCAGCAGGCGTGCGTTTTGCTGTATTTTGATGCATGTCTGTATTCTTATCAGGACTTGTTCCTTCACCCATCCGACAGACCTTATGTGGAGACACGTACAGATTTACGCGTTCTCCGACAGACACCCTCTTGTCCAGGTAAGCGGTCCACTTGTCCAAGCCCTCCACCTGCAAGCGAATTTCGTATCGCTCGCCTACATAGCTCACGCTTAGCACGGTTGCCTGATAGCATACATCCTCCGTGCTTGTCCTGCTCCAGGTCACATGCTCCGGTCTCACCATGGAATGATCCACCGTCAGCCAATTGGACTTGCCGATAAACGAAGCCACAAAGGGATGGCTAGGTGTTTCATATATCATCTCCGGGGTTCCACGTTGCAGGACTTCTCCCTTCCGCATGACCACAATTTCATCCGACATCGACATGGCTTCCACCTGATCGTGTGTGACATAAAGGGCAGTCAGCCCCATATCCTTCACAAGCGACATCATTTCGATCCGCATTTCCTCCCTAAGCACCGCATCCAGCGCACTTAGAGGCTCATCGAACAATACCAGTGCCGGACGAATGGCTACTGCTCTGGCAAATGCAACCCGCTGCTGTTGTCCACCGGACAGCTGATGCGGATAACGTTCCTCCATCCCCTCTAAGCGGACCATGGCCAGCGCTTCGGTTACTTTTTGTCTGAGATCCGCCTTAAGCTTGGCCGCTTTTAATCCGAAGGCAACATTCTCGTATACCGTCATATGCGGCCAGAGGGCAAAATCCTGAAATACCATCCCGAAGTTGCGTTTGTGCGCCGGCACGTCAATCCTTTTGTTCATGGAGTAGATACACCGGTCTTCCGCATAGATTTCTCCTCCGTCCGGCTGTTCCAGCCCGGCGATCATCCTGAGCAGTGTCGTTTTGCCGCAGCCTGACGGCCCGAGCAATGTGGTGAATTGACCGTGACGCAGTTTTAAATCGGTAGGAAGTAACGCGAGTGTGCCCTGAAATGATTTTTGAATGCCCCTGATTTCAATATCCACTTTCGATCCCAACCTGTCTTCTTAAGCTATTTCCAGTGTAAGGGCTACGTTTAAGCGTTGTATTAGACTAATGTAAACTTGGAATTAACTTTTTGTTTGAATTCTGTTGATACTCATAGATTAAATCTATATAGAGAGCATAAATAAGGAATAATCAAGGGAGAGATATACGAATGAATCTGATGAAGCTGCAAATTGTGGAGCTGATCGACCGCCATCATCATATGACCAGCGTGGCAGAAATACTTGGCATTAAGCAGCCCACGGTTACTTTTCATATGAAGTCACTAGAAGAGGAACTACAAGTCCGGCTATTCGAGTCCCGAAGCGGAAAAACATTTCTCACCGAGGCTGGACAAGCTCTGCTGCATTATGCGGTAAAAATAAACGCGCTTGCCAAGGAGTCGGAACGAGTCGTCCGCGAATACGACAGCTTATATCGGGGAACGCTGCACATTGGAGCCAGTTATGTCCCTGCCACCTATCTGCTGCCCGCGATATTGAATACCTTTGCCCGTGAGTTTCCCGGTATACGGATCTCCTTATCCGTCAAGCCTTCACCGGTTATCCGCGACATGCTGGCCCGGCACCAGATTGATCTGGGCATTATTTCTTCTGAGCCCTTTACGGGTCCCAGTCTCCACGCCGAGTCCTTGTGCAGGGATGATCTGACGCTAATATGTTCGCCCGACCATCCGCTGGCCAAAACGGATTCGCTGCAGCCCGAGCAGATCATTCGAACTCCCTTTGCCTTGCATGGAACCGAATCCAGCACGAGACAGCTGACGGACCTGTGGCTTGCGCAGCATGGTTTGCATATGAGGAGTCCGGTAGAGCTGGACTCGCTGGAAGCGATCAAGCAACTTGTATTGTTAGGGGACCATATTTCCTTTATGTCGCGGATGGCGGTACAACGGGAACAGCAAGAAGGCTTACTGCACGTTCTGCCGATTCCCGGCCATCAGGCATCTCGCCATATATACAGCGTCCGTAATCGAGACCGTCTTCCTTCCGTACAAATTCAGCGTTTTCAAGAGGTCTTGCGCGAAGTGGGCAAACAATTGGAGCAGGTCCTGTAATATTAGGGACTCTGTAAGCCATCTGGATGGATTAACAAAAAATGTATGCCGCTATTCATTAATTCTATACATATTTGATACAGTCGCCCTCCCCCGTTAACAGCTCACAATTATTCAGCGTTTAAAGTAAGCTGTGTACCTAAATCCAGCTTATGGGAGTGATTGTATTGAGAAAGTGGAAACAGCTGACGTTGTCTTTCATGGTAGGTTTCGCGGCTCTAGGAAGTGGATTAACCGGACTGCAGACAGCGGAGGTTTCGGCCGCCGCCAATGCCGTTCCTTCCTATGAAGTGAAGCTTCTTGCCAAACCAGAAACCGTGCTGGAATCCGGTGGAAACCTGCGGAGCGAAGTCATTCAAGCATTCGGAATAGCTTCTGCACCCCAGGCAATCGGTGTAGCTTACTATGACACGGACAATTTGGGGCTGAATGCCGAAGGCTGGGACGTCCGTTTTCGCAAAAAAGAGGATAAAGATAACTACGAGCTTACCTATAAGAAACGGTATCCCATCGTGAATGGAGATATTAACGCCGCACTCAGCTTGGCAAACCAGGAAGGCTTTGATGCTTCGGATGACAATTACGAGGCCGAGATTGATTGGGGCTACGGCAAACAAACGCTTAGCTTCTCCAACACCAAGAAAATAAGCACGAATACAACCGGCACTACGCTCCCATCCGAGCAAGACGCCTTGGCTTTACTGCTGGACAAACTGCCAGGAAAGCTCAAAAAATGGTCCTCCCCGAATTGGGGTGAACAAGAGCTCTCACAGTCCCGAATCCATGGACCGCTGACGTTCTACCGCTATGAAGGATCTTGGCATGGCCAGAAAATGAGCCTCGAAGTTTGGCCGATTCGTAATGCAGATGGCACAGGAACCGAGAATTTGATCGAAATCTCTTTTAAAACACCCGATGTCTCGGTAGCTTCCCAGCTCCGATCAGAGCTTATGGACACCCTCGAGTCTAACGGTTGGCTGCTTCCTATGGACGGCTTGAAAACACAACTGATATTGGAAAGATATTAAGCTAAGAAAACATGTTAGATAAGGAAGCTATTAAGGTAAAGAAAAGAAGGGCACCTTGGGGCGCCCTTCTTGCTGATGCTACATGATTCTCTTCCTATGGGTATAAACAAAAAAGACCGTTATCGATGACTCGATAACGGTCTTTATGGTTGTTCGCTTGGCGACGTCCTACTCTCCCGGGACCCTTCGGTCCAAGTACCATCGGCGCTGGAAGGCTTAACGGTCGTGTTCGGTATGGGAACGCGTGGAACCCTTCCGCCATCGCCACCAAACGGCTCAGATGCTTGATCACCTGAAAACTAGATACGAAACGAAATTTGCAGCACATTGAAATATTTTTTGGATAAGCCCTCGACCGATTAGTATTGGTCAGCTCCATGCATTGCTGCACTTCCACCTCCAACCTATCTACCTCGTCGTCTTCAAGGGGTCTTACTAGTTGGGAAATCTCATCTTGAGGGGGGCTTCACGCTTAGATGCTTTCAGCGCTTATCCCGTCCGTACGTAGCTACCCAGCCATGCTCCTGGCGGAACAACTGGTGCACCAGCGGTACGTCCATCCCGGTCCTCTCGTACTAAGGACAGCTCCTCTCAAATTTCCTACGCCCACGACAGATAGGGACCGAACTGTCTCACGACGTTCTGAACCCAGCTCGCGTACCGCTTTAATGGGCGAACAGCCCAACCCTTGGGACCTACTTCAGCCCCAGGATGCGATGAGCCGACATCGAGGTGCCAAACCTCCCCGTCGATGTGGACTCTTGGGGGAGATAAGCCTGTTATCCCCAGGGTAGCTTTTATCCGTTGAGCGATGGCCCTTCCATGCGGTACCACCGGATCACTAAGCCCGACTTTCGTCCCTGCTCGACTTGTAGGTCTCGCAGTCAAGCTCCCTTATGCCTTTGCACTCTTCGAATGATTTCCAACCATTCTGAGGGAACCTTGGGGCGCCTCCGTTACTCTTTAGGAGGCGACCGCCCCAGTCAAACTGCCCGCCTGACACTGTCCCCGTACCGGATCACGGTACCAGGTTAGAACCTAGATACGATCAGGGTGGTATCCCAACGTCGCCTCCACACAAGCTGGCGCTCATGCTTCAAAGGCTCCCACCTATCCTGTACAGATCGTACCCAAATCCAATATCAAGCTGCAGTAAAGCTCCATGGGGTCTT
>NZ_CP150209.1:165000-1097500 GCF_037969785.1 Paenibacillus sp. FSL W7-1332 | reverse complement strand
GTACTTTCCACGAAAGCTGTGATTGTACTTGTTCCAAGGAATGCGCCTGCGCTTACGCCGCCGGCATCCACGAGCATCGCTTTACCAAGCTTCTTCTCGCCTTCCTCTTTGTTCTTGAGGAGTCCCGCACGACCTGCGGTACCAACCAATGTACCGAACGTATCGAATAGTTCAACGAATGTAAAGATGAAAATAACTTCGATAAGACCAATGCCAAGCGCGCCCTTCAAGTCCATCTGTCCGACAGCCAGATTATCAAATGAAGGAATCCAGCTTGCAGTGCTCAGACCTGACAGATCGGTTACTCCCATCGGAATGCCAATCAGCGTCGTGAGCACGATACCAATAAGCAGAGCGCCTTTCAGTTTCAGGACCATCAGGATGGCGATCAGGAACAGCCCGATGATCGCAAGCAGCGTATCCTTGTTCTCAACGAAATTCCCAAGGCCAAGATTGAAGGCACCGCCTGGTACCGGATGAGTAATATCCGTTCCCGGGTTAATGGAAGCCGTCACAATGTTGCCTAGCTTAAGACCTACGATGGTAATGAACAAGCCGATACCGACCGTAATGGCAATCTTTAAGTTGTTCGGAACTGCAGTCAGCAGCATTTGGCGGACTTTGGTTACCGTGAGAATGATAAATACGATACCGGAGATGAACACTGCACCGAGTGCGGCCTGCCAAGTAATCGCACCGTTCGAGCTTAATACCACCGTCATGAAATACGCGTTCAAACCCATACCGGGTGCCAACGCAACCGGAATGTTAACGAAGAAACCCATGGCCATCGTCACAAGACCGGCACCTACTGCAGTAGCGAAAAATACGCCTTCCTGCGGAATACCTGCGCCATCAGGGCCCAGGAACAGATTGTTGACCAGCAGGATGTAAGCCATGGTCATAAAGGTCGTCAAGCCTGCGATAATCTCGGTTCTTACATTTGTTCCGTGTTCCTTTAGTTTAAAGAAACGCTCCATTGTAGAGATATCCCCCTTAAAATTAATGACCGGCAACATACAAAAAAGACCCTAAGGATAAATCCCCAGGGCCGTCGCTTGAAAAAAGAGCCGCAAAACAATCATTCGCATGCTGCAGGGCAGCATCCTTATCGAATAACCTGCTGCTTAATGGAACGCTGCTCCATCTTGCAGGCCGATATCTCGAATGCTGGACGAGTCCGCATCATTATATTGCCGCTCTTCTTTTCGTAGCGAGATCATTACGGTGACCTGTAGAGACTCCCGGGCCCATTCCCGGGATTATACGAAAAAGCTCGTTATTTGTAGTTGTCATGTCAGTTTCTACACATATTCTAGGACGAGAAGCCCAACCTTGTCAATAACAAAAACGAATATTGTGCTTGTCAATTTAAAGAAACGTTCGGGATTTGATATTCCACAACCTATTCATTCTAGGACAACCGAACTACATACGACAAAATACACCCCCGGAACAGGGACAATGTGCACATGACCCCTCAAATCCGCTCGCGAGGTACATTCGTTTTCAATTTTTAAATCTTAGCTGTCCTTACGCTCCCCACCTAGCCCTCTCATTTCACTCGATGGCAGCAGACGCGATCCAAACCGGATGGTTTCCACACGCAGAATAAACAGGGATCACTGTGCTCCTTAGGAGAAACTTATGGCTATTTTACCGACAGCATGGTGGGTCTCACTTAATGCGTGAGCATCGTAGAGCCCTTTTTGCGAAAAAGGAAACATAGCTCCGACTACGGATCTTACTTTTTTTTGCTCCAACAGGGCTGCTATTTCCTGAAGCTGCTGACCATTGGGATCCAGCCATATATTTTTGGCGGTTACGTCGTATTGTCTTACCAGCTCTTCATCAAAATCGCTGACAATGGATATGATTCGCCCGGTATGTTTCTTCAGCACTTTAAAGCTGTTCTTCTGAACGTCACCGCCCATCGTATCGAACACGACATCCACATCCGATAAAACATCTTCAAAAGGGGTCGTGCGATAGTCAATCATCTGATCAGCTCCGAGTGAAGCCAACAGCTCATGATTACGCTCACTGGCTGTCGTAATCACATAGGCGCCCGCTTGTTTGGCAAACTGGATTGCGAACATGCCAACGCCACCTGCGCCTGCGTGAATCAATACCTTCTCTCCATGAGTCAGTTCACCATGTGTAAACAGCGCCTGCCAAGCCGTCAGTCCTGCGAGCGGAACGGATGCGGCTTCCTCCCATGAGATAGCAGCAGGCTTACGCGCCAGCAGGTGATCATCCACCAAAGTATATTCGGCATATGTGCCAAAACGGGTCGTTTCCGGACGGGCAAACACTTCGTCTCCCACCTTCCAATCCGTTACCTCGTCCCCAATTTCCGAAATCGTCCCGGCCACATCCCAACCCAAAATAATCGGAAACTCCCAATCCATCATTTGTTTTAAATAGCCCTCACGGAGCTTCCAGTCTATTGGATTTATCGAGGTGGCGGCCACCTTAACTAAGACCTGATGCGCTTGCGGTGAGGGGGTAGGCACTTCTCTTTCCTGTAGTTCTTCCTTGCCCCCATAACGATCAATGACGATAGCCTTCATTCTTTTTCCTCCTCACAGGTTTAGGTCTTGGTTCAACCTCCCTTAACGCTCGCACCTGACTTTTGCACCCTAACGTATTATTTATCTTAATTCACAAAAGATGCATGCAATAAAACCAATGGCATTTACCCGTCCAGAGGAGAACGGTTTTGGTCGTATAAGCACACAAAAAAAACCTTCAATTCCACAGGTGTGGATTTGAAGGTTTTTGGGTTTAGTACAGCTGTATAAAAACTATTCCCACTCGATCGTTGCTGGCGGTTTGGAAGTCACGTCATACACGATGCGGTTGACGTTCTCGACTTCGTTCACGATACGAACGGAGATTTTCTCCAGCACATCCCATGGGATACGCGCCCAGTCCGCTGTCATGCCGTCGATGGAGGTTACGGCACGGATACCTACGGTGTAGGAATACGTACGTGCATCACCCATGACGCCGACACTCTTCATGTTCGGAAGCGCCGTGAAATACTGCCAGATCTCGCGATCCAATCCCGCCTTCGCGATCTCTTCACGCAGGATGTAGTCGGAATCACGAACGATTTGCAGCTTGTCCTCCGTTACTTCACCCAGTACGCGGATCGCAAGACCTGGGCCAGGGAAAGGCTGACGGTGAACGATCTCATCCGGTAAGCCCAACTCCTCGCCGACTTTACGAACCTCATCCTTAAAGAGAGCTTTCAACGGCTCAATCAGCGTGAATTTCATGTCTTCTGGCAGCCCGCCGACATTGTGGTGGGATTTGATCGTATGCGCCGTGTCCGTACCGCTCTCAACGATATCGGTATACAGCGTGCCTTGAGCCAAGAATGCAAAATCATCAAACTTGCTGGACTCCTCATCGAATACGTAGATGAACTCGTTGCCGATGATTTTCCGTTTTTTCTCCGGATCGTCTACGCCTTTCAGCTTGGACATGAAGCGTTCCTGAGCGTCAATCTTAACGACCTTCATATCAAACTTGCCGACGAAGGTTTCCATAACGCTCTCAGCTTCGCCCTTGCGCAGCAGTCCATGATCGATGAACATGCATGTCAGCTGATCGCCGATTGCCTTGTGAATCAGCATGGCCACAACGGAGGAATCCACGCCGCCGCTCAGTGCGCACAGCACTTTTTGCTCGCCAACGACTTCACGGATTTCACGGACCTGGTCCTCGATAAAAGTCTCCATGCTCCAGTTGCCTTCGCATCCGCACACTTCGTACAAGAAATTCTTGATCATTTCATTACCATGGACGGAGTGACGAACTTCCGGATGGAACTGCACGGCGTACAGCTTCTTATCCTCGTTACTCATCGCGGCGATCGGAGCGGATTCCGTTCCTGCATCCAGCTTAAAGCCGGAAGGCAGCGATACCACGTGATCACCATGACTCATCCATACCGTTTGTTTTTGCTCAATCCCTTTTACAAGCGTTGAGTTCGGTGCAAACTCCAATTCGGCTTTGCCGTATTCACGTTTCGAAGCACGTTCTACTTTTCCGTCCAGTTGTTGAGCCATCAGCTGCATGCCGTAGCAAATGCCGAAGATCGGCAGTCCCAGATCATAAATGGCGGGGTCCACATGCGGTGCATTCTCGGAATACACGCTGGAAGGACCTCCTGAGAAAACAATGCCGCGCGGGGAAAGTTCTTTAATTTTCTGAGCGGACGTGTTGTATGGCAGAAGCTCACTATAAACGCCGAGATCGCGAATGCGTCGTGCTATAAGTTGGTTGTACTGTCCACCGAAGTCTAAAACGACGATGATTTCATTAGGCTTATTCATTACCGGGCCTCCCTTGATTAATGAAATTAATTATACGCAACCCTAATTCATACCGTCAAGAAAGAGGGGCTTTTGTTTTCATGCCAGTTTTTTGACAATTCGAATACATTGGCGTAAAAAGAGTACTTTTTCGGTACGGGACCACGGTTCGTCATCGAATGCCGCCCGCTCCCAGCGCTGCGCAAACTGCTCCAGCTCCGCCCTGAATTCGGCATCGGCAATCGACAAGGCATTGACGTATTGACGCATGGTCTGCCCTTTTTCCAAATCTCCAAACCTTCGCTGGAGCTTGTCCCAAACCCATACCGAAATCGATACGAGTCCCTCCCGCCCGCTTACCGCTATCGTTCTGGCCATCCTCAGAAAGGCCAAACTTTGGCGCACGGTCGGAATTTGATAAACAACCGCCACCAGGATGGGAAGAACTAATAGTAGCACGCCCCCAAACATCACAGGACCGATGGCGGTTATCAGAAAGAGTACTTTAACGGCTCCGTAAATCATGGAGTTCCACAGGCTGTTCCAGTACTTAAGCCCGGCAGAACCGGAATCACCAACCAGTGGAGGCGTGGACATCTGCTCGATGCTAAAGCCCGGGGTCGGATCGAACAGCACCCAGCCTTGTCCCGGAAAAAAAACCTCAACCCATGCATGCGCATTCTTTTGGGCTACCTCATAACGGTCAACCGTACCTGCCACCCGCTCACCCGGTGCAAATCCAGTCACGTAGCGTGCCGGGATGCCTTCAGATCGAAGCAGCACGGTCATCGTCGTAGCAAAATGAACGCAGTATCCTTCCTTCGTATCAAACAAAAAATAATCGGTAAAATCCTTGCCTTCCGGAGGCACGGACGTTTGCAGGGAATAGGTATAGTTCTGCTCCAAATAGGATTCGATAGCTTTCGCCTTTTCATACCTGTTCACAGCGTCCCATGTGATCTCCCTTGCTAAATCCCTCACCCTGAGGGGCAGCTGCTCGGGAAGCTGGAGGTACATTTCCTTCATATATTCAGGATCGTTGTTGGTTGCACTGCGGAGCGATTGCTCCTCAGACTGACTATATAAAGTTTCTATGGTATAACCGGATACCGCCCTTTCGCCCTGCAAGGATACCGTTTCGGACAGCCTGTCAACGGCGAGCCTCGGTGTACCTCTCTCTTTGGAGAAATGGATCTCCTTTACGCTGGTAATAATGCCTCCTGACAGCACAGACTGGATCGGAGTATCTTGTTCAAAAGTCAGTGTCTGGACAAGCTTGTCTCCGGAAGGACGCTCCCAATAGGGCAGGATGCCGCTCAGGTCCTCGGACAGCTTCACGGGCTTGCGGATGGAAGGATCCGCCTCCCACTTCCGTCCATCATACCGATTATATGTGTCTCCTCGCCAATAAGTCGGTTCAGGCGACTGCGCGGTAAAATACAACGCATCACTCAGCGTTAACGGACCTCCCAAATCTTTTCCTTGGGAAGCGTATCCGGCAACCTGGGAGGCAGGAATCGACGGTTCCCTGTTTCCCCAGACAAGGTCTCCCCATCCCGTCAGACGTGCCGCCATTTCGGACACCGTTAATCCCACGCCTGCCGACGGCTCGCTAATAGCTCCTCCCACTCGGGTAATACCGGCGATCAGACCGGAAGCAAGCAGCACCACCAGACTCCAGCGAAGCACAGGCAGCCCGGACAAGCGGCCGGATCGAACAGGCTCAGGGATGTCCAATTCAAAAGTGGTTCCCTCCACGGTTTCCTGCTTCAGCTTTAGGATCAGCATCATACCTTGCGCCAGCAAAATGTACAGCACCGCACGCAGCATATCGCCATAGATGCTTTCTTCCATGGCAGATTCCAGCACCGCCAAATAAACCAGCGTTGAACCGCCAAACAGCCACACGGTTCGGCGATACAAAGCCAGCATATGGACCGCGGATACCATGATAGCCCAGCCGACAAGCAGAATGATCGTTCTCGTTTCCTGGCTTAAGGCAGTAAACTCCCACGCATTTCCGAATGCCGAAACGTCATCCGGTAGTGTCTCCGAAGCATAATCGGACAGCCATGCCAACGGATGGCTATATTCAAACAACCGGGCACACAGCCAGACCACCAGAACGGCGTTCAGCGGCAGCCATACCCAGCCCCGCAGCGTAAACAATCCTTGGAGCAGCAAGAATAAAGCCCAGATGAATAAGGTTTGCAGCATAAGATGGCTGCCCATGTCACCTGCATCCCGAAGCGGCAATAGCCACTCTGACAGCAGTCCCATAACCGGCAGCGTAATCAATATACGATGAAGAATCGTTCCGTGCGTCAATCGGGAGACGAAAATAGAGGGTACATTCCAGGCTCCGGATATTCCGGCCTTACGATGGCCTCCATCCCTAACGGGCGAGCTTCCCGGTCCGCTCATGGTCGGCACCTCCTATCTTCATTGGCTTCCTCTCTGTCCGCTTTTCATGCAAGTAAACCAGCTTTCCGCCTTTGTTGAAAAACTCCCGTGCCCACTCAGGCAACGCCTGATTCTCTAATGGACTCACCTCTAAGCCTGAGTTACCAGCCGATTTCAGACGTTTTACACTTTGCGTACAGAAGATGGTAACCTTTCTGCTGCCCTCATTCAGCAGGTGGATTGCTGCGACAGCCGCTCCCTCATGAAAGACGCCCGTAATAATCGCCCAATCCTTATTCTTTTGCGAGGGAGAAAGAGACTTCACGAAGCTTCGATCCCGTACAGGATCGTTCCCGGTTAGCTGAACGGAGGCAAACGGAACTAACGTGTCCTGCTGGCCCTTGAACACGTCCTTGTATTCGTTTCGCCGATCCTCTATCCCAGCCCCATCGATATATAGTTGATAGGGAACTTTGTAGCGGATGAGCCGGGATACAAATCCTGCTGCCGCAGATACCGCGTCTTCAAATGCATTCTCCGGTTTCAAGGCGCCAAGACCTGCATACCCTTGGAGCGATGTATCCAGCACAACCCCCTGCCTTGATCCATACCCCTCATGCGGCATGAAGGATTGCAGGCGTCCCAGCTTCGCGGAATTCTTCCAATGAATCCGGTTCATGGGATCACCGGGAACATAGTCTCGCACGCCCGATCCTCTCATTTCATTCCAAACATGGAAGCGTACCCGTTCATCTTCGAAGTCCATATCGCTTCCATGCATGGGCACTTGGGCCTCCGGCCACTCGGCGGGTTTTGGCAGCACAATTATGCCGCCAGTATCGCTTTGCACGCTCCGGCTTGTTCTGAACCAGCCGAACATATCGCCCCATTCCACCTCGCTATAGATCGAAGACCAGACTCCGCGGGGAACCTGGTTCAGTCTGTAGGTATACTCGAGCCTTCGCTTCATGCCGGGGAACAGCAGCTTACGGTATTCCCTGAAGCCGATCCGGTCGGTTATGATAAGCCACGGCACGGGCAGAAGAGAACGATAGGTTACTTGAACCGTCATCTGAGCAGAATCTCCCGCTTGTAAGCATGAAGGGGAGCTTGTATGCGAAATGGTGATTCGTGTTGGGCCCAGCAAACTTGTCAAAGCTCCGCCAAGCAATAGAATCGTGCTTGCCCACCATACAAGCCGCAGCGATTCCCCGCCTAACCAAACATAAAGACCCAAAGAAACGGACCAGATGGCCACTCCTCTCGACCATTCCAGCAGACGGCGTTTCATGACGGATTCCCCTTCCGGCTTCGCTGGCGCGGCAGATCAAACCTCGTAATGATGGACTCCACCATTTCATAAGGCGTTATGCCGGCAGCGCGTGCCTCATGAGACAGATGAAGCCGGTGGGTGAGCACAGGAACGGCAACGCGCAGGCAGTCATCAGGGATGACATACATTCGTCCTGTCAAAAAGGCAGCCGCCTGTGAAGCGCGGAGCCACGCCAATGTCCCTCTCGGACTAATCCCTAAGGACACTCCCTGCTGTTTTCGGGATGCATCGGCCACACTGACCATATAACGTTTTATGGTGTCATCCACAAATACGCGGGAAACCATCTGCTGCATTCGTATGAGTTCGGATCCCATCATGAGGGGCTTCAGATCGTCCAGTCTGGAACTGCCCATCCCCCGCTCCAGCAGCTCCAATTCACCCTCCATATTGGGATATCCCAGCGATAATCTCATCAAAAAGCGGTCCAGCTGCGCTTCCGGCAGGCGGCTTGTGCCTTCATATTCGTACGGATTTTGCGTTGCCAGGAGGAAGAACGGGGCAGGCAGCGGATACGTATGGCCGTCCACGGTGACGCGCCCCTCTTCCATCGCCTCCAGCAGCGCGGATTGCGCCCGCGGCGATGCCCGGTTGATCTCATCGGCCAACACAATATTGGACATCACGGGTCCTGGCCTGAATACGAATTCTCCCGTATGCGGATAATAGACCGACGCCCCTGTAATATCCCCTGGCATCAAATCATACGTAAACTGAATTCGGCTGAAATCGCAGCCAATTAACGAGGCCACCGACTTCACTAGCATGGTCTTCCCGACTCCCGGCACATCCTCCAGCAGCACATGTCCACCGGCCAGCAAGGCCATCATCGTTAACGAGATTTGCTCCTCATGTCCGACAATGATACTCCCGATCCGTTTGGTAACCCTCCCCAGAAGCTCGGGTGCCCACTCCGGGTGGTTCGCTTCTTCAGCATGAACGGATGAACTAAACAAGAACATCAACCCCCAACCTATATTCATAGATTATTAGATAGCGCTAACTTGGAATTTTGAATCTATGAATAGGTTTTCCAAGAAAGCAAGAAGATAGACGTCATTTGCTAGAAAAGCATTGGCCTGTCTTGCATGATTTGTAGCGTACGGTCCGCCTGGCCTAATCGGCATTTACACAAAAAAGGCCAGCCCGTTACTCACGGCTGGCCTCCAACTCATTCATAATTTTCATTCTGGCTTTCATCGTTCAAGTCCGATCATCGTATTAACCATTCACAGCCTTAATCATTCCAATTCCAAATCCGGTCAAGGATCACAGCCGCCTGAGCACGCGTAAAGTATGCTTTCGGCTCGATTTTGCCGTTCATTCCGTTCACGATGTCCGAACCTGCAAGTGCTGCTGCACTCGATTTAGCATACTCGGCGACCTGATCCCCATCAGCAAAAGAATCCAGTGACCTCTGTCCTTCCAGCTTCTTGCCGGCTGCCTCCAGAGCACGCTGCGTCGTTACCATCATGTCCTGGCGTTTCATTGGCGTGTCCGGCAAGAAACGGTTTCCTCCGACACCTTGAACGAGCCCAAGCTCTGCGGCGATCTGCACGTCTTCGTAATAATATGCCGAAGGCAAAACATCTCCGAACGCTGCCCGGCCTTCGCCCGAGCCTTCCAGCTCCAACGCGCGTACGAGCAGAACGAGGAATTCGGCTCGAGTAATCGGGTTCAACGGATTGAATCTTGTTTCGGTCTCACCTTGAATGATCCCGCGAGATGCCATCGTTTCGATTGCATCGATCGCCCACGGCACATGCTTCAGGTCATGAAACGTCTTGTATGCGGAGGCGACTGCAAACGTGCCGCCATGCGGCAGCGCAGCACGAACGATCCCATCTGCGGAGTTATACCGGCTGCTGGAAAGCGGAACCCCGCGCCCGTTAGAGTCGATATGCCAAACCATGATATGATTCGGTCGTGCAAGCTCTTCCTCGGTGGGGGAATAAGGCACCGACCAGATGAGACGATGCTTACCCTGTTTCCAGGACAAAGCCCGCTCGCCAGCAAGAACCTCTGCCCGGAACACCGGACGATCGCCGATCTTCTCGCGAAGGGCCGCATCCAGATTGCCGCCCGACGATTTCTCCAGACGCAGCGTTACGGTTTCCGTATCCGTTACACCGGTCCCCTGAATCAACACGCTTGGCATTTCCAGCGTACCGAACTCCGTTTGGACTAGGAGAACTGCCTGCGGATTCTCCAGCAGCCACTTACCCGGCAGCAAAATGTCAAAGGACTGGGCTCCTTTCTGCGCCGGAACGTTAACAAGCACCCGCTTCGTTCCGGTAGTTCCAGCCACTGCCTTTTCCATTGCCTGCTGAAGCACTCGGCTCGAGACTCCAACTATAATCCGCCCGTCATGGTTCCGGATTTCGAGTGAAGACGTACTTGGTGCTGGACTCGGACTGCTTCCGCCACCGCCCGCAGTTCCGCCGCTTCCACCGTTACCGCCGTTACCGCCCCCACTATGTTCTCCGCCGTCTCCATTTCCTCCGCCGGGAGCGGAGCTCTTCGTAAATTCCAGCACGCCGAATCGGGTCGTGTTCTGATAGGATTGGCCGGTCGGATCCGACCATATGGCCACACTGTCTCTTGTACCTTGGCCTTCTTCATCGTTGTTCACCTGAAAATCGAACCCGATCACCGTCCCTTTCTCAGGTTTGATCTTATCCAGGCGGATCGCTGCTTCAACGACATATCCGCCCTCGGTAACCTTCGCAGCGGAAACGAAATTATCCTCGCCCGCATGACCGCCGAAGGAACGCGCATTGTTGAAGTTCATCCGGTACTGTCCATCATCTTCCTGGTAAACATCCGTCTTTCCATTATTCTGATCCACAAAAATCTCTACCGAATCCTGCTCCCATACGTTGGGACTCGCATCCGATAACAAGCTGTCGCTAATAATGGCATAAACGTACAGGTGATTCTCATCCCATAGCGTCCGGAATGTAGCGGTCGCGCCGCTGTTTCCCTCGACCCACACGTCGGTTGCCAGTTCCCCGGCATCCTTCCAGATGCCGTCGAGTTCGCCGTCTACCGTTGGGGTGCCATAGCCGGACTGGGCCGATTTCGGCGCAGCAGTGAGCGTTAGAATGCCGAGTCCCTCCTGATCGCTGTCCTGGGCATGCCTTGGATCGCTCCAGGACACCACCGCTCCGTTCTTGCCATGCTCGGAGCCGTCATCCGAACCGGAATCCGTTACTCGGACATCGAAATAAATCTCGCCGCCCAGCGCTCCTGCTCCGTTTAACTGGAGGAGGGCTTCCCCTGCGTAACCTGCAGCAGTCTCGACCGTATTGGCGGCTCCACGCTGAATCTCGGCTTTTTGCACAGCACCGTTCACTACAGCGAAAATTTCGGCCTGATCTCCGGGAGATATCGAGCCGTCCGACACGTCAACCTTGACGTAGACATGGTCCCTGTCCCATAGCGTCTTAAATTCGGCAGATAGCGAGCCAAGCTGCTCCGTCTTAAAGGCCGGAACCAGATTCCAGGCAAAATCCGGTTGTCCGTCAACAACCGCCTTGCCCTCCACGGCCGTTCCGGTCTTTCTCACTATCGTTAGCCTTGAAGGATCGACCATCCCCCAATAGGCTGGCTTGGCCTGATACTGCTTGTCAAAAGGAAACGGGGCATCCTGTCGTCCCGTACCCGCGGGACGGTCATGCAGCCAGGTATGGTCGTCTGCGATCCCCCAAAGGGTGACATTGC
Organism: Paenibacillus sp. FSL W7-1332; assembly: GCF_037969785.1. Taxonomy (NCBI): domain Bacteria; kingdom Bacillati; phylum Bacillota; class Bacilli; order Caryophanales; family Paenibacillaceae; genus Paenibacillus; species Paenibacillus sp. FSL W7-1332. Next base: position 1,085,716 of record NZ_CP150209.1, on the reverse strand, counting down.
TGATCCAGCCCCCTTCCACGCCTGCATCGGCGCCCATTTGATCCAGCCGCTTCAATTCTTCAAACAGCTCTTTGTACCGATAGCCTTGCTTGTCGAGCAATTCCTGGGGAACGGTCTGGTAGGTGTCGGTATTGTTCGTGTACACCGAAACGTCCAGCTCGGTAAGCTGATTATCAAAGCCGGCCTCGCCAAACATCCGGATGGAATCCGAGATTTGCTGGATGGACGGCCCACTGATATTGATGTGCGTTTGATGGCCCACGCCATCGATTGGAACGCCTTCTGCCTTCAGCTGTTTTACAAGATTCAGCAAATAATCGCGTTTCTTCGGGTTGTGCGTGCTGTAATCGTTGATGTAGAGCTTGGCCTCGGGTCCGGCTGCATCTCGTGCCGCATGAAAGGCGGTCCGGATATAGTCGAGCCCCGTTATCCGGTACCACTGGCTGTCCCGCATGCCGTCCGGACGCCCTTCGTCAATGACCTCATTCACGACGTCCCAATCGCGGGCATCTCCCTTGTAGCGGCCAACCACCTCATGGATATAAGCTTCCAGTCTCTGAAGGACGAGCGCTTTATTCTCCGGCGTGGCTTCGAGATATTGGCCCTGATCATCCTTCAGCATCCATTCGGCGCCTTGCTGATGCCACAGCAGCGTATGGAACCGGAGGTTCATGCCATGATCCCTGGCATAATCCCTGATGAGATCCGCGTTGGTAAAGTTATAGGTTCCCTCTCTCGGACTGAGAGATTCCGGCTTCATCACGTTCTCGGCAACAAGCGAGTTGTAATGGTAATCCAGAAGCTCCTTGTGCACGCCGGACAGATGCTTGGGCTCCACGGCTGCCCCGATCTCGAAATAATCCGCATACACATCCTTCAGCGCGGGAATATCCGTCTGAATCGAGCCCGGCAGTGCGAGCTTAATGTCATCGATATAGAAATTGGAAAGATCCGAGGTTTCCATATACAGCTTCAATGTTTCCATATCCGAAGTGAAGCCAAAGGTTCCTTTCAGCTCCACCCACTCCGTGCCGCTCGCGGAGGCTGAGGCAACGGTTGTATAGGACGTTTCTGCTGCGCCCGCTGCTTTGTTCTCCATCGAAAGGGATATTTTGACCGGAGCGGCAGGTGCCTGCTCAAGCCTCGCATAGGCTGAGATCGTATACGTTTTTTGGCTCACCATGATGTCTTTAACGTCTTGGCTGGGCCCGTTCCAGCTGTTCGCCCGCTCATGGACCTTTAAGCCGTAGCCGCCGCTATGGGCTGCTTCTGGGACAGCTTCTACGGTCTCCGAATCGCGTGGTCCCCAATCCATCGTCGTTCCGTCTTCAAAATCCCATACGACCGTATTCTTTCCCCCCGGTATCTCAATACCCGGGTCTGGTGCCGGCTCAATCAACCGGACCTTGAATTCGTCCATATAATAAGCGGCGTCCGCACTGCTTGGACTCTGCAGATATACCTGCAAGGCCGAAGCGTTAGCATCGTATTTATAATGGCCCTTCACCTCTACCCACCCGTCAGCAGTTACATCGACCGGACTGCTGAAGTTCACATATTCCGGCTCGGCTCCGGTTTGCTGCATGGCAAGCTGAAGCTGCTGAGTCCCTTGGGTGTCCTCCTTCAAATGGACATATGCGGAAATTTCATAGGTAGCTCCTTTGTCCAGCCGGTTCGTGGCGGATAGATCAAATCCCGGTCCGTTCCAGTTCGCCGTCCTTCCCTCCGTCAACAAGCTCCCTGTCCCTTCATAAGCATAGGTAGCGGAGGTCACCGTCTCCGTCCCCCGCTTAAACCACCCTTCCGTCCCTCCATCAAAATGATGATGAATCACAAGATTCTGATCAGCGGACGTTTGGACCGGTTCAACTGCCGCCGCACTCCGGCTGGGCGGAATGAGCAGCAGGGACGCGATCAGCATCAGGCTGATCCTCCTAATGATTGTTCTCTTAGACACGAAATGCTTGCCTCCTCATTGGTTGCATTTATGGTCTGTCATATAGCGAAACCTGGATTATTCCTTGACGCTGCCCACGTTCAATCCGACTACGAAATATTTCTGCATGAACGGATAAACCAGCAGAATCGGAACCGATGCCACGACCGTTACGGCAGCGCGAATCGAAATCGGCGTTACCATGTTCACCGCAGCGTCCTGCGTCATCCCGGCTCCTGCAGCCACTGCCGGGTTGCTGTTCGCGTTCATACTGGATGACAGCAGCTTCATCAGCTCATACTGCAAAGTGCTCAGCTCTTGGCGGGAGGAGGTATAGATGAATGCATCGAACCAGGAGTTCCAAGCCCCCACGGCCACGAACAGCGCAATGGTTGCCAACACCGGCTTACACAGCGGGAAGATGATCCGGATGAAGATTTTAAAATCTCCGGCTCCGTCAATTCTTGCCGATTCGACCAAGCTTTCCGGAATCGTTCCGATATACGTCCGGATAACGATCATATTAAATGCGCTGATCATCGACGGGATCACATATACCCAGAACGAATTCAGCAGGTGCAAGTCCTTCATCAGAAAATATCCAGGAATCAAGCCGGCGTTAAAGTACATCGTCAGAATAAAGATCAATGTAATCGGCTTGCGGAATACATATTCCCGACGGCTCAGCGTATACGCCAGCATCGTGGTCAAGACCAGATTCAGCAGCGTTGAAAGCACTGTTCTTGCCACGGAAATCCAGAACGCGTCATATATCGTTCCCGAAGCGAATACCGCCTTGTAGTTCTGCCAGGTAAATTCCCTCGGCCAGAGATAGATTCCGCCCCGGATCGTATCATTCCCCGCATTCAGGGAAACGACGATCGTGTTCAGAAACGGATATAATGTGACAACGACAAGACCAATCATAAACAAGGTATTGAATGTATTAAAAAGGATCGGCTCTACTCTTTTTTTTCTGACGGATTTAGGCGCTGCGGCAGCAGTTGCTGGCCCAGGGCTGATTGTTTGATTTGCCATTATAGCAGCCTCTCTTCCCCTAGCCGTTTCGCGACTCCGTTTGCAATCAATAACAGCGTCACACTAACGACCGTTTTAAATATACCGGCAGCCGTTGCTAATGAGTAATTGCCTTGGGCAAGCCCGTACTTCAGCACGAAAATGTCAATCGTTTGCGACCAGTCGACAACAAGACCGTTGCCCAGCAAGTATTGAACCTCGAAGCCTGCTTCCAGAATGTGACCGACCTGCATGATCAACAGAATGATGATCGTTGGCTTAATGCCCGGCAAAGTGACATGGAACATTTTCCGATAGCGGCTTGCCCCGTCCATATCGGCAGCCTCATAAAGCGCCGGGTCGATGGATGCCATCGCAGCCAAATATATAATCGTATTCCAGCCGACTTCTTTCCAAACATGCGACGCCCCGACGATTCCCCAGAAGTATTTGCCTTCACTGAGCCATTGGATCGGCTCCTTGATGAGATGCAGCTTCATAAGGATATCATTGATGATTCCGTTCGAAGCCAAGCTCGTCGCCACAATCCCGGTTACGATGATCCAGGATAGAAAGTGCGGAAGATAGGAGATCGTCTGTACGGTTCTTTTCCAAACCACTTTCTTGATTTCATTCAGTAACAATGCAAGGATAATTGCAGTCGTAAAGCCGAGAATCATATTGATAACACTCATTGCGAGCGTATTGCGAAGCACTTGCAGGAAACTTTCATCCTTAAAAAGAAATTCAAAATGTTTAAATCCTACCCACGTCTGTTCACTAAAGTCTCTAGCCGGCTTGTAGTTCTGGAAAGCCATGGTCCATCCCCAAATAGGAACGTAGGCAAACAAGATGATGTAAGCCATCAGAGGCACCGACATATAGATCAACTGTCTCTGTTCTTTGAGGACGGCCCAGGTGATTTTCTTGTTTGTCTTAGGCTTGCGGACGGCAGAGTCTTTGACTACGGTCTCTTCCATAAGTTTGTTCTCCCCAAAACCCTATATTTCGTAAAAAGGAAGGCAAGGAGCCTTCCCCATTCCGATTCATGTACCTTCCGCTGCTTTACTTAACAGACCAAGTGTCTCTTCTCCATTGCAGCACTTCATTAATCCGATCTTCATAAGCCTTGATGTTGAGCTTGCGGATATCAGTGACGTACTCATCCCAGACGCTGTCGAATTCTTCCGGTTTAGCAAGAATGGCTTTTGGTAAGTACTTCGTGGACAACTCATTTTGCTTCGTATTCACGATTTTCGCTTCAGATCCGTCTACCAGGTCGACCGACCATGCCGGGTAAGCAATCTCGTTCTCAGGAGCTGGACTGAAGAAGTCAACATAGCTGTTGAAACCGTATTGGGCAAGGAAGTTCTTGTCATACTCTCTCAAAGCGGCTACCATTTCTTCAGGCTGTGCAGCGCCGTCTGTAGCGTTGCCGTCCGAGAATAAACCTTCCATTTTTGGTGCTTGACCGTGGAAAGAATCGGCTTTATTCGCGAGCTTCCAGGTTGCATCGGTAAACAGATCGCGCTGCTCTTGCGTTTTCATGAAGCGGCCGTCCTTGACAATGTAATCTTCCCCCTCGATCCCCCAGGACAAGATTTTTTGCCAATCTTCTTGAATCAGCGTATCCAACAATTTGATAATTCTGATCGCCTGCTCTTCGGATGCGTTGACCGTGATCCCGAAACCGTTATTGAGGTTCAGAGCCGGACGATCTTTGTAATGATCCTTGATACTTTCATCAAATACAAGCGGAAGACCGACATACGTTCTTTCATCTTTCTTCTGGGTAATCAGCGCGTCCTCTGCGCTTTGGAAGTTCCAGTGCTGGTCAAACATGCCAAGAACTGCGCCGCTGGAGATTTTCGCCATATACTGGTCAAAGTTCTGGGTGAACGTTTCCTTATCGATGATACCCAGGGCATTCATTTCGTTCAGTTTTTTATAATAACGTTTGGCATAGTCCTTATCGGCAAAAATTTCCGCCTTGCCGTCTTTAACAACTACACCGCCGTCATTCGGATGACCGATCAAATGCTGAGGAGCATTGAACAGGCCCCAGTTTTTCCAGTCATAGTTCAGAATTTCAAAGCCGATCGTCGGGGTACCGTCAATGGTCGGATGCTTTTCCTTGTATTGTTTAATGATGTCAAAATATTGATCCAAGGTTTTAACCTCTGGATATCCTGCCTCTGCCAATACGTCCTTCTGAATCCAGAAGGCTGGGCCCGAATAATAAGACGAGGTAACATCAGCATTCGTTACACCGTAGTTTGGAAGATTGTAAATATGACCGTCATTCGGGTCTTTCATCATGTTCCAGTACTTCTCATAATGCTTCTTCAAGTTTGGCGCATGTTCTTCAATCAAATCCTCGAGCGGGATAAAGGCACCGGCAGCTGTCAGCTTTTGATTCGCTGTCATCATGTCCGGATAATCGCCGCCTGCAATCATAACGCCGAGCTTCTGGTCAATATCGCCTGCCAGGAACTCGAATTTGAAGGATGCTCCTGTCTTTTCCCTGATTAATTTATAAATCTTGTTGTCAGGTGTTGGTTGCTGGTCGGGCTGACCGATAAAAACACTCACCTCAAATGGTTCGATCTTATCCCCGTCCGTCCCGGGTGTTGTTTGTTCTGCGGAGTCCTTTGCTTCCGGCTGGGCCCCGCTATTCCCGTTTCCGCCCCCGCAGCCCGTAAGCACGATGCAAAGCGACAACAGCAACACCGTGCTGAGCCGAAGCCATGATTTTGTCTTACCCCCCATAAAAGCACCTCCGTCATAATGTGGTTACATCGTTGGTCGATACGCCTCTTCATGTAACCTTCCTTTATTTTAAAAGCGCTTTCAAAGGCGGACTATACTATAATTAAAGCATTAACCTTAAAAACTTTAGAACATCCTCTTCTTGAACTCATTCGGTGCCATGCCCCATCTTTTTTCGAAATGCTTAAGGAATTGGTTGTAGTGGGTGTAGCCGACCCTTTCGGCGATTTCGCTGTTCTTCAGCTTGTTCTGCTTCAACAGCGCGGCCGCTTCCTCAATCCGCAAATTATGTATGAGTTCGTTGAAGCCAATCCCATTCTTACGCATCAGCAGCTGGCCGAGATAGACGGGATGCAGATAAAAAAGCTCCGCCAATCGCTTAATGGTCAGATTCTCCCGGTAGTGCTGCCGAATATAATCGTTAATCTCCTGGATTATGCCTTGCGAATGCCGGGCCTGCTCCTTGAGAAGAAGCTCGATGCACTCTTCCCCGAAGCGCAGCAGCTCTCCCATCAAGTCGTTCAAATGGAAGGTTCCGTCCGTTAATCCAGCTGCATTGGATTTGGCTGCCAGGATTCGAGCTTCCGCACCTTCCGCCTCCCTCACCAAATCCATGATTTTATACAAAACATGGATCACCATTTTCTTCACGATCCCCGGCGCGATTCGCTGCTCCGCAAACCTGGACGCAGCCAATCCGGCAGCCTCGCGGTATCCCTTCTTGTCGAGGAGTTCCACGGACCTGATGACATCATCCATCAGGTTCGTGGGGTAACGATAATGAAACGGCCGATCCCGTACCTCTTCATATGAAATCATCCCGCCGTACGCCGGAACGTAAAATTGATGCTCGATGGCTTCCTTGGCGGTTTCGTAGCAGCGACGGATATGCACCAGAGACTGCTGGCCTTCTCCTACAGCCATAAACAGCCGCTGTCCTGCATAATGGCGGACCAGCTCGCGGATCGTGCCTGAGGGTACGCTCCCGTTGTCAGGGGAATAACCGTTCACCAAACAAAGCCGGTTCGATTCCAGATCGATGACATACTCCGAATTCGCGTGGGCTGACAAGCGGGCGACGGTTTCCTTGACGTCAGGAAACAAGGCAGACTCCGCTTGGATCAGACATACGTTCCACTCTTGATGGGCGGAGGATAAAACCTGAAGCCTCGACAGGCCGCTAGCCCTAAGCGGCATCTCCAAGAGCGTTTGCATGATCAGCGAAACATCCTCTTCCCTCTTAGCAATCGCGCTCAGGCTTAATCTGCGATGCTCCTGCATCAGCTCAGCATGAATCTTGCCGAGCTCCTCCTCGGCTTCCTCTGCAATAATAGGCTTCAGCATGTAGTGATGGATGCCGTGCCGCAATGCCTTCCTTGCATATTCAAATTCACTGTAGCCGCTCATGATGGCAAATTTCACACCGCTATCCCGGTGATGCTGCTGCCAGGTTTCAATCATATGAAGCCCGTCCATTAGCGGCATGTTTACATCGGTAATGACCAAATCCGGCGCAAGCCCATGAATCATCTTCAAGCCTTCCACTCCGTTGCCCGCGGTTCCGCAGACGCTAAACCCCAAGCGTTCCCAATCGATCCACAGCGCCAGCCCTTCCAGCGCACCCGGTTCGTCATCGATCAACAGCACTTTGAAAGGCATGGTTCTCCCCCTCTCCGCCTTCATGCTCCCGAGACTCCAACAGCCGGATCGGAATCTCGAATGAAACGGTTGTCCCTTGATTCGGGGTGCTGGCAATGTTGAAAATGACATGATCGTCGTAGTACAGCTCCAGCCGCCGATATACGTTTCGAATGCCGAAGCTGTTGCCCGAGAACTGCTCGTTGCGAACCGAGAGAATAATGTCCCGTAGCTTGCTTTGCTCAATGCCCTTACCGCTATCCGTAATGACGATGCGAAGATAATCACGGGCAACCGAAGCGCTTATGGTCACCAGACCCGCTCCATCCATCGCCTGAAGGCCATATTTGCATGCATTCTCAACGAGCGGCTGAATGCTCATTTTCGGAATCTTATAATGAAGCGCTTCCATATCGATGTTGAATTGATATTCGAATTTATCCCGAAAGCGAAATTTTTCGATTTTGAGATACATTTCGATAAATCTGATTTCCTCCTCCACGGAGACCAAATCCTCTCTCCAGCTCAGGAGTCTGCGAAGCAGCTTGGACAAGCTTTTGATAATATCCGTCACATCCGTGTATCGATTCTTCGTGCAGACCACCAATATCGCATTCAGGGTATTGAACAGGAAATGGGGATTCATCTGGCTCTGCAAAAAGTTCAATTCAGCCCGAACCCGCTCCATCTCCAGGCTTTTCTTCTGAATCTCCAGCTTGTACACATTGTTGATCAGGGAGTTCATCTTCGCTGTCATCTGATTGAAATTCCGGATGAGTCCGCCGATTTCGTCCCGGCCTTCGTCCAGTTCAATCAAGTCGAATTTCTCGTTGCTCACCTTCTGCATATGACGGGACAAACGCTTCACCCGGTAATTGTAGGACCGGAGCATAACGGTAATAAAGACCGCCGCAACCAGCGTAACAACCGCTGCCAATACAACGGTAAACAGCTGCATATCCAGCATGGCGCTCGTAATCCGGCTCCCCCGGTTGATGCCGATCAGCTTCCACCCCTTCACGTACCTGGCCGTTCCGATCGAGAACACATGCCGATCCTCTTCGTCGTATTGCTCCAGGTCAAGCTTCGAATATGCGCTGTACTTCCCTCTTTCATAACCGCTGCTGGCCGACATAATAATCTCATTGTTCTCGTTCACCAAATACATATCCAGATAATCGCGTTCCCGTACAATAACGTCATAGATCTTGCTCAGGTCGATGTCGATGCGAAGCAGCTTCTCATAAGTGGAATAGCTATCAAAATAATCCATCTTCTCAATGACGCTTAAATACGGAACCGTCGAAGCCGAATTGCTTGCCTCCGTAGCCCTGTATGCCGCCACCAGCACCGGATGGGCCGAGCTCTTCCACAACGCATACCAGTCGCTCTCGAGCACGTTATCGTTGATCACATGATAATTGCCGCCGGACACAATGGTGGAATTTTCGGTGAAGATGCTAATCCGCTGAATCTGGTTGTTAACCGGTATGTAGCTCGTTACCCGATTCCGGAGCTGTTCATCAAAGGTTTCGTAGAAGTCCAGCTGGGACTCATACTCGCGATCGAGCATTTCGTAAAGGGTCTTATCCGTACTCAGCGCATGACTTACAGCCACCCCGCCGTCGATGAAATTATGAATATCCTTCCTAGCCCGCTCCATCGAGATATCGAGGTTCTGCTCCTCTCTCTCCCGGATCAGCTCCGACATCCGATCCATAAAGATGAGGTTGACCACCAGAATAGGCAGCAGTACACCAATGACAAAAATAAGAAAAAATTTAGTTTTCAACGGAATATCGTTCACGAAATTCCCCAGCCTGAACATTCTCTTCATGAAGGCACCCTCCCGGTTTAGCGCTGCTTGCTTTCAACATGATTCTTGTAATTCGAGGGCAGAATCCCGGTTGTCAACTTAAACTTATGGATAAAATAGTCCGCGTTCGGGAACCCGACATGGAGCGCAATCTCGGAAACCTTCATTCCGCTCCGTTTCAGCAGCAGCTTGGCCTCCTCGATCCGCTTGTCATTCAGGTATTCCTTGAACGGCTTGCCAGCATGCTTCTTGAACAGCTGCCCCAAATAGGTGGCGTTCATATGGAAATGTCGTGCCAAATCCTGAAGCTGAAGCCTGCTCCGGTACTCCCGGTCGACATACTGAATCACTTGAAAAATGGTGTTGTGCTCGTTAAGCTTGCTTAACTCTTCCAGCTGCGAAGCGGCCTCAAACGCGAGCAACCGCATATAATTCTTCAACGGCACTTTATGGCAAGCATCACTCAGATGACCAAGCTTCCTTTGCAGCCGGTTCATGAATAGATCCGGATCTCCATTCATTTCCGCGATTCTTCGACACAGCTTCAATTCCAGATCGGCCACATCGGCTTGAAAAGCCCTCAGGTGGAGGAGATGATCGGGCATGGCCGCAAAAATCCGCGCCAAGCATGACTCGATGGACGCATGCTCCCCCGCCATAATCATGGAAAGCAATTCATCCATCCATCCGCAGGGAAGTCCCCGGAGCCGCTCGTCTCCTCTCGGTTCTTGGCAACAAAACACGCCGCTTCGGCCTTGGCTTCGCTTATCGTCGCGCACCTCCGCGCTTTGCCTGTAAAGCTTTCCGATCGCCTGGATTCCCTCCCCTGTGCCGCTTAACGCCACGATAACCGGCCCTTCAAGCTCCCGGGCCAGAGCAGACTGCAACTGCAGCGCAATCTCCATGACCTCATCCAGAGTCGAATGCTCGACATGCAGCACCACTCCGATGCTCCCGCTATTGTCCTGGAAGCATCCCAGTAAGCTCGGGGGCCCGTAATCGGTCATCCATTCGATCCAATCTACTCCCGTTTCAGTAATCCCTGTTTCAATCAATAGGCACTGCAGCAGCGGCTCGCCCTGGATTTGCATCGCATTGCTGGCTTGCTCGGCCAAATCAGGGCTCAACTCTTCCCGAATGAGCCGGTTCAACAAATAATGGACGGCAAGGCCCGCTTTCTTCCGGTAGCTGCGTTCAGCGTCTCGTTCGTCCTGGATCTCATGGCTGAGCTTGGCAAGCACTGCCTCGATCTCCTCGTCATCAATCGGTTTCAGCAAATACTCGGCGACCCGTTGGCGCATGGCTTGATGCGCGTATCCAAAATCATCATATCCGCTCAAAATAACGAATTTCGGAGGAAGGGGCAGTATCCGTTTGCTGTGCTCAATCAATTCCAGGCCGTTCAGGACTGGCATGTGGATATCCGTCATCACCAGCTCGGGCTTCAACTGTTCCATTAACTTTAGCGCTTCCGGAGCGCTCAGAGCTTCTCCGCATATTTGAAATCCAAACCGGTTCCAATCGATCATGGTTCGAAGTCCTTCCAGAACCCACGGTTCATCGTCCACCAGAAGTACATTGAACAATACCCTCGTCCCCCTTCATGATATGTTAGATGTAAGCGCACTCATTTTACCTTATACTACCATACTAGTATATCTGTGAGAATATACTGCAGCTCCTCTGCTTTATATTGGTATCCTGGTCAGAACACAAATAGCCCGTAAGCGGGGTTCCTATACAAGAACTCCGCTTACGGGCTGCTTAAGCTCGCCTACCCCTTAATTCCGGATAAAGTAACGCCTTCAATAATATATTTCTGCCCGATGATATACACGATGAGAACCGGGACGAGCGCAATGGAGGCCCCCGCCATCATCAGTGTCCAATCCGTTGAATACATGCCCCGGTACAAATTCAGCATCATCGGCACGGTAAACTTATCCGTGCTGCTGAGAAATATCAGCGGGTTAAAGAAGTTGTTCCACATCCCTAGAAAGGTAAAAATCCCGAGTGCCGATAAAGCCGGTTTGATTAGAGGAAGCATGATCCGGGCGTAGATCGTCCAGCGATTCGCACCGTCCACGATGGCAGCCTCTTCCATTTCCTTCGGAATGCCCCTGAAGAATTGCCGGAGCAGAAACACCCCGAAGGCGTTCAGCAGCGCAGAAGGGACGATAATCGCCAGATGCGTATCCAGCCATCCGATATTTTTCATGATCAGATAAAGCGGAATAATGGTCACTTGTCCCGGCACCATCATGGTTGCCAGAAACAGAATGAACAGCGGCTCCCGGAACGGGAACGTGATTTTGGCAAAAGCATAAGCCGCCATGGAGCAGGTAACCAGCTGTGAAACCACGACGATTATATTGATGTAGAAGCTGTTGAAATACGCACGACCGAACGGCAGCGCTGTCAGTGAATCCTTATAGTTGGACCAGATGAACGGGTCCGGAATCCACTTGGGCGGCACGACGAATACTTGCGACAAATCCTTGAGCGAGCTCAGCACCATCCACACAAACGGCAGGGCCATCATGCAGGCGCCTAGGACCAGCACGATATGCAGCACCACGGTGGACATCCTCAATCCCCGATGTATCATTCATTTTCCCTCCTTCCTAAAGGTTCGACCATCAGTCTTCGTAATGCACCCACCGCTTGGACATTTTCATCTGGAACAAGGTAAGCGACAGAATCATCACGAACAGGATGACCGCCGATGCCGTGCTCTTGCCAAAGGTAAAGTCCGCAAAGGCGGTCTCGTAGATGTGATAGACAAGCGTATAACTTGCCTTCGCCGGCCCGCCGGAGGTCATGACAAACGACTGGTCGAACACCTGAAAGGAACCGATAATGGACATGATCGTTACGAAAAAGGTCGTCGGGGACAGCAGCGGTATCGTAATATGGATCAGCTGCTGCCATTTGCCGGCGCCGTCAATTTCGGCTGCCTCGTAATAACTTCTCGATATGCCCTGAAGCCCGGCAAGGAACAGCACCATGTTGCCTCCCAGCCCCATCCAGACGCTCAGCAGAGCAATCGAAGGCATCACGTACCTGGAATCCGTCAGCCAGGAGGGGCCCGTTATCCCGAACCACTGCTGCAGGTACATGTTAATAAGGCCGAAGTCGGCGTTGAACAGCCACATAAACACAACGGCGACGGCAACGGACATCGTAATGTTCGGCATGAAGTAGATCAGCCGGTACAGAATCTTCCCTCGAACCCGGTTCAAGCCTACCGCTACCAGCATGGCGAGAACGATGCCTGTCGGTACCGACAAAATCGTGTAATACACCGTGTTCACCAGTGCGATGTGGAACTCCTCATCCTGAAGCTGGGACACGAAATTTTGGAGACCGATAAACTTCTTGGCTCCCATGCCGTCCCAGTTCATCATGCTGATGACAAAAGCCGAGATGAGAGGGACCAATGAAAAAGCGATCAAGCCGATCATCTGGGGAAAGATAAAAAAGTAGCCCCATAAACCGTCGGACGTCTTGCTCTTTAAGGTCGTTCTCCTCTCCGGAATCCGCTCCGGAGAAGGAGCGGCTCCGGAGCTTCCTGCAGGCTGCGTGTTCATTTCATCTCACCGTTCCTCCCCAGAGCTGGATCAATTCTTGCCGCTCTTGTAATCCTGAATTTTCTTGTTGGCCATATCCTGAATATCCTTCAAGGAGCTTTCCAGATCCTGATCTTTCAGCCACAACGCCTCGAACTTGGACGTAATATCCTGGCTAAGTCCGGGAATACCGGCCTCGAACGGAGTCAGGGAATACCCGATCTCACGCGCGTCCAGGAATAACTGGGCATGCTCCGGCAGATTGCCTTCCAGCACCACTTCATCCGTTCCCTGTACCGACGGGACCGCATTGCCGCCGCCCTGCAGGCGGAAACGTTGACCCTCTTTGCTTACGTACTCGGAGAAGAAGGTGTATGCCGCTTCCTTATTCTTCGATGCCTTGTTCATCACCATGTATGCGGTCGGGATACCGGCCGGCTCGATTTTATTGCCGGTATTGGTTGGCCATGTGACCACGTCATATTCAAGTCCTTGATTCTTCTTGAACAGCGGCAAGTACCAGCGGCCTGCAGCTACAAATCCGACCTGGTTGGACATAAACATGGCATCCCCGCCCTGCCCTTTGGGAAGCGTGCCGGAGAAGGTAATGTTTTTGGATTTCACGTTGTCGTACAGGAAGCGGAACGCCTCCATCGCCTTCGGATCCGAAGCCGCTACGAAGTTCCCTTCTTCGTCGTATACTCGGCCGCCGTTGGAAGTAACCCAGCTGTGATAGCTGTTCCAGGAGTTATCCAGCACGTAGCCGTACTTTTTGCTGTCCCGGATCTTGTCCGACATTTCCTTGAATTTGTCCCAGGTCCACTGTCCGTTCGCCTGAAGGTCGGCCGGCATCTCGGTGATCCCTGCTTCCTTCAGCACCTTCTTGTTGTACCACAGCACCATCGGATTACAGTCCACCGGCACCCCGAAGGTCTGACCGTCCCGAACGGCTGCGCCCCACAAGCCTTCAAAATAATCCTCCTTCTTGATCACGCTTTCCGGTGCGTCCATATACGGCGTCAAATTCTCAATGCTCTGATTCTCGATCAGTTTCACGACCAGGGCGTCCCCTGCATAGAAGATATCCGGGGCGGTCCCTCCTGTTAATTGGGTTAATATTTTCTGATCATATTCGCCCGGAATCGGAATAAATTCGACCTCAATGTCCGAGTGCTTCTTATTAAAGTCCTTCGTGAGCTCCTGAAAGCGGGTAAGCTCGCCGGGATTTCCCCAGGTCGCCCATTTGATCTTGACCTTCTCACCGCTTCCGGACTCCCCACCTTCTGATGTTCCACCGCCTCCACACGCTTGGAGTATGGATGATAGTAGAAGAATGATTGCAAGCAATGACCCTCTCACCTGTTTCCTTGTCATTTCATTTCCTCCATTCAAACCAGATTTGGACTCGCTGGTAAGCTCTTGTAAACGCTTTAATTATAAAATTTTGACAAAAAGCTTTTGAACGGATTTTGTTCCGAAAAAGTGGATTCTTTTCCGATCCTATGAAATTCCCATTATTTTCGATGCTGTCCCTGGTATTCCGCGGGCGTCATGCCTACCAACTTCTTGAACAGTTTGCTGAAGTATTTCACGTCATTGAATCCGGAGCGATCCGCTACCTCATACACGCGCAGCGATGTGGTGGAGAGCAGCTCCTTGGCCCGTTTCAGCCGCAGATCAATCACATAGTCAATGAAGTTATGTCCGGTGACGCGCTTAAACATTTCGCTAAAATAGTTGCGGCTTACAGCCACTTCGTCCGCCACCTCCTGCAAGGAGATCGGCTCGGCAAAGTGGGCCTTAATATATTGAACGGCCTGCAGCACGATCCGCTCATGCAGCGTGGATTCCGGTAAGGGGTGCCGCATAGCCTCCTCACGCAAGGCATGGAAGCCTTGGAGCACCAGCTCTTTCACTTCCTCCACCGAACGAAGCTTGCCCACTTCCCCGATCTGCGGAAGCGGCGGGCCGCCGGGAAGATGAAACATAGCGAGCAAGCTCAGAAGTTCCTCTGCTTCCCGGAGAACCTCCTGCTTCTTCATCCGTCCGGGCTGCCAGCGCTGCATGACCGACTGCAGCCGCTCTTCGGTTTTGACCATGTTTCCGACCGACAGGGCGGCTCTAAGGGCATGCATCTCGGAAGCAGACGTCTTCTGGGCCAAATCGGCATCGGTAAGAGGGAGCTCCTCTGCCCGAAGAATCTGTTGATCTCGATGGAAGAAGAGGCCCTCCAGGCTCTCGCTAGCTTCTCGAAACGCTTCCTGCAGCTTATCCATGCCGTTATATCTCCTGCTGAGCCCCATGGTGCATCGGATCGGCAGATGGATAGCCGCTTCGTGCTCTAAAACCTGCCGATTTGCTTCGTCCCCTAACGGCAAGCATACAGCGATCCGGTCCGTCTCCAGCCGAACTGCCAGCGCCTCCGGCACCTGGTCATACAGCTGTTCCATTAATCGCTCGATCTCGTCATGCCAATCCTTGTGCTGCACCCCTGCCGTGCCAGCCCCTGGGTCAGAATCAAGCTGGAGCACGGCCAGCATATAAGCGCCGTTAACATTTCGTGCTTCCAGGCTGGCGATTGCGCCCGGCTCTCCGGAAAGAGCCTGAAAGAGCATTTTCTCGGCGGCCTTCTTCTTATTCAGCCGCTGCTGCTGCTCATGCTCGGTCAGAATCCGCTGCATCTGCTTCTCCTCTTCCAGCTTCAGACGCATGTGATCAAGCACGGCACCCAGAGAGTCCGCATCGAGCGTCGGCTTGAGAATGTAATCGGAAGCGCCAAGCCTGATGCCTTCGCGCACGTATTCGAAATCGCTATGACAGCTGAGCAGCAGTACCTTTACCCAAGGACAAAGCTCCCTTGTCCGACGGGTCAGTTCCAACCCGTCCATGACCGGCATCGCGATATCCGTGATCAGAATGTCCAAATCCCCGTTTACGATCCACTTCATGGCCCGCTGTCCATTCGAGGCCTCGCCCACAAGCCGGTAACCGTATTTCTCCCAGTCGAAGGTCGAGCGCAGTCCCGTACGCGCGATCGCTTCGTCATCCACGAGCAGCACTCTGTACATAATCGTCCCCCCTTTGTCTCGCAAACGTGATTGTGACCCGCGTTCCTCCGTCTTCCGGGCTTTCCACCCATACCCCATATCTGCTGCCGTAATACAGCTGAACCGTTTGGTGAACATGACGCAGGCCGATATGGGTCATGCCATGCTTGGAGTGATCCTGCTCATAGGACAGCAGTCCTTTTATTCGTTCAGGCTTAATGCCGATTCCATTGTCCTCGATCCGCACCATGACATCCTGCTGCTGCGATGTTATCCTGATCTGAATGACGCCCCTTTCATCAAGCGGGGCAATTCCGTGAAAGATCGCATTCTCCACGATCGGCTGCAGCAGCATCCGGGGAACATAAAGGCCCTCCATCTCCTCGGGGCAATCGATCCTTAACTCGATTTGGTGGTCATAGCGGTAATTCTGGATGATCATATATTTGCGAAGCAGCTCCAGTTCATCGCCAAGGCGTATGAACACCCCATTGCGCTCCAGGCTCCCCTCCAGCAGATGAACAAGGGCCGTAACCGATTGATCCACGTCATTCGTCCGGTTCAGCTTGGCCATCCAGCGGATCGAGTTCAGCGTATTGTAGAGAAAATGGGGATTGATCTGATACCGCAGCGCGCGGATTTCGGCTTTTTTCTTCTCGGACTCCTCCGCGGCGATGCGTCGGATTAGGAGGTCGATCTGCTCTATCATTTTGTTGAAGCTTCTGCCCAACTGACCGATCTCGCTGGGTCCTACATTCTTGCTGCGGACCGATAAATCGCCTGCCTCGCTTCTGCGCATCAAACGGCTCAGGTGAACGAGCGGGTTGCCGATTCTCCGCGTCATAAAATAACCCATGCCGATCGCTGCCAGAATCGATCCGAATACAATCCAGACCGTGAAACTCCGGATGCTGGCGGAATCGGCCGTTAGTTCCTTCAGCGGCACCATGCCTACCACATGCCAGCCGTTGTTCAGGCGCGAGGGGATCATCAGCGTTTTGTTGTTGTTCAAGTTATATTCCGTCATATCCGAGGGCAGCTTGATCCGGGACTGCCTCCCGTACATCGAAGGATCCGGATGATAGAAATAACGATTCTCGTCATTGGCCACGTACATATACCCCGTGTCCCCGAACTGGACGTGGTTTAATTCATCGATCAGGACATCCCCCATAATCTCGATAAACATGACTCCGACAATCTCCCCTGTATCCCAGCTCCGAATCGCCCGACCTAGTCCGAAGACCGGAAATCCCATTCCCGTTTGCTTCAGGTAGGAGGTATCCGACAAGCCGAACCATACCGCCTGTCCGTTCGCCTCCAGAATCGATCGATACCATGGAGAATCCCACTGGTCCGGGATGGACATCAAGGAATCGGCACTGAGGACCGAATTGTTCCGCTGCACGTCAAACACGTACACGTCCAATATCTCCGGCGAGTTAATCATGATGGAGGTCAGCAGGTCCTTCCCCTCCTTCACCTTCAAGGTCAGGTCATACTTACTGATATTCTGATCCTCTAGTATGCCGTGAACCACCTTGCTGTTCAGCACCATCATCGAGGAGTCGTCCAGCTTCTTGAAGAACATGTTCAGCTTGTCACTGACTTGGGTGATGGTGAGGGAAGCCACTTTACTGACCTGTTCCTCCACGATCGAGGCCGATTTGTTATACGACAGGAACCCCATAATAAGAACCGGGAGTGTTGTGCCGATGAAAAAAAACAAAAACAGTTGAGTGACAATGGAATGAAGACGATGATATCCCCGCATACAAGCTCCCTCCGTTTCATAAAATGAAAACTGCGAACCTTTTACGATAGCGCTTACATAACTGTTTGACCTTCTTTCTTCTTCCTTTTCACCTTCTGCCTTTCCCTTACCTCCTTCTCTAACATCCCGCTCCGGAGCACCATGAAGGTCCTGCTGTATCCCTCGCTCCCGGGTGTAATCATCGTATTATGTTTTCATGTCGATGTCCCTAAGTCCATCTGCTTATGTTTGGGCTGCGCAAATAAAAAAAGAGATGGACCCGAAAATCTCGGGTCCATCTCTTTATATGTGTATAATGTCGCCTTCTAGGCTTAGTAAGCCAGTGTAAACAAACCGTTGATGTGAGACAGGTAACGCATGTTACTTGCTTCTTTCATCAAGGTTGCAGGCAGACCTTTCAATTGGGTCTTGTTAGCGCCAATGGTACCGATGGCATCTTTACGTCCCAAGCTGCCGAGCGTACCGGAGAATACCGGTGTGAACGAAGCTGGTGCGCCGCCGTTCAATTGAGCGAAGATGTTGTAGCCGATCAGTTCGCCCATTTGCCATGCAAGCTGTGCCGTTGGCGGGTATGGACGACCTTCAGGTCCCATAACCACCGCGCTGTCGCCTGCAACGTATACATCAGGGTGAGATGCGGATTGCAGGAATTCGTTAACAACCGCACGTCCGCGATTGACTTCGATGCCGCAGTTAGCCACAACGGAGTTGCCCTGTACGCCGCCAGTCCATACCAAGGTGCTGGTTTCGATCGTGCTGCCGTCTTTCAGTTCAACGGTTGTACCGTCCATTTTGGTAATCGGCAATCCGGTCAGGAAGTTCACGCCGCGTTTCTGCAGGCTTGTTGTCGCGCGGTCAACCAATTCAGCAGGGAATCCCGGCAGAATCGAAGGAGCTGCTTCAACACAATAAAGCGTGATTTCTTGTGGGTCGATACCGTATTTGCGAGCCAGCTCGCTTCTCATATCAGCATATTCACCAACAAGCTCAACGCCTGTCAAGCCGCCGCCGCCAACCACGATGGTAGCGTCCGCTTTGTTTTTCGTTTTGCTGTATTCCGCAATACGGGACTCCACATGAGCACGCAGACGATTAGCATCGTTCACGGACTTCAGAATGAAGCTGTTCTCTTGCAGTCCCGGAATGCCGAAGAATGCCGTTTCGCTGCCCAGTGCGATAACCAGGGCATCATAGGTGAAGTTTCCGCCGTCATCGAGGGAAACCGAACGCTCATCCGGCTTGATTTCCTTAACGTTGCCGATGCGCAGGTCAACGTTCGCGCCGCGCAGAAGCTTGTCGAGCGGCAAAGCTACTGCTTTCTCTGCGATGTTGCCTGCTGCCAGACGGTGCAATTCCGTAATGATCTGATGGGTTGGGAAACGGTTGATCAGCGTGATTTTTGCAGCAGCACCAAAATGCTCGCGTGCAGAAAGCGCACTAAGCAAGCCGCCATAGCCTCCGCCCAAAATTAAAATATGTTTAGACATGACCATCCTCCGTTCTTCGTATGATTATGGATTAACGCTTGTTTTGTTGGTCGCGATCGTTAAGAACGTCCAAAAAAGCCTGAGCATAGCGAAGACCCTTTTGAACCTGAGGATCTTTCAGCATTTTCATCAGACCAAATACGCCGATCTGAGCTTGGTCGCCTTGAGCGTGTACACGGTCTCCGGCTTCGATAGCTGCAGATGCAACGCTTTTTGCTGCTGTCGTGATTGGCTTCGCGAATCCGCTAAGGGAAGCCATGGTGTCTTCCGCAAGCACGGGATCCGTAGCTACGGATTTACCGAAGTCATAAGCTTTAGTCATGACGGTCAGCATTTCCGTAAGTTTTGGAAGATTGTCCACGAGAGTTGTGAGGGATTCCTGAACCTCTGGCTTGAGCAGTTGTTCGAGCAGCACATCAGGACGGCTGGACGCCGCAGCTTCTTGGTTTCCTACAACATTTTCCGGAGTTTCGGACGGCTGTGGAGAAGATGTTTCTGTCATAAAGAATTGCCTCCTTTTCTTTAAATGAATTCCCAAGATGAACTTGGCGACGATCGAACCGGCTAGCTTTAATTTTGGGATAACCGGTATCTATTATGCATCACTTACAAAAGTGCGAACTTATGGGTGACTCACTATCGCCAAAAATAAAGCAGGGGGAAACTTCCCCCTCCTTTATTCGGAAACAATCTTAGGGATTGTGATAAATATCTCTAAGTACTAGTCTATAACTTGTGAAGCATAATTACAAACATAAAATGCAATTTTCGACTACAAAGTTAGAACGCGATACTCGCTTTCTTCATATGTAACTCTTGTAACAGGGCGGCCGGAAAAGTCAAGTGCTTCCCGAAGCGGGATCCAAGCCGTACCGCCGATCAAATGAATATCCGAAGACACCGGTTTGCCCCCTGTTTGCATGGGGAATAGCAACCCACCCACCGGATCCGCTTCCCAGCGATTCCCTGCAAGTGTCACCTGCACCGTCTTGTTGTGAGACTTCCAGGTCACGCTTCCGCCGAGCCGCTCCACCAGGGAACGCAGCGGTACCATCAACCGGCCGTCCACCATTTTGTATTCACCTGCCGCGAATGCAGTCTCCATTCCTCCAAATTCCACAGCCAGCGTTCTCCCGGTCTCAAATAGCGCGGCATTGGCTGTGACATGTTCGCGAATCCACTGCTTTGAAGGCTGCGAAGCCTTACGTGCACTCTGCTGTGCACGAAATTGAACAGGCTGGACTTCAGTAGACAATACGTCAAAGGCATAACCTTGCTTTTTATAATAGGAAATAATCTCCGGCAGGGCCTTGACGCTCTCAGCATGCCCTTTACCGTCATGAAGAAGCACGATCGCCTCATTGCCATTCACTTTCGTGGTTGCCCCTTTGACGATGTCTTTAACCGGAACGCCTCGATACTTGGAATCGCCGCTGTCGACGTTCCAATCGAATACATGATATCCCCCCTGCTTCATGTATTGAAAATAGGCTTCATCAAAATGTCCGGCCGTCCCCCCGGGAGCTCTGACCAGCTGCGGCCGTTCACCCGTAATTAAACGAATGATTTCCTCCGTTTTCTTAATCTGCCCCCAGAAATCCTGAAAATGCCCGTAGAGCTCGTCATAACGATGATCATATGTATGATTCCCGATCACATGGCCTTCCTCATAGATGCGGTTGATAATTTCGGGACGGGTCTCCGCCTCCTTGCCCAGTACAAAAAATGTGCCTTTAATTCCTTCGCGCTTCAAAATATCCAGAACATCCAGCGTCAGATCCGATGGCCCGTCGTCAAATGTCAGGTATACCGTTTTGTCACTTTGTTTCTTATATTGAACAGGTGCGGCGTTCACGGCCGGTGTATTCTTGAATGCAGTCGTGACGATTGGCAGGCTGGCCTCTTCGGGCTTAACCTGTACATCCTGCCGAGTTACTGTCATTGGCGCCGATGCCAGAGGAGCCTGTTCCACATATATGTCTATCGGCCGCTGGACCTCAAGCCCCATACCGATCATGATCAGCAATGCCAACACGCCGAAAAATACCGCAATTGATGTTACCCGCACCATATTTTTCATTATCAACTCTACCTCCATCGTTTCTATGAGTTCGGCTTCCTGATAGATTATATGGAGGGCGTTTCAAAAAAAGACTAGGATTTGATATTTTACAACCGGAAGGGATGATAGAACATCCGGGCAAACAAGAAAATGGTACGTTCGTGCGAGTCTTCTCCGTTTCTTCCGGCAATGTCGTATCCGCCCTCCTTGAGAGCAACGGAACCTTCTTGGGGCAATGCCGTGAACGCGCTAAAAGCCCTTGTGACTGGGCCCTGGAATCGACGGGACCAGGCGAATGACGGCAACAGGCGAATGACGGCAACAGGGCATGGTACTCCCAAACAGCTTGATTCTCCTGGATTAGCGGTATTTGATGATATTCGAGGACTGTGGTTCCGCTATTCCTTTGTTTTCTGCCCTTTAATGGAGGTATGAGGACATGAGATCCGCTATTGCAAGATATTGCGGGCTAAATTCGTGATTTTGGGTGTATTAACGGATCCTCTGTCCGGATGGCCTACCAAATGGATCGGTTATCGGTAAATAGCGGATCGAGTGTCCAAATGGGCTCAAAAACAGCTCGTTTTTACAGCATACAGCGGATCCTATGTCTGCCGGCCCGAAACAGCTCGTTTTCGGTAAACAGCCAAACGCGGGCGAGCCGCTGCGAGAGCCGGTGGCCCCCTACTCTCCCTTCGCCGACCTATACCTCTGGTCTTATTTATTTTAAAAAAAGGTCCCTTATCATGCCTGTTCAGGCATGCTGAGGGACCGTTCTTCATATAGCTATGACAGCACGGCTGCGAGAACCGCTTCGACATGACCTTTTACTTTCACTTTCCGCCACTCGGCGGCCAGCTTTCCCTGCTCATCAATTAGGAAGGTCGAGCGTACAATACCCATATACTCGCGGCCGAACATCTTCTTCATCTGCCACACGTCAAACATTTCGCTTACCTTATGCTCCTCATCAGACAAGAGCAAGTAGGGCAGGCTATGCTTATCGATGAATTTGGCATGGGATTTCAGAGGATCCGGGCTAATCCCGATCACGACTGCCCCTGCCTGCTCCAAGCTTCCATAATGGTCCCGGAAGCTGCAAGCCTCTTCCGTGCAGGTTGGGGTCATATTTTTCGGATAGAAGAACAGCACGACTTTACGTCCACGAAAATCGCTTAAAGCTACCTTCTCCCCGTTCGAAGCCGGAAGTGAAAAATCCGGCACCAGGCTTCCAACTGTCAACTGCGTTTGATCTGCGATAAGTCTCAACTCCTAAAATACGGACTTTAGTCCCGAAAATTGATTGTCTTTTCGAAAAAAATTATAATAGAATGAATGTCGAATGTTCAAATGTTCTATCGAATTCATTCATCAGCGTAATCCGAAAGGAAGAACACAATGACCAAAAAAACAAAGAAGACGATTATATGGAGTGTCAGCCTCATCCTTGCCGCTATTATTGGTTATGGCATTTATTATGCGGCATCGTTCTACGACGGCTTGCAAAGTCTTCAGAAATCAGGTGAATCCTCCCCTTTTCGTGAAATCGAAAAGGTAGATGCCAAAGTTCCGGCACCACCCGAGTGGGAAGGAACGGAGACGGTTAACATTCTGCTGATGGGCGTGGATGCGCGCGGTTTTGAGGAAGGCGAAATTCCTCGATCCGACAGTATGCTTGTTGCCTCGATTGATCCCGTGAAGAAGAAAATGCACTTATTCTCTATTTTGCGCGATACTTACGTAGAAATACCCGGATATGACCGAAACCGAATCAATACGGCCATTACACACGGCCCGAATACGGCCATGAAGGCTGTTGGCGATCTGCTGGGCATTCCGGTTCAATACTACGTCTATACGGATTTCCAGGGTTTCATGAAGCTGGTTGATTCCGTCGGCGGAGTTGATTTCTATGTTGAGAAGGACATGAATTATTCCAGTAAAGCAGACAAAAACGAATACGACATCGAACTGAAGCAAGGCATGCAGCATCTGGATGGCAATGCGGCGCTGCAATATGTCCGGTTCCGCTATGATGCGATGGGCGACTTTACCCGCACCGAGCGTCAGCGCGAGCTCTTGAAAGCCGTAGCCAAGAAAATGCAGACCACCACTTCCATCATGAAGCTTCCGGACATTCTGAAGTCCGTCAGCCCGTATATCGATACCAATCTCGATGTTGAGGATATGTGGAAGCTTGCGAACGTTGCCTACAAGAGTAAAATGAGCGGCAGCGAACAGGTGCCTCCGATGAAGCTCCTGAAGGAAGAACATATCGGCGGGGCAGCCGTTCTAACGGTCGGCAATTCGGATACGCTGAAACAGTATATCCAGGACATCTTAAATCCGCCTACGCCTGATCCTGAGACAGAAGGCAGCCAAGGTACGGACAGCAATTCTGAAACCACTGGTTCTGAGAATGACGATTCTGAGAATGGTCATTCGGATAGCTCTACTGTTCCATCTGCAACAACGGATCGTAACTAATACACTTACAGCAAGCAGGACAGGAGCTATGTCATTTTAGCTGCCTGTCCTGCTTCATGAAGAAAGGAAGTTAATGATAATGACAACATCAAGAAACCGTTCAGAAACTCTATATCAAGAAGCGCTGCAGCATATCGTAGGCGGCGTAAACAGCCCCTCCCGTTCGTTCAAAGCCGTAGGCGGCGGTGCCCCCGTTTTCATGAAACGCGCGAATGGAGCTCACTTCTGGGACGAGGACGGCAATCGCTACATCGATTATTTGGCAGCCTATGGCCCGATCATAACCGGACATGCCCATCCGCATATTACGGCCGCAATCACGGCAGCTGCTCACAACGGCACCCTCTACGGGACGCCTACGGAGCTTGAGATCACCTTGGCCAAAATGCTGAAGGCTGCCATCCCGTCCATGGACAAGGTGCGTTTCGTCAATTCCGGCACCGAGGCGGTCATGACCACGATCCGGGTGGCCCGCGCCTACACCAAGCGCAACAAAATCATCAAGTTCGCCGGCTGCTACCATGGCCATTCCGATCTTGTCCTCGTGGCAGCAGGCTCCGGTCCTTCCACGCTCGGCATTCCGGACAGCGCCGGGATCCCGGCCAGCATTGCGACGGAAGTCATTACCGTTCCGTTCAACGATCTGGATGGCTTGCGGGCCGCCCTCGACGCATGGGGCGATGATGTGGCCGCCGTTATGGTAGAGCCGATCGTTGGCAACTTCGGGATGGTCATGCCGAAACCGGGATTCCTCGAAGGCCTATGCCAGATGACGCACGATAACGGCTCATTGGTCATCTATGACGAAGTAATCAGCGCTTTCCGCTTCCACTACGGATCTACCCAAACTTATGCGGGTTTGGACAATCACGAGGCGATTCAGCCGGATCTTACGGCGCTTGGCAAAATCATCGGCGGCGGTCTGCCTATCGGCGCCTATGGCGGCCGTAAACACGTGATGGAACAGGTCGCACCGCTCGGTCCTGCTTATCAGGCAGGAACCATGGCGGGTAATCCAGCCTCCATCGCCGCCGGAATCGCTTGCTTGGAGGTTCTGCAGGGTGAAGGCGTATATGAAGAAATGGAGCGCTTGACCATCAAGCTGACGGAAGGCTTGCAGGCATCCGCCGACCGCCACGGCATTCCGCTCACAATCAACCGCATCCGGGGCTCCTTCTCCACTCACTTCTGCGATCACCCGGTCACGAATTATGACGAAGCGCAGGACACCGACGGCGAAGCGTTCGCCGCTTTCTTCCGCCATATGCTGGACCGCGGCGTGAACCTGGCTCCTTCCAAGTACGAGGCCTGGTTCATGACCACAGCCCATACGGATGCCGACATTGAGGCTACGCTTGAGGCTGCGGAGGAATCTTTTAAGGCCATGAAGAATTAATATAGATAGTTAATATAGATAAATGCATAACCCGCGAAAGGAGATCTCCTCATGAAAAAGCGGCTGAACAAGTTATAACATGCTCCACGTCCCTGCCGTGCTTCCACGGTCCGAATTCGTGGACCTCCTGACCTGCCCGATTCAAATCGTGAGCAATCTAAATATGAATGCGGAGGCTGGATAACATGAGAAGCGAGCAAGAAATGATGGATTTGGTATTGGGCTACGCAGCCCGCGACGAACGGGTTCGGGCCGTTACCCTGGAAGGCTCCCGAACGAATCCCAACGTGCCTAAGGATATATTTCAGGATTACGATATCAGCTTTCATGTTACGGACATGGAGAGCTTTATTCAGGACCCGGATTGGATCGACGTCTTCGGTGAACGGATTATTCTGCAGACGCCCGAAGACATGGCCCTGTTCCCTCCGGATCTTGGAGGCTGGTTCTCGTACCTGATGTTGTTTACCGACGGCAACCGGATTGACATGACCCTGATTCCCATCGAGGAGAAGGAAAAATACTGCAAGGAGGACAAACTGATCCAAATCCTAATGGATAAAGATCAGGCGTTCCCGGCGATTCCGGCTCCGTCTGACGAGGATTTTTGGGTAAAGCGTCCGTCCGCAGCCTTTTTCGAGGATTGCTGCAATGAGTTCTGGTGGGTATCCACGTATGTAGCCAAGGGCTTGTGGCGGAAAGAAATACTGTATGCCCAAGACCACTTCCACAACATCATGCGGCCGATGCTGATGAAAATGCTGGAGTGGCAGGTGGGCGCCCAGTCCGATTTCTCGCTCAGCGTGGGCAAGAACGGCAAGTACTTGAAAAACTACCTGTCTGCGGACAGCTGGAACGAGCTGATGTCCACCTACCCTCGCGGAACCTACGAAGAAGTGTGGGAGGCGTTGTTTACGATGGGAGCGCTGTTCCGCAGAACCGCGCTGGATGTCGCTGAGCAGCTGGGCTTTGAATATGATATGGGGCAGGATCAGCGCGTAACGGGCTTCCTGCAGCATGTCCGGCAGCTGCCGGCGGATGCGAGCGAGATCTATTAAGATATGCGGGACGTTGCGGTACCCTTGATTCAAATTATCGAATCAGGCAGTCGTGCTCGAGGAGGGCTGACCACTGGTCCAAGTCAACTCCCGATCGTAAGGATATGAAACAACAAAGAGAGATGCCGCTCCGGCGTCTCTCTTTGTTGTGCTGCAGACTTCTCCAAAATCCCATCCGGGGACAGCCGCTCCTTTACTTCAACCCGATCTTGGCGACTGCGCTCTCCTGCAAACAAAATTTATTGAATCCATTTGTCACATTTGTGCTTTGCCCAAACGTAATACAAATTGTAAAGGGGTGAAACCACTTGGATGAACCAGCATTCCATCAGATCGTTGCTGATGTTTTGAAGGGAGAGATCGACAAATATGAGCTGATCATGAACCGTTGCAATAAAGCCATCTTCAACTATTGCTATCACATGCTTGGCGACTATGCCGAAGCCGAAGATTGCACCCAGGAAGCTTTTCTGAAAGCTTACCGCAATCTATCTAAATTCGAACCGGACAAGCCCTTCGAAGCCTGGCTGTACAGCATCGCCTGCAACCAGTGCATCGACTACCTCCGCAAGCGAAAGCTATCCCGATTCCTCCCCTTTCTGTATCAGAAGGATCAGGATAACCGGCATGTCGATCAGGTCATCGAGCACAAATACTACAATCCATCCGTGCTCCGGGCGCTGGCCAGGCTGACCGCCGAGGAACGAAGCCTGCTCATCCTGCGCTGTGTCGAGGACAAGAGCTATCAAGAGATCAGCCTGATTTTGAAACACAACACGACCTATCTCAGGAAAAAATATGAGCGGGCCGCAGCCAAGTTCCGCAAACATTACGCCATGGCAGAGGGGGAAGAAACGAATGAGCAAGGACAACGATCAGGACCTGAAACCACTCTTTCAAAGGGTTGAACCGCCGGGGACGGCCCTCCAGGAACACGTCATGAACCAAATTCGGGAAAAACAACTTAAAAAGGAGCGATTTTTTGTGAAATACAAAGTTAGCATTCTCTTAATGGCCGGCATGCTGCTTACCGCATCGACCGGATTTGCCGCCGTACAGTACCATTCCTTAACCAACAGCAAAGGGGAAGTTCTCTATGAGGAGAAATCGGACGATCAGGCGCCTTCACCAAAAAACTATTCAAAAAAGGAACTGAACCGCATACATCTCATGAACACCATCTGGGACGAACAGATCAAGCCGGGCGAAGCCGCCATCATTTATGTTGTACCGGATAATCCAAAGCATGTCATCGACATCAAATCCACTCCGCATGCCGTCAAGGATTTCGCCAAGCTGCAAAGCATGGTGAACGTGCCCGGTTTGCCGCTGGCCAAGGAACTGTCCGGTTCGGGCACATATACGTTCAAAAACGCCAGCGTGCACATGGAACGCGAGACTGATGTGACCCCGCTGACCGAGCAGGAAAAAGCCGACATCGCCAAAAAGCTGCTTGAAAAAGCCAAAGCCTCCGGGAAGGACTACGCCCTGATGCCGGTGAAGTTCACCGATCAATTCTGGCTTTCGACGGTATATTATGCCAGCGGCAATAAAAAAGTCTCCCTTACCATTCTGAATAACGGGGACCACGGGAGCGTGACCTCCTACTGGGACGAGAGCACGGGCATGACCAGCCGGAAAATCGAGATCAACGGGCAGGACGTGCTGCAAAAAACGTGGAGCGGCGGAAACTCGGAGCAGCTGGCGCAGCTGGACTGGGTCTATGAAGAACCAACCACCGGACATCACTACATGCTTTCGCTCAACTCTACCACGGGTGACATCGCTGCCGAAGAGCTGATCCGCATTGCCAAAACAATCATTCCGAAGACGGATTCCAAGTAAGCAGCGTGATGTCACTTGGCTTAGGGCTGTCATAATAGCAATCATTATACCAATATAAAAAAAGTCGCCTGTGGCAGTTTCGGGATCCGGACACGAATCAGGCGACCGTGTTTAAGAAGGGCTGACCTTTCGCCCGGCTTGAGCAACTATTTCCAAGGATATGAGAAAGCAAAGAGAGACGCCGCCCCGGCGTCTCTCTTTACTGTGCTGCAGAATTCTCCCCAATCCCATTCGGGGCAGCCGCTCCCTTACTTCTGTTCGATCTTATCGAAGAAGTTCTCCTGAACCAGCTTGGCTGTTTCATCCAGCTGTTTCTTGGAATCCGTGCCTTCCTTCGAGAACGACTCCTGTACAACGTTGGACATCGCCGCATAATAATCCTGCGTGCCGAATTGCGCTTCCGGTTTGCCTTCCAACAGGCTGAAGAGCTGCGGATCATATTTGTAGACGTTGTCGTACTTATCGTAGATGGCTTTTACCTTCGCGGCATACTCGGAATCATCGCTGAAATATTCCAGCGGCGTCGGTACAAAGTATTTGCCTTCGGCTTTGCGGGCATTAATCGTATCTTCCACCGATTTCAGCGCATCATCCGTAAAATAATCAAACGTGATGTAACGGAAAGCCATTTCCTGCTCTTCCTTCGTGGCATTCGGGTTGATGACCAGATAATTGCCGCCCAAAATGCCGTGATGCGCTCCGCCTTTCTCCATGGCAGGCATCGGATATGCCAGCACATCCTCAGGCTTCATGCCGCCCTCGTTCAATGCCGGCTGGATCACGTCAAATGCGCCTGCAATGACCATCGCCGTACGTCCCTGCTGGAACGAGCTGACGGCATCGCCCCAACCGAGAGCCCAGTCCTGCGGAATGGCATTCGCTTCCCATCTCAGCTTTTTATAGAAATCCAGCGCCTTCACGCCGGCTTCCGAGTTAAACACGGCCTTCACTTTGCCACCCTCGTTCACTTCGATATCCCCGCCGGCTTCGAACAGGAAGTTGGTCCAGTTCCAGCCCGCTTCATTACCTTTGCCCATCGGCGCGATGCCGGATATGCCGGCCTTCGGATCTGCGGCCCCTTTCGCCGTGTTGTACATGTCGTCCCACGTCCAATCCATCGGCGGAACCGGTACGCCCTTCGCATCCAGCAGCTTCTTGTTCACGATCGTTGACGTGATATACCCGTTCTGCGTAACGCCATACACCTTGCCGTCCACGATGAATTGATCCTGGAGCACGGGATTCATGTCGTCCTTGTATTCCCACTCGTTCCAGAACTCCGTGATGTCGGCCACCCAGCCCCGCTCTACGAGCAGCTGTGCTTCCGTAGCCCAAGTGTTATAAAATGTCGGCGCTTCGTTCGAAGCCATCTTGACCCCAATTTCGTTGACGCTGTACTGCCAGTCGTCCTTCACGATGGTCACGTTCGGATATTTCGCCTGGAAACGGGCGATTTTATCATCCTCCTGCTGACGCAGCGTTGTATCATCCGGCAGCGGATAGTGGATCTTGATCGTTATCTTTTGATCCGCGATATCCTGTTTCGGTTCATCCGTCTGCGTTGCAGTCGTTCCGCCCGAATTGGCAGTCCCTCCGTCTTTATTGCCGGCCTCCGGCGCTGCTTTGCCTCCGCCGCAAGCGGCGAGCAAGGAGCTGAACAGCATAAGGCAGATCAGTAATGCTGAGAACTTGCGCATAGATACTCCCCTTTTCCTGATTGAATTGATAATGTTCTTTCTTATCTCCATCATAAAATTGAAACTCGGAAAGGACGATGTGCATTCATATGACGATCATGTGCAGGGCTACGATGGTGTACACGCTGCCCTACCCTTTAACAGCTGAGAGACTGACGCTGCGCATAATGAATTTCTGGAACACCAGAAACACGAAGATCGGCGGCACCATAACCATGAACAGGATCGCGAATTTTATGCTACTGTCCAGGCTCCTTGCGTTGATGACATACTTGTAGATGGCCGTGGCCAGCGTGTACTTGTCCTGCGTCTGCATGACCAACGACGGCCAGAACCAGTCATTCCATGCCGTGGAGAAGATAAAAATCGCCAGCGTTGCAAAAATCGGGACAGACAGCGGTACGGCAATTCGCAGGAAGCTGCTCAACTCCGAAGCGCCATCGATGCGTGCCGCCTCGAAGATCTCCGGATGAATGCCATCGAAGAAGTTTTTGATCAGCAGGAAGAAATACGCATTCGCTCCCGCCGGCAGCCAGAAGGCCCAATAGGAATTCAGCAGCCCCAGCTCCTTCAAATTGACGAAGTTCGGAATCATGTAACTCGACGCCGGAATAAACAAGGTCATGAGAATGAAAAAATAGATGACGCGGTGATAGGGAACCCGGATACGGGAAATGCTGAATGCCGCCAAGCCTAGTACCAGAATCGTTACCAGCAGGTTGCCGCCAAAAATAAGCAGCGTATTCTTCAGAAACATCGGCAGATCGATGTATTCCCACCCCTTCGGGAAGTTATCCCAATGCCATTCCGACGGGAAAAATCGCGGCGGAAACGTATTGATCTCCTGATTGCTCTTCAGCCCGTTAAACATCGTCATGCCGATCGGATACAGCATCGTAAAGATCATCACCGCAATGCACAGCACCATCAATCCGTATATCGCCTTGTTCCACGGTTTTCTCAGATCCGAAGCGGACAGTATGCCTCTCTCTTTCATCCTAGTACTCCTCCCTGTTCATCTTGAATTGCAGGATGCCCAGCAAACTCAGCACCAGGAACATCAAGATGCCCATCGCGGTTCCTGCCCCGTAATCCAGCTGGTTGAACGCGTATTTTACGGTTAGAAGCGCGTAGGTGAGCGTGGCCTTGTTCGGTCCGCCGTCCAGCATCGCAAGCTGCGACTGGTACGCCTGCGAAGTGCCGATCAGCTGCAGGATCAGCATGAGCATAATCAAATTGCGCATCGAGGGGAGCGTAATGTATTTAATCCGGGCCCATACGCCCGCACCGTCGATCTCGGCGGCTTCATACCAATCCTTCGGTATGCTGAGCACGCCGGCCAGATAGATCAGCATCGCCGAGCCGAATTGCTGCCATGTCTCCATCACAACCAGCGACACCATGGAGAAACGGCTATCCGAAATAAAGGATACCGGTTCTGCCCCAAAGAAGCCGAACAGGGCGTTGATCGGACCTACCGGGTCATACATCCACCTCCACATGCCGTAAAGCACGACGCCGGGTACGACAAACGGCAGATACGCCGCAATCCGGGCGAAGCCCTGAAACAGCTTCAGCTCCGAGATGGCGATAGAGGCCGCGATGGGCACCCAGAAGCCGATGACCAGCGTTAACAGCATGAAATACAATGTATTTCGAACGGAAACCAGCAGATCGGGATTGCTGAGAACCTTGGCATAATTATCAAACCCGACGAAGGTGTTTCCTTTTACGAAATCGATATGAAAAAAGCTGTAAAAGACCCCTTTCAAGATCGGCACCCACAAAAAGACGATAAAGATCGCAATGGCTGGAACGAGGAACATATACCCCCATATGTACTTCTTCCACAGCGGCTTGCGCTTGTGCTCCTGTCGGGTGCGATGACCGGGCTCTATCCGAGCCTGGCCTTGCGGCATGACCGTTTCTTCCATCTGACTCCCTCATTCCTTAATTAAATGTCCAGCTTTAATTTTAAAAAGACAGGGAGTCTTCGAACATGTCTAAAACTATGTGAAGTATAGCCGTTCTTACTTCTTTAGCTCGCTGGGGCTGACGCCATAGTATTTTTTGAAGATTTTGCTGAAATGCTCCGGAGATTCATAGCCGACTCGCTCCGCGATTTCGTAGCGGCGGAGATCCGTGCTCAGGATCAGGGACCTGCTCTCCTCCATCCGCAGCTTCACGACATACTCCCACAGGCTGCTGCCTGTATATTTTTTGAACAGATAACTCAAATAGTTCGGGCTCACGTGATTGTTCTTGGCTATCTCGTGAATCGTCAATCCCTTCTGGCGGTAATGCTCCTCGATATATTGCCTTGTATTCTCCACGATCCGATTGCCCTGGCTCGAGAGCACCTCATACGACGTCTCCTGGGCATAGTTGTGCCAATTGAAATCCCCGTAATAAAACACGTGGAAGTCCTGCAGCTGCTCGCTCCACAGCATCGCTTTGTCCGCCTGACGGCTGAGCACACTCAAAAATTCGGGCCCCCTCAATATTTGGCTGATCCCAACGGTACAGCTTCGTTTCAGGTACAGCTCCACATGGTGGTGCAGACTCCGGCCGATCATCTCCAGATGCTGGATCTTGCCGCCCGCATTCTCCTCCATCTCCTGCTCGCTCCATTGGAGGATGATGTTGATGTCCCGCTCCGGGGAATAGAATACGAAGGCGTGCGGCTCCTGCTCCAGCAGCTCCTTGGCGATATTCAGCGCGGCATATTGAATCAGGCTTATATCTTGCCTTGAAAAAGCAGCGCTGCTGTCTTCCCTTAAGCCCAGCTTCATCTTGATAACGGCAAAATAAGGACCGATCAAGCCCAGCTCCGATTCGTCTAGGCCGGCCAGTTGCGGCTGATCCCGCTCCGTGGAGAGCCGCTGATTCAGCCGCTCTATTCGTTCGGACGGAGTCTCCTCCATCCGAAAATGCTCGTTATCGGCCATGAGAAATGGCTCTATCTGAGGCGCCGGTCGATCCATCTTGAGCAGAACGCTGCGAACCGAATCCAGAAACTGCTCGCTGTTCAGCGGTTTGATCAAATAATCCTTGGCTCCGAGCTGGAGCGCCCGCTGCGCATATTGAAATGTTTCATGGGCTGAAATAATGATCGTCTGAACCCACGGCTTCACGATCTTGGCCTGCTGCATCAGCTCGATGCCGTTCATCTCGCCCATCTGGATATCGGTGACCAGCAGATCTATATCCCCCATCCTTATGTAATCCAGTGCTTCCTGCCCGCTGTAGGCCGTAGCAATCCCATCGATGGCCAGGCCCGAGGACGTTAACAGCCCGGCCAAGCCCTTGCAGATCAAAGGCTCGTCATCTACCACCAAAATGTTATACATCAGGAAACCTCCTGTCCGGTTGCGATAATGGTTGTTTCATCTATTCGGGGAATCGTGATCGTCACGCGGGTTCCCCCTTCTTCTCTTGGTTTATATTGCAGACCGCAGCCGCTTCCAAAATGCAGCTGGAGCCGCTCCTGGATATTGCGGATGCCGTAGCCCAGCGAAGGGTCCGGCGCTTCATCATGGAGCAGCCTGTGGATGGACTCGTAGTTTACGGGGCGGAAGCCGTTATCTTCAATGACGATCCGGCATTGTCCCTCTTCTATATGGCCTGAAATCCGGATGATTCCGTCCTCGCCCATATTTTTAATGCCATGAATGATCGCGTTCTCCAGCAGCGGCTGCAGCGTAATCTTCGGCACTTGGTTCACCAGCAAGGACTCGGGCACTTCCCAGTGGACGGTAAACTGATAATCGTAACGGTTCAGCTGCAGATTGATATAAGCCCCCGCATGCTCAAGCTCTTCCCCAAGCGTGATGAGATCCCGCCCACGGCTGAGACTGATCTTCATCAATTTGGACAAATCCTTGATCATCTCGGCGGACTCGGTATTGCCCTCCATCGTGCTCTTCCAATAGATGCTTTCCAAGGTGTTATACAGCAAATGGGGGTTAATCTGCTGATACAGCAGCTGCAGCTGCGCTTCCTTCTGCTTCAGATCCATACGGTATTTGTAGTGGATCAGATCATTCAATCGGCGGGCCATGTCATAGATCGTGGAGATGAGGACACTGACTTCATCTTTTCTGCGCCTGTAGGGGGTTTCCGGCACGACGTTCCCCGGTTCATACCTTCTCACAAAATGCGCCAGCTTCTGGAGCGGCGTCATCAGCGACTGCCAGAAATAAAAAACGATAATGAGACCCACGGCAAAGTAAGCGATGGAGATGACCTGGATAACACGTTTCATCTCGCTTTGCTGGGCGAGCAGCGTTTTGACAGGCACCTTGTAGACCAGCTTCTGATTGAGCACGTAGTTATAGTCAATAACATAGATAAAATCCGACGTAATCACGTCCATGATGCCGATCGTGGATTGACCCGGATCCGCTTCAGGGGGCAATTCCAGCCTCCCTGCCATGCCTTGTACCGACGAAGTCAGGATATGGTCGTTCCCATCCGTAAAATACAGCTCCCCATCCGGAATCGAAACCGTCGATAACGACTCGCCGATCCGGGCGTCTAAATTCGTGACCACCAGAACGCCGATGGTTCCGCCCTTATAAATATTGTTCACGGCCCTTACATAGCTTAAGGTCTCTTGATCCTGGCGCCCTTGTACCGGCGGCGACAGATTCGCTATGCGCTTGAGATACCCGTTCCCTTTCATCGCCACGGCTTCATCGAACCATGCCGGCTTCTCCTTCTCGTCGGAGAAAAAATATACCCCCGCTTTTCGGCGGTCAGGGTAATAGGGAGCAAAGAAATAGCTGTTGTTCGGGTCATACACATAGAGCGAGTAATAAACCGGCTCGCGTTCATCCGTCTCTTGGGAGAAGGACAGCAGCATCTTTTCCAGCCGCTCGTAGTTTTTGACGCGCGCGAGAACGGTGTCCTCGGCAAAGGGATCCAGCTGCTGGATCTGCGAATTTTGAATGACCGTGGAGGTCACTTTGTTAACGGTTTCAATATCACGGTTAATCAGCTTAAAGTTCTGCTTGTTCAGTTCGATATAAGCATTGGTCACATGGCGCTTCAGGATTTGACCGGCCATGGAATTCCCGTAGGCGTTCAGCGCAAACAACGGAATGACCAGCACCAGGAACAGCAGAATCATCTGCTGCTTGATATTCATTCGGCCCAGTGGATTTTTCAAGCGGTTCTTCATCGGCCCTTGCACCTCCGGCTTTCTCAAGCATAGCAACAATCCAGCGGCATCAGCGTAGTCATTTCTACGGAAATGATGCGTATTTTTACGATCAGGCAGAAAGTCCTAAGTGGATGTATTAGCCTTACGACAGGCGATTTCCTGCAAAAGCGGCGGGCGTGTCTGGCGGGAGTCGATCGATCGAGGAGTAAGGGGGTACTGATCGGACAAGGCTTCACGACATGCTGCCCCCAAAATGGAATAACACCCGCATGCGCAATCCTCATCGGATGGAACATGCGGGTGTTATGTGCCGGTTCTCCTTTAGAACGGAAAGAACAGCGGCAGTACCGCCATCATGACCAGGCCGATCACCAGTTGAAGCGGCAATCCGACCTTCACATAATGGCTGAATTTATAACGGCCAGCCGACATAACGAGCGCGTTCGGCGGCGTGGAGAACGGTGAGGCAAAGCACATACTCGCTCCAATGGAGACGGCGAACAGAAACGGATACGGACTGGCTCCCATCTGGATCGCAGCCGATAACGCAATCGGCGCGAATAATACGGCGCAAGCCGTATTGCTGATGAACATCGTTAACAGCGAGGTGGTGAAGTACACTCCTGCCAGCAGGGCAAGCGAACCATAGCTTCCCAGTGAATGGACCAGCATATCCGAGATCAGCGTGGCGGCTCCCGTTTTCTCGATGGCAATGGACATCGGAATCATGCCGCCAATGAGTACGATGCTCTCCCAGTTGACCGTCTTGTAGGCCTCCTCCATGTTACGCACGCATCCGAACACCACCATCAACACCGCGGCAATCATCACGGAGGCCACCGCCGGAATCCATTCGGTCACCAGCAGGATCACCATCAAGAGCATAATCCCGGCCGCAATCGGCGCTTTGTGGTCCATCGTCACTTTGCGCGACTCTTCCACGGGCTGCCCCACCACCACGACATCCGTTTGCTCGGCCGCCAGAAGGGCTATATCCTTCCATGTTCCCTGAACGAGCAGCGCGTCGCCAAAGCGCATTTTCTCTTCCTTTAGATGATGCAGAAGATACTGTTCTTTTCGCTGAATCCCCAATATGTTCACCCGATATTTCTCGCGGAAACCCGAGTGCTTGACGAGCCGGCCAATCAGGCGAGAGGACGGAGTCAGCATCACCTCGGCAATGCCGACGTCACTCGTGGCGTACTGCGACTCCTCCGTACGCTTTCGATGCTCGGGTACACGCTGGTCCAGCATGACAAGTCCATACGTCTCCGCAAACTCCGAGGCCCTCTCGAACGGGCCGTTCACATACAGAATATCGTCTTCCTCAATCACGGTCTCGGGACCGGCGATTTCCTGGTTGATCGTTTTGAAGAATTGATTCTTGGCCGACATTTTACGGCGGATTTCAATGACGTTCACTTCGAACTTCGCCGGAATGTCCAGCTCCCGCAATGTTTTGGATCGAATGGAGGAATCGGCGCTAACCTGAATCCGATACAGGTTCTGGGTCAGCCGATACTGTTTGGCCAGCTCTCGAAGCGAGCGCCCGCCCTGTTTACCTGCACCCCCTTCTTCATTGCTGGGAAGAAAACGGCGAAGGAACAATATCGCGAGGATCCCCGTTGCCAAACAGACAAGTCCGATCGGCAAAAAAGCAAAGAACGACAGCCGTTCGTATCCTGCGTTGATCAGCGTCTCCTGAATCACGAGATTCGGCGGTGTGCCGATTAACGTGAGCATGCCCCCCAAGCTGCTGGCAAAAGCAAGGGGCATCAGCAGCCGCCCCGGACTAATCTCGGCGCTGAACGCCAGACTGACAACAATGGGCAGCATGACCGCTACCGTGCCGGTATTGCTGACGAATCCGCCAATGAGCGACGTTACCAGCATGATCATAATTAAGAGCCGGGTCTCGCTTCCCCCTCCAAGCTTCAGCAGCTTTCCGCTTGCCATCTTGGCTAATCCGGTATGAAAAATCCCCCCGCCCACAACAAACAAACCGATCATCATGATGACAACCGAATTGGAAAAGCCCGAAAGGGCTTCAGCCGGACTTAAAATGTCCGTTAGCATAAGTACCATCAACACGCCGATCGCGACCAAATCCGACCGCACTTTTCCCGACATGAACAATGCGGATGCCACGGCCAAAACAGACAACGTAACGATCATCGGTCCATTCATTCCTTGATCCCCCTATCATGCCCTATCTATGTTTCTTCCAAGATTCGACATTCCATAAGCCTTCCCCTGCCCATTTCACGGATCTGCCACTTTCCATATGTCATTGAAATGGGTTAAAAATCTGATCTGATATCAAACCGATGAAAGGAAATGATGTCGTATTGTACCATCTGCCTGGAGTTACTTATGTTAAAAACATCACAAAAACGCTAATGACAAAAAAAGCTGCATCGGCTCCTTCCAGCCGATGCAGCTTGCTTATGGGATTACAAATTAATGAATGCGGTACGCAATTTGGTGCTGTATTGAACGTCAAAACCAAGACCGGATGCAATCACCGCGAGCGGGACGTAGGTTTTATCCTCTTTTCCTACTTTTTGCAGGAAAGCCGGCGTATCGATCGGTACAGCCGTTCCGTTAACTTGAACGGTTTTGGCACCGATCTTCACTACCACCGTCTGATCTCCAAACGTAATCGTTGCACTGGACGTTTTATTTTCCCATGTGGTCGTCGCCCCCACTGCATCTACGATATCCTGTATCGCTACGTAATTCAGATTATCGCGAAGAATCGGCTTATACGGCGTGTTCAGCTCCTGCCCCTTCACGATGATGCGCATCGGCTGCCCCTGTTCTTGAACAGCGGGATTCTTGTAGCTGCCCCAGATCGTCTCTGCGAACACACCGGCCATCGTCTCATATCCATATTGGTTCGGATGAATATCGTCTTTCAGGATATGGGTCATCGTCAGCTCGGAGCCCACGAACTTCTTCGCCACATGGGCTACCTTAATATTCACGCCCTGAGTGGCAAAACTGTCAGCTACGCCTTCCACCAGCTTCGTAAACTCTCCGGATGCTGCAAGCAGTTTAGCATATGCGATCTCGTCAGCGACTTTGGGCACTGGATTATACTGGTCCGCCACCACAATTGCGGCATCCGGATTGATGGCGCGCAAGTTGGTAATGACGGATGAGACATTATCGGTATAGATCTTGAACAGTTCCTGCATCTTTGTTTTCAACTGTTCATCGCTTAATGTTTCCACGGTACTGACCAGACTCATCATGTCATTGCCGCCGATCGTAATGGTTATCAGATCCGCACCCGCGATAATCGGCTTGGCTTTCGCTGCGTCAGCGCCAATCTGCTTCGTGCGTGGATCGATGCCGCTTAGCCCAGGCTGCAGCTCTTCCGCCGTAATTGCGCGTTCATCCAAGACGGCCTTGACGTAATGGTTCAGCCCATCGGTTTTCAATCCGCCGATCCCCAGATTCGTTACCTCGGTCCGGCCGTGGAACAAACCTTGCTCATACAGCCGGTCAACAAAACCGTAAGGCTTGCTGTTCAGATCCATTCCCGGCTCATACCCGACAGTCAACGAGTCCCCCAGCGCTACAATATGATATGTATCCTTGGCTGTAACCTCATCGGCATAAGCCGGCGCAACGCTCGGTCCAACCAGTGCCACCGCGAGCGTCAAGGTGCCGGTTACTGCCGCCAGCCCCTTCTTCCATTGTTTGAACATGCCTTCACTCCCTCAACGTCAATATCTTAGTACAGCCTTATTTTACCACCAGCAACCTATGAATGGTACTGAACTCAACCAGGACGATAAGGTTTCCTGAGAAGATAAGCGAATAAATAGCCAAGAGATGTAGCTCCAAACCAAGCAAATATCCCAGGCGTGGCTGCCAGATACAGGCTTGGCAATATCGACCATCCAAAAGCAACCAGCAGCAGCAACCGGTAGGAATAAAGCACCCCGAGCATCGCCAAGCTGGCTGGAAAAAACAGCATAACGAACGTAGTTAAGGCTGGTTTCCAGCTGGTCTCATCGGAATAAGGGTTGAAAAAGATAAGGATGCACCATAGCAGCATGGAGGCTGCCTCGGATGCGCCTCCCAGAACATGACATATTTGAATCCGAACTCGCATGATCTCCCCCCTATGTGGTCAAGGTCAACCATAGTCACACCAACTTGAGCCAGCCTAGAACAGTGTGATCTTGGCCAGCCATCATAAAAAAATGGACAGCACGCTCTATGCTGTCCATTCCTGGTTCGGGTCTTTAACAAATGGAGATGTCCCGCTTCGTAAACAACCCATCCCTTAAAGCGCTATCAAGCTTCTTCACCTGAATCCTCAGGCTTATCCTTCTTAACTGCCTTATCCATATACTTGTCATAGCGATCATCCACTTCCTTCGCCATGCTGCGGTACTTCTGCGTCTCTTCCACAATAGGATCAAGCTGCGTCTGAATCCGGATCTCGTATTTCGGAGAGAGAAGCCTGCGCTCCTCCTTCTCCCGATCCTCCTTCTGCATTTCACCGTCCGTCAACATCTCGCTGAGCTGGCGCTCCAAATCCTGATCCGACTTCTCATTCATCGTAAGCACACTCCTTTATCAAGCGGTTGTAAGTGACCTGCATTTCTCTGTCGTCCCTGGCCGTTTAGCGAACCAAAGCTTCGCCGGCGTCTTTTAGTGTATCCAGAAAACGCTGATGAATCAGCCCGTTGGTTGCCGCCAAATGACGCACCGACAGATCATATGGCTTTCCTTCCGTATCGGTTACTTTACCGCCGGATTCCTGAACCAATAGTGCGCCTGCAGCAACATCCCAAGCGCTCAAGCCGTGCTCCCAGTATCCGCTGAGGCGGCCGGCAGCCACATAAGCAAGATGAAGCGCAGCGGAGCCGCCTGCTCTTACATTGCGGACCATCGGCAGCAGCGCCTGCAGCTCCGCCATATTCAGCGGCAGGTTGACCGTGCTGTCCAGCGGGAAGCCCGTGGCCAGCAAGCTGTCCGACAATTGATCTTCCTTGGAAACATAGGTAGGGTTGCCGTGAACGTAGGCTCCTTTTCCTTTTTCCGCAACAAACAACTCGTCCCGGGAAGGGTCGTAAATAACGCCGACAATGACTTCTCCATGATGAGCCAGTGCAATCGACACGGAGTAAAACGGAAATCCATGAACATAGTTCGTCGTTCCGTCCACAGGGTCAATAATCCAGAGATACTCTTCGTCCTTGGCGTCCTCGAGTGCCTTATTGTAGGCATCGCTACCCGGGGCAACCCCTTCTTCTCCGAGGATCGCATGATCCGGAAAGTGCGTCAAAATCAGCTTGCGGATCATCTGCTCCGCGCCTTTGTCCACCTCGGTTACGATATCCTGTGCCGAAGACTTGGTGCTCAACTGCTTGACGGTACCGAGTTTGCTCTT
This sequence comes from Paenibacillus sp. FSL W7-1332, assembly GCF_037969785.1. Classification (NCBI taxonomy): domain Bacteria; kingdom Bacillati; phylum Bacillota; class Bacilli; order Caryophanales; family Paenibacillaceae; genus Paenibacillus; species Paenibacillus sp. FSL W7-1332. Next base: position 1,045,541 of record NZ_CP150209.1, on the reverse strand, counting down.
AATCCACTCTCCCGCTTTGGCGGCGCAATTAATCGCAACGGCGGTGTAGCTCTTACTGCTGACAACATAAGGAATCTTTTCATTCTCGTTCAAAGCATTCACTCTACTTTCTATATAAATCTAGTGATTTTTGACAATCCCTACATCCTATTCAGTCATGGCGGTAATCGAAAGGGCAACCATGCGAAAATTCCGCCTATTTCAATAAAAGTCCGTCCTATGCTGTGCACCTGAATGCTTGGCGAGAACGAACTTTTTTATCCGATGTCATGTGTTAAGGGGAATCTCTGTTTGGATACTTCCAACGTAACCCAAAATCCATCAACTTGCAAGTGTTAACAATCTCATCTTACCCGGTTATGGGTTTACTTCGATGGAAGCACCGTCGAGAATGGTTACGCCCTCTTCCGTATAATCTCCCAAATCCTTCATCAGATCAAACAAGGCGCCGTCCTTCATCTTCGCTTCAATCATGACGTCTACCTTCGACGTAGCCCCCGCAATATTCCGTAAAAACGCCAGCAATGGCACGACATCCACCCCATCCGCATGGCTGCGGATATCGGTAGGGCTCTTGGGACTGGATACGTGAATCTTGGGCGGGAGCGGCTGCGCCCGGTCCGAATCGGCCTGCGCAAGCGGCGTCTCCCAGGTGCGAAGGATATCCGGCCACAGCTCCCAGGGTGCCTCGCCATCGTTATTGACCCACTGGTGATGAATGTCCAGTACCATCGGCAGCCCGGTCTGCTTGCATACGGCCAACGTTTCCTGGGCGGTAAAGGTTTTATCGTCATTTTCAAGGGTCAATCGTTCCTTGATGTGCGGCGCAAGCTCATGAAAATGTTCAACGAATCGCGCCGCTGCCGAGGGCTTGTCCCCATAAGCTCCCCCGATGTGGATGTTGTTCTTCATCGAAGCAGGCAGCTCCATCGCCCGCAGCATATGGACGTGCGACTCCAGATCACGGATCGAATTGGCCAGCACTTCGGGACGCGGCGTGCTCAGCACCGTGAAATGATCCGGATGAAAGGAGACCCGCATTCCGTGCTTTTTCACGAATTCCCCAATGGCCTGAAAGCCTTCCCGCAAAGCCGGGAACGGATTCCAATCCTGCATATCATGATGCGTGGCCAGCGGAATCAGTTTGGACGAGAAGCGGTACACCTTGATATCGTGAGCCGCATTATGCTTTAGAAGCCGAAGGGTATTATGTAGATTCTCATTCGCGATCCGCTCCAGTTTGTGTAAGCCGGCCTCACGGTCATTCAGCTTCATAAAACTCTTCATGGTCATCGTCTTGGAAGGAGAAGCATTCTGCACGACCGTGGACATGGCTACATAACCGAAACGGACAATCATGCATGATCTCCAAAGAACATTTCGTGAGCCAGCGCTGTTTGTACGCGTGCTTCCTCATCCGTCAATTTGCGGATCAGCTGCAGTTCGACCGAAGTGACCTCGCGGCCCTGGAAGTTAATCTCCGATACGCATGCAGTGATCAGGACGATGGCCACCGCCTGATTATCCGGCGTATAAGCAATAACCTTCTGTCCTGTCGGAAATACCCGGAGCCCGTCCTTCAGCATTTTACCGCGGCCGTATTCCAGCAGCTCATAGAGCTCCTGCTCACTCTTAAACTTACAAACGGAATTGAATTCGGTTTGAAATCCCATAATACGTATCTTCCTTTCATCCCATAATATTAGACTCAAGGGGAGCCGTATTAAATAGCGCGGACTCCCCCTGGTGTTTCATATCCTATTGTGACGGCTTACGCCTGGTTCTCATAAATCAGGGATTGCTTGCGGTTGTACCGCTCAAGACCCAGCTCGATCATCCGGTCAAGCAGCTCGCGGTAGGACACGCCCGTTTCCCGCCACAAGAGCGGGTACATGCTGAACGGCGTAAAGCCAGGCATCGTGTTCACTTCATTGATCAGAATCGCGCCGTCCGAACGGCGGACAAAGAAGTCGGCCCGAGTAATGCCGCCGCCTTCAATCGCTTTGAACGCGGTAATGGCGAGGTCGCGCAGACGATCAGCCGTATCCGGCTCGATTTCGGCCGGAATTTGCATCTGTGATTGTCCATCCGTATATTTGGCCGCATAGTCGTAGTATTCACTGGAAGAGACAATTTCACCCGGAACGGATGCCATCGGCTCATCATTGCCGAGCACGCTGACCTCCACTTCGCGCGCATCCACGAACTCTTCTACGATGATCTTGTCATCGAACCGGAGCGCGGATTCAATCGCCGCCTTAAGCTGCTCCCGGTTCTTAGCCTTGGATATCCCGACGCTTGAACCCAGGTTGGCCGGCTTGACGAAGCTCGGGTAACCGAGTTTATCCTCGATATCCTTCAGCACTTCATGCTGGCTCCGCTCCCACTGGGTACGATTGAAATAACAGTACTCACATTGCGGCAGCCCTGCTTGTGCGAAGAGCTTCTTCATCACGACTTTGTCCATCCCCGCTGCCGACGCAAGCACACCGGTTCCCACATAAGGAATGTCCGCCATTTCGAACAGTCCCTGAATCGTTCCGTCCTCACCGAACGTCCCGTGAAGCAGCGGGAACATAATATCCACCGCCTGACTCTCTTGGCCATACAATCTGCTGAACACGGCGTTCAGCGCGGTTTGCGTGCCTTCCCCTTCAGCCAGCTTCAATTCCTCCAGCTGGGCAAAAGGAGCCGACAGCTTGCTGCCGATTCTCCAGCTGCCCTGCTTGGAAATATAAAACGGAACAATCTCATATTTATCAAAATCAAAAGCGTTCATGACCGCGAATGCCGTGGATAGCGACACCTCATGCTCGCCGGATTTACCCCCGTATACTAAACCTACCGTCAATTTATCCTGTCCCATGTTAACCTCTCTCTTGTCCGTATTGCAGCACGACATGCTGTCATCTTAAAAATAATCGGGGATATGGTAAAACCGGTATTCGGTGTTATCATTCCAAGCGTAGGAATCCCGGTAGTCCCAATAGCGATGACGGCTGGACACCGTATGTGCATTAACGAGCGGCATACCGCCCGCGTCAAACGCCGTCACGATGGTGCTGTGCTGAAACGCGCCGTCACCATCCCAGTCGTATACGATGACATCCCCCAGCATCAGCTGCTCGGGACGCTCCACCCGCTCGGCCCGCAGCCCCGAGGCACTGGCGTTCAAATAATGCGCAAAGCTGTTCGATACCGCCCAGCTGTAGCTCCACCATTCCCGTTGGTTTACGTACCCCTTGTACCACCATCCCGTTTCTCTTTTACCAGTATAGTGGATTGGGGCTTTGCCTGCAAAGAGGCACTGGGAGATATAATTCGTGCAATCCACGTCAAATTCCTCAAACTCCGGATTCCCGGAATCCCACCAACGGTCGGCATATGCAGCTGCGGCTTCACGCTCGTAACGGCCGGACCGCGGGCTGCTGCCGGCGGCGTATACGCGTCCGTTCATAAAGGGAGTCGACGGCTCTCTACCAGCCACATCCGCGCCTGCTGCCGGAACATCGGCTCTTTGCAGGGGATGGCGTTCATCCTGCAGACGTTCGATGCCTACGATCAACCAGGCATCCCCGTCCCGGATCAGCGTCAGCCGCTCTTTAAAAACCGTATCCTCCCGGTGCGTCATCCCTCTTTTTTCATAATAAAATACGCTGTGAAGCCGCACGTCCGCGACCACATCATCCTCCGTCTCCCTCAGAATGCGCAGGAGGCGGGCACGAGTCTCGCTCTTAAGCGGCATTGCCTCCCGCTGCGCATACCACGACTGCAGCCGAAACTGCCTTTCTCCTCTCTCTACCAGGAAATTCAGATCCGCTACAATCTGCTCTTTCAGGCCTGAAGAATAGTCCACGCGATTTTGGTTATATTGATTGACGTAAATATATAGAGCTTGCTTCCAAGGCTTCTCTGCTTGCTTCAGACTGTTCATCTACTCTCCTCCTCTAACCTTGCCTTTCACGCTGTTCCCTATCACAACTATATGAAGAAAATGTTCGGGCTATGTACTTCGGTCAAGAGAATACAGAAACACCGGGATCACAGCGACTGTATTCGGGTAAAAAACAGGCTTGTTTTCACCTTTTTGAAATACGTTTCTTCTATAAAAAATGCTTTACGCAGCGAGTTGAAAACGGTATACTTAAAGTAGTTAATTTATGAAATTAGGTTTCACCTAGTGAAACGAAAGAGGATTTATCTCAAACTGTCTTTATTCGATTTATGAAATGACTTAAGGAGGTTCATCAATGCCAGCAAAGGATCAATTCTCCATCTCCCGCAACCTGGAGGTGGGCGGTAAAAGTTACCGTTATTTCAGCCTGCAGGCTCTCGAAGAGCAAGGATACGGCAGCGTATCCAAGCTTCCTTTCTCCATTCGGGTGCTGCTGGAAGCAGCCGTGCGTCAGTTCGACGGACGTGCAATTACCGAAGATCACGTAAAACTCTTGTCCAAGTGGAATGAAGGACGCGACAACAACAAGGAAATTCCGTTCATTCCTGCCCGTATCGTATTGCAGGACTTCACCGGTGTTCCGGTTGTCGTAGACCTTGCAGCTATGCGTGACACCGTTAAAAAATCCGGCGGCGACCCTAAACAGATCAACCCTCTCGTTCCGGTCGACCTCGTTATCGACCACTCCGTCATGGTTGACGCTTTTGGTACCGATCAAGCTCTGGAAACGAATATGAAGCTTGAATTTGAGCGTAACGAAGAGCGTTACCGCTTCCTCCGCTGGGCTCAAACGGCATTCAACAACTTCCGCGCAGTTCCTCCGGGAACGGGGATCGTTCACCAGGTTAACCTGGAATACCTTGCTTCCGTAGCGGCTACGAAGACGGTTGACGGCGAAACGCTGGTCTTCCCTGATTCCCTCGTAGGTACGGACTCCCATACAACCATGATCAACGGTCTTGGCGTTGTGGGCTGGGGTGTAGGCGGTATCGAGGCGGAAGCCGGCATGCTCGGCCAACCGCTGTATTTTGTAACGCCTGAAGTTATCGGCTTCAAGCTGACGGGCAGCCTGGCGGAAGGCGCAACAGCGACCGACCTTGCCCTCACAGTAACCGAGCTTCTCCGCAAGAAAGGCGTTGTAGGCAAATTCGTAGAATTCTACGGTCCTGGTCTTGCTAATATCAGCCTGGCTGACCGCGCAACGGTTGCCAACATGGCTCCGGAATACGGCGCTACCATCGGCTTCTTCCCGGTTGATAGCGAAACCTTGGCTTATCTCCGGAATACGGGCCGTACCGATGAGCAGGTTGAGCTCGTGGAGAGCTACTATAAAGCGCAAAACATGTTCCGTACGGCAGATACGCCGGACCCTGAGTTCTCCGATGTGATCGAATTGGATCTCGCTTCGGTTGTACCGAGCTTGGCTGGACCGAAGCGTCCGCAAGACCGTATCGAGCTTACCAACATGAAACAAAACTTTAACGATATCATCCGTACGCCAATCGACAAAGGCGGATACGGCCTCAGCGATGAGAAAATTGCGGAAACCGTTAAAGTCAATCATAAAGACGGCTCTACCAGTGAAATGGGAACGGGTGCCGTTGTTATCGCAGCCATCACCAGCTGTACGAACACGTCCAACCCAAGCGTTATGCTCGGCGCAGGTCTCCTGGCGAAGAAAGCCGTTGAACGCGGCCTGACGAAGCCTGGCTATGTGAAGAGCAGCTTGACCCCAGGTTCCCTTGTCGTAACCGACTACCTCGAGAAGTCCGGTCTCTTGCACTACCTTGAAGCTCTCGGCTTCTATGTTGCAGGCTATGGCTGCGCAACTTGTATCGGTAACTCCGGTCCATTGCCGGATGAAGTGAGCGAAGCGATTGCCGACAACGACATGACGGTAGCCGCCGTATTGTCGGGTAACCGTAACTTTGAAGGCCGCGTGCATGCTCAAGTCAAAGCCAACTACTTGGCTTCGCCGCCATTGGTTGTTGCTTACGCTCTGGCAGGCACAGTGAACATCGACCTGCAGAACGAACCGATCGGCTACGATCCGAACAATGAGCCTGTCTATCTGAAAGACATCTGGCCAACGAGTGCGGAAATCCGCGAAGCGATCGGTCAAGCCGTTAGCCCTGACGCTTTCCGTGAGAAATACGAGAATGTGTTTACCGCCAATGAGCGTTGGAACAAGATTCCTGTTCCTGAAGGCGAACTGTACGAGTGGGACGATCAATCCACTTACATCCAGAACCCGCCATTCTTTGAAGGCCTGGGCAACGGCCTGAACGACATCCAGGACATCAAGGAAGCGCGCGTGCTGGCTCTCTTGGGCGATTCCGTTACAACGGACCATATCTCCCCAGCGGGTAACATTGCAGTGAACAGCCCGGCCGGTAAATATCTGAGCGACCGCAACGTGGAGCGCAAAGACTTCAATTCCTACGGCTCCCGCCGTGGTAACCACGAAGTCATGATGCGCGGTACCTTCGCTAACATCCGGATCCGTAACCAGGTAGCTCCAGGGACGGAAGGCGGCGTTACGACTTACCTGCCAACGGAAGAAGTGATGTCCATCTATGATGCTTCGATGAATTATCAAGCAGGCGGACAGAACCTCGTCGTTATCGCCGGTAAAGAATACGGTACCGGAAGCTCCCGTGACTGGGCGGCAAAAGGTACGTATCTCCTCGGCGTCAAAGCCGTGCTGGCTGAAAGCTTCGAGCGTATTCACCGCTCCAACCTTGTGGGCATGGGTGTTCTTCCGCTCCAGTTCCAGGAAGGTCACGGCTGGAAGAGCCTTGGTCTGAACGGCCGCGAGACATTCGATATCCTGGGCCTCAGCAACGATGTGAAGCCTGGTCAGGAATTGACCGTTGTCGTTACGCGTGAAGACGGAACCCAATTCGAGTTCCAAGCTATCGCCCGCCTCGACAGCATGGTGGACGTGGACTACTACCACAATGGAGGTATCCTCCAAACGGTACTGCGTCAAATGATCGCATCGAACCAATAAGACACACCCTACAGGCGCTTTAGCCTTAGGAACAAATCCCCATCATCCGCTTATGGATGATGGGGATTTTGTTATTTTTCGGTACTTTTTTCCTGAATATTGGATTTTCCGTTTCGGATGACGCCAATAAGGTTAATTGGTAAAAAAGCATTTCCGGAAAATCCATATCCAGGAGGAAAGTACCTATGATCAAAATACATACGTTAGCTTCGTTCCAATATCAATACCAACGGCCGCAGCCGGTGGCAGCGCCTAAGAAGGACGAAACGACGGATAAAGCCCTCACCTTTCAAGAGATCCTTAATCAGAAAATGAAGGAAAAGAACACGAAGCTGACTTAAGCTGGGCCTTGCCTGTTACATAGCGATGCCGTCACGGCAAAAAGGACCGTTCCTACGATCACCAAGATCATGGGTAAGGTCTTTTTGCTCGTTATCGAACGCTCGTTCCCCGCATAAAAAATGACCGGGCAGCTGTATCACATGGGGCCGCCCGGTCATTCAATAACTTATAGTGATGCTGTCCGCACTCTCGCAATAGAATGAATTAAATCATCATTCCCATTTCCCGTGCCGCCTCCATCAGGATTGGCGCATGTTCGCGAAGCGTTTCCGCTGACAGGCGGGTGACTGGCCCTGACATCGACAGTGCTGCCGCCACTTGACCATTCCGGTCAAAGATGGGTACCGATACCGCAGCGGCTCCAGGCTCGCGCTCTTCGATGCTGATCGCGTATCCCTTCTCCAGTATTTCGGCCAGCTGCTGCCGGTAAACGATCCGGTCGACAGATTCCGGCCAATCCGGCGCATTCAGCAGCTCCTCCTGATCGGCCGGTGGCGCAAAGGCCACCAGTACCTTGCTGGAAGCGCCAACCGACAACGGAAGTCGCACTCCGACCTGGGCGACACGCCGAATGCCCTGGTTGCTCTGAACCGCTTGAATCCGAAGACGATCCGAACCGTCTCTTAAATACAAGCTCACCGTTTCCCCAAGCTGATCCCGTAAGGCCTCCATCGCGGGCAGAAGGCGAATCGCCGGGTCGTCGCTTTGAGACAGATGCATGGACAGCTCCCATATCTTCAAGCCGAGCCGATATTTCTCCGTCTCTTTGTTACGCACAACGAATCCTTTGTCTTCCAGCGTTGTTAGCAGCCGATGAACGGTACTTTTATGTAATCCGATAAGGGTAGAAATCTCTGTGAGGGCAAGTTCACTGTCTTTCGTAAAACACATCAATATATCAAGCGCCCGCTCTACAGCACGCACCGTCAATTTACGGTCTTCCATCCCGACCAGCTCCTCTCCTGTTTCATTCTATGAAACCTGGTTACAAGAATTATATGAGAATTCTTCTCAAAAGTAAACCATTGAGACAGGGACTTTACAGTTGTCTTACAATCTATGGATTTGCATTGACTTTATAGGCATCCGGGCATACGATTATTATAATTCCAACTCTTTCATGTTAACGAAACAAATCCAGACTATATGGTAAGGAGGGGCCACTTATGAGCACAACGACTGGTAGTAATGCCCCACTCTCCCAATTAAATGACACGCCAGCCGAGCTGTCGACAGGCTTGGTTCGTTTAAAGCATATTATATTAGCGTTGTTATTATCTGTCGTTTTTTTCCTTGTTTTCTGTTTTATTGCGCTTCATGCCTATATTGCATGGGTTTTGTCGAATCCGACGGTTGCTCCGCTCTACTCCAATCCCAAGCTTGCTAAAGATATGAATTACGAGAATATCACGTTCCACTCCATTGACGGCAAACGAAATATAAATGGATGGTATATCCCGGCCGAGAACTCCTCCAAAACCATCGTGCTCAGCCACGGATACGGCGCTAACCGGGAGGAAACCTGGGTACCGATGTACGATATCGCCCATTACGCGCACAACATGAATTTTAATGTGCTGATGTTTGATTACGGTTTTGCCTCACAGACCAGCAAGGAAGTGGCAACCGGGGGCAAGGAAGAGAAACGCCAGCTTCTCGGGGCCATTGAACATGTGAAGCAGCGCGGCGCGAAGCAAATTGTCGTCTGGGGCTTCTCCATGGGTGCCGGTACGGCGCTGCAGGCAGGGCTTGAGACCAAGGATGTAGATGCCATGATTCTGGACAGCGCCTTTTTATTGGAGCCGGACACGCTTTACCACAACATTCACAACCAGATCAATCTTCCTCGTCATCCGTCCCTGGAGATTCTGGAGCTGCTCTTCCCGGTGCTCAATGGCACCAGCCTGGATCAGATCCCGTACAATGAGGTGAAGAAGCACGATTATCCGTTCCCGACCTTGTTCATCCACGGAACGAAAGACGACAAGGCACCTTACCCGATCGCCGAGAAGATTGCTTCCAACCAAACCCATACGGATTCGGATTCCTGGATTGTAGAGGATGCGCATCATGAGCTTATCTTCCGTGAGCACCCTAAAGAATATCTGCGCAGAGTATCCACCTTTCTAGGAAAACTCGAAACACCGGATGAATCCTGATGCTTTATTGATCATACGATCCACTTCCCCCTGCTGCTTTGATGCGGCGGGGGTATTTTTATTTCCCCCTCATAATACAGGCCGTCACGTGAATATAGTGTGTTTAGTGAACCTGATACTGGAGGGAACGGACATGTTATTTATTTACGGAGCGAGGCTCCCGGTACGATTACTCGAAGAGATCCGCTATTGGAAGCATCAGGAAAGGAAGCATACCGGACTCATCAAAGCCGTTGTGCCGGAGCTGGAGCCGGACTATGTCAAAATGCTGGATCAATGGGCCGTGGTGTTCTCCGACACGGAAAAGGCAGCAGACGAACTTCTGCGCCACATTCTCCGTTATGACGGGCCTCCTACTCCGCAGGTGCTGGCCCAGGTCGAACAGCTGCTGCGCGCTTCCTGCGAGCAATCCAGAGAGTTCATCCGCCAACTGCATGGCTTGAAGGAGCATAGTGAGGCTGTTCGGAAAGTGCCGCTCGCCAGCACGGTGCTGCACCATGTGATTCGGGAGTCCGAATACTTCCTGAACGCGCTGGAGACGCTCAACTCCGCTGGAGCGCTGGAGAGATTTATGGATGTGGAGATGCCGGTGCAATCCATGACGCTTCACGAGGCCTCCTTCCCACCGCCATCTCGCTCTGAGGCTGATCTGTCCATTCAAGGCATGGGAGACAGCGGCAAGGCCGTACCGATTGGCGGACATCGCCTTCCTCCGCTGCCTTACGCATATAATGCGCTGGAGCCTCATATCGACGAGAAAACCATGCGGATTCATCACGATATCCATCACCAAAGCTACGTCGACGGTTTAAACAAAGCGGAGAAAAAACTGGAGGCGGCAAGAAAAAGCGGCGATTTCGAGCTGGTGAAGCATTGGGAACGCGAGCTGGCTTTTCACGGTGCCGGCCACTATTTGCACACGATCTTCTGGGACATTATGAACCCGCAGGGCGGTGGGGAACCGGGCGGGGAGCTTGCCCAGCAGATCAAGAAGGATTTCGGAAGCTTCGATCGCTTCAAAAAGCACTTCTCCGAAGCGGCGGACAAAGTGGAAGGCGGCGGCTGGGCGATCCTCGTCTGGAGTCCGCGCAGCCATCGACTGGAAATTCTGCAGGCCGAGAAGCATCAGAACCTCTCCCAGTGGGACGTCGTACCTCTTCTGGCACTGGATGTATGGGAGCACGCCTACTACCTCAAACATCAAAGTAAACGCAAGGATTACATCAAGGATTGGTGGAACGTGGTCTACTGGCCAGCGGTTGCGGAGCGTTTCAAGCATGCCAGTGAGCTGAAATGGAAGCCTTTTTAATTCAAAGCCTTGCTGGGTTGCTTCACATTGGTTAATATTGGGTATGATGTCTATAGCCCTCCTTACTTCATTATGGAGCTTAAGGAGGGTTTTATCCTTATTCAAAGGGGTAACGCTTGAAACCGGGCACTTGGTCATGAGTCCAGAATTGGACAAGATTATTAAAACTAAGGAATAACCCGAGCCTATTGTTAGGTCTTTTTTACTACATATCTGGTTATTTATTCGGTTGAACGCTACCATATGCTGGATTATGATATGACAGTAAGCTTGGTGCGCCACTTCTACATTGCCTAAGGCGAAACGAAGAGAAACGCTGCGTTCCAAACTAGAACTGCAAGATTCAGCATGCCTGTAAGAGCAGAACATCACCACTGAAGGGATGGGTCAGTGTGAACAGTAGGTTCAAATCACGTGTTTTCATTTTTGCTTTTGTGCTTATCATTTTAATTGTTGGAGGATGCCAGCCAGTGAACAATAACCAAGCCAATACAGACGACAGCTCGGACGAAGTCATAACGAAGGCTAAGACCACAGCCGTTGAGCATTTTAAAGAGAAATACAACTTGGATGTCGAGATTACCAAAGAAGAGATGATGCCTTCTATTGTAGCGGACAAGGTCAACCTTGAAGGGTTTGTAGTAGATCATCCGGAACAAACCTTTAAAATATCCGTTGATTTCAACACAGGCGAGACATCTAATTTCGTAATGAACCCGGAGCTCAGAAAAGCGATTAAGGGCGAGTGATGGGTTGTGCTGCCTTTTGGCTGTAACTAAAGGTTCTGATCCTGCTGAGTCATGTTAAGGAGGGAGTATATTTGAGTTCACCGCAAGTGGATGACGAGACGTACCGATTGATGTCAGAAGCGGCTTATCTCGATCTGAAAAAAGAAGATACCGTTGAGGACTTGCCTGGGTGGGAAGTCCTTGAGGACTATAAGAGCAACAGCATATCAGGCTTTGATGCGGTAACTTTTTACAACAAGGAAACGAATCAGGCCGTTATCGCTTACCGGGGCACCGAGGCAGGGAAAGACTTATCCCATGCTCTCCCCGATTATTTGGCCGATGCGGACATTGGTATTGAAGAGATCAAAAGAAAAATCCCGGAATTTCGGCCACCTTGGGCGGACCATGTAGACAAAGTCAAAGAAGCCACGGGGATTAACGATGTCACGGATTGGTTCGGTGAACAATCGCGGCAGATCGATAAAAAAACGGATATATTGGGAACCAACCAGTTGTATCAAGCCGAGGATTATGCGCTGGAAATGAAGGAGAAATACAAGGGTGTTGATTTCACCCTCACGGGTCACTCCCTAGGGGGAGCCAACGCGCAATATGCTGCCGCCTATACGGGCATGTCGGCTGTCACCTTCAGTGCTCCGTCGGTCATCGGTAGCCTCTCCCCTGAAGCCAGAAGAAAGGCAGAGAACGGGGAATTCGATTCCCAAATCATTAATTTCGCCCATCCAGGCGACATTATTGCCAGCGGCGCGCTCGGCGGCTTCGATGGCCATGTCGGTTCTACCTATTACATAGACTCCAGTTATAAAGACGCCAATGACGGTCTCAGTATAAAAGAAAAAATTGATAATACACTGGGCGGCCCCAATTATCATCAGCTTGACCGCTATCGATTCGAGGATGGCTACATTTCGAACCGTCTTTATGACGGCTCTACCGATAAAGCCGTCGATTCGCCCAGAATCCCTGCTCACGGCAATCTCTTGTTTGGTCTTGGCGGACCGCTGAGCCATTTGGGCTTAGGTTTGGGCGGCTCGCTGGGAGCCCTGGGCGGCTCCGCAGGAGGCTCCTCCGGTACCATCCAGGTAACCCCTGCCGAGCTGCGAAGCGTAGCCGAGAAATGGAGAGCACACGCCCATCAAAGTGATGCCGAAATCCAAGGAATCCGGCAGCGTCTCTCCAAATACATGTTCTCCAGCCACAGCAGACGTCTGCAGCCGATTGTCCAGCAGCTGGATACATCTATCATGTCGATGAGTCAATGGCATCTGCAGCATACCACCGACATCGTTCAGTATATTAAATTCAAAGCGGATTTATTTGAACGGACAGACAACAGCGGGTAAACATCAATACGAAAACTACCGGGAGGGATGGAGATGAGTCGAGAGATTCTGCTGGAGCTGGATGATTTGCTTCAGGCCGAACGCGAGCTATCAGGACTGCTGGCAGCCATTCGGGCCGACGAACAGGAGGCACGGGTCATGTACGCCCGTCTGCAGGATTGGAAGGGACAATCCGCCAATGTGCTGCGCGATCAGATTGAAACCTTCTTCATGGAGATGTCCCGCCGCATCCGGGATATCGAGGAGCAAAAACAAGCACTCATCCAATATGTGCAGTATATGAAACAAGTGGATGGGGCCTCTTAAGAAGCCCTTGCCTTGCATCGATTAACATATGAGTTCACATTCGTTGCTGAGCACAAAAAAAGGCTTCGCCTCCGTGGGCGAAGCCTTTTGCAATTGTCTGGTTCCTGCTTAGTCTTTAATCAAAGACAGAAATTCTGAACGCTGTGCAGAATCACTCTGGAAGGTACCGCGTACAGCTGACGTGACCGTTTTGCTGCCCGGCTTCTTCACACCGCGCGCGCACATGCACAGATGCTCGCCTTCCACAACGACCATCACGCCGTTTGGCTGCAGCGCCTCCACCATAATGTCAGCGATCTGCGAGGTGATGCGCTCCTGCACCTGAAGACGGCGGGTAACCGCCTCTACCAGACGCGCCAGCTTGCTCAAACCGGCGATTTTGCCGCTAGGGACATAACCGATATGGACTTTGCCAAAGAACGGCGCCATATGATGCTCGCACTGGCTGTAATATACGATATCCTTCACGATAACCAATTCCTCATGATTCTCGTCAAAGGTAACCCCGAGGACATCCTTGGGATCCACTTCGTATCCCGCAAAGATCTCCTCATACATCCGCGTTACACGGGCCGGTGTCTCAAGGAGTCCCTCACGCTGGGGATCTTCACCGATCAGTTTCAATATTTGCTCTACATGATACTCGATCTGCTCCCGGTTATCGCCTACTTTATTGTTCACATAATCCTTTACACCCGCCACGGTACATCCCCCTTTTTCGTTCCATAGAAAAAGCAAACGGTTAACTTATAGCCGCTGTTAGCGGCCTTTTTAAATAGAAATGCCCCTCCGTCATTTCATTTAGACGGGAGCGGGCTTTTTTTCATTATGATTTGCGTTTACGGCCTTGCCCTTTACCCGGCATAGGCTGATTTTTCATCATTTGCTGTGCGCGCTGCATTTGCTTGCTGTTCATGTTATAGCCCATTTGTTTTGCCATCTTCTGCAGCATTTGCGGATCGTTCTGCATCTTCTCCAATTGCTTGCGGAGATAGAATACGCCGATAAAAAATCCGCCAACCAGACCCACGATCAATGTAATAATCGGAATGACTATATCCATCACTTGACCACCTTCTACTATACTAATATTTACCATTTAATGGCGCATATACGAACCTATCATAGCATGTCCTTTTCGCCACAGCAAATGAAAATAACGGATACTTGGCAGCGAGCGGCCCTAGTCATGGATATTGTATCCTTTACGACCCTTTTCGGCCTGGCATAGCTCCTTCAATTGTTAACAGAGTGCGTTTGATCTCCGGCCCGCCGGCATATCCGATGAGAGCTCCGTCAGCACCTACCACACGATGACATGGCACGATGATCGGGACCGGGTTCTTGTTGTTCGCTCCGCCTACGGCACGAACCGCTTTAGGACGCCCGATGGATTCGGCTACATCCTTATAGGAACACACCGTTCCATAAGGAATGGACTTCAGCGCTTCCCACACCTGCAATTGGAATGAGGTTCCGCGCATGTCCAGCTGTACGTCGAACGCCTTTAGCTCCCCTGCAAAATACTGCTTCAACTGCGTGATCGCAGGAGCTAACCTTGCCTCGTCACGCTGGTAGCCGCCGTTACCGGCCCAGGTCCGTGACCACTGCTGGATGACCGCTTCCTTCACATAGAAGCTGCCAAATTCAATAAGACATAATCCCTTCTCCGTTGCGCAGACCGTCAGCGGTCCAATCGGAGATTGAAGTTCATCGTAATACAGCATTTCCGGTCCTCCTTCAGGGATGGCCATCGGCTCAACTCCCTGAATAACAGGACTCTCCTGTTCTGGTTTGTCCCCATTAGAGGAACCCGCAGCAGGAGTGCCAGCGGAAGAAGCATCAGCCGCAGCTCCGGCAGGCGCTTCTTTCTCACTCGGTGTATTCAGTTTATTCAAGGCTTGCTGCAGCATATCTCGTACTTGGGAATCCCCTTCTGATTTCATGCTTTTCTCTAAGTTGTTCAACGCTTCTTCGCCTCCAATACGGCCCAGAGCCCATGCAGCGGTTCCCCGCAGCTCCGGACGCGGGTCTTTCAGCAGTACCTCGCTCAGCTTCGGTACGGCTGAAATATCTTTAAAGTTGCCAAGCGCGATGACAGCATTGCGCTGAATCGGCTTTCGGCCGCGCCAAGCGGCCGAAGTATCTCCAAATGCCTCCTTGAATTCCCGGTTGGTCATATCCAGGATGGGCAGGAGCAGCGGCTTAGCTTTTTCAGGATCGGGCTTAAAGTCCTCTTGATGAGTCCAATTCTTGCCCCGGTTCTTCGGACAAACAATTTGACAGGTATCACAGCCGTACAGCCGGTTACCGATCTTGCGCATGGCTTCTTCGTCCAGAAACCCTTTGGTCTGGGTTAGAAAAGAAACGCAGCGCTGGGCATTCAGCTGCCCGGGACCGACAAGCGCGCCGGTTGGGCAAGCGTCAATGCACTTGGTGCACTCCCCGCAGTCCTCGGTTACCGGCGTATCCGGCGGAAACGGAATATTGGTTACCATTTCGCCGAGGAATATCCAGGAACCGAACTTCGGAGAGATGATGGCGCAGTTCTTAGCGCTAAAACCAATCCCCGCTCGCTGCGAAACCGCCCGGTCAACAAGCGCGCCCGTGTCCACCATACTTTCAAGCTTCGCATCCGGCACGCGTTCTTTAATGTATTCCTCCAGGCGGCTCATGGCCTCGCGGAGAACCTGATGATAATCCCTTCCCCATGCAGACCGCGCCATAATCCCCCTGTACTTGCCAGGCTCTGATTTAGGCGGGTTCTCCATCTTGGAGTGGTACGTTATTGCAATGGCGATCAGGGACTTCGGCTTCGTACCGGGAAGGGCCGGAGTAACCCGCTTATCCAGATCGGACTCCTCAAAGCCCGACTCATACCCTTTATCCCGATGGTTTTGCAATATTCCCTTCAAGGATTCGAACGGCTCCGCCGAAGCAAAGCCGATATCATCAATGCCAAGCTCCGGTGCAACGGTCTTAAGCTCCTGCTTAAGCTCCTCCCATACCGAAGGCGGAGGAGCATACGAGCCGAGTGTGTAGGTCATTCTCCAGCGCCTCCTTTCCTGGGATGATGTTCTGTCTTTTCAGCTACAGCTTTTTGATCTCGGACAACGGCCAGAAAATAAATTCAGCCCTGCCCACGATGTCGCTTTCCTTCACGCTGCCGAACATGCGGCTGTCCTTGCTCTTTCCAAGATGGCGGTTATCTCCCATAACGAAGTAGCGGCCCTCTTCCAGGGTTATGGGCTCAAAGCCCGGGTCCTCGATCGGGACATCGGTATATCCTTCCTGCTGTGCAACTCCGTTTACGTACAGCTTCTGGTCCTTTACCTCAATGGTGTCCCCAGGTACGCCAACGACACGCTTTACAAGAAACTCCTTCTTATCCGGGCCATCGCTCGGGTCCTTAAGCACAATGACATCGCCATGGCTCGGTTCGGCAAAGCGATATACCACTTTATTAATAAACAGCCGCTCCGATGCTACCAGTGTCGGCTGCATAGATTCACCTTTAACCATAGAAAGGTTGAACACAAACATATTTAGAAGCACCATAATAACAAATGCAATCGCAATCGTCTTTACCCAATCCCAAAGCTCGGCAGCCCAGCTGTTCTTCTTGTCAGGTTGATTCTGAGGTCCGTTGTTCTCGCCCTGCTCAGTTGAATCCGGAGAAATCACTTGTCCCATGCTACACCTACTTTACTTCGATTTCGCCTTCGGGTATCAAAGGCGGCACCTTCAAAAAAGGTACATTAATAGAAAAGCATATCTCCCACCCATTTGCAACGGCTGAAAGATATGCTTCATATCGAAAAAATGTCGTTTCTTATCTCTGTCGAAGCTTAAGGCCGCCGTTTGCGCCCGCTCGTATGTACCGCTCTCGTCATGACTACTATTGACCAAGGATACTGAGCTTCTGGAACGACCGCAGGATTTGGCTGGCACCGTATCCCATAGCTTCATAAAATGGCATGGCTGCGGCGTTGTGCTCGTCTCCGGCTACCATGATCCGACTGACTTTCCGTGATTGAAAACGCTGTTCCATTGCCGAAATCAATGCTTTGCCAATCCCTTTTCTGCGGTAGTCGGGATGAATGGCAATGCGGTAATAACAACCATGATTGCGTTCGATCGTACCGATTAAGGCACCAACGATTTCACCGTTTTCTTCAGCCACCATAATCAGATCGGAGTCCCAAGCAAGCTGTCTGGAGAAGGGCTCCATCGTGTTTTCGTAGCATTCTTCCGATAAAGCAATCTGCAGAAGCTCGGTTACGGGGTTACAGTCACTCAACTGAAAGGAACGAACATGCATTTCAAAATCTCCCTTTTCGTTAGCATGATGCGGTTTACCCGGTTTACAAAAATCTAGTATTCCGTTAACGCAAACCTGACATTTATGTTACTACAAAAAACCCGAAAATCCTCTTTCCTTGTCCATTAAACCACATCTTTCTCGTAAATTCACGAGTTTTCTTCTGAAAGCGCTTTATATGAAGCGTTTTCATCTTTTTAGCTGGATAATATTCCATATTTTTGTTGAATAGCAGGTTTGTTTCCTGCTGTTAAACCATTAGCTCACTGTTAAAATCACACCCATGAATTTCCAAGCCTTTTCTTTCTGATTGAGATCTATAGTTTAATAAAATAACCGGACTTTCCCAGTCCTATCGTTGATATAGGCAAGTAAAAAAACAACAGCGTTCTCTAGGCTATATGCCTTTGAGCAACGCTGTGTTTTCGTTCATGATATTTACTGGAGAACGACGGTGTCGCCCACTTTCAGCCCTGACACAACCTCGACTTTATCCAGCGTCTGCAAGCCGGTCTCGATATCCTGCCGTTCAATCTGACCGCCTCCCTTGTCCACCATGACATAGGAGGTGCCTCCGTCCGTCATAACGGCAAGTTTTGGAACCACAACCGCCTTATCTTTTCGTTTGGTTACAATATCTCCGTTCAGCGTCAGCCCGCCGATCAAACGATCTTCCTTCGGCAGCGAGATGATCACCTTAAACTGTGGCGTCTGGGAGGTTTGCTTCTCCTGAGCCGTCGTCTCGGCAAATTTGGCCACTTCCAGCACCTTTCCCTTCAGCTTTAGATCCTTGATGGACGGCAGCTTTACTTCAACCGCCATGTCCTGCTTAATGCTGAATATATCGTTTTCCCCGACATATGCCACTAATCGAAGAGAATCCAGGTCGACGATTTTGCCGATATACTGGTTCGCCGTCACCGATTGCGGCCGCTGCTGCGTCGGATCGAACAGAAACAGGCCTGTTGCAGGTGATAGGTATGTAGCTTTCTTCAGCCTGTCATTCAAGTCGGCCAGCGTCTGGCGTTCAATATCGTTGGTAACCTCGTCCAGCTGACTGCTCAGCCGAGCATTTTCCTGGTCTGCCAGCATTTTAAGGCGCTCGGCCTCCGTTCCTAACGCCGGGGCGTTATCGAGGTCCTGATTTAACGTGAACTCCTTCAGCTCCTGCTCCAGCTTCCGCTTCTGCAGCTCGGCTTCCTTCTGCTGAAGCTGCTGGCGAATGGCCGTTTGCTCCAATTTAAAAAGCGCATCGCCTTTCTTGATCTGCTGGCCGTTCTCTACGTTCCAAGACTCCACTTTCGCTTCAAAAGGTGCGTACACATTGGTCTCCCGCCCGTATTCGGACGTTCCCTTGACCTGCACGGTCGAGACGATGCTTTCCTCGGTTACGGGAAATGAGATGACCTGCGGCTCTTCCATCATGGGAATCTCGGGTTCTTTCGGTTTCACCTGTCCATATCCCCAATATCCCACCAAGCCCAGCACGGCAACGATAACCGTCCATTTTATGATTTTTTTTATCATACCGATTTAGCTTCCTTTCCGAAACTCATTATCCTAATCCCGCTTGATGGCCAGAAGTGCGTTCGTTCTTGCTGCACTGATCGCCGGATAGATCCCCGAGAAGATTCCGGTCATCACGGCGAATGCAATGCCGATCGGCAGCGTCTCCAGCGTAACCGCAATTTGCAGCCCAGACATGCCCGCCGAAGCCATAATGAATGAATTTAGTCCCTTGATGATCAAAAATGCGAATACGATGCCAAGCAATCCGCCAAGCAAACCGAGCAGGCTGGCTTCTACGATGAACATGTTGCGGATTTGCGGCATATTCGCCCCCAGAACCTTCATGATGCCGATTTGTCTGCGGCGCTGATGCGTAGACATCGTCATCGCTACGATGATCGATATCGAGGCCAATAACAGGATAAATACGCCGATGCCGAGAGCGATCGCTTTGAATGTATCCAATTGGGAAGTGACCTGATCACGCATAGCCAGATTGTCGCTAGCATTAAGCGCAAGCTTTGAGATCAATTCCTCGAGCGGTTTAATATGCTGCAGATCATCCACTTTGACGGTTAGGCTATCGTATACCCGCTGTTTCGAAGCTGTCCCATTTTGCAGTTTCAAACTATTTGTTAGCCATTCCGCCGTATCAAAGGAAATATAGGCCTGACGATCGTAGATCGCAAACTGGGCATCTCTCCCTGTAGGCACGTCCAGCACGCCTCCAACATAAAGCTGCGGGCTAAGCTGTTTCTTGTCACCGTCCATCTGCTCCAGCTGAATATTTTTACCGTTCATTTCCGATACGGTGCTCTCATACATCTGATATTCTTCCCATATCTTCGGATTGTTGGGATCGGTATTGATCATATTCATCAATCTTTCGCTCGTCTCTGCATCCTTCCATCCGGTTGTTGCCCCGTAATTGAGCACCATAGCACCGATCTGATCAAGCGGGCCGCCTTCCTTGAACCTGTTACCCTGCTCTTTGAGCTTTGACAGGTCCACGGCCACCACGTTGAAGCCGTCGTTGATCAGGTTGTCGGACGAAATGGCTCTAAAATACCCGAGCTGCTTAGTGGCTATAACGGATTTGACATGATCAAAGCCCTGAATCACCTGAACCTTATCATCTGTCAGCAATCCACGGTCTGCTCCGACCGCGGGGCCGCCGCCTTCCCCTTGCCCGCTTGAGCCCTGCGGAGTCACCGTAATTTCGTCAAGCTTCATGCCGCCTATAATTTCCGTCTCCAAATAATTTTGGGCGCCGTTGCCAATGCTGATCGCTACGATAATAGCCGCGCATCCAATCGAAATACCGGTCATGCACAGGGCTGTCACCACTTTACGGCGTTTGATCTGTCCCCATGCCAGCCGTATGCTGTCTAAAATTATCAGCTGACCTCACCTGCCTCCTCCGCATGAACCGGGACCCCAGACAGGGACGAAGGGGCGTTTGGCCCCCGTTGTCCTGCTGCTGGCGTTGTATAGTCCTCCGGCTGAACCAAATAACCGTCACGGAGCATAATCGTTTTTTTCATTTGAGCAGCGACTTCCATCTCATGGGTAACGATGACAAACGTCGTTTTCATGGACTCATTCAGCGCCATCATAATTCGGATAATTTCTTCTTCCGTCTTGGTGTCCAGGTTGCCCGTCGGCTCGTCCGCAAAAATTACGGAAGGCTCGGTAATCAACGAGCGCGCAATACTGACGCGCTGCTGCTGTCCGCCTGACAACTGGGACGGGTACAGTGAAGCCTTATCGCCGATCCCCGTCATCTCCAGCAGCTCCATCGCTTTCTTGCGGCGCTTGGACGGAGAAACGGATTGAAAGACCAGGGGAAGCTCCACGTTCTCCCGAACCGTGAGCGTCGGGATCAGCTCATAGGCCTGAAAAATAAATCCGATATGCTTGCGCCGGAAGACAGCAAGCTTGTTTTCCCCGTATTGGACAATATCCTGATCGGCAATATAAATATGGCCTTCCGTCGGCTTCATCAGTCCTGCCATTAAGTTGAGCAGCGTGGACTTGCCCGACCCGGAACTGCCCAGCAGGGCAATCATCTCTCCCTTCTGGACTTCGAACTGGATATTATGGAGCACCTTTAACACTTCGTTACCGTTCTTAAAGCTGTGCGATACATTTTCCAAACGCAACATGTTCGCTATTCCTTTCCGGTTCTTAATTTAACTCTCCTCGTCAGGAACTGCAGTAGGCGTGAATATCAGATTGTAGCTTTGGCTGCCGAGCGTGATCCGCTCATTCTGGAATTCGTCCACCAGGGTTAAGTTAAACCAACCGCCGCGAAGTTTTTTGTATTGCTCATCCGACAGCTCCATCGACACCGACCGGGTGCCCGGTACCTGGATATCGGTACCTGGCGTGAGCGTACGCTCTTGTGTCTGTCCGAGGCTGTCTTTGATGATTAAAATCAACTTGTGGCCGGAGTCCGCCGCAACGATGCTCTCGCTGCGTTTTACATCAAACGTGATATTCAGCGGAATGGAAGAACTGCCCTCCTGCAGATGTCCTACCGCTTTCGTAACCGAAACGTGGTAAGGATACCAATCGAGGTTCGTCAGTCCGGAGCTTACGGCTGGTCTGATCGGATTCAGCATCAATTTTTTCACGCCCATGACACCGGTAGCGTCTTTACCCGTCTCCGCAAGCTTGCTTCCGGTCATTGCCGTACCCAGAGCAAGCCCCAGTTCGCTTGCAGCCCCCTTCGGCACTCTGGCCCAAAAGACGATCGACTGCTTGGATCCCGGCTGAAGCGAGGCTTCCGGCTGAATGGTTTCTGCTTCGTAGATCTTGCCATCCGTGCTTTGGAAATACCCCTTCAGCACTGCTGCTTGAACGCGGCGCTGTTCATTGCTGGTCAGCAAGAACTCGGAATAGACAATATCGGAGTCCACGCCTTCATAGATGACCGTCCGCCGTTCCTGCGCCTCTGCGCGCTTACCAATCGCGGTAACCGTATACGGCTTCCCTTTCTCCAAGGTGCTGATCGACTGCGTCATGCCGGACGTGGTCATGGTAAGGAACGACGTTTTGGCTGTATCCTGCTGCGTAAACAGCTCAAAGCGGAGCGAACGGATATCCTTGGTATAAGGGATTCGCGCCATGACATATACCTCGGTTGATGACCCCGGGGGAATCAGGGAACCCTGCTCCTCCGCAATAACCTCCGAACCGGCCAGCGTCGTTTTTTCGTCCGCTGTGACGTTTACTTTAAGCTCAGGCAGCGGCAGCGATTTGGATTCCTGGGTATTCCGCAGACGCAGCTTCGCAACGATCAGATCCTGATCCTGCCATGGCAGACGCTGCATGGATTCCAGCGTGTACGCAAATCCTTTGGCCGTCTGCGCGTCGTACTCCACGCCGATCGATGATTTGCGTTCCGTTTGGTAAGGGATGGCAAAATATGCAATCGGCAGGGTCAATGACTCCTGGACCTCGGTGGTCGTCTCACTGCCCGGTTCACCCGAGCTCGCCGGCGGATTGGATGAGCTGACAGGGCCAGGTGCCCCGATCATTTGCAGCTTCAACCGGTCCTGCTTGAGATCAAGCGGAAGTGTTATTTCCATCACCATCGTTTTCTCTTCCCCGGGACGGAGTGTCAAACCCGCCTTGTTATCCGGAGTGTAAGGATGGAAGGAGCCTTCGGATGCTTTAATCGCATACTCGTAGGCCGGAATTTCCACCGATTTTTTCCCTTTGTTCTTGAAGGCCATCTCGATATTCCATATGCCCTGTCCCCCGGCGGCGCGCAGCGAAGCCTGGCGGATTCTGGCATCGACCGGAATGCCCTTGATGGTCAACTTCTTGGCCGCGCCAGCCGCGACATCCCACTTTGGTGCTGTTGCCGCAGGCAGCTTGAAGGATGCGACCGGCAACGACAGCTTCAGCGTTTCATCGTTTTCGGTCCACAAGAAACGCAAACCGGTCGTTTTAAGATAGGAGGGAACTTCTGTTATGTAATAAACCAGTTTCTTTTCTTTCGGCTGAACAGGCACACCCTCGGCTCCTGCCTCATGACGCAGAAGGAATGAACTGCCACTTCCCGTCACCAAATACGGTTCGAACCCGCGGTCATTCCATACCTTTCCGCCATGGTTCGTCATATACATCCCGACTTTGGCGATGACCTTCCCGTCGTACTTGATGATCTCCAGTGATTCAGCCTGTACGGTAACCGGACTGCCGCCAAGTTGCAGCTTGGAGCTCGAACCGGATGGTACGGCTGCTGAATAGTTGGCCGGCATCCTGTACGTTCCGACACGCTGCAGGTAGCCTTTGACCTGCGGATTCCATACGTCCATCACCAGCTTCATGCCGGACAAGGAGCTGCTATCGGTCTTCGCATAGTAGGTTACACTCAGGCTTTGACCGGGTTCTACCTTCTTCTTGGTAAGATCCTTGGAAATGGGATTGGCTGCCGTCACGGAACCGCCGGGAAGCACCACCTTGGGAAAATAAGATACCAGGCGCGCTGCGCTTTTCCCTCCGTTTTTATAAGTCAGTGTAAATACCGCCACATTCGTGCCGGTTTGCTGCCATATGTCGGCATGGTCAAGCTTTGCCGTGACGTTGTTGCCAAGTTTCACGCTCCAGGCGAGCGCTGCACCCTTCTGCGCAGTCGACTTCGTGATTTGCGATGGCTGCGTCTTAGATGCTGCAGCTTCCACTTGCGGTGCCGCAGCCAGAATGGCAGCCATCAGAATGGCAGCCACTCTGAGCTTTGTACTATTCATGTTATGTACCGACCCCTTTCTACCTCGACATATCCCTTGTATATCGACGTTTAATCATAGATTTGTTCAAGACTATATATATAACGACAAATTTCAAAGAAAAGTTTTCCATTAATATTCATTGCGCTGAAACAACGTTCCATCGTGCAAGAAATTAGCCCTCTGTCGACTTTTCAAACATAAAAGTTGATTTAATCACCCAAAACGGTTTAATATATGTAGTGTAGCCGGATTACATATTACGTTGTTCCGGGATGATAAAGACTTCCTGATGAAGGAAGGCCCTTTCATCATAACCAAAAACTAAATTTACAGGAGGTTTTTACTATGGCATTTCAATTACCAGCACTTCCTTACGCAAACGACGCGCTCGAGCCTCATATCGACGCACAGACGATGGAGATCCACCATGATCGCCACCATAATACCTACGTAACCAACTTGAACGCTGCTCTTGAGAACGCTCCTGAGCTTCAAGGCAAATCCCTTGAGGATCTGATCGCTAACCTTGACGCTGTACCGGAAAGCATCCGCACAGCGGTTCGCAACAACGGCGGCGGCCATGCTAACCACTCCCTGTTCTGGGAAGTTATCGGACCAAACGGCGGCGGACAACCGACTGGCGCATTGGCTGATGCCATCAACAGCGAGCTCGGCGGCTTCGATAAATTCAAAGAAGATTTCGCAAAAGCGGCTACAACTCGTTTTGGCAGCGGCTGGGCTTGGCTCGTTGTTAAAGACGGCAAACTGGCAGTAACCAGCACACCAAACCAAGACAGCCCGATCATGGAAGGTCAAACTCCTCTCCTCGGCCTGGACGTTTGGGAGCATGCTTACTACCTGAAGTATCAAAACAAACGCCCTGATTACATTTCCGCATTCTGGAATGTAGTAAACTGGGAAGAAGTCGGCAAACGTTACGATAACGCGAAATAATATCGCTTAACTAAAAACCGATATCATACCAAAAAGGCTGCTTTCCGCTGTAGACCCTGTCTACCGCGAAAGCAGCCTTTTTATTTCAATATCATGCTGTTACATTCCAAAGGGATTTTCGGCTTCAAGATGAGAAATACGAGTTCAGAATCCGAATGAACACATTCGGAAATGCGTAACGTTCCATGTCATGAACGTGAATCCAGCGAAAGTTCTCCTCCCCTGTCTCATAAGCCGCTGCACTCTCTGCTGCTTGCAGGGCTGCCGGCGGAACCTCGTGCCACTTACAGCGGTACACGCCCATATTCCATTGAATATGGCTAAAGGTATGCTCAGCGTCCATCACATGGCCGATCGGCAGAACCGGAACCCCTTCTTCCAGTAGGGCATCCCTCAATCGGTTCATCGTTGTCTCCTCCGACATCGCGGCCGGTACGCCGCTCCCTTCGGTCGATACAATTACATGCGGCAGCTCCCACATCCCTGCCAATAAACCGGTGGATGGACGCTTACGGATCAGAATCTTCCCTTCGTGCACGCCGGTGCCCTCTACAATCGCCGTAAGGCGGTATTCAGGACGCGGCGGCTTGGCCTTCGTCTTAATAGGAAGGGACTCCTCTTTGCCCTCAAACCGCGCTGTACAATGCTCCATCACCGGACATACCAGACATTTAGGAGACTTCGGCGTACAGATCAACGCCCCCAGTTCCATCAGCGCCTGAGTGAAATCCGATGCTCGCCCGTTCGGAACCAGCGTCAGCACCAGATCCTCCATCTTGGTCCGGGTTTTCACCTTCATAATATCTTCTTCAATCAAAAAATAGCGGGACAGCACACGCATGACGTTACCGTCCACTGCTGCGGCAGGAATGTTAAATGCGATGCTGCGAATGGCACCCGAGGTATATGGACCAATGCCTTTAAGTCCCGACACTTCTTCTTTGCCGCTCGGCATAACGCCACCATACTGCTCTGTCACCTGCCTGGCGGCAGCCTGAAGGTTGCGTGCCCGGGAATAATAGCCGAGGCCCTCCCAGCATTTCAATACATCGTCCTCCGGCGCATCCGCAAGCGACTGAATCGTTGGAAACCGTTCGATAAACCGGTGGAAGTAAGGAATTACCGTGTCCACCCGGGTCTGCTGCAGCATAATTTCAGATACCCATATATAGTAGGGATCGCGGTGCCTGCGCCATGGCAAATCCCTTTTGTTGATCTCATACCAATCCAGCAGCTCGTGGCTGAAGTATTGTTTGTGTTCCTTGTTATACATCTATAAGTAATCTCCTTCGTTATCCTTACTTAAATCTTCTCAACCACGGCAAAAGCGGAAGCCAGCGTGGCCTGATGCGAAATCGTCAAATGAATCGCATAATGGGCGGACTCCTCCATTCCAAGGCGGTCCCAGGCTTCCTGGGATAAACGTGCCTCAGGCCTGCCAAGAGCACCCGGCAGCACTTCGATGTCACGAAACCCGATTACACCCCCGATTCCGGAGCCAAAGGCTTTGGATATCGCCTCTTTGGCAGCAAAGCGCCCGGCAACAAACTCCGTGCGTTTCGCCCCCTTGCCGGCGGCAATGACCTGCTCGCCCTGCGTAAGCACGCGCTGCATGAACCTCTCTCCATGCGGGCCTGTCATTAACATCTCCATTCGCTTCATGTCCAGCACGTCATGTCCGATTCCGTAGATCACAATCGTCCGCTCTCCTTCATGGATCCAGTCTTCCTGTCCAAAAAAATATACTCCTACTTATTGTATCAGTCGATGTACCTCAACGCGAGACCAACAGTGTTACAACAACATGAATTAAATAAAATTGTTGTGTTTCAAATTTTATCCATATAGACTGTACAAAATAGCATGATTGAGGGGGAAGCATATTATGGGCTCATTGATTTATCACGTTGCCGTTTCGCTTGACTATTTTATCGCAGATCAAGCCATGATGGATGGGAGGATCGACCGCACTCTCTTTTTATTCGATGGGGAGCATGTTCCGGACTTCTTGGCAGAGATTCAGGAGTTTGAGGCTGTGCTGATGGGCGGTAAAACCTATGAGTTTGGATTTAAGATGGGGGCTAAGCCGGGTGAACCTGGTTACAAAGGACTCAAACATTATATATTCTCACGGTCATTAGAATTCGTATCCAATGATGAAGTTGAGTTAGTCAAGGAGGACGCCATCCCGTACATCCATAATCTCAAACAACGGACAGACGGTAAGCTCTGGCTGTGCGGCGGCGGGGAATTGGCAGGAAGCCTGCTTCAGCATCAACTGATCGATCAGCTTGTCTTAAAGGTCAACCCGGTAATAGTTGGTGACGGCGTTCCGTTGTTCGGCAGTGTCAAACCCCGGCTAAGACTCGAACTGGTCGATATGAAGCAATATGCCAACGGCGTTCTCAAACCGACCTACAACATCATGTATACCTAACCTGGTGCCTCGCTAAATAAATAGCCTTCCGGAGGGTATTTCTCCGGAAGGCTATTTGCTGGGTATTCGTATGTTAGATGCCTGGAATCGTATTGCGCTTGTGCGCGGTTTTATTGTAATAGCTCTCGAGCTTCTGCTGAACATCAGGATTGATCGTCTTGCCTTCCAGATAATCGCTGTTATCCTCGTAGCTGATTCCGAGCTCTTTCTCGTCTGTCTGACCTTCCCAAAGGCCGGCAGAAGGCGCTTTGTCCAGAATCGATTGCGGAACCCCCAAATAGGATGCGAGCATCCGAACCTGACGCTTGTTCAGGGAACTCAGCGGCGTAATGTCCACTGCTCCATCGCCCCACTTGGTATAGAAGCCGGTAATCGCCTCGGAAGCATGATCCGTGCCGACCACGATCAAATTCTGTTCGAATGCCAGCGCATATTGTACCACCATACGCACCCTTGCTTTCACATTGCCTTTGCCGGGAATGCTCATATGCTTATGGACGCCGATATTCTTCAGGCCATGCTCTACCTCCAGTGCAACCTCGTTCACGGCTTCCTCGATATTGGTCTCGACGGTATATTTCAAATCGAAGGCCTTCGCCGTGGCGTAGCTGTCGGAAATATCAGCCTGCTCGCCGTATGGCTGGAACACCCCTAGTGTCTTGTATTCCTTACCGGTCTCCTCCGTAAGCTCGTCAGTAGCCCGTTTGCACAGACCGGCAGCCACCGCCGAATCAATCCCGCCGCTAATGGCGATCAGCAATCCGGAAGTACCCGAGTTCTTCACATAGGTTTTCAGAAAATTAACGCGCTTGCGTACCTCTTCCTCCACATTAATGGTAGGTTTGACACCCAGTTCGGCGATAATTTGTTCTTGTAGGCTCATGATAGATGACTCCTTTCAGTATGTTCTCTCTTTTATGAAGTGCTGTGCTCCTATAACAAAAGCCCCGCGGCTTCGGAATATGCCGAATGCTTCGGGGCCTATGTAACTGCCGGATTATTGGCAGTAGCGATTGAATGCGTCGGTCAAATCCGCCGCGATTTCTTCTGCAGAACGATTCTCCACTTGATGACGCTCAATAAAATGCACCAATTCTCCGTCCTTCAACAGCGCAATCGATGGGGAGGATGGAGGATACGGAGCAAAATACTCGCGGGCTTTCGCCGTTGCTTCCTTATCCTGTCCGGCGAACACGGTATACAAATGATCCGGCTTCACCTGATTCTCAAGCGCTATAGCTACACCAGGACGTGCTTGCCCAGCTGCGCATCCGCATACGGAGTTTACAACGACCAGCGTTGTACCTTTCGCTGCCGGAAGCACTTCCTCCACCTCTTCAGGCGTTGTCAGCTCCTTGATTCCCAAGCTAGTCAGCTCATCCCGCATCGGTTGAACCATATCGCGCATATATCGGTCAAAAGACATACCCATAACTGCTTCACTCCTTATATAAACAAGATTGTTCGAATTATAACAGCTCATCGATATCTATATTATACAATCCTAAAGAGTGAAAGCAAGAAAATACAAAACGAGCAGCATCACAAAATAGGATACCGCCCGTCTTTCATTGTTTCATTCTTTGAACTAGGTAGCAGGATAGTTTACCCCATCTTTTTTCTTGTCAACGATGGGCTCGCCACGGCGCTCTTTGTTTTCACGCTCCTGCTGCTCCTGTTGTTTGGAATCATTTTTACTCATCCGAATCCCTCCTTTACCCTAAGCTCTACCTTAGAATGCCTAATTACCAATCCGTTTATTCGGAAGCGGCAGCGCTCTCGGTTTCCGGTAAGCTTTGCAGGTAAGAGTGGACGGGAAAGGAAATAATGAAAACCGTTCCTTCCCCTAGCCTCGACTTCACATCAATGGTCCCGTGATGACGCTGTACAATGCTCATGCACAGGGCAAGTCCCAGCCCCGTTCCCTTGCTCTTCGTCGTAAAGAAAGGCTCAAACAAACGCTCCAGCTCATTCTCGGAGATGCCGATTCCTGTATCCGCAACATAAAGCAGGACCTGATCCCCATCGACCCGGGTTTCGATCGTCAACGTCCCCTTGTCGTCCATAGCCTCCATCCCGTTTCGGCACAGGTTCAGAATCAGCTGTTTCATCTCCTTGGCATTCAGATGCAGATGGGGAATTTCGGTTCCGAGTTTCAGCTCAATGCTCTGGCCGCGCAAATTCGCGTCAGCCCACAAGAGGGGACTGAGCTCATGTATAATGTCATGCAGGTGACACTCTTCTTTTTCTGCAACCCGGTTTTGGGCGAGGGATAAAAAATCGCTGATGATACCGTTAGCCCGATCGAGCTCCTCCATGACAATCCGGTAATAATGGTCCAGCGTATCCGGACTCTTCTCCTGCATCAGCTGCAAGAATCCACGCACGACAGCCATCGGATTGCGAATTTCATGGGTAATGCTTGCCGCCATTTGGCCAACCAAACTTAAACGCTCTACATTAATAAATTCCGTCCGAAGCCGCTCCAGCTCCGTAATATCTTCCATAATACCTACCGCACCCAAGATGTCGCCGTTCTCGTTATGTATAAGCGGATAAATGCCCGTGGAATACACCCTGGTAGCGCTTCGCATAATCTCACCGGTGCTTTCGATTCCATCTATCGCTCTATGAAACCGACTGCGCAGATGTTCTTTTTGAATCATGCCATCTAATAAGTCAAACAACGGTCTGCCGATCACATCCTTGGTCGACAGATTAGGAAACACGTTTCGAAAGCTGCGGATAAGCGGTTGATTAAAGGCGATGATATTGCCGCTTCGATCTACCGCGACCATCCCTAAAGGAATCATCTCCATCATTTTGGTTAACGATGACCACTCTCTGTTCTTCACATCATATTGGCCCGCGCCCAGACGCTCATTGGTTAATTCGATCCAATACACAATCATTCCAGAATAAAAAATGCCGATCAGCATATACAAAATGGTCACCAATATCGTATCCGGATTCAGAGCATCATTCTTAACCTTTCCTTCAATCGCGTGGGAGGCTACAATAATCAGCATGGCCGGAATAAGCGCGCTCCACAGCCAACAAATCTTCTCGGTCATGGAGCCTTTCCTGAAATTAGAGGTGATCCAAGGTAATAGCGAATATCCCAGAACCAGCATATTCAGGATGAGGCCGATCGTGGACCAACCATTAATCAGCCCTTGGCTTGTGATATACACAGCTGCAAGAAATAGCCCTGAACGACGACCTCCATATAATATGCCTAAAAATAACGGAATTACCCCAAGGTTGATCGGTACGTAATAATCGTTCATGGCCGAGATCAAGACACATAATACAGTGCTGATTCCGCATGCAATGACAATATGTTTGCGAAATCGAAGCAGATCATCCGGATTCTTCTTGTTCAGGCACTTTAGATGTCTGTCGAGGAGAAGCGGCAGATGAAAGATGAGTGTACCAGACAGCAAAACTTGCAGCAAAATATCTTTCCATAGGCTCAGCACAGTGATCGATCACCTCAATTGGACGACGCATCTAATATTTCTGATTAAAGCATAGGCGACATCATATTACAATATCTTGTAATTTCTCTTTCGAAGCCCGGGTAAACTACATCCTATGTCCTATTCATGAGGTTTGGGATAATTCGCAAAAATCCTATATAATAAGATTCATCTATTAATTGATATACCCCCAAAGGAGCTATGAGCAAACATGCTTGAATATGATATTATTGTCGTCGGCGGCGGACCTTCCGGATTGATGTCCTGTGTTGCGGCAGGGGAAAGAGGAGCTTCCGTTCTGCTGATTGACAAAGGAGATAAACTAGGCCGTAAACTTGGCATATCGGGCGGCGGAAGATGCAATGTGACGAATGCCAAAGAACAGGATGAATTGATTGCCAACATCCCGGGAAACGGCCGTTTTCTATATAGTGCTTTTCAGCATTGGAACAATAAGGATATCATGTCTTTTTTCGAGGGCCTTGGCATTCGCCTCAAAGAAGAAGACAATGGGCGCATGTTTCCTGTGACGGATAAAGCCTCCAGTGTCGTGAATGCCTTGATTGGCAAAGTGAAGGAGCTCGGTACCGACATCCGGACAAACAGTCCGGTGAAAAAAGTTCTCTATGAGAACGGCCGAACGGCCGGGATCGAACTGAAATCCGGGGAAGTGATCAAGTCTTCCTGCGTGATCATTGCAACCGGCGGACAGTCTGTACCGCAAACCGGTTCGACGGGGGACGGGTATCCTTGGGCTGAGGCGGCAGGACATACGATCACGGAGCTGTATCCAACCGAAGTGCCTATCGTCTCCACCGAGCCTTTTATTGCCTCTAAAGAGCTGCAAGGTTTGTCACTGCGGGATGTGGAGCTCTCCGTCTGGAATCCGAAAGGAAAAAAAGTGATTGCCCACCGGGGAGATATGCTGTTCACCCATTTCGGGGTGTCCGGTCCGATCGCGCTGCGCTGCAGTCAGTTCATCCGCCAGGTGCAGCGGAAGTTTGATATCGTAAATGTGGACATGGCCATCGATATGTTCCCCGATCGCTCTCAAGCTGAGCTTGAGGCCGATCTCAAAGGACGGCTGGAGGATGAGCCGAGAAAAAGCATCAAAAACGTGCTCAAGGGCATGCTGCCGGAACGAATGATCCCCCTGCTGCTATCCAAGTCCTCCATCGACAGCGACATGATCTGCAGCGGTATCTCCAAAACGGCGCTGACAACCTTTATCTCGATTCTAAAAAAGTTCACGTTCCGCGCGTCGGGCACCCGTTCGCTGAAGGAAGCCTTCGTGACAGGCGGCGGCGTCAGCCTCAAGGAAATCCAGCCCAAAAGCATGGAATCCAAGCTGATGCCCGGCCTCTTCTTCTGCGGTGAAATTCTGGATATTCACGGATACACCGGCGGTTACAATATTACGGCCGCCTTTGCAACCGGTTATACGGCAGGCAAGCATGCTGCCGAAGCAGCAGCGGTAAGTAAATCATAAGAAAAACGTCGATCGACGTACTTTCACAGATGACAGACCGCAGTTAGATGAAGTTTTTCTTGCGATATCAGGAAGTCACTAGCTTCGAAGTTTATACTTTCTGATATCTATAAGAAAAACGTCGATCGACGTACTTTCACAGATGACAGACCGCAGTTAGATGAAGTTTTTCTTGCGATATCAGGAAGTCACTAGCTTCGAAGTTTATACTTTCTGATATCTATAAGAAAAACGTATATCGACGTACTTTCACAGATGACAGACCGCAGTTAGATGAAGTTTTTCTTGCGATATCAGGAAGTCACTAGCTTCGAAGTTTATACTTTCTGATATCTATAAGAAAAACGTATATCGACGTACTTTCACAGATGACAGACCGCGGTTAGATGAGGTTTTTCTTGCGATATCAGGAAGTCACTAGCTTCGAAGTTTATACTTTCTGATATCTTGAATAAAAGCGCGCTGTATGCCCCATCCCTTGGAGCATTCCAGCGCGCTTTTTATTATTCTTGCGGGTGTCTCTCCTCTTTGTAGACCGGCCAAGACATAAGCGATGGCGCAACCATGACTGCCAGCACAGTCAGTGCAAGCACGGCGAGCCATCCCATTCCCCCTTGCAAAAGCGTTAGCCCAGCCACGAGCGAATAAAGAAATGCGGGAAGAGCGAGCAAGGTTCGGACCGCGAGGACGCCAGCCGTACGATGCTGCTGATTCGTAAACGGGAGCACCTGCATAAACTCGGCTTTGGCGAACACCGCCCATCTTGTATTCAGCCAATACGACATCATCAATACCAGAGCAAGGTATACGATGATTTTGATGATCGGCGGTGGCAGCCAGACAGCCGGAATGCCGACCAGCGTAATCTGAATGTACAATAACAAGCTCTCAGGGTGGCGCAAAATCGCCTTTAACCCCGCATCGGCCAACCTCTTCTCCACTGTACCTTTGAACAATCGGCCGGACTTGCGCATAAACCAGGTCTTGCTTCGTACACTTGGTGGTTTGCCGACGGCTTGAACGAGCAGCTTCTCCGTCAACTGGACCCTTGTCTTCGCATCCTCACGCGCATCTGCGATGAAGGTTCCTTGCATGGCAAGCCGCTTGCGGCTAAGAAGAAACAGCACCATAAGCAGAATCAAGGCAGCTGCCCACAATACAGCATAGGACTCAAGCCAAAATGTAACAAGCAGCGCTAACAGTCCGAATGAGAGCCAGCGTACGAGATAAGTCATTCCATGTTTCCGCCAGCCTTTATAGCTAGAGCGAATCATAGCGGTTAATAAATTCGCGCACCAGGCGCATAGAGCCGTCATCATCAGCAAGGTCACCAGGGCAATGCCGGTTATCTCATGTTCCCTGACCAGAATTGGCAGCGCAAGCACTGTAACGACCAATCCCTTGATCGCTGAGACCGTATGACTGTATGCCATGCCCCTGATCATTAACCCCTTCATCCAGCCTCGCTGCTGGCGAAGAAACAATACGTCAGCCTCTTCCAGGAACAGCAGCACTCTGCCTGAGAACATAAAGAGCAGAAGACCTACCACCGCCTGCAGCGGAAAGAACTGGGCCCATCCGGGAAGCGGGCTCGTCCATAACTCGCGGTAGAGCCCACCTCCCAGCAGCAGACCCGGAACAATGATATACAGCATTACGATCCAGTCGACCACGGTTGCCAGATTGTCGCGTTGATTCTTCCAATGAGCGGTCACCCTTCGCCAAAAGAGGGAGCCCGGATGGCTAAAATGATAGGATCGATCCATGTCCATTCCCTCCCTCATGTCAGCGCATCGAAACAATCAAACAACGATGCGCCGGGAAGATCAGCGGCCTGGCGGATTTGATCCAACGTGCCCTCCGAGGCAATCCGGCCTGCGGATATGAGCACAAAGCGATCGCAAATTTTCTCTGCAGTATCCAGCACATGGGTGGACATCAATACGCCGGCTCCACGACTTCTCTCCTCAAGCAGCAGATTCAAGAAATCTCGGGTGGCTCGGGGATCCAATCCAATAAACGGTTCATCTACAATATAGACGTCCGGCTTGGAGAGAAATCCGATCATCAGCATCATCTTCTGCTTCATTCCTTTGGAGAAGCCTCCCGGCAGTTCATTGCGCACCGGCTCCATTCCAAACTGACGGAGAAGCTGATCGGCCTGTCTCTCGAAATGTTCATCATCCATTCCAAATGCAGCCGCCGCCAAATCCAAATGCTCCCACAGCGTCAAATCCTCATAAAACACCGGCTGCTCGGGAACGTAAGCATATCGGGGAGGCTGACCTGCAATAAAGACGTCGGCTTTACTATCTTTAAGCAGCCCCAGCACCGTCTTAATGGTTGTGCTCTTTCCGGCTCCATTCGGACCGATCAACCCCAGCAGTTCGCCGGGTGCCACTTGAAACGATATATCCCGTATGCGCGGGCGGCCTGGTTCGTAACCCGCCTGCTGAATATCCACCTTCAGTACCGGTTCGGTACCCCATTCATTCTCTTGAATCTTATGCATCCTAACACCCCATCCGTTAATCCTTATCTCAGTATTACGCAGATGGACAAAGATTCGTTGCATTTAGCAAAACATTCATTTAAATCCCTCTGATTCCGGCTTATCGAGCTGGAGGTGTAGTTGATACGAGCGGAGAATGAAAATGTTTCGGCCGGATTGTGACAAATCACATGTTGAATTTACTCATTTCAGCGTAATCTTAGATTTGAAGTAATTCAGGACATGAGTCCATATCAAAGGCGGGAGAATGTATGAAGGTGTCACATGAACGCGATACACAGCTTGCTATGCACCTGTATCGGGTGTTTGCCAAGTCATTCAAGAGCGTCAACGAACATGTCGTGAATAACAGTAAAATCGAAGGCTTTAATCCAACTTCATTTGCCGTAATGGAAGTACTGTTCTATAAAGGCCGCCAGCCCATCCAGCAGATCGGGGCACAGCTGCTCCTGCAGAGCGGAAACGTAACCTATGTAGTTGATAAGCTCGTTGAAAAAGGTTATGTGCGCCGCAAACCCTGTCCCGAGGACAGAAGAGTCATTTACGCCGAGCTGACTCCGCCCGGAGAGCAATTAATGCAGAAGCTATACCCCCTGCATGAACGACACATCGAGCATGCCCTGGGTGGATTGGATGAGGAAGAGAAACATCAACTCATTGGGCTTCTGAGTAAAATGGGGAAACATGCGGAACAGGTACAAATCGTGCGCCAGTAGAGCTGACAAACAAAGAGAAGAACCCTTTCTCCTTCTTGGAATCAGGGTTCTTCTTGTTAAATACACTCAGTCTTTAAAGCCTTCCAAGGCAATAGTCGGCTTCCCGTCCGCCTGCCAGGCTCCCTTGTTGTATCCCGCATTGTATCCCGGCGCTGCTTCAGGCTCCCAGTAGAACACGCCCAGCCCCGTACCTCCCGCTAAGCCTCTTACCTTGGTCTTAATGCTCTGGATAAAGCTCTTGGCTGCCGCGGGCTGATTGTAATCCATGCCGATTTCGCTGATCATGATGCTTTTCCCATATCTGGCGGTCATGTCTTTGGCATTGGCAATCGTTTGATCGACCTTCGATGACCAATCGCCTGCTTCCGGGTACAGCGACATGCCGATAATATCAAAGTTCGCGCCGTTGCTGATCAAGCCGCCAATGTTCCACTTGAACAATTCATTGTCGTAGCCATTCGATAAATGAACGATCGTCTTGGTCTGGCTGCTGACGGACTTCACTGCATTATGCCCCGTATTGACGAGCCAGGCGTAATTCTTCATGTTCGCCGAAGCTTTGCCATCCTCCCACAGCATCCCGTTGTTGGTTTCGTTGCCGACCTGTACCCAATCCGGCGTCACGCCCTTATTCTTCATGGTGTTCATCACATAGACGGTATGGGAATAGACCGCATCCATCAGCTGCTGAAAGGTAAAATTACGCCAGGCATACGGCTTGTTCTGCTGTCCCGGGTCCGCCCAGGAATCGCTGTAATGCAGCGTAAGCATAATGCTCATGCCTTTATTCTTGGCACGCTGGGCCAGCTCGGCGGCTTTTTCCGCATTCAGATAGCCGTTCATGTTATCATTCATATTGGGATTGACCCAGACTCGAATCCGGGCGGAATTGATCTGGTAATCGTTCTTCAGAATGTCCAGAATATCGCGCTGAACCCCTGCCTTGTCCTTCCACTTATATCCTTGAGCTTCCATACCGGAAACCCAGCTGATGTCCGCTCCTTTTGCAAAAGCAGGCGCCGCCTCGGCGGAGCCGTTACCCGAAAAGTCAAACGATAACGCAAGCATCGATACGCATAGAAACATCCTGAACCAAACTCCTTTCGCAACTTCAGTCATCATGATACCTCCTTGGTTTTCGTTCACTGCGCAAGTGACTCCCCTATTGTAAGCGCTCTCCAAATGAAGCCACAGGGCATAATGCCAACATTTCCGGTCCTTTTCCAAGCAAAATGAACCCCGTGCGCAAGAGGGCGATATGTCAGATCCGGTGCGGATAAGACGATCCTATGGTATAGACAAAAGAGCTACGCTGTATATGAAGCAAGGACAGGCACCTTACGAAGGCACCTGTCCCTGGAAGAGGCATGTTTTGTAAACGAATCGGAGCATCGAATGCTAAGACGGCTTACGAAATCCCGCCTTTTATGATCACCTTCACTCCATAAGGAGCCAACACAAGTTCAGCCCCTATGGCTTCGCCTGAAATAAAATCGCTGTACCGGGTTCCGTCCAGCGTGACCCGCTTCGCTTCGCCAGAGAAGTTCATCACGAAAATGTAGTCCGACTCTCCATCCGTACGAATGGAGGAGCTTACGCCCGAAGGCAGCTCCACTGGAAGCGCCCGAAGGACGCCAGTCTGTTCAACGAGTTTCCTGTAAAAATCGGAATGAAACGGCTCCTTGTTCCGGGAGGCAATATAATAGGCCCGGCCCTTCCCCAGCTGATTGACCGTCAAGGCAGGCCGTCCCGCATAGAAATCGGAAGAGTAAACGGCCAGCGCCTCCGCCGTCTCCAGATGAATGAGGTCGCAGAGCTCAATGGCTTCATAAGCTTTGGCCAAGCCAAGCCCCCCTCCGTCATTCGTTACGATCCCATTGACATCGTGATCATGCAGAGCATCGATTTCTTCCGACCATACGCCGAGCGTCTTACGGAGGGGGCCCGGAAATCCGCCAAGGAAGCAAAGGTCAAACTCGTCGACGATTCCCGACCAATACGTTGCAACAAACGTGCCGCCCGCTTCCACAAATTGTTGAATCCGCTCGCCCACGCCTGGGCGCACCATATACAGCATGGGCGCTACCAAAAGTTTATATCCGGAGAAGTCCTGCTCCATATCGATGACGTCGATCGGGACTCCCAACTTCCATAAAGCCCGGTAATGCTCTTGCACGGTCTCTTCATACTTGACTCCCTTGTTCCGCGGACCCTGCGCATCGTTGATGGCCCAGCGGTTCTCCCAGTCAAAAATGACCGCCGCTTCCGCCGGAATGCCCGTTCCTACAACGGCATCCATCTTCTTGAGATAGTCCCCGA
This sequence comes from Paenibacillus sp. FSL W7-1332, assembly GCF_037969785.1. Taxonomy (NCBI): domain Bacteria; kingdom Bacillati; phylum Bacillota; class Bacilli; order Caryophanales; family Paenibacillaceae; genus Paenibacillus; species Paenibacillus sp. FSL W7-1332. The sequence continues at coordinate 1,007,881 of NZ_CP150209.1, read as the reverse complement.
CCTCGGCCACATCGCTGAACACCCGGGTGTGTTCATGACCGACATGATCGACGACGGCGCCGTGCAGCTTCTCGCTCGATCCCCTGCTCTTGCGCCATTGAAAATATTGCACCGTATCCGAACCATGGGCAACGGCTTGCATGGAAGACAGTAAATGTATACCCGGACGCTTCAGCTTGCTCACCGGCTGCCAGTTGGTCAGACTTGGCGTGCTCTCCATCAGCATCCAAGGCTGTCCGCCTTTGATCGAGCGGATAATATCATGCATCATGGCAACGCGGGCTGCCTGCACGGCCTCATCCCCGCCCTGATCATGCCAGGTCGGATAGCTGTCCCAAGATACAACGTCCAGCAGATCAGCGAACTTCCAGTAATTCAGACCTTCAAAATATTCCATCAGATTGGTCGTAACCGGAAGGGATGGATTGACCCTCCGGAGGGGTTCAATTTCATACCGGATGAAATCCGCCGTCTGATCGGTTACAAACCGTCTCCAATCCAGGTTCATTCCATGGACCTGCGTCTCACCGTGCGGTGCTGGGGATTCGATCTGGCTCCATTTCGTAATCGTGTGACTCCAGAACGCAGTCCACCAGGCATGGTTCAGCTCATCCAGCGTTCTATACTTTGTCTGCAGCCAGGACCGGAATGCGTCCTGACAATAGTCGCAATGGCAATCGCCGCCAAACTCATTCGAGATATGCCAGCCGATTACAGCTGGATGATTGCCGTACCGCTCCGCAAGCTTCCTGTTGATCGTATGGACCTTCTCCCGATAGACCGGCGAAGTATAACAATGATTATGCCGGAAACCGTGCAGGTTACGGACCCGTCTCTCGCTTACGCGCAGCACCTCAGGATACTTCTCCGACATCCAGGCCGGTCTTGCGCCGCTTGGCGTTGCCAGAAAAGCATAAATTCCATTGGCGGCAAAGCGGTCCAATACGGCGTCAAGCCAATCAAACGTGAACACTCCTTCCTCGGGCTCCAAGGAAACCCATGAAAATATGCCAACGGACATCACATTGCAATTCGCCAGCTTCATCAGCCGGATATCCTCTTCGAGGACTTCGGGATAACGAAGCCATTGCTCCGGATTATAATCGGCTCCATGCAGCATGTGCGGAACGCGCGAGCTAATCGGATTAAACGTTCGTTTCATAGTAAGTTAAACCTCCTGTTTCCTGTTATGTTTGCATCTCTTATTCTTTGACAGAGCCCAGCGTCATCCCTTTAACGAAAAAACGCTGCAAAAAAGGATAGACCAGCAGGATGGGCGCCGCGCCGATAAAGATCTGTGCGGCATTCACCGTCGTCTGGGACAACAGCTCCATCTCTTTCGGGCTCATGCTCATCGAGCTCATGTCTCGCTGGATAATAACCGTCTGCAGGAAGGTCGCCAGCGGGAAGTCCTTGGCATTGTTCAGGTATAGCAGCCCGTCAAACCATGAGTTCCAATGGAACACCATGCTGAACAGCGCAATCGTGGCAATCGAGGGCAGCGAGATCGGCAAATAAATTTTAAACAGCGTTTTAAAATGGCCGGCTCCATCAATGAAAGCTGCTTCCTCCAGTTCTTTCGGAATCCCCCTGAAGAAGTTCAGCATCAGGATCACCAGAAAGGTATTCACGGTGCCGGGAATGACCAGTACCCAGAAGGAGTTGATCAAGCCCAGCTTCTGAATCACGATATAGAATGGCACCAGGCCGCCATTAAACACCATGCTGAACACAAACAGCCAGGAATAAATACTGCGGCTGCGGAAGACGCGGTTCTCCTTGGACAGCGGGTATGCGGCCAGGAACGTTACGGCAAGCGTTAGAGCCGTTCCTAATACGGTACGCGCAATGGAGATCCAGATCGAGTGCAAAAACGCCGGATTATTGATCGTTTTCTTGTAAGCCTCCAGCGAAAAATCGACCGGCCATAATCCCACCAGACTGGCGTCGGCAGCGGCTTTGGAGCTGAACGAAATCGCCAGCACATGAAGCAGCGGAATGATGCAGAGAATGGCCAGCGCGACAAGCAAGCAGGTATTAAACACGTTAAATATGCGGTATTCCATCGTTTTATGGTACATGGCTCTCCCTCTTTCGCTCTGCTAGAATATACGGTAGCCCGCCCACTTGTAGGCCAGCCGATAGGATACGAGAATAAGGGCCATGCTGATCACCGATTTAAACAAGCCGATGGCCGTTCCAAACCCCATCTCGCCATTCAGGATTGCTGTACGGTATACAAAGGTATCGATAATATCGCCTTTCTCGTATACCAGCGGATTGTACAGGTTGAAGATTTGGTCAAACCCGGCATTCAGGATGTTGCCCAGCGCCAATGTTCCGACAACGATCGTGATGGGAATCATGGCAGGGATCGTGATATGAAGCGTTTGCTTCAGGCGTCCCGCTCCATCCATCTCCGCAGCTTCGTACAAGGTCGGGCTAACACCGGCCAGCGCAGCCAGGAATACAATCGTATTGTAGCCAAACTCCTTCCATACGTCAGACACGATCACCGTGAACCGGAACCAGTTATTGTCTCCGAGAAAAAAGATCGGATCGATGCCGACGGCCGCCAGAATCCGATTGGCAAAGCCGTCCACGGCGAGCATTTCGATCAAAATTCCGCCCAGGATGACCCAGGACAAAAAGTGGGGCAAATACACCATCGTCTGGATGCTCCGCTGAAGCGCCGTTTTTCGAATTTCATTCAGCAGGATGGCAAACACGAACGGAATCAGCAGATTGAACACGATTTTCATCACCGCGATGACCAAGGTGTTCCATATGACCTGCATGCTGTCCTGCCTTTCAAACAAATAACGGAAATTGTCCAAGCCCACCCATGCGGAGCCGCCAACGCCCTCCCACGGCTTATAGTCCTGAAAAGCCATAATGATGCCGCCCATCGGCAAATAACTGAATAAGAACAGACAGATAAGGGCCGGCAGCAGCATGACGTGGAAAGGCCATGTTTTTTTCATCCTCTTCATCCAAGATCCTCCCGTTAAATCAATCTACCTCTTGATTATAGGACCCGTCCCACGGGACGCAGTAGCCCACAAAACCAATATTCATGGCACGATAGCAATCAATTTGCGGCGGCTCCAATGGCACAAAAAGGACGGCCTTTGGCAGGCCGCCCTTCATAAATCGGTAACTAAAACTACTTCACGCTTTGATACCATTCGTTAACCTCTTTGGTGATCTGTTCACCGCCTCCCGCTTTCCCCGTCTCTACAAATTTATCAAACGATTCAACCGGCTGCTTGCCGTAAATGATCTCGTTCAGGGTTTGATTCTCGATCTTCAGGAGATAATCCCACTTCGATTTCATGGTGGCGGTAACCGGTCCCGTAAACATGTTCTTCTTGGAGATCTCCTCTTGGGAGAGGAGCACCTCGGCAGCGGCCGGCGTATCCTTGCCATAGTTGACCGCGACATCTTTTTCGAGACGGCTCTCCGGCTTCTCCCCTTTTGCCAGCTTCAGCAGCGCCTTCATCTGCTCGTCCGGAATCCGGGCACCGTCGCGGACCAGCAAATAACGGACGACATTGACATAACCGCCTTCGATTTGATCGTTCGGAACCATTTCGCCATTGGCATCGAGCTCGAAGTCATAGCCTTCGAACAGTCCATTGGCAAATTCGCCGCCTTCCTTGGACACGGCAAAGTTATCAAACAGGTAGTTCTGATACGTGAAGAAAGCTTCAGGATGCTCCATGTCTTTATGGATCAGGGTAACGCCATTTGTATACTGCGTTCCATGCCGCATCGCAGTGCCATCAGGACCAGCCGGAATTTGCACAGGCTTCCAGACGGCTTCCGGCGCATTCTTCACGGTATCGATCAGCGGCCAGCCGCTCATCCAATAGGGCCCCGGAATGATCCCGGCCGTTCCGGCTACAGCCGGCTCGGCAGTCTTATTCTCATCCCACAGTGCGGCTTCCTTCGGAGTATACCCTTTATTCATCCACTCGTTCAGCTTCGCCAAGCCTTCCTTCATGCCTGGATGGACCGAGCCATATTCCAGGCTTCCGTCCTCAGCCACGTTCCACTGCTGCGGCAGCGTTCCGTAAGCGCCGAATATCCAGGACGGATCGCCCATCCAGGTGCTCATGGACGTTTTGAAGCCAATGCTGAGCGGGGTGACTTTGTCCGGGGCTAGACCGGAAGGGTTCTGGTTCTTGAAGGCCTCCATCACCTGCTCAAGCTCATCCATCGACTTCGGTGCGCTCATCCCCAGCTTGTCCAGCCAATCCTGCCGGATCCATAATACATAGTCGTGATTATAGGCAAAATCCAGTACCGGAAGCCCCATTCGCTTACCGTCCCGGCTGTACTGATTCCACACATTGGAATCCAGATTCATCGCGTTCTTCCACGTTTCCGATGCATACTGGTCAAACAGCGTGCCTACCTCGGCAAACATGCCGGAATCGATTAAATCCTGGGCCAGCTGCTGATTTTCGGTGCCGAGCGTGACGATATCCGGCATCTCCTGTCCGGAGGACATAGCCAGACGCAGCTTGGTTGCAAAAGCGCCGTTGGTATCCGTAATGGACCACAGCGATTTGATGTTGATGCCGAACTTCTCCTTGGCCCACTTCGTAGCCACGTTGTTCTCGATCGTTTCCCCATTCTTGAATTGCAGCGTTGGATCGACGCCCCACACCGTCGTAATCGTAACTTCCGGATCGTATTTGTCTTTGTAGACGTTTTCAGTTTTGGATTCGGCTGGCTGCTGTGCCGATTCCGGCTTCGGCTCGCTCCCGGAGCATCCGGCCAAGGATCCGGCCAGCAACAAGGACGCGGCCAGGATCGGGAACCATTTCTTTCTTCTAGCGTTCATATCTAAATCCCCCTTCTACCACCTTATGGATTACATGTTTAATTATAGAGGGGCCGGCAGTCGCATCCTATGTCACGAATCGAAGATTTCTGCACCTTTAGCAACATCCTTGGTCTCTGTATTCGTTCGGCGTCATCCCGTAGTGCTTCCGGAACATCTTGCTAAAATACTGCGGGTTCTGGTAGCCAAGCTCAGCGGTAATTTCATAAATCTTTTTGTTTGTATGCTTCAGCAGGTATAACGCCCGCTCCATTCGCTTGCGGATAATATAATCGCCAAGTCCCTCTCCGGTTTCACTCTTATAAATCTTGGATAAATACACCGGATGCAGAAATACCCGGTCCGCAATCGTCTTGACGGACAGGTCATGACCCGAATCGGCAGTCACCATCTCCTGAACCTGTTTGATGATATGGCTTTTGCTCGTTGTCTCCTGCTCGGAGGAGATATCATGAAGTTTGTTCAGCATATCAAGCGACCAGGAACGCAGCTTCGCAGCCGACTGAACCACCTGCTGAATATACAGGGGATCCCAGCCGGCCTGATCGAGCTGATGACCGTAATGGCCCTGCTTATGAGCCAGGTACATAAAGGCATTCGCAACCGATAAAAACATTTCATACAACGCCGTCTGCCCAATGAATGCGGTTTCAAGCTCTGCAAAGACTTGTTCTATTTTGTCCCGGGCGGCATCCCACTGCCTTGTCTCCAGCAGATGCAGCAGACTGGGCGGTTTGGCAAAAGCCTGGGTCACGTCCCATACAGGCTCACGCAGCCGGCCATCATGGTCTTCAGCAAACCGGATGGCTTCATGATCTCCGTTTCGCCAGAGGTAAAGCGAGCTTAATCCCGACCGGTAAACGGATGCCAATTCCTTCGGAAAATCAAAGGAGGCCGACACGAGAACTGAAATGCTTCCCTTCAGATAGCTGTCCACATCCTGTTGAAACTGGATTACATACTGTTTCAATGCGCGGGAATCCGCGAATGGATTCATTTCTTCAACCTTGGACTGAGCTAACAGAATCAAGCCGTTATGCGGCGTTTTGCTGGACCATACATGGAGCAGCTCGGCAAATACCTCCTCCGCAATATTACCGATGGCATATTCCATCAGGCTGACCGAATGTTCGTCCATCCTTGTAAATTTCTGCCCGAGCTGGATCAGCAGCATGACCGTCCGCCGGTCTGTTCGGAGCGGGATCTCGTATTCATGCAGCTTGTGTTCGAGTGAAGGGCGCGGGATCTCGCGTCCAAGCAAGAGATCATGCATGAGGCTGTTTCGCAGAATGCCGAGATCCGATTTGCGGCTGTACATCAACTGATGGTACTGCCCAAGCTCCTTCCGCTCCTCCTTGATTGACGCCAAGGCGGAGCTCACGCTGCGTATGAATTCATCATCGTCCACCGGCTTCAAAATGTAATCGGATGCCTGCAGCCGAATCGCCTGCTTGGCATATTCAAAATCCGAATAACCCGTAAGCAAAATGCAGCGGATATGCGTCCACCGCTCGGTTATGGTCTCCATCAGCTCCAGGCCGGTCATGACCGGCATCCGAACATCCGTGACCACCACATCGATGTCCTCCTCCTCCAGCAGGTCGATCGCCTCCAAGGCGGAAGAAGCCTGATACACTTCTTCAATATCCAGCTCACGCCATGGTATCGTCTGATATAAACTTTCCGTGACATAACTCTCGTCATCAACCAATAAGATATTCATTCATTCCCTGCCCCCTGCCCTGACTTTGATTGATTCCTTCCGAGCGATCCGGCAGCGGCCAATAGAGCACAGCCCGTACGCCGCCCTGCGGAGATTCCGCAAACCGCAGGCCCGCTTCTTCGCCATAACGCAGCCGCATGCGCTGGTGAACATTCCAGACGCCGCATCCCATCTCCTGATCCATCGGCTTGTTCAACCGAGCCTCCAGCTCGGCCAGCTTCTGCCCGTTCATGCCTATTCCGTTATCGTCCACTTGGATGCAGGCCATGCCGTCCAGAATTCGGAAGGTTACCCTGATCTCGCCATCACCCGAATGAGGTTCAATGCCATGCAGTACGGCATTCTCTACCAAAGGCTGAATGACCAGCGGCGGGATCTCCATGCCTTCAGCTTCTTCCGTCAAATCGAGATGATATTTCAGACGCCTCATTCGCATCTGCTGTATTTCCAAATAATGCGTAACGAACTCCATCTCATCGGGCAAGGGAACCAGTTCCCTTTCCTGACGCGTGGTATACCGGAAATACCGGGACAAGTTGTGCGACATCGCCACGACGGCTTCGTATTTCCGAAGCTTCGCCATACTGGTGATAAACGAGAAACAATTATAGAAGAAATGGGGATTGATCTGGGACTGCAGCTGCTTCAGCTTCGCTTCCCTGACGTGGATCTTCTCCATGTATACATGCTCGAACAGCTCCTGGATCTGCTCCACCATTGAGTTGAATCTCGTAGCCAGAAAACTGAACTCGTTTCGGCCCGATACCTTCATCCTCACCGCGTAATCCCCGGCCTGCAGCCTGCGGAACACATAAACCAGCTGCTTGATCGGAACCTGGACCTGGGAGTACAGCAGGTATGCGGCGAGGCAGCTCATCAAGAGCAATGCGGCGATCGATATATAAAAGAGCCTGTTGGACGTATGGATCGGCTTCATAATGTCCGATAGCGGAATATAGTCTATCAAATACCATCCGGTCGTTTCCGATAATACGATGCTGACCGAATAGGTTTTGCCGCCCACTTCCTTCACGCGGTTCTCCACGTCTTGAAGCGGCTCCCGACCCAGCTCCGCAATCATATGGTTAATCAGTTCCTGGTCCGCGGTACGGTTGTAAATAACGCCGGTATCCGGTTTATAGTAGAACGGATCGCTCCTTCCGTCGCTTTTAAAGCGGTCCAGCATATCCTGAATGTTGGTGCTGTCGAATTCAACCTTGATCACGGTATTCGCCTTGCCTGTATGATGCTGGGTGGAATACGGTGCCACCGAATACCAGACAAACAGGAACCGCCGATCGCTCCCCTCATCATAAGAAGTAACCTGCCAGCCCGGCTTCACGTCCTCCGCAAGCTCTTCTGGCGAGTAAAAGCCGGCATCGCTTTCGGTGACCACCCGCCCAAGGGACGGGGAATAAATGGCCAGATGGCTGCGCCAGTTCGAAGAGCTCTCCTGTATGCTCAGCTTCGTCTGGATCTGCTTCACGAGGTTAATCGCGTCCAGGTTCAGATATTTATCCTGCAAATAAATATCCCGAAAGCTTGAAATATCCGGGTCATGCAGCAGCAAATTCGGCCACGATGCCAATATATCGATATTGGTGTTCACCTGATTCTGAAAGAAGACGAGCTGGTTCGTATTCGATTGGCTGAGCTCCTTGCTGAGCACGTTTGTCGTGGTTTGGTTCGAATAGAAATAGAGGCCGACAATCGGAATCAACATCAGGAAAATAAACAGCATGATTTTTCGGAACAGATTAAATTTGGACATACATCGGCAGCCCCTTGGGTTTATGTAGTATGAGAAATTCATTTATAGAGCGAAATATGTTTATTATATCGGAGTTCACCCTGCACCGTGTAGGGCATATTAGCAAGATTTCAGACACTTTCGAAGGGATTGTTGCGAAATGCGTTAGCGTCCGCAAAGAGTTGCACTAAACAAGAAAACAGGATCCCGGCCTGAGAGACCGGGATCCTGTTAAATATGCTATGAAAAAATATATGCCTTACATGAGTCCATCCATCAATGGCCTGACGGCTGTGTCTCTTCCGTTCCCGTCTCGGGTTCAGGAGGCGCATTGCGGAAGGCGGCCACGATCAGCATACAGATCACCGCCATCACCGCCATCACCACAAACAGGGAATTCAGGCTGCCCTCCAGTATTCCGCTCAGCAGGCTGCCTGAACCTTCGGGCAGTTCAGCCATGCCATGCGGAGAGAGCAGCTTATTAATATCGTCGCTGGTAATGCCTGCGGCATCCGGCTCCGCCGCAAGTCTGCCCGCAATTCCCGCATTGACCCATAATCCGAACACCGCTACGCCCACGGTCTGACCGAACGTGCGGATGAAGGAGTTCAGCGCCGTGGAAGCTCCCCGGACCTCATAACCCACCGAAGATTGCGCGATGATCTGAAACAAGGTGGAGATATATCCGAAGCCGACCCCATAAATGAACGTAAAGACCAGCAGCACGCCCAGCGCCGTATCCTTATGCATGAACGCCAATCCCACCGCTCCGATGATTAGAAATACGACGCCGATAATCGCCGTTTTCCGGGAACCGGATTTAATGATCAAGCGCCCGCTGATAATCGAACCGATCAGCCATCCGATCGACATCGGGGCTAATGTCAGGCCCGACAAGGTCGCGTTGCCGCCCCGAACCCCTTGAATCCACAGCGGCAAATACGTGGTCAGCCCGATAATAAGCGCGCTTACCAGAATATTGGCTACCGTCGATACCGTAATATCCCGGATCTTGAACAGATGGAGCGGCAGCATCGGCTCCTTCACCCGGCTCTCCACCACCAGAAACGCAGCGAGCAGCACCACGGAACCGATCATCAAACCGAGCATGAACGGAGAAGTCCAGGAATAGCTCTCTCCGCCGCCTACCGCGAGCGCAAACAACAGCGCCGTCATTCCCACGGTAAACAGGGCCGCTCCCCCGTAATCGATCGATACTTCGCGGGTGGTGCGCTCCTCTTTGAAATAACGGAAAATCAGCCATATCGATAACAGCGCAAACGGTACATTAAAAACAAAGATCCAGTGCCAGGACAGGTAATCCACGAAATACCCGCCAAGCAGCGGTCCGATCAGAGAAGAGATACCCCATACGGAGCTGATCATCCCCTGAATCTTCCCTCGTTCCTCCAGATTGTAAATGTCTCCGACAATCGTAAAGGTCACCGGAATAACCGCACCGGCCCCAATTCCTTGGATTGCCCTGAATATGATCAGCTGCGTCATGTTCTGCGACAGGCCGCACAGCAATGAGCCTACGAGAAAGATCAGCGAGCCGTATAAAAATACGGGCTTGCGTCCATATAAATCGCTTATTTTACCGAAGATCGGCGTTGTTACCGCCATCGTCAGCAGGTAGGCCGTAAAAATCCAGCTCATGAGGCTTACGCTGCCGAAGCTGCTGATAATGGCCGGTCCCGCCGGGCCGACTACCGTTCCTTCGATCGCAGCCATGAAGGTGGATAACAAAATACCGACCAGGACATAACTGCGTTTGTCTTGTTTTAATACACCCACGTTCCTTCGTCCCCTTTACTCTAGACAGCCCCGGCATAATTCCAGTCCCTGCTGTATCAGGTTTCCGATATGTGTCCTTCTGATAAGGATAAAAACCGGGGCCAACAGCATAAAAGCGCCTCCCGATACCAGGAGCGCTTTCACATCATGTAACATTTCTATTATAAGGGTTACAACGAAGGTTGCACAGTCATTTTCCCGCTTCGCAGATGAATAAAGGAAGTGGCATGTCTCTTCATGAGCTCGGGATCGTGCGTAATCATCAATATGGCCGAACCTTCCCCAATGACAAAACGGCACAGCTCGATCACCTTATCGATGGCGGCATAGTCCATCCCCGACGTCGGTTCGTCCAGGATGTACAGCGCTCTTTGCAGCATCAATTGGCTGATGATGCTCAGAAGGCGCTTCTCCCCCTGACTGAGCAGGTAGGGAGACATTTGAAGCCGATCCGTAAGTCCCGCTTTCTCCAAAAGAAACCTAGCGCGCTGCTGCTGGCCAGCAGACAGCTCCGGACGCTTCTTCACGGACACCCCTCCATGAAGACTGTAAATCAGTTCCTCCCACACATTCGGGGCGGTAAACATATATTCCGGCTGCTGGAACACATAGCCGATCATCTCGGCTCTGCGGTAGACGGCCATTCCCTTCGTATCTTCCCCTTGCCAGCGTATGCTGCCTGCCGGGGCCTGCAGCAGTCCCATGATCAGTCGGCTGAGGGTCGTTTTGCCGGACCCGTTCTCCCCGGTCAGCAGCACCCAGTCGCCGGGATCAATCTTCGCATCGATATCGCGCAGCGCCTCCCGGCCGCCGGGATAGGCAAACGTCAGCGAATCGATCTGGAGCAGCGGGGAGACGGCAGACAGCCTCGCGCCTTCCGCATGGGGTACCGCCGCAGGCACGTCACCTGCGGGGATCGGTACTTCCGCACGGGATACCGATGCAGGCAGGGAACCTGTGGGGATCGGCACTTCCGCACGGGGTTCAGCCGACTGCGGAGGAGTTGCCGCCGGGACAGGCTTGTCCCCGGCGGCGGCACCCGCTGCCTCGCCTGCAGGCCGAGGCAGCAAGCCCAGCTGCACCAGCTGCTCCCCGCAGCGGTGCAGCAGCTCCTCCGGCGGCCCGTCGAGCACGACGGTGCCGCCGTCCAGGACGATGACGCGCCCTGCGGCGCGCGCGACATCGTCAAAGCGGCCGGAAGCGGTGATCAGCGTCCGGCCCTCCGCCTGCAGCTTGCGGCACAGCTGCAGGAAGTTCGCCTGCGCCGCGGCATCCAGGCTGGCGCAGGCGTCGTCGAAGACGAAGAGCCGCGGGCGCAGCGCCAGCACCGCGGCAATGGCCGTCCGCTGCCGCTGTCCGCCGGACAGGCTGCGCACCGGATCCATCCGGCGCTCCAGCAGCTCGACCGCCGTAAGGGACTGCACCACCCGCTCCTCAATCTCAGCGGGTGAAACCCGCATATTTTCAGGACCGAAGGCCGCCTCGTCCTCTACGATGCCCTGAACGAGCTGTGCATCCGGATCCTGAAACAATACCCCTATCGCCTCGGCCACCTCGGCAATCGGCGCCGTGGCGGGATCGAAACCATTAAGCAGCACTTCCCCAGTTCTTGTACCTCCGCCGCTCCGCGGAAGAAGACCGCACAGCAGTTGGCACAGCGTTGACTTCCCGCTGCCGCTTGCCCCGAGGATCGCGACCCACCCGTTCTGCTCGATCTCCAGATGGAGATCCTGTATAACCGGGCGCTCTTCTCCATCGTAAAGAAATCCGAGGTCCCGGCATGTTACCGTTGATCCCGACATGGAACTATCCCTTTACGGCGACGGCAAACCGGCGAAGCAGGCCTGTCTTCACTAACGCCTCTCCTAACACTTTGGTTAACAGACCGCAGAGGAGCACGCCGCTCAGAATGCGCACGACCAGCGCAATACCAAGCACTTCAAGCGGCCAAGACGTATATCCGAACATGTTGGCCGCGAACAGAAACCACAGCGGTACCATCGCGCCGCCAACCAGCATGAGCACGCCGGCACTCCACTTTTTGTGGCGGTAGATGGCAAAAATCGTCTCGGCTACGATCATATAACAGCCTGCTGCCACAAAACACGAAGCGATGCCGTATACCGTCCCCGTCAGAGCCTGAATCGTGCCGCCAATCGCAAACGTGACAACCGCCGTTCCCGGTTTACGAATGATGTAATAGGCCAAGAGCCCATATACCATGTAGATGCCTGTTGTCGTCGAAGTTGCGATGGGCCCGCCAAGACTGCTCAGCAGTTTGTTAACCGGCCCTATGTACACCGTTAGAACGGCATTGACGGCAGCGAGCATCGCCATCAGGATAATTTCCTGGGTCGTAAAAGCAAACCATTTTTTTGGAGATGATGATGTATTCAAATGTAGTCCTCCTTAATTCCAGCCATGATTGGCTGTACTAGCACTTTCGGATGCTTCATTTCATATTTTGCATGCTTCCGCCCCAATCGTCAACCTTATTTTTAATATAAAAGGTTAACAATTTAAACAATCCACCACACAAAAACCGTTGCTAACACATACATGACAGCCGATATGACCGCCCATAAAGGAATGTTAACCTCCATACGGTACGTTCGTTCCGGATACGCGCCAAAGCCTTTGGACTCCATGGCACCCGCCGTTTGCTGCACGCGCCGCAGCGCATTGAGCAGAACAGCCGAGACAAACTTCAAGCCATAGCTGATGCGGTTACCGAGGCCCCTTGGTGGTCGATGGCCCCGTACCTGCTGGGCAGCCAAAATATGGGTTCCCTCTTCCTCCAACAGCGGGATAAAGGTTAGCGCAGCGGATATGCCAAACGCAAACCGGTAAGGGATTCGAAGACGTCTGGTCAATTCGGCTACCAGTTCTCTCGGATCTGTCGTCAAAATATAAGCCATCGAGGTTAGAAACAAGGTAAACATCCGGAGCGTCATGGCACCCGCAGCGTTTAGCGCCTCCACTGTCAAGGAGATGGGTCCCCACTGCAGCCATACGGTCTCTCCTTTGACCGTCAGGCTGGTCAGAATGAAATAGGGTACTGCAACAATCGCAATCAGCCGGATCCCTCCAAGCAGCCGCTTGCCTGACACCTGGCCTGCAAATCGGGCTTGTCCAATGCATAACAGAAAGAATAACGCCTGCTGCCAGGCTTGATCAAGCAGCATGGCTATCACAGCGGTGCAAAATAATATCACCAGCTTGCTTAATGGATCATATCGATGAAGAAGCGTGTTACCCTTCTCATATTGAATCAGCAAATTACAACTCCTGCCTTTCTATCGACCTTGCCCAATCTTTTCTTAACCGTGAAAAAACGACGGCATCCACATAACCGCTTGGCGTATGGCGATAATCTCTTAAGACGCCTTCGCGCGTATAGCCGATCCTCGTAAACCAACGGCATGCCCGTTCATTTCTCGAATCAACAAAAGCTTCAATCCGGTTTAGTCCCATGGACGTATACCCAAATGCCGCAGCCATTTCGGCCGCCTCCGACATAAAGCCCTGCCCCCAAAAAGCGCTTGTGAGCTCACAGCCGAACTCGCCTTTGAACGCGCCATCCAGCTGCCAAATATTGAACCCGCAGCTGCCGATCAATTGGCCTGTGTCGATGGCTTCGATGCCCCAGCGGATGGCCTCGTCCTGCTCGGCAAGCAGATGCAGCCAATGAATCAAAGCCTTTGCGTCCTCAGCCGAATGCATGGCGGGCAAATCCAGAAAAGCGGTCGTATTCGGATCGGACCAGCAGCGGAACATCGCTTCCGCATCATCCGTCTCCAACCTGCGCAGCCGTATTCGCCGGCCATTCATTTCCGGAATGATTCCCTTGCAGACATACATGGTTTTTGCACCTCCTTGCAAAAAATCCGACTTGTATCGGCTGTTTCCGGTGATACTATGTCGTGTATAAAAGAGTATAGCGAATATTTAACCCGCGTCCTGGTCATCCTTCAGTATCTTTAGAAGCTGGATGTATCTATATTGATGGATTCGGGAGGCTTCCGTCAATATGCATGTTACAGCCCCGTTGAACAGTACCGAAGAAGGAGGAAAGTCATCTGAGTATGAATATCGCGATTATCTTGCTGTTCACCGTCGTTATCATTCCCGCTGCCATTACACAAATCGGATATCTGCAGATTACAAGGATGAGAGTAAAGAACGATCTTAGGCTGTTCACCGTTCTGGAAAAAGCCGGACTGTACAGCAGAGAGCAATATGAGTCCCTTCAGAAGAACGAAGTCGTCATCACAAGTTTTGACGGTTTAAAGCTGTGCGGCGCAGCCATTGAGAACAATCCCGGCTCCAAGCATTGGATGCTTCTCGCACACGGCTATACCGGATCCCGAGCGGTATCCACCCAATTCATCGATTTGTTCACAGAAGAGGGCTACAATGTCCTTCTCATCGACCAACGCCGCCATGGGCGAAGCGAAGGACGTTATACCACATACGGCTATTATGAGAAACACGATGTGCAAGCGTGGGTACGCTGGCTTACTCGGCAGTATGGCCAGGATGTGGCCATCGGGCTTCATGGTCAATCGCTGGGAGGCGGGACCGTGCTTGAATATTTGTCCATTGCCGAGCCGCAGGTCAAGCTTGTCATCGCCGATTGTCCGTATTCCGATTTGACCGATTTAATGCGGCATCAGCTTACACGCATTAACAAAATCCCTTCGGTGCCGTTCCTGTCTTGGGTCAATGCCAGAATACGGCGCAAAGCCGGGTTCAGCCTCGATCAAGTCAGTCCGATCCGTGCTGTTCGGAACAGTACGCTCCCGGTTATGTTTATCCATGGAACCAAGGATAATTACGTGCCTACCCGAATGAGTATCGAGATGTTTGAGGCCAAACCGGAACCAAAAAAACTTCTTCTTATCGAAGGCGCTATCCATGCAAACGCTTATCACGTTGATCCCAAGCAATATCGGGAAAGCGTGCACTCTTTCCTTCGTGAACATATAGATCAACCCGTAAGAGCACCGCAGGTGGACGCTGAACGAGCATCACAGCCGGATACGGAAGCTGCGCCTTTCCAGCTGGAGTTGGATGGACGGCTCACTTGAAACGATATAGACCGGAGCTGATACTTCATATCCCTTCAAAAAAGCCCCCGCCTGCACGCGTAAGAACCAGCGTGAGTCGGGGGCTTCTTCTAATGTTATGCTGTTATCTGCCTACGCCATGGAGTCTGCCTTCTTCGGATTTACCGGTTTAAGCACTTCATCACAAAGCTCCTTAAGCCTGCTCTGGATTTCCTTGAATTCCTCGATCCCGGCTCCAGTGAGACTGTATCCTTCCCCGTGAGCCGTCAGAAAGTTCTCCTCGGTCAAGCGTTCGAGCTCATGCTTAACCTCCCGGTCGCCAACCTTATATCCATGGCGCTCCAGCTCGGGCTGCATCTCGCTGATCGTTAGGTCCCGCTCATGGGCGTGATAGAGCATGTGAATACCGATAAACAAATTCTGTACGTCTGCCCGCATTAAGGTCTCTCCCTCCATCTGATTAAAATTAATACCTGGTCATGTCATACATTACCCTTGCGCCTGGAAGAGGAATCAGCCGGATCCTTTTGATGCTTCTCTTCTCCGTGGCTTGTCCCTTGACGAATATCATATACTTATACTAAGGTCATAAAACCAAGCGAATAAAGGAAGGACGGAAATCCACATGTTTCAAAACACACCCTATGAAGGCACCCGGAGCGAGCAATACACCCAGGTCCTGAACCAGTTAAAAGCACTTATACACGATGAGCCCAATGCCATTGCCAATTTGTCCAATGCCTCTGCGCTCCTCAAGCAGTTTTTATCGGATACGAACTGGGTCGGCTTCTATCTCTATGATGGCAAAGAACTGGTGCTCGGGCCATTCCAAGGACTGCCCGCTTGCATTCGGATTCCGGTGAATCGTGGCGTTTGCGGCACGGCTGCGGCTGAACAGACGACACTGCTTGTTCCCGATGTACATGAATTCCCCGGGCACATTGCCTGTGATGCAGCTTCGAACAGCGAGATTGTCGTTCCGATAATGGTGGATGGAGCATTGTATGGCGTTCTCGATATCGATAGTCCGCTAAAGAACCGTTTCGACCAGGAGGACCAGGCTTTTCTGGAGGAGTTTGTCCATATATTGGAGGGCCAACTCACTTTATAATCAGGATGTTTTCACGTATTCTTCCGTACACTAACCAAGGATTTGAAACCACATTTCTTAGGAGGAATACACGCTATGTATCAAATGAATAACAATAACTCGCAAATTTCGCAGCAAATTCGTCAGTGCGAGCAAATTCTTCAGCAGCTGACCCAACAAACGCAGCAGGCTTCGGCTATGTACCAGCAGCTGATGCAGCAGGAGCAGCAAAATACAGCCCGTCTGGAGGAGCTCGCTCAGCGTGAACGCCAAGCGGCACAGATGATCCAATCTGCCCTTCAAGGCCATCAACAAGCGATGCAGCAGTATCAGCAAATCTCCCAAATCGTTAGGCAAGTCGAGAATTCCGTGCAAGCTCACAACCAAACACAGCACATTCAGCCTTCGTTTGGCCAACAGGGTTTTCCTAATACACATCAGGGCCAAGGCTTCCAATAAGCATAAGAATGTTAAAAGGGGTATCTCCTAGGTCGATAAGACCTGCGAGATACCCCTTCCATCATTATTTACTTCTTCTCTTCACTTACGCTGAATTCGATCTCGGCTTGTATCTTATACCTCTTCGGCTCTTCCCCGCTCGAACCGCCCTGGTTCGCGCCGTGCGACTGTAAATCAATCACGAAATCCGCAGATCCGTAGACGACGTAGCGCCCGCCCGGAAAACCATCCTTCAGCGAATGGATGAAATCCTTGTACCTTTTGTCGTCTCTGCTGTCGTAACCGCCGCCGATTTTGTAATATTCGCGCAGTGGCTCGCCCTTCTTCAGCTTGGTGGTAATATAGGGCTCATTCATAGCGTAACTGATGTTGTAGTCCCTTGTGAGCTCTTTCATCGGGAAATAAAAGGCGGAGGCCGCATGACCGATCGTAATCTCATCCTTTTCGCCGATATACTCCAGCTCCCCGTATACTTGAACTTGATCTCCCTGTTCATACTTCTCTTTCTCGCTAACGATTCGATACACGAAGTCGCCGTCGGTCATTTCCGCCTGACTACCCCTGGCAGCATTATTCAATGTAGGATCAGACGGAGCCGCCCCCTGTGTCTCCTGCTTCACACAACCTGTTAGCATAATAAGCATCAAGATAAACCCCATATAAAGGTATCTTTTCATCTTTACTTTCACCTCAACCTCCAGACGGATGAACTGAAGGCAATGTTGCATAGAAATGCAAAAAAACCGATCCAAAACCCCTCAAATTTGCGAAGTTTTGGATCGGCTTATAATCAAACTGTTCTATATAATGGCAGCCTGAGTTATGATGGCCGCAGGATACATTGAATTTTCATGACTCGTAAATGTTCTTTACCCGTCCCACCTGGCCATCTTGAAGGCGTACTTTAATGCCATGTGGATGGTTCGGGGAATTGGTCAGAATATCCTTGACCACGCCACGGGTTAATTTGCCCGTTCGCTGATCCTGCTTCAATACGATATCAACCTCAAGTCCCGGTTTGATATTGGAACGCTGCCCACCATTCATCGTCGTCCCTCCTGTCCATTTCTTGATGCTGTCCGTTCTCTATTGTCAACCTTACTGAAATCAATGGTGAAAAGCAAATCCCAAATAACAAAGGACTGCCCGTTACAGATCATTCAGATCGGTTCGGACAGTCCTTCTATCTCATGCTAAGTATGAATATATACTTCATGAAAAAATGACACTGATGCGTTATAGGACGCTTCCGCCATGCACGAAGCGATTTTTCCAGGAATCACCGAAGGTACCTACCAGGACACCACCGGATTGTTTCGAATACGTATGCAGCAGCTTATTGTCTCCCAGATAAATAGCTACATGCGTGATCCGCTGTTTGGACTTGTCCAATCCGGCATAGGCGGATGCCGATGAACCTCTGTAACTCATAAAGAATACCAGATCCCCGCGTTTTAATTGATTAACGTTATATACAGCAGTTCCTTTGTCCTTGATGTACTGCCCTTGCTTGCGGGAATCGCTTGGCAGCGTAATGTTAGCGCCGTCCATAAATGCGCGGCGGACAAAGGCCGAGCAGTCAAAGGTTCTCGTTGAATTGCGGTTAGAACCGAATTCATATGGCGTGCCCAGATACTTCATGCCTGCACTGATTACTTTTTCAACGCTTGCGCTCGCAGAAGGCGCAGTGCTTCCCGAATTGCCGGAATTGTTAGAAGAGCCGCTGCTTTGGTTAATATATTTAGAGGAAGCATAGCCTTGCTTACCCTCCGAAGTTTTAATCTTATACCACCCTGAGCTGCTGCCCAGAATTTGAACGCTGTCACCTTTATACACACGGTCCAAGACTTTACCCGAAGTCGAAGGCTGATTGCGCATGTACACATTCGAGCTTGCTACACCTTTGGTTACAGACTGCACGCTTGCAGCAGACACTTCATTCACAGACCCATATCCGTAAGAACCAAGAACCGCTGCTGATAACAGCGCTCCGGCCATCAATTGTTTAAAGCTTTTTTTCGAGAAAATAATGATCTCCCCCATCTCGTTAGATTGTGGAATGACGAAATTGTCATTTTTCGTGATCCCGCAATCATTATAGACAGGCTATGTCTCGGGACGCATGCTACCATCCTCACAAAAACGCATGCCAACTATTGGTAAAGAGGGGGACTTTAGTCTCTTTTTATACTTGAATTTAGTATAAATAGATTATTTTAGAAAAAATACATGCCAAAATAACCCAACCATTCCGGTATAACGAACGCCGGAATTCTCTGTTGGGTCTTTCTACTTACCATATATACGTATCTTTTCTTGTTATTGTTGCATGAGAGAATATCTTTGAATCCTTCCGACAGCTAAAAAAGCCTGTCCAAACGGGTGTATCCCCCATCTGACAGACTTTAGTTTATCGTACATCCTAAATTTCATTCCACTACAATTTTGTAAACATTTAACCTTATGGCCTCTTGGAATAGAGCGGATACCCAGTGTTTTCCGGTACGTCAATCAGGATGACCCTGACATTCTCTTGCGCCTCAAGGCTTAGCGTCTCGCCATGCTTCGTATCCATTACCATAAAGTCCCGCTGACGAAATTGGAGGCTCTCCTCTTCGGCACAAAAGCTGCCCGCTCCCCTCACGGCAAGCACAGCCGCTCTCCTGCCGGACTTCAATTCATACTGAGCTTCGTTCCCGGCCAGAATCTGAATATCCAGCATCCTCACATCAACGGATAAATCAGTTGGTGCAGAACCGCCAATCATCGTTTTAACCAGCCCTCCCTGTATGCGGGTTACCGGAAAGGAATCCGGTCGATACTGACGACAGGCAGGATTCTGTTTCAATGAATCGCGAAGATACGGCTCGAACCAAATCTGAAATCCTTCTGCATCCGGCCCAGTGAGACGTTCCTCGTGCGTTAGTCCGGAACCCGCCCTCATCAATTGCAGGCCTCCAGGCCCCAACTCATTGTGCGTACCATGCGAATCCTTATGAACGCCCTTCCCCTGAATCATATAAGTTACGATTTCAAAACCCTGATGGGGATGAGGCGCGATATAACCTTCGACGGGCGAACGGAACCAGGACCAATAGAAAAGCGGTCCCACCCGGGTCACGGCAGACCCTTCTCCGGAGAAACCGATCGGCTTCTGCTCCGTTATCCTTCCTCCATCGAGAACGCCCTTGCTCTGATCCTCAGGTGGATATACATTTCCTATCATGTCCAGTCTCCTCCTTTCACCCATCCATGATGACCTTGAACAGGTGCTGCATTGATTGTCTCGGCTTTAAGATAGTATCCACGATAACAGAATATATATCAACATCCTTAAATTCCCTTATTGAGGATGCATATTTGCGAATCACTTTTCAGTTTATTTTCAGTTTACGTTCAGTCTTCATTCAGGATGAGCACGTATGATAAAGTTGAAGGAATGAGATAAGGGGAGTTTTGTGCTATGGAATCAATGCATCGTATTCGCATTTTGCTCGTGGATGACGAGCCGCATATCCTGCAGTTTCTGGAGCTTGGTCTCCATAATGAAGGGTTTGAGGTGCGAACGGCCCCCGATGGGGAACGTGCAATAATGGAAGCAAGCCGATTCGAGCCGCATATCATCGTTCTCGATGTGATGATGCCGGGAATGGACGGACTTGCGGTATGCAGACGGTTGAAGGAGGAGAGCCGGGATGTCGCGATCATCATGCTTACCGCAAAGGACGAGATTGATGACCGTGTGAAGGGCCTCATGATTGGCGCGGATGATTACATGGCCAAGCCCTTCAGTTTCGAAGAGCTGCTTGCCCGAATTCAAGCAAGGCTGCGCAATCAGTTCCCGAGCCTGCTGGGTGAACTCCAGCTTGGCCCATTCACCATCGACGACCGCAAGAAAGAAATTGCATACCATGGGGAGGCTCTTGAGCTGTCACCCACGGAGTATAAGCTGCTTAAACTGCTTGTGACCAAACACGGCAGTGTTTTGAGTAAACCCAACATTTTGAATATTGTGTGGGATTATGACTTTGGCGGAGAGGACAACATCGTGGAGGTTTATATCCGATCCCTGCGCGAGAAGCTCAGCGATAAGGAACACCGGGTCATTCGCACGCTTCGCGGAGCCGGCTACCGGGTTGATTTGCCATGAGTTTACGAAATCGGACAGGTTCATCCGGACCTACGTCTCTACGTACGCAGCTCTTGTCACGATCCCTCATCGTCTTGGCGCTTCTGCTCGTGCTGATCGGCGCATTGCAATATGTGTTAATGAAAAATGCCCTGTTCCGCAATCAAGCCGAGGCGCTTTTCCTTCAGGCCCGCTCTATCCCCGTGGAGGTGTGGGAGCCTGATCGGGAGCCGCGTAACCGGTCTGCAGGGCGAAATAACGAAGCCCTTCCGGAAAATCCGCGTCAGGGAGACAGACCTATGTTTTTTCTACCGAATATGTCGCTTGCCAAGATAGAAGCTGATGGAGGCTACACCGACCTCGCCGCTGGCAATGGTCTGTCCGCGCCACAGCTGACAGCAGAGGCTTATTCAGCGATTCTGGAGAAATTCCAGGGACATCAGCCTATTTCGTATGAAGTGATCGACAATGCCGAAGGCATCGAGCAGATCATGGTCTTTCGTCCTTACGGCAACCCAAACAGCCCCTCAGGTGTGCTGCAGCTTGGATTGGATACGCAGCCGCTGCATGCCGTTCTGTTGCGGCAGCTGCTGATTTTTGCCGTACTGGCTTTACTTGCTATGGCTGCGGGGATTGCATTGTACCTGCCATTGCTGCGCCGGACGCTCCACCCGCTGAACCGAATGGTCGAAACCGTAGAACGCACGGATGCCGGAAATTTGGCGGAGCGATTTCCTGCCGTGCAGGGTCAACGGGAGATTGACCGCTTGGCCGAATCGTTTAACGGCATGCTGGAACGGCTCGAGGATGCGTTTGAAGCCGAACGCGAAGCCAAAGAGCAGATGCGGAGGTTTATTGCCGATGCTTCCCATGAGCTGCGAACGCCGCTTACTTCGATTCACGGCTTTCTGGAGGTGCTGGGCCGCGGCGCCGCAGACAACCCGGAGCAGCTACATGCTGCACTATCCAGCATGCACGGGGAATCCAAGCGCATGAAGAAATTGGTTGAGGATTTACTTCTGTTAGCCAAGCTTGATCGCAAGCCGGAGCTCCATCTGCAGGAGACCCGCCTGGATCAGCTGCTGCTTGAAATGGAGCCTCATCTACAGATGCTTGCCCAAGGCAGGAGTGTAGCGATTCAAACGATACCGGTGCTGTGCCGGTGTGACCCCGATAAGATCAAACAGGTCATCTACAACCTCTTTCATAATGCGGTACAGCATACTGACTCTACCACAGGGCAGATTACCGTATCGGTTAATAAAACCAAGGACCAGGTCGTATTGCGGGTTGCCGATAACGGAGCCGGGATTCCGAAGGAGCATCTCCCCCATCTGTTCGAGCGCTTCTACCGTATCGACGAATCCCGGACCAGACAGTATGGAGGTGCGGGTCTTGGATTATCCATTACCCAATCCATCATTTCCGCGCATGGTGGGCAGATGAGCGTAGACAGCACGGTCAACCAAGGAACGGTTTTTCGTGCCGAGTGGCCGGGCATCATTCCTTAGCCTGTAATCCCCTTCATGCACCGTTCGTTCACGGAGCGGCTGTCTGTAGATACCTTTCGTTTCAGCAGTGGTTTCCGCTGTCTTTGCTAACATATTTTTTCCTTAAATCTTTACAATTTGGTACAATACAGTCGGTACTAGAATGTCGAATGAAGGGACTATGATCGATATGTTCAAAATATTTATTGTCGAAGACGATACCGGACTGGTTAACCTGCTGAAAGAGTATCTTCATAAATTCGGTTACATGACGCAGTCCGTTCATGACTTCGAGACGGTACGCGATCAATTTGAATCGTATGACCCCCACCTTGTGCTTCTGGATATCAATCTGCCAAAATACGACGGCTATTACTGGTGCCGCCAGTTCCGCAGCCTCTCCACCTGCCCGATTATTTTCATCTCCGCCCGTGACGGGAAAATGGATCAGGTGATGGCCCTGGAAAACGGCGCTGACGATTATATAACCAAACCTTTTGACTACGAGATTGCCATGGCCAAAATCAAGAGTCAGCTCCGGCGTGCCTACGGCTCCTATGCTGTCGCTCAGAATGAGCGGGTTCTAAGCGTCGCCGGACTCACGCTCGACGTTGAGCGTCTCTCCCTGTCGCTTGAGCAGACCCAGACGGAAATCAGCCATACCGAAGCCAAAATATTGGACGAGTTAATGAAGAAGCCCGAGCAGATCATCAGCAGAGACCGGCTTCTCGAGAAAATATGGGATGATCAGGCCTTTGTGGACGATAATACGCTGAACGTATACATCACCCGCGTCCGCAAGAAACTCGCTGCCCTCGGGATCGAGGATGGCCTTCAAACCGTGCGCGGTCGCGGCTATCGACTGGTATCGAACTGGAGGGACGAAGCATGAAGCTATTCTTGCAAGAACAGCGTCCCTTAATAATGGTTTACATTGCCCAGCTTTTGGTGATAACGCTCATTTACAGGCTGGATGGTTATCGCAATTTGACGGTCAGTCTGTACGCGGGCATCATCAGCTTGCTGCTGCTTCTCGGCTATCTGGCCTTTCGGTTTATTGCCAACCGTTCGTTCTATAAACGATTAGAGCAGCCACTCCCGGGAGAATCCCTCACCGGCGAATCCTCGGCAGAATCCTCTCACACTCCGCTCGCTGAAGCGCTTCATCAGCTGCTAAAAACCCAGTTCCGGCATTACACCACGGATCTGCATAACTATAAACATAAAATTGAAGGACATCTTCAGTTCATCAACCAATGGGCCCACCAGATGAAAACGCCGATTTCGGTCATTCACCTGATTCTTCAGGATGACGATGATCCCCGTTTCGCCGCGATCGGCGACGAGCTGGACCGACTCAAAAAAGGGCTTGATCTGGTGCTGTATACCGCAAGGCTTGATACGTTCGAGCATGATTTTCACGTGGAGAACCTGCCGCTTCAACGAATCGTCCGTCATGTCACTTCCGAGCAAAAGCGTTTGTTTATCCGGCGGAGAATTTACCCGTCCATCCGGATCGATTCCGGACTAACGGTGGCCACCGACGAGAAATGGCTCTCTTTTGTGCTGACGCAGCTGCTGACCAATGCGGTTCGGTATACGCTGAAGGAACAAGGCACCCTCTTTTTTAACGGCTACACCCGGGAGAATCAAGTTGTGCTTGAGATCCGGGACGAAGGGATCGGCATTCCCCAAAGCGATCTCCCGCGGGTGTTCGACCCCTATTTCACCGGAGAGAACGGTCGCAGGTTCCAAGAATCGACAGGCATGGGGCTGTTTCTTGTCAAACAAATATGCGATAAGCTTGGACATGCCTTCGAGATCGAATCCAAAGTGGATGAAGGAACGACGGTCCGTATCATTTTTACGGATTCTTCAGGCCACATTGCACAATAGCTTAATGACGAGCAGGGCAGCTGCTAAAGTGCCCATTCGGATACTATGGCAGCGGCAGCCCCTGATCTAACTTACGGCCGTTCAAGAAACCTTACAAGGTTGTAAGGTAACTGTAAGTTACGAATATGGCATGGAGGCGACCGAATCTTTTACAATGAGATCATCGTTATAGAGGAGTGAAGATATGCCCATCCTGAGCGTCAAGCATCTATCCAAAATCTACGAGGGCAAAGTGGCGTTCCAAGCGCTGAACAATATTCACTTCAACGTCGCCAAAGGAGAGTTCGTCGGCATTATGGGTCCATCCGGCAGCGGAAAAACCACGCTCCTCAATCTGATTGCAACTATTGATCAGCCCACGGCCGGGGAAGTGATCATCAATGGGCGCAATCCTCATCTGCTCAGCAGAAGCGACACCGCTCTCTTTCGGCGCCGGGAGCTGGGCTTCGTCTTCCAGCACTTCAACCTGCTGGATACGCTCACCGTTGAGGAAAATATCGTTCTCCCGTTAACGCTGGAAGGCGTGCCGCTGGACGAAATGGGCAGCCGGCTGAGCCGGATCGCGGATCGACTCGGCATCGGGTCCATTCTGCATAAGCATACCTATGAGATTTCCGGCGGACAGATGCAGCGTACTGCCATTGCCAGGGCGCTCATTCAGGAGCCCTCCCTGATTCTCGCTGACGAGCCCACCGGCAACCTGGACTCCAAAGCCTCCAAAGAGGTGATGCAGACACTTTCCGCATCGAGTAAAGAGGCTTCCGCAACGATTCTCATGGTCACTCATGATCCGGTGGCAGCCAGCTACTGTGACCGCGTCTTGTTCATCAAGGACGGACAACTATATAATGAAATGTATTGCGGTGACAACCGCCAAGCCTTTTTCCAGAAAATCATCGACATGCTGGCTTTACTGGGAGGAGGCAGTCATGACCTTTCGACAATTCGCTTTTAGGAATGTCCTGAGGAATAAGCGGACCTATGCGGCCTATTTCTTAAGCAGCGCATTCTCCGTCATGATATTCTTTGTGTGCGCCCTGTTCCTGTTCCATCCTTCGATAGCCGACGAGATGTTCTATCCGGTTGTTATCCAAGCGATGCTCGGCGCCGAGCTGATCATGTATGTATTCTCGTTTTTCTTCGTGCTGTATTCCGTCGGGGCCTTTCTAAAGACGCGCAAGCGCGAGTTCGGCATTCTGTTCATGCATGGCATGACGGATCGCCAGTTTAACAAGATGGTATTTCTCGAAAATATGATCATCGGCGTTAGCGCCATTGCAACGGGCATCCTATTCGGCGTCATTACAGGCAAGCTGTTTCTGATGGCTGGTTCGGCCTTTCTTGGAATCCCGCCCCTGCCGTTTCGACTGCCCCTACGTGCGCTTGGACTGACGGTCGCAAGTTACGTGCTGCTGTTTGTCATCATCTCGCTGTGCACATCCTGGCTGCTGCGTCCTAAAGCGTTGATCGATCTGTTTCAGTCCGGACAGCGGCCGAAAACCGCGCCCAGGACATCGCCCTGGTTATCCATATTGGCAGCCGTGCTGCTGGTGGTCAGCTACAGCTTGGCGGCCACGACAAGCGCGTCGACCCTCGCGCTGCGCATGTTTCCGGTTACCTTCATGACGATGATCGGCACCTATCTGTTGTATACGCAGCTAGGCGTTGCTCTTGTGCGAAGGCTGAAACAGAGCCGCCGGTTAGCCTGGAGACGGACCAGGCTGATCTCGCTATCCAGCCTGCATTACCGGCTTAGGGATCATGCACAAATGTTCTCGATGGTAACCATCGTGCTGGCTGTTTCCTTTTGCTCGGTAGGCGTATTTGCCTCCATCCCGGTGCTCACGAAGCAATTCAATGAGGATTTCCCTGCCGCCATCGGCTATCTTGCCAAAACGGGAGACACCTCCGAGAAGCAGCATTTACATGAAATCCGACAGGAGCTTGAATCGAAAAAAATACCGTTCGAAACGCTATCGTTTCGCGTGAAATATACGGAAGTCCAGCCGGCTTCCGCGCAGGTCGGGCAGTTAGAAAACCCGTTGGCACTGATCTCCTTCTCCGACTATAAGGCGGCGGTGCTGATGGCGGGGCTGCCATTTGAAGAACAGCCGCTGAGCGGTGAGGATGCTCTTGTCCTCATTGCCTCGCAAAATGACAGAGCTTATATCCGTGATCGGGAGCAAGCTTCATACCGGATCCATGATTCCGAAATCCTCCTGCATGAAACCGGTTATTCCGATCATGTCGGCGTACCGGAATATTTGCTGCCGGAAATGGACAACGATTCCCGCTTCGGCGGGCTTGTGGTCAGTGACAAAGCTTTCGCCGCCATCACGAATCCGGTCCGGCTAGAGCGGTACACCGGCTTCTATGTGGATGATTTCACGAAGACTGAGGGCATCGTCCCTCATCTGGCCCCACGCGGGGCGGTGCGTTATGAGATGGGCCAGCCTTATGCGCTGGCGGTCAGCGGCACGCTGTTTGCCCTCCGGGACAGCCTGTACAATATGCTGCTCTTCGCGGCACTGCTTGTGGGTACGGTGTTTTTTATCGCGGCGGGGAGCTTCCTGTACTTCCGCCTCTATGCCGATCTGGATTATGACCGCAGGCATTATGCCACGATATCCCGGCTTGGAATGACCGATAAGGAGTTCCGGCGGATCGTCACCGGACAGCTGGCGCTGCTGTTTTTTGTACCGATCGGCCTTGCGATTGTGCACAGCATCTTTGCCTTTGTCGCGCTGCAGAGCTACTTCTATTTATCCATTGCGGCAGAAATGGGCATCGTGCTGATCAGCTTCCTGATGATGCAGGTCCTGTATTTCTTCTTCATCCGCAGTCAATATCTGCGCAAGCTGAAGCAGACCCTTATATAAAGGATGCGAGCAGCATTCTTACTTGGAAAGAGGTGTAACTTTTGGAAAACTGGATTACGGATATTATGGAGCAGTTCGGCTATATCGGCATCCTGCTGATGATTGCCCTGGAAAACGTGTTTCCTCCAATCCCCTCCGAGGTCATTCTTACCTTCGGCGGATTCATGACCACCTACACAAAATTGACGGTGCCAGGCGTTATCATTGCCGCTACGATCGGATCTATAGCCGGTGCTGTTATTCTGTACGGGATTGGTCGCCTGCTCGATGTCGAGCGGCTTGAAAAAATCGTGGATCGTTGGGGACATATCCTCCGCGTCAAAAAAGAAGACATCCGCAAGGCGGATGCATGGTTTGATAAATACGGCTACTGGACCGTCCTGTTCTGCCGCATGATTCCACTGATCCGAAGCCTGATCTCCATCCCGGCGGGGATGTCCAACATGAAGTTCGGCATGTTCCTCCTCTTCACGACGATCGGTACACTGATCTGGAACGTTATTCTGGTATGCGTGGGAGCCGCCGTCGGCGGTTCATGGGAAAAAATCGTGGCTTTCATGGACGTCTATTCCAATATCGCTTATGCTGTAATAGCTGTGGCCGGGATTGCGTTTCTGTTCCTTTTCTTCCGCAAGCGGAGAAAGTCAGCTTAAAATCGGGTGCCCGCGAAAAGTTGAAGATTGAATCCGCACTTCATGCCATTCATCATTCATATCATTACATTTAATATTTTTTGTAAGGGAGAGACTATAGGTCATGGATTTTTTAACCATCCTCAAAGCAATTATTCTGGGAATCGTCGAGGGACTGACCGAGTTCGCTCCTGTATCCTCAACCGGACATATGATCATCGTTGATGATATGTGGCTGAAATCCGAGGAGTTTCTGACGAAATACGTAGCCAACACCTTCAAGGTTGTCATTCAGCTTGGCTCCATTCTCGCCGTCCTCGTTGTGTTTAAGGACCGCTTCCTGGATCTCTTGGGACTCAAACGCAAAAAGCCTGAAGCCGGCGTACCGGCGGGTACAGGCAGATTGAAGCTCAGCCAGGTTATCGTCGGTTTGATTCCGGCCGGTGTTCTGGGCGTCTTGTTCGAAGACCTGATTGACGAGCATTTATTTTCCACCGAAACGGTGCTTATCGGACTTGTGATCGGAGCCATCTTCATGATCGTTGCCGATAAAGTCAGCTCGAAAAAAGAACCGAACGTGGTCACTGTCGACCAAATTACGTACAGACAGGCATTCAGCGTCGGTCTGATTCAGTGTCTGTCGCTCTGGCCGGGCTTCTCCCGCTCCGGCTCCACCATCTCCGGAGGCGTCATGCTCGGAATGAGTCACCGCGCAGCGGCTGACTTCACCTTCATTATGGCTGTGCCGATCATGTTCGGAGCCAGCTTACTGTCGCTGCTGAAGAACTGGGAATACTTCACGCTGGAGGCTCTTCCGTTCTTCATCGCCGGTTTCGTGGCAGCCTTCGTCTTCGCCTTGATCTCCATCCGCTTCTTCCTGAAGCTGATTAACCGGATCAAGCTGGTGCCGTTTGCGATCTATCGGATCGTGCTCGCTGCTATTATTGCGTTGGTGCTTTATCTGTAAAACCGTTCGTTCATGTATATTGAATGCACAAGATTGAAAAAAGGCGGGGCTGTCCCTAAGTCATCTTCAATGACTTTGGGGACAGCCCCGCCTTTTATTAAGGGTGCGCGGATAGCTATCGTACAACTGTATGCCTCTTTTGTTATAGAATTTCGTTTACCGCATTCGAGAACCATTTCGTGATGATTTGCGGCCTTGTTATGGCACTGCCTACAACCACACAATAAGCTCCCATTTCGATCGCTTTTGCCGCCTGCTCCGGTGTGTTGAAGTTGCCTTCTGCAATGACTGGCTTCTTACACTGCTTAATCAGTTCTTCCAGCACAGTGAACTTCTCCACATGCTGGGACTGCGGTGTATAACCAATAAGGGTCGTTCCAATGTAGTGGAACCCCAATCGCTCTGCTCGCAACCCTTCTTCCGTTGTGGAGATATCCGCCATGAACTTCTGCGAAGGATATTTTGTAAAGATCGATTGCAGGAATGCCTCATCCTGATCCATCGTTGCTTGCACAGCAATAATCTCAACCCCCGTACCAACAAGCGCATCCACTTCGGTCATGGTCGCTGTAATGAACGATTGCATGCCCGGATAGTCTTTTTTGATAATGCCAATAATGGGCAGCTCAACTTGCTTCTTTATTTCCTCGATGTCTTCAACGCTATTCGCACGGATCCCCACCGCACCGGATTCGGCTGCCGCAATGGCCATACGTCCCATAATAAATGAACTATGCAACGGTTCGCCTGGCAAAGCCTGACATGATACAATTAATCCTCGTTTCACAATATGTTCCCTCCATGCCATATCCTCTTTTATTCTTCTCCAATAGCCTCATTTATCTTTTGTTTAATTAAGTCGGCTTTTGCGCCAAATACAGCCTGAATCCCGCCTTTTACTTCCAATACTGCAGTAGCGCCCAGTTCTTTAATTGTATCCTTATCTACTTTCGATACATCTTTGACTGCAACGCGAAGTCTTGTAATACATGCATCGACATCTTCCAGGTTCTCCTTGCCACCAAGCGCATTCAGCACTTTCATCGCGGTCTCTCCAATGCTGTCCTTGGTTTCGACCGATACGCTCTCCCCATCACTTTCACGTCCAGGTGTCGCCACATTGAATTTCGCAATTAAGAAGCGGAACACAAGGTAATAGATGATAGCCCAGAAGAGCCCCACAATAATGACATAGATCCAATTCGTTTTGGCATTCCCCTGCAGAACCCCAAAGAGCATGAAGTCGATGGCCCCGCCAGAGAAGGTATTTCCGATACGAACGGATAACATATCCGCGATCATAAAGGATAGACCATCCAGAGCCGCATGAATCACGTATAACCAAGGAGCGACGAATATGAACATAAACTCAATCGGCTCCGTAATCCCTGTCAGGAACGATGTCAGCGCTGCACTAAAGAACAAACCAAACACAAGCTTGCGACGGTGCTTCGGAACGCAATGATACATCGCAAGACAGGCCGCAGGAAGACCAAACATCATCGTAGCAAAACGTCCTGCAAAAAAACGGGTTCCTTCGGAGAACATTCCAGCATGATTCGGATCAGCCAGTTCGGCAAAAAAGATTTTCTGCGCACCCACCACTTGCTGACCTGCAACCGTGGCGACACCGCCCAGCTCTGTGAACCAGAACATCGGATAAATCATATGGTGTAGACCGACAGCACCTGTAAGACGAAGCAGGAATCCGTATAAATAGGTACCGAAATATCCCATTCCGGCTATAGCAGTCCCTGCCGCTACCAGCCAGCCTTGAAATGTAGGCCAGATTAAGAAGAAGATCCCGCCTACGAAAATAGCACTAAACGATGAGACGATCGGAATAAACCTCGAGCCTCCAAAAAATCCTAGAAAGGAAGGTAATTGAATCCCCCGGTATCGATTGTTCAAATAAGTAACCAGGATACCAATGACAATAGCCCCTACAACTCCGGTGTCAATGGATTCAACGCTTGGATTAAATACCGTGATCATTGCACCAATCGATGCATTCATAACCAGGAACGAGACGGCCGCCGCCAGCGCAGCAGTACCTTTATCTTTTTTCGCTAACCCTACGGCAAGACCAATACACATGATTAGCGCTAAGTTGGCAAACACAACATTGCCGGCTGCAGACATAATTTGAAAAACAGCTTGTAAAAACCGCGTATTCAGAATCGGATATGCAGCAATCGTATTCGCATTCGATAAGGCTCCCCCAATCCCAAGCAGCAAACCCGCAGCAGGTAGGATTGCAATCGGTAACATAAATGACTTACCAAGC
This sequence comes from Paenibacillus sp. FSL W7-1332, assembly GCF_037969785.1. NCBI lineage: Bacteria > Bacillati > Bacillota > Bacilli > Caryophanales > Paenibacillaceae > Paenibacillus > Paenibacillus sp. FSL W7-1332. The sequence goes on along the minus strand of NZ_CP150209.1, from coordinate 976,861 downwards.
TTTTGCAACTGTTTAAACATGGATTTTCCTCCTAATGGATCAATCATTGTATTCCATCGCGATATGTCAATTCTACATCATGAAATTATTTTAGTAAATATAATTTCACTAAAATAATTTTATTAATTGGTAATTACTCTATGACACTTAGTATGAACAATGGCAATAAAAAAACCTGTGTCCCTCCAGTAGACGCAAAATACGTCAACTTCTGAGGTTCACAGGTACGATGAAAGCTTTATTTTTAATCCATTCGATTATGTTCAAGAATCGTATTAACTGTAATTTGCATCCGACTATTTAAATCCTGATCCGCAAGTAAGATCATGCATAAAATATCTATCGCATACATGACGGAAAATTGACTGTTTACAAACCTTTCTTTATCAACAAACAATGTATTGGAGACCAAAATAAAAGAGTCCACTTGTTGCGCCAGCGTACTTTCGGAGAAGCTGGTCAGACAGATGACTTTGCACCCATTATTCTTTGCAATTCTAGTTGCGTCGACAATAACAGACGTTTCCCCTGAACTGGAAATCGCAATAACGAAATCATTCTCATTCAATATCGAACTATTGATCAGCATTAAATGAGAATCCGTAATACTCTGCACATTGAAGCCCATACGCAGCAAGCGAAGCATCATTTCCTTCGCTGAAAGTCCCGAGCTCCCGATTCCGTATATGTAAATTCGCGCTGCGCTCTTAATCGCTTCAGCAAGTCGATGCAAATATGTAATGTCCAGTAATTGATTCGAACGCTCAATGACCGTCTGATAGAATTTTGATACTTGAATGAGAATATTGTCCTCCGCCGAAGGAGCCGTCGCAGTACGAAGCCTGCCCAACTGAACCTTCAATTCGGCAAAATTATTGCAACCAATCTTCTTGCAAAAATGCGTGATTGTCCCATTCGAGACACCGACATGGTTCGCCAGCACAGATATATTCATGTTATTAATTGATTGACCTTCTTGAAGAATATAATTCGCTACCAACTGTTCTTTCTTCGAGAAAGTCGGATATAACTGCTGAATAACCATATAAATATCCATTGAATCCACCACCGCCATTTGGGAATTATAACAAAAAAAGCATATGGATTCAATATCATTGCCATGGGCGTGAATGCCAGTGCCCATCCTGAATCCTAGTTCGTAAAAACGGGTATACAGAGAAAGATATCGAGCTCGTTCGGAAGACCGTTTTTTAGTAAACAAACGTCCGATCTGTCCGTCAACGAATATCATAAATGCGGGGGCTTCGAGGAGCAGACTACTACAGTTGCTCCTTTGAATAATACCGTACCTTCTTACCATGACTGCTGGCGTATTCAATCTCGGCCCGAGTGCTGTCTCCAATATAGCCATTCACATCGATTACAAAGATTTCGTCCGACCTATCGATTTTGCGGAAGTGCAGCTCTTTAAGCTGGCGCTCCTGCTCCCCCGTGATCGCCATCCCGTCGCTCTGCTCAAAAAAGCCGACACTAAGAACGATATGTCCGCTTAACGTAAGCGCAGCTTCGACTTCCCGAAACTGTGCTTTAAACTTGGTCGATCCGCATAGCGTTATTACGTGCATGGTACACCTTCCTTTTGGCAAATAGATGCTCGTTTTCTTCAGAAATATCGTGGACAAGAAAAGATGCGGATAATAAGAGTTGTTTCTAATGCGCTGAAGCTATCTATGATTATCATAATGATAGGGATAATTGCTCAAGACCATCATAGGAGTAAATATGATGCAACGCAACCATTCATCCATGGAGAAAAAAAGAAGAAGCCCTCCGATAAGGAAGGACTTCTGCCTAATGGTTGTACGGGGAATCCCCTATCCATCGACGATCCAGGATTCATTCATTTCCATAGCAGCGTGAACCCCCTCCACCTCACTCTTCAAACGATAAATTGGTAGGCTCCTCCAGCAGCTCATAGTGAAGATCGAGGTTCGTCGTCGGTACGCTAAGTTCCACCTCTTCAAAACGGAGGCTGTCCAGCCACACCTTGCCTGCCCCCATCAGCAGAACACCGATCGAGATCGTGGCGCTCTCCTCGGGTACGTCGAGCACGATGGCGTAGTGATTCCAGTGCGTACTGCCCACAATGCGCCGATCGTTCATATTATCGAACTGAAGCACGTCCTCCGCACGGTTATCGACTCGCATCCACAGTCCGCAGTATTCTTTGACGTTCTCGGTTTTGACAAATCCGGAGAACCGCATCCGCTTGCCCGCATACTTATCGGCTTTGAATTGCTGCATCATGGTCGCAAAAGCGCCAGCCTCCATGGGGGTAAGGGCTTTTAGGTAACCGGAAGTGCTACCTTGGTGGACGATAGAACGGTCGACGCCGATTTCATAATCATGCGGGTGGCTTCCGCTCAGAAACCAGCCTTTTAATTCAGGTTGAGATGGTTGCTGCATGTGATCCTCTCCTTTATAGTGGCTTGAGTGATGAGCGTGAACCGCAAAGATTTTCCGGTAACGCCTCGGCGGCATGCCGTATAATTTTTTGAATGCTCTCGTAAACGACTCCTGACTCTCGAAGTGGCAGTGCAGGGAGATGTCGATAATCGCAGCCTCGGAGTGCAGCAGAAGCTGTGCTGCATAACAGAGTCTTCGTTTTCTAAGGTAATCCGCGATGTTCATACCGACCTCCTTCCGAAACAAGCGGTGGAAGTGATATGGCGAAAAACCGGCATGGGATGCAATATCCGCGAGGGTCAGCTGCTCCTCCAGATGCTGCTCCATGTACGCTATGCTTTTTTGGATGATACGCTGGGTACTCAAGGTCAGGCCCTCCTTTGTTATTAAGAATACCAAATGGAAGAAGGACGTTTTTGATCTTTTTTGCCAACATCAAAAAGCCCCCTTCGATTACAAAGATCGAAAGAGGCTCTTGCCATGATATGATTCTCATTATGGATCCCGGGAAAGGCTTCCTGCGTGTCGTCGACGGCGACACCTAACCGAGCGTGCATCCTGCTGTACGGCTATAGCCGGAAAAATCGCATTTACCCCAGCGGTTTCAGCTGAACGGTACGCTTGGTGCTTGCGGATTCATACGCTGCAATGGCTACACGGGCAGAATAGTACCCGTCTTCCCCTGTTATTTCGACCGGCTTGCCGTCGCGAATGCTGTCGATAAAGCTGTTGACAAGACCTGCATCCATATCATCGCCCCAGAAGCTCCACGCAGCTTTACCAGTTACATCGCTGTAGACATCGTTCTTCTGGGCAAAAGAATCAATGTTCAGCACACCCTTGGTGCCGATGATCTCAAGCGTTACGTCTCCCCAGGTCGGGAAGGTACGATTACGGGACCAGCTTGGGTCCAGTACAGCAACAACGCCATTCGCGAATTTGACGTGGACCATGCCGGCATCGTCAATCTCCGTGTCATTGAAGAGTGTTTCCGCATGGGCGTACACTTCCTCTGCCTTGCTGCCGGTAAACCAGTGCATCAGGTCCATCACATGGACGGTATGGTCCAATACGGCTCCGCCGCCCGATTTCTCCCGTTCGATAAACCAGCCGCCAGGCATGCTTCCCCGGTTGGTTCCCTTCATGGCCAAAATCTCACCGATTTGTCCCGCGTCAATCGCTTCCTTCGCCTGACGAACGGAGGTAATATAACGGCAAGGAAAAGCCGTCATAAGCTGAACGCCATGATCCTTGCACACTTGAATCATCTCCAGCATCTCGGACTCGGACAAACCTAATGGCTTCTCGCACAGCACATGCTTACCCGCCGCAGCGGCAAGCTTGGTAAATTCTGCATGTCGTGCATTTTCCGAACAGATGACAACCGCATCCAGCTCCTGTGCCAGCAATTCATTATAGTCTGCATAATACGGGATTCCCCGGTCCACAGAGTAAGGACGCACGCGCTCCGCGTTCTCATCCGCGACTCCGACCACCTCGACATCATCCCGCTTCAACATGCCTAAGAGATAACTCGCTGCATGCATATGGGCAAAGCTAATAAAGCCTACTTTAACTTTTTTCATGAAACTGTCCCTCCGATCATCACGGGCTGTCCAGTCTGAGCCGATTGCTCCGCTGCCTGAGCGATTTCAACGGCATAACAAGCATCCTTGATACTGACGAGCGGCTCGCTGCCGTTCCGGATGCAATCGATAAAATGCTGCACCTCGTAATAATATGGGTCATACAAGCTTGGGCTTGAAGGAACCTGTACGGCTGCTCCCTCTCCTGCCTCCGCATTCACCAATTTAATATCCAGAGACTGCACCTGATTGCTATCAAATCTTATGATTCCTTGGTTTCCCGAAATTTCGAACTGCGTCGTAAACGGTCCGGGATATCCCCAATAGCCGGTTAGACTCGCGATTGCTTTATTTTTAAAATGAAGCGTAAGCTGAGCATACTCCATCTCAGGCTCATCCCGCTTAACAGTGGAAGCATATACCGACTCCACTTCCCCGAACAGCCAGCAGGCAAAATCGATATCGTGAATCAAGAGGTCCATGATAACACCGCCGCTCTTGCCCGGATCGTTATACCATCCATCCATGCCCTGCGGATACGAACCGTACCGCTTAAAGTGAGCCATCTTTGGTGTTCCGATGCTCCCGGAGTTGGCCTGCCGATAGGCATCATGATAGTTCGGGAAGAATCGAACGACATGTCCGATAAACAAGCGGACTCCATGCTTTTCGCAGGCTGCCTTCATTTCCAGTGCGTCCTCCAGGGTCAATGCAGCCGGTTTTTCGCAGATGACGTGCAGCCCTCTTTCAGCTAACATCAGCACAAACGGTTTATGGAGATAGGTGGGCAGACACACCGCAACCGTTTCCAAATCTTTTTGTTCAAACAGCGACTCTACATCCGTGTATGCCTTCGCCCCAGTCAAAGCTGCTGCCCGCTCAGCCCGCCCGGCGTTAATATCAACCACGCCTGTCACCGTTACTCCCGGCATTTTCGCCAAATTGTGCGCATAGGCTGTCCCCATCGTTCCGCAGCCCAAAATCGCTATGTTCATGCTTATCCCTCCAGTATACCTATAATGACTTGGACCAGAAAGTGATACCGTATTCGTTGTCCACGAATACGACTCACCCTGTTACATTCTTCATGTGACATGACATTCCTGCCTCAATTTCGCATGATTCGTGCTTTTTTGAACTTATGCCGCTAACTTGATAAAGTGTATTATAGAGATTAGTAAAAATATTCTATATGACGCTTCAGCCATTTATGAATAACATTCGAATAGGGTCGACAGGAAAGATCCACAGAGAGAAAGGGTGTAGAGTGAACATGTCAGAACTTGTCGTTCAAACGAAAGCCGGGCGTATTCAAGGCAGTTCGGAAAACGGAGTACGCGTATGGAAGGGAATTCCTTATGCGAAGCCCCCGGTTGGCCCGCTTCGATTCCGTGCTCCTGTGCCCCCCGATCCATGGGACGGGATAAAGGATACCACTGCCTTCAGCCCCATGTGCCTTCAACCGCTTGAATCCACTTCAAGCATGCTAGGCGGAGGCGTTACCAAAACCGTGTCCGAGGATTGCCTCTATCTCAATGTGTGGGCACCCCTGAACACGCCAGCGGAGCCGCTGCCGGTCATGGTATGGATTCACGGGGGCACTTTCGTCACAGGCTCAGGCAGCTTGCCAAGCTATAACGGCACGCCTTTCGTACTCCGGGGCGACGTGATTGTGGTAACAATCAATTACCGGCTGGGTCCGCTCGGCTTTCTCCATCTCTCCCCATACGGCGAAGCCTACTCCTCCAATACCGGTTTATTGGACCAGATCGCTGCCCTGGAATGGGTGCGGGACAATATTGCGGGCTTCGGCGGCGATCCGGAGCGGGTTACCGTATTCGGAGAGTCGGCCGGCAGCATGAGCATCGCAGCCTTACTTGCAATGCCGGCAGCCAAAGGGTTGTTTCACCGGGCTATCATGCAAAGCGGCGCTGCCCAAGTCATGGCTCCGGAACAGGCAAAGATGGTAACGGCAGGTTTGCTTAAGGAGCTGGACATAACGCCTGATAAGGTCCATGAGCTTGAATCGCTCACAGGTGAGTTAATATTCGAAGCCGGAGAACGATTGAAGAAACGTTTTGGCTCCGGCGTCAGCATGATCTTCCAGCCGGTGCTGGAACCGGGCACTTTGCCTCATGACCCGCTGCAGGCTGTTCAATCGGGCTGGGCCAAGGACGTGCCGATCCTGATCGGCACAAATCTCGATGAAGGCGCCTTGTTCTTCCGGCCGGACATGCCGCTTGTGAAGGAAGACGATCTTGTACGCACCGTTGAAATGATGACCGGTATCCAGGATGCCGCGCCTATCACCAAGGAATACCCGTACAGCATCGACGGACATGCCCAGATTATGACTGACCTGTATTTCTGGCGTTCGGCCCTGCAATTCGCTTCCGCTCAGAGCAAACACGCGCCGATATGGATGTACCGATTCGATTGGACGCTGCCAAATCATCCGGTTCTCGGCAAAGCGATGCATGCCCTGGAAATACCGTTTGTATTTAACACCCTGGCGCTGTTTCAGAACATCGGTGTTCAAGTCGATGCCGCCACGCAAGCCCTGTCCAACCGGATGCAGGATGCTTGGATATCATTTGCGCGCCATGGTTCGCCGGATACGGAGGCGCTGCCGTGGCCAGCTTATGATCCGGCATCGCGCTCAACGATGATATTCAACAACGACAGCAGGATCATCGAGGACCCGGATGCGGAGAAACGGAACATGCTGCAATTATAAAATGGATAAGCCATAAGCAAGGGCCCTTTCGCGGGAGGGGCTCCTTATAACAGCAAAAAAGCTGTACTCCTGGCATGACATCATGGACATCATGCCGGAGTACAGCTTTTTGTTAATTTTAGCAGGCCGCACATATTCATACACGACTAACCTCTGGCACCCTCTATCCTACAGCATCCGGTTCAGGCTCCGTTGATCGAAAGACACTTGGATATGACCGAGCCGCTCCTTATTTCACAGCTCCCTGCGTAATGCCATTGATGATCCACTTCTGCGCGAACAGATAAATGATGATCATCGGCAGCATCGCCATCAGATATGAAGCAAAGGCCAGATTGAAATCTGTATTGAACTGCCCCTGGAAAATATACTGCACAAGCGGCAGCGTGTAGGAATCCGTATCGCTGATAATGATGAGCGGCAGCAGGAAGTCATTGTAAGTCGAGAGGCAGATCAGAATGCCTACCGTCGCATTGATCGGTGCCATAATCGGGAATATGATTCTCCAAAAGGTTCCCCAAGTCGACGTACCGTCCACCCGAGCCGCTTCCTCCAGCGCTACCGGAATGGATTTAATATAACCTACATACACAAATACGTTAAATGCCAATGCATACACCGTATGCAGGATGGTCAACCCGACCAGGTTCGTCATATTGAAACCGGCTGTCAGCTTGACCAGCGGCAGCATAATAATCGGGAACGGAATGAACATAGCGCTGATGAAATAGAAGTATAAACCCTTGAAGAACTTTCGGTTCATATTGCGGGCAATGGCATAAGCGACAAGCGAATTGGTTAGCAGGGTCAGTACCACCGTTGCCGTTGTTACCATCGCACTATTGCCCAGCGCGTTGAAGAAATTGGTCATTCGAATGGCATTCGTAAAATTCTCAAAATGAAGCTCCTTCGGCAGGCCGAACACGGAAGCCAGCATGTCCTCCGGCGTTTTGAGCGCAATCGTGATTGTCATATACAGCGGGAACAGGATCAGTATCGTCCCCAATGTGATGAGAATCATCACCGTCCAGTTGGTTTTCGTCCGCATTACATGTCCCCCTCTCTTCTCTGCAGGAACCGAATCTGCACAATCGATATCGTGGCAATCAGGATGAAGTAGATCACGGAGTTCGCGGATTGATAGGCAAACTCCCCTCCCTCGAAGCCGCCGGTGTAGATCAGATGGGAGATGGACTGCGTGGCCCGGCCTGGACCGCCGTTGGTAAGGGCGACGATCTGGTCAAAGACCATCAGGGAATTCTTCATCGCAAGCACCATGTTGATCGTAAAGAATGGCGCGATCAGCGGAAACGTTATTTTCCAAAATTCCTGCCAGCGGTTCGCCCCATCGAGGTTGGACGCCTCGTACAGTGTTTGAGGGATAGTCTGGAGCCCCGCGAGATACAGGATCGTGTTATATGCTATGCCCTGCCATACCGCTACCACCACGATACCGATCCAGGCATGCTGTTCACTGCCCAGAATATTGGTGGACAGCCATTCGATCCCCAGATTTTGGCCCCAGATGGTAAACACATTCGAGAACAGATAGTTGAAGATGTAACCAACGATCAGCACACTCAGAATATTCGGAAGAAAGTAGATGCCTCTGAGGAAATTCCTCGCTTTGATTCTGGCATTTAGCCCCATGGCAATCAGCAGACTGAAGATGTTGATCAGGATGGTTACCACGACCGCGAATTTGAATGTGAACCAATACGCATTGCCCACGTTGCCGTCCTTGAACAGATTGATGTAGTTCTTGAATCCGATGAAATCGAAGTTATCGCCGAATCCATTCCAGTTCGTGAAGGAGTAATACACCCCCTGCAAGGCCGGCAGTGTCAGAAATACGAAGAACAGCACGACCGCTGGCACGGTCATCAAATAATAAGGCATAAGACGCTTGTTCATGTTGGGTCCTCCTCAATGCTCATGGATATCGTGTCACAGCGTTGATCGCTCCGTTAGCGTCTGTCCGCTACCTTGTCCCATTCGGTGTCCAGCTTCTGTAGATACCCGTCAATGTCCCTGTTCTGGAGGAAGGATTGGATCACCGAGTTCAGCTGCACAGCGGCAGGAATATAGTGATCGGCAAAGTCGATAACTTGGCCCCGCTCCAGATAAGGCAGCAGCTCTGCAACGGCAGGATCATCCTGCGTTACGCCCTCAACGGTCGAGAACAGCGTTTGCTCCGTAATATATTGCTTGCTATTCTCAGGCTCCAGCAGAAACTGAATGAAACGCTGAGCCTCCTCTTTATGCTTCGAATCCTCGGAAATAGCCAGTAGAGTATCAACGCCCGAAATCAGTTTATTCTCCTCCGGATGATCGCCGGTTGGCAAAGGAAAGAAGCCGATCGGCGCATCCGGATTGGCCTTCCGGATTTCCGGAATTGCCCAGGTTCCCTGGATATACATGGCCGATTCACCCCTCGCAAACCCCCGGTTGCCGTCCGCGTAGTTCTTGCCGAAGTTATCCCCATGGCCATAGTCCATCAACGCGAGCTGCTTCTCCGCAATCTCTCGATACTTCTCGGCAAACGTTACCGTGCCTCCCCGGCGATCCATGTAAAACTCTATGCCTTCCAGATTGGATGCCAATGCGTTAAACGGCAGCACCGTCTGCCAATCGTCTTTATAAGTGAAATAAAACGGGATTATCCCCGCATCCTTGGCCTTCTGCGCCGTAGCTAACAGCTCGTCCCAGGTCTTGGGAACGCTGAGCCCCAATTCCTTGAAAATTTCCGGATTGTACATGACGCCGTTAGCGTTCGTTGAATAAGGAATGCCTGTAACCTCGTCCATCCCCGCTACGTCTTTCAGCATCTGAACATAGGTCTCATCCACCTGACTCAGCAGCGGATTATTCGTCAAATCCATAAATATGCCGCTTTGCGCAAGCAATGAATACGTATCGGTTGCACCCATGCCGATAATGTCAGGAATATCATTCTTGACAACTCTTGTCTTGAGTACGGTCTCCGCATCCGGCGGATTCACCTGAACAACCTTGATCTCGGACTGGGATTGATTAAATTTCTCAATTAGTGCGTCAAAGGAGCCCTTAGCCTCAGGCTTATTCTGAAAAAATTCAATCTGCACGCGTCCCGATTCCTCTTTTGCACCGCACGCGGCCAGCATCAATACCATCACCAAACACGCCGCGATCCTTGTACCAAGCTTCATGGTCTGCCCCCCATTTCATATCCTGATGTAGTTTTGGTCAAAGTCCATGTCTATTTACTACCCTTTTTGCTTGGTTGGTAAACCTCCCGGACGCCGAGGGGACGCCCTCTTCACTTTATTGGACAAAACAAAAAAGCCAGCAGACCAGGCTCTTCAGCCTGGTCTGCTGGCAGGGATTGGCTATCTGCTCATAGCCTGATTAACCTACTCCAACCATTTTTTATGAATGTCCGCAAACTTGCCTTGCAGCTTCATTTCGTCAATCCACATTTCCAGATAGCTTGCATATTCAAAGTCGCCGCGAGGAATCATGTAGCCTTTTTCACTGTTCGTGAACGGCTTATCCGTCAATGCAGCATACAGTCTGGAATCTGCTTTTGCATACGTAATCGCTTCGATCGTATCGGTAATCATCACATCATACGTACCGTCCGCCACCAAATGCGGGATATCCAGATTATTTGGAACGACAGTCACATTAGCTTTCGTCAGATGCTCGCGTACGAACACCTCGTTCGTTCCGCCCGGATTCACGCCAATGCGAACCGAAGGTTTGTTAATGTCTTCAATCGTCAGGTATTTGTCCTTGTCTTCAGCACGAATCAATGGGGCTTTACCGAAGGAAATGTACCCTTGGGATACATACGCCGTTTTTTGTCTTGCCGTGTTGCGGGTAACGCCGCCCACTGCGATATCGAATTTATCAGCCTGCAGGTCTTTCATCATGTTGGACCATGTGGTGTTGACGTAACGAACTTCCACGCCTAGATCTTTACCGAGCTCTTCCATAGCGTCAACGTCATAACCTTCATACTCTTTTGTAGCAGGATTTAAATATGTAAACGGTTTGTAATCCCCTGTCATACCAACCCGGATATAGCCTCTTTCGATAATTTCGTCGAGCTGGGAAGCCGATTGTTTCTTAAGTTGTCCGGGTGCATTGGTCGAAGCTGATTTAGCGGATACCTCCGGTGATGTGAGCACTTCGTTTGCAGCAAAACCCGTTGCCACCAATGATAAGCTGACTACCCCTGCTAGTAATACCTTTTTCCAATTCTTAGCCATGTCTTCATTTCCTCCAGTTTTCATCTAGTTGTACATCGTGATGCCCCTTGGTTGGCAGCGGCATCGATCTGCCTGAAACACTCTGATCATCGTCTTGCTGGTACTTTCCGTGACTTACTGCCTTCCACGTTACGATTTGAGCCTCTTTTCTTCCAGGCATCCCCCCTCTCAAGTACCCATACGTACGGTCCATAAGAACGGAATGTTAAAGCCTGAATTTGGCAAGCTCTTTGCTAAGCTCCTGAGCGACCGTCTCCAGATGTTTAACGGAGTTCGAAATTTCCTTGATGGTTGAGATTTGATCTTCCACAGCGGCAGACACATTTTGGGCGTCGCTGGAAGTCAGATCTGCGATGGATTTCAGCTCTTCCACCGAAGCGCTGACCTGTTCGGATCCCGCCGACATTTCCTCGGAAGCTGCCGATACCTCCAGAATATGGTCAGCCACGTTGCGTGTCGCACTCAAAATGTTATCGAATTTCTCGCGCACCTCTTCAATCAGCGCAATTCCATCCTGTACATCCTTCCGGCTTACGTCCATCACCTGTACGGCGTTAATTGTGTCCTCGCGGATTTCCGTTATCAGCTTCGCGATCTGATCGGTCGATACCTCGGATTGTCCAGCCAGTTTCTTGACTTCTTCAGCCACGACTGCAAAGCCGCGTCCATGCTCGCCTGCTCTGGCTGCTTCAATCGAAGCATTCAAGGATAGCAAGCGAATCCGGGAGGTCACTTCCGTGATGAAGCTCAGAATCTGCTCGATTTCGGAAGAACGCTCATTCAAGCGCTCAATTGCCGTGCCGACCTTGGTCGTGCCCGCGCCGATGTTGCCGATCTGCTTCACCGCTTGTTCAACGACAACCGATCCGGTCTCCGCTTGACTTGCCGCCTCCTGTGCAGCTTCAGATACCATGGAGGACGTTTCGGCTATTTTGACGATCCCGCTAGCCATGTCACTCATCGATACGGCGATTTCGTTGGAGCTTGAGGCGTGAGCATTCGCGCCGCTGGCAATTTGACGAATGGAGGCGCCGATACGATCCACGCTGTTCATAGCCGTCTCCACCCCGCTCGAAACGGTCTCCGTTACCGACATAACTTGTCGGGAGGAATCATTCACACCGAGGACCAGATGCTTCAGATGCGATACTGTCTGGTTAAAATCGCCGGAAAGGACGGCAACTTCATCCTTGCCGCTAACCTGAATGGTCTTGGTCAAATCTCCTGCCGCAACTTCCTTAACTGCCGTGTTGAGCCTGCGGATCGGCCGGACGATCTGTGCCGTGAACCAAACCGCTGCACCGGCGGAAACGACCAGCGCGGCAACGGAAATAATGACTAACGTAACCGACATCTCCGTGATCGGAGCATTCAGCTCCTTGGTCGGTGCCGTTACGAATATGCCCCAATTCAAATTGGATGGAGCGAAAGCAGCCGTGTATTCGACGTTATCCAGAACATATTCGAATTCTCCCATCTCTCCTTGACGCACCTTGTCAAAAGCTTGCGATAATTCCGTGCTCTCCACGTCTTCGACCTTCTTTTGAAGGACGAAATCCTCTGATGGATGCCACATGAACGTTCCCGCTTTGCTTAGAAGAAATGCGTATCCGGTATCTCCGAAGGTTTGGGAGGATACTTTTTTCTGCACCTCGTTGATCGGAAGCGTAGAACCCATATAACCGTACTGTTTTCCATCCTTCATTAACGGAATGATCATCGTTACGATGTTGTTGCCCGTACGCTTGGAAAGCACCGGCTCCGATACAACCAGCTTGCCTTCGCCCTTCCCGGCCTCCTGATAATGAACGCGATCGGATACATCGGTCACTTCACCCAGAAAGTTAATGACATTCTTCCCGGTCAAATCGTACGAGAAGAAAAAGGTTTCGAATTCCGGGTTCACTTCCTGCGCCGCTTGTATCAATTGCATGTCTTGCGCTTTATTCCCCGTGACGAATTTCCCCACGCTTTCAACCTTTGCAATTTCCACGTCAAGAAATTGGTCGATCTGAAGCGCAAGCTTCTCCGCGCTAAGCTGCGCTTCTTTGTCCAGGCTCTCCTGAAGCAATACGGAGGACCGGTTGTAAGTTACGGCAAAGACGGATCCAAGACTGACGAGCAAGAGCAAACAAATCATTGTAATCATTTTTTGCTTGAGACTCTTTAGCATGCTGTAAACCCTCCCCAAAAATAGTGCCTGGGTCCTATCCGATCATTCGTCCAAAATTTTTGCAAGTGCTCTTTTTTCTGTAAGGACTTTCTCTCTACAAACAAAAAATGAACAAATCACATCGAAAAATCATGGTATAAAATGGTGAAATAAGACTCCACTTTATTAGTTATCGGTAGGGTATGTTCGTTTTTTGAGAGGTTAATGAGACATTTTACACAATTCGACATCAACGCGAGAAAGCGAAAATCCATGAGTCCATCTAGTTCAAAAGATTTAAATATATATAAATATTTTCATACATCTTTAGTCCCTGCCAATATATAGCGGGATTTTCCTGAGTTTATATGGAACGGAGGAATAGGAGCACGGCTAAGATAAGAGCAAAGAAGGCTGTCCCCTACCAAGCAGAATAATCCGCTTTTAGGGAACAGCCTTATTTCATTGCATGAGGATTCTTAATTTACGAACAGATATCCTTGTTCATTGTAAGCATGGAGCAGCGTGTACCGGCTGTTTCGAACCTTGTGAGCCTCACCCAGGCTCCGCTTCAACAATTCGCTCTTGATCGGAAGCTCCGACACCCCAGCCGGTCCGCCGACCGTTCGCATCATATCAGCCAGCTCTGCCGGCTCCGGGATTTGCGTTATATGCAACCGGATTTCATTCCAGTGCTGCGTGATCCGAAGTGCAGCGTCATCCGCACCCTGGGGGGCGCCTTTGTTCAACTCAAGCCCCTGTTCCCCGAGACGGTGATACAGCTTCGAGATTTCCACGCAAGCGGCACCTACCTTGGCACCGTGCAGCAGCTGCTTCTCCCCCAGCCGGATAAACTCCATCTCCCAATAGTGGGACAGATGATGCTCCGAGCCTGAAGCCGGATGGGATTGACCGAACAGCAGCATGGCTAAGCCGGATTCGACGAGCGCACCCATTAAGAGGCGCACCCCCTCCTCGGTTCGCTCCGCAATCTGTTTCATCCCTTTCACGCACTGGTTAAGCGCAGATCGCGTAATATCCGCCGAGATTTGCAAATAGGGTTCATCGGCCACCAGGCTTCCGAATTTCCAGTCGAACAGGGATGTATACTTGCCCAGCATATCACCGAACCCGGCTGCGGTAAGCTGTGGGGGAGCCGACATGAGAATATCGACGTCTGCAAAAATCGCGCTCGGTCCAATGGCCGGAATCGTTTTTTTCTCCCCTCGTATAATGATGGGTGCTCCCTTGGAATTAAATCCATCCACCGAAGCGGCCGTGGGTATAGAGATGAACGGAATACCCGCGGTATAGGCAGCATACCGGCTAATATCATGAATCGTTCCCCCGCCTACCGCCAGCACCGCCTTCGCCCCGCTTTGCTGGATATCCAGTATGACCTGAATCAGGGAAACCTCATCCGCGATAACATCTCCCTTCCGGTCCGGATGAAGCCTGGTGACTTGGACCTGAATCGAGGATTTCGTGAGCAGGCTCGCAAGCGGCTGGCCCGCTACGTCATAGGTATTGCCGTCGACGACCATCACCACCGAGGTCCAGCGTTTCGTCTCAAGGTAACCCGCGACCTCGCGCAGAGCTCCGGACTGGATCTGAACCAGCTCCACTTCATCCAGATTCGAAAGCTGCCTAGCAGGTAAGTCCGCCGCCAAACTTCGGACATTCGATAAAATGGAGGTCATATCGGCGTGCCCTTCTTTCCGATCACAGCCATCGCCGGCAGCGGGTCATTGCAGGTCATGCCGGTAACCCCGCATTCCAGCGAATAGCGGACACCCTCCTCATCGTCCGGACAATAGCTCCAGACCAGCAGTCCCTGCTCCTGAAACCGGGCAACGAGCTCCGGCGTAAGCAGCGACATCTCCACGCCGATTGCCCACATCTTGGAGTAGGTTCCATCCTCGCCGAGGACAAATCGGGACATTTTCTCGCCAGGAAAACCCTGGGTCTTCAGTCCATGCGTATCATGAATATGGGTCAGAACTTCTGCATCGAAGCAGGTGAATACACAGCGCGGCAGGTACCCGTATCGGTTCAGCACATCAATCGCCAGGTCTGCTGCCTCTATAGCATCAGGGCTTGGCTTAATCTCCACGTTGCACAGAACTTCGGGATATTCCCGGAGCAGTTCGCATAGCTCCGCAAGCGTCGGGATCTTCAATCCCTCAAACTCCCGAGCGAACCAGCCACCCGCATCGAGGGATTTCAGCTCTGCAAGCGTATAATCCCTCACCTCGCCGGCGCCGCTCGTCGTGCGCTGAACCGTTGCATCATGGATAACCACCACTTCCTTATCCCGCGTCAGCCGAAGATCAAACTCCAGCATATCTACCCCTAACTCCAGCGCCTTGCGAAAGGCCAGCAGCGTATTTTCCGGATAAGCTGATTTATACCCGCGATGTGCAGCCACCATCGTACAGGATGGTTCCCGTAGTCGTTCGATCATATGTCCTGCCACTCCTTTACCAGTTGTTATTGGGCCAAAATCCGTTCCGTCTCTTTCTTGAAGGTATCCAGCGTAGCCGGAATATCCTTGCTGTCGTACATGATCGCTTCCATGGCCGAAAAGAACTCATGCATAATCTCCGGCCATGCTACGTCCTTATTGGTATCGGTCGCAAATTCCAGCTGTTCATAGGCGACTTTGCGGTTCGGTTCCTTGGCCCACAGCTCTTGGATCTTCTCCGACTCTACCATCTTCTTCGTGAAAGGCAGATAACCGGATTGCAAAATAAATTCAAGACCGCCTTCCTCTTCCATCTCCATCCACCGGATGAACTCCCATGCCGCTTCCTTGTTCTTGGAAGAAGACAGCATCGTCACATTCGCGCCTCCGGTCGGATTCGCATATACTTCGTCCTTAGGCAGGAATGCCGTCACGTAATCGAAATCCACCGCGCTGGACAGCCCGCCAATCGATCCCGTCGATTGATACATCATTCCGACCTTGCCTTCCACAAACATGCTGTTCACAATGTTGCCGGAATCCTGAGCCGGCGGATAATACAAGGCGCCTGTGCTTTGCAGGTCTTTAAGGTAAGTGAACATCTTGGCGCCTGCGCCGTTATCCCCGAAGCCGATCGACGTATTATCATCGTTGAAAAAAGTGCCGCCAGCCTGCGAGATCATGGCAATCGGATACCAAGTGTCATAAGGCATCGTAACGCCGTAGCGCTTATACTCGCTGCCTTCCTTAACCACCAGCGCATTGGCGACCTCCTTCAGCTCCTCCCATGTGGTCGGAATTTGAAGACCCTGCTCATCCAGCAATGTTTTGTTCACATGCAGAATCGGGGTGGAACGGTTCAGCGGCAGCGATACTAATTGATCATTGAAGGTGGAGTGTCCCATCAGTCCCGGCGTAAAATCTTCGACGCTGATGCCAGAGCCTTCTAGATAAGGCGTCAGATCTTCAAGCACTTCCGAATCGGCGAACATCTGAACGTAGGCTCGCTCCAGCATACTGACATCCGGACCGGTATCGGATGCTATCGCTTGCTGCAGCTTGGTTACCGTCTCGTCATAACTTCCCTGGAAGGTGCCTATCACCTCGATATCCTCATGGGATGCATTAAAACGCTGGATGAGCGCGTCCATGTATTCCCCGTTCTTGCCGCCCAGCGAGTGCCAGAACTGAACCGTGGTTTTCCCTTTGTCTCCGGACGGGGCTTCGGTTCCCCCGCTACCCGGGGCTTCGCCTGGATCACTGGAAGTTCCCCCGCCACCGCATGCGGCAAGCAAACTGAACAGCATGATGACGGATAGCAGTGTATACCATTTGGATTTCATATGACTCATTCCTCCATTAATTATTCGATTATGAATTGCTGAACCCTGTCATTTCCTGTAATTATTTAATGCCTGAATAAACAAAAGCCTTCACGATGTGTTTCGAGCAGAATACATACACAAGCAGGATCGGCACCACCAGAATCACATTCCCGGCCATAATGATATGCCAGTTGCTGATGCCCTCAGTCTCCCTTAGCATGGCGATCCCCAGGGTCAGCGGCCGGACAGCAGCAGAATCGGTCATGACGAGCGGCCAAAAATAGTCATTCCAGTGGCTGACAAAGCTGAACAGCGCAATGGTAGCCAGTGCCGGCTTCGACATGG
Organism: Paenibacillus sp. FSL W7-1332; assembly: GCF_037969785.1. Lineage (NCBI taxonomy): Bacteria > Bacillati > Bacillota > Bacilli > Caryophanales > Paenibacillaceae > Paenibacillus > Paenibacillus sp. FSL W7-1332. Next base: position 959,572 of record NZ_CP150209.1, on the reverse strand, counting down.
GAATCATGATTTTTCGAATGATTTTGAATTCACTCGCATTATCAAGGCGGGCCGCTTCAATGATTTCCTCCGGAATCTGCATGAAATATTGCCGCAGCAGGAAGATGCCGAAGGCATTCGAGATGAACGGGATAATCTGCGGCAGCAGGGTTTTGACCAATCCCCAATCGGCCATCATCAGATAGACCGGAATGAACGTCACCTGGCCCGGGATCATGAAGGCCAGCAGGATCATGCCGAACAGCAGCGTTTTTCCCGGAAACTTATACTTGGCAAATGCATACGCGGCCGGGATCATGATCAGGAACTGCAGAACGATGATGGATCCCGTGACAACAACCGAGTTCCTGAAATAGGTCAGAAAAGGACCTGCCTGCATCGCCTCCGCGAAGTTGCCCCACTGCGGCGAGGCTGGAATCCACGTTGGCGGAAACGTCATCGTTTCCCGGAATGTCTGGAGCGAGGTGGAGATCATCCACAGAAACGGGAAGATAAATATCATGAGCACCGCGGCTTTCAGCAAATAACCTAGCATTGTCCATACGATTTTTAAGTCAAAGGTCTTCAAACTGTGCCTCCTTTCTGCATGGCCAAAGCCTTATTGATAATGGACCTTTTTGGACAGCAGCCGGAAATAAATGAACGTGAGCAAACCGATAATGGCCATAAGCACAACGCCTGTCGCGGCAGAATAACCAATATTGGTCGTCCGGAAGCCGTATATGTAATACACAAGCGTAGTCGTTGCATTATTCGGTCCTCCGCCTGTCATCACCTGAACGGTATCGAAGACTTTGAAGGAACCGATCGTCATGATGATCAGGATAAAAAACAGCTGCGGCGAAATCATCGGCAATGTGATTTTATAAAACACCTTGAACCTGCTGGCATTATCCAGCGCCGCCGCTTCATAAATGCTTGGCGATATGCTCTGCAGGGCTGCCACGATAATCAAGGTGTAATAGCCGATAGCCTGCCAGACCGATACGATAATGACGGAAATCAATGCGGTCTTGGAGCTTTGCAGCCATGCGGACGGCGGGAGTCCCACCAGCTTGAAGATATAGTTGAGAAGTCCTTGATTCGGCTCCATCAACCACAGCCAGACCAATGAGATCGACACAATCGAAACGACGTGCGGCGTAAAAATCCCGGCCTGAACGACCGAATTGAAACGCCCCTTCTTGTTAAGCCATACCGCAATCAGCAAGGATAGCAGCATGGTTAGAATAACGACGCCGACTGTGTAGATGGACGTGTTCCAGAGCGCTTTGTAGAAATCCCCGCGGCCCAGAATCTGGGTGAAATTGTCCAGTCCGACGAATTTGCTCTTATCCTTGTTCATCAGGTTGTATTTGAACAGGCTTAAGTAAATCAGATAACCTACCGGATACATCACAAACAGTATGATACCAGCCATGGCCGGCGCGATCAGCACATAGGGCCTGATCCCTTCCCAGATCCGCTTCTTATCCATGAGCCAGCCCTCTCAGCCGCTCCATGAACTCCCTATAGCGGACGTCCTGCGCTTCGATCCGGTTCTCATCCGCTCCGAAGAAAAACAATTTATCCGCCGGTACGCCGAGATGTACCTCCTGATCGACATGGAACTGGTCATCCTGACACTTCACCATGAATGCCTGGCCCTCCGTTGTCCTCACCTGATAAATCGTCTCGGATCCCAGCATTTCGCGCGTGATGACCTCCCCCTTGGTCGTATAATGAAACGACTCCGGTTCTGTGCCGATCACGACGCTCTCCGGACGGAATCCGAATGTCGCGCGATCGTCGCCAAGCGGCGCAATGTTCATGGGGGGAACCCCGATAAACTGGGCCGCAAACAGATTGCTGGGCTCCCGGTACACCACTTCTGGCGGCGCTTCCTGCTGAATGACGCCTTTGTTCATAAGCACGATGGTGTCTGCCATCGACATGGCCTCGATTTGGTCATGGGTCACATAGACAAAGGTCGTTCCCAGCTTCTTATGCAGCTCAATCAGCTCGATCCGCATCTGAACCCTGAGCTTGGCATCCAGATTGGACAACGGCTCATCCATCAGGAAAACGGACGGATTCTTAACCATCGCCCGGGCCAAAGCCACCCGCTGCCGTTGTCCGCCGGACAAGGTGGATGGCTTGCGATCCAAGTAATCGTTCAGTCCAACGGTTGCCCCTATAGTCTCCACCAGACGTGTACGCTCGGCTTTGGGAACCTTGTTGTTCACGAGACCAAACTCGATATTCTCGCGGACCGACATGGTCGGGTAGATCGCGTAATTCTGGAATACCATGGCCACGCCGCGTTTACCCGGCGCAATGCGCGTAACATCCTTGCCATCGATAAGAACGGAACCGGAGGTTTGAGGGTCAATGCCCGCGATCATCCTTAGGAGCGTTGTTTTCCCGCAGCCTGACGGACCGACCAGCACGGTGAATTTTCCGTCCTCGATGGTAAGGTCCAGGTCCTGTATGACGGTTTGACGATCAAACGACTTGCTTACTTTCACAAATTCAATGGATGCCAAGAGCGATCCCCCTCACGAAAGTGTAATGATGCTGTCATGACAAGCGAATAATAAATGAATCCATAAAAATGAAATCCCTTACATGCATCTGATAATAAGTACGCACCAAATGCACATGTAATGATCACTTTTGTTCATTTTTATTTAATTCGATTGTAGATGTGCAATATTAGGAGAGTGTTAGACCTTCGTACGGATTTTGTAAATTCGCTTCGCATCAAGGGATTTAACATGGCATTAACATACTGGGAGTACACTAGATAGACATGGAATCCTTAAGCATAAAAGAGCAAAAGTGCGCATTGTATGTACAAACGTACCTGCACAGCTCATTGTCTATTTAGGAAGGGAGAAATTATCGATTGCTAGCACATGAACGAAAGAAAAGGATTATTGATTATGTAAGGCAATACCGAACAGCAACGGTTGCTGCGCTGGCATCTGAATTCGGTGTTCACACGGCAACCATCCGCCGCGATCTGGCGGAGATAGAACAGGAGGGCGCTTTGAAACGCACGCATGGCGGGGTCATCATGGAGCAATGGACGCATAACGAGCCGTCCTTTAATGAGCGAACCAACTTTCATCGGGATGAGAAAATACGCATCGGTCAGCTCGCGGCTTCTCTCGTGGAAGACGGGGAGAATATCATCATTGATTCGGGAACAACCACCCTTCATATTGCAACGCATCTTGTGCACCGATCGGACATTACGGTCATTACGAACGATATGAACGTGGCCGTCGAACTTCGCGATGCTCCGGGCATCAAAGTCATCCTGACCGGCGGGGAGCTGTACCCCTCGAGTTACATGCTAAACGGCATGTTTACCGACCATGTGCTGAAATCCCTGCATGTCGAGAAAGCATTTATCGGTACCCCTGCCCTGCATCCTCAGCATGGCCTCATGCACCCGGAAGCGCTGCTCGTCCCGGCCAAGCAGAACATGATTCAGGCCGCAGGTGAAATTGTCGTTGTCACCGACCACAGCAAGATCGGCAAGCTGTCTCTGCACACGGTCGCCCCCAACAGCGCGATACATACTCTTGTCACCGGCACTGAGGCTTCCGACTCGGATATCAAGCCGTTCCAGGAACGGGGCATTACCGTGTACAGAGTTTGAGGCTTTCACACTTTGCATACCTTCATACTTTGCATACATTGCATATCGCATACCTTGCATACTTTCATACTTTGCATACTTTGCGTACCTTGCATACTTTCATAATTTGCATACCTTTGTGTACCTCAGCATTCCTTCGCACACCTAGGCATTCCTTTGCGTACCTTTGCGTACCTCGGCATTCCTGAACTTCTTTCAGATAACACATAAGGCACCCCTAGGGGTGCCTTATCAAGCTGCTGCTTGCTGGCAGCTTGTTTATTTATATTCCACTGCTATGTTTCCCATCCATGCCCGCTCTTTTTTCGCCATCCCCCCGCTTAGACCAAAAGCAATAAGCAGATAATTCACTGAACGTCCAAAAATTACGATCGCTATTTCGTTCAATATGTCCAAAAATACGATCGCCATATCATTCAATATGTCCAAAACTCAACGGTCGACAGTCGATCCAAGCATGCCCCGGGCCACGCACCGTGCGCTCAGGGAGCAGTGCGCACGATGTACTTGTTCTTTGTTATAAGAAATTCCTAACGGACTCAGAATACCTTATTTCATAGAAAACAGCTCTTTTAGTAACTTTAGCGGACCCAGCGGACCTTATTTGCGGTTTTAGTTGGTATTTGCTCCCGTATTTCTCATAATAGCGGATCTGGAGTCCGGTACATTGTGAAAAATCGGGTTATGATCTTAAATAACGGAACTAGGGTCCGTTAAAGTTGACGAAAGCCATGAAATCATCGAATGAAGAACATCGACAGTCAGTGAACCCACAACATTTCGATCGGTAATTTCAAGAGCCACCAGGGACAATGCGTAGTCGACGGAAGCTATTTCCTCTACGCTTATTAATGGAAGTAACAAAAGGAAATCTCCCCCCACTCTCTCATTCCCTGCCCGGCTGCTAAAAAAAAGACCCGGCAGTCATAAGACGCCGGATCTCTCACCCTATCGATTAAGGAATGACCTTCCAAACTTCGGCAGATCCAGGAGTTTCGCCTTGAGTCCACCATCTTGCTTCATAGTTCACGCCGTTGTGGCTGACTTTGCTGCCACCTAAATAAACGGCTGTTGCGCTCCATGCCGGATAGGTCGCTGCGCTTCCGGATGTTGATACGGTAAGCGGAGCGGATGCGGATGATTTGCTGCCCGTACTGCTGACGGCGACCACAGTATACGTATAGGACGTTCCTTCGGCTAACCCCGTATTGGTATAGGAGGTTGTAGTGGAAGTACCTACAAGGGATCCGTCACGGTAGATTTCGTAACTGGAAGCACCTGTGGAAGCTGCCCATGCCAAGGAAACACTGTTGTTGGTTTGGGCTGGGGAAGTAAGTCCTGTCGGTGCCGGTACGCCTGGGTTCGGCGTTCCACCACCGCCAAAGTCCACATCGATAACGTTATAGAAAGCGTTAGCTGTGTCAGCTACTTCCCATACCGCCAGAATGACATGGTAACCGGACTTTGCAGGAACGTTACAAGTGGATGCATAGTTTGTCGGAGGTTTTACACCGCCGTAGTTAATGGAGCAGAAAGGCGTCAGATCAAACGAAGCTCTGCTCAAAGGAGCATTTTGATTCCAGCCGTCTTTTGTAATGTAGTATTTCCAGCTTGCCGTCGCATGGTTGGCTGTCAAATGCCATTGGAACGTTGTGGTTCCCGGGGAAATGCTTACTTTGCTCCAGCGAGTTGCGGATTGCTCGTCAAGTTTAGGGAACACGCCGCCTGCACTGGCGATTTTGCCATCGGCAGGGCCTGCGTTCGGCCAGCCTTTAGGAGCTTCCAAGCTTTGAGGCTCATACACGACTGCGCCGCAATCGGTATTTTGCCCCTGCTTACACAGAATGGCGCGGCTGCCTGGGGAATCGACATATCCGTGGGCAGAAGCTTTATCAGCAAATAATACCATGAACAAGGTCATCAACAACATCGTGGAACCGGCAATGATCAGATTCTTGAGCCAAGTTTTGTTCGGCAAACTTAAAGTCATACAATTAATCCTCCTTTAATATAAAAGATAATAAATAAAGCGTTTACACAACCTCCGGCTGCTCGGCCCACCTCCCTTTCTTTGATCCAGTAGTCACCCTCTTAATTTGACTGATAACTTGATTAAACTTGGAAATCTTCCACAACCATCGTCCAAGCTTTACCAGTACTATAATTATTTTAAAGCATATGGAAGCCCTATCCCATAACACTAATCAACGATTTGTTACACATTTCAATGAAATTGGATAAATATGTAACCTGAAATGTTATGAAAACACACGGAAATTGCAGAAAAAAATCACAAAAAAAGCATGCCTCCCCTGGGGGAACCATGCTTTCGTTCCATGCTGTTCTTTCCGTTTTGACCGCGCAACAACTCCTATTCCACGCCGTCCTTAAAGTGCTTCTGATAATGCTTATCCCCTTTATGCTCCAAGTCCTCGATCGTAAGCTCCAGGGTATGAATGATCTGCTCCTTGACCTGATTCAACGTGTCAAAATACACGTTCTCCTCCGATCCTACAATGCGTGTGCCGCTGAGTGCCTGAACGGCCTGGTAGATCCGGTGCTGTTCGGCCAAATCGTCAACGGCTTTCAACGTATGCTTCATCTGAAGGAACAGATCCCTATGATGCTGGGTCGTCAAACGTTTTTCAAGTTCCTCGATTCTGGCATTCATGGCGCTCCCTCCTTCACAATAAGCTGCTTTTGATTATATTTCCCTGACATTTTGCATTTCCAAAAAATCCTTCTTATATATATCACGGTTTCTTTATACTGAAACAGGAAATTGACCACTGCTCAGCGAACTATGATAACGTTAACATTTTGCATAGTTACATACACTGAGAATGTCGAAATCGATCAAACATTTGGAGGTAACCATGGAAAACAACGGACTCGGAGGAAAGAGCATTATCCTCAGACTAGAAATGAATACACAAGAAATCAAATTCGGTCAGGTAGCATCCGCCATATTTGAAGCCGGGGGAGACATGGTCGCTATCGACGTCATTCAGGCGAGCGGCCACATTACCGTACGCGATATTACCATTACGGTCACGGACAGCGTCGATATCGGAAAAATTACAGATGCCGTGAAAAATCTGAAAGGCGTCCGGCTCGTCAACGTTTCGGATCGTACCTTCCTGCTGCATCTCGGCGGCAAGATCGAAACCCAGCCTAAAATTCCGATCCAAAACCGCGATGATCTGTCGCGCGTCTATACGCCAGATGTTGCCCGGGTGTGCGCAGCCATTCAGGAAGACCCGAAAAAAGCCTTTACGCTCACGATTAAAAGAAATACGGTGGCCGTCATCTCGGATGGAAGCGCCGTGCTCGGTTTGGGCAATATCGGCCCTTATGCGGCCATGCCGGTGATGGAAGGAAAATCGATGCTCTTCAAACAATTTGCAGGTGTAGACTCCTTCCCGATCTGCCTGGATACCCAGGATACGGAAGAGATCATTTCTTGCATCAAAGCCATGGCACCGGCTTTTGGCGGCATTAACCTGGAGGATATCTCCTCCCCGCGCTGCTTCGAGATCGAACAACGACTGCGGGATGAGCTGGATATTCCCGTGTTCCACGATGACCAGCACGGCACAGCGGTCGTTCTGTATGCGGCACTGATCAATGCCCTGAAAATTGTCGGAAAAACAATCGATAAAGTCAGGATCGTTGTGTGCGGAATCGGCGCTGCGGGCGTGGCATGCAGCAAAATCCTCCTGTCGGCCGGTGTCAAGGACATCATTGGCGTAGACCGCGAGGGTGCGCTGGTTGCTGGAAAAGAGTACAGTAATAGTATGTGGCAATGGTACGCAGAGCATACGAATCCGAATAAAGTTGAAGGTTCCCTGCGCGAAGTGATCCAAGGTGCCGACGTGTTTATCGGCCTATCCGCCGGCGGCCTGCTTCGCCGCGAAGACGTACAAGCCATGGCTAAGGATCCGATCGTGTTCGCAATGGCAAACCCTACGCCGGAGATTAAACCGGAAGAAGTCGAGGATATTGTAGGCGTCATTGCAACCGGACGTTCGGATTATCCGAACCAAATTAACAACGTCCTCTGCTTCCCGGGTATTTTCCGTGCAGCCCTGGATTGCAGAGCAACCACGATCAATGAGGAGATGAAACTGGCTGCAGCCGAAGCCATCGCGTCCGCCGTATCGGATGAGGAACGCAACCCGTCGTATATTATTCCAAGCGTATTTAACCAGAACGTCGTGAAAGCCATTCGCGAGCTTGTCGTGAAAGCGGCGATCAAAACCGGCGTCGCCCGGAGAATCCCGCGTGAATAAGCAATCCCTCATTCGGAAGTTCAATAAGCAGGCAGCGATATATGAAAGGAACACCAGACAGCGCAGGCTCGGTGAATGGAGACAGCGGCTGCTTCACGATGTAGAGGGTAGCGTGCTTGAAGTAGCTGTCGGCGCCGGCGCGAACTTCCCCTTCTATCCTCGTGACAAGGTGAACGTAACGGCTGTCGATTTCAGTCCCGAGATGTTAAGCCGTGCACGGCGGATGGCCTCCGAGATGGGTATCCGGGCCCATTTCCTAGAGCGGGATATCGAGACGCTGGAGCTGCCGGAACGTTCCTATGATTGTGTTGTATCCACCCTGTCGCTATGCGGCTACGAGGATCCGGTCAAAGCTCTGAATAAAATCAATCGCTGGGCCAAACCCGGCGGCCGCGTTTATTTACTGGAGCATGGCATGAGCACGAACCGGTTCCTAGGCGCTATTCAGCATCTGATCAACCCGGCAGCACGGCGGATATCCGGCTGTCATTATAACAGGGACATGATCCAGATTGCGAATGCCTCGGAACTGAACATCCTGAAGACAGAACGCTATTGGAACGGCATCGTTCATCTGATCTGGGCGCAAGCAACCTGATCCATTCATTCATTTTGACCTGTCGGCATAAATTTTAACGAAGCTCTTATTAATTAATCTGGAGGAACTTGTTATGAACACAAGGCCTGATTCTAATGAATATTTGCCCCTCGCCGAAAAATACGTCTCTCTTGTCCCCGAAGGCCATATTGCTGAAGTTTTGCAGCGGCAGCATGATGAAACGTTACGATCGCTTAGCGATCTGACGGAAGAACAAGCGAATGTTCGCTATGCGGCAGGGAAATGGAGTCTAAAACAGGTGGTCGGACATATCGCCGATGTAGAGCGCTTATGGAACTACCGCATTCTCTACATCGCGCGTGGAGATGCCCGTGAATTCTCGGGGTACGACCGGGAGATTTTTGTCCAAAATTCTCCCTTCAGCCATCTTCCGTTACGGGAAGCCCTCAAGGATTATGCTGCCGTCCGGCAGTCTACCATTACGCTGGTTGGAAGTTTGACGGAGGAAGCGCTGCTTCGCCAGGGCACGTTCAACAATTACCCGCTCTCCGCCCGGGCAGCCGCCTATGTCGTTGCCGGTCATGAGCTTCATCACCTGAATATTCTACGGGATAAATATTTAACGTAGTTTATAAGGGGCATCCTTACACGGCATTTGGCCTGAAGGGATGCCCCTTGGCATGCTGCCGATCCACATCGTCTGCCTTCACTTCCTTAAATTTAAAAAGGCCTCAAGCTGAGGCCTTTTTTCCATCCATATTATGTAATGGTTTAGCACAGCCTGGCTGTCTTAACTCCAATTCCATACCTCGATGCGGCCCAAACGGAATCCCCAGAATTCCGACTCCTCCTTCAGCTTCTCCAGCTCACGCACAGGTCCCGTAACGGTCGCTCCGTAAACTTGAACCCCATTTTTCTTTAAGTAAGCCAGCCGCAGTTTGTCTTCATCCACACCGTTATATTTGATGTTGTCCGTCATCCATTCAACGTCGGCGATCAGTTGCTGCACATGATCCGTGATCCCGGCATCCATTGAGAAGTAAGTATGCCAGGCAGAAAGAAAATGGTTATCGCTAAACTGAACCTTGGGCCTCAATGTAAAATGGGGGATTCTGTGACCAGCACTGCTAGAGCTGTAATTACCAGGCTTAAATGCCTTGAGTTCACCTGCATATACAGCCATATTAGCTACTCTAACATCGTAGTCCGACAAGAGCTTTAAGACCTGCTCCGGCGACTTCAACGTTCGAAGCGAGAAGAATATTTCCGCCACGTTGCCGTCCTCAAGCTTTTCTAACTGATTCATTGCACCATTCTGATGAAGGGAGTCTGTAATCTTCCCACCCTCCAGCAGGGCAGAGTGCAGGTAAAAGGGATTTCTTTCATCCCCGTTCAGATAATGCCCCCGTTCTTCAATGGAATAGGTCAATTCTCCCCATAACCTCTTCTTCGCGTGAAGCTCTCCAACGATTACCTGCCATTCCCCCACATCCCTGTACACTTTCAGCGTTTTCTTCTGGGTGAGGAAGGGCGTCACTTCTACCGAAGACAAGCCGCGCTTATCTACCACAAGTCCACTCTCATGCAATTCAACCGTTGTCATGACAGACCTTAAGAATTTATCGTTCAGGCCGGATTCTTCATGGTAGATGTAGACGATTGCATAATACACGCCATAAATAAGAAACGCAGCTAACAAAGCATTTATAAGCTGCTTCACCCTTATCTGCCAGGTTATCCGATTCATCACTTCCGTATCCATCTCCTCTCTACCTTCTCATGTAGACAACGGTTTAATCGCGCTAATGTTACGGTAAAATAAGAAAAATCGCTACAGCAGCTGAAGACACGCAGCTACCGTAACGATTCTATATGACGAATATTCTATATTATTTCACTTCAGTGAATGGGGCGTTCTGTCCGTCCCAGCACTCCACATCATCAAGCCCTTTGATGCTATCCTTGGTGAAGACAGGATTCAGGCCTGCCCGTTTCTGCTTCATGTAATCTTGAAGCGCGGCAAAGGCCGTTCGGGATAGCAGCGTAATAGCCACAAGATTCACAATCACCATCAATCCCATGAACAGGTCAGCCAAATCCCACACCAGCTTCACGCTGGTAACGGAACCGAAGATAACCATGGCCAGCACAGAAGCTCGATAAACCCATATCCATGCCCGATTCGACTTCAAAAACTCGATATTGGTTTCCCCGTAATAATAATTGCCGATCAGCGTGCTGAACGCAAACAGGAAGACCATAACGGCCAGGAAGTCGGACGCCCATGCCCCCATCTCCATGCCCAGCGCGGCCTGCGTCAGGGCGATTCCATCAAGTCCGGTCTGCTGATAGGCACCGGTAAACAGAATGATGAAGGCGGTGCTTGTACATATGACCAGCGTATCGATCAATACGCCCAGCGCCTGCACCAGCCCTTGCTTGGCTGGATGGCTTGTCGTTGCGGTAGCCGCTGCGTTAGGCGCGCTCCCCATGCCGGCTTCGTTGGAGAACAGCCCTCTTTTGATCCCGTTCATGAGAGCGGCACCGATCGACCCGCCAACAACCTGCTCATAGCCGAACGCGCTTTTGACGATAAGAGTTAAAACTTCCGGCAGCTTGGTGATGTTCGCCAATACGATAAACAGCGCGGCACCGACATACAGGACAGCCAATACCACAACGATCAGCTCCGACATTTTGGCAATCCGCTTCACGCCGCCAAAGATAATAACCGCGAAGATAACCGCCATAATAATGCCGATGGTTAATCGGTCAGTTCCGAATGAATTCTCGAAGGCAATCGTAATCGTATTGGATTGGACCGCATTAAAGACAAGACCGAAGGACAAGGTGATCAGGATCGCAAACAACACGCCCATCCACCGTTTCTTTAATCCTTGCTGCATGTAATAAGCGGGACCGCCGCGATAACCACCCGCCCCATCTTTTACTTTATAGATCTGGGCCAGCGTACTCTCGATAAAACTGGATGCCGAACCGATAAGCGCAATAATCCACATCCAGAATACGGCCCCGGGTCCTCCAAGCGAGATGGCCAGAGCCACCCCGGTTATATTCCCTGTCCCGACACGGGCTGCCATACTGATGGCAAATGCCTGAAAGGGCGAAATGCTTCCCTTCGCTTTGCTCTTGGGTTCGCGGATGACCCGGAACATCTCGCCGATCAGGCGAAATTGCAGAAACTTGGTCCCCACCGTGAAATACAGGCCAACGGCAATCAGCAATACGATGAGCAGCTTAGACCATAAAAAATCATTAAAGATATTGACTACATTCTGTACAATTTGATCCATATTCTACCCTCGCTATAGAAGTCATCACCCATGGTGTAGGTTTTGTGTAAAATAGTCCACGTTTCATCTAACCATTACTTCCCCATCCAATACAAGAGGTTAATTGTGGAAAATGCTGCACCTAACCTGGGCGGTTACGTCATTTCTTATTCGCGGCGATTCTTTGTTGATCTCAAGGCGGGGATTTTCGGACATTCATATTAAAAAAGACCCTCTCCTCTGCGTGTTAAAGCGCAGGGAAAGGGTCCTGTCATCATGTCAGGCTGCCTAACTATGATGAAGAGTTCATGCCCGTATAGACCAGAATCGCATCGCGGAGGAATACCGCCGTTCCAGGCTGCTTCTCATCGTAATGAGCGGTAAAGCGCTCATCGTCAACATACATCTGGGCGAGACCTGCGTGGGCCTCTTTGCTGTAATCGTTCCAATAATAAGTGAGCCAGCGCTTGTGAAGATCGGCCGCCTTTTGGGCCAGCTCACTGGCAGGATCGCCTTGCTTAAACGCTTCGGCCAGCGTCTCGTACAGCTCATCAGCCAGGCGCGTTATTTCCTCATGCTGTTCTTGCGTCATATTCTTCAGCTGGGCATTGGATTTATTTACAATCTCATCGCCATACTTCTCGCGAATCTCCTTACCGTATTTCTTCTCATTATCATCAATCAGCTTCTGCTTGAATCCTTCAAATTTCTCTTGGTCACTCATGGTTATTCTCCCTTCGGCGGAGGCGATCGTGTTCTCCACATTGGTAATCAGCAAATCCAATTGCCTTCTTTTGTCTAGGAGCTGCGCATGGTGTTCTTGGAGCGCCTTGATTCGGTTGAAGGATGGTGAAGTCATAATCTCTTTGATATCGTCCAATTGAAGCCCGAGCTCCCGGTAAAACAAGATCTGCTGCAATTGATTGACCTCCTCCTGCCCATAAATCCGATATCCCGACGAGTTGATTCTGGCCGGCTTCAGAATACCGATCTCATCGTAATAACGGAGCGTCCGGGTACTTATTCCTGCCAACCTTCCAAGCTTCTGCACCGTGTATTCCATGGTTTCTCACCTCCTGACAACATCAATGTACACCTTTACGTAACGTTAAGGTCAACACGCTGTGCAAAAAAATTTTAAATTTCTTAAATAAAAAAGAAACTGAATGTATTCTCAACAGAATATCATCCAGTCTCCCCTACGATCCACTTCAGTATGTTACTCCGCGTCCGCTTCCGTGTCTGCCGCAGGATCTGCTGCCTCATGAGCGTTCGTATACTTCTCGTTCACCCACTGCTTCAACGGCTCGGTCATTTGATCCTTCAGCTTCTGAATCAATTGATCCTCCGTAATCCCCTTCGCGGCCGCGATCTCGGCTAGCGACTGCCCTTCCTTCATTTCTGCCTTCAATTCGTCCTCAGATAATCCAAGCAGAGCTGCAAGTTCCTCCGGTTTACCGAATGTGCCGAAGCCTCGGCTGCCTTTGCCATGGCCTTTTCCAAAACCGGCTTCGCTGCTCTCCACGATTTGAGTAAGACGGTCGCTCAGCCCCTCTTTCCACTCGGCTGCTTCGGTTTCCGTAATGCTGCCTTCACTCAGGCGTTCATCAATCTTGGCGGTTTCCAGAACGGTCAACTTCTGCACAAACACGGATTGGGTTATTCCTTTGCCTTCGGCAATTTCAACAAATGTGCTGCCTGCTTCAAGCGCTGTGCGAATCTCTGCCTCCGTGAGCCCAAGAACTTCGGCCGTCTCTTTGACGATGTTTGCGCCGCGAGGACCGCCACCCTTACGTTCCATCCACTTTCCATCTCGGTTCTTGCCTGCATCGGCAGCTGATGAGCCTGTCCCCGTCTGTCCATCCTCGGATACCGAGGTGGAAGCGTCTGTGCTCGTCGCGGCAAAAGCCTTGCTCTGAAGATACCCGGCTCCCCCTAGCACAATCGCTGCTGCCATACTGCTTACTAATACTTTTTTACTAATCGGATTCATCGTCATCTCTCCTTAGGTTCATGGTTTGTCTTACAATTTGAAGTATAGAGAGGGAATCTGAAAGTAAACTTAGGGCAACGTTATGCCAGGCTTAGGCTCAGCTGAAGGTTTGCTGAATGTGACGGTATGCCAACGGGCCTCAGCACATCATAAAAAGCAACTACCGAAAAGACAACGTACGGTAGGAGGCCAGCTTGCGAACCGTCAGCCACAAGGATAAGAGGAGAAGCAGCTCAAATACGTTCGTGGCAGCCGAACTTTCGATCGGAATCGAAATGGCGCTCCCGGCAGCCATCAGCACCGTACCGATAAACAACAGCGGCGTCTTTCTCCTCCGCCATACGATAACGCCTGCCATCAGCAGAGGGATCAGGATCAGGATGACCATGAGCGGCGGCCCCCCGGATTCGGTCGGAACATAACGAAGCGCTCCGTATTCCATGGAAGGCTGGAGCTTAAGCGGCAGCGTCTCCGTCAACACCTCCAGCACAATAAGCGCTGCGGTCAATATCCAGGCTCCCCAAGCGGCAGCCCGCTTGTTGGCCCAAGGGCTTCCTGCCTTGCGGATCAGATCGAACGACACGAGCACAAGCAGCGGCGTTGCCAACGCATGCACCCAGAAACGCGTAAAGTTCAGCCCCTCCAGCAGATCCCCCTCCCCGATGTATTTCCCGATGCCGATCACGCAATTATCCCAGACCAGTCCGGCCGTCACGATCAGCAGCAAATACCGAAGACCCGGCGAAGAATCACGCTTCAACACCACGCACCCATACAGAAGCAGCGCAGCATATACAACGGCCAAGCCCAAATACAGTACAGAATCCATGGTCCATATCTCCTTTCATCTTAACGCCTGACGATCGGATCTTGATTGACCCTGTTGCAGCACGTACTGATAGGTTTTATACCCGTTAGCCCGCCATCCTAACCCAAGTGTATGTATATGAAGCAGGGGAGACTAACGATGTGGAGATTTTTAATGGAGTCACGAAGAAGATCCTCTATCCAGCGCAAAAAACCGCCGGAGACATCCCTCTCCAGCGGTTTCTATCCATAGATCCTTCACGAATTCATATGCAATCCATGCTTCCCATTCAATCGGATCAAGCGTCTTACTTCCCCTTCTCCTCAACTTCCGAAATAGCCCGGTTGGCCAGATTCGTCAGCACGACATCGTCCATGGGCGGATTATGAAGACCCGCCCGGACATCCCTGTACATTCGTTCCAACGGAAGCTGCCGGGAGAGACTCAATCCTCCAACGATCCGCATCGCATGATCGACAATCCGGAGCGCTGCATTGGTCACAACATATTTGGCAAGACCCAGCTCAGGCTTAAGCGCAGGGCGGTTCTTCACTTCCTTGTCCCAGCGGTCGGCGGTTTGATATAAATAACTGCGGGCCGTAAGCAGGTCCACTTCGATTTCGGCGATATGTCTTTGGATATTCGGCAATTCGGCAATAGGGACCGTCAAGGAGTTCGGTTTATGATGACGGGCAAAATCGATGGCAAAATTGCGCGCGGCATAAGCAATCCCCATATAACATGCCGGTATGTGAAGCAGAATGCCTTCCGTCGGCACGGGAAATTCAGGCTTCTCATAATCGAGTCCCCGAATCACTTCCGCCTCCGGCACGAAGACGTCCTCCAAAATCATGTCATGGCTTCCCGTAGCGCGCATGCCCATCGTATTCCAGGTTTCCTCGACCTTGACCCCGGGTCCACTTCGAACGAGGAATGCACCAACCTTCTCGCTATGCTCGATACCGGCCGTAACCACAAACTGCTTCAAGATCGGGCTTAATGTGCTGAAGGTTTTGCGTCCGGTAATGCGCCAGCCGCCCGACACTCGCCGTGCCGTGGTCTCCGGCCTCCCACCCCGGCTGGGACTTCCTGTCGCAGGTTCGCTTGCCAGTTCATTAATGAGCACGCCTTCAGCTACAACGTCCTTGCACAGCCTCTCAAATAAAGGTTCCGGCCAAGCCTCGGATAGGCGCAGCTGGAGTATTTGCCCGATATGCCAACCAACCGCCAGCGCCGTAGAGCCGTCGCCTCTGGCGAGTCGTTCCTGGGCAAGCACCATTTCGTATACGGAGGCTTCGTCTCCTCCATAGGATGCCGGGACGGTCAGCTTCAGATAACCCGACTCCTTCAGATCATCAAAATTTTCGAACGGAAACGAACCCTCCAAATCGTGCCGTGGAGCTCTTTCCGCGAATTTCGCCCCAAGCTTATCGGACCGAGCTGCGATCATGGCTTCGCGTTCATTACGTATGAATGGATCTGTGGAACCGGATCGATTCAAGTTCGTCCCCTCCTTGCTAACCCTTGTATTCCGATGGATATATACTTAAAATTGTAGCAACCCTATTTGGGGGTGTCAATGAAGGAGGGCGCCGATCGCCGCTCCCCCCCTTTAGTTCGGATATATCCAGTGTATGATTTCCGAATCCTCGTGACTCTTCTGGAATCCCAGTTTAAGCAAAACATGCTGAGAAGCCGCATTTCCGGGTTCGCATCTAGCGATGATGGATTTGACGTCCCGCTGCCCCGAAGCCCAATCCAATAGTTTCTGCGCCGCTTCATGACAGTAACCTTGTCGCTGATGGCTTGGATTGGTCGCAAAGCCGATTTCGATTCTGCCCTCCGGATCAGGATCTCCCAAGAATCCGATGCCGCCGACAATATCGCGCGTGGCCTTGTCTACCATAATCCATGAATCAAACCCCCGCGTACCCTTATTCTTGACCAACAACTCCCGGAAAAAAGGCAATGCCTCATAAAAGTCGGTGCCCGGCCATTCGCCGTTACTGTGGTATCCTAAATCCTCGAATGCCTTCGGATCCCGGCGCGATGCCGCGTCAATCAAATCCAAATCCAATGTTTTAAGCAGCAAACGTTTTGTTTCCAGTTCCATGATGTGTTCACCTGTCCTTCTTAACATTTATTTTTATTAGAAAACATAAACAGGCGGAAAATGAACTTGAGTCATTCTCCGCCTTTATATGAAGTCTATATGCTAATTGCATCCATAAGAAAAACATCAATCAACGCACTTCATAGATGACAGACCGCGTTTAGATGAAGTTTTCTTGCGATTATCGAATGGTTCAGCTTAGCTGAAAACTTACAAATTCAATAATCTAATAAAAAATCCGCGCTGCAGAAGCAACGCGGATTCAAGACGCAAATAGGATAGCCTACCCAAGGCTTCCTTGATCTCCGCAGTTCTTAACTCCTCCATATCCGGCTGAAGAATGCACCTTGAACTAAACCTAGCCAATGGCGGCTATGTCAGGCGTTCCTCAGAACCTATAGGTTCAAACAAAGTTAAGAACAATAAATCTCTCCTTAAAGTAGGTTTTACATATTGTACCTATTACCAGATGAGCGCGTCAAGCTGTAAAGCCCCCTTCTGGTCATAAGACTACATCGCGTTCTCCTTCAGAAATGAAGTGATGGATTCATTCACTTCATCCGGATTATCCATATTCGTTGCATGGTGAGCGTTCCGGATGATTCTTAATCGCGAATTCGCCATTCTCTCCTGCATGTACGCCTGCTGCCTTCGGATCATCGTGTCGCTCTCTCCTTGAAGAAGCAAGGTCGGACAATGGATCTTATGCAGATCCTGCGTGCTGTCCATTCGGGTCACTGCATCCCATATCCGAACCCAGTTGGAATGCGGGATGGAGCAAAAGGCTTTCTCTATATAAGCTTGGTTACTCTTGTTGTACTTGGACAGCATTTTCGCTTGCCATTTTCCCGATAAGGACATCGGCATCAAGTAACTTGACCAGCGATTCAGCGGCACGAACATTCGCTCATACCAATTGAACGCATTCGTGAACGGCGTGCCGATCAGTACCAGGGCTGCAACCTTCTCAGGATAGCGAACGGCCGTCTGCAGCGAAATATGCCCGCCCAGGGACAGCCCGCAAAGAATCGCTTTTTCAATGCCCAGTCCGCTTAGCAGATCCGCCAAATCCCTGCTGAAATCCTCCGAATCCACCTTTCCGTCCGGCAAGGAAGAGGAACCATGCCCCCGGATATCCCATACCAAGGTCTGATACTGACGTGAGAAATAATCGACTTGCGGCCGCCATTGTTCATGATTCCATGAGGCACCATGCGTAAAAACAAGCGGCTTTCCTTCTCCCTTTACTTCATAGTACAGATCGACTTCCCTTCCTTTGAAAATCGGCATATAACCATCCTCCTTGCTATATTTGAAAAGATTGCGTACCGACATTCCGTAACGGAGCAAATATCACCTGAAAGCACTCATCAAACAGTTCCTCCAACGTTCGGTTTGACTCTTTAATCCAGATCATCATAGCCCCGCTGATAGCGGCTTGCAGTACCCGGCTAACCATAGCCACGTCGCATTCTGCGATTTCTTTGTTCGTAATCGCCTGGCTCAGCAACTGTCGGGTAAACGCATCGATCAGCTGCAGTCGGTACCGGGTTTTCTCCATCAAATCGGGGTCATTCGTCCCTTCTAAATAGAAGGAAGTATGGTTCGCCAATTCAACAGGATCTTTCATATGGGAAACCGCATGCATAAATACGGCCTTTAGTGCATCAAGTCTCGATTGATCGGATAGGCTAGCCTCCTGGAAGGCATATCTGGTTAGTTCAATAACATAATCGCTATAGGCCAGAAACAAATTCTTCTTCGAACCGAATCGCTTCATTAAGGCTGCCGGTGAAATATTCACTTCATGTGTGATGTCGGTTAATGCTGCTTGTCCGTATCCTTTTTTGGACAGTGCCCGGTAGACACCGTAGAAGATAGCCTCATCTTGAAATTCGCGAGGTCTTACCATGCGTAATCTCCTCCCCATAGTTAGTGAATGATCATTTACTAACTATTGTTTCATAAACTTTCTCGAGTGTAAACCGTGAAATGCCTGGAGATGAACTCGCACATCAACATACGGCCTGCAGCCAAAAAAGGCTCGGTCCCCCTCCGCTGAACACTCTGGTGAGTAAATCAAGCTGTCTTTTTTAATAGAAAAACGCAACTTCTTTATACTCTTGGAGCGAATTAACCTCTATACTGACAGTAGAAGGAAACCATAATCTAGGAGGAGCTGAGCACATTGCGTACCAAATTCATTTACCAGGCACCTGCAAACGGTTATCCCGAATGGAATAATAATCCGAATATTTTTCAGCTGAACCGTCACAAAGCCCATGCTTACATGATGACGTTCCCATCGGAGTCTGAGGCGCTGGACCGTGCCCACTCCATGTCCCCCTGGTATCAGTCATTGAACGGGATGTGGAAGTTTGCGTTTGCCGAAACCCCTGACAAGCGCATCCAGAATTTCTATGAGGTCGATTATGATTCCGGCAGCTGGGCCGATATGCCCGTCCCTTCCCATTGGCAGCTTCAAGGCTATGACTATCCTCAATATACAAATGTTAGATACCCCTGGTCCGAATCGGAGCCGGAATTGAAAGCCCCCTTCGCGCCAACGCGATACAATCCCGTAGGCTCCTACATCCGTGAATTTACGGTGCCGGACACTTGGAAGGAGCAGCCCGTGTATATTAGCTTCCAAGGTGTTGAATCCGCTTTCTATGTATGGGTGAACGGCGAGATGGTCGGATACAGCGAAGATACGTTTACGCCGGCCGAGTTCGATATTACGCCCTATCTAATCGATGGCGAGAATAAATTGGCTGTAGAAGTGTATCGCTGGTGTGACGCGAGCTGGCTGGAGGATCAGGATTTCTGGAGGCTTAGCGGGATTTTCCGCGAGGTCTACCTCTATTCCGCCCCGGCCATCCATATCTCCGATTTCTTCGTGCGGCCGGTTCTTGATGACGAATACCGGGATGCCGAGCTCGAGATTGATGCAACCGTTACGAATTACTTTAATGAAACCATCGATAAGGACAAGCTTCAGCTTGAGGCGCTGCTATACGACCAGGACCGTCAGCTGGTTCGGAAACAAACGCTCGCCATAGCGGATTACATTCTGGAGGAGAGTACCTTCACCCTGAGCATGAACGTCCCCGAACCAAGAAAATGGAGCGCGGAATCGCCTTATCTGTATACCGTCGTTCTTGCATTAAAGGATACGGACGGAGCATGCCTTGGAGCCGTAAGCTGCCGCACCGGCTTCCGCCGCTTCGAGCTGAAGGACGGATTGATGCGCATTAATGGTCAGCGCATTCTGTTCAAAGGCGTGAACCGGCATGAATTCTCCCCGGATACCGGACGGGCGCTTAGCCGCGAAGACATGATCACCGATATTGAGCTGATGAAGACGCATAACATTAATGCGGTACGGACCTCCCATTACCCGAATCAATCCGCATGGTATGATCTCTGCGATGAATATGGCTTATACGTGATCGATGAGACGAATCTGGAGACGCACGGAACATGGGAGTATGGGCAGCAGGAACTGAAAGAAACGGTCCCCGGCAGCAAGCTCGAGTGGCGCGACAATGTTTTGGATCGCTGCCAATCGATGTTTCAACGAGACAAGAACCACCCCTCCGTCATCATCTGGTCGCTTGGCAATGAATCCTTCGGAGGCGACAACTTCATTGCGATGCACGATTTCCTGAAGGAGGCCGATCCATCGCGGCTCGTTCACTATGAAGGGATCTTTCATTACAGGGCGTCCGAGGCGGCTAGCGATATGGAATCCACCATGTATGCAAAACCTCAGGAAGTGGAGAAGTATGCAACCAGCAACCCGAGCAAGCCTTACATCATTTGCGAATACAGTCACGCGATGGGCAATTCCTGCGGCGGTCTTCACCTGTATTGGGAGCTGTTTGAGAAGTATGACATTTTACAGGGAGCCTTTATATGGGACTGGATTGATCAAGCGATCCGTACCCAAACGGCCGACGGTATCGAATATTTAGCGTATGGCGGGGATTTCAACGAAAAGCCGCATGACGGCAATTTCAGCGGAAACGGGCTGATCTTCGCGGACCGCAGCAAAACCCCCAAGCTGGACGAAGTGAAAAAATGCTACCAGAACGTCAAGTTCGAATGTTTGGACATTGCTGTTGGTCGGATTCGGGTCAGCAACCGTTTCTTGTTCACCAATCTCGATCAGTATCTTGTGAGATGGAACATTCAGCTGAACGGAGAAGAAAGCCAATCCGGCACGCTCCAGCTCTCGCTCCAGCCCGGTGACCATACCGAAATCGAGATTCCGTATTCCCCTATAGAGGACGGTGGAAAGGAAGCGGTGCTCACCGTCTCCCTGGTTCGTAGGGAGAGCGCCAAGTGGGCAGCCGCAGGACATGAAGAGGCTTGGGAGCAGTTTGAGCTAACGCCCTATATAGCGAATAGATCGGAAACGGACGCTCTTTCAAACGCGAAGACTCTGGAAGTTACCGAATCGGAGGAAGAGCTTCTCATCGCGGGTTCAGCCGTTTCGTTACGCTTCCACCTGGGCACCGGCGATCTGACATCTTACGCGCGATCCGGCAAGGAGTACCTGCTGGCGCCGGCCAGACCGAATTTCTGGCGAGCCGTGACTGATAACGATCTGGGCAACCGGCTCCCTGAACGCTGCGGCGTGTGGAGAACGGCCCACGACCGGCGGAAACTGCTGTCCCTGCGCTGGCATACGGAAGGTCCTGCCGTCGTGGTCTCCAGTCACTACCAGATCGAGACGACTCCTATATCCGGACTGACCTTGGAGTATCGAATCTTTCCGGATGGAACCATCCGCGTGCAAGAAACCTTTGTCCCGGGCAGCGGTCTGCCTGACATCCCGGAAATCGGCATGCTGTTCTTGCTGGATGAAGGCCTCGATAAACTCAGCTGGTACGGCCGGGGGCCTCATGATAATTATTGGGACCGAAAGACGGGAGCCAAAATCGGTCGATACACGGGAAGAGTCGCCGATCAGTTCGTTCCTTATTTGAGACCTCAAGAATGCGGAAACAAAACGGATGTCCGCTTCGCGAGCCTTACCGAAGGAAGCAGCGGGGAAGGTCTGCGGTTCGAAAGCTCCTCCCTCATGGAGTTGTGCGCCCTGCCGTGGACGCCGGAGGAACTCGAGGGCAGCGACCATGCGTACAAGCTCCCGCCAAGCGATAAAACCGTCCTGCGCATAAACTACAAACAAATGGGCGTAGGCGGCGACGACAGCTGGGGAGCGCCAATCCATGAAGAATTCACGCTGCCAGCGAACCGTACGTACAGCTTCGGCTTTACGATGGGGGTAGCACGCTGAACCTAATCAATAGGAAAAAATACAAAAAAGAGCAGCTTCGTATTGAAGCTGCTCTTCTCATGATCCCGCAAGAGCATGCCCTCTCACTACCGAGCGGGTAGCAAAAGGCATTATCTCTTAGAACGTCCCCGATGCTATTTCGCCATCGCTTAGACCTGTGCACCCTGCAGCTCGCGGCGATCCGATTCGTCCCGGATGTCACCCACGATTTCCTCCAGAATATCCTCCATCGTCACCAGACCGATCACCTCGTCGGATTCGTTCGTGACGACGGCCATATGAACGCGGATTTGCTGCATCTTGATCAGGACGTCCTTAATCGAAGAAGACTCCGGAAAACGCGGCATGTCATGAATAAAGTCATTCACGCTGCAGTTTCTCCCGGCCGCTATGCCCGTCAGCATCTCTTTCGTATGGATAAACCCGATGAAATCCTCCGCACGTCCCGCTTCCGTCACCGGATAACGGGTATAGTCGTAATCGCCGAGAACTTCCAGGATATTGGCAAGGGGCCACCCTCGTTCTACCGTGACGATGCGATCTTTCGGGACCATGATTTCCCGCAAAGTGCGCTCTTCAAAAGCAAATATATTGGTCAAATACCCCATCTCGGTCTGGTTAATTTCGCCGCTCTCGTAGCTCTGATCCACAATCCACTTCAATTCCTCTTCGGAATGGACCGTTTCATGCCCTGCCGGCTTTACACCGAATAGTCGAAGCAGATGACGCGAAGCTCCATTCAGTGCATAGATGAACGGATACATGATCTTCCCAAACCAATACAGGGGAGATGCCAGCAGCAGCGTCATTTTCTCGGCAAATTGGATCGCCAATGTCTTTGGTGCCAGTTCCCCGATGACGACGTGCAGGAATGTAATGATCCCAAGAGCAATGGCATAAGAAAGTACCGTTGCAGCGGCCGCCGGCACGTCGAATCGTTCAAACAGCGGATGGAGCATCCTTTCGACGGTCGGCTCGCCCAGCGCGCCCAGCACGAGGGCCGTAATCGTAATTCCAAGCTGGCAGGCGGACAAGTAGTAATCCAGCTCATGGGCTACCTTTCTGGCCGTAACCGCCCGTTTATTCCCTTCTGCGATCAATTGATCGATCCGGGACAGCCGCACCTTCAAGATGGCGAATTCGGCGCCAACGAAAAATGCAGTCAGTCCTATGAACACGGCAACCAAAAATAAGTTTAATGCGATTATTCCGTCCAATAATTTCCCTCTTGCGAGGGATTCACCTCCAAAAAAGTTATGGTCTGAATGTACAGGAGATCATGCCCTTCCTGGATCATCCGTGTCTGAGAATGACGTGTTTGATCTGAAAATTATCCGTTTCCGCTACGGCCCATATATGCTCGCCATGCTGAATCTCATCGCCGTCTTGAGCTGTTGTGCCTTTCTTGTACTGTATCCAGCCGCCGATCGTATCCATCTCCTCGTTATCCTCGAATACCAAGCCGAAGCGCTTCTCAAGCTCCTCCAAGAGAACCCGTCCGCTAATCAGGTATTCGCGTTCCCCAATCTTCCGGATATCCGCTACTTCATCTTCGTCGAATTCGTCGCGAATTTCCCCTACGATCTCTTCCAGCACATCCTCAAGGGTCAGAATCCCGGCCGTACCGCCGTATTCATCAATCACCAGAGCCATATGCATCCGCTCCTGCTGCATTTTCAACATGGCATCCTGGATCGGTGTATTTTCAAGCACGACCGGGAGGTCCCGAACGAATTCCTCCAGCTTGCGTTCTCGTCCGGCCACGATGTGGGGCAGCATCTTTTTCACGTTGACGACGCCAACCACCCGGTCCTTGCTCCCATCCTCGATGACAGGGTACCTCGTATAGTTGTGCTCATCCAGGATACGGACGATGTCCGGGTATTTCATTCCTTTATCCAGGGTGATCAGATCCGTTCTCGGTACCATAATGTCTTTGGCCACCCGCTCATCAAACGAAAACACGTTTTCCATGTAAGCCAGCTTGGTCCCATTGATCTCGCCGCCCTGAAAGCTCTGCGCCATGACGATGCGCAGTTCCTCTTCCGAATAAGCCTGCTCATGCGGAGCAGGTTTCACGCCGAACGAACGAAGCAGCACGCGCGAGGCCCCATTCAACGCCCAAATGAACGGATACATCAACTTTCCGAACCAATACAGCGGGGCTGCAAGGAGCAGCGTCGTCTTTTCCGAGAATTGAATAGCCAAGGTCTTGGGCGCCATCTCCCCCACCACGACATGCAAAAATGTAACGAGAATGAACGCAATGGCGTAAGAGGCAATCGAGGCCGTTGAAGCCGATACGTCAAACCAATCGAATACGGGGTACATGAAACGTTCAACAGCCGGCTTGCCGATGGCCCCAAGCCCCAGCGCCGTCACCGTAATGCCGAGCTGGCAGGCCGAGAGATAGTAATCGAGATCGCCGGCTACCTTTTTGGCAACAACCGCCTTCTTGTTTCCTTCCACAATCAATTGATCGATCCGCGACATGCGGATTTTAACAACGGCGAACTCGGACGCCACGAAAAAAGCTGTCAACGCAATCAGTATGGCAAGAATGATTAAATTAGTGATGGTAATTATGTCCAATAATTTCCCTCTTCAGAGGGATTCACCTCCAGATTGAATTAAATGCCCTATGTTTGGGCATCAGAACAGGTCATGTCGATATACGATATTTCCATAAAAAAGAGGTAGTTCGCAGATGAGAGTATTACAGCCTAATTCCGCATTCGGATCCATTTGCAATAACGCCTTCCCAATGAACTCCCTCCTCTCCTGGAATCTATTTTTCATATTTATGAAAAAAGTATATCATAACGGATGCCAAACCATCCAGTTGCACGTTATGGTTTGGGAGCGGATTTCAATACGAATTCACATAATTCTCACTTGTTTGATGAGGTATATTCTTATATATGTTAAATCTGTCCTGTTATGTATTAAAATGCTCACAATCTCGGTGCTTATCCAAACAAATCAAAAGGTCGCCGTCTTGAAGGATATGCGCATGCGGATTTAACATACTATTAAAAAACCGCAGGATCATGGCTGGATCCTGCGGTTTTCCCTCTGCTAATTATCGTACCTCGTAATCAATGGAGATCAACGGTTTTGTTAATATCCGAGTCGCCCTCCGGCTCTTGGCCCACCATTTTCTTGAAGAAGGCTTTTACCGTTTTGGTTTTGTTTCCGGTTTCCCAATACTCTGCGGTGTCCGTATCCACCTTGATCAGAATAATGTTAGGATCGTCGTAGGACGTCTGCAGAAACTTCTCATATGCCGCGTTCCAGAGCGCCTTTTTCCGTTCTAGGTCGTCCACGGCTTGGGCCGTTCCCCGAATCGATACATAGGATTTGCCGACATAAGCGATATTGACGTTGGGATTAGCCATAATTTCTTGATATTTGCTGGTGTCCCTTTTCGTCAAAAACCACAAATCGCCGTCGAATTCGATATCCTGCGTTTGCATCGGTCTGGAGTTGATCCCGCCCTCCGATATCGTGGAGAACATCGCCGTTTCAATATCCTTGATAATATCCTTCACGGTCTCGACCGCTTCCCGGTTCACTACGGTTCCGTTTGACATCTCAATCACCCCATCCTTGTATTTAGTCTCTAATTACACTTCCCATAAATAAGTTAAACGATGAATCCTTTATAACTCCGTTTCCCTTTGCTGAGTCATCCATTATGATAAGACAAAGCTTTAACCGTCGCCTGCACCAAAAAAAGCCGGAAGCTGCCAGCGCATTCCGACTTTTTTGCGGTCGATTCATTTAGAAGCTTACTTCATTCCTTTGTACCTTGCGCCACACTATGAGCGTGCTTTGAATTCAAGTGCGTAAATGGATGAAGGCCGTAACAGGTGCCCCCGCTGCCATGCCTCTGCCGGCACTTTACTTTCCTGGCACACGATGTGATCCGGCTGGAACACTGAGTTTATATCATCGTAAGAATTGCCGGTGATTTCATAAAGGATCGATTCCCCGGAAGCTTCGAAGGCCTGCAGATCCAGTACGGCCGTTACCTCCTCCAGGCTGCGGTTAACGATAAATACGGTGACTTGGCTGCCGTCGTCATTCGTCCCGGCCACAATGTCCAGTACCGGAAGCGCATCAAGCTCCATAGGCGTCTCCTTGTTTGAGGCCACGGAGAAAGTGCCGCATTCCGCTTGGACGGGGAGAAGACGACGGACGTCGCGATTCGCGTAAAGCTTTAACACTTCATAGGTCGGCGTCCCGTAAATCGTGAGCGGAAGCCCGCTCCATCCGGGCTCCTTGCCGCAATACTGATCCGCGTAGTAGTCCCCGACCCGTATGCATCCTCCGAGCCAGCCATTCACAAGATCGGAGAAGCTGCCGATATGCACCATGTCGCTGCAGCGAATCATTTCGTTCAGGTTGGCGGCATTGGCCACCGCGGCACCTAATGTATGCTCGTTCGGCAGCCCTTTTCGCACCGTATTTGGATAGTACATCGTGTTGTATTCGGTGATCGCCAGCTTCACGTGACTATGCTTCGACTGGGATCGGATCAACTCCGTTGTCTTCCGGATATGGTGCCGGGTCCACTCGGGATAAGAGGCGATCGCTTTATAGCGTTCCTCTGCCGGCGTATCCCGGTTCATGCCGAAGGGGCCATAGCCGTGATATAAATGCAGCGTCAAGTAGTCCATATACTCGCCGGCCAGATCCAGCACGGCCTTGTTCCATTCCTGCTCGTAATGCCCGCAGGCCAGCAGCACGATAGAAGCGTCCGCCTCCTTCATGGCCTTGGCAAACGATATGGTCCGCTTCGCAAACTGTTCTGCCGTACAAGTGCCGACCTGCCATTGGCCCCATACCTCATTGCCGATCTCCCAATACTTGACGTTGTATGGCTCAGGGAAACCGTTTCGGGCACGTAAAGCGCCCATGGGTGTATCCACGCTCCCATTGCAGTATTCGATCCACTGCGCAGCTTCTTCAGGGGTACCCGATCCATCGTTCACGCAAATCAGGGGCTCCACCTGCAGCTCGCGGCAAAAGCGGATGAATTCGTCCGTGCCGAAATATTTGCTGGTCCATCCTCCCCAGGCTTCGTTGTACATGACCGGTCTCTCCAGAACCGGACCGATGCCATGCTCCCAGTGGTAAGCGCTGATGTAATTGCCCGCGAGCCTCATCATGCCCGCATTCAGCCCTCTCGTCATCTCGATCACTTCACGCTTCACCATCGCGATGCTATCGATCGGCAGCAGGGACGCGTGATCAATCCAGAGCATGCCGGTGGAGACGTGATCGATCCACCTTGGATGCTCGGCCGGAACATACACCCGGATCTCGGCATCACTGCAAGCGCGTGTGATCGACAGCTCACCCACGTATTCATGCCAGTTGTGGCTGCCGAGCTCCACGCGAAGCTGTCCAAGCGTTTCTTCCGTACGCCGGTCCACGGCTTCGACCATCGCGTATTGAAGCTCGATGGAAGCGCGGGCAACAAGCCGGACCGTATACTTCATCGGACCCTTTAATGCCGCTTTCTGCGCAATGCCGGCATAGGCTTCGTCATCGCTCAGGATCCGGATGCGCTGGGCGCGTCCCGAATGCCGGGGCGCCGGGGCTTCCATGGCGTACCCGGTGTTGCGCCCGTTGGTATAGGCGCGCCAGCTTCCCGACACCGGCGTCTTGGTCTCCGCCTCGCTTTCAAAATCCATGTCCCTCAGTGGAAACGCAAGCATCGCCTCCATATGATCCCGAATATCCTCCACAAAATGACCGAACAGGTAAGGATTGATTGTGTGCTCGCTCTTGCGGCTGCAATCAATGGTAATCGCTGCGTTCTTATTCAACATATAACCTCCCCAAGCAATTTTAGGCTGGCCCGTGCGATCGGTATCGGAAATTAACCTTTAATCGAGCCAATCATGACGCCTTTAACGAAATGCCGCTGCACGAACGGATACATCAGCAGTACAGGTAAACTGGAGACGATAATGACCGCGTATTTGATGCTTTCGGCAAGCAGGATGCTTTCTTCCAGTCCCACGCTGCCGTCCACGGCATCCGATTGGCTGATCAGCAAAATTTCGCGCAGCACCAGCTGAAGCGGATGCAAATTCTCGTTACGAATATAGATGAGCGCATTAAAGAATGAATTCCAGTGGCCGACTGCATAAAACAACACCATCACCGCCAGGATCGGCTTGGATAGAGGGAGAATGATACTGAAAAGCAGCCTCCAGTTGGAACAGCCGTCGATATGGGCGGCCTCCTGCAGCTCCCAGGGAATGCTCGATTGGAAATAGGTCCTCATCACGATCAGATTGTAAGTGGCAATCGCGCCGGGAACAATCAGCGCCCACATCGAATCGACCATTCCCAAATCCTTGACCAGCAGATATGTTGGAATCAACCCTCCACTGAAGAACATCGTCAGCGTGATAAACACCATGATCGCATTTCGCCCCGGAAGGTCAGGCCTTGATAGCGGGTAGGCCGCCAAAATCGTCATGATGATATTGATCACTGTGCCGACGACCGTATAGATAATCGTGTTGCGATATCCCGTCCAAATCTTTTCGTTTTGCAAAATATTGGTGTAGGCATCCAGCGTTACGCCTTTCGGCAGCAGCCAGACTTCGCCGTTCAATACCCTGGTCGGATCACTGAACGAAGCGCTGACAATAAAGATCAACGGGTACAGCACAATGACGATAATGATCGCGGCGATCACGTATATGATGACATCGAATACCCGTTCATTCGCGGCCTCTTTTACTGTCGACGGCTTGGACATGGCGCGTCCCCCCTTTACCATAAGCTTGTCTCTGACGTCTTGCGCGCAATCCGGTTTACGAACAGCAGCAGGAACAGATTGATGACCGAATTAAACAGTCCGATCGCAGCCGTGTAACTGTATTCTCCCTTTAAAATGCCTGTCGTGTAGACAAACGTGGAGATGACGTCGCTTGATTCCAGATTCAGGTTGTTCTGCATCAACAGTATTTTTTCAAAGCCAATGTTCATGAAATGACCGATATCCAAAATGAGCAAAATGATAACGACAGGCGCGATTCCTGGCAAAGAGATGTGCCAGATGCGCCGCAGCCTCGATGCTCCGTCCATCTTGGCCGCCTCGTAGAGCTGCGGGTTCACCCCGCTCAGCGCCGCAATATAGATAATGGATTGCCACCCCATGTTCTGCCAGATGTTAGAGCCGATAAAGATGGTCTTGAACCAGCCGGCTTCCTCAAGAAAACGGATCGGCGTACCGCCGACGGCCTCGATTAACAGATTGATCGGACCGCTATTGGGCGAGAGGAACACGTTTAGAATGCCAACGATCACGACCACCGAAATAAAATGCGGTATGTACGTAATGTTCTGCAGCCATTTGCTGAAGGTCTTGCTGCGTATTTCATTGATGATCAACGCCAGTAGGATCGGAATCGGGAAGGCAATCAACAAGGAAAACAAATTGATGGACAGCGTATTCCACAGCAGCCGCCAGAAATAATACGAATCAAAGAAGCGTTCGAAATGCCCGAAGCCCTCCCAACTGCTGCCGAGGATACCTTTTGCCGGATTGAAATTTTTAAACGCGATTTGCAGCCCGTATAGCGGACCATAGTGAAAGACCAGATACCAGACGACCGGCAGAAGCAGCATGAGATACAGGTCATATCGCTTGGCCATTTGCCTTAATAGGCGGGAACCCCGCCTCGAATCGCTTCGAGGCAGAGCCATCGATGAATCGGCTTTGACACGCTTCATGGGCATCCACTCCTTATCCATGATGTAGCAGCATTATTTCTGCATTTTGTCATAGGCATCCTGATACAATTTCTCCAGCTCGCCGATTTTCATCTTCTGGAGCGTGGATTGGAATTCTCCCCACTTGTCGAAGCTAAGCGCGCCAACAATGAACTTCGTGCTTTGCTCTTCGTAGTATTTGTCGATATCGTTGCGAAGAATGTTGACCTGCTGCGCGGTTTGCTCGTCAAACATCGGAGCCGCATAACGAACCTTCGGCATGAACGGATCCAGCTGCTGCTGCGCCTCCTGTACCTGCGGCGGATTGATGAACGAGGCAACCTGTTCGCTGATGAGATGAGGTGCCCCTCCTCCCGCATAAGGCGTGATTTTGGCCTGATTGGTAATATCCTTCAGGAAATCCTCCGTGTAGTACGGAATTCCGTCCTTGAGCTCGTAGTGCTCCCCTTCCCTGCCGAACCTCAGAAGCGTCGAACCTTCGTCACTATAGAAATAATCGATCCAGCGCATCGTGACTTCCGGGTATTTATTAATGGACGTGATCGCAAAAGCTCCAAAATCCCGTGCAATCGGCAAGGCCTGGCTTTGCATCCGATCTCCGCCCGGGCCAGCCGGAGGTGCTATTCCGGTGTACTGGTCCTGAATCGACAAGAAGTTATTGTTGGTCTGGTCAAAGAAGAATCCCGTATTTCCCGAGCCCTGCTTGGCCAAATATTGCGCTTCGGTGTGGGAGAAAATCTCGGGATCCAGAAGCTTCTCCTTGTAAAGCTTGTTTAAGTACATGAGCATCTCTTTGTTCTTGTCGCTGCCCATCCAGATGCTGACTTTGTCATTCTCGATGTTGATGTTATATCCGAGCTGCGTATCCAGTCCGAATGAACCGCTCATCGCAGCCACGATCGCCAATCCGACACGGGCCGTCATCGGAATTTCATCCTGCTTCCCGTTACCGTTCGGGTCACCATCGCGGAAGGCAAGCAGAACATCATACAGTTCGTCCGTCGTCTGCGGCACCTCCAGATTCAGCTTCTCCAGCCACATCTGGTTGATCCATTTCTTATCCGTCCGCGCCGCGCCCAGCGTTACAATGCCCGGAATTGCATAGATATGCCCCTCCGGCGTTGTGATGCCCGCGCGAATTTCCGGATATTCCTCCATCAATTTTTTCAAATTTGGCGCATATTCATCGATAAGGCCTTCCAGCGGGATCAGCTGTCCTGCCGATCCGTAACGAACGGCCTCAAGCGGCGACAGACCGGAGCGGAACAAGGCATCAGGCAGCTCATTGGAGGCGAACAACAGGTTTTTCTTCTCCTGGAAGCCGTCCGTCGGCGCTTCGATGAACTCGACCTTCACATTGCTCAGTTTCTCGTAATCCTGGAACACCGGCATCTCCTTGAACGGACCGTTCACGGGCGCAATCCGGGTGAACATCTTGAGATCTACGGTCTGATCTACGATGGGAAACCCTGTAGTATGAACGACATTCTCTGTACCTTCGGGTGCAGCTTCTTTCTTCGAACCTCCATCGGAACTGCATCCGGCCAGCATCAAGCTGGAAGCGATCATCGTGATGACCGCGTTTCTTCCCCAGCGTTTACGCATAAATAAGCGACCCCCATATCCCTTCATTCACCAGGCGCCATTTGTAAGCGTTTACTGCCTGGTGTGTGATTATTATAATTCACCCTTTAAGACGGCCCATTACAAAAATATGACCATTTACTCCACATATTTTACGATCTGTGAACGGCAGCTTCGCTGCAAGCTTCACCTGCCGATCCGAATACTAGGGTTTTTGCCTAGCCTCTTCCCAAACGGTTCAAATACTCCTGCGGGGTTACCCCCGTTATTTCCTTGAACACTTTAAAAAAATAGTTATGGGTCGTGAAACCCACTTGATTGCTGATTTCCTTGATCGAGTATTTGCCGCTTTCCAGCAGCTTCCGCCCTGCGTCGATTCGAACCTGATTCAAATACTCCGAGAACGTCCGCTGCGTCTCTTCCTTGAAAATCCTGCTTAAATAAGAAGAGTTCAGGCCGATGGCACCCGCGGCCAGCTCCAGCGTGACATAACCCGGATACCTCTCCAGAATAAAATGAACGGCCTGTGTGACATGTCGTGAATACGGTCCCGCCGCACGGTGCTGCTTCAGCAGGCCGAGCAAACCCGCATAGTAGGATTGCAGCCATTGCACCAGTTCACCGACACTGCCGATTCTTCCGAGCTCGCTTCTTGAAGGAAGCTTCTCCTTCACGGCGTCTGCAGATGGCATCCATGTCTTCCACGCCTTATCCCCGGTTAACATGAGCTCGCTGACGATCATCTGGATTGTATGCGAATGGACCGGCAGATGGCGAATCGAAGCAAAGATGGAGGAGATTAACCCGTGCACGTCATCGATGTCCAGCCTTTCAATTGAAAGCAGAAGCTGCTTGTGTTCCTCGATCGTCAAAGATACTCGCTGATCGTTTCCGCCGGCAAGTCCCCCGGCCCGCCCCGGCATCCTTGAAACCGCATTGCTTCCGGACGGCTCCATGGTGGAAGCGTCGAGTACCCGCTCAGCGGAGCTATAACTTGAGCCGAGTTGTGACAAGCTGGTGCATACATGTCCGACGGAGACCATGCATTTTAAATTAAGGAACAGCTCGAGCGCATGTTGAAGCTTCCTCATCCGTCCGGCGATCTCGTTCTTTATGGCATGTTCGCTCCGCTCCTTGAACGCGAACACGACAACAAACCGCCCATCCTCCACGTAAGCCGCCGTCCGCTCCTGAATATCCCCCAAGCTCTGCTGCATCATATCGACCGCCTGCTGAACCAGGCGGTTCGTTTGCACGTCGCTGTATGACTCCGTCAGCAGCAGGAACGGAACAATCTGCACGGCCGCTGCCGCATAGCTTAACGCGTGGGTGTACAGGCTGTTTTTTTGTGAGAAAGCCTTAATCTCCGTGGTTGCATCCTTCCGTCCGCTAACCAGGTACACGATATAATCGCGGATCAGCGCGGGATTCAGCCTTTCGGCCACGGCCTCATGAGTTATGCGTTCTTCCAGCCGATCTTCCTGCCGTATTTCCAGGACTGCTTTGTTTAACAAGGCAACCAGCGCTGCACCGTCCAGCCGATGCTTCAACAGATAATCGATGGAGCCGTTCTTCAGGCACTCCCTGACGTAATCATAATCATCATAGCTGCTGAGCATAATCGTCTGAATGAACGGAAACCGTTCCTGGATCGCCCGATTGAGCTCTACGCCGTTCATTTCGGGCATATTTACGTCAATAATTGCAATATGCGGAGGAGACTGCTCAATCATGGCCAAGGCCATCAATCCATTATGCGCTTGGCCGCATAACTCGAATCCATGCTCATTCCAGTCCAATAACGTGCGCAGATCATGCCGTACCAATGGCTCATCATCAACGAGCAGCACTTGAAACATGGCTTTATATCACCTCTTGTCGGGATTTATCCGCACTGGATTTGTCCGCACTCTCCATTTTTTTCGGCAGCCGGACCTCAGCCTTCGTATATAGCCCCGGCTCACTGTACAGCTTGACGCCGTACGAATCGCCGTACATATGAACGATCCGCTCATGCACACTCCGCACGCCCATACTGCTAAAACGGGAGGTTTCCCCCTTCTTGCCCGTCTCGCTCAGCAGGCGCGCCCTTTGCCCTTCCGTTATGCCCTTGCCATTGTCGATCACTTCAATCTTCAGGTCGCTGCCCTCATCGCATACCCGTATCAGCACGAGTCCTTCCTGCTCCATCGCGCCGATACCATGAATGACGGCATTCTCCACAAGGGGCTGCAGCATCAGCTTCAGCACCCGGCATTCCAGCAAAGCATCGTCCTCAACCTGGGTGACCATCCGGATCGGCTCCATATACCTGTACTTCACGATCGAGATATAGCGTTCAACATAATCCAGTTCCTCCCTCACCGTCAGATATTCGCTCGAATTGCCCAGAACGCCGCGCATGAGCTCAATCAGCGATCCGGACACCTCTTCGATATTCGGCACGCCGTTCATCTTGGCCAAATACTTGATGGTGTTAAGCGAGTTGTATAAAAAATGCGGATGAATTTGCGCCTGTAGCGCCGTCAATTCGGCCTCCCGCTTCTCCTTCTCGCTGACCCGAATCCCTTCGAGCAGTCGCTTCAATTCCTCCACCATGCTGACAAAGACGCGGTATAGCTGCCCGGTCTCGTCCTCGCTGGTTATCTCCTTTCTCGGAAACGTCAGATTCCCTTCCTTCACGAACATCATTAAGGATTTCAACCTCCGAATGTTGAGGGTAATTCGGGATGATACCTGCAGCGAACCGATCAGGACTACAATGAAGACGATAACCGATACCTCCGCCAACAGTTTACGGAGCTTTGTTGATTCGCTAAGCAGCGAATCCATCGGTATCAAAGCCAGGGTGGTCCAGCCCGTATAACCGGATTGGCGGCTGACTACGATATAGTCCCTGCCGTCAATGGCTTGCTTGATGGCGTCCCCATCCCCTGCGAGTTCCCCATGAATGTTGAGGATCTTCTCGAACGAAGGAGCAAAGGACGGTGCCGATTCAGCCTCATAGACAAACCCGCCCTGCTTGTCCAGCACGTAGATCATGCTATCGGTGGTCGGCTTCACGCCGTATGTTTTTTGGATGAAATCATAATTCAAATCCACCATGACAACCCCGATCGGTTCACGGTTATATCGAATCTCCCGCCCGACCGTGATGGCATCGGACACCCCGGTCTGCTTGAAGTACGCGTGACGCGATCCATTCTGGAGCATATAATCCATCATTCCGGTCCCCAAGACCGTCTTATCCAGCCACGGACCGCCTGAGAAAAACACCTTGCCGTTTAAACCGACTACGGCAATCCGAGAAATGTAAGGCTTATAATCGATCAGAACGGATAGAAACTCATCGATCCGTTTCTGCTCTTGAAACCATTCATAACTAATTTCTTCATGAGGGCTCAGCAGGGTGTCGATCACCGTGTTTTTGTTGGTCACCACGACGGTGTTCAGCCTGTCGATCTCTTCCAGCATCATATTCAGCGATTCATCCGCCTGCCTGATGCTGTCCGAAACCGAGGTGATCGCATTTTGCATGATCGTCTCGCGCATGCTCATATACACGATGACCGTAATGGAGACGATGGACACAAGCGTTACCGCACTGAACGCAATAAAGATTTTCCCCTGAATACTTCGCCTCGGTGATATCCACCTTTGAATCGTAGAGAATTTCATGACGCGTGTCTCCTTTTTCCAGATCAGAAGAACCAGATCGTAAACGTTTACAAAAACGCAAATACCGTCCGTACGGTCAACATCGAGCTCCGCGCATGGTTATGGGAGGCACCTTATAATAGATCTTGAAAGCCCTGGTGAACGAATATAAATTCGGATAGCCGAGAGACAAGGCAATCTCGGTAATTGTTGCGTCCGTTTCTTGTAACAACCGTTTTGCCTTTTCCATTCGAATACGCTGAAGGTATTTTAACGGCGGCATTCCTACCTGATGGGTGAACATGTTGGAGAAGTATGACCGATGCACCCCCGCGAATTCGGCAACCTGCTGTACGGATATCCCCTCGGTGGCATGCAGCTCCATATAATCCAAACACTCGTGAATCCATCCCGCAAGTTCCGTCGGCTGCGCGGAGGCCATATCCGGGACCATGCCGGCGAGCAGTCCATAAATCAAGCCGTGCAGCTCCAGCGATACCGCCGGTTTCCAGCGTTCGACTCCGGCCAGGACATCAATCACGCGTTCGGAGGATTCCTTGACCTTAGTGGATATCATTTGTTTGCCGAACGGGTTGTCCGGACATAAGCCAGCCAGCTCCAGCAATGGCTTGACCCTGTTCCCGTCCACTGCCAACCAGCTCATCTGAAGCGAGGTATCCGCAGGCAGCATGTGATAATAATAGGTCCGGCCCGGAAACAGGCAGAACAGATCATTCTTCTGCAGATCCACTCGTTTGTCATCGAACTCCAGCCGTACCATGCCTTCATGTACAAAATGCAGGCTGTAACACTCGATTCGTTTCGGTCCGACCCTGTAATTGGGCTTGGCTATGCTTCGTCCCGCCCGAACAGGCCAGATCTGTTCCTCTTTATCCAGATATCCAGGCGTGTAATAGATGAACTCCGCATACTCATATTCGTATTCCTGCATAAAAGGCTTCCTCCTCTTTTCTTCATTTTTTCCATCAAGAATAACAAAATGACAACAAAAATATAACACCCCGCTATTTTTATAACCTGATATTTTCAATATCATCATACTAGGAGGCGATTACACTTGTCGAGAAGACCTAACATTTTGCTAATCACAAGCGATCAGCAGCATTGGAATACAATCGGAGCATTTCAGCCTGAAATCTCTACGCCCAATCTGGACCGCCTTGCGCGTCAAGGAACGACGTTCGATCGGGCGTATTGCCCCAATCCCACCTGCACGCCGAGCCGGGCATCCATCATTACAGGGCAGTACCCGAGTCAGCATGGAGCATGGACCCTGGGGACAAAGCTGCTGGAAGACCGCCATACCGTGGGAGAGAGCTTCCAAGACGCAGGCTATCGAACCGCACTGGTGGGAAAAGCGCACTTCCAGCCGTTAAAATCCACGGAAGATTACCCATCCGTAGAGGCCTACCCGATTCTTCAGGATTTGGAGTATTGGCGGAATTTTAACGGACCTTTTTATGGATTCGATCACGTCGAGCTGGCCCGAAACCATACGAATGAGGCCCATGTCGGACAACATTATGCCCTATGGCTGGAGGAGCAAGGATGTGCCAATTGGCGGGAGTACTTCCTGCCCCCTACGGGAACTATGGACCCTACCCAAACGTACACATGGCCCATACCGGAACAATACCACTACAATACCTGGATCGCCGAGCGAACCACCTCTCTGTTGGAGCAATATAAAAAGGCGGATGACCCCTTCTTTATGTGGGCGAGCTTCTTCGACCCGCACCCGGAATACCTGGTGCCGGAACCATGGGATTCGATGTATGATCCGGAAAAACTCACGATCCCATCCTTAACGCCTGGTGAGCATGACCGCAATCCGCCGCATTTCCGCTTGACGCAGGAAGAAAATCCGGATTTTTCGCATCTCGCTGAAACCGGGTTCGGCATTCACGGCTACCGCTCCCATCATTATTACGAATACGGCTCGAAATCCAGATTAACGGAGTATGACAAGAAGAAGCTGGTCGCCGTGTATTATGGCATGATCAGCATGATGGATAAATATATCGGCAGCATTCTCGATAAACTGGATGAACTGGGGTTATCTGAGGATACGATCGTTGTTTTCACCACCGATCACGGACATTTCTTCGGCCAGCACGGCCTTCAAGCCAAGGGCGGGTTCCATTACGAGGATTTAATCAAGCTTCCATTCATTGCACGATATCCAGGACGGGTGCCTGCCGGAAAAAGGACAGATGCGATGCAGTCCCTGGTCGACCTGGCCCCTACCTTCTTATCCTTCTGCAATATACCGATACCGCCAGCGATGACGGGCATCGACCAAAAGGATGTGTGGCTCGGTAACGCGGACACAGCGCGGCAGCATGCTCTCTGCGAATTCCGGCACGAGCCTTCGACGATTCATCAAAAAACGTACATCGAGCAGCGCTATAAGATCACCGTTTATTACAATCAAACCTACGGCGAGCTCTTTGACCTAGAAGCGGATCCCGGCGAGCTGCGCAATTTATGGGATGAACCGGGGTACGAGCAGCTAAAGGCGGAGCTTCTGCTCAAATACATCTGGGCCGAGCTTGGCAAGGAGCCGATGCCGATGCCGAGAATTCATCACGCCTGATGAAAAGAACAAACGCATATTTTAGCAGTCTGAAAAAAAAATTGACGCTGCTGGCCCGGCTATTTTGGACCTTCTGCTGCATCGGCCCCTCCACCTTCGGAGGCGGGTATGCAATGCTGCCTATTATTGAGCGCGAAGTGGTGAGCAAGAAAAAGTGGGTAAACGAGGAGGAAATCGGTGAGCTTATCTCGCTTGCCGGTTCCGCTCCCGGCGGCGTCGGCGTGAATGCGGCCGCGATGATCGGCCACCGGCAAGCCGGTATTGCCGGGGCTGTTTCGGCTGTGCTTGGCGTGACATGCCCCACGTTTTTGATCGTGATTCTGATCAGCGTAGGCGCCGTTTTTTTTCGGGATCAACCCAAGGTTGAAGCCGCTTTAAAGGGGATGCATGGCGCCGTTATTGCGTTAATCGCCGTCGCTGCTTACCGGATAGCCAAACATGCCGTCTTCGATGCGACAACAACGATAACCGCGCTTGCCACCGTATCGGTGATGCTGTTTACAGGCGTGCACCCTCTCTATCTCATTGCTCTAAGCTTACTATGCGGAATGGCCGTCATTCCGATCAAAAAACGGCTGGGCTTTCAAGCGAATACGGAGAAGAAGGCTGCGCCCAACAGCCGCCCGGAATTGGAATATTACATTTGAGAGAGACGAATCGGGGCGATAGGAAATGTATTGGGACTTGTTCATAATGTTCATAAGTGTAGGCCTTGTGTCCTTTGGCGGCGGTTATGCGGTAATCCCGGTCATTCAGAAGGAGGTAACGGAAAAAGGGCTGCTGACTGCTGCGGAATTCCAGCAAACCGTGGCGCTGGCCGGCATGGCGCCCGGTTCGATCGCCACCAATGCCGCTACGCTGATTGGCTATCAGTCCGCCGGCTATATCGGAGCCGCCGTCTCCACCGCGGGCATCATCCTGCCGTCGCTGGTCGTCATCGTGCTGCTCTCCGCCCTCTTCTACCGCATGCGGAGCAATCCATGGGTCCAATCTTCTCTATACGGTCTGCGTCCCGTAACGACAGGACTCATTGTATATGCAGCTATTCACTTTGGGTATCCCGATGAGGGGGAAGGGCTCCTACAGGGCCTGATTCCTACGCTGCTAATTTGCGGAGCCTGTTTATTTCTCTTGCTGAAATACAAACTCCACCCCCTGTTGATTCTCCTCATGGCCGGTGCTGCAGGTATTGTTTTATTCTAATAAGTTGGATGGCTGTCGGCCGTGTGTGATGGATTGGACAAGATTGGCTTTCCAAAGCACGAATAACAAGCCGGAACCTTCATGGTCCGGCTTGTTATCGTTTCTTTTTCTATGTGTCTTCCGTTCCGAAATCCGCCTGGCCATCCACTCGGTTAACCTGGGCACTAAGGACACATTCAGTTTCGAATCAAAATCGGCAGCCCGGGGTATCCCCATCCAGGTTATTCGTTGACGAATTTCGTTCCGGCTATGTTATTACCGCGGGCCAGCCACACCTTAAAGCCAGGATTCTTATCCGGATAGACCAGCGCTTCCGTCGAGAAATACCGCATGGTGTACCCGCAGCGACGGTACGGGCTTGTATTCGGCTCCGCGCCATGAATGATCCGCGAATCGTGAAGCGAGCACTCTCCCGCTTCCAACTCAAAGTAAACCGCTTGAGACTCATCGATGGAACCGCTCTTGATTTGGGTGTCAAACAAATTGCTCGCCCGGTCCACTTCCTCATAATCCGAGAAACCACTATCGTGCGTACCCGGAATGACACGCATGCATCCGTTTTCCTTCCAGCTACGGTCAATCGCCAGCCATACGGTGATAATCTTGTCGAAGCTGCTTAATCTGCCGTTCCAGTAGGCCGAATCTTCATGCCATGGCGTTGCACGTCCCACATGCGGATCTTTACAGATAAAGTGGCTGGACCACAACCCGATATTCGGGCCGATGATGGGTTCCACCAGATCCAGTACCTCATCGGATAACAGAAAGTCGAGCAGCCTTTCGTCACGGAAATGCGGCGTATCCAGCTCGTCAGATAATTTGCTGCCCTTCTCCTCCAGTTGCTCTTCAAAGATGGATGTCAGAACCTGCATTTTTTCGGTACTAAAGAGCGGCTTCTTGTACAGGTAGTACCCATGTTCCTTATAAAACTCAACCTCCTGCTTCGAAAGAGCTTGCGTTGTCATCATCATAACCTCCAGTCAAGTAAGGATTTCGTTAACTGTGGTCATTATATCCCGGAGGGTCAGGGCCATACTGCGCATTCGTTAGGATAAATGCTGCATATCTTCGGCTTTCTCTGCCTTGTTGCGGTACTGGCGGGGGGACATTCCCTTTCGCTGACGAAACACCCTTTCAAAATGCCCCAATGTATTAAAGCCGGAAGCGTAACAAATCTCGGTAACGGGCAGCGAGGATGCCTGAAGCAGCGATTCGGCGAATTGCATTCTGACGTTTTGCAGATAACGTTGAAAAGACTGCCCCACGGATTTGGAGAAGCACTCGCTGAAATAAGTAGCAGAGTATTGGGCCTGGCTAGCTGCATCTTCCAATCTCAAATCCTCACGGAAATGATGATGAATATAGATTAGGGCCCTTTGCAGGTTTAAGTTGAGCTGCCGATCTCTCGTCCCGTTCGCGGGCAGGAGCCGATTTGCGGCGCTGCCACGATACAGATCCACCAACAGCCGCTGAAGCGTAGCCCGGATCGCGATCTCGCTGCCTTCCCGCCAGACTCCGTTCTCCTCCTTCATCCGTTCATAGTCGGCGAACACCACCGGGAGCCGCTTCTCCTCAAGCTGTGCTTGCAGCAGAAGTTTCCCGCCGAATAACCAATGGTAGACGTTATCATCCATCATAGCTTCGGTGAAAATGAGATTATATATTTCAAGTGGTTCCTCTTCCAAGGAAACCAGCTCATGAAAATCGGCAGGCGTCAGCAAGAAGATGGTCCCCGAAGAGAGCGGATACGAGGAACCGTTGAGCCTGTGCTCGCCTTTTCCGGAAACCACATAACTCAGCTCGTAAAATTCATGCCAGTGCAGCTGG
Source organism: Paenibacillus sp. FSL W7-1332 (assembly GCF_037969785.1). Taxonomy (NCBI): domain Bacteria; kingdom Bacillati; phylum Bacillota; class Bacilli; order Caryophanales; family Paenibacillaceae; genus Paenibacillus; species Paenibacillus sp. FSL W7-1332. Next base: position 918,911 of record NZ_CP150209.1, on the reverse strand, counting down.
ATTCTCCCCGGATGAACGCCGTGAAATACTTGAACAGGCGCGTGGGGCTGTAATCGGTACTCTTCATTGGTTAGCCTGGGAGGCTGCTTGGTTTCCACTTGAGACGCTCCTTTTCGCTTTCGAAATCACATTAACTTCCTCATTGATAAGCCGAACAAGCTAGAATCCGCTCCGAGCGATGTCCTGCCGGTGCGATTCGGCCAGCCGAGCAAAGTACCGAATGGCAAAATCCCGAAACAGCACCGCCGTATGCATGAGGTATCGGTCCTTGGGCCAAGACAAGGAGATGGAGCGTTTGCACCAGCTTTCTTCGAGCCGGAGCTGGACGACATCAGGTCCGGTTGACCCGCCCCATGTCACCACCGGCAGGAAGGCGACGCCCTGACCGGCTCGAATGAGACCGCGGACGGTGGCGGGATCATCGCTCTCGAATCGGATGCGGGGAGTAAACCCGGCAAGACGGCAGAACGCATCGGTTGTTTCCCGCAGCGATTTACCCGGAGGCAGGGTAATGAAGCTCTCATCCTTGAGCTCCTCCAAGCTTACACGGTCTCGATCCGCGAGTGGGTGCTCGGCGGGAACGGCAACCACGATCTCCTCTTCGAGCAAGCAGACCGACGCTGTTCCCTTTGGTGGTGTTGCGCCATCGGATAGGCACAGATCGAAGCTCGGCATATCTTCGAATGACGAAACATGCTGCTGCAATTGAAACTCTGCATGCGGCCATTCTTTGCGAAAATCGGCCAGTAGATCCGGCAGTAAATGTGAGGAGACGCGAACATCAAGCGTGATAACGGCGGAGACGCAGCCATTAGCATCCTGCAGCTGCAGCTTTCCGTCTTCCAGTGCTTGCAGCGCGATATCCACTTGGCGAAGAAACAGCTTGCCGTGCTCGTTCAGCCGTATCGTTTTATGCTCCCGTTCGAACAGCTTGGTTCCCAGCTCGGCTTCAAGCGACGCGATCATTTTGCTTAATGCCGGCTGCGATATATGCAGGCTATGGGCTGCCTTTGTCATATGCTGCATTCGGGCGGCAGTCTGAAAATATTTTAATTGCAACAGTTCCATACTGATCCCCACTTTCTACAATACATAACTCCCAAGTTATAATTAATATAATCTAATATATATTAGGGCTCATTAAACAAACAAGATATAATAATCTCATCTTGTAAGGATAGGAGACGATCGAATTGATCGTACAGACATTATCAGGAACAGTTGAAGGCGAAAATTTAAACGGTGCGTATGTATTCCGGGGCATCCCCTATGCGGCCCCGCCAGTCGGCAAGCGCAGATTCAAGCCTCCGGTCCCTCCGCAACCCTGGCCGGGCGTGAGGCCGTGCAAGCCATTCGGACCTATCGCACCGCAGAAGCATAATCCGCAAAGCGGCATGCCGAAGCTTGTACAGTCCGAAGATTGCCTAAACTTGAATGTGTGGACACCAGGCGCAGGCGATAAGTTAAAGCCTGTCATGGTCTATATCCATGGCGGGGGATTCATATCGGGCAATGGAGCGGAGTGCGACGGATTTCGCTATGCAGCCGAGGATGGAATCGTCTACGTATCGATCAATTATCGGCTCGGCGCATTAGGTTTCTTGTATTTGGGAGACCTGCTGGGCAAAGAATATGCAACCTCCGGTAACAATGGCATGCTGGATATTGCGGCCGCCCTCCAATGGGTTCAGTTGAATATTACCGCTTTCGGCGGCGACCCGTCGCGCGTAACCGTCATCGGCAATTCTGCCGGGGCCAAATGCACGACCGCACTTTACGTGATGGAAGCGGCACAGGGCTTATTTCAACGGGCTATAGCCCAAAGCGGCGCAACGCAGTCGATACGGGATTGCCAAACCGCCAATGTCACGACTCTCCGGCTGCTAGAAGAGCTGGGGTTATCGCAAGCGCAGGCGCATCAGCTGCTTGAACTTCCTGCGGAGAGAATCATCGAAGCGCAGTCAACGATCGGCTCCAATACCTCGCGCAGCCTGCATATGTTCGGCCCGGTATCCGATGGCCATGTTATCCCCGTTGATCCCCTGGGGAGCCTAACCGGCAGCATCGGTCTGCCGCCGCTGCTGATCGGCACGAATGAGGATGAAGCAGCCATCTTCATTCAGGATGATCCCGTGCTTCAATCACCGGCCTTCGAGACGCTTGAACGATTCTTCGGAGCGAATGCCCCTGTCGTGTGGGATGCTTATGGTCGCTATAACCAATCGATGTCATCGAGTGATGCCTGGAACAAAACGTTAACCGAGCATCTATATACGATCGGAGCGATGCAGTTTGCAGAAGCCGTGACATCGTCCGGAACATCGGTATGGATGTATCGGCTTCAATGCGGCGGCACGCTCGGCGCGATACACGGTTATGAAGGCAGTCTCATCCATGCTCAGTTAATCCGCAATCCCATGTCCGAAATGTCCAGCAATGAGGATCCATATGCTGTAGCAGCTGAGAGTTATGCACTGGCAACCGCCATGCGGGAAGCATGGGTTGCATTTATACAAAGCGGAGATCCGAATATCCATGCGCTGCCGGCTTGGCCCGTCTATGGAAGCGGACACGCCACCATGGTTCTGGACAAGATTAGCTGCGTTCGCGATGACCTGCCGGTTCCGGCCGGGATCGGCGTTCCTCATCAGGTTTGGAGGATGGTCTGATGCAGTTGGTCGATATCGCCCTCGTTATGGTGCTGCTCGGACTCCTTCTCGGTTTTGTGGGTGCAGGCGGCTCAGGTTTCATTATATCCATCCTAACCGTCGTATTCGGTTATCCCATTCATACCGCGCTGGGTACCGCACTGGCGGCGATGTTCTTCTCGTCGCTTTCCGGTTCTGTCAGCCATTACCGGGAAGGGAACATGGCACTGAAGACAGGGGGCGTCGTCGGCTTGGCCGGTGCGGCAGGGGCATGGGTCAGCTCGGGCTGGTCCTCGCTTATTCCCGAGGATAAGCTGGGCTTCATGACATCCGGTATGCTGTTCGCCTCTGGACTAGCCTTATGGTTCAGGATGCTGTACGTTTCACGTCGATCGAAGACTTCCGGGGACTCTGTGACACCCGGCATCCATGACTTCCGATACTGGCTGCAGGCACTGCTAATCGGACTCATAACCGGCGCCTTATCGGGGCTGTTCGGAATCGGCTCCACCCCGTTCATCCAGTTAGGGCTTATGCTGATTCTCGGCATGTCGATGCGTGTTGCCGCCGGCACGACCATGCTGGTCATTATGCCAATCGCACTGGCAGGAGGAGCCGGGTACTTCTCGATCGGGTACCTGGATGTTCAACTGCTCGCCGCTGTTGTGATCGGTACGATGTCCGGCTCGTATGTGGGGGCAAAGTTTACGAAGCGGGTACCCGTTGTCTGGCTGAAAACCTGCATGGTCCTCACCCCCATGATCGGTGCCGCCATTCTATTGCTGTAGAGTTTGCCCAACTCGTCAGGGAGTTGAATGAGCAAACATGATCTCTAAGTGAATTGCTGCGCAATCTCCCAGTCATGACCTGACGAGCGTTTCCAGCGAACACATTCGTTTTATCCGTCTTCGCCGATCATTTGCAGCTCAATTTGTTTCATTTCATAAAAATATCCCTGCTGCTCCATCAGCTCTGAATACGTGCCCGCTTCAATAACCCTGCCTTGGTCCATGACCAAAATCCGGTCCATCTCTTCCAAGCCGGTCAGCCGATGGCAAATCAGAACAAGCGTATCATTAGCCGCTTGCGCCAGCAGCTGCCGAAAAACACGCTGCTCCGTAACGTAATCCAGTGAAGACGTCGGTTCGTCCAGCAGCCATAACCGTCCTTCTCGGAGCATCGCCCGGGCCAAGGCTAAGCGCTGCTTCTCTCCCTCCGATAAGTTCTCCCCCTTTTCATACACCCTATCGTCCAGGGACTTATTCGGCAGCTGCACTTTATCCAGTATATCCGACAACGCTTGATCGGAATGATGTTCCTCGTTCAGCAGCAGGTTGTCCCGAATGGTGCCCCGAAAGAAATGACTGTGCTGCAGCACAACCTTTGAGGCTTGCCAAATGCTCGCTTCATCCAGTTCCATAACCGAAGTATCATTTAAACGAATCTGGCCGTCAGTCGGCGTGCGCAGCTTGAGCAGCAATTCGATGAGGGTGGTTTTCCCTGATCCGCTCGGACCGACAATGGCCGTTTTAGATCCCGGTGGTAAGTAGAGGGATATGTCTTTCAGCGCTGGGCGCCATTCATCTTCATATTGAAAGGAAACACCGCTCAGCTCAATGGAAACGGCTTTCTCGATAGGCAGGACACCGCTTGGCTGCGGCGGCTGCTTATCTAGGGCGTGAACCGTTTCCGCAAGCCGAGCTGCCGCATGTTCGCTATCCAGCTTATAAGCAGGCAGTGTGGCCATTGGCGCAGCTTCTTCAAACACCGTAAGCGAAGCCATGACCAGCATGGCTAGAAATACGCCGGCAAGCGAGCCATCCATAATTAAGTAGGCGCCAAGAATCAGCACGCCCCATGAAATCAGATACGTTACAAAAACATGCAGCGATTGCCCGCGCAGCAAATGCCGGGCTGCCGCTTGCTGTTCCGCTGCCAATGCGGCGGAGGTACGCTGCAGCTGCCGCTCCCGCTTATTCAATTGCCCGTATACTTTCAAATCGCGGAATCCGTATAGCAGCTCGGTCACTTCTGTGGAAAGCGCCGCTCGTTCTTGGCGTACGCGGCCATGTATCCTTCTCTGTCCAAGGAGAACAAGTCCGGGAACCACAAAAGCCGTTGCCAGCATCCCCAGCACAAACAAACAGGCAATCCAGAATGAAAAGGCGGAAGTAAACAAAACCGTAGCCAGAAACACCATAACAACAATGACAGGCGGATAGGCGACGCGCAAAAAGTAATGCTGTAAACTCTCCACATCCCCAACGATCCGTGCGAGCAGCTCTCCGCTCCGCTTTTTACCCAATATCCCTGGCGTCAAAGGAACCAGCTTGGCAAAAAAGGATGTCCGCAAACGGCTGAGCAGAGAGAATGTCGCCCGATGGGAATACAAGCGTTCCGCGTAGCGGCTTGCCGCCCGCAGCAGACCCAGTATTTTTACCAGGGACGTCAGCACAATCAAGGTATAAAGCGGCGGAGCAAATACAGTCTGGGAGATCACATACCCGCTTGCGGCAAAAAGGCATACACCTGCAATGCCGGCAACGAATCCTCCGAGGATGGCGATGGCAATATCCTTCCGTTCCTGAATCATCGCCTTGGTTAAAATAGCCAGCTCATTCATGCGAGTCCCCCTTTCCGCTGCGCATCCACCATGTCAGCATATTGGGGCAGACGCGCTAGCAGCTCATCGTGGCGCCCGCTGTCCAGCAGCGCTCCGTTGTCCATAAACAATATCCGGTCGGCATGCCGTATCGTGTACAAGCGGTGCGCCACAGTAATCATGGTCGCCTTGCTTGCAAGCTCGGCAATGGACCGCTGCAGAACACGTTCGGTGTGCAGGTCCAATCCGACGGTGGGCTCATCAAACAATATAACAGAAGGCCGCTTCAAAAAAGCACGGGCCAGCGCCAGCCTTTGCTTCTCTCCGCCTGACAATCCCCGGCCTCCTTCGCCGACAAAGGTGTCGTAGCCCTGCTCCAACGCGGCTGCAACCGCAGCAAGTCCGGCGGCCTCCGCCGCCTGCACGACTTCTTCCCTGGTGACGTCCCTGCCCGCGCCAATCGCAATATTGTCAGCAAACGTGCCGGCAAAAATATACGGATGCTGGGTAATGTAGCTGACATGTTCAAACCATGAAGCCTCATCGTAATGCGCAAGCGGACGTCCGTTCACCAGCACTTCTCCCGACGTTGGCGCAAGCAGCCCTGCAATGAGATGCAGCAAAGTGGTTTTGCCGGATCCGCTTTTACCGACGATGGCGATTTGCTCCCCTGGCCCAAACGACATGGAGCCGGCAGCAAGCTCGAACGAATCCGTCCCATACCGAAACCGGACATCCCTCAGTTCGATGGTCGGCGGCATCCGAATCAAACCTAAATCGGCTGTCCCAGACTTATCCGTCATATCCATCGGATCGACCTGGTGTGTTTTGTCCTTTTTCCCGGCCTCCTCTTTCCGATCTGTCACTGCTCCTGCTTCCCTTGTTTCCGTAAGCATCTCCTCTACTTTTCGGACAGCCCCCATGCTGGTACGACCGCTGTGAAAGGCAGTTCCGGTGTTTTTTAACAGGCTGTAAAACTCGGGCACCAGCAGCAGAATCAAAAAGGCGGTGTGGAAGGAAAGCGACTTGAAAACCAGCAGCTGCAGCGCCAGCTCAAGCGCGACAACGCCAATGCTAAGCATGACGATGGATTCCAGCATGAAGGTGTTGGTAAACGCAATCCGTAAAATGCCCATCGTTGCATCCCGGTAGCCAAGGCTGCTGCGTTCAATTTCCTGCTGCTGATGATTCGTCCGTCCAAACAGCTTGAGCGAAACCAGCCCTTGAAGAGAGTCGAGAAACGTACCGGAAAACTCGGCCAGCTGTGCGAATTTCTCCTCTGATTTGTTCTTCGTTTTCAGACCCACAAGCACCATAAATATCGGGATAAAGGGAGCGGTAACCAGCATAATCAAGCCGGAGTTCATATGCTCCGTAAAAACAACCACCAGAATCAGGACAGGAATGATGGCGGCTTCTATCATACGCGGCATATATTGGCTGAAATAACTGTCCGCCTCGTCCACGGCATCCAGTGCTACACTGACTTTTCCGCCCGTTTGTCCATGAAGCGTTGAAGCTACGGAAGCGTTAGTCAGCTTTTGCAGCACCGCTGCTCGCATCTCCGTCTTGGCGCTGGCAGCCATGTGCAAGCCGATGATCCCGTTTCCATAAGACAGCAGCGTCCGCGCAGCCATCACGGCCAGCAATGCGCCAAGTATGGCAGCTACCGACGAAAAGGAAGCCCGCTGCACAAAAATCCGCTGAACCGCTTCGGCGAGCAGTGCGGCCTGGCCTGTCATGGCAGCACCGAGCGCAAGCGACATGAACCCCAAGAGTATCAACCGTTTCCTTTGTGCAGACATTTGCTGGGACAGCAGACTGGTTTTCCCCTTCAAATAAACTCCCCTCCTTTATACTAAACCGATGCAAGTACCCTTACATAAAGATACCCAAGCCCCGATTATTTTTTGCCTTTTACATAATCCGCATCAAACAGAAAGAGCTTGAAGACTAGTATAAGGGACGGAATCAGCAGGCATAGGCCGCCGATAAAGGCTGCCACAAGCGCAGCGCCCATCGACTCATGCGTGGCCCCGCTCTGAATGGTAATGTACGGATCCAGAATATAAGGATACTGCCCGATGCCGTATGCAAAAAATGCACAGAAGAATTGCAGCATGACACAAATAAAAGCCAGTCCGTAGCGGCGTCCTTTGTACAGCAGCCATATGGCTGCCATGAAAAAACCGACGGAAAGCGCCAGCAGCCACCATAAATCCATCATGTTTTGAAAATGCCGCTCATTATGCTGACTGAGGAAAATAAATGCCGTGAGCGCGGCAATAATGGTTGGCGTACTCCAAAACAGGGCATATGTGCGCACCAGCTTTAGCGCTGGCTGATCGTCCGCCCGTGAGGCGTAAAAGGCCAGGAACGATCCGCTTATGAACAGCACCGATACGATGGCCAATGCAACGATGCTCCACGACAACGGACTGGTTATGAGCGTCCAATATTCCAAAGAAACAGCCCCGCCTCTATCCACAATAAAACCGCCTTCGGATAGCGTTAATGCGACCGACAAGGAAGCCGGAATCAGCAAACCTGTGGCCCCGTATAAAAACAGATACACGATGTTTTCTTTGGAGCCGTAATTTTCAAACGCATAAAAGGAGCCGCGGATTGCCAGCAGAATAATGGCGATGCTTCCCGGTATAAGCAGCGCAGAGCCATAATAATAGGCCGTGTCCGGGAAAAACCCGACGATGCCGATAAAGAAAAAGACAAAAAACACATTGGTAATTTCCCAGACCGGCGATAAATAACGGGATATCAATCGATTGATCAGGTGGTCCTGCTTCGTCAAACGGGCATAGAAGGCAAAAAAACCAGCGCCGAAATCAATGGAGGCTATAATTAAATAGCCGTATAAAAACAGCCAAAGGACGGAGATGCCTATCAACTCGTAATCGATCATACCGGCTCACCCTTTCCCGTGGAGTGTTTCTCTTTCACAATCTCGTCCAGCTCGGCTTCCGCCGGTTTATTACGGAACAACCGTCTCAGTACAAAGACACACATGGTCCCCAGCACAATATACAGCAGCAGGAAGAGGAAAAAGAGAATTCTCACATTCGGTGAAGTCGTAGCTGCCTCCTCTACGCGCATATATCCGCGGATTATCCACGGCTGCCGCCCGAGCTCCGCATAGAACCAGCCCATTTCAACGCCCAAAAATGCAAGAGGTGCACTAAAAACAATGACCCGAAGCAGCCACTTGTTGAGCTCATTGCGTCTCTTCCAGAACAAAAACAGGAAATACAGGAACGCAACGGCCAACAGAACAAAACCGATCCCGGCCATGAAATCAAACAAATAGTGGACAAGCAGCGGCGGTCTTTCATCCAGCGGAAACTCCTCCAGCCCTTTTACCTCGGCATCAAAGTCTCCAAAGGCCAGGAAGCTGAGCGCTTTCGGAATATGAATGGCTCCCATGACCTTCTGCTCCGCATTAAGCCAGCCCAATAATATCAGATCTGCACCGCTTTCCGTTTCAAAATGCCATTCTGCGGCGGCCAGCTTCTCCGGTTGATGCTCTGCCAGAAACTTGGCCGACATATCCCCGGCTAAGGTTGTCAGCACGCTGAACACCAGAACAACCCCCATCATAAGTTTCAATGCTTTTGTGTAATATGCCGAGGCCCCTTTTCTCAGAATAACGTAGGCTGCGATACCCGCCAGCAGGGCAGCGCCCGTTAAATAGGCCGAGGTTAGTACATGGAATACTTTTGAAGGCGTCGCCGTATTCATCATCGCTTGCAGCGGGTTAACCGCCGTAAAGTGGCCTGCCTCCATGACAAAGCCTCCAGGCTGATTCATGAATCCGTTCACCGTCGTAATAAAAATTGCGGACATGCCTGCCCCGGCAACAATCGGAATCGTCAGCAGCCAATGCGTATACGGATTGCGGAACCGATCCCAGGTGTACATATAAATCCCCAGAAATATGGCTTCAAAAAAGAATGCAAAAACCTCCATAAATAACGGAAGCGCGATGACATTCCCCGCCACTTGCATAAAGTTCGGCCATACAAGCGCAAGCAGCAGGGAAATCGCTGTTCCAGTCACTACACCAACCGCCACCGAAATAACGAATCCTCGTGTCCACCTTTTGGCCATGAGCATGTAATGAGGATCCTTCTTACGTATTCCAACGAACTCCGCAATGGCAATCATTAACGGAACACCGACGCCAACCGTGGCAAAAATGACATGAAACGCCAAGGTTAACCCCGTCAGCCATTTGCTCCACAGCACCGTATCTATAACCACGAGATCCTGCCTCCTTTCAAACCCTGTTCATTCGTTTGTCGGGATTAACCCTAATAAGTACATACCCGATATTTAAACGTTATTATAACGAAGGAATATCACAAATGAATCACGAAAGCCTCTCGTTCAATAAACAATCGAATCTTTCCGACAACTCGGTGAAAAACAAGAAAATCACTCTATCGAGTCATTGTTCTATTAACCGATGTATGGTATTTGAAGCTGCTGGGCGTAAGCGGGCCGACGGCTTACGAATGCATTATGGTTTGTCGTCAACCATTCATGCTCATCTATTTATACAGTCGATAAAAAAGAAAAGTCCCCGTTAATTCGGGGACCAGGCACTCTTCGTTATTCCTATATAAGGATGTATTACTGTTTATTCAGGGTGTCTTGCACAGGTCTAACCGTAGAGTCTCTCACGATGAGCTCAGGGTCAATTCGAACATTGCCCCCGCATTCCATCGTTCCATCCATGCGCTTCAGCAGCATATCCGCTGCGGCAAGCCCAATCCGGTCAGCAGGCTGCCGGACCGTTGTCAAATGGGGGCGCAGCTTGGATGAGATATACTGATCGTCATAGCCGACAATGGCTACCTGTTCCGGAACCCGGATGCCTTCTTCCAAAAGAGCGTTCAGGACCCCGAGCGCGATATTGTCATCGCCTGCGAATACGGCGGTAGGAAGTCGTCCTTCCCGCAGCCATTTGCGGCAGACATCATAGCCAAAGTCGATTTCGAAATCGCCCGTAATCATTTCGAACGGCGCCAGGCGCTTTTCCTCAAGCGCCTGCAGAAAGCCGCTGCGACGTTCCCTCGTGCTGCGGAACATATCCTGCCCGCTGATATGCGCAATGGAGGTATGGCCGTGATCGAGCAGGTGCTTCGTTGCGGTATAGCCCCCTTTGTAGTTGTCTATGGTGACGGAATTAGCGTCATTATCCGGCTTCTGGTTGTCTATCAGGACATAAGGGATATTTCGGCGTTTCATTTCCACGATATAGTTGTCTTCTTCTAGCGGCGAGAGCAGAATCAGTCCGTCCACGCGGTCTTCCTGAATCAGATAATGGGCCTCGTCGGAGCCTATACCCGCAGAGACCGAAATGGCCAGGAAATAACCGTGCAGTGCCAGCACCTCATTCAGCTCCTTGACCACAGCGTCGAAGAAAGAGTCCTGAAGGGTAGTTACGATCAACCCAACGATTCCTGTCTTACCCCGTGCTAAACTCCGGGCAGCGGCATTGGGACGGTAATCAAGCTCCTTGATGGCTTCCAGAACCTTTAGTCTGTTCTTCTCTCGAACGGATTCAGCACCATTTAAGACACGTGAAACGGTCACGACGGACAGTCCTGATTTTTTTGCTACGTCAAATATACTAACCTTCATTGTTTATACTCCTTGCGGCATATTTTCCGTACGTTTACAAAACTTAACACTAGTATACATGTACGAGGCCTGGCCGCGAAGCTAATTTAACAAAAGCACCGCCCCTTTCGGGACGGTACGATAGATTGCATTAACGTTTGATGGAAGCTGCTATTAGTAATTTAAACAGTAAATGTACTCAATTTTTTGACCTCATTCATGAAACCCAGTTTGGTCATTTCATCAATTAGAAAGTTTAGTAAATCAAGCCCATGCTCAAGCGATACTTGTTCCTGAAGATCACGAATACAGGCAAGTTTACTCTCTAAGGATGCACTTTCAAAGAAACGTTTAACCTCAATTAATATGTTATCCGATTTGTCATTAAGTTCAAAAGCTCCATGAGAATTTTCATTGCTAATTCCCTTAACACCGATTCCATTTTTAGTTATGATTGCAACCTTTCGTGAACGAATCTGCATAAGTTTTTGTTTATACTGTTGAACGCTTTCGAATGGTTTAAGATCGAATCTTTCTTCAATCCTTTTATAAAAAAATTCTTCCTCCGCGGTTTGCTCTTCATGCTTCTCATCATCTTCCTGGTCGAGGCTGAAAATGTTTTTAACCGTGATAAGCAATCTTAGAAAATCCCTTATGTTATTAGCGATTATTTTAGCGCTATATTCTGTATCACCAATACGCAGTGGTTCAAAAAGTACAATGGGTGCATTTTCAAGATCATCAATCGTGCTAAACTCCGTAATGAATCCACAGTAGCTATCAACACTGGTGAACGTCATTAACACCATATCAATAGGTGCGCTAGCATAAGAAAAATAATTATTTTCTTCCGGAAAATAGGAAAAACTTAATCCAACTAAGTCAGCAAATACTTTTCCTGTCTCTGCTTCAATTTCTTCTTCCAGTTCACGCAACATAACCATTGTTTGAGGCAACTCATAATTCCCCGTTCGAATAGATTTCATATTTATTTATCTGTCCTTTTTAAAGTAATATGTATCACTGATTAATTCTACCTAAGATTATTATCTTCCTTTTTTAGACTAGTCTTTATTCTGTCTCCTTTATAACCATTACTCACACCTCCTTCTTATACTTTATTCCTTTGAACACTGGCCCACGCCCTCTACGATGGGCATAGATACAGATTCGGCATGCTTCCTGTTTCACAATTAAAAAACCTTCCAATGATCGAATAACGATCATTGGAAGGTTTTCATTTCCCCGAAGACTACAACCCTGCGGCTATCTATTTGCGAACGACAGTATAGCCTTTATCCTGCAGCAGCTTCACGATGCCATGCTCACCCAGATAGTGGGCTGCGCCAACCACGATGAAGTACTCTTCATTTTTGCCGTTTTTCAGGTATCCGTCGATTTTCTCGGCCATGCCGATGTTTCGGTCAATCAGCATCGCTTTATTGTATTCCTCGTCAACGGCCATGCTGTTGGTGAACTCCAGCAGTTCCTCATCATTGCCCGTCTTCCACATTTCACCTAATTGCTCGACACTGCCATCCAGTACATCGAAATTGTCCAAGACGATGTTGAGATTCTTCTCCTGCAACTCTTTAGAGAAGCCATTGAACATGCCCAGCTGCAATTCGTAGGATTCCAGCTCGATCACCGGAATTTTGCGCTCGATCGCTTTCTGGACGAAATACAGATCGATTCCTGCAGCCGCTTCGTATCCAGCCTTCACTGCTTTCAAGCTGCTGATCGTGGATTCCGCTACCCAAGGCTTGAATGCATCTAAGGCATTCGGCTGCATGCCGCTCTCCGTCAGGATTTTGCCGAGTTTGGCGTACGTCTCGCTGGTCACATGATCCTTGAGTGTTGTTCCATCTTTATACATCCCCATATCCATGATCAGCTGCTGCTGAGCTTCGTCAGCTGCTTTGCTGACATCAACCTCGACACCGAGATGGTCCGCTTCGGCAAAGGCTTCCTCAAACTCCGGACGCAGCGGGTAGAAGCTGTCATCCGCGATGTGCATGGAGCCTACCAGATAAACGGTATTCCCGTTGCTCTCCACTTCCCACATGAAGCCGCGGCCACCTGTTTGAGCGACCTCCGTTTCTTTGGAAACCAGCACAACGGTGCGAGTTTTCGCATCCCAGCTAACCTTATAACCCGCAGCGTCCCCAACAACCCGAATTGGCGCATACGTTACGCCATTGATTTGTTTCAGTTTGCTTTTCAGCGTAATGGTTTTGCCGTCCACAACCACATGGATCGTGTCATCTGCAGCATCCGTCAGTTTCACATCCATCGCCTGGAGCGTTGTTCTGAGCGGAACGAGCGTTGTGCCCTTATCTATAACCGGTGTGCCAAGCGAGTATTTAACTACTTCGTTATCCACTTTTACTGCTGGCTGCTGTGGAGCAGCCATGGCAGGCACTGCCGAAGCAAGCAAACCTACCGAAATCGTGAGTGACAATATCATTTTTTTCCAATTTTTCATTTATGTAATCTCCTTTAAGTTGGTGTAATCGGGTGCGATTAAGAATAGCCGTGCATCAAACTATTTATTTATGGGGTTATGTTCGCCATACCGCTGTCGGTATGGCGCCCCCCATATCTTCTATTTCTTTGCTCCAGCAGCCCATAAGCCTGCTACAGCGATCACGGCAACTGCTCCCATTAATCCTTCTTGCATGGCATCCTTTAGCGCAGAACCTTCCGTGTTGAACATGAAGCCGAACAAAATTACGACTGCAGCAGCGCTTAAAAACATTAATAATTTCGAGCTAGTACTTTTGGTCATTTTAACAACCTCGCTATTAAGGATCAGTATCAGATTTAAAGACATCCATTAAAATTGAAAATCACTTGTACAGTTCGTGCTTACATCTTATAAGCTTTCATCGCTTTTCTAAGCTCCTTGAACGTAGGGCGTTTGCCGTACATCAAGACACCGGTACGATAGATTTTCGCTGCCAACCAGCCAAAGACGAGGATGGATACGATCAGGATCGCCAGTGAGAGCAGGATCTCCCACAATGGGATATCTCCAAGTCCGATGCGAACTAGAATCGTGGTCGGCGAGATAAACGGAATATAGCTGGATACCTTCATCAGCATCGAGTTCGGAGCGCTTAAGCTAAAGATCGCGATATAGAATGCCACCAGCGACAGCATCGTGATCGGCATAACCGCCTGCCCCAAATCCTCGGTACGGCTGACGATCGAACCAATGGCCGCATAGAGCATCGCGTACAAGAAATAACCAAGGATGTAGAAGATTAAACCGAACACCAGAAGCATCGGGTCGATCGCCGTCAGGTCGAGATTCATATCCTTCAATGTATCCATATTGTGCGGCAGCATCAGGTTCACGGCGGTTACAACACCGAATGCCGCGATCTGCGACAGTCCCAGCAGGAACATGCCAATAACCTTACCAAACATTTGGCTCAGCGGAGATACGCTTGTAATCAAAATCTCCATGATGCGGGAGCTCTTCTCTGTCGTTACTTCAGATGCGATCATGTTACCTGTTCCCATCAAAGTGAAGAAGAAGAGAATAATCAGTGCATACACGACAATGTAGTTAATAACCTCGGAAGCCCCTTCCTTCTCTCCGGAAGCTCCGCCCGCGTTACCCGTTTCTGTAGGATTGATACCCCGAGCATCAATCTGAACAGGCGTATTCAGCTCATTGATCTGCGCATCGGACAAATTAAGTCCGTCTACAATGCTGCGCGTCTTCGCCACTTGCAGAGCTGCTTGCAGGTTGGATTGCAGTTCCGGACTCATGGCCTCGTCTTCAGAGCTGTAGACCACCGTCGGGAACGCATTGCCTTCTTTTGCTTCAAATTTCAGATAACCTTCGATAACGCCATCTTTAATGTCTTTATTCAGAGCGGCTTCATCAGCCGTTTCATATTTTACAAATTCATAGGAAGTTGACGGCAGATTACTCCAAGTGGTTTCCAGTTGTTCGGCAAGCATTTGCTCCTGTCCGTAAACCAGTCCGATGCGGGTGGTTTCTTCGGAGCCCGCCTTATCTCCGGTAAACATTTGAATCAGAAAAGGAAGATTGATCCCGATGGTAATAATGAGTGCAAATATCAAGGTCGAAACAAGAAAGGACTTCGTTCTTACTTTATTCATGAACGTAAATCGGATAACAGTCCACATATTATTCATTGGATTCACCTACCGCCTTTATGAAGATTTGATTGAGTGTCGGCTCCTTCACTTCAAACCGATGGATCGTGCTTTGCGACATGGCTGTATTCAAAATCTCTTGCGCTGCATCAACCTGGCTGATCCGGATGGAGTAGCCGTCCTCTGTCCGCTCCACAGCCGTTACGCCTGGCAGGGCTTCAAGACCACGGACTTCACCGGACGTACCGAGCACCACCTCTTCTCGAGGATACTTGGATTTGATATCCTTCAGGTTCCCCTTCACTACCGTATTGGAGCGATGCAGAATGGTAATGTTCTTACACAACTCCTCGACATGTTCCATCCTGTGGGTGGAGAACAGAATGCTCGTGCCTTTGTCGCGTAGTTCTTTTACCGTTGATTTCAGAAGTTCGACGTTCACCGGATCCAGACCGCTGAAGGCTTCGTCCAAAATCAGAATTTGCGGGTCATGAACAACCGCTGCAATAAAGCCCATTTTTTGCTGATTACCCTTAGACAGTTCTTCAATCTTCTTATCATAATAGTCAGGTACTTCAAACCGTTCCAGCCAATATTTCAGACTCTTATCCGCGTCTTTCGCGGACATGCCCCGCAGCTGTGCCAAGTAGGAAATCTGCTCGCTGACTTTCACTTTCGGGTATAACCCGCGCTCTTCCGGCAAGTAACCCATAATGTGACGCAGTTCTTTGTTATACGGCTTTCCGTTATATAGAATCGTTCCGTCATCCGGGTAGATCAACCCAAGCACCATCCGCATGGTGGTTGTTTTGCCGGCGCCGTTCGCGCCAAGCAGTCCGTAGATTTCACCTTCCTCAACCTGAAGCGAAATCCGGTTTACTGCCGTTTTATCCGCATAAATCTTAACTACATTGTCTAATTGCAAGCGTTGCATATCGTAAAACCCCTCTCTATCCTAGTTCTGCACGTTGGCAGGAATGTTTCCGTCAATCCATAATCGAAGCACTTCATCCAGCTCCAGGGAACGGGTCTGAATAAACGGTATGCCTGCAGACTGCAGGATCTTCTCCACTTCCAAGCATTCCGTGGTTATAAAAGAAATCGTTGTTGCTGTCTCTTGTTTGTAACTCAGAATACCCGGCAGCTCCTCCACAATGGAGGCATCCCCTTGTATCCAGCACTCCTTCCAGTTATCCAGCAGCGAGTCCTTCTCCACCATGCCCAGCAGCTTCCCATGATGAATGAGAATGACGTAATCCGCCAGCCGCCGGATTTCATCCACAACATGGGTTGAGAGCACGATCGTTGTATCCATGGACTTCATTACTTTGTGCAGCTGGTCGATCATCAGCTTCCAAGCGAAAGGATCGAGACCGGAAGAAGGTTCATCCAGCAGCAAGAACTTGGGCCTTGGTGCAAGTGCAGCGGCGATCTCGAACTTGCGTCGTTCCCCTTTGGACATCTTGCGCAGTTTTACGCCTCGCGGGACATCAAACCGGGATAGCAGCTCATCGAAAAAATAACCGTCCCAAGTGTCATACCAGGATGCGCGAAAGCTGGCCGCTTCATCTACCGTCAAATGCTGCTCCTCTACACTCAACTGTTCAGGAACGAATCCCATTTGTTTACGGATCGAGACCGGAAGCTCTCCCCGGTAAGACTCGCCGAACCAGGTGATCTCCCCTTCGTCCGGAAACACGGTCTGCATCATCATGTTCAGCAGCGTGCTTTTTCCCGAGCCGTTAGGCCCCACCAGGGCAACAATATATCCTTGAGGAATCGACAATTCGATCGGGCCGATGGTTTTCGTTCTCCGTCGTTTAATGACATTACGAAATTCAATGATATGTGGTTCCATGACGTGTTAACGACCTCCTTTTGCATCGAGTACTTCCCGAATCACTTCCATGAACAGTTCCTTCAATTCATCCTCGTTAAACTGAACGGCAAGCCCTTTTTCGACTGCTATTCTTAACGCCTCAATAACCGCATCGCGTTTATACTGTTCACGGGCCTGATCCCCGACGCCGGCCACAAAGGTTCCCGTACCTTGTCTCGTTCGCAGCAGCCCTTCATTCTCAAGATCCTGATACACCCTGCGTACCGTAATGACACTACAGTTCAGATTCCCGGCAAATTCCCTAATGGACGGCAATAACGTTCCCTCCTCAATCTGACCGCTAATAATGAGTGAGCGCAGCTGTGTTTCAATCTGGTGATATAAAGGCTCTGCGCTATTTTCATTGATCTGAATCGGAATTCGCACCTTTTATCACCTCGCTTTTCTCCTGTGCATAAACCCGTGCTATTGCGATTCCATACGGATTCATCTTCATATCCTTCATGATAAGTCCCTGGTCTGCTGCCGAATGTAGGTTATTTTGCTTATAAGGAGCATAGATGCCAGTCCAACCATCAGCGATCCCCACATGACCGGAGATAGCAGGCCCCATTTGATGGAGGCTCTCACAACGAACTCGAAAACGCTGTAACCCAGCAAGCTAAGCATAACGGCCGTTCCGGAGGTGATCACCATCACCAGAAGGGTAATCCCGAAGTACTTCTTACCGCTGCACATATTCTCCCAGTAAATATAGGGTCCTGTTATTAAAAATCCGATGCCCATCCAGGTCAGTATAAATGCAATATAACTAGGGATATCCATCGCGGTTCTAATATGATTGCCTATCGCATAAATGACTCCAAATAATACGATGCCGTTTATGATGAAAGCGATCAGCGAGTTTATGATCCGGCTTACGAAGATGGCCGAGGCAGGTACCGGTAGACTCCGGTAAAAATACAGCATCCGGGTGTATGAATCCTCGTTCAGATACCGGAAGGACCTCCTGCTAAAAAGGAATCCCAGCAACGGAGCGTAGAATACCAATAGAAAGTCAATCAGTGGATTGATGTACTCATCCAAATGTTCAAACTGGTTGTCAATGATAACGCTGGTGGCAAACCCCATATACACCATAAACATTATGTTCCATACAATTTGCAGCTTGTCGCTAGCGAAGTCTTTCTTAACGATCTTCATCGCATTATGGAGAACTTGTTGCAATGCAGCTCACCCTTTCATGTCTTCATATATTCATTTCGTTATCATCGCAGTTAAGTTTCACTGTGCTTAGTGTGATTACTGTGCTCACTGTGTATATCTTTATACACAGTATATAGTGTGTATATAAACAGTGTCAATAGAAGTTGTAAAAAAAACCGGCAGAGATGCCTGTCGGGTGTCCACTTCCCATGGCGGCTCATTCAAGAGCTTCCCTGTACCAGGGGAGTGTAGCCGTGGAGGAGACCTGGCGTTCGCCTTTGAAACCGGGAAACGTCCATCTCATCTAATCCCAGTTTCCTGGTTTCAACAGCGACCGGAGCGGATACACTCCCCCACCCTGCCCTCACACTCTCTAAACACCTGTCCGAGGCTTCCTGACGGATGTCACTCCCCCATGGCGGCTCATTCAAGAGCTTCCCTGTACCAGGGGAGTGTAGCCGCGGAGGAGACCTGGCGTTCGCCTTTGAAACCGGGAAACATCCACCTCGGCTAATCCCAGTTTCCTGGTTTCAACAGCGACCGGAGCGGATACACTCCCCTTCCCTCACACTCTCTAAACACCTGTCCGAGGCTTCCTGACGGGTATCACTTCCCCATGGCGGCTCATTCAAGAGCTTCCCTGTACCAGGGGAGTGTAGCCGTGGAGGAGACCTGGCGTTCGCCTTTGAAACCGGGAAACATCCATCTCGTCTAATCCCAGTTTCCTGGTTTCAACAGCGACCGGAGCGGATACACTCCCCCTCCCTGCCCTCTCACTCTCTAAACACCTGTCCGAGGCTTCCTGACGGGTGTCACTACCCCATGGCGGCTCATTCAAGAGCTTCCCTGCACAAGGGGAGTGTAGCCGCGGAGGAGACCTGGCGTTCGCCTTTGAAACCGGGAAACATCAATCTCGTCTAATCCCAGTTTCCTGGTTTCAACAGCGACCGGAGCGGATACACTCCCCCTCCCTGCCCTCTCACTCTCTAAACACCTGTCCGAGGCTTCCTGACGGGTGTCACTACCCCATGGCGGCTCATTCAAGAGCTTCCTGCACAAGGGGAGTGTAGCCGCGGAGGAGACCTGGCGTTCGCCTTTGAAACCGGGAAACGTCCATCTCATCTAATCCCAGTTTCCTGGTTTCAACAGCGACCGGAGCGGATACACTCCCCTGCCCTCACACTCTCTAAACACCTGTCCGAGGCTTCCTGACGGGTGTCACTACCCCATGGCGGCTCATTCAAGAGCTTCCTGCACAAGGGGAGTGTAGCCGCGGAGGAGACCTGGCGTTCGCCTTTGAAACCGGGAAACATCCATCTCGTCTAATCCCAGTTTCCTGGTTTCAACAGCGACCGGAGCGGATACACTCCCCCTCACCATACCCACAATTCTCTTGAATGAGCCTCCCCGCGCAAACAAAAAACACCCGCCAGATTCCTCTGACGGGTGTTCTCCCACGTTTACATTCCAAATATCACTTTCCATACAGGCTGGGTATGCCCGCCCGGATATAACAGGTACAGCAAGGTATACACGGCTACGCCGGTAATGGCGGTAAAGAACCAGATGATCGACGTGACTCTGCCCCATTTGCGGTGCTTGGAATACTTCTCCTTGAAGCCGAGGGTCAATGTCGTGATCCCGAATACCGCTGCGACGGTAGCCAGGACAATGTGGAAGACCAGGAATACCTGATAATACGGTTGCAGATCATCAGGTCCACCCCATGACGTGTTCCCGATGAATACGGTGCGCGAGGAATAGATGATAAAGAAGATGACGGCTGCGACGGCCGCCCAGATCATTACCTTTTTGTGGGCTTCGCGCTTCCCCTTAATGATAAGACCCCAGCCAATCGCTACCAACACGGCGCTGATGACAATAAACGTTGTACTGACCGTGGGAAATATAAAAAACCAATCCATATGGATCCCCCTTCAATAATCCCCTTACGCCTGATTGAGCTTGCCGGGAGGAATCTCGCTAGGCAAAGGATCGTCTTCCTGATTTTCTCGTTTGTACCAATGAAAGAACACATAGGCTAGCATCGAGGCAAAAATAATCTCTTGGAAAAACTTCATGATGATCCCGCCTACTCGCTGGTCAATCGCAGGCTCCAGATAACCGAAGAACTCAGGTCCGCCAAATTGGCTAAGCAATGCCGAGGTATCGCCAGCTACGCAGTATCCCATCGCCTTTGCCCATACCACCGGATCGCTGTACGTTGCGTACATGGGCTCGCTCGAGAATATAATGAGCGCACACGCCGGAGTTAACAATACCATGTTGAGAAAAATGTATCCCATTTTCAAAAGACCTGAGGACTTGTCCTTCTCCGGAATCGGGTTAATGATAGCCCACCACATCAACAGTGAGGCGATGAACAGAATCAAATAGTACAAGCGGTGCACCCAGAAGTTCAACATGACAAAGTCATGGATAACCGGGACGTGATAAAAAGAAAACAAACCGTTAAACAGAACCGCGGCAACGATCGGACGCGCAAGAAAACCGAGCTTCTTAAACGGGTTGACCTTATCGAAGGCACGCCACATCCAGACAGGAATACCCAGAATCAAGAGCGGCATCGCCATTAAATAGGACATGGCCATACTGACCATATGAAACGAGAACATCATATGTCCCAGCAGTTCAATAGGTCCACCCTGCGCAAGATAGAACGTAAGCATACCGCCTACAAACAGCGCTTTCCTTCCTGCGGAAACCGGAGCGCTCCCTTCGAATCTACTGCTCAGCGGTCCGGTCAACAGGAAGTAGCCTGCTGTCACGAGCAGCATAAATGCCAGGAACAAGGGACTCCATTTATCTGCAAAACTAAAATATTCTAAGCCCAGCATGCAAAAACCTCCCCTAAACGGGTTAAATTCTGTCGAAATTGTGACACCTTCCTACGATTTAAAAAAAGAGGGGGCTGAAGAGCCCACCTCTTTTTCATTTTACCACCAAACCCAGAACAGTGCCATGACAATACAGGTACTAGCTACGAAGAAGCCGCCAATCATAAACAGGATTGGCATTAGATGCCCTTTGTCCTTCAAGTGCATCCAGTAACCCATTTGCACGAACACCTGCAACACAGCCATAACCAGCAAAATGATGATCGTAAATGCTGTGTTGATGCCACCGGCTGCGACAGCCGCAAAAGCAATCGCAGTCAGGACGATCGAGAAAATAAAGACAACAATGTGTTTCTCAGGGCCTTCCACACGATGGCGGTGTTTTACTGTAGGCCCCTCATTAGATTGTTGATTCGCAGTCATTCCTTAGCCCACCTTTCCAAGAAGGTATACGACCGAGAAGATGAACACCCATACAACGTCGATAAAGTGCCAGTACATGGCAGAAACATATACCTTAGGTGCTGTAACTACGGTTAACCCTTTTCTGTACAGCTGAGCGATCAACAGGCTGATCCACACAACCCCAAACGCAACGTGGGCACCGTGGAAGCCAACCAGCGTATAGAATGCAGACGAGAATGCACTCGTCTTCATGTTAAACGATTCATGCACAACATATTCATAGAACTCATAAATTTCAAGGCCAAGGAACCCAAGACCCAGAACAACGGTTACGATCAGCCACAACTTCAGCTTCTCGATATTGTGACGGTGGAGCGCCTGAATAGCGAACACACTGGTCAAGGAACTGACAAGCAATATCAACGTTGCCGCTGCCGTAATCGGCAGAGAGAACAGCTCAGCTGCGGTTGGGCCTTCGTTGTTCTGTCCGCGAAGCGCCAGGAACGTTGCAAACAACGTACCGAAGAGCACGGCCTCTCCACCGAGGAAGAGCCAGAAACCAAGAACCTTATTACGGCCTTCGAGTGTTGCCTTCTCCGGCTCGTGAGGAAGTTCGCCGTTTACATGTTCAGCGTGACTCATGCTTTACCCTCCCCTTCCAGTTCTTCAACTTCGATGTGATATCCATGATCATCGTACAGGGAACGAGCGATCATTGCCGCGAACGTAATCAGAAGACCAACAATCAGAACGATATATTTATTGAAGATTAAGCTCATGAACGAATTGGAGAAGTCCTCCGTGCTAAACATGAAACCAAGACCCGCGATAAACAGACCCAGTGACATCACAAACGGAAGGATGCTTGGCGAAGGCATGTGGATTGGACCAACCGGTTCGGATGGTGTCATCTCTTTATTGCCTGCCATCTTCTCTTTCCAATAAGCGTCAATGCCGCGAACAAGCGGAATTTGCTTAAAGTTGTACTCTGGAGGTGGAGAAGGAATACTCCACTCGAGCGTACGGCCATCTTCCCATGGATCGGCCGGAGCACCAACCGGTTTTCTCGAAGTGATCACAACGTTTGCCAAGAAGGCCAGGACGCCGATCCCCATCAAGATTGCGCCGATGGTACTGATAAAGTTAAGCTCGTCAAAATTCTGATTCGGCAGATAAGAGACAATCCGCCGCTGCATACCCAGCAATCCAAGGAAATGCTGTACGAAGAATGTCAAATGGAAGCCGATTGCGAACAACCAGAACGTCCATTTGCCAAGCGTTTCGTTCAATACCCGGCCGAACATTTTTGGCCACCAGTAGTGGAGTCCGGCAAACAAACCGAATACCAGACCACCAACGATAACGTAGTGGAAGTGAGCTACAACGAAATACGTATCATGGAACTGAAAGTCTGCCGGAGCAGATGCCAGCATGACGCCGGTAACTCCACCCATAACGAACGTCGGTACGAAACCGATCGCGAACAGGTTTGCACTGGTAAAGCGGATTTGACCGCCCCACATCGTAAAGAGCCAGTTAAAGATTTTGATACCGGTAGGAACGGCGATCAGCATCGTTGCGATGGAGAAGAGCGCATTCGCTACAGGACCAAGACCTGTCGTAAACATATGGTGAGCCCAAACCATGAAGCCCAAGAAGGCGATCAGGATGGTTGCAAATACCATGGAGCTGTATCCGAACAAACGTTTACGAGAGAATGTCGGAATAACTTCTGAAATAATACCGAATGCCGGCAAAATCAGAATGTAGACTTCAGGGTGACCAAAGATCCAGAAAATATGCTGCCACAATACGGAGCTACCGCCAGCCGCAACATCAAAGAAATTGGCACCGAGCAAACGGTCAAAGCTAAGCAATACGAGACCTACCGTAATGGCAGGGAATGCGAACAGGATCATGGCCGATGTGATGAAAGCCGTCCATGTAAACATTGGCATTCTCATGAAGGACATTCCAGGTGCACGCATCGTTATGATGGTAGCCAGGAAGTTGATACCACCGATCAACGTACCCAGACCCGCAATCTGAAGACCTATGGTATAAAAGTCTACACCGTGCGTGGACGAGTAGTCATTTGTGGAAAGCGGTGTATAGGATGTCCAGCCCGCATCAGGCGCGCCGCCCATAATCCAGCTAAGATTGAGCAAAAGTCCACCGAACAAAAACGTCCAAAATCCAAGCGAGTTCAAAAATGGAAATGCGACGTCACGTGCACCGATCTGAAGCGGAATAACCGCGTTCATCAAGGCGAAGATAACTGGCATAACACCAAGGAAAATCATCGTCGTTCCGTGCATTGTAATCAATTCGTTAAATACTTGAGCCGATACCAGATCGTTCATCGGCTTGATCAGCTGCAAGCGAATCAGAATCGCTTCAATACCGCCAATCCCGAAGAAGAAGCCGCCCGCTATCAGGTATAATATCCCGATTTTCTTGTGGTCAACGGTTGTAAGCCAATCCATTAACCCCGTGTAGCGCTTGACGCTATGGCTTTGAGCATGAGCGTGAGCCAAGGTTTGTACCCCCTTTTAAAGTTCTTGCTGCTGTATTAATAATCCAACTTATAATTGGCCAAGTAATCGGCAATCTGCTCGATTTCTTCGTCACTGAAGCCGAGATCCTTCGGATTAGGCATCGTGTTGCCAGGTTTTACAGCCTGAGGCTCCATCAGCCATTCCACCAGGTTGTCTTTCGTAGGCTTCGTGCCTGGTTTGCCGCTTATGTCGTTCAGCAAGATACTCGCAATCGTCTCACGTGATCCAATGCCGGTCAGGTTAGGACCCATCGCTCCGCCTTGGTCGCCTACAGCGTGGCAAGAAAGGCAGTTGGTCTTGAATTTCTCGGCGAGTGCCGCATCCGCAGGAAGCACAGCAGGTTCTTTAAATGCCGCTACCCATTTGTCAAATGCCGCATCGTCAACCGCTTTCACCCGGAATTCCATGAAGCCGTGAGAAGGACCGCACAACTCTGCGCATTTACCAATGTATGTATCTGCTTTGTCAGCAACCAGAGTCATGTAGTTAACGCTGCCTTCTGTGTTTGTATCCATCTTGCCGCCGAGCGATGGTACCCAGAAGGAGTGAAGCACATCATTCGTTTTTAATTGGAAAGCAATTTTCTTGCCTACAGGAATAACCAGCTCTTGAGCGGTTCTTACGCCGTAGTCTGGATAATTAAACTCCCACCAGAACTGATGAGAAGTAACTTCCACCTTAACTGCATCTGGATTGTTCCAGTCGTTCTCTCCGTAAGCAAATACCTTTTGAATAGTAGGAACTGCAAGCACGAGTACCAAGAGCAGCGGAATCGCCGTCCAAATAATCTCCAACTTATGGTTACCTTCTACTTGCTCAGGAATTTCATCTTGTCCCTTCTTTCGACGGAATTTAACAAGCACGTATGCGGCGATTCCAAATACCACAACCATTACGACGATCATAATCGAAATGGAGAGCTTAATTAAATCCAGTTGACCTTGTGCTACCGGACCTTGTGGTCTTAAGACCGACAAATCCTCTCGGCCGCAGCCGGATAACACCAAAGCAAACATGGCCATCAAAGGAAGAAGACGCTTTACAGCCTGCCACCGTTTCATCATTGATCTACCCCACTTTTCCGATTTTCGTAGACTACCATCCGGCGCAAACAGCGGTAATCTACCTGCACAATCACGGATGAAGTAATCCTGTCAATTAAAGCAATCACTTATTAAATATAAGTTCATGGGTTGCTTTTGTCAATCATTCACAGGGAGTTCACAAATTGTTCGAAAAGTCGTCAAAGTCGCGCCATTACTGATTTTGCAATCGCTTTCAAAGCGTATCCACCGTCCCGCGACCCATCATTCGACATTCTTCACACCCTGTCAGCGACAGCCTTCATAGCTATATATACAGTCATTTCCGCCTTTTTGAATCTATATGCAGCCGTCCCCCATTTATCTGGCACCCATGATATAAGGAGGTCTCCTTCGAAAAGCCCTGATGCCTCACGAAGAAAGCCTCCTATTATTATGGTATATTTTTCGGCATCTTAATCCGTCAGGATAACAGCTTCTCCACGAGTAATAGCAATCGTATGCTCATACTGGACGCCCACCGATCCGTCCGCACTGGAAATGGTCCAGCCGTCATCCCCCCAGAACACGGCACCCGAGGGGCCCAGGGTGAAAACGGGTTCGATGGTAATGACCATTCCTTCTTTGAGTTTAAGTCCCCTTCCTGGAATGCCATAGTTCGGGACATCGGGCGGCTCGTGGATCGCGCGGCCGATGCCATGACCGACAAGCGATTTGACGATCCCGTAGCCTTCCCTTTCGGCAACCTGCTCAATGGCATAACCTACGTCGCCCAAGGTTGCGCCGTGCCGAGCGGCCTCAATCCCTTTAAACAGCGCTTCATGGGTGTGCTGCACCAGCTGGTTTACTTCCCTTGAAACCCGATCTACCGCATAGGTCCAGCCGGAATCCGCCAGCCACCCGTTCTTATTCACCACCATATCAATGGTCACAACATCCCCGGATTGCAGCGGCCGCTGATCGGGGAATCCATGACACACCACATCATTGACCGATGCACAAGTGGCGTATGGAAATCCTTTATATCCTTTTTGCTCGGGCAAAGCCCCATTCTTCTCCAAAAATCTCTCGACCCTGGCATCGATCTCGCTCGTTGTGATTCCCGGTTTGATGACTTTCGCTATTTCACGGTGACACGCAGCCAATATACGTCCCGCCTCGCGGATATATCCGATTTCTTCCTTCCGTCTGAGCTGTGTCCTCACATCTGTCCACTCCCTTATATCCTTATCGGATCGATTGCTAACAATATATGTAGGGACAGATGCAAAATTCCCCCAGGAAATAGACTTTCCGAGGAGATGAGTCTGTTCACATAACGGGGACTGGCAAACGCAAAAAAACCGCTTTCGGGACATTCGCCCCAAAAACGGTTTAACCATAAACTCTAAATTGGTTCATATCATTAGTCATTAACAAGGTGAAGATGCGATGCGTGTTGGTTATTTCTATAGACCAGGTGCTATTACAGGTTACGAAACGGAGGAATTCAGCTTGCCAAGTTCATGCTCAACAACAAGTGTAAGCTCTTCTTCATAGCCCCCCATAATATGGTACTTCCGGACATACTCCTTTACAAATTTTTTCGGATCTTTAGGCCGGAAAATTCGTGTCATTTCCCGCAGACTTTCCTTAACCTCATTGTGACCTTTCGTTGCCATGATGGATCCCTCCCAAAACGTGTGGAATAAAATTACTCCGTTTAAAGAGAATGCCGAAAAGATCTACCTCATTAAGTTGAAGCCATATTGCAGTTCTTACGGTGACCATTAGGTTGATATTCAGCAACTTACCAATGCACCTGACACTATACATACCCTAACAGCATGCAACTGAATCATTAATATATTATATCATATTCTTCTGTTTGTTTCATCTTTCCCAAAAAATGTTTTTAGCGCTATGTTTTTCATCAGGTCATCCTTTATCCCCATAATTGGTTAAGATACATTCAAACGAAGCTCCCGCGATCTCGAAATCAGCGAATATCACAAATAGATACGCATAACATATTCTAGACTCAAGGAGGTCTACAGTTCATGCCGAACTCACAGTCTATCCTGCATTCCCCTGTCGATTTAGGATCCCCTATTCCTGCCGCTGAGCCTCATGAGGCAGGGCTGCACCTCAATTCGCTTGATCAGGTCGACCTGATCATTCAGAAACAATATCCGAAAATGCGCAGCTTTCTCCTGCTGCATTCCGGCAAACTTATCTACGAACGCTATTACAACGGTCATGGCGTTACCTCGCTGAACGATCTCAGGTCCGCCACCAAGAGCTTTACGTCAGCGTTATGCGGCATCGCCCACTCACGCGGCGAATTACCTGATCTGAATTCCTCTGTCATGGATATTTTGCATCGATATATTCCCGAACGAGCCCATCCGCTCTTACACAAGGTATCCCTTCATCATCTGCTGACGATGACCTCGGGCTTTGCGTGGCAAACCGGTAAAAAGCTGGGGGAACCGCTCATTCACCGATTCCACCGCAACCGGAAATGGACGAGCTTCGCGCTATCCCTCCCTGTCATGGAACAGGAAATGGGCCTCTTTCAATACCGGAGCACGGATTCCCACCTACTCTCCGTTGCCATTAGCGAGACTACGGGAATGGATGCTTACGCCTATGCCAGACAATATTTATTCGAGCCGCTCGGCATTCGCCATTCCGCCTGGTCCCCAAGCCCCGAGGGCCACAGCATGGGTCACGTCGGCCTCTATCTCACCTCCCGCGACATGGCCAAGTTCGGTCTTTGCTGCCTGAATGGGGGACGATGGCAAGGCACCACGCTCATCCCGGAATCATGGCTTAAGCAAGCCCTCGCTCCGCAGGTCAAGGGCTATCCCGCCTTTGGGGATTACGGATTTCAGTGGTGGACCGGCATTCAGAACGGGACTCCCTTCGCGCTTGCACACGGCCATGGAGGGCAGCAAATCTACCTTTTTCCCCAATTGGATACGGTCGTCGTATTTACTGCCGACAGCAAGGTCAGCCGCTGGAAGAACCCACGCTCTCTGCTGGAGCGCTATATTCTTGATGACTTAAAGTCAAAACCTGCTGCATCACCGTCAGGCAGCTGACAGATCGTCCTGTGGCCATCCCTACACTTAGAGCATCCGGTTCTTTCCCAAAACCGTAATCTGACTTACTTGCAAATTTCAGCGGATAGTACCTCCTCTTTCTGGTTACTTTATGCGATATGAATCATTTCTAAAATCAAGCCTGAGAGGAGCATGCGACATGTCCGGAAAAGACAAGGATCTCCACCCTATTTCGCGAGAAGAGGTTGAAGTAGACGGGACATACACAAATGAATGGGGACGGGAGGAATATTTAAAACGCGGCGAAGAATTCCCGTTCGATCCCCAGAAGGGCTCCACGGAGTGGCGGCTGGCGGAGTATGATTTTGAAAACCACCATCAAGGCAGGACAGACGAGCGTCTGGTTCCGAAAGAGAAAGGCCCTGATAAGCAGGTTAATGCCGAATCGCCGCTGCGCCATGATGTGCATGTAGACTAAAGCCCTTGTATATCGGCAGTGAAGAGATGATTCATCAGATCTGCTCATAAAAAAGGGTGATAAGACATGCGAAAATCGAAGCGGCTTCTGCTATGGCTGATCCCGATCACCGTCGTAGGGGCCTTATGGCTTGCTGCTAATATCGTGGAGCCGGAATACGCCTATATACCGCCTGCACATAAATTGGAGAATACTACGCAAATCCAAGCCCAGCAAACGGGCTTCATTCGCCAGTATGATATCTGGGGCAAGACGCTTACGGTTCCCGGTACCGCCCTGAAGGATCAGGACCCCCGCTTAACAGCCGCCCATGGCGCCGTTGAGGTGACAAAAGAACTGCTTGCCCTAGGGCGTCGTACATTGTATGAGGAATCTTTTGGCAATGAGGTGTTTTTAACTGATATTGTGGGGATCATCGGCGGTCCGATGAAGCTGAATAATATTGCAAAAGCCCTCGCCGAGTTAAAAGGACGGGGAACAACCAATTTGCGCGTTGCACTCGATCAGGATGTAACGATCGGCGGCAAGACCTACCGCAAGGGGGATAAGATTGATACCGGCTTTGACGTAGCCAAAGGCGCCTATGCCCCCGTTGGCGTCACATTTAAATATGCCGAAGGCACGGCTCGCATCGGCGTTAGCTGCATGGCCTGCCATGCAACCGTCAACCGTGAAACGGGAATGATCGTCGAGGGCGCGCCCAACTCCGATCTGAACCTCGGTTTCATGCTGGCACTGGCCCCGAATAGCGCGGCTTATTTTACCCATACGGACATTACCAGCCTTGTGGATTATGTAAAGAACGAGCAGCGTACGATTGTAAACTCCAAAGGAAAAACCGAAGCGCTGCCGGATCCCGCCCTGCTGGAAAAAGCCGTTGACGAAAATCTCATCAAATGGATGCCCGGCACGTTCGATACAACCGCGGATCTGGTCAGTGACGTGACCCAAATTCCCGATATGTTTACGAAGGGCGATCATCCATACAGCTGGAGCGGCTTCGCTGCCGCGGGCCCCTTCAAGGGGCTAAGCACCTTCAGCAACAATGTTCATGCCCAGAACACGGATACCTTGAGTCAAACCGAGGTTAGCGAACCGATGTGGGGAATCGACAAAGAGATTTATGTGGGCACCATTCTGCAAAATGCAGCCTATCGCAAGTTTCGCTATGATCCGGGCAGCGGGCTGAAGCCCACCGAATTCTTTAACCGGCTGGATCCCAATCCCGGCACCCCCGGCGTGAATGAGGTTGTTAAGATTCCGAATTTCCCGAAGGTTTCAGCCATCGCACCGAACGGGCTGTACATCAGCTCGCCGGGCTTCAAAGCCGGGGAGCAGGTGAACGCCATGTCCGCCTATCAGAATACGATCCGTCCGCCGGAAACGGATGCCACGGATATCTCCGATGCCAAGACGATCAACCTCGGAGCGGAAGTATTCAAAAAATCGCAATGCATCACTTGCCACGCTGGTGACTTCTACACGAATAACCACGTTATGCGCGCGGCTGAAATCGGTACCGAGCCTGCGAGGGCAAAGGCTTTCCAGCGAACGCGGAATGCTTTTGGCGATTCGGAGTTCTACCCGCCCGACACGCCTGTCCCAATCCCTCCGGATGCCAAAATAACCAAAATCCCGCTGGATAATATCGACCCGGAGCAGATCAAGTTGGGCTTCGGCCATACATCGGGCGGCGGTTATAAGGTCAAAGGGTTGATCGGTCTTCGCTGGTCTGCACCGTATTTGCACGACGGCGGCGTAGCAGTCGGGCCAAAGCTGACGCAAACCGGCGTATCGCAGACCCTGATGAAAGGGATTCACCCTGACCCTTACAACAGCCTGAAAGCCCTGATAGACCGTAAGTTGAGACTGCAGGTCGTCGAGGCGAACCGCAAGGATTCAAGACTGAGAGACACCCATGTCACCGGTCAGGGACATGAATTTTGGGTGGACGAAAGCAGCGGGTTCACGCAGGAGCAGCAGGATGCTCTCGTGAAATATCTGCTGCAATTGAAAATGAAATAAGTTAGGGATTTAACCATCATACTTTGTCCCATCGGCTCATAAGGTAAGGTATAAATAAAGCTTGCCCTACCCCAGAACCGGTCTAAGACAAGGAGTTGATGAGATGTCCCCTTTCAAATCGTCCACAGGACTTCCCGAGAATCTGGCCGCTACGCTGTGCTATTTTTTTCCCATGGTCGGAGGAATTCTGTTTCTTTCATTAGAAAAGAGAAGCCGCTACGTCATATTCCACGCGCTGCAGTCCTTGCTGGCCTTCGGCATCCTCGCCGTCGCTCACCTGCTGTCGAGCGCGGTGCCCATCATCGGCCTTCTGGCCTCCGCCCTTCTGGCGCTGGTCGGCGTCTTGATGTGGCTGGTGCTTATGGCAAACGCCATTCAGGGAAAATGGTTCAAGCTGCCCTGGATCGGCAATATTGCAGAGAAACAAATGCAGCGCGTCTAACGCTTATACATCATGTAAAACGGCTGCCTCCATTCTATGGAGGCAGCCGTTTTTGGTTGGAACGAACGGGACCAGTATCAAAGGAAAACCGTCTATCGACGTCCTGTCTGCAGAAACCAAACCGCTAGTTAAGGAAGTTTTTCTTACGATCTAAGGAGGTTAGCCTCTGAGATTGTTACTTTAACTAAAAAACAGCCGGAGGTCCGGCTGCTTACAGTGGGCATTGGTTATGCAGCATGCCCTTCTGCGGTATCACCTTTCTCTGTATGAGTGGGCTTCGTATACTTCAAGCCGTTAAAGATCAGGTTCAGCACAATCGCGGTCAAGCTGCCGGCCACGATGCCGTTATCGGCAAGAATGCGCAGGTTGTCAGGCAGACTTGCGAACAGACCCGGCACGGTTGTTACACCAAGGCCCATGCCGACAGAACACGCAATAATGAACAGGTTCTCGTGACGGTTAAGGTCTACTTGATCTCCTAACATCCGAATACCGGAAGATACAACCATGCCGAACAAAGCTACCATGGCCCCACCGAGAACCGAAGTCGGTACAAGCTGCGTCATGGCGGCAATCTTCGGAACGAATCCGATCAAGACTAGCAAGCCGCCAGCCACCACAATCACATCGCGTGTCTTCACACGGCTCATCTGAATCAGGCCCACGTTTTGAGAGTATGTGGTATAAGGGAACGAATTGAAAATACCGCCTACCACAATCGCAAGACCCTCCGCACGATAACCACGGGACAGATCCTTGGAGGTAATATCGCGATCCACGATTTTGCCAAGCGCCATAAACACGCCCGTCGATTCGGCAACGCTGACAATCGCCACCAGAATCATCGTCATGATCGGAACGATCTTAAACTCCGGCGTGCCAAAATAGAATGGCTGCGGAGCACGGAACCAGCCGGCTTCGCGCAGCGGGGTTAAATCCACTCCACCGTAGAATGCAGCTACCACGGTGCCGAGAATGAGACCCAAAAGAACGGAAATCGAACGCAAAAAGCCTTTGGCAAAACGATTCATGATAATAATGAAGGCTAGAACGCCGAAGCCAAGGGAAATGTTAAGCGCGCTGCCGAAATCCTCACTGCCCTGACCGCCACCAAGGTCATTCAAAGCTACGGGAATCAGCGTCAAACCGATAATCGTAACAACAGAGCCTGTAACGACAGGCGGGAATACCTTAATCAGCTTACCGAATAAACCGGAGAATAGAATGACAAATAAACCGGAAGCGATAATCGCTCCATAAATTGCCGACATCCCGTGCTGCTGTCCGATAATGATCATCGGACCTACGGCCTGGAACGCGCAGCCAAGCATGACCGGAAGACCGATGCCGAAGTATTTGTTGCCGAATACCTGCAGCAAAGTAGCGACCCCGCACGCCAGCAGGTCGATGGCGATGAGATACGTCAGCTGCTCCGTCGTTAAGCCGAGCTGCCCGCCAACGATAAGCGGTACGATGATTGCCCCTGCGTACATTGCCAATACATGCTGCAAACCCAGCGAAAAGGTTTTGCCCGGACTCCGATTTTTATCGAAAATCGGTTCTTGCACCGCTTGTTTCTGTTGTTCCATGGCTTCTTGATTCCCCCCAATAAATTGTTAGCTTTCGTTCTATGCGAATGTCACTACGCCATCTTCAAGTGATGCAATCCGTACGAGCGATTCTACCCGATAACCCGCTTCGGCCAGCAAACGTCCTCCTGGTTGAAACGCCTTTTCAATAACGATCCCGATGCCTACCACCTCTGCACCCGCCTGCTCTACGATTCGGGCAAGCCCGAATGCCGCCTCGCCGTTGGCAAGGAAGTCATCCACGATCAGCACTTTATCGCCGGGCTTGATGAATTTCTTCGCGACCGTAATTTCGTTCGTCTCCTGCTTGGTGAAGGAGTACACCTTCTCCACAAATATATCCTCACGGAGGGTCAGCGACTTCTGCTTCCGTGCAAAGATGAGAGGCACTTCCATCTCAAGGGCGGTCATAATGCCGGGCGCGATGCCGGAGGATTCAATGGTCAATACACGAGTCACGTTCGCTTCCTTAAACAATCGTGTAAATTCCTTACCTACCTCTTTCATCAATACCGGATCCATCTGGTGGTTCAGGAACGAATCCACCTTCAGTACCTGTCCGCTTAATACAATGCCTTCCTCTTTCACCTTGTTCTGCAGTAATTGCATGATGCTCCCCCTTAAATTTGTTTACATTCCATGCAAAAAAGCCCACTTCCTCCTCTCACCGAATCGCCGGGAAAGAAACAAATGGGCATAAACAGCAAAAACGCACCTTGAGCCATAGAAGTCAAATGGAATTGACCTGGCTTGTCCGCTGCTGCTATAACCCGTAGTCCAATCATTTCCGGTGATCGGGTAGAGACATGCAGGCCAATTCCTGCACCTATACGAGAAAATGTATGATTCGTGTACCATAGAATGCTTACGTGTAAATGTAATATTTCCGAATGAATGAAGTATAACGCATTCCCTATGAAAAAATAAAGTGAAAATTTACGGAAATAATAAACTACCGGTCAATTAAACGAAAAAAAGCCGCCCCATAAGTTTCATGGGACAGCCTTCCTAGAGCATTAACTTGTAGGTATAACTTCAATTATCCATTCCAGAGGATCACCAATGGACTGGGGTACATCGCCGCTTACATCAACGAGCTGGATTCGAAGCGTATATGTTCCAACATGAGCTTGCTGCCAGCGGAACAGGATATCACTCCCATTCCCTTCCAAATCCATATCCCCGGCCGTTAAACCTGCATTCACCCGGTATACCCCTTCACTATCGGGAGCGACGATCTCATACCCGGGCTCCGTCAAGGTGGTTACGGATTCATGCGGCTTCATCCGGAATCCGAGTACGCCCAGATTTACCGGCTGACCATTGTCATCGAGTATCGTCAATTCATAACCAATCTTGGTGTCCTCGCTCAGTCCGTACGCTTTGGAATAAAAGCCCCAATACATATCAATGGCTGCCGGAAACGGGCCTTCGCCAATGAATTCGAATTGCGAGAAAGGGCTGACCTGGATGGAACGGACGCTTTCTCCAAGCACCGTCAATTGGCCTTCTTTGACCTCAAGCAGTTCGATCTTCTCCGTATAACTTCCGGAATCCAGCAGTTCGGCATAGAACTCCAGCGGAGTATCCGGTGAAGCGACCTCGCTTAACTTAAAGCCGGTACCTTCAACTGACTGCAGCATAAAGCTTCCCTCTGCATTGGATTCCACCGTCTGCTCGCCATGACGGACAGGGAGTCCAACAACCGGACTTCCATCCCTTGTCAGCGTCACCCTGACTTGAACTTCCAGGTCATCGGCAAAGCCTTTCGTTTCAAAATGAATGGATCCAAAATAATTGTCTGGACGTGCCGATAGTTCACCGCTCATATCATCGCTATATATGACCTTTACAGATCGATCAGGTAACGGCGGCTCCGGCTTGGGAGGTTCCGTCACCGGAGGCTCAGTCACCGGAGGCTCAGTCACTGGGGGCCCAGTCACAGGCGGACTGGCTACAGGCGGCGATATGCTGCCTCCTGATCCCGTGCCGCCGCCCGGACTAACCGGCGTCGGCTGCCGAGCGCCTTTCTCCTGCTCTGCCTCTTTCTTGCCCTGGAGAAACCGTTCCTTCTCCTCTGCGCTTAAGGATTGAAGAAGCTGCTCTTCGGCCTTCTTTTTCATTTCTTCCTGTGCTTTCCTGTTAGCTTCATCCTGCTGTTTCTTCTGCTGCTCGAGCTTAGCCAGCATATCGCCGAGATGCTGCTGCAACTGCTCCATCCGATCCTGCTGCTGCTCGAGCTTCTTTCTTTCCTCGTCCTGTTGGCGCTTCAGTGCTTCCAAGCGCACCTGCTCCAGTGCAGGGTCGAGTCCAGCTGTTTTATCCAATTCTTTCACTTGGCCAAGATCAAGTTTCTTGCCCGAATCCGTGTTTGCTTCTTTAATCCGTTTATCCAGTTCCTCTTTGCTTACTTTTTTCTTGTCCAGAGTTTCTTTCACGATGTTTCCGATGAGGTTATCCAAATTATCTGCGACTTTTGACAAATCATCCGGAGATTTAACACTCAAGTCCTGGGCGACGTTTCCGCTTTGTCCTGACTGTAACTCTTGCCGCATCTTCTTGAGGAGCTCCTCGTTCTCCCGGTCGATGTCGTTCTTATTCTTAATTAGCTGCGCAATGACTTCCGGCGAGGCATTCCCTATCAAATCCTCAATATCGATAAATTGTACAGGGGACCGTCCCTCTTGCGAACCGCCTATCGAAATTTGCTGCGTTGGACTAATGGTTATTGGGCCTGATGGCTGCATGGAACCGTCTTTGCCTGTCGGCGTCACTGTACTCGTGACTTTCCCGCTAGCCGTTGCTACGGTTGTCACTCCGGTTAAGGGGTTGACGGTTATTATAAAGTGCGTGCCTCGCACGCTATTCGTCATATAACCGGACCGTACTTCGAAACGATCCGTCGACCGGGTCAAGTCGGTGACATCATAATAAGCTTGCCCGGCCTCTAAATTCAGTCGAGTCACGTTGGAGATGCCAACCTTGCGAAGCTGCTCGGCAGCCAATCTCGTGTTATTGCCTAATGTGATGACATCGTCGGTATCCAAAAGCCGCAGCCTCGCGCCTCCTATGCCAGAGCCGGTAACAATTTCATCGCCTTCACCCAGGATCATTCCCTTGTAGGCATCTACCTGCGCATACCCGCCGTAACGGATCTTGGCCGAACCGGTGATTTCCACGATCTGCATGCGTCGGGGCGTAACGTTCGAAGTGCTGAAGCTAACGTCCCCCTGCTTTATTTCTCGTTCAGCCAAATCCCGGATGATAACCAGCTTGTCACCGGCGTTCCACTGCACATCTTTCCCCAGCAGTTCTGCCACCGTTCGAAGCGGAGCCATCATCTGGTCATTCGCAATATACGGCTTAATTCCAGCCTCTGCCCTGGTAACCTCTTCTCCTGCCTGTTTCCGGGTCATATATTGACCTCCGGCTTGCAGCGTGATCACATCTTCGCCTCGAGCCAATGTTAATTCCTTATTCTTGGCATGATAGCTCATACGATACCCGAGAAGCTTGCCTATCGTTTTGACGGGCACCATCATCTGCCCCTGTTGTATAACAGACAAGTCACCCAGTTCGGTTACCTGATCTCCGTAAGCAGCCGTGATCCCTTTTCCTGCTTGCCATGCTTCGGGAGCTTTGTATCCGGACCATACCCGGACAGCCCCGTTGCGTTGATCCGCAATAAATAGTGCCCCGTCGCCCGCAGCCACCGAAATATCGGCTGGTGAATGGAACCGGGTTTCACTTTCAATTCCATCCACGTAGCCTCCGATCCCGCCTGTCAGGGTGGTTACTTGCTCCCCTTTCAATTGACGGACCGCATGATTACGGGAATCTGCAATGAGAAGCCCATCGTCCGCACTCCATGTCAATCCCCGGGGCGAGTTGAAGCGTGCTCCATTCGAGTCTCCATCCTGATAACCCGGATTGCCGTATAAAGCGTCCTTATCGTAGTATCCGGATGATGGCCCGCTGCCTGCAGCCGTTGATACGGTCCCCTTCCCAAAATCGATGTAGCGAATCACGTGATTGCCCGAGTCGCTGACATACAAATTGTCTTTACCATCAAGCGCTAGCCCTGCCGGCTCATTAAATCGAGCTTCCGTAAGAGAACCGTTCTTATAGTCTCCCGCCAACGCGACGACACCAGCCCGGATCTGCACAGCACGCGTGGACGGGGCCCCAATCGTCGTCACTTCCCCGTCTGGCGAAATCCGCCGGATGACATGGTTTAAGGTATCCGCCACATACAGAATGCCGTCCTTGGTAACGGCGATATCCTGCGGCTCATGGAACAGGGCATCTTTAGACTTGCCGTCTTTAAGACCCATAAGTCCGCTGCCCGCTATGGTAGTTACTTCGCCATTTTGGTCGATTTTACGAATCGCATGGTTGCCTGAATCGGCTATGTACAATTGTCCGTTTCCATCCACCGCAATCCCGGACGGCCGGTTAAAAAAAGCACGCTCTCCCTGTCCGTCCAGCAGACCGCCGATCGGGAGTCCTCCGCCGTCCCGCTTGTAGGATAAGGATGCCCCTGCAAGAATGGTGCTCTGCCCGTCCTTTATCCTGCGAATGACATGATTCTCCGTATCGGATACAACAACGGAGCCATCCGGCAGCCAAGCTACGCTCCCTGGTTGCCGCAGTCCTTCTGCAGCCAGTGACGAAGATAGGCCAGCGACATGATCGGGCCCTCCTGCAACCGTAACCGATTGACCTAAAGGCATCCCGTTGCTGTTCTTAAGCCCCTCCTTAACCGCGATGGGTGCCGCGGATACCGTCTCAATTGCCCCGGTTCCCGCTAATCCGCTTCCAACTAGGGCAGCGGCTATTGCCAATATTCCAAGCTTCCTGCACGGAATCGATCGCAACCCATTTACCTCCCTACACTCAATGTGTATATCTAGCAAAGATCATACAATAATCCGGTCCTTTCTGGATACAATATTTTCCCAAAATATCTGACATGAAAAAAAGCCACCTCACAGGTGGCTTCATCCCTCAATATCATCTATTGAAATGTAACATGGATCTGTACAATTTCGGAGCGGGAACCCAGACGAATCGGAGGTCCCCAGAAACCGTAACCCGAGGACACGATGGAATGCATCCGGCCTTTTTGCAGATATCCCCAATCATTCTCGAACATGGCCTGCGTAATCAGATGCGCCGGGAATACCTGCCCGCGGTGCGTGTGCCCGGAAACGATAAGGTCTACGCCCTGCTGCTGTGCTTCCTCCAGCGCATTCGGCTGATGATCGAGCACAAAGATCGGCTTGGATAGATCGGACCCATCCATGATCATGGACAACGCGGCCCGCTCCTGATCCTGTTTATCCCGTCTGCCAACCAGCGTCAGACCCTCGACCGTCAATTTCTCATCATACAGCACGGTCATGCCGCTATGCTCAAGAGCCGCGATCAGTTCCGGCATTTCGCCTTCGAACCGGTCATGATTGCCAAGCGAGGCATACACGCCATACGTTGCCTGGATACCGGTCAGGATCTGATCGATCCCCTGGCTTAAATAGGCATCCAGATCGTCATCGATGATATCGCCAGGGAACAATACCAGATCCGGCTTTAAGTCATTAATCTCCTTCACCATACGCGCAGCGTGGGCTTTACCTGACAGGACGCCGAAGTGCATATCGGACGCCATGACAATATTCAGCTCCTCAATTGTGCCGGCGTCCTTGTCCACGTGAATATCATATGCGCGAACCGTTGGACTATAGGCATTAAAAGAACCGAAGCCGATCACAACGACCAATAGCACCAACACGATAAATCCCGCCGCCTTCTTCAGGCCCTCTCTTCGCAATGCCGTCAATCTTAGCAGCCACAGCATGATGTGCATCAACGGGAGCAGGATGATCAGGACATAGAAAATAGCCATCCAATACGATCCTATCACGCTCAGCACCGTGAGGTTGCCGAAGAACCGTCCTGAAATAAACGATGTCGAAACAACGGTCAGCACCATTATGTATATCCATTTGAGCACAATGGACGGACCTGGCTTCATCCAGCTCCATACGCTTCGGCCAATATAATAAACCAGCAAGCCGTAAATCAATAATGCTGCGATTCCTGCAAAAATAAACATCTCCATCCCCTTCCGTACATCCATTATAACAAGCGGGTTTTGCAAATCCCAGCGGATGTCAGCGGAAGGCAGATGGGTTTATTCGTTACAAGCCCGTGCGCTGTTTAGGCAGCAGCTCATTCAGCAGCGATTTCAGATTGCGGTCTTCCGTATATTTTTCCTGACCCATATCGAGTTCGTTCACACGTATATAAGTATAACTTTCCGCGGGATTTTCCGGTTTAAATAGAAGTTCATCCTGCGGGTCAGGGACCACCTTATACTCCATTTCATGAAACATATCGAGCAGCTGCTGACCTGTAGGATTCTCTCCTTTATCAACAAAAATCAATCCTCGGAGCTTCTTGGGTCCTTCCTTATGTCCCACTGTAAAATGAACGATGCATTCCATGCTCATTCATCCCCCTTCTCTTGGTTGTCATGATTGCGATTAAAGACCACCGCATTTATCCTCTTGCCAGCTGCAACTTTCATTCCCGCCTGCCTGCGGATCTTAAGCAAATAAACGCCAAGATAAATCCCGGCGTTCCTTATCTTTATGTTTATTACATTGTACGATGAACCATGATGCCTAACTGTGATAAAAGTCACTTCTGGAAGGGCCTCTTCATGTGCCAGTCGGAACCCTAGGCCGTATTACGATTGCTATCCCCGTCCATTGGGTCAGAATCAGCTTCATACTCCGCGCCCGATTTCGATTCCGCAGTCTGGTCATCCTGTGCTTCAGCGTCGGCTTCCGCATTAAGATACTGGCTCTGAATCAGACCAAAGTGCTCTCCATAACGGGCTTCCAACTGCTCACCCATATCCTGTTCAAGCTGGAACAATACCATCTCTTGAGTAAAATGGTGCAGCAGCAGCTCCGCCATTACCGGATGCTCCGTGATAACCGCCCCTGTATCATATTCCCCGCCGCGCATCCCTAGTATGCACCACTGCCGATCCACAACAAAGGAGAATTTCCGGCCGCCTCCCCGGCGCTCCGCAAGTCCGTTCCACCCAGACCATGCCAGCGTTCTTGAGAGACCTTGGTCCGGGCCGTCACAAGCCCACAGCACCTTAACACCCCTAGCCTCCGCCTCAGCCAGCGGTTCACGCAGAAGCGAAGCTTCTTCACGCCAGACGTCAACCACGATCTCCTGTTTCGCTCGCTTCAATTCCCGGACGAGCACATCAAGCACCGCCTGATCTCCCTCCATACTGAGGAAGGGAGCGGCCGTGCCGCTTCCTCGCGGCAAGCTCTTCTCAACAAAAGCGAGTGATGCCTCCACACGGCCGGATATCATCCGCGTCAATTCCTCCGGTTTCAGCGAACGGTAACGGACGGGTTCCCCGTCCATTCGCTCAAGTGCCCCTTGCCGCTCCAAACGCTGCATGGCTGCATAGACATTAGAACGCGAAGCTCCAAGTCGTTTTGCCACTTCATAACCACCTGCCGGCCCATACTCGGCAAGGTCTACCATAATTTTCGATTCAATCTCCGTAAATCCCAAATTCCGCAAATGATGCAGCAATTGTTCCATAATATTAGTCCTCCCAAGATGCTCGAACGCTTGCTCTATCATTCACACTGTCTTATTAACCTCGCGCAAGGGCATGATCGTCCGAATCCCTATATCTTAAATCTGTTCAGCTCCACATCGCGGACACCATTTCGAGCCTTTTGGCAGGTCGACACTGCAAATCTGGCACTTCACCATATCGCGCGTCGCCTCATCATCACCAACATAGTCCTGACTTTGGTTATTCTCCTGCCAGAAACGAATGCGGCGGTCCAGTTCCAGCTGCCGCTCCCGCTCCCGCTCAAGTTCTTCCCAGTGACGGCGCTCCTTCTCCTGCTCTTCCTGCTCGATACGCAGCTGTTCCGGATCAACCTCAGGTTCGGAGAGATCCATTTCCTCGTGCTGCCGTTCCGGCTCCGGCTCGTACATGTCCGGCTCGTATGAATCCGGATTCGAACGGTAGTCGTAGGTAGACAATTCATCCTGTTCCTGTTGTTCTTCAGCCGCTGCAAATTCATGTTTATCAAACACGATCTTACGTTCAGGCTCCCTTGGTTCGTCCGATGCTGACTTCTCAGGGTGAATCAAATTAGCAAGCTTGTTTCCGCAGTACGGGCAGAAATTCGCATCCAGCGCGACCACCCGTCCGCATTCACAGACCCGCTCATTCTTGAGGACCGCAATGCGGTTCCGAATCGCTTCGATTTGCTCCTGCAATCCATCGCAGGTTTGCGCAAGCTCAACCATTTCTTTTTCTGCCATCGTCATGTCCTGCAGACGGTAGCCCTCATAGAACACTTTACCCATCTGTAAGTAATATGAGTTCTTCTGCTGTTCGATTTCGGAAATTTGGCTGTTGAGTTTATTCACTTCCACCACGTGCTGCGCCTTTTCCGTTGCGCGGTTTGCTCCATCCTTAAGCTTTTGTAAAATATTCATTTATGAATCCTCCTCTTTCTCATATCCCGATTGACCGGCAGTCCGCCGGCACATTGTCATATCACTTCATTAAGGTTATTAACGATTTTTAACTAGCCATAAACCGGCCATCCCATATTTTTACCGTTCGCATACTACTCGATGTGATGATCCATGCTCCTCATCGTCCAGTATACTGCCGCCATGGTGATTCTATCATACCAAATTCCTTGCCCCATGTGAAAAAGGAAGCCCCTTCCAACTTCACGGCTGATTCATCCCGGCCCCGAACGTGTATATGATTAGAAAACTGGACAGTACAATGCCGGATACTGTCGGCCGCAGCCGCATCCTATTCCGTGCAGCCCCTAGCTGCCGAAGACTGGAGGGATTTAATATGACAAACGATAAAAAGACGTATTATGTTTCAGTCAATCACAACCTGATCCAGGATGTGCCGAACGATTCGAACGAATATGTCGTATATATGGATGATGAAGAGGTCTCAAAGCTGAGGGGGCTGCTCTATGAAGTCAGCAGCAGCGATCGGTATGCGTTTAAACGCACATTCGTCCCTTACAAGTCGGCAGATCATGACGATGCTGCCGAGCAATACGATGAACGAACGATCAACCTCTACCACTTTCTCCATGAACATGGGGATGAACGCACCCGCAAAACCATTGAGGACATGAACATCATGGGCAAGCTGACCGACACCGGCTACGATGATCCCGGTTATGAGGACTCGCCATTAAATAAGTAAAGACTATCAGAATGGTAAGCCTCTGAAGTGTATGCTTTCTTATCTCTTAAAATACGAATGAATCCCGGAGCCAAGCCGCCCCGGGATTCATTCGTATAACAAGAACATCGCCCGGTCTTGCGCAGGTCCTGTTCTACTTTATAGATTCGCAAGCCGGGGTACAAGGATAAAAAGTCCCGTTTATCCTACGACTATTAGCACAGCTTACAGTTTAATGTTTGCCTCATCGAAGTATTCCTCCAGCGTCAAGCCGCTGTCGGCAATATCCGGCGCCAGATCCTTGCCTACATAACGGATATGCCACGGCTCGTATACATAGCCGGTAATATCCTCGGCCCCTTCCGGATAACGAATGATAAAGCCGAATTCCGGCGCGCGTTGCGCCAGCCACTGCCCTTCCTCCGTATGCCCGAACGCTTCCTCCAGCGCATTGCCTGCGCTAGGGCTGGACACGTCTATTGTAAGGCCTGTCTGATGCTCGCTCGTACCCGGCACCGCGCTTACACGATTAGCCTCGGCTTCCCCTTTGGTACGAACATTGTTCTCGTATATCGTTTTTTGACGGGCATAAGAACGGTATCCCGATACGGCCCGGAGCTCGATGCCGTCTGCTTGGGCCGCAGCGAACAATTCCTCGAGCGCATCCGCCGCTTCTTTTCTCAGATGCCGTTTTTCGTGCGGCTCATCAAAAGAAAATGGAACATCCGGCTCCACGAGGTCACTTGGTTCATAACCATCCGGCAAGCTGCGCTGCTTATTCACAACCACCGTCATCGCCTCTGCGTTGGTTACAACCTGCTTGCCGCCGCTTTCCTGGATCGTGGCCTGAAGCGCATTCTCGCTCCGCTTCGCCATGACCGGATCCGCCGGCTGATTCTCAGCCCCTGTCTCTTCATTGCCCGCGCCGCCCTCAGGAAGTGTGTTTCCTTCCTGGCCCTCAGCCGGCGACTGCAATTCCTGACCCTGTTCCTTGCCGGAACCGGCATCATCCGATTGACAGCCTGCCAGAATGGCTCCTGCTAACAGCAAGGATGACAGCATTGCGCTTGTAAATCGTGTTCGTTTTCCCGAAAATGCATTCATCTATGGCTTCTTCCTTTCCCACGGTTTGTCCTGCATCCATTGTACATTAATCAGAATGAGCAGAACAAACGAGCGGCTGT
Source organism: Paenibacillus sp. FSL W7-1332 (assembly GCF_037969785.1). Classification (NCBI taxonomy): domain Bacteria; kingdom Bacillati; phylum Bacillota; class Bacilli; order Caryophanales; family Paenibacillaceae; genus Paenibacillus; species Paenibacillus sp. FSL W7-1332. The sequence continues at coordinate 875,932 of NZ_CP150209.1, read as the reverse complement.
CGAAACATCCCGGATAATCTCCGTTTACGTCAAATATCCGGCAAATTGCCCCGATTTATGGCGCCGTATCTATCAAATTCATTACAATGCTGTGATGGATTGGTAACCCTTACGGCGACTTTAAGCTGCGGCGCTTCTGCTCGGCTTGCTTGGCCGCGCCGCGGGCAATCACGCTGAGCGCTTTGGACGCGCCGCGAACGCCTGGCAGTAAGCTTGTCCAGTCGCCGACTGGGCCCAGCTGATCTGCCGGAGGCGGCGGTGACAGCTGCACCGCCAGCTCGCTAAGCTGCGGGCCGGGCCTGTGCAATCGGCCCTCGGCCGCCGCTTCGGCCACCCATTCGCCCGGAGAAGGGCCGGACGGCCCCTTCTCCTTCGCGCGGGCGGCCTGCTCTGCGGCAGAGCCGCCTGCCTGCGGCGGAGCTGCTTTGGCCCAGGCGCCAAAGACGCCGGCCAGCAGCGCTTCCCGCGGCAGCCCCAGCAGCGTCAGCTGCTGGAGCGGCTCAGCCGCAAGCCGCAGGGCTGCGGCAGCCAGCACGGCTGCGGCGTGTCCGCAGGCCGCTTGGCCGCAGGTGCAGCGGGCAGAGGCGGCCGGCTCTTCGCCCTGCAAGGGGGACGGCGCCAGCTCGGCCAGCCAAGGGGCGTCCTGCCCTGCAAGCAGGCGATACAGCGCCTGCGGGTCTTCCTCCAGATAAGCCAGCACGGCCTCGCGGGCAGCAGGGCTCAGCGTCTTTACCTGAACGCTGACCTCATAGCTCCCCGATGATTCGGGCGCTCCATCCACTTTCCCTTTTAACCATCCGGGTTCGATCACCAGCCCGGTCCGTTCGGCCGATTCCGCAGATTCCATAACCCACACCTCCTTGGCGTCCATTTTTGTATGCCTTTTTACGCTGCTTCACACGCCGTATGCAATCCGGTTACATCCAATCCTGCTCTTGCAGCTCGATCAACTGGCGCAGCTCACCGTCCGACATTTCCGTCAGCCATGTTTCGCCCGACCCGACCACCTGCTCGGACAACGCCTTCTTCTGTTCAATCAGCTCGTCAATCCGTTCCTCCAGCGTTCCCTGAGAAATCAGCTTGTGCACCTGAACGTTGCGATGCTGGCCGATCCGGAACACACGGTCCGTCGCCTGATTCTCAACCGCCGGGTTCCACCAACGATCATAGTGGAGCACATGATTCGCACGGGTCAAATTCAGACCTACGCCCCCGGCTTTTAACGACAGCACAAAAAACTCGGTCCCCTCGCCTGCCTGGAACGCCCGTACCATCTCATCCCGCTCCCGTTTGGGCACCCCGCCATGAAGGAAATACGGCTCCTTCCCGTATTTACGCCCAAGCATGCTTACCAGCAATTCACCCATGCCTACATACTGGGTAAAAATCAGCGCGGATTCTCCAACATCCGCGATGCTGTCGAGAATTTCAAGCATGCGCTCCATTTTGCCCGAGGACTCCGCACGCACCGCACGTCCTTCGTCGCGTCGAAGCAGCTGCGGATGATCGCATATCTGCTTCAGCTTGGTGAGGGATGAAAGCACAAGTCCCTTGCGCGCCATGCCCGTCCGGCTTTCGATCTGTCCCATCATCTCATCGACAACCGCTTGGTACATCGCACCTTGAACCTCGGTCAGCGGGCAATACGATTTCAATTCCAGTTTCTCCGGCAGATCCTTGCGGATATCCGGATCGCTCTTGAGTCTGCGCAGCATGAATGGAGATACGAGCTTATGAAGCTCACGGAATCTCTCCTGCTGTCCCTCTCCCGGCGCATATCGCTGACGGAAGGCGTTAAAGGAGCCGAGATATCCCGGATTAAGAAAATGAAAGATCGACCAAAGCTCCGCCAAACGGTTCTCCACCGGTGTTCCGGTCATGGCAATGCGGTGAGGCGCGGATAATTTCATGACGCTCTGCGCCTGCTTCGTCCGGTAATTCTTAATATATTGTGCTTCGTCAAGCACCACACTCGACCACTGGATAGCGGATAAATCACCGCCGTCTCTTCCCGCCAAATGATACGTGGTCAGCACGATATCATGATTGGCTGCTTCCTGCAGGAAGTATTCTCCACGCAGACGTCGAACGCCATGGTGCACATGCAAGGTCAGATCCGGTGCAAATCGCTGGATTTCCCGCTGCCAGTTACCCAGAAGCGAAGTCGGGCAAATAATCAGCACCGGACCGCCAGCCGATTCCGTATTGAGACGCTCTAATAGACAGGTTATAACCTGTACCGTTTTTCCAAGTCCCATATCGTCGGCAAGGCAAACACCAAATCCCAAATCGCGCATTACGCTAAGCCACTGGTATCCCCGTTCCTGATACGGCCTCAGTTCGCCGTGAAGCGAGGAAGGAATCGGGCGAGACGGCAGCTTGCGGGCCGTTTCGCCATCCAGTAAGGAGGACAGCAGACCGGTTGTCTCCACTTCCTCGATAAAGAGACCTTTCCACATGCGCTCTCCATCCATATCCGCGCTAAGATGCATCCATTCCGCAAGCTCCATCTCGCCCTTCTCATGGCGCTTCATGAACCGCAGCACTTGGTTGATCTCCTTCAGATCGACCTCAACCCATTCCCCGCGGAACTGGACATAGGGCAGATTCTGTTCGGCCAGAAACTTCAATTCTTCGCGCGTCAGGGATTGGCCTCCCATCGCTGCGGAGATTTGAAAGCTGACCAGATGCTCCATGCCGAGCACCGGCAGAGGATGCGCTTCGCCGGATGGTCTTGCATCCGGCATCATTTTGAGGGATAAGCCGACGCGGCGGCGCCCTTCCCTGCTCCATCGTGAAGGCATTTGAACCGTGACTCCGCTTGCCGTTAATTTCGGAACCGATTCCTTCATAAATGTGGACAAGCGGTCAAGCGACAGGGACACGCTCTCGGGAGCACGTCCGTACAAGCCAGCGGCCAGCTCCGGTGCCAGCTCTGCCGCTTCTCCCAGCTTCATCAACAGCTGCAGCTGAACCCTACAATACATCCGTCCGCGGATCAGCTGATCGGATTCCGGATTTCCCCAGATGCTGCGGACGGGCATCGATAAGCCTTCATCCTCCTGACTGCGTGCCCAGAAGGACACCTTCCAGTCCTTCCGGCTCTCATCCAGGGGCGGCTCAAGCCGCAGCCCAAGTCCAATGGTCCCGTTCTCGGGAGGCTGATCCTCCCCGCTGTCATAAGGAAACGCCGTCCCTCCAACACGTTCAACGGCTTCCTCCAGCTCGCTCACTTCCTCCGCCGTCCCTTGAATGGGAATGTCCCGACTGACGGTCAACAGGCTGTTCCACCACAGCTCGGCCAGCGGAGATTGTCCCCGCCGGTAGTTCGCCAGATAGGTCCGCAGCTTATCCTCCGATTCGCGGACAGCCGCCCGGACTTGGCTGTCGATCACGCCGCACAGAAAAGAATACAGCACAATAGCCCCTGCTTCCTCACGAGTAGAAGGATCGGATCCGGCAAGAGCTGCCGGCGTCCCAATCGCAATGGGCGGGATATTCGCTGCCAGCTGCAGAAAGCGCGCGCCATCCTCGGCAGACAGCTGCGGCTTCCATACCGCCTTTATATTTTGCATCGTTGTCCGACGCCTGCCTACGGAAGGCACCTCGGCCGTCCCTGGTGCAAACTTCCCTTGCAGGAGCAGCTCCAATGCGAATCTGCTCGCTTGTACCCAATATTCCATTTCTTCACCAACGCTTAGTCCCTGAGTCTGGTAATACTCAGGATCCAGCGAGATCAGCAATTGAAATGCGTCTCCCGGTGTCAGAGCAAGCCCTTCCATCGTCCGTCCGCCAAGTGTCTTCCGTTCCGGACGCCGTGCGCTTTTCGATCCGAGAACTTTGGCCGGATATCGGAGCTCGGCAAGCCGGAGGGAAGCGTTAGCGAAGGGACGGATTCCATCCGGTCTGCTAAAGGTACGGACCACGCGGCTCCAAGCATCCACTCTCGGTTCCGAAACCTCACCGGAAAAACAAAAGAATACATCACCTAACCATACGCCATAGAGCGGTTGATTCATCGTTGTCTCCCGTCTTTTCCTGCTTTATAGATATTATTACTATCTTATACGATAGCTTCAACATTTCAAAACGATGCGAAATCGTTCTCACGCCAAAATAACGTCAACCTTTATCATACCATGTATTTACTATTTCGTAGTGATCTATGTATTGCAGATTTCTCCTATATAGGTTAATAAAATATCCGTAATCTTATGCAATCTCCGGTTACCGCCAGCAGGAAAACCCCAAATTTTTTCGTTTTTATGCGACCCTAATGCCGATCGACCGTATGTAGATCATACAATTAGAGTTCGGGAGGCTATTTCATTATGAGTTTTGTTGGCGTTGGTATTATCGGGATTTTGACATTATTACTGGGATTATTCTTCTTCCTTCTTCACATTGCCGTCTGCGTATGGGGTTATAATGACGCCCGGCGAAAAGGCCGCAGCCCTGAATTTGCGATTCTGGTTGTGCTCGGCTTGTTGTTCTTCCCTGTTGTTGGTCTCATTATTTATTTGCTGATCCGAAATCATTATTAGTCATAAACATGCTCCGCTGCTTCTTCCCCTTAGCCACAGGGCATGCTTATCAACGATAAAGACGGTGCCACAAAGCTATTACCAATAAATAAAAAGGTCGAAGCACAGCGCTCGAAATGAGTCTGTCTTCGACCTTTTATAATGCATAAACTGTTTTGATGACTCGATATTCCCTTAGGGACAGCCCCAATTACGTCAATGGATCATTTCGATGGCATAGCGCTATAAGCGCCACCCTCGTGGTTACTTCGCTTTCAAGCTTTCCCATGATTTCTGAATGCCTTCGAACAATTGGTTCTTGTCCACATTGCCTGCCACATATCCTTGCATCTGGCTGCCGAATTCATTCATGCCGCCGTCAGGGAATTTGTTGAACTCCCAGCTGAGCGCTTTGTTCTCTTTGCTGTATTTCATGACATCGTTCCCCAGATCGCCAAGCGTCTCGCTGTTTGCTTCGATGCTGGTCAGTGCAGGGATGAACTTGAACTCTTCCGTAATGTAACGTTTACCGGTCTCCGAAGTGACGAGCCAGTTCAGGAATTCCTTCGCTTCATCCTTCACCTGCGATTTGTTGTTCACGACCCAGTTGTTTGGCACGCCGATCGGAAGTTTGTCATTCTCTTCGGCATTGTCATTGATCGGCATCGGCAGAAGGCCGATGTTCAGATCCGGATTGATGCCGTCGATCTGTACTTGCGTCCAGTTCCCGTTCTGGGTCATGGCCGCTTCACCGCTGGCAAAGGTCGTGATTTCCGTGTTGTAATCCGTCGTCAGCGGGTTCTTCTGGCCGTATTGGACGGTGAGGTCGAACAGTCTCATCCATTCGTCGAATTTCGCGTTGCCAACCAGCTTCTCCGTGCCTTCATTCATTCCTTTAACGAATGCATTCGGATCTTCCTGATGGGCGAACGGAATGTTCAGCAAATGGTTGGCCAAAATCCAGGTCTCTTGGTAACCGTTCACGAATGGCGTAATACCGGCTGCTTGCAGTTTTTTGGCTGCTTCCTCAAGCTCTGTGAGCGTCTTAGGAAGCTCGGTGATTCCCGCTTTTTCAAACAAATCTTTATTGTAAATAAATCCATAACCCTCGATCGTCATCGGTTGTCCGTACAGTTTACCGTCTTTGGTCATAGGCTCTTTGGCAACGTCAACAACATCCTTCACCCATGGCTGGTCTGAGAGATCCTCAACATTCTCGAACCACGTTTCAAGATCGCGGTATCCGCCAACGTTGAAAATGTCCGGCTCGTCGCCGGAAGCGAACTTCGCTTTCAGCGCCGCGCCATAATCCGAACCGCCGCCAACCGTTTGAATGTCCAGCTTAATGCCGGGATGCTCTTTTTCGTATTCGGCTTTCAGTTTATTCAGAGCCTCGGCGATTTCGACTTTAAATTGAAAAATCTTAATCGTTTTCGTTCCACCCTCGGCACCACCATCAGCGCCTTGATTGTCCTCATTCTTGCCGCCGCAGGCTGCAAGCAGCGTAGAGAAAGCCAGAACCATGACCAGGAGCAGCTTACCGTATTTCTTCATTGTGAATCCTCCCTTTTTTTCTTCTATAAGGATCGTGTACTGCATTTGTTGATAGCGTTTACTTTTCCAGTATAATCAACCTTTTTTCGTTAAATCAGGGATTATATTGATCTGTGAGGGGGAAGGAATTGACCGATTGACAGCTATCCCTTCACCGCTCCTTGCGTAATGCCCTCAATGATGTATTTCTGCATGGCCAGGAAGAAAATAATGACCGGCATGATCCCCAGCACCAGCGCCGGCAGAGCCAAATCCCACTGCTTGGTATATTGCCCAAAAAAGGCGAAGGTAGCAATCGGAATGGTCCGAAGATCTGCGGACTGCAGGATCAAGGATGGCAGCAGGTAGTCATTCCATATCCATAGGGTGTTCAGGATGATAACCGTAACGAACATCGGCTTCATCAGCGGGAATACCACCCGGAAGAATACGCCGTATCCGCTGGATCCATCCACGGTTGCGGCTTCTTCGATCTCCATCGGGATCGATTTCACGAAGCCATGGAACAGAAATACGCTTAGCGGAACTCCGAAGCCCAGGTAACAGATAATGAGCCCGTACAAGCTGTTGTTAATGCCCAGCGTTGCCGTCACTTTCACGAGCGGAATCATGATCGATTGAAACGGAATGACCATCGCCGCCACAAACAGTGCAAACATGATCCGGTTAAAGCGCGTGTTCCGGCGAACCATCTGATACGCGGTCATCGCACTTAACATCGCCAGCAGCAGATTGCTGGCTACCGTAACGACCAGCGAGTTCCAGAACGCCTGCGGGAAATTGGTGATATCCCACGCCCGTGAATAGTTGCTCCATTCAAGAGTGGTCGGGAGTCCTGCCGAGTCCGTCAACAGATCACCGAAGGTTTTGACGGAGTTCACGAACAGGAAGTAGAACGGGACCAGGAAGAGCAAGGCTACGATAATCATGATGATCTCCGTGGCCATGGTGTTCAGCCGGTATTTTCTCGTGGTCTCCATTACGCTTCAACCTCCTTGCTCTTCGTGAATCGAACTTGCAGACTTGTTATGATGGCAACCACGATGAAGAAGATGACCGCCTTCGCCGTTCCGAGCCCGAGACGGTTATTCGTATACGCCTCGTTGTAAATATTCATGGCCACCGACTCCGTGGAGCCGAACGGTCCGCCTTTAGTTAAGGACAGGTTCAAGTCGAACATTTTGAAGGACCAGGAAATCGCCAGGAACAAACATACCGTAACCGCTGGCATAACGAGCGGAATAATGATGGACCGCAGTACCTGCCCTCTGCTCGCGCCGTCGATTTCGGCTGCCTCCAGAATATCCTTCGGCACGTTGTTGAGCGAGGAAATGTAGATGACCATCAGGTAACCGGCCGTCTGCCATACGAAAACGATTACAATTGCCCAAAAGGCAGTTCCCTTCGTACCGAGCCACGGCAGATTGAAGAATCCGAGGTTGGTGGCATTACCGATCGCCGCAAACCCTTTGACAAAAATAAACTGCCAGATAAAACCGAGCAGCAGGCCGCCGATGACGTTAGGCATGAAGAAAATCGTCCGGAGCACGTTCCGTGTTTTAAGCGGCTTGGTCAGGAAGTACGCCAGTAAAAATCCGAGCAGATTCGTAAGGATGACGCCAAGCACCGTAAACCGGGTTGTGAACCAGAAGGCATCACGGAATTTATCATCATTGGTAAAAATGGTAACAAAATTATCAAAGCCGACAAAGTCGATTTTGCTTGACACGCCATTCCAGTTCGTGAAGGAATAATAAAGACCCAGAAGGAACGGAATGATCATGATCAGGATGAAAAAAATAGTGGAAGGTCCCACGAAAAGAAACTGCTGCAGCAGCGCCGAAGATTTTTTTCGATTCATCCCTTGATCTCCCCTTTTCGTTTAAGTTGTTGTATGATGTACAGCCATTATGCGGTAACCTGTAAACAATAAACACGGAGAATCATGAACCGTTAGGTGTAAAATATTGACCATACGCGATGCCCATTCCATAACTCAGGGGGTGATCCTATATGAAATACCGCAGCATCCAGACCCGGCTGATCACATTCATGCTCGCCGTCACAACCATTCCGCTTCTGCTGTCGCTTTACATTACGTTTACGCATACCCGCGAGTCCGTGAAGGAGCAGACGGTGGATGAAAATATACGGCTGATTTACCAAGGAGCCACCAATCTGATGAACTATTTGCGCGTCATCGACCGCGCCTCCCTGTCCGTATATTCCGATCCCCATTTTTTGCGCAATCTTGCCCTGGATCCCGATAATCACCGGGTGGTGGCCGAGCTGTATACGACCCTGCAGGCCATTCAAACGGGCACGCAGGACGTGCATCAAATTTATCTGCACAATCATTTGACGGGACAGTCCACCCAGATATCCAGCAATTTGCCTCGCAGGGAATTCCGGCAGGCCCCTTACCGTAAAATAGAAGAATTCGGCCCGGGCAATACGGCCATCGAGCCCGTCCATCAGGTGCACAGTTACGGGTTCCCTCCGCGGCCTGCGGACATTCTGAATTTTGAAGTTTTCACCTTCTATCGCTCCATCACCAACGTACCGTCACCCGACCAATATGCCCTTATGGCGATCGATGTGAAACTTGACAGTATTTTGGCCATTTGCGATCAACTGTATGCCAAAGGGGAAGAACAGCTATACTTGATTGATGACAAGGGAAGCGTCATCTACAGTCCGGATCCGCAGCAGCGGGGGCAACGTCTGGACGACCCTGTGCTCATGGGCGAAATCGCTCAAGCGGAAAATGGTTACTACGATGGCAGAGACGCGATGATCGTATATGAGAAACTCGATTTGCCTTATGCGCCCTGGACGCTTGTCAAACAAATTCCGCATCAAACGCTGTACAAGCATTCGACAGAACTAACGAGCATTAATGCGATTATTGCGATTTTAGCACTGTTCATTGTCATATTCGGCACGCTATGGATATCCATTCGGATTACAAGACCCATTAAACAACTCACAAGCTATATGAATCAGGTGAAAACCGGTCGGCTTGACGTGGATATTGACGTAACAAGCCCGGACGAGATCGGGATTCTCTCCCGCCGCTTCCGAACGATGATGGACACCATCAACAACCTGATCCTGCGTGAGTACCGGCTGGAAATCGCCAATAAGACCAACCAGCTGAAGGCACTTCAGGCGCAGATTGATCCGCATTTCCTGTACAATTCGCTCCAGTCGATCGGTACCCTGGCCCTGCAGCATAATGTGCCGCGAATCTATTCCCTGCTCTCATCGCTGGCGAATATGATGCGCTACAATATGCGCAACAGCGAGGGCAAAGTGACCCTGCAGGATGAGATCAACCATGTGCGGCTGTACCTTGAGCTGCAGAAGCAGCGGTTCCGTGACCAGCTGGACATCACATGGGATTTGGATCCCGAAAGCCTTACGACTCCGGTTCCGAAGATGATCCTGCAGCCGATTGTTGAGAATTATTTTAAGCATGGCATGAATACGCACGCCGGCGTCGGCCATATATCCATATCTTCCCGCATCGCGGAAGATCGCCGCTTGATCGTCATCGTTGAAAATAACGGGTCCTCCATCGAAGAAGCCGAGCTCGCTTTGATTCGCAGCAAGCTTGCGACCGCTTACGGCCACCCTGACCGGAACGATGCCGGCAATGAATCGATTGGGCTCTTAAATGTTTTGATGCGATTGAACTTATACTCCGACAACAAGGCCGGATTAACGATAGAGAATGTAATACCACACGGCGTCAAGGTCACGCTCGATATCAACGCATGGGAGAGTGAACAGTAGAATGAGAGTATTGATCGTAGATGACGAACAGCATGTGCGGGAGGCTATAGGGCTTCTGGCAGACTGGAAGCGGCATGGCATCACGGAAATTGATCAGGCCGCTGACGGGGAGGAAGCGGTCCGCTTAATCGAGGAGAACAAACCGCAAATTGTCATGACTGACATGCGAATGCCCCGCAAAAACGGACTGGAGCTGCTTACCTGGCTCCATACTACGAAACCGGATATTAAAGTGCTCGTCATTAGCGGATATGATGATTTTGAATATGTGCGTCATACGATCCGTTCGGGAGGCATTGACTATATTCTCAAGCCCGTTGAACCGGACAGCTTGAACGAAGCGCTGGCCAAAGCGGTTCAAACCTGGCAGCTCGAGGAAGAGAAGCGGCAGCAGATTACTAACCAGAATATTGAAATGAATCAGATGGCCCCTTTCTATATGGACCGCCTGCTCTCGGATCTGGTGAACGGCTACGGCAACAGGGACAGCGTGGTTTCTCAATTACGGAACCGGATGACGCTGCCGGCAACCGGCATGATCTATAACGTTGCCGTCCTACGCGATGATCAATTTGACGAAGCTTTGCTGTCCAAATTCCGCAACAGGCGCCATCTGCTATCCTTCACGCTCATCAATATTTGCAATGAGCTGTTGATGGATCAGGGGGTTGCCTTTCGACATATCGACAAGCCCGGGGAAATCATGATCCTCTGTTGGAATCCGCGGCTTCCCTTTAACGACGTACTCGATCGAATCAATGACGGGTTCTTCTCCACCCTTCGCAGGCGGAGCCATTTCGGTGCCGCCAGAGCAGGCGCCTTTCCCGATGATCTGCCGAAGGCTTATCTAAATGCCGTCCAAGCTTTGTGCAGCCGCAATCTATTAACCGGCAAATCCCGTATCCATCGCGAACGCGCCGTTGAAAGCGAAGGCTCGCGCACCCTTCGGCTCTCCTCCTACGAGGAGAAATTCAAACTGGCTGCACTTAGCGGGAGCAAGGAGCGCATTGAGGCAGCCACGGAAGAATGGCTGCACGATGTGAGAGAGAGGGATCTCGTATCGCCGGAGCATCTGGCGAGATGGAATTCGGAGTGGGACTGGATCCAGTATCATTGGACGGAAAATGAAGTGAAAAGCACGCAGGAGCCCATCGAAGACGCTGAAATCTCGCAGGACCTCCCTTCCCCGCTTCCTTACAGCGAGGAGGGAATGATCTGCTGGGATCGCTGGCGCGAGCAGATCAGCGGAAGGCTGTATGCAGCATCCCGGGTTCTTACCCAGATTCATTCCAAGGACAGTCACATCATTCATGATATTGCCCACTATTTGGAGCAGCACTATCATGAGGAGATTTCCCTTCAGCAAATTGCGGGGAAATTCTTTCTTAGCAGGGAGTACATTTCGCGAAAATTCAAGCAGGAATTCGGCGTAACGTTATCGGATTTTCTCGGGCGGATTCGTATCGACAAAGCCAAAACGCTGCTGCTCAATCCCCAGATCCGGATCGCCCAAATCGCGGAGATGGTTGGTTACCAGGATGAGAAGTATTTCAGCAAAGTGTTCAAAAAGATGGAGGGTTTCACGCCCAACGAATACCGGAAGAAACCTATGAGTTAAGTGAAGGGGCGGTGCCCCTTTCTTGGCTGCTGGCTCGATATTCATTCTTTTGGGTATATTCTATATATTCCAGACTGATATCAGGAGGAGATTTTATTGTACCGCAACAACCCGTACCGCTGGTGGAATCTGCTGTTTTTCGCCGGTGTAATTGCCGTGAATGTGTTATCAGGCATGCTGCCGCTTGGCGGCAGAACAACCGGGGAGATATCAGATATGTATTATACAGCGATCACCCCCGCAGGATATGCCTTTTCCATATGGTCCGTCATCTATGTGCTGCTGTTCTTTTTTGTCATCTATCAGCTGCGTCGCGACACCGGAAACCGCGATTCGGTAAAATCCATCGGTCCATGGTTTATCCTCAGCTGTGTATTCAATATGGCATGGCTTATTTTGTGGCACTATTTGTATATTGAATGGTCTGTCGTGGTGATGTTCCTGCTGCTGTTAACCTTATGGGTTCTATATGCCCGCACGCATACGATCGACTATCCGACGTCAGGGGAAAAGTTTTGTCTGAAATTGCCGTTCAGCCTATATATCGGCTGGGTATGCCCTGCCTTTATCGTCAACGTCGGAATCGTGTTTCAGAAGAATGACTGGAGCCTTTTCGGCCTGCGCGAAACCACTTTGGGGATTGTGCTGCTCTGCATCGGTGCATTACTCGCCATATGGATCGGCCAGCGTTACCGGGACAGCATCGTGCCGCTGGTCTTCACCTGGGCTTACATCGCCATCGCGGCCGAGCATCGGGAGACCGACAGCATTTTAATGACCGCCTTTGTACTCTCTATCGTCCTGTTTGTATATGCCATATGGCTCTTCTTTACCCGCAATCGGAGAAGATCGCGATATTAAACCGAGCCTTAACGAAAAGCTTCCCTTGCTCGTCTATGAGATTAGTTCGCACCCTTTTCAATATCGTTAAAATTCAATAGAGCATAAAAAAGGGAGCTTTGCCTACATTGGCAAAGCTCCCTTTCACATGGGATCATATCGCTTATGGCTTAACGGCGATGACTTCAATCTCAACCAGTCCGTCCTTCGGCAAACGAGCAACCTCAACGGCGCTGCGAGCAGGGTAGGGCTCGGAGAAGAAGCTGCCGTACACTTCGTTAACCGCTGCAAAATCATTCATATCCTTCAAGAATACGGTGGTTTTCACCACATGGTCGAGGCTTGTCCCGGCCGCTTCAAGGATCGCCTTCACGTTGCTAAGAGACAGCTTCGCCTGCTCCTGAACTCCCTCGCCGAATTCACCCGTTTCCGGATTCAGGCCGAGCTGGCCTGAGGTATAGACGAATCCGTTGATTTCTACAGCTTGGCTGTAAGGCCCGATAGCTCCCGGTGCTTTGTTGGTCGATATGATATGTTTACTCATGGTCTGTCACCCTTTCTATGTATTCCTATCTGTGTACATTGTAATCTGCCAAGGGTGCTCTGGCAAATTTATTCAGCGGCCTCGCCGAGAACATGAATGACTTCATTGGTGTATACATGGTGGCCTTTCATATCCGTTAAGCCGATATTCACCATCGATCTGGCTACTTTCCGCGCTGGTATGGCCCGGTATGGGGCCAGCTTCGGACCTTTGAATGCAAAGTCGAGGGAAGTCATGAGAACCGATGCCACCCGCTCTCCAAACCGCCGCTCGGGCCGCTCGCCCAGCAATAATGACGGTCTGAACAGATGCAGCCCCCGAAAGCCAATCCCGGCCAGCTTTTCTTCAACCTCACCCTTGGTGCGAAGATAGAAATTACGAACCTTCGGATTAGCGCCTGCGGAGCTGACCGCCATAAATTGTCTCACCCCGTGCCGCTTAGCCAACTCCGCTGTCTTGATGACATAATCCACATCCACTTTACGGAATTGCTGCTGGGACCCCGCTTTCCTGATCGTGGTTCCCAGGCAGCAATACACGCTGTGGACGCCAGAAAAATCATCGCTGTATCGATCCAGTTGATCCCATTCCACCAAGATGGGCTTCAACTGGGGATGCGTTATATCAGGAAGACTTCGTACCAGCACGCGAACCTCTTCAAGCTCCTCGCGCCCCAGCAGTTCTTCGGTTACCATACGCCCCACAAGCCCTGTGGCCCCGACTACGAGTGCAACCATTCCCACCTCGCCCCCTCCCTCCGTTCATGATATAAAATATGAATGACATGAAAGGCCTCTGCAGCCCCCGCTCTTCTATGCAGCACGAAGCATTCTCCGCCCTAAATGGGCTGATCAAACTTCCTTTTGACCTCATTCTACACCGCATCGGATCCAAGTCAATATGACTTTTCAAATATAAAACTCACATGAATTTCCCATGGCTCAGGGCCTGGACATCCAAGCTTAAAAAGACAAAAAAAGAGCGCAAATCAGGCTCGATTTGCACTCTTTCTCCAAGCGGTTATGAAGCTGGTCAGCGGTTTCCACTCCCTGTGGAGCCAGCCGGAGGATTCGGCAGTTTCCTCCGCCAGTAGCCCCGCGGTGGAAGATGCCGCCTGCTGACTGTCTCTGACAGGGAGAACTTCCTCATTCATCATCTCATAGTATCCCAAATGATAGGTGCTGACCATGTCTCCGTGTAAGGTAAACACCTTGCCGTCACGAATATCGATCACCTTGCCGGTCACAACCCGGGATTCCAACATGATTCGTTCTGCCTCCCTTATCGTCCTTTAGACTAGTCGCGGTATCTTGCACTCCAATCGGTATATTCACGCTCAGCCGCATCCTTCGTATGTCCGTAACGTTCCTGCAGCTTGCCAACCAATTTATCCTTCTGGCCGTCGATCACATCGAGATCGTCATCCGTCAATTTGCCCCATTGCTTCTTCGCTTCACCCTTCATCTGTTTCCATTTCCCTTTAAATACGTTGCTATCCATAATATCAGCTCCTCATAGAGTAATGAATAATGAAATGTAGAATTGCCTGTACTTGTGTATACCCCTCAGAAGTTTCTCTGAATCCTGGCAAAGGATGTCATCGCGAAGTTTCAGTCCTCGCATTGATCTCAAAGTCCAAGCATTCAAAAAAGCTGTCTCCATGGGCTACAGCAGCTCCACGGGACAGCTTCATTGGTACATACATATCCAATCTCATAGTGCTGAGGGCTGGATGAAACGGCCTGATCACCCTTTCAGTTTGATGACCGCTCCCTCCCTTTCCCTCTCCTTGCCCTTTTCCTCTTCTTTATCTTCCCCAACCAAGTCTCTGGCGGAAGCTTTGAATTCAGACAACGTGCGGCCCACCGCCCGGCCAAGCTCCGGCAGCTTGGAAGGACCGAACAGAATGAGCACGACAATCAGGATCATCATCAATCCGACAAAGCCGACATTTTGAAACATGGAACCCAACTCCTTTAATATGTGATGGTGACCGTTCTTTTGTGAAAGCCGGCGGCTATTCGATCAGCCGACTACGTGTAACAAGAACAACTTACTTTTTCTTATCCTTGCCAGGGTATACGGCTACGGCTTCAATCTCAATTAACCAATCGGCATTCACGAGGCTCGCTACTCCCACGGTAGAACGCGCAGGCTTCACGGGATTCTCCTTTGTATTGAAGAACTGGGCGTATGCGTCAAACCAGCCGGTATAATCAAAAGCTCCGTTCTTGGCTGCATCCGGGGTTAAGTACACTCTCAAATAGACGACATCCTTCATCGTCAGCCCCTGCTCCTTCAGTTGTTTCTCGATCTCCTTCAGGATGCCGATCCCTTGGGTTTTGGTATCGCCATAGCGCTCATAAACCGTCTTGCCATCCTTGTTCAGCAAGGGCGGAACCGTCCCGCTTGTATAAAGATAGGAAGCCCCTTCGGGTATGATAACCCCGCTGGAAATAGAGGATGTGGGACTGCCGTAAAATTTCGGGGCGGGCGAAGCTTTGGTCGGCTTCTTATAGGCGGAAGAGCTGTCGGCATACGCGGCGGTTACACTCACCGCACTGATCAGCATGGCCAGCGCCAGGATCGTCTTCAGTTGATTTTTCATGGAATCGTCTCCTTTCGATTTACGCTTTCATTACGCGTTGATGGATGTCGGTTACGACCTCCCGGGCGGACTCAATGGCCCCTGCTTGCCAAGCCGTGATGTAGCTGATGTGCTCCCCTGCCAAGTAAATACGGTTATCCGGCTTGCAGAGGGTAGGGTAGTAGGTTTTCCTGTCGTTGGCGGAATAGGATACCCAGCCGCCTTCCTGGTATTTAGTCTTTTTCCAGTCGATGGAGAAGGATGCCTCGAACTCCTTCGGATACTGTGGATGAATCTTAGCGCCTTGCGTTAGTGCAAGTCGCTCGCGTTCGGCATACGACATGGCCCCGATTTTATCGGCAGTGCCCCCGTATGCATAATAACCAAGCAGAATCCCCTTCTTTCCAAAATAGTCTGTCGGCGGATAGTAGATTTGCGTAATGTCCATATTCGTCAAGCTGCTGCCGCCATATAAATATTCGTCTTCTTCCCAAAAGCGCCGTTTGAACTGCAGGCCGATTTTACCTGCGGAAGCGTAACCGACGCTGCTGATCGCTTTGGACATCTCCGGCGAGAAATCGGCCGGGATCTTTTTCAATACCGTCAACGGTATGGTGCAGATGCAATAATCGCCGCGGATTTCTTGCTCTCTGGCGGAATTGCCGTCCGTGTACACGATCCGCACACCGGAAGAGGACTGGCGAATTTCCTTCACCTCTGCCCGGTACTTGATCCGGTTGCCGATTCTTTTCTCAAATGCCTTGATGATGGCGTCCATGCCGCCAACGGGATGAAACATCATCATCTGCTGATCGTAACCGTACTCGTTGCTGAAATATTTGCCGAAGCCGGAATTGATGATCGCCTTCAAATCGAATGGATCCCGGAGCACACCGGCATCCAGGCGGCTTCCCGGCTCCTCCTTATACCCGCCGCGCTCGGATCCCTTGTAGAACAGATCCGGATTCAGATCTCCTTCGGCCTTCAGATAATCCACCAGCTTCAGCTTCTCTTCCGCTGTCAGCGGCAGATCCAGCGCATTTTGATTCACGGCTTTGGCCAACATCTCGGCCACGTAACCGCGCACGTCAGCTTTGGCTGCACGTTTGGGGACGCGCTGCCCGGATAAAGCCCCCACGTTCTCGTTATAGTAGTAGCCGCTCTCATTCACATTGTTGAATGGCTCGATGGCTACGCCAAACTTCTTGCAATAATCCAGCGTGACGTGAAACTGCGGAATCCGCATCGGACCTGCATTGAAGTACAGCCCGTTATCAAAACGGGAAGTCTGACGGCCGAATCCGATCTCCGCAATGGAGGTTCCTTTGCGGATCGTCCAGTTGCGCCCGCCGGCAAAGCTTTTTGCTTCCAATATCGTGCAGTCGTAACCTGCCAGACCGAGCTCATACGCTGCCGTCAAACCCGCGATTCCTGCGCCGAGAATAACAATCTTCTTGCCACCGCGGCCGCTTAGATTCAGGTCATTTTTTCCGGGAGGCGTATATTCCGCTGCTTTCAACGTTTCTGGCGTAAGGAGCCCCATCGTACCCATCAAGCTGAAGACGGCGACAGATCCACCCACCTTGCCAACAGTCGTCAGAAATTGCCTCCGGGTCATCTCTTTTGGTTGTTCTTTTGTAGCCACCCTCGTTCACTCCTTCGCTAGTTTGTGATTGGATTCATGAGCCGATCTTAGCAGAGAAAACAAGGTTTGGCTTAAATTTTGTTAGGTTTTCTTACATAGTTTTTTTATTTTTGAAAAATGATTGCTTTTTCACCTTCTTTCTCATAAAATCATGTCATAAATCCTTCCAATAAAAATGAAATCGCCAAAATTATTGCCGTTTTATCTTCTTCGTTTTTAATCCCAAGCCAGGAACAATAGCTCAGGGTTAACAATACTTACATAGGAGGTAAAGATTATGGAGAGTAAGGTGATGAGTATTGGGGTTGTTTGCGAACTGACCGGCTTGACGGAACGGCAAATTCGGTATTACGAGGAACGAAAGCTTATATTTCCGAAGCGTACGAAGGGAGGAAATCGTCGATATTCTTTTGAGGATGTGAAAAGCATCCAGGAAATCCATCAAAAAATGCAGGAGGGATTTAATACATTTGAACTGAAGGAATTGAACAAAACGAAAAAACAGCGCTGCACGCCCATCTTCCGATGATGACCGAAGGAGTGACGAAGCCTATGGAGTTCAAGAGTACCATGACGCTGCTTGAGCACATCGCCGAACTTAGAAAACGGATCCTACTGATAGCTGCCGTCTTCATTCTGAGCATGGCGGCAGGCCTCATTGCTGCCCCTCATGTGTTATCCATGTTAAAGCATCACTCACCGGCCTTTCAGGTAACCTGGAACGTGTTCTCGCCTTGGGATGGACTGCGCATCTATATGAGCATAAGCATCGTATTATCGCTGCTTCCTACCCTGCCCTTTGCCCTTTATCAAATATGGCTGTTCGTCAATCAGGGACTGAACAACCGCGAGCAGAGAGCGGCCCTTCGGTTTATCCCTTTCTCCGCGTTATGTTTTCTTATAGGGGTTGCCTTTGCATACTTTGTCGTTTTTCCGATGAGTCTTGCTTTTACGACAGGAATCAACGGTCAGATGGACCTTGTCGAAACGTACGGCGTTGCCCAGTACTTCGGATTCATGTTCAATATCATTATCCCGCTCTCCCTTGCCTTCGAGCTGCCCGTTGTCGTCCTGTTTCTGACGCGAATAGGCATATTAAGTCCGGCTATCCTGCATACGATGAGGCGGTATGCCTACGTCGTTCTGGTGATCATTGCGGCGCTGATCTCGCCGCCTGATCTCGTATCTCACCTGATGGTTGCCATCCCGCTCATCGGTCTGTATGAGATCAGCACATGGCTGGCAAGCTGGATGCATCGCAAACAGAAGCATGTGAAACATGAAGAAAGCACGGAAATCGATACGGCTCACCAAATGATCTAATTTCCGTATTCACTCCTCGCCGACTCTCGAAGCAGCCGAGTACCCATTTATTGGCTGCTCTAAGGGGCAGTGATATTTTAACGACAGGCGCACAAAAAAGAGGCCGTTTACCTGCACAGGTACGGTCTCTTCTCATTCCTATCCATAGAATCAGCTGCGATTCCCTGCTTATCCACCTACTAGCGGATCGTAATGACCTTCTTCTCCGCTTTCATATATTTAACGAATATGCCCGCATAATCGGGGTCCCACTGGGTTCCCCTGCCGGCTTCCAGTATGTTCAAGGCATCCGCCGATTTCATGCCGCTGCGGTACGGCCTGTCCGACGTCATGGCATCATAGGCATCGGCCACGGCAATAATCCGTCCAAACAACGGAATCTCCTTCCCCTTCAACCCGTCAGGATACCCGCCTCCATCATAGCGCTCATGATGGGACCGTACCCCTTCCAGATAAGGAGCCATGGCATCGGCAGGCTCGATCTGCAGCAGAATGTTCTCTCCTTGAGCCGGGTGGGCCTTTACCTGATCGAACTCCTCTGCCGTCAGTTTCCCTTCCTTCAGCAAAATATTGTCCCGAACTCCGATCTTGCCGATATCATGCAGCAATGCCGTCTTGTGCAGCAGATCAACCTGCTCTTCGCTGAGTCCCGCCAGACGGCCGATTAACACCGAATACTCCGCTACCCGAAGCGAATGGCCGGCCGTGTAAGGATCTCTGGCATCCAGCGCCGCTGCCAGGGCGGCAAAATAACTGTCCAGCAGCTTGCGGTTTCGCTCCTCGCGCACCTGCAGCCCGCGAACCATCATATTGAAACCCGCGATCAGATTGGAAAATTCATCAGAATAGAGATTGGAGGTCTGAATCAGACGCCCCTCCTTAATCTCATTCATCGCCCGGTACAGCTGCCGGATCGGCCGCTGTAAATCCTGGGTCAAGAGCCAGGCGCCGATATAAGCAAAACCGACGCCAAGCAGCAATATAAATCCCGCCCAGCCCCAGTACTGCTGAGCTACGATCTGGCTGAGCCCCTCCAGACGAATCTGGACCGCCAGACTAAACAAAAACAGCGGAAAAGTGCCGATTAACATCGTGCTGAGCAAAAATTTTGTCCGAATCGCCATGAATACATGGCCCTCAAGGGAGAAGTCCACGCCATAACGAGATAACGCCTGCCGCCGAATCTCCTTGATCAAAGGGCGAATGGCGGCTATCGTCAGGAAAAATTCGATCATGGCATGACAGCTGGCTAGCAGGACCGCCCCCAGGCAAGCCAGCCATATATAGAACGGCGGAAAATTCAGTTTGCCCTGCTCCATCATCCAAACCGTCAGCAGAATGGCCGGAAGCGACAAGCCGAGCAGATGAGGTCCGAATATACGGTATACCGCCAAACGCGGCATACGGTGTATGCTCAAATATGCTTTTTCCAACGTTTCCAAATCCGTATGTCCTTCATGAAACCCCGCGTGAATCGGTCGTAAATGCCGAAGAAAGACGGTCAGCTCGGACGCAATCATCACCATGAATGAAATGGTCAGTATGACCACAAGGCGCGCGCCTTCCTCAATAGGAATTTCCAGAGTCGTTACCATTAATACGCCACCCACAACAAGCACAGCTGCAATGGACCCGATCATATAGTTCCGGATTAGCTGTTTAAGAAAAGACTTATACAGTTGCATCGTTCGCCTACTTTCATTAACAGATAATAAACATCGGCAAGGCAGGTGTGAATCCGAACGTATTCGACATGATGCTACAACACAAGATCCCAACAGCAGAATTTGCAAGAAAAAACTGTTAATATGAATATCGTTGGATTTCCAGAAAAAATCAAGCGTTTTTGCATAACATTCTAATATACATTTGAATATCTTTGCTTATTACGAGTACCTGTGCTATAATAAGTAATTGTTATATGAAGTTTAACCCCGTTAGTTCCTCGAAACATGGTTATTTACATCTCTGTTGAAGTGCAAATTCCTATTTTATGACCCTAAGAGTAAGAGTTTTATGGAACGGATTTCTGATTCACACTGGCGCGGTCATCGGAGCCGCAAGGACGAAAGAGAGGCAGGGCTTTTGTCGTTTTAGAAGCAAAGATTCTTGAAGAAACTTCAAATACGGAACCGACTGTACAGCCGTTACTGGCCGTCAGGGGTTAAATTTTATATGTGCTTTCTAGCGCTCAATCAAGGACTCGGCCTTTGGCCGGGTCCTTTTCCATGTTACGCTGCCCTTTCGTTTGTCGAATCCCAAAAGACCAGTGACAGCCGCCTAAACGGCTGCATATGATACCGGAGACGATGAGTATTCGGAAGGAGCGTGTTGTTTTGAAGAAAAAGAAGAAAAGCCCATCATCTTCCTCTTCCCAGCCCTACAGGGTAGATCCCACTACGAGGGAACTCGATCTGCTCGAGCGAAATAAAGGACGCAGCCCAAAAAAAGATAAAGATGCCCACATTCTTTCAGCAGCAACCATTATGGATCTGGATGAGGATCTTATCGGCATCATGGAATTAAAACAAGAAGAAAAAGAAAACAAAGAAAACACCCCATTATCGATATCTGACGAAGATTCCAGCTTGCCTACAGAAGATGCTGTAGCCGCTGACACCCTGACCGTACCTACCGATCCCCCCTCCCTTCCCGAGATGGAGATCGAGCATGTGCAGCTGATTATGGAGAAGGAAATGCCTGAAATTAAGGGCGCATTCATATATACAGAGGATATAGGGGAATATGCGGTAACCGAAAGTCGGATCGCTTCGAGAGCGGTCACAGCATCCAAGCTGTCGCGTGGTGCGGTTGGGCCTGAAGCCATACAAGACTACAGCATCACCAGTCTGCACCTTGCCGACGAAGCCGTGACTTCAGGAAAAATTGCGCCATTATCGGTCACGGGTGAACATCTAATGGATGGCATCTTATCTACGCGCAAGTTTCGAGACGGTTCCGTGAATGCCAGCAAGATCAAGGATGGCAGTATAACCTCGCAGAAGCTGGCAGACCACGCCGTAGTTAGCGATAAAATCGCGGATGGGGCTATTACTGCACGTCATCTTCAACAGCTTCTCGTGACAACCGACCTGCTCGAAGACCAAGCGGTTCAAGGAGACAAAATCGCATCCAGCGCCGTAGAAACCCGACATCTCGCTAATGAGAGCGTCCATAGCTCCAAGCTTGCAGAAGATGCAGTCACTTCGACCAAAATCCGTGAAGGTGCCGTAACAGGAAAAAAAATCGCCGATGACGCCATCTCAGCGTCCCACATAAAACCGCAAAGCATCGAAAGTAAGCATTTGGCAAGCGAAGCTGTAACTGCAGAGCATATTGCTGCCGGCAGCATCGGGTCAGGCCTAATTGCAGATGGTGCCATCAATGCCGGACATATTGAAGAAGGCTCGCTCAGCGCCCGCCATTTAGCGGACGGCGCCATAGGATCAGAGCAAATCCGGCCTGGCTCTATCGGTTCCGATCAGATCAGCATCAATGCAGTATCCGCCCGCCATCTGGCTGATTCCAGTGTCACAAGCTCCAAGCTTGCCGATCAATCCGTCCATACGGTGAAGCTGGTGGAACAGGCGGTGACGGCTTCGAAAATCGCGGATCAGAGCATACTTCCTAACAAAATTGCCAATGAAGCCGTCCAAACGCGCCATCTGGCTAAGGGCACGGTGGAATCGGACCAAATTGCATCGAATGCCATTCAAACCCGGCATCTCGCTGCGGATGCAGTAAACGCCGAGCACATTGCCGAGGGCAGCATCTTACCTAAGCATCTCGCGCCTCAAAGCGTCATAGGGCGCGCCATTCATCCCAAAACGATAGCGGAGCAGCATCTGGCTGACGGAGCGATCGGAAAACAGCATCTTCAACCCGCATCCGTCGGAGAAGAGACGCTGGCCCCTGAGAGCGTGACGAGCCAAAAGCTTGCGCTTGGATCGGTTGGCGGAGCCATTATTGCTAAGCATGGCGTGACCTCCGGCAATATTGCCAGTGAGGCCATTCAGCAGCAGCATCTGTCAGGGGGCAGTGTAGGCGCCGAAGCTCTGCAAAACGGTGCGGTTCGCGAGCAGCATCTGGCCGATGGCTCTATTGCCAGCCGTCATCTGCAGAAGGGAAGCGTACGGACTCAAGCGCTCGCCCAGGGTGCGGTAACGACAGATAAAATTGCCGCAGGCAGCATCGTGGAGTCCTCGATCGGCGATGGGGTTATTGCGCCTCGACATCTGGGGGACCACGCCGTAACCTCACCGAAGCTGTCTCCGGAAAGCGTGACCACCGATAAACTGACAGACCTTTCCGTAACTTCTAATAAACTGGCTGAGAGCAGTGTCTCTGCTGGCAAAATAGCTCCAAAGGCCGTTCAATCCACTCATCTCTCGCCGAGTGCGGTGACTTCCGAAGCAATTCAGAACAAGGCCGTTACTTCGGAAAAAATCGCTCCGCAAGCTGTAGAGGGCGCACATCTGGGACTGGAATCCATCCTGGGCAAACATATCGTGCAGGAAGCCATTCATGGTTATCACTTGAAGAAAAAATCCATCATGTTAAGCCATTTGGCCGATGAAAGCCGCTCGGCGGAAGCGTTGTTTGCCGACGGCAGCATACCGGGCGTAAAAATCGGGTCGCAATCGATTACGGAAGCCCATCTCTCGCCTTCGTCGGTCTCGGGATCCGCGCTGCAGGCGAACGCCGTGAGTGGTGACAAGATCAAGCCTCTTTCCATTTCAGCAGTGCATCTGCAAGAAGCGAGCGTCCAGTCTGACCATCTGGGCGTGGATATTGTGAAGTCACAGCATATGGATGAAGGATCGGTGACTGGACGCCATCTTGCTTCCGGCTCTGTCAATGCCCGGCACATTCAAGCCGAAAGCATAGAGTCCGCACATATCACGAACGACGCTGTCCTTCCTGAGCATATCGCCGGAGAGTCGATCCAGAGCGGACATCTTGCCGAAGGCGCTGTGAGCTCCAAGCATATTGAATTATTCTCGATTCAAAGCCATCACCTGGCGCCGTACTCGATCAACGCAGCGCATCTTGGAAATCAGTCTGTCGGTCATGTCCACCTGCAGCCGGACAGCGTTGGCGTCGATCAATTGCAGCCGGGGGCCGTAAAATCGAGGCAGCTGGCGGAGGGTGCCGTTCTTCCCCATCACCTGCAAATTTCCAGCATCGGTTCGCAGCATATCGAAGCCGGCGCAATCACAACGGAACTTGTGCAGGACGGTGGAATTACAAGCAGCAAGATTGCTGACGATTCCATCACCGGCAAGCACGTTGCTGAAGGATCGCTGACGGGCGCACAGATTGCTGACGGAGCCATCGGCTGCAAGCATCTTGGACCAGATGCCTTCAATAACTTCACGTTGGCCGAAGGATCGGTTACTGGCAGCAAGATTGCTGAGGCTTCCATCACCGGATTGCATGTAGCTGAAGGTTCGCTTACTGGTACGCAGATTGCCGACGGGGCCATCGGCAGCAAGCATCTCGGACCGGATGCCTTCAATAACTTCGCGTTGGCCGAAGGATCGGTTACTGGCAGCAAGATTGCTGAGGCTTCCATTACAGGCGCTCACATTGCTGACGGCTCCCTCACTGGAGCGCAGATTGCCGACGGAGCCATCGGCAGCAAGCATCTTGGACCGGATGCCTTCAATAACTTCACGTTGGCCGAAGGATCGGTTGACGGCAGCAAGATTGCAGAGGCTTCCATCACGAGCACGCACATTGCTGACGGCTCTCTGACTGGCGTGCAGATTGCCGACGGGGCCATCGGCAGCAAGCATCTCGGACCGGATGCCTTCAATAACTTCACGTTGGCCGAAGGATCGGTTACTGGCAGCAAAATTGCTGAGGCTTCCATCACTGGATTGCATGTAGCTGAAGGTTCGCTTACTGGTATCCAGATTGCCGACGGGGCCATCGGCAGCAAGCATCTCGGACCGGATGCCTTCAATAACTTCGCGTTGGCCGAAGGATCGGTTACTGGCAGCAAGATTGCTGAGGCTTCCATCACTGGATTGCATGTAGCTGAAGGTTCGCTTACTGGTACCCAGATTGCCGACGGGGCCATCGGCAGCAAGCATCTCGGACCGGATGCCTTCAATAACTTCGCGTTGGCCGAAGGATCTGTTGACGGCAGCAAGATTGCCGAGGCTTCCATTACGAGCGCGCACATTGCTGACGGCTCCGTCACTGGAGCGCAAATTGCCGACGGGGCCATCGGCAGCAAGCATCTCGGACCGGATGCCTTCAATAACTTCACGTTGGCCGAAGGATCGGTTGACGGCAGCAAGATTGCCGAGGCTTCCATCACGAGCACGCACATTGCTGACGGCTCACTTACCGGAGCGCAAATTGCCGACGGAACCATCGGCAGCAAGCATCTTGGACCGGATGCCTTCAATAACTTTACGTTAGCCGAAGGCTCCATTGATAGCGATAAACTTGCAAACGGCGCCGTCACAAGCGCCCATCTGGCCGACGGAGCCGTTACCGGACAACAATTGACTAAAGGTGCCGTAACGGCAGAACATTTAAGCTTTGCGCCAATACGCAGCGCAGCCGGCCAGCCGAAGCTGCAGCAATTCGGCATGACGCCTTTTGTATTTGGAGCTGAAGCCTTGACCGAGGTGACCGTCCAATTCGAGGAGGCTTTTGCTGGGATCAACTATATCATTGTGGGAATGAGCAATAATCCTGGCTTCCAGATCTCCTTGAAATCCCAGCGTGAGGATGCCGCCGTCCTAGAAGTAAGCCGCCAGCCTAACTGCAATCTCGCCTATGGTTTCATGTCCTGGATAGCCATCGGCCCTTCACGATAACAACATAGCAATCCAAAAAAAAGGCTCTCCCCTGCATAACAAGGGAGGGCCTCTTTCACTAGCGGCTGACTATTGATATGGCTATTTCATCATGGTGTACTTACCCTAACTGGCGTTTAAATTGTTTACTGGCGAAGAAGTAAGCGATGACCATGATGCCGACGCACCAGCCAAGCGCAACCCAGATCCCGTTCCCAACAGACCCTTCATACAAGAGGGAACGAATCGTATTCACGATAGATGTCACGGGTTGGTTCTCTGCAAACGCCCGAACCATTTTAGGCATGGTTTCGGTGGGGACAAAGGCCGAACTGATAAACGGCAGGAAAATCAGCGGATACGAGTAGGCTGTCGCCCCTTCCATAGACTTCGCTGTCAATCCAGGGATGACCGCCAGCCATGTCAGCGCCAGCGTAAACAACCCTAGTATCCCCGCTACCGCAAGCCAATCCAGGATACTCGCGCTTGAACGGAAGCCCATCAGCAGCGCGACAAGGAAAACCACAACAACAGTAAGTGCATTAGAAACTAGCGAGGTCAACACGTGAGCCCACAATATCGAAGAGCGCTTGATGGGCATAGTGACGAAACGCGCCATCAACCCGCTTTTTATATCCGTAAACAGCCGCAGTGAAGTGTAAGCGACGCCGGATGCGACAGCCATCAACAGGATTCCCGGCAATAAATAATTGACGTAGTTGTTCGTACCTGTCTCTATGGCACCGCCAAATACGTAGACAAACAGCAGCATCATCATAATCGGCGTAATCGCCACCGTGATAATCGTATCCGGGCTGCGCAAGATGTTGCGCATTAAACGTCCTAGTAATGTCCCTGTTTTGTTTTTCATTTACATCGCCTCCTTGTTGCCGATGATCGCGAGGAAAATTTCCTCCAACGTCGGCTGCTTCTCAATGTATTCCACTTTCGCTGGCGGGAACATCGCCTTGAGTTCGGCAAGCGTACCGGTCGTGATGATTTTTCCGCTATGCAAGATGGCGATACGGTCCGCCAACTGTTCGGCTTCCTCCAGATACTGGGTCGTCAGCAAGATGGTCGTGCCGCCGCCGGCAAGCTCCTTGACGGTATCCCAGACTTCAATTCGCGCTTCGGGATCAAGCCCTGTCGTCGGTTCGTCGAGAAAAATGACGGCTGGCGTCCCGATCAGGCTCATGGCGATGTCAATCCGGCGCTTCATCCCGCCGGAATACTGGTCTGCCCGGCGATTAGCCGCATCGGTCAGGCTGAATCTTGCAAGCAAATTGTCGGCAACTTGAGCAGGATTGGAAACTCCCCGCAACTTGGCGATCATCATCAGGTTTTCCCGCCCGGTGAGCATGCCGTCCAAAGCTGCAAACTGCCCTGTCAGACTAATGCTCTGGCGAACATGATCCGGTTGACGCTGGACGTCAAAGCCGCAAATACCTACTTCCCCGCCATCGGGCTTCATCAGCGTCGAGAGGATATTGACTGTCGTCGTCTTGCCCGCTCCATTGGAACCCAGCAGTGCGAAAATTTCGCCGCGCTGCACCTCAAAATCCACCCCCTTTAAGACTTCTTTGTCTTTAAAGGTTTTTTTAACCCTTTTACAGAAATCGCTGCATTTCTCATATTTTATCCTCCTTATAATAAGCGCCTTGCGGAGCTGGATTGCCTTCACCCATCTATTTAGTATGACTGATAATCTGTATAACTTACTACTGGGTCAAAAATTAACTGAATAGCGAAGGCGGTAAGTCACATTTGATAACCAGCTAATCAGTCGTATTATCTATTGGAGTTATTTTTTTCCCAATCGGTTCAAGATATCCTGATTCAAATCTTCCCGATACTTGGCTACATAGGTTTTAGCGTTTGCCACTAGTTCATCGGCAAAGGACGCCACGTCGTCACCAGTGATCTCCAGCACTTGTCTGCCATCGGCCGCACCGGCTTCGAACAACTCGATTAATTCATACTGCATGTGCAGCATATCCATCCCGTTGCCCGTTGAGAAGTTCCACATGTAGTTTTGAATTTTCTTAAACACAAACTGGTAATCCTCTGGAAGGGCTTCAACCCGTGCCATCATCATTTTGTACTCTTTTTTATCACCAATCATTTTTTTGAACATTTCCAACATATTATTTTCCCTCCTTTTATATAAAGCTGAACAAGGCACCACACAAATATCGGACGGAATATCTTATGAAGCTAATTTGACTTCAAGACGTTGATTTTGGAGGATAAGAAATCCCATTTTTCCCAAAACAATTCAAGCTCCTGACGGCCCGCCTCATTAAGTGAGTAAAACTTGCGCGGCGGCCCCATATCTGACGGTTTCTTTTCAATGTTCACCAGCTTTTTCTTTTCTAACCGCACGAGTATGGTGTAGACCGTCCCTTCCACGACTTCGGTAAAGCCAAGCTCGTTCAGACGGCGGGTAATCTCATAGCCATAGGTTTCACGGCGGCTGATGATTTCCAGCACGCAGCCTTCCAGCGAACCCTTCAGCATTTCAGTTAAATTTTCCATATTGGAAAGCCTCCTTTATTTCGTCCCTCCCCTATTCAGTATTACCTATATTCAGTATAACATAGTACTAAGGGAATTTTTTACTTAATAGCATTTGGAAAAACACGCTATTAAGTATTACTCATTACATGTACATTGTAATACTAAGTAGTAAGGGATGTCAACAATTTCTTTAAAATATTTTTGCAACCTCATTGCTCAGTGTTGTCGGTATTCAGTGTGACCTACTACAGGTATATCGTAATACGTAGTAGATGGATTGTCAACCGGATTCTCGAAAGATTTTCAAAACCAGTATTGCCCCGCGATTATTAAGGTTTCACGTTCAGTAAACCGTATTGATGATGCTTGCTGTAGCTCGTGTCCGGATCCATTTATGCATGCAAAAAAGACGAGCCTTAAGCTCGCCTTTTGTTTAATGATTATTCGATGCCGATCCGTCCTTGTTCAAGCCCCTCCCCTGACTCCGGCAATCTCGTTCGTATCCGTAATGCGTAGCATCCCGAGATGAACAGCACCGTGGCAGCGATGATATACGTAGCCCGAACGCCGAATTCATCGGTTATGAAACCAAATAACAGGGTGGATAAGCCGAATACCAGCGAAACTAGCGCGCTTTGGGCAGCGTACACTTTCGGCAATACATGGACAGATACGCCCCGCTGCAGTGTAGTCTGAAGCGAGACTGCCTTAAGCTGTAGCCTGCCGAGAACACCAGGGCCAGCCAAGGCACCGAGGCCAACCCAAAACCAAACGTCATGATACTGATGCCGAAGGAAGAGCAGATAACGAACTTGCGGATGTTGCGGTCGATCAGCCCTGCGCCTCTCATGCCAAACAGTCCGCCCAGCATAAGTCCCAGGAAAAAGCTTGCGTTGATATATCCCCACCATGCCTCTTCCCTGTGCAGCACATCGGCTACATACACGTAGATGGTCGCCGCGATCCAAATCACGCCCGCCATCGTCTCCAATACATAAATCACGTGAATCGCCCGAATAGAAGGCTGTTTCCAAATGAGTGTCCAGCCTTCCTGAATGGAACGCCAATTCGAAACGCGCGCCTTCTCTTTCTGTTCCGGAGTGGATTCATGCCGATCCTCGATCATCTTCATGCAGACAGCGGCTGCCAGGGCCAGAGCAAAGGTCAACCATATCACGTTGCTTCCGCCCAAGGCTGCGACCAGCAGTCCCCCAACGGCCCAGCCTCCCAGTTGGATCAACTGATCCACGATGGCAACAAAGCTGTTCGCTTTCGTCAGCTCAGCGGCATCCACCAGACGCGGCAGCATGGCATGACTTGCAGGTGCAGCCCAGCCATCGAGCAGAGAGATGAGGAATACGAATCCGAGGATTGCATACACCGTCACCTCCTGCTCTCCCAGCACATAGCAGGTTACCAACAACAGAAACAGCATGGCCGTTTTTCCGATCTGAGACGAAGCAAGCAGTGACTTGAGGCTGTATTTATCCATCAATACGGGTGCAAAGCTCCCGCTTATAAACCGTGCCATCGTCGTGAGAAAGGGTACCATAGCCATCAGCATGGCAGATCCTGTAATCTCATGGATCATAGCCATCAGACCGACAATGTAAAATAAATCGCCGCTATTGGCGAGCGCCTGACCGATCCAGAGATATCGAAAAGATTTCCTCTTCATCTTTCTACCCCAATTCTGTATTTAGTTGTATGGGTTAGGGTAGAAAAACCTACATGTTCTGGCCTCCGTACATTTTATATGGTTAATATAGTAACACCGTTAAGGACTTCTGTTAAGTTCATGGATTTTTTTATCCCCGGTTAAAACTATTTGGCCCCCTCCACGGTCTAATGATCAGTCAAGCGCACTCAAGTACTTGAGCATGATCCAATCCGGCCAATGAATGAATAGATGACACGAATTCGTGCCATGACATGAATACTAGTGCTAGTAGTTAGGGGTGAGTGAACTGAGAGCGAAAGAGTCGAAGCAGCAACAGTTCAGCGAAAATATGGAGAAATGCAAAAACAAGTTGTACCGGGTAGCCTATTGCTATGTCAAAAATGAACAGGAGGCGCTGGATATCGTCTCCGAGGCAACCTATAAGGGATATCTCGCTTACGATCGGATGAACACGCCGCAGTATTTTGATTCCTGGATGACCCGGATCGTCATTAACGCTGCCATCGACCATCTCGGTCGCAAGAAGCGGGTTACTTATATGGAAGACCAGACGCAGGACTATGCAGCCGAAGAGCATGCCGTACCGCTGGAAGAGAAGATGGATCTGTACGATGCGCTGGACAGACTGCTGCCGGAGGAGAAAACCTACATCATTTTGAAGTTTTTTGAAGACCTGCGTTTTCGAGAAATGGCGGATGTGTTATCCGTGTCCGAAAGTACCGTCAAGACCAGGTTTTATCGTATTATCGGAAAATTAAAATCATATCTAATCGAGGGAGAGGTCGATAGCCTATGACAGGAAAAGAACGCTACGAACACATTGAAATCCCCGCCCAGCTAACCGGCGTTATCGATGCTGCACAGAAAAAGGCGGCTGCCCGCAAACGCTCCATGCGCTTGACGAGATACTCTTCCGTTGTTGCAGCTGCCGTTGCCCTGCTATTCGTGGTCAACATCCCGACGGTGGCCAACGCCTTATCCAAAGTCCCTGTGGTGGGCAGCATCGTTCAGGTTCTGCAGTTCGGGGGCGGAGGCGAGCGGACCGACGGTGTTACCGTGGGCACGGAAGCTTCCGAAGACGTATTAAAAATTCAATTTAACCAGGAAGGCAAGTCCGTTTCCAGTGTCCCGGCCTACACAGTGGATCATCGGGATGCGCCAAACCGTCTGATCTTCACGTTTAACGGAGTACGAAAATTTGATTATGAAACCCTCAAGAAAGACATGCTGGCTCTGCCGCTGGTGAAGGATGTCTATGAGAATGTGATTCTGGACGACTCGGCCATGCGTTTTGTTGTTGAACTGAAGGATGGCGTGAAACATACCGTATCCGAATATAAAGACCCCGGCTATATTGAGCTGAAGCTCACTTCGACCGGAGAGCCGGTCACCCCGCGCGAGGTCTTCTATATCCGCAGTGAAGCCATGCCGCAAGGGGAATCCCTCGCCATCCTTGAAGAGATTTATATGGAAGACGACGTGACCTTCATTAAGACGGCCAGCAACGACTTCATCGCGGTCATCGGCGGGTTCGATACCCGCGAGGAAGCCGAGCAGAAGCTCGGCGAAATTTCGGCCCGCGCCAGCTACGGCGATGATCTGCGCATCGACAGCTGGATGAGTAATGAACGCCCGAACTAACCGGTAACGCGAAAAAAAGCACCGCTCCGACAAGTGTTGGAGCGGTGCTTTTTGATGATGGTCCATTACGCTGCATTGGCGCGTTTTTTACACGACAGCTCCGGAAGCGACTCTCCAGGCCGCGAACAACCTTAAGCGTTTGGATGAGGATAGATCATGACCTTTACGCTGGTGTCCTTGTGCGTGCGAGCAAGCTCTACGGCTTCCTCGATCTGATCCAAGGAAAATTGGTGGGTGATGATGTCGCGTATGCGGCTGGCCTTGTTTTGCAGCATCTGAATAGCCGCCGGGTACGTGTTTGCGTAGCGGAACACGCCATATACATCCAGCTCGGCGTCAACCAAAGCGCCAATATCCACCGGGATCGCATCCTTTGTGGGCAGACCTACAAACACGATCCGGCCTCCCCGGTTCACATATCCGATCGAATCCGCGATGGCCCCGGCGTTGCCCGACGTTTCAATAATAAGATCAATGCCATTGCCGTCCGTCAGTTCGTTCAATCGCTGCGAAACGGATTCGCCCATCGGATTGATCACGCCGGAGGCTCCCATCTGCAGGGCCAGATCACGCCGGTATTCCACGACGTCGCTGCCATATACCTGAGAGGCTCCGGACATTTTGGCCGCCTCCATGGCAAGCAAGCCAATCGGCCCCAGTCCGAGCACGAGCACCCGGTCCTCTGGCCGGATACGCCCCCGTCGTACGGCATGGAGTCCTACGGACAGCGGTTCAAGCAAAGCGCCTTCCTCAAAGGACATTTCATCCGGCAGCCGGAACAGGAAGTCGCTTCGCACCGCAACGTATTCGGCCCAAGCCCCGTCAACCGGCGGGGTTGCCATAAATACAACATCCGGACACAGGTTGTAACGTCCGCTTTTACAATAAGAGCAGCGCCCGCACGTTACGCCCGGTTCCACGGCCACGCGGTCACCAACGGAGACATTTCTTACCTTCTCCCCCGTCCTTACCACAACGCCGGCAAGCTCATGCCCCAGAATCAGCGGTTCCTTCACCTCATACCTGCCAATCCGTCCATGCTCATAGTAATGCACGTCCGAGCCGCATATGCCGATGCAGTACACCTGAATCAAGGCTTCATCCGGCTTCGGCTCGGGAATGGGAACCTGCTTCACCCCGATGGATAACGGGCGATCAAGAACGGCGGCAGACATCATATTGAATTGTGACAAGCTGCTTTCACCTCTCATCTCAAGAAATCGCTTACCCACTTAGTTTACACGATAAACTATTGCTTCATAAGGGTGTAGCGCGAATTCGTCGAAGCTTCGGTCCGAGCGCTCGTAATTCGAGAGTACAACTTCCGGTTGATGCTCACTCCATTCCGCCGGGAACTGAAAATCCGGTGTTCCGCTATAAAAGTTGAGAACAATCAAGTACGTCTCGTTCCCAAGCGATCTGGAATAGGCGAAAATTTCTGAATGCTCTTTAAGCACGGCTTCATATTTTCCGTAGATCAGCGCCTCACTGGATTTGCGCAGTCGGATCAAGGCTTTATAGTAATTCAGAATGGAGTCGGGATCGGTTAGCTGCTGCTCTACGTTGATTTCATGATAATTCGGATTGCAGCGGATCCACGGCACAACCGTTGAGAAGCCGCCATAGAGCGTGTCATCCCACTGCATCGGCGTTCTTGCATTGTCCCTAGCCCGGTACGCGATTCTACGCATCGTCTCGGACACGTCTTTCCCGTCCAGAAGCCGCTCGCGATAATAATTGTAGATCTCCACGTCCCGATAATCACTCAGCTCTGCAAACTCGACATTCGTCATTCCGATTTCCTGTCCCTGATAAATAAACGGCGTCCCCTGCATCAGCATAAAAAAAGTAGCCAGCATCTTAGACGATTCCTTATGATAATGGACCGGATCGCCAAAACGGGATACGGACCGCGGCTGATCGTGATTCTCCATATAGAGGGCATTCCAGCCCACGCCTTCAAGGCCCGTCTGCCATTTATGCATGATCTGCTTCAATTCGGCCAAGTCCCAGACCGCATAATCCCAGCGTCCTTCCAGTCCGAAATCAAGATTGACATGCTCAAATTGAAAAATCATGTTCAGCGACCCGTTCTCTTCCCCGATCCAGCGGTCTGCTTCCGCTATCGGAATGCCGCTCGCTTCGCCAACCGTCATAATGTCATAATGAGCGAACGCCTCGCGTTTGAATTGCTGAAGAAATTCATGGATGCCCGCGATATTCCGATGTCCGGGATTCGAGTCGACATAACGAAGGTGATTCGGATTCGGCATATCCGGCAAACCCGGAAGCTTCTTAATATGGGTAATCGCATCCACGCGGAAACCGTCAATCCCTTTATCCAGCCACCAACGGATCATCTTGACCAGATCATCCCTGACCGCCGGATTCTCCATGTTTAAATCAGGCTGCTTCTTGGAATAGAGATGGAGATAATATTGATCCGTTAACTCGTCATATTCCCAAGCGGAGCCGGTGAATACGGATTCCCAATTGTTCGGCTCCGCTCCATCCCTCGCATTCCGCCAGATATAGTAATCCCGCTTCGAATTGGTCCTTGAGGAACGGGATTCAATAAACCACGGATGTTCATCCGAGGTATGATTGAGCACCAGATCCATAATAAGCCGCATGCCGCGGTTATGGATTTCGGCCAGCAGCTGATCGAAGTCGGCCATGGACCCGAACTCCGTCATAATATCCTGATAATCGCTGATATCGTAACCGTTGTCGTTATTGGACGAACGATAGATGGGGCATACCCATATAACATCAATCCCGAGATCCTTCAAATAATCCAGGCGGGATATAACCCCTTGCAGATCCCCGATGCCGTCTTCATTCGAATCCATAAAGCTGCGCGGATAGATTTCGTAAGCAACGGCTTCTTTCCACCATACTTTCTGCATTGTCGTATCCCCCGTTTACAATAAAGATGCTGCTTATTTAGAAATGCAGACCGAGTCGTTACACGCATCATTAACCAACTTGGTCTGTCGCAGCATACAGTATTGCCGTTTAAGCGATCTTATAAGCCTAACAACCATAGAATAGCCATGCCGCGGGGGTATGCGGCATGGCCTTTGGCAAGTCCATTATAAAACTACGAAAAGCGAATCCTCCCTGCTCCCATGTTACATACTGCATGGGTTCGGTCAGACTCCGGTAAGAACCGGCCTTCGCCCCCTTGGATTCCCGCTAACCCCGTACATACTTCGCAGTCAGCGATTGTTCCGCCGTGATCAGTTCAGCAGGCGTTCCTTCGAACATGACCCTGCCTCCCCTGCTGCCGCCCTCGGGTCCGAGATCAATGATCCAGTCCGCCTGACGGATCACATCCAGATTGTGCTCGATCACGATCACCGAGCTGCCATTATCAACGAGCCGATTCATCATGTCCAGCAAATGCCCGACATCCGACATATGCAGTCCGGTCGTCGGCTCGTCCATCACGTAGATCTTTCCCTGCTTATGCAGCTCGCTGGCCAGCTTGATGCGCTGGCTTTCGCCCCCGGACAGAGTGCTTAGCGGCTGTCCGAGGATCAGATAGTGCAGGCCCACATCGTGCAAAGCCTCCAGCCGCCGCCTGATTTCTTTTTTCTCGAAAAAATCGAGCGCCTGCAGCACGGTCATATCCAGCACATCGGTAATCATTTTTCCATGGAGCTTATACTGCAGTACATCATCCTTAAAGCGCCTGCCGTCACAGGTGTCGCACGGAGACTTGATGCCTTCCATGAACGCCAGGTCCGTATAGATGAAACCAAGCCCGTGGCAGTCGGGGCAGGCCCCTTTGGAATTGAAGCTGAATAGGGATGGACTCTGATCGTTAGCTTTGGCGAACAAACTCCGGATGTCATCCATGATGCCCGTATAGGTAGCAGGATTGGAACGGATCGAGGTGCTGACGGCAGACTGGTCGATGACGACAGCCTCGGGATGCAGGGACAGGAAGGCGTGATGAATCAGCGAGCTCTTGCCTGACCCCGCTACGCCGGTGATCACGGTCAACACGCCTTCCGGGATATCCACCGTTACATTGTTCAGATTATGATGATTGGCATTGGCAATCCGCATCTGTCCTGTCGGTACCCGGAACTGTTCTTTCATCGGCATGAAACGTTTCATATACTGCCCGGTTAACGTAGAATCTTGGCTGCACAGCTGCTCAACCGTGCCCTCGAAGACGATTTCCCCACCCCGGGTACCGGCATTCGGCCCCACGTCCACCACATGGTCGGCAATTTCAATCACGTCACGGTCATGCTCCACGACCAGCACCGTGTTGCCCTTGTCGCGAAGCTTCCTGAGCATGTCGTTCAGCCGGTGAACATCCCTTGGATGTAAACCCACGCTGGGCTCATCAAAAACATACATCATATCCGTCAGGCTGCTGCCCAAATGCCTAACCATCTTCACCCGCTGCGACTCGCCCCCGGAGAGCGTGGTCGTCTCCCGATTCAGCGTCAAGTAATCCAGCCCCATATCCATCAAGTGCTGCAGCCGCTCGGCCAAGCTGGCCACCATACTCGCAGCCATGGGCTCTTTGATATTCAGGATGACCTCTCTTAACTCCCCGATCTCCATAGCCGCACAATCGGCGATATTATAGCCGTTGATCCTGCAGCTTAATGCTGCTTGACTAAGCCGCGTCCCCTTGCATAAAGGGCATGTGCCATGCGTAATAAAATTTTTGACGTGATTCAAGGTGCGTTCCGACAATTCACTGCTGTCTCTCTGAATATAAAGCCGGTTAAACTTCAACACGAGACCTTCGAAGTCGGACTGTACCGGTCCTCCCTTGGACGGGAACGTTACCTTCCCCTCCTTGCCGTACAGGAAGAGATCCCATTCCGCTTCGGAATAGTCGGCCAGCTTCTTGTCGTTATCAAAGAAACCGGACATGGTGTAATTCTTCATATACCAGCTATCTACGGAGAAAATAGGGAATCGGACCGCTCCCTCATTCAAAGACTTGCTTGTATCCAGCAGTTTATTTAGATCGAGCTCGACCTTCCTGCCGATTCCCTGACATTCCGGACACATGCCTTGGGGATCATTGAAAGAAAAGACGTTGGAATATCCCACAAACGGCTGTCCCACCCTGGAAAACAACAGACGGAGTATGGCGTACAGATCCGTAATCGTCCCTAGCGTGGATCGCGAATTGCCCCCCAGACGCTTCTGGTCGATGACGATGGCCGTCGACAAGTTCTCGATCGAATCGACGTCCGGCTGACTGTGCCGTGGAAGTCGGTTGCGGACAAAAGCGGTAAACGTCTCATTCAGCAACCGCTGAGCTTCCGAGCTGATGGTATCGAACACGATGGACGATTTGCCCGACCCGGATACGCCGGTAAAGACCGTGATTTTTCGTTTAGGAATTTGCAGCGTCACATTCTTCAGGTTATTCTCTCTGGCTCCACGAATGTTGATATATTCTTGCTCCATGGCCGTTCCTCCCTTGTACCCTGTAGTGTTCTTATTATAAAAGGGCAATCATGACATGTACTGTCATAATGGATGAAGGCTTTATTAAGTTATTCCCGTAACCGCGAAATATCAGGAAGGTTGTTGCCGCATTAATGCTATACTTAGTTTATAATGAGTCAGGAGAAAGAAAATGTTACTCCCTCCCATTTTTGATTCCGGTTTGCCAACAAGCATCCTGTCCCTTACAATTTACGGAACATCATCGTTTCTTAGAATTCATGATTAACAGGAGAGTAATGACGATATGAGCAAAAAAATAGTCGCCATCGATATGGATGATACCATCTGCCATCTCATACCCAAGGCCATTCATTATCACAATCTGCAGTACAAGGATCCTCAGCTGACGCTGGATCAGATTACCGATTATAACCTGCACCAAATCTGGCATCCTGAATGCTCGGAGGAGTTTTTCTTCGGAAAGCCGGGTTTATATGAAGAACTTGAACTATTTGATGAATATACGATTGACGAAGTCCACAGAATGACGCATGATTATGACGTCATTGTTGTTACCGCAGCCCGCCCCTCCTCGGTGCCCGAGAAATGGAGATGGCTGCAGCGGCATATGCCTTTTATTCCGTTCGAGAATTTTTTCGTGGCCAAACGCAAGGATTTAGTGGAATTTGATCTTCTGATTGACGATGGTCCCCATAATGCGATTGCCGCCAGAAAAGCCGGAAAACAAACCATTCTGATTCCGCGTCCGTGGAACGCGCATATTCAGCATGAATTTATTCTGAAGGATTCCTGGAAGGGAATGAACGAGCTAGTAGACCGCATTTTATCTGATTCTAACCATCAAGGGGATATGAAATAAATGAATACAGACCGCAATAGCCGGTACCTATCGCAAGACATCCATTTTTTCGCGGCCGCCTTATCGGAAACGGTGGTTTCCGTATGGGAAGAGGATCCCGCAAGCGTATACGTGGAGATCGAGCGGGGTTACATTGAATGCTACACACCGGATGTCGTCCGCATCCGCAACGAAGAGACAGGTTATCTGACGCACTACAGCCGTGACACCGCTATGTTTCAACGGATGTAAACCGATAAAGGCCGCTTCCCATGCCGGGAGGCGGCTCTTTAATTATTCAGATTACCTTTTAGCTGACAGGACAAGAATCAGGGTTGCCAGCGGGCCTAGCAATAAGGATAGCAGAAACCAGTTTAATCCCGTTCTATTTTTCCCTTGAGCCAAACCCGCATTGATTAATGCCAGCGTTCCCCACCCGACGTAAAATTCATTATTCATCATATCTCCTC
Source organism: Paenibacillus sp. FSL W7-1332 (assembly GCF_037969785.1). NCBI lineage: Bacteria > Bacillati > Bacillota > Bacilli > Caryophanales > Paenibacillaceae > Paenibacillus > Paenibacillus sp. FSL W7-1332. The sequence continues at coordinate 838,084 of NZ_CP150209.1, read as the reverse complement.
CGATACCGTGCTCTTTATATGCTTATTACGTTTTGACATCTGGATCGTTGCAGGGTATACAAAAAAAGAGCAAGGAAAGCTCCCTGCCCGGGGAATATGAACGTGAATAGCAGCAGCCTCAAAAAGCTCTTTCTTTAGCCGCGAAGGCCAAAACTCTCATCGGAGTGGACTTTCGATTCTTTAAGATTGCTCTAATTCTCTTAACAGCTGAAATATCTGTCCCCGATGGTGGGACTCATGCTCAATCAGATGATAGATGACCCATTCCGGTGTTACATCGTAAGGTTCCAGTTGTCTGACCTTCCTCCAGTCCGAGAGGTCCATGCTTTTGAAGTGGGTAAGCAGTTCATGACGTACCTTCTGCATACGGTGAAGGTGTTCATCCAGTGACTGATCCGGGACTTCAGAAAGACGGTTATCTTCGGTACGGTGGTCCCACGGAAAGCTGACCTTTATTTTCGGATCCCAATCGGATTCAAGCACCTCAGCGTATAGCCAGTCCGCTTCAATATAAGCAATATGGTACAACAACGAACCGATCGACTGCCGACCGTCCGCCCTATGGTTCAACTGCTCATACCGAATCCCTTCCAGCCGTTTCAATATCGTTCGCCGTACATCCTCAAGTCCCCATATCCAGCGGCCGATCTCCGGCTCAAATCCAGGCAGGGCCTCAACCGTCAACGTTTTTCTCTGCAAATCTTCACGCTCCCTTAAATCATCTTATGGACTTAAGAGTAACAGGTTCAAGCGGCAGACTGCCAGGTAAAGTTCGGTTTAGGCAAAAATCATCCCGGGCCGTTCAGCCGTTCTTACTTCTTTCTAGTCGCAATCGCCTCTGCCGTTTGTTTAACGGCCTGATGGCCGAATACCGCAAACGCCCCTGCAAGTATGCCTTGAATGATATTTTCCACGCTCCAGCCGATCAAGCCGGTTGTGAACAGAATCGATACGACCATAACCAAATATACAATGCTCCAATTCGGAACCTTCGGCGTTTGCTTCAGCACATATCCGATTACCCAACAGGCAGCAACGACCATGAAGAGCCGCGGGTCGATCAATTGAAAAATGACGCTCCATTCCATGGTAAACCCACCCTTTCCATTCATCTTCTACATCCTATTCCCCGAGCCTATCGATCGGCTTGTATTTATATCCTTATTCTCGCAAGTAAAATAATAGAATAAGCGAAACGGAATTTACGATAGGTTTGACGATATGCAGACGCAGCAACGAATTACGTTGCTCCCGGTGGTGGAAATACGCAGTGAGTATCCATCATGAATGGCGGTGACACTTAAGGCTGCTGCCTACCCGCTTCAGTAATTCCGATGATCCAGTCGGTCAGCCGCCGATCCTTCTCTTCTTGACTGCAATCAGAGGGAAAGGCTAGGTAGGAATCCGGGGCCCCCCCTTCTTAAGAGAAGCTTCTTCTGAATCCTCTTCGTACTGCAAGAAGCGCAGATCCCTTCCATCCAGTGTCTGATAGGCATAACAGCTGTACTCGTGCCCATCAATAACGGTCCAGTGATGTCCTTGTACCCTGGGATTGCACAACACATGCGTACCCTTCAGCTTGTTTAGCGAGTAAAGAAAGCCTTGCAGCTTGGCTTCCGTGACGTGGTAATCATCCAAGTAATAGCGCTGCGAGACTCTGGCAGCATTCGTGTCGATGATCTGGTAGTTTAGAATAAACGCAGCCCCTGTGTGCAGCACCGGATCAAAGTAATCCTTCTGAATCCAGCCCTTATGGCGGGACAGGCGATCGGACACAAGGTAATCGATATTGCTATGGTCCAGGTTATAACCGAACGTTACCAAGAATTTGCGATTCTTCATATAGATCTCTCTCCCTTATACATCTGAATGCCGACCCATTATTTCCCATAAATATTATACAAAAAAAGGCAGCCTCCACACCAACGGAAGCTGCCCTGCTCTAAACCTATCTAAACCTGTCGAAACCTGTTCTTACATCCCCAATTCCAAACCAAACTTGATGTTATACCTTACTAACTTCAGCTTCATCCTCTGCGGGGGCCTGAGCCTCGACAGCGGACTGCTCGCCCTGCCATAACAGCTGCATCTCTTCGCTCGTGGCGAGCAGCTCCGTCAAGCTGCCCTCCGCTTCGATCCGCCCATCCTTCATGACGATGATATGATCGGCTTTCGAAAGAGCTGCCCTCCGATGCGATACCGCGATGCAAGTGACGCCCTGCTCCTTGAACAACCCATCCCATACCTGCTGCTCCGTCTCCACGTCCAACGCGCTGGACAGATCATCAAAAATGAATAAATCCGCGCCCGTGATCAGCATGCGTGCCGTAGCCGCCCGCTGGATTTGTCCCCCCGACAGCATAACGCCTCTCGGACCGACAAACGTCTCCAGTCCCTGATCCAGATTCTCGATATCCTTCTCCATGACCGCCAGCCGAACAGCCCGTTCCAGAGCTTCCTCGGTCCGCTCTTTCTTCCCTTGCACGATGTTCTCTCTCAAGGGATCGCTAAACAGCCTTGGAACCTGCGGAGTATAGGCCGCCCGAGGAGGCATAAGGAAGGTTGCCGGATCCACCTCTTCCCCGTTCCAGCGGATCGTTCCTTCCTGTTTCGGCAGCAGTCCCAGCAATGTCCGGACAAGCGTCGATTTCCCCGCCCCGATTCGTCCGGTCACCACCAGAAACTTGCCGCGCTCCAGGCGGAAATTAATATCCGTTATGCCATTCTCCGAATTCGAATAATGGTACGATAAATTCTTGACTTCCAGCTCCTTCAGCTTCTCTCCTGGTTCTCTGTGAATGACGGGCAGTTCCGGCGGCTCTTCGTTCAGATACGTTTCCCGTGCCTCAATGATCCGGTCTTCCTCACCAGGGCGAAACAGCGAGCGCATCCGGTCAAAGGAAACCTTCAGCCGCTTGTGCTGAAATACCATATAACCGAATAAGGAAATGCTGAAGCCGATATTGGCCAGGTAAGACGTGAACAAAGCAAAGTCCCCGACGGTAAAATGCCCGGCCTGCATTTCAGCTGCGCACATCAGCAGAATCAGTCCCGTACAGATGCTAAGCACATGCTGATTCAAGGATCGCATCCATTGTTTGAACAGATTATCCTTCAGCGCTGCCTGCCGGCGGTCTTCGTTCAGCTTCATGAAGCGCTCATGTACATGATCCTCGGCCTGCCCAAGCTTCAAGGCTTGAACCGCACCGAAGGTTTCCGCGATAAAGCTGGTTATGCGCCCTGTAGCTTCCCGGTTCTTTAGGCCGTAACGACGCGCGCGGTTGCCGGACAGATTGTTCAGGAGCGTGACCACCACGAGCGGCAGCACGGCCACCAGCATGATCTTCCAGTTAATGCTCGCCATAATGACAACGGATACGAGGGCAAAAACGAGACGTCCCCAGAAATCCACCCAGGATTCCACGTATTCCACAACTTCATCCACGTCATCGCGGAAGCGGCTCATCGCCTCCCCTGGAGAAGCTGGCAAATTACGCCCGGGCCAGCGCATAATGCCGGCCAGCATGTTCGTGCGCAGAATGGCCTGAATGTGGTAAATATACGTTACCCATTGATAGAAGGCCGCAAAGAACGTCCCTACCCGCGCAACCCTTACAACGGCAATAAAGATCAAGGGTACCGCCAGCCATACATAATCCGTGGAATTGGCCGTCGCCCGGTCAAAAAACCACTGCATCCCCAGTCCGATCAATATCGGCAAAGAATGAAATATGCACCACAGCAGACCGTTGATTAAAAATAATGAAGGCCTGAATCGAAAGAGGCGCCCTATAAAACCCGTGATGGTCATGCCAGTTCCTCCTCTCTGCCTGTGCTCAGCAGTCTGGCATAATGTGATCCCGGATCTAACGCAAGAGCTTCCCGTGCGCCGAATTCCATAATTCGCCCGTCACCCAGCACCATAATTTTATCCACCTGCTCCAGCGTAGCCAGCCGGTGCGCGATGATGATGCCCGTACAGCTGCTCATCAGCTGATCCACGGCTACCTGCAGCATCGTTTCCGTTGCGGCATCCAGGCGTGAAGACGGTTCATCCAGAATCACCAAGCTTGGTTGCGTCAAAAATACCCGGGTTAAAGCGAATAGCTGAGCTTCTCCCGCGGACAGCGAAGCTCCGCCTGCTGTCAGATGCGTATCCAGGCCTTCCGGCTGTGCATCGATCCATTGCCGAAGCCCCAAACGCTCCGTCGTTTCCAGAATGAATGCATCCGACACGCCGTGATCAAACAACGTCAGGTTGTCACGTAGCGAGCCATCGAACAGCTGCACATCCTGTGTGACCATCCCCACCCGGCGGTAAAGCGCAGGCAGCTTCAGCTTCGTGATATCGGTCCCCCCAACGCGGATCACGCCGCTGTCGATGTTATACAGTCGAAGCAGAATACGGCTGAGACTCGACTTTCCGCTGCCGGTACGACCGATAATGCCCAGGCGTTCGCCTGGTTTGACTTCAAAGTTGATGTCTTTTAACACCGGTTTATCTTCGTTATAACTGAAGCTGACGCCTTCAAATTCCAAACCGAGCGCCCCTTCCGGAAGCTCCTCTTGCTCTCCGTCCACAATCTCGCTCTTGTTGGACAACAACTCTCTGGAGCGCAGCATGCCGGATTTTGCTTTTTGGAACTCCTGCACTTGGTCACCCAACATCTCGATCGGATCATTCAGCATCTGCGTATACTGGTAGATTAAGAACAGGGTCCCCAGCGTAATTTCACCGATCAGATAATAGCGAACCCCTAGTAACAGGACAGCGGTAACCGCAAGGGCAAACAGAATCACCGTGGTATTCCAAGGGACAACGCGGAGCATCCAGGCTTTTCTCCCTTTCAGAAACACGGTGCGCATCATCCGGTGAAACCGATTCATCACATACGGCACATTGCCGTTCGCCTGTACATCCTCAATGCCGGCGATGCGTTCCTCAATTAACCCGAACAGCGAAGCGCTGGCTTCGCGTTCATTCTTCGAAGAATTGACGCCCATATTCCGGATGAACACCATGAACAAAATGGACAGCAGCGTAAACACCGTCATGACGATCGCGATCGGCAGATTGACCGTAAACATAAATCCTAGTATGCCGGCGAGCAGCACAAAACTTCCGATAACCTGCACGATGAACATCGCGAAGAAGTTCGAAATATTCGTCACGTCACCGTCCACCCGCTCGATCATCTCGCCGGGCGTTTTGACATTATGAAATCGCATATCCAGCCGCAAGCAATGCTTCAAGAGATCGCCGCGAAGCCGGTTTGTCGCTCGCCATGAAATATCGTTCCCCATATAGCTGACAGCCACGGTTATCAGCTGGTTAAAAACAGCCACGACCAGAAACAATCCCGCCAGTTGAATCAGCGCGGCTATAACCCCGCCTTCGGCTGCCGTGTCAATAAATCGTTTGACAATTTGCGGATTCAAAAGCTGCAAGCCCGTCGACGTCAACAGCAACACGAGCAGCAGTATTAACCGTCCTTTTACCGGTTTCAAATACCGCAGCAGCCATGACATTGAAACCTTTTCTTGTTTGGGCACAGTGCCCACCCCCATATGCAAGCAAGTATGTACGGACCTCCATCCCCCATAAAGCAAGGTGTGGCGGCAGTAAATCATTACCAGTCTACATGATATCGACCGTCATTCCTAGGTAAAGAATAATTATAAATATGTACTAAACCTTCTACCTTTATATAAAAATAGCAAGTCAATACCTGCTTCAAAAAAAAGCGAATCCGATAATTCAGCATACTCGTATATGTATAATAGAGTGACGTGCAACTTTTTGGAGGTGGGCATAATGAATACTGGGATCAGTGGATTAGACGGACTGGATGAAGAGAAGCTATCAGAAATTCGCGAAAATGCCGCAAGGCTCTCGGACATGAAACAAGAAGTGCCCGTGGAAGAATTGTTCTCGGAATCATTTATTCAAAGACATACCAAGTTTTCTTCAATCGGTCACTTGCTGAAAGCCGCAGGTTATGAGGGAAGCACAGATGAAGAGTTTGACGAATACATACAAGGACATACGATTAACCCGTTTATCGTTGAACATACCCCATTTCGCAGCTGGCAGGATTTCCAGGAATTAGCCGTATCGGCTTATATCACGAAATGGCTGGGATTGTAAATAGCTCATCCAAAGGCCTGGGCTTTGCCTCAGATGAGGGAAGACAACCAAAGAAGCCCCTCTAACCGATGTTAGAGGGGCTTCTGATATATTTTTTAAGGGGTGCTTATATCATAAGCTCCGAATATTAATGGAAGCTTAAATTAGGATTAAAGGGACATAAATTGTTCGATGGGGCACAAATAGCACTGCTCTTTTGCACACCCCCAACAAGTGGAGGTTTGCATATCCATGGAGGAGAACCATACTTCCTATCTCCAAATAATCAGGTGTTTATTCGGTCGTAACTGTAGCCGTCTTGGTCTTATTATCCCAGCTCACTCTGGCGCCTAATGCTTCACCGATGGCCCGAAGCGGCACATAGGTCACGCCATTCTCAAGCTTGCCATCCGCGATCTGCTTTCCGTTGACGACGACATGTACCTTATCCTCCACTGTACCAGCCCCCTCTTTCTTCTGAAGCCCCAAATATTTAGCAATGCCATTCACATGCCCGATCGCAATAGAATCTATTACATCCTGCCGTTTAAGCTTAGCTGCATCTGCCGCGACATCGATAAACAAGTTTTCGGTTAAGACGGCAGGCATTTTAGATTCACGGACCATATGCAAGTTAGCGGCCTTCTGCCCCCGATCGATGACTCCGAAGGTTTTAATGGCATTCATGACCTCCGTATGCATAACGTTCTGCAATTTTACCGAACCGGAGCTTGCCGAGGTATATCGATATGACTCAAAGCCCCCTGCACCTCCACCCGCGTTACAATGGATGCTAACTAGGATATCTGCGCCAGCAGCGTTTGCCTTATGAGTCCGTTCAGCCAATTCAAGGAACACATCTGAAGACCGGGTGAGTAGTACTTGGACATCGCCATAATCAGCTTCCAATCGTTTCTTCACAGCAAGAGACACCGCTAACACGACGTCTTTCTCCTGCAGGCCATTTCCGGTTGCTCCGGAATCCTTCCCGCCATGCCCTGCGTCAATCCAAACCTTTTTCACGATCATTCACCGCCTTTGTAGGTTGTTGAATAGCCCGGTGTTCCATTACAGCGAAGGCAACTGCAGCAATTCCTTCCACCAATGCTTGGGCACGCTTATATTAGGCAAGCAACTGTAAGTCCTACTGCAAGGACGAGTATAATATATAAGATACTCCAATCTGGTACATTCGGTGTTTGCTTAAGCCTATATTGAATGGCCTAGATACAGTCTCTATGTTCGTCGATGCCATTCATATCTGGCTTGGTCTATTCATATTCGGAAATCCGACGAAATAGCAATCCGGATGACTGTAGATCTGGTGGAATTATCCACCTATTTAGCTTGTAATATGTATTACTCGGATTAACTATTTTCATTGAGCTTTTGGTGAGGAGCTGGTTAATATATCTGGATTTGTGCTTATCTTGTTTGCTGTCGTTTTTTTGGTACGTGGTGTATTGAGAATACGCAAACCCACTTGGGGTTCCTTATATAGAATCTGGAAAGTAAAGTATGAGTCTGAGCCAAGTTCGGACTACATTCAATATATTAAATCGAGTGGGCTTCTTCTGCTGGTCCTCGGATCCATTTTATTCGTGGCTGGAATTCTGATTGTTCTGCTATGATCCCTCTCTCCAAGCATAATAGCGAGCCCCCACACACCTTCTCGCCTTTATCAACGGTTATTACATCCTATCAACGGAAAAGCGGCAGATAGTCAATTCCATTTCATTCTCAAGTTGTAGCTCTATGGATAGTGGTGAACCTTTGTTAAGGTTCACCACTGCATTACAGACTTTTTATGCGTGATTCTTCTTATGCTTTTTACACTTTACGATGATTTTTTGCCCAGGTTTGAGGACGATAACTTTAACCTTATGATGATGTTTTTTCATAAGAAATCCTCCCTTCACAGAAGATATTGCATTATATGCAGCGTCTCCGAGAATGATTGGACTACTAATCTATGAAATGAAATCATGAAACGATCGACAAAAGAACCCTCTTCCTTATTGCGCTGTGTTATGGAAAAGGCACCCAGATTTGTCTGGATGCCTTCAAATATAATTCTGGAACATTCCATTCACGCAAGTGGGTCCTTATACAAGGTATTTACTTAAAATCCCCAAGTACGCAGTATAATTACAAGTAGAATAAAGAGAACGAGAATAACACCAATACTACTTCCATACCCAGAACCTTCGTATCCACTCATTTTTCCCTACCCCTTCCTAATTGGAATAATACATAGTATGTAAAGGTGTCTGATAGCGCAAAGGCAAGAGGTAATAGTCAAGGACATATTTTGTAAAAACAAGAACTATCGAAGATGCGATTACTGTTTAGCCCTGTTCATATCCGTATTTCCGCTATAACGATGAGGATGTCCTTCGTTGTTCAGTAACGAATAATAATATCCGTAAAGGGCATCATAATTCTGGTACCTGTCCCGCTAAATAATCAACATTATTACGGAAAGGAGTTCAAATCGTGAAGAAAATCCTCGCCACATTTTTAGCCGGTATTAGTATTGCTTTGATTCTTGCGGTTCCTGCTTTTGCAGAAAACAACAACAACATGAATTCAAACGATATGAGAACCAATAACGTGAACACAAACGGCTATAACACGAATGCTGTAGGCAATGACAACGATACAGACTGGGGCTGGCTCGGTTTGCTCGGTCTTGCCGGCCTCGTAGGTCTGAGACGTCGCAATCCTGAACGTCATTAAAGACCTGTTGAAGTAATATAATAAAATCCTGCTCATTCGAGCGGGATTTTATTATTTCTTTCACCAATCGCAGAGTCCACCCTGGTCAAGATCGGCCCTTTTGAGTCAACACACTTTGCAGCAGCGAGGTTCCCTTTCGCGAGTCTCGTTCCTTTTCAGATAAGATCTACTCGTGTTCAAATGAAACCATAGTGAATTTTACCTGAATTTGATATACTGACATCATTACTTTAGTCATGGGTGCGTGATCAATCAAATGTGGGATAAAGAACTAAAAATAGCCATTCAGAAGAAGCACATCGTGACGATATACCTCATCAATGGCGAAGTATTACAAGGCATACCAGATACTTGTACAGATCGCTTAGAGATGCGGAGTGCTTATGGGCCAGTCTGGGTTCCATTAGAGGAAATAAAGCATGTGAGTCGATTAATACGACTAGACGAAAAAAGGAACCTGCTGGCATAGCCAGAGGTTCCTTTTTTCGTGTCATTTTGTTCGAATGCTTATCTTACTATAATATTTATCGGGATAGTTCTTTGTTCAGTAACTACAAATCATATTCTGTTAAAATACGCGTCACCTCACAATAATTAATGAAATCGAGAAAGAGCTCCTTTAAAAATTATCCTTCTGCAGTTCGATATCAATTTCTATCAACTTTTTCAGGTCATCCACCGTCTTGATCTCGATCCGGCCATCTTGAAGGTCCTTAACCCACTTGGCTATGCCAACTTTGACTATTTTTCGGTATTGTTCCTTGCTCTCGAGGATACCTTCCATGACTGCGAGCTCATGCTGCAGAAGCAAATCTTTATTCTCAGGTGTTCCCATTGTCGTTCCCTCGGCTTTCCGTTATGATGGAATGCGAGATGCGGATGTCTGCAAAATGCCACGCGTGGCGGGCCGCTATCTCAGCCGGGGGATAGTCGAATAGGAGGACGTGTCAGCGTCCTTCTTTATTATGGACAAAGAAAAGACCGCCCCTTGGCGGTCTTTATCCTGCGTTCACAAATTGGATTATCCCAATAAGAACTAACAATAGATAAACAATAATTATAATTAAAAAACCTAAGTTCAACCCCTTCGAACCACCATGTGGTCTCTTCCCAACTTTCCTCTCCACTGAATCAAGTCGATCTTTAAGTTCTTGTATTTCTTTCTCTGGATCCATTCTAGCCTCCTTAAAGCGTTCTTCAACCCATATATATCCATTCAATAAATACGAACTATATCCTCTTTCTATACTAAGAATTGATACGAGAAATGAGGACTGGCTCTATGCCGGTAGCTTCCTTGTACCGTTTTTTAATGACGTCGCAGAACTTCGGATCAATCTCCATGGTACGGCAGGGCCGGTCCAGTTGGTCACAAGTCATCAAAGTAGACCCGCTTCAGCCGAAGAAATCTGCCACTGTGTTGCCTGGACGACTACTGTTCTTGATCGGTATGGCCAGCAACTCCAGCGGCTTTTGTGTCGGATGAACGTACTTGCCGACGTCACCACGGGACACTTCCCAGACCGTGGATGGTTCAGGTTCCTCCAAAGGGAGGCCAGCGCGCGCCATACCGAGGTCTGTCGGCGGTCGCTATACCAAGCCGGAGCCTTCCCTTTTAAATGAGCGTAAAATACCCCGGTTCATGCTGCCAGCGGTACTACGACCAACCGAATGAAGCTGCGTTCTTTACCCATACGCATTGATATTGACTGATCTGCAAATGAGCGGGGCGGATTAGTTCATGCTTGTCTTTATTCTCTAAATATTCAGCGCTCTACTTAATTCTCAATTAAAAAAGAAAAGCAAACACCTTCCCAAAGGAAATTGTGTTTGCTTTCTTTCTTCAATTAAGCTTTTCTTTTTCTGAACATGAGAACCAAGCCAGCGCTCAAGGCGATGAGCCCTGCGAGTCCCAAGTTGAAGAGGTTTGTTGATGTATTCGGCAACTTGTTGCCTTGAGGTGTACCAGATTGGTCTGCAGATGAAGGAACTCTACCAGATTCTCCTGCGGTCATTTCATTGTTATCTTGTGCAGAGTCTGACTGGCCAGCCCCATCTCCAGAATCCTCAGGAGCTGTACCGTTACCTGGATCCGTTGGGTTCGTGCCGTTCCCTGGATTTGTCGGGTTCGTTCCGCTCCCCGGATCAGTAGGGTTCGTTCCATTACCTGGATCTGTCGGATTGGTACCGTCCCCTGGATCCGTTGGGTTCGTACCGTTCCCTGGATCTGTTGGATTCGTGCCGTTGCCCGGATCTGTTGGGTTCGTGCCGTTCCCTGGATCTGTTGGATTCGTGCCGTTGCCCGGATCTGTCGGGTTCGTGCCGTTCCCTGGATTTGTTGGCGGCGTATTCGGTTCTGTTACTCGAACGCTAACTGTAACCTCGGTTTTGTTGCCCTTGCCGTCATCCACGATAACGGTAAAGCTATCCTCACCGACAAAGTTAGGATCTGGGGTATACTTCCAGCTTCCGTCCGGATTCACAATGACGGTTCCGTTCCCCGGTTGCTTGCCTGGGGTATACGTCAATGGATCTCCATCCGGATCCGTACCATATACATCGCCCGTTACGGATGTACCTTTGTCCGTCGTTACTTCTTTATCCGGAGATACTGGAGGTTGATTTGTTGGTGGTGGAGTCGTTGCTTCCGTCACATCAACGATAATCTCAACCTCAGTTTTGCCGCCCCTGCCGTCGTCCACGATAACCGTGAAGCTATCCTCGCCGACAAAGTCGGGATCTGGGGTATACTTCCAGCTCCCGTCCGGATTCACAATGACGGTTCCGTTCCCCGGTTGCTTGCCAGGGGTATACGTTAATGGATCTCCATCCGGATCCGTACCATAAACATCGCCTGTCACGGAAGTACCTTTTTCCGTTGTTACTTCTTTACCAGAAGATACTGGAGGGTTATTCGGCTTGTCCGTTACGTCCACCCTCACCGTCGATGTCGTAACACCGCCCTTACCGTCGCTCACTGTGACTGTAAAGATATCCGGACCAACATATCCGGGATGCGGCACGTACTCCCACGTTCCGTCGGTATTGACGATCACCGTACCGTGCTTCGGATTACTTTCGATGACAAACGTAAGCGTATCCCCATCCGGGTCGGTTCCATAAACACTGCCAGTTACCGATGTATCCTTCTCCGTCGTTACATCGTAATTTTTAGTCTCAGGCGCTTGGTTTGGCGGGTCCTCTACGTGAATCGTCACCGTCGAGGTGGAGGTCCCACCTTTGCCGTCGCTTACCGTAACCTCAAAGCTATCGGTTCCGGTAAAATCAGGATCCGGCACGTACTCCCACGTCCCGTCCGGATTGACGGTCACCGAACCATTTTGCGGGTCTGTTCCTTTGGTGAATGTCAGCGGATCACCGTTTGCGTCCACGCCATACACGCTTCCTGTTACGGTTGTGTCTTTCCATGTCGTTTCTTCGAAATCCGGGACGATCGGCGGACGATTCACATCGACCGTAACACCGTTGGATGTCCGGGTTTCATGATCCCCTGACAACAAATTGTCGTATTCCACAGTCGCTTGGTTGGAGACGCCTGTCGTTTTGTATATCGAGAGGATTTTAACTTTAAATTGGACCGTTGTCCCGTCAGGTAAGACGTCGACGTTCGGAATTCTGCCTGCCTGGCTTCCGTCCGCTCCGTTCCCTAACCGAACGATAACCCGATTTTCGTTTGCAATAAATTCCCCTTGGTCATCGCCGCTTGCATCGGTCAACTGACCGGCATTCGGGCCCGATACAATCTCTAAAGATCCAGGGACGTATTCGGTTCCCTCAGGAATGTTATCCGTAAATACTGTGTTGCCCGAATCGTCTCCACCGTCATTTTTAAAGTTAACGGTGTAAGTTAAGACATCCCCTTCTTGTACATTGTCAACGGGGTCTACGGACTTTGTTACAACACCACATGGTTCTGTACCAAGGAAGATGTCGTCTAAGAAGTTCCCTGCATCTTGTCTTCCATCGGCACTACTAACCGATTCAAACGCGAAGCGTGTTACCTCCTGCCCAACTGGAACGGTATACGTACCGGAATAATACGTCCATTCTTTATTCCCGGAGCTTATTTCTCTCACGGTATTTAAATCTCCGATTGATACAGTGGATGGACCGATTTTAACTTGCATCGTGTCTATACCTTGATCTCCCCTGTGGGCTAACCGCCAATAAATCGTTTGTCCCGGTGTCGTTTTCACATCTTGATATAAGGTGGATGCTTCCATTGCATTCAATTCTGCAAATTGATTTCCATGCGCACGAGAGATATTTACATAACCATTTTCATACCTCTCTATCTGCAGTAAATGATCAGACGCTGTTGTTTCCCACCCGGGGACTTCATCCTCATGAATTAACGAATATACACCAGAAGGGGCAGTAGGATCAGGGAAAGGTCTATTATTTGCTGGCTCTTCAAAACTACCGTTAACTAAAGCAACCCTATTCCCGCATGAATTCTGAGTTGGATCTGCAAATGTTGTTTGAATCCCAAGCGGCGCAAATGGCAGCCAGTTGCTGACTATTAAAGCTGTCGCCGCTGTGATAGCAGCCCGTTTCATTAACCGCAGGTTCATTTTTCAACCTCCTATTTAAGTTCAATCACGAAGTCTTTTTTCTAGAGCCTAAAGCATTAAAGTTAGCTGATAATAGCAGACATTCGAGATTTTTCATGATGTGACTCTATCAGTTCTCAATTCAAATGGGGAGGCATTCATATGTATTTTTCATTCGCCTCAACTGCTTTACTTTTTCCCCCCCTCGTTTATCATCATTATCTATAGACAAAGCTAAAAGCCCCGACTATCACTAATTCAAATTTTAAATATCTCAAAAAGAAAACCTCCGTCCTAAAGCAGACGGAGGTTTCCGTCGTATTCGATAGCTGGCTGACATAGGATTTCAGTAAATCCGTTAGCCCCTCTAGCTTTGCGTCCCCATTTTTCAATGGGTTTGCCTTTATCGTACGAGCATGTGTTTTTCTGAGAAAATTAACCATTAGATTTAAATTATATTATAAAAGAATCATAAGTTAGGATCTCGAGACTCATTTTTCGTAGTTATTTCTTTCTATTTGTCGTTTTTAGGAAAAGTATGATGATAATAGGACATTGGTCATATTTTTTAGAAAACATTTATTTTAAATATAGAACCAAAAAGCTGTCCGATGAGGACAGCTTTTTATACTTTCCTATTCTTAAAACTCCTCATGATCCTGTTCAAAGAACCCCATTAGTTTCAACGTATTGGCCATACTCTAGGTTCCCTGAAGTATCAAACCAAAAGCTCTTTCAAGCTGCTGCGTATAGAACCGATACCGTTGATACACCCAACGCAGCTTTTCTATCAGAATCGTAGTGTTGGCAGTCTTATCAGCATGAAGATCCTCCTGATCGATGCGGCGAGCAACTTTGCCATCAACGACCGCTGTTTTAAATCGTCTTCGAATTTTTCAAAATCCTGCATGAGCATTGCCATCTCTTTATATTTTACGAGCAGGAATTTTGTACGCTGGATCTCCGCTTCGTTTTGCTTTTGGAAAGAATTCTCCTTGTCCCCACGCCATCGCCGCCCCTTCCGTTTATTGATTCTCTGGGGTTGGATTATATTAATTTTTAGCTACCGGGATTAAACTTGATTGGTTCTTTTAACATTAACCGTGTATTTAGGTACCCCGGCCTGAATCGACCGGGAATGTGACCCTGGTCTCTATTAAGCGGCTCCGCCGCCTTTATCATTTTTGTGACCTTTTCCTTATACTTCTTCCGCTTCGGCTGAATTTGGCTGGAAGGAATGCCAGCAATTTTTTGAAATCTCAACCCATGTCTTACCCTCACTCAGACTTTTTTCCAAGAACAACGGGAAATCCAATGGAAGATCTTCAAAAGAAGGGCGTTCTTTCAGGAAGAACCGTTCCAGCTCCTCCTTGCTAATCTCTTCATCGCTGGATAACTGGCCCTCAGAATCAGAAGGTGCCGTTCGCTGCAGGCTTTTGATCAGCTTCCTCGAAGGTCATTTCCTGCCCATCCGATTTTTCCTCATGCTGCTGGTCTTGCATCCATTCCGGGAGTTCGGAACCTTCCTGAACTCCTCCGCTCATGATGATTTGATCGCCCCTCACAATTTATCATTCATGTAGACTATGAAACTTTACATACTCGAGAGGAACTTATCTTCTCCATGGATGGTCCATTTGAGTTAGTTGAGGATGGCCAGCTTATGAATTTCATAGACAGTAAACCTGTAAAGTTTTAATGATTTGGACTACACGATGGACGGACGGACCCGCTTGAAGCTCAGTCATCCTGCCAGTAGGTACTATAATTCTGCCTTCGTGCAAAGGAAAGATATCGAGCAATTGCTGCAGTTTTATGGAGAAGATTCTTAAGGAGGATCTTTGATGAGAGGACATATCGCCAAAAAAGGGAGCAAGTATTACATTAGATACCTATTCCCACGTGCTGCCCAACTTGCAAGAAGCTGTTCTAAATACAATTGGTGACTCAATCTTAGGGAAGCAAATCGAGGACGAAAAACCCACTTTACTAGACTAAAGGTTAGAAGAATGTTAGAAGTGTAGGTTATATAATGAAAATGGCGCGATTCCGAAAACTCGGAAAGCCGCGCCGTTGTTGACTTTTATGAAGATGCTGGTGAAGGGAATTGAACCCCCGACCTACGCATTACGAGTGCGTTGCTCTACCCCTGAGCTACACCAGCACATGTGGTTCGTTGCTATTCCTCACGAAACAACAAAAATTATTATAATACTTCAGCAGCAAAATGCAAGCCCAATTCTTACGGAAATATCCCCCTGAAACTGGCGGCATTAACCGCCTAATTTCTCCTGCACGGACTGGATCTTCTGTTTGCTTGAGGAAACTTGATCCCTGCGGTCGTCGATCTTCACGGAAGTCGATACGCGCTGCGCACCGGACAGAAAAGGCGCTTCATGCAAAGCCTCAATCGCCCGCCAGATCATGTTAAGCTCCCCCTCGATGATGGTGCTCATTGAAGTCAGCTCATAGGATATTCCATCCTGTTGTTTCAATACACGCTGCATCTCAGCAACATAAGAGCTCAAACTCGTTGTTGCGGTTCCGATTGGAATCACCGTTACCTCCGCTATTGCCATCTTAAAAACCTCCCTTGTTCCCATCCCATTTATATGGAATGCTCTAAATTTCCGAATACTGTTATCATAACAATTCTGGCCCTCCATATCAAAGTCCGTCTGCCTGTAGCTTCACACAAGATATGGTGTACCTTCCTCGTTTCGTCCATACGAATATATCCTATTTTGTCAAAACGATAATATACGTGGTATCTGCGCAGAAAAGGTCGCATTTGGTCACAATTCAGGAAATGTTATGGCCTTTTGGCAGTTTCTTAACTGGCACAATGACCGCTCGTTTGCTATAATTCATTTTGCGTTCAATTTTAAGAATATGGTTTACAAACACAATATATTGGGTTAAATTAGATTAACAACAACCAAATATAGTGTGTATAGGTGCCGGATCAACCTATAAGGCAGTCCGGCTTAATAGGGAAGCATGGTGTAAATCCATCACGGTCCCGCCACTGTAAGGGCTCTAAGGCTGTTTATGATATATCAGCCATTCACATCCGACATATGCCACCGAGGAACCGGAGCAAGGTCTCGGGAAAGGCAACGCCGAGGGAAGAAGCTCAAGTCAGGAGACCTGCCTATATGCAGTAGACACCAACCTACGGGGTTTTAGGTAAGTGTTCGTTAAACTTGCGTCTGTACATAACATCATGCCCGTTCATGGGCTTATGGCAAACGTCATTTTCGAATCACAGCGCACGGACATTTTCAAGCCTGCCCGCGGGTTTTAGAAAATGTTTTTTTGATGTCCTTTTTCATATTTCCCCCGAAGAAAGCGAGGAATTTATTCATGCCCCAGCTCGTAGTTAAACCGAACAACCGTCAGCTCGCCTTTGATGAAATTCGCCTCTCCGTCTATGCCGATCGGACTCTGAAAGGATTGGACATGCTCGATAAAGAGCGCCTGCTTCGCGGCGTCAATGCCAAATTGCGCGGCGAGCAAGTTACCGGCGAAGAAATCAGCAACGCCTTCACGATGTCCGCCCTTGAGCTTGTCACCAAAGAGGAGCCGAATTGGAAGTTTGCAGCTGCGCGTTCGTTTCTGACCTCTTTATATAAAAAAGCGGCCACCAACCGCCGATACAAAGCCTACCCGGAAGAGCCATACGGTGCCTTCTATCCGCTCATTACGGAGCTTGTACAGAAAGGCATCTATCGCGAGGATCTTCTGACCAGCTATACCAAAGAACAAATCGAAGAGCTCGGCGAGTGCATCGATCCAAGCCGCGATCTGCTGTTTGATTACATCGGTCTGTTGACGCTGGCTGAGCGTTACCTGGCAAACGATTTTGACGGTCGCGTTATGGAACTTCCGCAAGAACGCTACATGGTCATCGCAATGTTCCTCATGCATAACGAGCCTGCCGACAAGCGTCTTGACCTTGTCAAAGAAGCCTACTGGGCCATGAGTAACCTGTACATGACGGCGGCTACGCCGACAATGTCCAATGCAGGCAAAAAGGTAGCCGGCCAGCTTTCCAGCTGCTTCATCGATACCGTAGACGACTCCCTGGAAGGGATCTTCGATTCCAATACGGATATCGCCCGTCTCAGCAAAATGGGCGGCGGCATCGGGGTATACCTCGGTAAAGTCCGTGCACGCGGCTCTGACATCCGCGGTCACAAGAATACCAGCTCCGGCGTTATCCCTTGGATTCGCCAGTTGAACAACACCGCTGTTAGCGTTGACCAATTGGGAACTCGTAAAGGTGCCATCGCGGTTTATCTGGATGTGTTCCACAAAGACATTCTATCCTTCCTGGATCTGAAGCTGAACAACGGTGACGAGCGTATGAGAGCACATGACGTGTTCCATGGCGTATGTCTGCCTGACTTGTTCATGGAGGCTGTAGAAGCACGTGAAGAGTGGAGCCTGTTCTGTCCGCATGAAGTGAAGAAAATCATGGGCTGGAAAGACGAGAATGGCCGTCCGCTGGGCCTTGAAGACTTCTATGATCAAGGACAAGGCGAAGGCGAATTCCGTCAAAAGTATGCTGAAGCCGTGGCGAACCCGCTGCTGCCCCGCATTACGGTACAAGCCATCGACATTATGAAGCGCATCATGAAATCCCAGCTTGAAACGGGTACACCGTACATGTTCTACCGCGACACGGTCAACCGTGCGAACCCGAACTCTGCGCATGGCATGATCTACTCTTCCAACTTGTGCACGGAGATCATGCAGAACCAATCTCCGACAGTCGTTGAGCAAGAAGAGCTGGTTACGAAAGACGGCCAAACTCGAATCGTCATTTCCAAAATCCCTGGCGATTTCGTTGTCTGCAACCTGAACTCTATCCACTTGGCTCGTGCTGTACCTGCCGGTGTATTGGAGCGTCTCGTTCCAATTCAGGTTCGCATGCTGGATAACGTCATCGACATTAACAATATTGAAGTTCTGCAAGCTCAATATACCAACAGTCAATATCGTGCGGTCGGTCTCGGCACCTTCGGTCTGCACCACTTGCTGGCGCTGGAAGGCATTCGCTGGGAATCCGACGAAGCCGTTGCCTATAATGACAACCTGTATGAGCACATCAACTACCTGCTCGTTAAATCCAGCATGGAGCTGGCCAAGGAAAAAGGCCATTATCCGAAATTCAAAGGCTCCGACTGGGAGAGCGGCGAGTACTTTACGTTCCGCGGTTACACCGACGGCGAGCATGAAGGCAAGTTCGTAACCACCGAACAATGGCGCGAATTGCAGCAAGAAGTACAAGCGAACGGTGTCCGTAACGCATGGCTGTTTGCCATCGCACCGAACGGCTCCACCTCGATCATCGCGGGTTCCACGGCAAGCATCGATCCATTGTACGAACTTCTTTCTTATGAAGAAAAAACCACCTATAAAGTGGCTAACCCGGCTCCGGATCTATCCGAAAAAACGATCTGGTACTATAAAACGGCTTTCTTGATCGACCAGCATTGGTCCATCAAAATGGCTGCCGCCCGTCAGCGTCACGTTGACCAGGCACAAAGCTTTAACCTGTATGTCCGCCCTGATATCCGTGCTTCGGAATTCCTGGAGCTGCACCTGCATGCTTGGAAAGCCGGTATCAAGTCCACGTACTATGTACGCAGCCGTGCGCTGACGATTGAAGAGTGTGAGTCGTGCGCAAGCTAAGAGTTTAGTCTAACCTTTTTCGAACCCACCCAAACCCTCCCTTCCAAGGGAGGGCCCCAAGGGCGCTGCCCTCTGGACACCCGCAAGGTGTGCATGGCGAGAATGATGCGCTTCTATAGTTACTTTAGTGGCCAGGAGCGCTTTCTCCCTTCGGGAACGCTTGAATATGGTGCGAAGCTAATGAGTTACTTCGTGCGATTTCTTGAGTTACTGCCTGCGTGGATTGCTCTCCCTTTGGGAATCGCTTCTCATGTGGTGCGAAGCTAATGAGTTACTTCGTGCGTTTTGTTGAGTTACTGCCTGCGTGGATTGCTCTCCCTTTGGGAATCGCTTTTCATGTGGTGCCAACAAGCATCGAACGGCTGTATGCGGGTGTTCCCGCACAGCAGGAGTGGATAAGCTTTCTAAATAGTAGAACTACAAGGGTAAGGGTATCCAATCGGAAGAGTTTACGTCCGCCTTTGGGAGCCCTTTGCAACCTTTACAATACATTCAGGCAAAGGGCGGACAACAAGCGGCTGGAGATGGATACCCGTCCCGTGAATATGCTGGACCAATATCCCTCAGCTTCACCTATGCGCCGCCCTACTATGATATACAAGGAGAGAAAATCGGCATGCAAATGCAAAAGATATTTAACACCGAAGCACCCAACCGCTCCACGCGTGTTATTGAAGGTGAATGCTCCGGGATTCTGAACTGGAACGACATTCGGATGCCTCATATGTACAAGCTGTACAAGGTCCTGCTGCTGAACCACTGGATCGCGGACGAGATTCCAATGTCCAAGGATGCGCAGCAGTTCCCGCGCCTGGACCCTGAAGAGCAGCGCACCTTCAAGATCAACATCTCCCTGCTGGCTGTTCTGGATTCCATGCAGACGATGTTTGTAAGCGACGTGAAGCGTTACTTCACGGATTCGTCGCTCGAAGCCATCTCGGCCATCATCGGTCAGCAAGAGGTGGTTCACAACCAATCCTATTCCTATGTGCTCTCTTCCATCGTTTCGGATCAGGAACAGAAGGAAATCTTCGAGTACTGGAAGCATGATCCGGTTCTGCTAGAGCGCAATCAGTTCATTTCGGACATCTATCAAAACTTCCGTGACAATCCGTCGCCGCAGTCCTTCTTCGAAGCGATGGTGGCTGACCTGATCCTGGAAGGCATCTTCTTCTACAGCACGTTTGCCTTCTTCTACAACTTGGCCCGTGACCAGAAGATGATGGCAACCAGCCAGATGATTTCCTATATTCAGCGTGACGAGAACCAGCACTGCTACTTCTTCGCCGAAGTGTTCAAGCAGTTGCTCAAGGACTTCCCTGAGCTGAACACGAAAGAGAACATCGACTACCTGTACCGCACCATTGACCGTGCGGTTGAGCTTGAGACCAACTGGGCTCACTACACACTCAGCAATGTGCGCGGCATCGATCTGAACGAATTGGGCGATTACATCAAGTACATCGCGAACCGTCGTATCACCATGATGGGTCTGGAAAAAGCTTATGAAGGCGTGGACGTTAACTGCATGCCATGGATCAAGCCTTTCTCGGATGAAGCCCTCAACGCAACGAAGACCGACTTCTTCGAAGCCAAATCCCGTAACTACGGCAAAGTTGGCGACGACAACGGGTTTGACGATCTATAAGCTCCTCTCCATATAACAAACCTCCGTGATCCCTTAACAGGAATCCACGGAGGTTTTTTTGTAACTGCATATGATCGGCCGCAGTCCAAGTCTACAGCTCTTACTTACGGTTCATCAATGCTATCCCTTTGCTGCCCATACCTCGATCTCCACCAGAATGGACGGCATCGCCAATGCCGGCACGTAGGCCATCGTCATGGCCGGGGCCTTCCCCCCGTGGAATTTCTCCCATACCTGATGGAAGTGATCCCAGTCGACCTCCTGAGCCGCCCAAATGTTGATTTTGACGATATGATCCACCGACATCGCTTCCGCAGCCAATAACCTCTCAATGTTCGCCAGGGTGTTCTCCACCTGCTGCTTCATATCGTCCGGCAGGTTCCCCTCGCTGTCGGTTCCCACCTGACCGGAGAAGACCAGCAGCTCGCTCCCTCTCGGAACCTTGGTTATATGGGTATAAGGCCCGATCGGCGGGGCAATGACAGGTGGATTGTACCGCTGAATTGAAGACGGCTGCTGCTCATCGGCTTCATTCAAAATAGCCAGCGTCTGATGGTCCTCCCACGTTCCGTTGATTTTCACGTTTTTTCGGGCAATTCCTTCTTTATGGAATCCGGCTTTCAAAAGCACTTGGATCGAGGCCAGGTTGTGCGGCATCACGCCCGCCTCAATCCGGTGAAACTTCAATTCCTGAAAGGCAAACCTCACGACCAATTGAACCGCTTCGGTCATATACCCCTTTCCGTTATGGTCTTGGTCCAAAAAATAACCGATCCAGCAGCTCTGCAGATCCCCCCGCACCACTTCGGTAAGCATAATCTCCCCGATGATCACTCCGGTGTCCCGCAGCCCAATCACATAGACATACCCTTGATCTGCCTTGCTGGCTTCCATGGCCTTTCGGATCCGCTCAAGCTGTCCCTGATGGGTGTAGAAGCTCTCTTCCCTTAAGCCCGTGAACCGCTGGAAAAAATCCCGGTTATCCTTCTCGAGCTTCAGAAGTGCGTCCACATCCAATTCCTCTACCGACTTCACATAAATCTGTTTCCCTTGCATGAACATACGTATCCCTCTCCTCTGTTTGAATCATTAGAAGCACAAAAAAACACCACAGCGCACCTGTGGTGTACATGCCGATCTATGCAACCACAAGCAAGCGACCTGTGGTGTTTAATTCCACTGCATCCTCATTCGGTCATCGAATGGAAGGATCCTTGATCGCCCGAATATCCGATTTTGGACACACTTCTCCCATCATCGGACGGATCAAAGAAAACAGCGGTGGAGTATCCCATGCCTTTTGCCAAAGACGCCAATGATCTTTTTTTCATGTGGATCCTCCTCCCTTCTGCTTCGCGCGGTTCATCTATGCCAAACATCTATGTTCATACAAAGTCTCTTGCCTTAAGCTCGAGTCGCAACGTTAGCTTTCCATCATCTAATTAACCATAGGATATATGATTAGGCATAAATGGTCAAATCCGCTAAACTGGGCTCACATAACCGTTCCCTTCGGATTGCCTTGGGACGGTCCTCTGCCCTGCTTCAGATGCTTCAGCTGAGCTACAATGATGACACTGATCACGACCAGCAGAAACCACGAGCTGATTTTGCCGATATGCACAAGGCTCCATGTGCGCTCCTGACCCGGATAAGTCCAGGCCCCAAGAAACGTAGAAATGTTCTCAGCGATCCAGATAAAAAAGCCAATCAGCAGAAACGACAGCACCAGCGGCATCCGCAGCGTTTTTCCGTCCACGTCAAAATACACCATGGTTCTGCCGAACACCACGAATAACAATGCCGTGAGAAGCCAGCGTGCATCCCACACATAGTGATGGGTAAAGAAGTTGGCATAGATCGCTGCGCTGATCAGCACGGTCAGCACGGGCAGCGGCCAGCCCGTTATACGCAAATGCATTCGGCGCCATGCCTGGCATATATAACTGGCCACACTGGCGTACATAAAGCCGCTGTACAGCGGGACGCCGCCGATTTTGCTCCAGCCTTCCTCCGGGTAAGACCACGAGCCCATGTGCACTTTATACAGCTCCAGCATCAAACCGATGACGTGAAAGACGCAGATGACCTTCAGCTCATCCCATGTCTCCAGTTTGCTCACCAGCATCCCGATTTGCGCCAGCACACATATGAGAAGGATGAGATCATACCGCGCCAAGCCGGGAATCTCAACCACCTTGGTCAGTCCCAGCGCACCGAAGATCATAACCGGAAATATGCAGGACAACGCCTGCTGATAACCGAAAATCCACAGCCTCCGTATAAATTCCATAAGCTCCTCCTACCACCTGCACATTCGTAATTCGTATACTTCACCCTACCACAGACCGCGATTTCAATAAAAGAACAGCGTTGTCATAATTCGTGCAATCCATTGACGGGTGTAATGCAAAAAAAGAGAGCAGCCCTTCAGCTGCCCTCTTACCAGTTAACGTCCTATTTGCCCATGCTTGAGGTTATCCTTGACGCCAACGATGCAGCTCAACATACCCCATTCAATCGCTTGATACCTTTCGAGTTTCCCTATCTTACGCCAGGCTTCAACGGCCCGCAGGATTATCTTCTCCACTTGGCCGATGAACGCCCGGTCAGAGCGCAACAGGGTGAGCCGTTTTTTTCTTTTTGACCCGTAACAAAAATGTAAGAGGTATGGCAATAACAGCCACCATCGTTCCGATCATAAACACGTCATCAATGCCCATCGTTGTCGCCGCACGCTGGGTCGAAGCCCCCGCACCCATGTAGTAGGACGTTCTGGATACCACCAGTGCGCTGAATATGCCGATCGATAACGAAGCGAGCCCTTGGCGCGCCCAGTTCGTGATGGACGATGCGTGGCCTGAATATTCGCTGGACACCGCGCTCATCGCTGCGTTCGTTAACGGCATATTGCATAAAGCAATGCCGAGGCAGCGAACCAGCTGCAGCAAGGAAATGTACAGAACCGAGGTATGGATGCCGATTCCGCTGAAAGCGAGCGTGGCGGCCACAATGATGAGAACTCCCGTGATCACCAGCCGGAATGGACCGATCCGATCGTAAAATTTGCCGATAATCGGCGACGCAGCGGCCATGACAACCGCGCCCGGCAGCATGATAAGTCCGGTATCCATCGGAGACAGCTTCAGCACGGTCTGTAAATAGAGCGGCACCAGCAAGGTTCCCGTATACAGCGATATCGTCACGATGCAGTTCAGGATCAAGCTGTACCGAAATCGGGGGAATTTGAATACTTTAAGCTGCAATAACGGGGATGAAATCCGCAGCTCCCACTTAATGAAGAACAGCAGCAGTAAAATTCCGGAGATGAGCAGGGACAGGGTCTTCCAGGATCCCCAGCCCCAGTCGTTGCCGTGGCTGAAGGAGAGCAGCAAAAGAGAACTGCCCGCCACCACCGTCAAGAATCCGAGGAAATCGAACCTCTTCTTCCCGGTCAGTCGATAAAAAGGAATGAATTTGCTTACGATGACCATCGAGATCAGACCGATCGGAATATTTAGAATGAAAATGGATTTCCATCCAAAATATTGCACCAGCCATCCGCCAAGTGTCGGCCCGATCACCGGTGCCAGCATAGAGGCCAGGCTCCATAGTCCCATGGCGTAGGCTTGCCGCTCCCGGGGGAATACCTGGTAGATGATGGTCATCGTAATCGGGATAATCATCCCGCCGAACACGCCTTGCGTAATCCGGAAAGCAATCAAAGTCTCGATGTTCCAGGCTACAACGCATAATAGCGACGAAAGCGTAAAGCCCAACAAGGCCAGGACAAACAGCCTCTTATAACTGAGCTGGTCCCCCATGTAACCTACGATGGGAGCCACAATGCCCGTTGCCAGCAAATAACCGGCCATCAGCCATTGAGTTGTGCTCAGCGTGGCATCGAACTGCTCCATGACAACGGGAAAAGCCACGTTGATGGTCGTAATGCTGAGCACAGCCAGAAAATTACCGAAAAAGATAGCGCTCATTATAAGCCAAAATGAAGATTTATCTTGTGTATTCACATGAAGCCTCCTAAACAAAGTAACCCCGCCCGGATCTGGTTAACAGAGCTGGAGGCGGGATTCAAAGAGTTTGGTCTTTGGTGTTATGGAAATAATTTCCTGCCAAGCAATCGCAGTAAAATATACAGGTTATCCGCCTCGTCCTCATCCAGCTGCTTGAAGGATTCCATGACGGCATAATCTCCTTCACTGCGGGCATCGAGCACAAGCTGCCGGCCTTCTGCCGTAAGATTGACATAGTGGCTGCGTCCATCACTGGGATTTGGCGTTCGAACCACCAGCCCCCGCTGTCCCAGAGCGTCCACCAAATACGTGATCGTTGCAGCCTTAAGCTCCATATGCTCAGCCAACCGGTTGGGAAGCAGTGGACCCTGCTGCTCGATCAAACTTAAGATCTTATACTGATTCATCGTTAAATCGTTCTTTCTCAAGTGACTCAAAAAAGATACGACCCGATGGCTCGTCATTTTATCCGATAACTCACGATACATCTCCATGAGTCTCTCGACGCTTGCTTCTCTTCCGTTCTCCAGAGTTTTTCACCTCGCTTCTTATTTTAGTTCAATGATTCTAACTTGTAAACACCATTTTCATGATTATAATTCTATTTTATCCCATTTATCGAGGTATAACTGACTAATTACTTAAATTGTTCTAAGTTTATTTCAGGATTTCGAATATCCATGATTCTTAACATCAGAAATATCTACGGATGGAAAACTCCTAATCATTCCCCTGACTCGAAACGCTCGGTACGATAAAGGCTCCTACATAAAAAGGACTCGCAAGATCTATGCGATCTTACAAGTCCTTATCTTTCCCGTTTATTCCTCATCGTCTGCAAACAATTCGTGCAGCATCGCTTCCCGGCGATTTACGAATTCCTTCGTAATCATATAATGATCCGTTTCCTCCAAGCTCGACTCTTCCACCCCTTCGGAAGTCAGCTTGTAGATGATGGAATCGGGATAAGCCATAACAATTGGCGAATGGGTGGAAATAATAAACTGCGAGTCTTCCTGGACCAGGTCATGGATGCGTCTGAGCAGCGCCATTTGGCGAAATGGCGACAAGGCCGCTTCCGGCTCGTCCATGATGTACAGTCCGTTGCCGTCGAAGCGGTGCAGAAACGTCGCAAAGAAGGACTCACCATGGGATTGATGATGCAGCGACTTTCCGCCATAGGAATGCCAAAGCGCCAGTGAATCAACCTCGGAGGCCACATTATAATAGCTTTCCGCCCTGAAAAAGAAACCGTCCCGCGGCTTCCGGACTCCTCGAACCGTACGGATATATTGATACAGCACAGAATGCGTCTCCGCCGTGGAAAAAGAGAAATTGATGGTGCCCCCCTCCGGATTGAAACCCAATGCTACAGCAATCGCCTCCAGCAGCGTGGATTTGCCCATGCCATTCTCGCCTACGATATAAGTAACCTTCGGATGAAAATGAAGACCGTCCAAAGCCGCAACGGCCGGCAAATTAAAAGGATATTCATGAAATGAAGGGATGCGATCCCTCATTAACACAACGCTTCGTAGATAGGCAAGCATAGCAGCGTTATCCAAGCGCTTTCCCTCCTCGATTGTGAAACCTATAATTACTACTCTACTATATATCATTCCAGCAATGGTTCCAATTCAGGACCATCGCTCGATATTTCCGAGCATAAGCATGGGGCGTTTCCCTGAAGGGTGAATACGAACATCCTTTTTCACGCCATAATAGGGGGTATTGCCTCGAGATGTTGATGCCTCGTCGATACTCAATAAAAATGCGCCATCACAGGGCTCGACGGCACCTGGTATGACGCACTTTTTTATACGATATCGAATGGTGTTATTCTGATATGCTACTCGCATATGATAAACTGATAGAGCTCCTCAACCTTCTCTTCCGTCAAATCGCCGCTGTTATCGAATACCTTAATGGACGTCTGCGGAATGTCCCAGTTCACTTCCGGCACGAAATCGACGCGCTTCTTGAAGTCGTCCCAATGATCCAGCTTCCACTGATCCCGCTCGGTCTGTCTGTCAATGATGCGCTCCTTCTGCAAATCCATGTCTTTGAGCGCAACCACGATGACCTTCACGTCAACGTCGCTTTTCGTTAACCCTGCCGATGCAATGACTTCTTCAATCCATTCGCGGTTCTTAAGCTCGGCGGTAAACGGAGAAATCATAAAAACATTTTGTCCGGCACCCAGGTTCTCGATGCAAATATCCTTGGTCGTATCATATTCCAGATCGCGCAGGTTCTTTTTATAAAAGGAAGAGTCGCGGTCATTCGGATCCAGTCCGTTACTTTCCAGGAACTTCTCAACAAAGCGTCCCCCCACCGTATCACGGTCGAGAAATGCAGCCGGTATACGGACTGCAAGCTTCTTGGCTACGGTTGTCTTGCCTGTACCGGCCACGCCGACAAAAAACACTAGCTTTTGCAAATGATATCCCTCCATATGATCTCTATTGATCTCTATCGCTTTCATCCCTGCCGTCCACTCATGCTATCCTTATGCGCGTTCTGTCCGGTAACGGGTTTCTTCAATTAATTCCTCCATCGCGGAGGTCAAGCGTTCCTGAAGCACGTCCGCTACATCAAATCCGCCATCCTCGGTACGTGCCACCTGGGCATCCACCGCGTACACGCCGCCAAGGATATGACGGGCCCCGATCGAAGAAAGCACGGGCTTGAGCGAATAATCAATTGCCAGCAGATGTGCGAGACTGCCGCCGATAAACATCGGAAGCACGATTTTGCCGGCCAAGCCTTTTTGCGGAATCAGGTCTAAAAAGGTCTTCAGAACACCGGTAAACGAAGCTTTATAAACCGGACTTGCCACAATCACGGCATCGGCCTCGGCCACAAGCCCGTTCGCTTTGACAATATGCTCACTCTCAAACTTGGTATGAATCAAATCCTCAGGCGGCAGGGCGGCCACGTCGATCCGGCTAACCTCGAAATTCGCAGCAGTCAATGCCTGCTCCGCATATTCCATAACCGCATTCAAGCGGGATCCGGCTGTAGGACTTCCGTTAATAATAACAGCTTTCGCCATAATCATTCACCTCGGCTTATGTTATAGTGTCGCCATCCATTTATAAGATCGCTATGTAAGGTCCTCTCGAACGTCAACCCATATAAATCAGAGCAAACTTGTCAGAATTAGTATCATCGTATCAATGTGTCTGCGCTTTTGTCAATGCAGCAGCTCCGGCAATTGAACCTTGGCAATTCGCCAACCATTACACTTCGCTCCAATAGCCCGAAAGACAGCGTAAAAATCTGTAACCCGCGCGTTTGCGCACGACCTTTCTCCTATTCTGTTCATAAACGGCACCCCCGACTGGGCGGATGCATAGAGATAAAGCATCGGCGTTCAACGAAAACACTCTGTATATCAAAGGAGGAAGGAAATGAATCCCCAGCAGCCCATTCCATACGTAGGCTCCAAAACCAAATGCAAGGAACAGCCCATCGCGTTCCCTCCCCAGCATCAAAACTGCCAGCCCGGTCTTGAAAGCCTCATGTCACCGCGTCCGATCAGCGAGGATCCCGCCTACCGGGGCAGCGGTAAACTGGATGGCAAAATCGCCATTGTAACCGGAGGGGACAGCGGCATCGGCAAAGCGGCGGCCATTGCTTTTGCCAAGGAAGGTGCCGATCTGGTCATCCCATACTTATATGAAACTTCGGATGCGGAAGTAACGAAGCAGCGGATTGAGTCGCTCGGCAGACGCTGCCTCTTAATGAAGATCGACCTGCGGTATAAAAAGAACTGCGAAGCCGTAGTAAACGAGACGATAGCCCACTTCGGCAAGCTGGATGTGCTTGTAAACAACCATGCCGTCCAGTATGTTCAGCGCAGCATCTTGGACATCACGGAGGAACAGCTGCATCATACCTATCAAACGAATATCTTTCCCTTTTTCTTCATGATCCAAGCTGCGCTGCCCCACATGAAATCCGGAGCGTCGATCATCAACACGGCCTCCATTACCGCCTATCAGGGATTTAAGGAGCTCATCGACTATTCTTCCACTAAAGGCGCCATCGTTTCCCTTACCCGATCCCTTGCCCTTTCGCTCGTCGATCAAGGCATCCGCGTCAATTCCGTCGCTCCCGGCTCGGTCTGGACGCCGCTCATCCCATCCAGCTTCCCAGCCGAAGAGGTCGCCGTGTTCGGAACGGATTCACCGATGAAGCGGGCGGCACAACCCTATGAGCTGGCGCCTGCCTATGTTTACTTGGCGTCGTCCATCTGTTCCTCTTTTGTCACGGGTCAGGCTATTCACGTCAACGGGGGACAGATGGTGACCAGTTAACAGCGGTGCCTTAAGCGTTCGAGAAGCTATGAATAACAAGCAGAGGATGTGTACCATGAACACGGGAATTCCTAAACGGTCCGGCCGGATGGACATGGGATTTTATGCATTAAACAAGCTGGCCAGCGCCGGCATCGTTGTGCTGCTGCTGAGCCTGCTCGATTGGGTGTGGTCTCCCGGCGCTGATCGAGCTTCGGAATGGTTAGGCCTCTATCTGCCGCAAGAGCACTGGGTATACGGTTACGCGCTTACTGCATCCCTTGCGGCAGATGCCATACTCTCGTTCTTGCCTTCCCTGCATAAGGCTAAACAAGCCGCCGTTTACGGAGCGGTCGGATTTCTGTTCTTCGCCTTATTCACAGGCGGAAATCCGGAGCAGCTCTGGCTGCGCGCAGCAGCGGGAGCCTTAACCCTGCTCATCTTCTTGTGGGGGAAGCATACGTTTTCCAGCAATTCTCTGGCCACCCCGTTCTTTGCCTTGATCGTTCCCCTGTTGTGCTGGGTGATCTGATGCAAGCGACTATAGCTTTCTTCCATGAAAAAAAGGCCCTTTAATGAGGGCCCTGCAAAAATCTTGCTTTTGACACACGGACGGGACTAACGATTCGACCTGTATTGCTCAAGCAGCAGCTGCTTGATTTCCTGTACGTCTTTCTTCAGCTCCATATTTTCTTTCAACAGCTGATCCAGTCGCTCGTCCCGACTCTCTTCCTCTTCCTGTCCCAAGTAACTTAGAATAACAGCAACTACGAGGTTTAAGATGACAAGCGCCCCAACAATAATAAACGTTATAAAATAAATCCAAGCCCATGGCATTTCCGCGATGACCGGCCTGGCCACTTGGCTCGCCCACGACTCAAAGGTGACCACCTGCATCAATGTGAATAGAGAATTATGGAAGCTGCCAAAAAATTCGTACGGAAGCACATCCTTAAAAAATGTAGTGCCAATAATCGCATAAATCGTAAAAATAAGCAGCGTCAATCCGAGCACCCCGGTTAAAGCCGGCATCGACCGGATTAACGAGTCGATAATTTTACGCAGTGCCGGAATCGCAGGGATCATTCGGAATAGGCGCAGAACCCGGACCAGACGCAGCGAGCTTACGAACGGTGTGGTCAGGAAGATCAGGCTGCAGGCAACGATCAAGAAATCAAACCAGTTCCACCCGCTCGAGAAATATCGCTTAAATCCGAGACCGGTAATCTTCAAAAGAATCTCCAATACAAAAATCCCGAGGATAATTTTGTCAAGGTAGGCCAGAAACTGACTCGTGCTGTACGTTTCGGCGACAATGATCACGCCGTTCAAAAAGATGATTCCAATAATAATAGGTTGAAAATAACGGTGCTCCACCAATCGCTTGAACGATTCTCTCATGACTGTACCCCACTTCTCTTTGCATGACTATACTTCACAAAAAAATACGCACGTGCCGTGCCTTCGGTTTCAACATATAGTTCCATTATGAATTTGTTTCACCATTTCGTCCATACTCCAATAAAGGTTTCATGCATATAACAGGGCTGTCCCCAAAGTAAGTCTGCTTACTTAATGAGACGGTTCAATTGATAAAAAAGACAGCAAAAAATAAAGAATTGGCGGTGCCAGGGAGGTCAGCCCTGTACCGTCATTTCTTTATATCAGAATGTCATCGGCGCCAATATTGGCATGATGGTTCCCTCTCTGCCAACTGAAAGAAGAGAGCAATGGGCCTTAAATCCGGATCAGGACAGGATCTATAATGCCTTGGAAGTGGCGACGCTCTCCCTGGTCCAGAATGGACCGGCGCTTCTCGAGCTAAGAAACAAAGCTTACATCCCTTTTATTACCGGTGATCGACCGTTAGAGCAGTTCGTCGATTTGTGAAGGAATTTATGGAAGCTGGTACCTAACTGAGCTGCTAGATTTCTTTAAGGATCGGCAGTGTAAATTAGCGTCAATGACTGGTCCTCGCCAATTTCAATCTCTTCCGTGTTCCCTTCGTCAATTACGTTGTTAATAGAAAGCACCCAATGTTTGTTTTCGTCATTCACGATACCATCAACGCTTAATATTTGCCCTTCCTGGTCTTTTTCTATCAGCACCCCCTGTTCATCGTCGTCTGAAATGGCTTGCATGACCTTCCCCACGGTAGGATGGTCATCCATAATCTTAACTGTCTGCACAAACAAAGCCTCATCTTCATTGAAGATTGCTACATCAACTTTTGTTTCGAGCGTCCCTTCACCTGTGTACTTTACTCCGTTATATTCTGGATAAAAACCCTCCTCGCTGTTTTTACTGCATGCTGTTAAAAACAGTACAATGAAGAACAATACAGTAAAACTACGCCAACAATGGTTCCTGAACACTCCTCTATACCCATGCATATTAAGACACCTCCTTCATGAAGTAAGTCGATTTCCTCGTTTGTTCATATACTAAACCGAATTCGTTCGATCAGGCTTTCCTTTCTAAAGCGTCGATGCATATAGTAGGTCGTAAACAACTGAACCGCAATGTAGGCACCTATTATTATCAACATAGCACCAATCGGAAATTGATATTGGGCATAGGTGGCTTCGCGCTTAAAAATATCAACGATAATATATCCTGTGGGTATGCCCACAATAAAAGTCAACAACAGACTAACCAATATAACTACTAATCCTTCGCTACCAAGTTGTATTGCTAATTGGTTTTGTGACAACCCAATTGCCTCAATCACGCTGATCTCCCTTTTTCTAGCTATCATGCTTGTCAGATTTGAATTGACCAGATTACATATGCTAATGACGAGCAGCGTTGCAATAAAACCATAGGCGGATAACTCGATCAACCGTTTCGCCTCATGAAATTCCTGATAAATCTCTTGGAATGAAGTAAACCCAATTCTATGATCGGCCGCAGCAATTTCTTTTAAGCGTTGTTCTACATGCTCGAATTCCTTTTTAGGCACGGTCACACTGACTTGCTTGACACGCTGATCCAGCCCTAGGCGCTTAAACATATCCTGATGGACAATGAAAGTCCCTCCATAAGCAGAGTCTCCTTTATAAGTAATATAACTAGGAAGAACGCCGACGATTGTGAATTCAAGCTCTGCCCGCTGTTCTCCAAGCGGGGTCATTCTGATCTTATCACCGACCTTATAGGTCCCATCCTCGGCGATGGCAATAAGCACGTTCCCATTCTTCATCTCCTCTAATGCGTGTCTGTTATTCCCTAGTGCATGTAGTGTCTTTTGCATTAGAGCATCGTCATAGCCATAGATTTCTGAAGTAATCGCAGGATTTCGGATATCCTCTATGTTTTTAAGATGAACTGCCGCATCCTGCTTGTTATAGAGGAACTCATCATACATTTCCGTATACAAAGACTGAATCCCATTCATATCATGTATCTGCTTCACGATTCCTTCGTTCAACAAATCGAGATGCTCATCCACTCCTCGGTAAGAGTTAACACTCAGCTTGTAATCGCCTGGCACCATACTCGCGGCTACATTGCCCATATTCATACTGTTCAGGATACTGCTTGTAACGATAAAGATCAGCCCTGTCAAAGTGATTGAAGTGACAGTAATCCAAGTACGTTTGCGATGACGTATAACTTGCGCAGATACCAAGGTGAAGCTGCTAAGGGAATTGTTCAATTGATTTCTGGTTGTTTTTCTCTTCCTCCATGCGTCAGCAACCGGATTATAGCGGGTCGCTGCAATCTCCGAGATTCTCCCTACTCTTCTGGCTGGAAATTGGATTGAAAGAATGACGAAAAGCAGACCTGATAAGAATGCTACGCCAACATGAAATGGAGATATCTCTACATACAGAGAAAGATCGGTAGAGCCCGCATTTCCGAGAAACGGAATGAATGCCAAGCTGCAACCTATTCCCAGTAGAATTCCAACAATACTGCCGATGAAAGAAATAATCAGTCCCTCTATTAGAATCATGCGTCGTAATTGTCTTGGAGTCATGCCAATCGCTTTCATCATGCCAAACAAACGTATTTGTTGTGAAATGTAAATGTTGAAAATATTATAAATAACCATTCCAGAGCTTAAAACGATAACCAACACAGCTAATGCAGACTGCAGAATAGTTGTCGGATTCTGTTCATAAGCGCCTGTATAGCGTTCATTTATTTTAATTTGCTTATCTGACAAGCCTGCTTGTTTACCTATATCCTCCGCGACCGAGGCAGCGTTTAAGTTGGATTTCAGTAGTGCAAAAACCGTTACTTCCGGATCCGGACTATACTGCTCCGAGAAGCTTTTTGATACAAACATCAATCCGGCTCTTGCAGCCTTTCGAATAGCAATGTCTTCAGTAATACCTACCAGTTCAAAGGTTTTCGTTATTTCTTTAGTCTGATCATCACTTATAACCTGCAAATCTAACGCGATTCTTTGTCCTAACTCAGAAGAATAACCTAATACATGAAGGAGCCATTCATCCAATACAATTTCATGATCAGCCTCTGGCGCACGG
Organism: Paenibacillus sp. FSL W7-1332; assembly: GCF_037969785.1. Taxonomy (NCBI): domain Bacteria; kingdom Bacillati; phylum Bacillota; class Bacilli; order Caryophanales; family Paenibacillaceae; genus Paenibacillus; species Paenibacillus sp. FSL W7-1332. The sequence continues at coordinate 804,468 of NZ_CP150209.1, read as the reverse complement.
CCTCGCCTCAGTTCAATCAGTCCGTTATTTATTCCCTCCATGTAACCAATAGCCATATGGATATTCAGTTTCTCAAATGTAGTGGAGCTAATATTTCTGCTGTTATACGAAAGATAATACTCCTTGATCTTAGGGTTACTCACGATCTGCTGTTGTTGCTTCAATGACAATTCCTCATATTGCACATGAAAGGCACCAATTTCATTCATAGCTGCCCTCTTATTGCGGTTATCTTCAGAGTGAAAGTACGTGAACACGACAAATACTAAGGCAACGGATAGGGCTGTTGTAAATATAGTTAACAGGGTTCTGCCTTTGTAGTGGCTTAAATTTTTCCATGCTATGTCTCGTACGGATACAGTATCTTTCATTGCGATGCCTCCACAACGATCGAACCATCAACTACCCGAACCGTTCGGTCGGACAATGATGCGATATCCTCATTATGCGTAACGATAATTAATGTCTGGTTATACCTCTGTATCGACAATCTCAGGAGATTCAGGACGTCTCTACTGGAACGACTGTCCAGATTCCCAGTAGGTTCATCGGCAAGGATGATCGACGGTTTAGCAGCAATCGCACGGGCGATGGCAACGCGCTGCTGCTGTCCCCCTGACAACGCCGTTGGTAGACTAGTTCGTTTCTCATAAATATCCAGCGTGTTTAAAATATCTTTGATGTATTCAACGTCAGCCTTTTTTCCGTCAAGTCCAATGGGTAATATGATATTTTCCCATACGTTAAGTGATGGCACGAGATTAAATGATTGGAAGACAAAACCGATTTCACGACGGCGGAACACGGCTAGTTGATTTGCCGGTAGTGTATAAATAGAAGTTCCATTCATGATGACTTCGCCGCTTGTCGGTGCATCCAAACCACCAATGATGTGCATTAAAGTACTTTTACCCGCACCTGACTGCCCGACAATGGAGATAAACTCTCCTTTCTCCACAGTGAAATCAATTTCATGTATGGCCTTTACTTGGCTTTCTCCTGTGCCATAATACTTGCACAATTTCTTTCCTTCCAGAATCAAATCCAACGCCCCCCTTCGGGTAAACTCAAAGAATCCATTTCAGGAATGCTCCACTTAAAGCAAAAAAACATCCTTCCCTTAGCTGTCTGCTGAGAAAAGGATATCTAATAATTATCTATTTTTTATCAACGAATATCGATGTTAGGTGTATTGGTACTTTTACATTGGAACATGACAGTTACTCTCGCTCCGCATGTCTCATTGTTAGCTATTCTAAGTCCTCCACCATGCTTTTCAGATAAAATCTTGCATATATGTAGTCCCAAACCAAAACCGCCACTCCCGTTTATTGCTTTACGTTTGTAGAACGGTTTAGTCGCTTGTTCGAGATCCTCCTCCGAGAAACCTTCGCCATCATCACTAACTGTAATGCACAGCATGCCATTCATGGATTCCAAACCTATGGATATTGTCTTGTCAGCATAACGAATTGCATTGCTAAGCATATTTTCGAATATCCGTATAACCGTGTCAGCATCAAAGTGCAGTTCTGTTTGGGCAATATGGTTTTCAAATGTCATTTTAAGATGACGTCCCTCTACTAACACCTCGGCAATACTGTTAAGCTGTTTGATAAAATGATCTATATTTACGTTTGTTGTGTAAATGCTGCTGTCTTCCAATCTTTGAATCTCGCTCATCAATTGAACATAGTTCTCCAGCCGTAAAATATGTGCGGACATTGCAGATACGGTAGACATCACTTTGTCTGCACTGATCTTACCTTGGGGCAGATAGTTCACCAAGAAATCCGTAGATCCCCTAAGTACCGTGAGCGGTGTGCGCAGGTCATGGGAAAAAACAGCATTCAATTGTTTGCGCTCCTCCATAGAACGCCACATTTGCCGAGTGTTGTCATCCAATGCAGCTCGCATTTTCTCGAAGGAATCGCAGAGCTTCCCCATCTCGTCCTTGCTCTCATAATGGATATGAAAATTCAAGTCATGATTCGCTATTTTTTCAGAAGCCATGCCTAATAGTGCAATAGGTTTTTTCAGTTTATGGCGATAAAATACAAACGAGGACAACATGCTGCACAGTCCAAGAAATATCGGAATAGACCATGCTTCAACAATATCGCAAATTTGAAGAATAATTTCATCATTCGGCGTATAATGATTATTTATAGGCTCAGAACTATTCTTGTTCGGAGCGTTATATTTATGATAGAGATCGTTTCTAACTCCATTTGAAGCTCCAATTGCAACAGAGCTAAGCAGAGCCGCCATCATTAGAAATATGAACATATATAGCATAAAGCTCTTTCTAATCGAAAGGTTGCGGATTCCTGCTATTATCCTACCCATCTGTATCCCACACCCCATATGGTTGCAATATACGTATGACTGTTCACCGAAGCTAATTTGGCTCGAATTCTTCGAATATGCTCAACGACAACGGCGCTGTCTCCCTCGCTGTCATACCCCCATACTCGTTCATAAATCCGCTCTTTATCAAAAATCTGACCCTTGTTCATGGATAGCAATTCAATAATATCAAATTCTTTTTTGGCAAATGAAATTGGTCGGTTTTGATAATAAACAGCACGTGCAGAATAATCAACGACTAAATCATCAATGAATTTCGATTGGGTCTTATAACGCTGCCTCTGCTCGCGACGCAAGTGTGCAGATACTCTAGCCCCTACCTCCTCAATGCTGAATGGCTTGACAATATAGTCGTCCCCACCGACACGGAATCCATTGAGCTTATCGGCCTCTTCTACCTTTGCCGTTAAAAACAGAATAGGACAGGACACAAAATTGCGTATCCGTGTACAAACCTCAATGCCATCCAGATCTGGCATATGAATATCCAGTAAAATAAGATCTGGATCAAACTCAACTTGCTGCAATACTTCGGTCCCACTCCTTGCTGTGATAACCCGATAACCATTGATTTCGAAATAATTTTGGAGTAGATTCACGATATCTATTTCATCATCAGCAATCAAGATTAGATTTGACATACCTCATTCCTCTTTCGCAACAGCTCAGGATCGGATATATCTAAAAGTATATCTTGCTCACGATCCATTTTTGACATCAAGTAATCGTCGTGTGTTATAATTATACATAAGTTGTTTTTTAGCTTATTCAAGAGCTGTACAAATTTTTCTTTTTTTTGTATATCTAAGTTCGAAGTCGGCTCATCAAAAATAAATAAACTCGGTCGTCTCAAAACTGCTCTTGAGAGTGCAATCTCTTGCATTTGACCACCTGATAAGTTCTTTCCTGACTCACCAATATGATGATAACTTTCATCTTTCAAAACACTTGATAATCCATACTCCTCCAAAACACGATAAACTTCCTCGTCTGTGATTCCCCCATCCCATTGTTTAATATTATCCATGATACTACCAGAAAATAAGTATATTTTCTGAGAAACAATTCCTATTTTTCTTCTCAAATCATTAATATTTATGTCCTTGAGATTGTATCCATTCACTAAAATTTCTCCGCCATAATTAGTATAAAACCCCAGTAATAATTTTACAATTGTTGACTTCCCGCTTCCATTAGGCCCATACACAAACAAATTTTTTCCTTCACTTAGTTCTATATTTATATCACGTAAGACTTCTCGCTCGTTGTCAGGGTAGGAGAAGTAAACCTTTTTGAACTGAATAGTATTAATATTGTTAATTAATACTGTCCCTTTGCTTCCTTCTTCAATTTCGTTGTCCATAAAAAAGCTCATTCTGGATAAGACTGCAATGGCAGGTTGAATGGAGAGACTAATGGATGAGAACATCTGTACAGGAGTAAACAAATTGGATATATACGATAACAATGAAAAGTATGATCCAACCGTCAGCTCCCCATTAATAATGTAATAGCTTATTAAAATGATAAACATCGACCTTGATATAAGGGCAAATAAGGAATTCGCCTCATTGCCAACAACTGTAAAAACATTCCTTCTCATTAACTTTTTCGCAATCACACTAAAATACTTCTTAATTTCAGATTCTTTATGTTCTTCAAGATTGAAATTTTTCATTTCAGATAAACCTGCAATATCTTCATGAATTTCACCTTGAACTTCTGCAGCTGATTCATTTAATTCCTTTGATGTGTTTAATACTTGTTTGGAAGTATATCTAGTGATAAAAAAGAGAACAGGTAAACAAACTAGTGCAAACAGGAGCAACTCCCAACGTATAGCCAGAATTACAAAAAATGCTCCGATAAATGAAATAACACTTTTTAAAAAAACCATCAAAACGGGAGAAAACAATGCATTAAGTGTATCAATTTCTTCTACTCTGGAAATGACATATCCTGTTTTATTCTTATCAAAAAACGAAACCGGAAACCTGAGCAACCTAGTAATTATGTCCTTTTTTAGATTAGTAATAACTTCTACACTTGCCTTTGCAAACATTAGATTAATGCAAGAATTCATTACGGATAACATAATATAAAGCACAATTATTAGACATGTTAATAGAACTACAAATTGAAAATCCTTATGCAATATTCCTAAATCGATAATCTTCTGAGTAAGGTATGGAATAGATAGCTCGATTATTGCGGCAATTATCGTTAAGAAAATAATCCCTATAATCTGCATCTTCAGTTTTTTTATTTGATCGATGATCATTCGCTTATGTTTGCTCATAGTTCCTCCTAAGAAAGATGAAAATAGAGCACTTTATTAATTTTGTTAGATAAATTTGAGATATAAGTAAAGTCATTAATGTTGAAATAGGTAAAAGGTATCTTTATCCCAAATTTTTTTTCTGTATCTACTAATATGTCTATACAGTCATTCATTTTTAAACCTTGAGCAAATGTTATTTTTTGTTCTTCAAACTGAGGAATATACCTTTGTGTGATTTCAAGTAGACTTCTGTAAAAATCAAAATCAGATGGGATCTCAAATTTTAATTCCTTAGTTTTAAGTTCAGCAATATTGGAACAATTTTTCTTAATTTCAGTCACAGTGCTATAGTTATTCAAGGAATTTCTCAATTTATAATCCAAAAACTTACGAATGAAATAAGGGGGAGCGAAACTATTTCGATTAATAAAAACGTACTTGCCATTTTTCCAAGGAACGATGTGCGGGATGCCTAAAGTATAAAATGTAGAATATTGATCTATATATAATTGTTCAGTATCAACGATTTGTTTACTCGATTTTATTCTTATAGTTTCATCTAATATAAAAGGTAGACTTCTTTCATTCTCATTCGTTGTCGTTATTAGAAGAATATCTTTAGTGATAGCTAGTTTGCATTTTGTTACAAATTCGCTTCTCAAAGACATGTCTTCAGTGCCCAAACTAAGATTTATAATATCCGGTTGCAAGTCAATGGCAATATCCATTGCTTTTAAGAGTGTTTTTGATGAACCTCTGCAGTTATCGTCTAAAACTTTAATAATTATGAATTCTATCCTGTTGCCACAAAATTCACTTAACATACCTACCAAACCAGTACCATGTCCATGTCCATCTTCAATACTATCGTCCCCTAACAAGCTGCATGAAAATTTGATTTTAGTATTGACCTGCAAACTACTGAGTCCACTATCAATAACTGCTACCGTAATTTTCTTTTCATATAGAATTGGAGTAGTGCTATTCATTTCCATACAATCATATTGTAATAAGGCTTCATTTGATCACACATCTCACTTCTATATTTCTCATTCATAAAAATATTTCTATCATGTCCCGGACATGCTGTAGCGCAGAAATACCTCACATCACAATCTCGGCATTCGTCTATTGTATCTACAATCGGAACTATCTCAGCTTCTTTTAACTTACCGTCTAACAAATCATTGGTACTCCCTAATCTATTCTTCTCATTTTTAGTCAAAAAGCAGGGATATATGGACCCATCACAACATACGAATATTTTAGAGCTAAGATTACAGCTACATTTAAAATTTATAGCATTCTGAAGACTAGTTAGCTCTACTTCTGTAAGTTCATTCTTGTTCTTTATTTTGAATGGGGGACTCAGGGTCTCGTAATTACTATCTGCCCTACCTTCAGGAGTAAAAACTCTCATAATGGGGGTAACACCTAGAGATAAACATAATTCTCGGAACTTGTTTTGGTGTGTTATCATGTCCTTGGTCAAAACCATAGAAAGACTAATATTTTCAAGTCCCGATTGTTGCAAACTTTTTATGGTGCTCTTAACTTTGTTGAAAACCTTTGGACCACGAATCTTCAATACACTTTCTTCATCATAACCGTCAAGACTGATCGAAATGTAATCAACCAGGGCTTTAAGATCAGGAATCATCTTTTCCCTTAATAAAGTTCCATTAGTCATAATTTCAATTGAACCAGTGAAATTTGCTCTTACATAGTTTAAAATATCCCAAATGTCATGCCGAATGAATATTTCTCCACCAGTCAACGCAATACTCCGAATTTCATTTTTCTCACACCATTTAATTAATTGTTTTAACAGTTCAAAACTCATATCCTCTCGGGCAATTTCCCCACAACTTACACAACAATGGCTACATCTTAAATTACAACCAGTAGTTAACTCAAATGTTACATGTTTTATTGCTTTATTATCTGGTGTATGTTTGTCATAATAATCAATGATTTCAATACCAACCAATGTTTTGATCATATTACTTAGATATTCCTTTGTATCTACATCCATACATTCATCAAGCATATTGCTAACAGTATATTCTTTTTCAATCCAATTATTTAGAAACTCATATACATATGTTGGACATTTTATCCAAAGACCATTAAAAATGTTTCCTAAAATCATGTATTCGTTCTTTATTAATTTTCTATAGTTTTTATTAAATCTAACTCTAGGACTTGGCATCATTAATTTTCACCCCATTATAAATTAACAGATCATTGTTTCTCACTCATACTTCACTGACTGACAGGTTGAAAAATTATCAGGAATGGGCTGCTCATTAGATCTACAGTACATTAAGTAAAAAGGTGCGTTGCAGTCACAACGCACCTTTTTACAAACTTACTATGAAAACCAACTATTATGAGGAGTTGGTTTCCACCCACATCCATAAGTACTTGTATCATTAGCGTAATAAACATTACAATCATTCCAACAACCAAAACCTTTAACATCTAACTTCAAATCTTCCTTTTTCTCAGGATTAATTTTCATCTTCTCACCTCCTTTCAAATCAGGCTCTATATCATATAGCTTTTCAAAATTATCAAGCTATAAGATAACTATTTTGTCTTAGCATAAGAGCATTCCAAACGCTCATAAGCGCAAAAGAATCCACTCGGTTTGCACATTTCGCCAGTCATTTTATAATTCACAAATATGCATCTAGAGCTTGTACATGATTTAAAATAAGAACAACCTTCACACTCAAATCGTTCTGAATGATCAGTAGGAAAGGTATGCAATTCATACTTTTCACTATCTTTAATATTTCCTATGCAAAACTCTTCTTCACCTACAACATAGTTACAAGGATATATATCTCCATTGGCATTAACTGCGAAACTACTGACTCCTCCACTACAATCTCCTTGTATTTTTAAAGTTCTATCCAAAACGGAAAGATGGATATTTTTATTATTCTGTGAGAAGCTTTCAAGATACTTAAATTGTTCTCTAAGTATTAAAAAATGCTCCTCATCCCATTTTTCATCAAAAAAATCAGGTATGGGTTTAATTTCTTGAAAACCTAGTTCAGATACAAATACAACACTGGGATAAAGCTTAGAGACACTTTCAGTATTATAAGTTATTCGCGCAGTCACATGAGGGAGCTTCTCTAATAAATACTCTAAATTAGGTGCTATTTTCTCCCAAGAAGGTTCTCCATTAGAATAAGTTCTGTATCGATTGTGAACCTCTGGTGTACCATCAATGCTGACTGATAAAATAAAATTATGTTTTACAAGAAAATCTATGTTACTTTTCGTCAATAATGTTCCGTTTGTTGTCATCATAAAATATGTTTTTACTTTTATTTTGTTTGATGCTTTAATAATGTCTTCTATCACACGCTTATTAAGTAAAGGTTCTCCCCCAAAAAAATTCAGGGTTACACTCTCAGATTTATTAAGTTCTAACACGTTATTAATGAAAGTGATCAACGAATTAACAAGCTCTGAACCGAAATACAGTTTCTCTCTTAGTCCAGATACATAACAGTAATCGCAGCTCAAATTACAATCATTTGTAACAAAAATATGTACTTTCATAGCCATCAGCTCCGTTAACCATATTCAACCTTTAAATACATAATAATACATAATAATTCTATTTTATGTGTAATCTATCATTTACATTTACAATTTTTGGTGTTATATTTATTTTTTCTCTATAAATGCAGTGAATACGCTTTACAGCTAAACTAATAATCTATTTGATACTCAGCTCTCAACAAAAAAGGCTGTTCCAATTAGCCATTCTCTTGACTAGTTAGGACAGCCCTATGATGATCATATCCCCTTTTACGAGAAACAGGGCTGCTCTTCCTACTTGGCCCCCCCTCTTCTACCAATCCACAGACGAATGCAGTACCTGATTTTTTCCACTGATTGTTACTGATACCAGCAGAAGGATAAAACACCCCCTAGGTAGACTGTAGATTCTCCTGTCTTCCTAAGGGGTGCATATTCATCAAAATGAAATGAACCTAGTCCACCAATCTTACAAGGCTGTATTTCTTCTTCCCTTTACGGATGATGGCGAAGCGGCCGTCGAAGGAGGTATCTGCACTCACTTCTGTATTTAGATCGGTGACCTTTTAACCATTCATGGAGATCGCACCATTGTTGATGTCTTCTCTTGCCTGGCCCTTGGTTGGCTCGATACCCAGATCTATCAGCCAATCCACGATATTTTTAGCTTCCTTCGTTGATTCGAATGTAGGCATTTCTTTGAAGCCCTGCTCGATTTCATCCGCTGTTAGAGATTTAATATCTCCGCTGAACAAGGCTTGAGAGATTTTAAGCGCTTGTGCCAGCGCTTCTTCCTCATGGACGTACTTGGTCATTTCTTCAGCCAGTATCTTTTGCGCTTCGCGCTTGCCTGAATCTGTCTCTACCTTAACTGCCAGCTCTTCAATCTCTTCCTTGGACAAGAAGGTGAAATATTTCAGGTATTTGATAACGTCACGATCACCGGTATTCAGCCAGAACTGTTAGAACTCGTAAGGCGAGGTCTTGGCAGGGTCCAGCTAGATGGCACCGCCAGCTGTTTTAGAATGAGTCCTTTACCATTTTCAATTGAGCATCTTGATCGTAACGAACAGCTGCGCCCATCCGCTGTAAGCTTCCGTCTCTACCGGGCATGGGAAACTCCTACATTTTTACATCTTAAGTCGCCACTGCTTTAGCATCTTGCATTGATCTTATGCGCTTTCGAAATTCATGCTTACATCCCTTTTATTACCGGTGATCGACCGTTAGAGCAGTTCGTCGATTTGTGAAGGAATTTATGGAAGCTGGCGGGGCCGAAGTTTTGCGTTCGATCTCCATGTTCATAGCCCTTTCCTGTAATCGTCATTTTGTCGGCTATTCAGACACTTTTCCGCTCTCCACATGGTTTTGATGGTCGGCATGACGGAATCGTACACTTCCTGGACCGATTTCTCACCGAATAGGGCCTGATCGATGTTCTTCTCGTATTCCGTGTTCATTCGGAGATAAGCGGGAACATAATAGGCCGGCCATTGTACGATGGCATCCTTGGTCGTGGAGTAGCTCAATATCGTTTCTTTGGCGCTGACAGGCAGATCCGCCGTCCACTTGTCGATCAGCTCGGGATCGGTGTACCAATCCGCCTGATTGGGCAGCCAGGCGCCGGACTTCAGCAGGCTCAAGCTGTTCTCCGGGTTGACCATATAGGCATAGAATTTCTTGGCTTCTTCAATATGCTCGGATGTGTTGTGCACAACGAGCGGTGCTCCGCAATTCATCGTCACGGCCTGCTTTATTTTCGGCAGCACTCCAACGCCGATATCTTCGTTCCCCTTGATATTGGCGAGGTCCCAAGAACCGCTGATCACCATGGCATAACCGCCGCTGAGCGCATCTACCGCCGAACCGATACCCGAGTTCCACGTATAGGAGAAGCTGGAGGTCACCTTGTCTTTATTGACCAGATCCGCTAGCTTCTGAATGCCCTCAATCGATTCCGGGGAATCCCATAAGAACTGCTGGCCGTCCGCAGAGACAACGCCGCTGCCGGCTGCGTTCGCCGCCCAGAAATGATGGAATTCGCGGCCTGCGGTAAAGCCAAGCCCGTAATCTTGCGTTTTGGCAGCTTCAAAGCCGGGATCTGCCGCCGTTTTGCCACTCGTATCGGTAGTCAATGCCTTGGCATAGTTCACGAAGGTATCCCAGTCCCAGGCATCTTCCACCTTGGTTGGAGGATAAGGAATGCCGGCGGCATCGAATTTGGACTTGCTGTAGAAGAGCAGCTCCATCTGGTTGGACAGCCCAACGCCGATCACCTTTTGATCTGGAGAATGGATCGTAATGGCATCAAGCTTCTGCGGGATGGCTCCGCTGTCGAGCAGATCCCCGATCTCGGCCAAAATGCCCATTTCGTAATATTTCTGAATGTCTCCTTCGCCCATGTAGCTGATGTCAGGCAGCTCCCCGGATGCCAGACGTGTCTGGATAAAGGTATCCAGCGATCCGTCCGCTGGCAGCACCTGGGCATTGACTTTGACGCCCGTATCTGCTGTATATTGGGCTATCGCAGCTTCTACCAGTTGCTTTTGGGCATCATCTCCCCAATACAGAAATTCCAGAGTGACCCCTCCGCTATCACCGCCGACGCCCTCGCCTGCCGCAGACGGTTCCGTCCCAGCGCAATTTTAGAAATCTTAACCTCTTGTACAGATCGGTGAACACAAAAAAAAAAAGGCACGTAAGTGCCCGTCCTCGGATCTCTAAAATGAGAGCAATGGGATGGAGAGAAATTTGAGATATTCTCGTTGGCGTTCGAAGTGGAGAACATTGTTTCCGCCCAAATCTAGCTTAAGCATGCCGGATTCCGGCAAGAAATACTCTCCAGGCAATCGTCATCGTGCGCTCGTAAGATTGATGTGTCTCATAGACCAGCTGCACATCAAGTCCGTCCAATAGGGTAACATAGGCTACCGAACATTCCTCCGGTGATGTGTGTCCAGCCTCCTCAAATAAAGCGGTCAGCTCCCCTTTTAGCACGGCAAGATAATGTCTGTATTGAGATAAGACATAGTCATTCACTTCAAGCGGCGGGATAAATGAAAACACAAACATTAAGTTTACGTTAGGATGCATCAAGAAGCGGTTCTTATGCTCAACCAGGAAGTTATACAATCTGTCTTCCCAGGGCGATTCACCGACACGGTGAAAATAATGGCGTACAAATTCGATTTCACTTTGCACCGCTTCCTCATACAGTTCCAGCAGCAGCTCCTTCTTGCTCGAATAATGATAAGAAAGCGACTGCTTGCGGATCCCTGCCTCTTCGGCGATTTTTGCCATCCGGGTCCCCTCGTACCCATAACGATTAAAGTGTTGAATCGCAATTTCCTTAATTTTGTCTTTACTCAACTGCTTTTACCTCCGACACGATGCATTCACTTATCAGTTTCTCTTCTTCCTCGCATAACCAATATACAGCAGCAAGTATAAGACCATGATGACTATAGCTATATCATACACTACTTCATAGGAGAATGCTGAAGCAACCAAACCCAGAATCATCGCTCCTCCACCTATGCCAAGGTCAAAAAAGTTGAAGAAGGAAGCCATCGCATTCTCATGCTCATGTTCATCCACCAGATTGATGCACCAGGTCTGAATCGCTGGGAAAACAGCACCGAAGCCTAGTCCGTAGACGGCCGCCGACACGAGAAACCACGCTTCGCTTCCGGATTGTGTAAGCAACCAGATGCCTACACCCATAAATACAGCTGAGGGCACAAGCACGGAGCCTGGGCCGAGACGGTCGAACATTTTTCCGGATACAAGACGAACCGCGAAGCTGGCCAAAGCAACGATAAAGAAGAACCAGGCTATCTTATCAAATCCTTTTTCGGCAGCGTATAGCGCGATGAACGACATGATTGAGCCTGCCGCAACCCCTATCAGCATGATGAGCAGTGAAGGAAAGAGTACTCTTTTTTCAATCAGCTTAAAAGGAACTTCCGGATGGTCTTCCACAGTGCCAGTATGTGGCTTCCGGGAGACGAACACAGCCATCAGCAGTGCCAGGAGCAAAATAAACATACCTCCGAAAAAGAGGCCGTGAAAATCATATTGAGTCAACACACTCATCCCGATTAAAGGTCCGACCGAGACCGCCACGGTCTCCCCTACCCCAAAATAGCCCATTCCTTCCCCGCGGCGTTCCACTGGAATGTTCTCTGTCGCTAAGGTAGCGAAGTACGTGGTCGCTATTCCAAACCCAAACCCATGGATAACCCGGAGGACCAAAATCATCGCTGTACCTGACGCAAGGTAGTATAGACCTGTCATTGCCGCACATATTGCGATGCCGATCAACAGCAGATACTTTTTATCCATACGCGCTGCCAGTTTCGCAGTAAATGGACGAATTAAGATCGCCGAGAACATGAACACCCCCGTTACCATCCCTATTTCCGAAGCCCCTCCGCCAAGATGCGAGACAAACAGTGGTAATGTCGGAAGCATCATTTCAAACACCATAAACAGAAGGGCATTGGCAGCCATAATAAAAATAAAGGATCTCCCCCATAAAGCAGCCCTTCTGACTTCTATCACTTTCGTTTCCATATGAACCTCCAAAATTATAGTATGGAAACATACTATCTGACCACCGTCAGTTTGTAAAGAATGAAATTATACCTTTAATGACTATGCGAGTGCGAAAAAAGTATAGGTATGCATCCATCAGAACTGCAGTTTTCCACTCTCCTGCTTGAATAATCCCCTTCCCGCATCCGCTTGCATACCTCTAAAACAACTAATTAACATTGCCTTAACTTTCCTCAAACAACCTGTTAATAGAATCATACTATAGTAAAACTATCCCAATTGTAGGAGGTTAGATTATGTCTTCAAAATTCTACAGCAGGACGGCAAAAGCGATTATCGCATTTATGCTCATTTGGAGCAGTTTAGTAAGCGTTGTCAGTGCGGAGGAGAAGGGCAGCGCCAAAAACGTCATTTTGCTGATTCCCGACGGCATGGGTATTAGCTATTTGACGGCAACACGGATTTACAAGGGCGAAGAACTGTCCTTTGAACGCTATGTGAAAGGATTAATGAAGACCGCCTCTGCTGATACCAATGTTACGGATTCCGCCGCCGCAGGTACAGCGATGGCAACCGGATACAAAACCGATAATGGTGTTATTTCGGTTACGCCGGACGGTGTGAAACCGGATTCGATTCTCGACGCAGCTCGAGAGAGCGGCAAGTCTACTGGATTGGTCGCTACATCTCGGATTACGCATGCAACTCCGGCGGTTTTCACTGCTCACGACCCAAGTCGCGGCAATGAAGTAGCACTGGCTACTGAATATATCAATAATGTCGATGTCATTCTCGGCGGTGGCCGTGATATGTTCTTGCCTGAGTCGGAAGGAGGCAAACAGCCGGAACGCAATCTGGTAGAGGAAGCAAAATCTGCGGGTTATGAGTACATTACGAATCGCAGCGAAATTGGACAAGTAGACGGGGATCAAATTCTTGGCCTGTTTGCCTTGAGCGATCTGAAGTATGAAATCGATCGCGACAAACAAAATGTCCCAAGCTTGGCTGAAATGACCAAGCTGGCAGTGGATACACTTAGCAAGAACGACAAGGGATTCTTCCTTATGGTAGAGGGCAGCCAGATTGATTGGGCCGGCCATGCCCACGACCCTATCGCCATGATTTCGGATATGCTGGCGTTTGAAGAAGCGGTGGACGTCGCGCTTGAATATGCCAGAAACAACTCGGACACGCTGGTTGTTATCGTTGGAGACCACGAAACAGGCGGTATGAACATCGGCAATACACCCGGCGGCTATAAGGAGAACATCGCCGTCTTGAAAAATGCCACCGGCAGCTCGAACACCATCGGCGCCGAACTGAAATCCCGAGCAATCACTACAGATGTTGGAAGTTCCGCTCGCTCAGTCAACAACAACGTCTACCTGCCGCTCAGGGAAATCGCAGCCCAACTGGACGGAACCCTTGAGTACCATGCCGACGATCTCACGGTTGATGTTGATGTTGCAGGTTCGACATTCAAGGTACACTTGCCTCAGAGGATCGTAACAGCCTCCTCCCAGAAACAAAACGCCGACTTCTTTGTGGAGAACGGCACGGCGTATTTCAATCTGAAATCCATGGCTGAGCTGATTGGGATGCAGGTAGCCTATGGAAGTGGTGAAGATTCCAAGGTTACAACCGCGTATTGGGTCGATGTGAAAAAAGTTGCCGAGCCGATTGCCGGCATCAAGCTGACTGAAGAAGATGCTGCTGACTTGGCGAACGTCAACTGGAATAACGATACCACGCTCATCAACGAAATCGGTACGGTGATATCCGGACACGCATTGATCAGTTGGGGCTCCCGGAACCATACCGGGGAAGAACTGCCGTTATACGCTTACGGCAAAGGTGCCAACGAATTCGTTGGCCTGATCGATAACACGGACTTACCGCGTATGATCTCCTATCTTATGGGCGTCGGATTGTTTGAGAATGAAGAAGCCTTCATGCAGAATTTAGAGAAAAGAAGAAATCAGTAATTCCCCCACCAGGAGTTGAATTTGGGCTGATCATTAAAGGACCTCTATCCCCCAATCGTGGGATTCGAGGTCCTTTACTAGGTGGTTCGTTATAAGCCGATTGGCGGGTAAACTATTGCGGATTATCGATGATTTGGTCGATATGAGTGGGCAGACAAAAACCTCTCCGTTATATCAAGCACCTGCGGACTCCATACACCTCCCCCATGGTCCCCGCCTACAACCTTGTAGAACAACACCTTCTGTCCGTGTTCCTTAAGCGCCTTATACATCTCTATGCTCTGGTTCACATGGACCACGTTATCGCTGTCACCATGGATGATGAGGAACGGCGGAAGCTTCTTATCCAAATCCTGATGGAGAGGGCTAGCCTTCTTCGCCTGCTCCACATGATCCGGTATCCTTCCTCCAATGAACAAACCTTCCGGAGAATCGGCTGCATCATGGTCAAGAATATCATTATATTTGCCTAACGTAAGCAGGTCGGATACCCCATAATAATCGATGACTGCGCTGACCTCATCCGACTGTTCGCTATAAAGGCCGTTATTATATTCGCCTATGGTAAGTCCTGTCATTAAGGCCAGATGCCCGCCCGATGAATCCCCCCATACCGCGACAAGGTTCGGATCAACACCATATTCTGCAGCATTCTTGCGCATAAACCGAATTGCACACTTCACATCTTCAAGCGCTGCCGGGAACGGTGTGATGTCGGATTCCCTGATCTCCACACTTGCGACCACATATCCCTTTGCTGCGATTTGACAGAGATTTGGAATCATCGCATAGGTGTCTTGTTTTCTCCAAGCCGAGCCTTGAACGAAAATCACTAAGGGAAATTGACTCCCAGCCCGATGCGGAACAATGATCTGGAGCCTTCTCTCTGCATCACCGTATTTCGCATAAACTACATCAGGACGATACGAACAGGAATAATAGCCCCCCCGTTCAGCAAATTCGCCATAGATAATCTGGGTTCCTTCAGGCATTTCATTGGCAGCAATATCCGCTGCTTGTTTATCCATTCTTTATTCACCTCGTAGCTGTTGTTGGAATCGATACAGACTTAGCCGTGAACGCTGGGAACCTTTCCTGTGGTCTCCTCATTCACTACTCAAGCTCTCTCCCCTACTTATAATGATTCTTCGAACTTCTTTGATCTCCTTTTTTGTTGATTTGGAGGACGGGTTTGAAAAAAGTATAGGTTTACTGCTTCGCTCGCTTATGACAATCCTGATTTCATCTGGTGGCGCGCCTTTGAGATCACACTCAATCCTGAGGTTACACTCCAATAGCATGAGATAGAAGAGGACAGCTCGGTTTTTATAGGAGCTGTCCTTTTTCTGCTGTCCTTATAAAGAACATTCCCCCCGCTCCCCTACCCTGATTTTAGCATCGTGCAGACAGGCTCATTTCATGCTAGATCCGATGATCGTATTTGGATTGGTCAATTATTGGATTCATTGCCCCCGCAAGGGAGAACCATTATATATAAACTCTTCATCGAAGACCTCACGGAAGTGGAAGTCGCCAAGCAGCTCCATATCTCTCAACAGGCGGTGAACCGATGGAAAAGAAAAATGATTCAAAAGTTATCTCAGATCGCGAATTCATAACCTTGCTGCAAGCTGCAAAGCGGAACGATGTTCAAGCCATCCTGCAGCTCATTGATTTATACAAAGACGATATCATGAGAATCAGTCAATATATCTACATGCCCCAAGAGGATGCCATGTCAACGATTGTCTTGGAGTTTATGGAAGTGATTCGAGAGAACAATGATACCTATGAAACAGAATAGACCTTGCTATTTTGCCCCGATGGAACAATGTGGTAAATTGTCTGGCTTGCTGAAGCAACACGACTCATCTCACTTTTTCTCCAATATAAACAAACCCAGCACCCTTCGCGGCACTGGATTGTGTTTTACAATAACTGTTTTCGTTTTGCAGTGCTCTCGCAATGAGGGCCTTTCTCTTCGCGTCAAAGTGCTTCGATGACATCCCCGGCGATGACCGAGGCGGGATGTCCCCGGTGCCGCGCGGCCCGCTCGCCGGCACGGCCGTGCAGCCACACGCCAAGCGCGGCTGCAGACGGACCGGCATATCCTTGCGCCAGCAGGCTGGCAATGATGCCGGTCAGCACGTCCCCGGTGCCTCCGGTCGCCATGCCGGAGGTGCCGGTTGTGTTGATGTAGGCTTGTCCGTCCGGCGAAGCCACGACGGTATGTGCCCCCTTGAGCACGAGGGTAACCCCGTGCCCGGTCGCGAACGATGCGGCAACACCGATCCGGTCCCGCTGCAGCTCGGCGGTCGGGATGCCCAGCAGCCGGGACATCTCCCCCGGATGCGGGGTCAGCACGGTAGCCGCACCGCGCGGCTCCCAAGTGCCGAAATCACCGGCCGCGGACAGCATATTCAGCGCATCGGCATCCACCACCAGCGGTCCTTCCCATTCTTCCCACAAACGGCGGAGCCATCTGGCATCTCCTTCAAAACGGCCAAGTCCCGGACCTACGGCCAGCACATCGCGGGTTTTGGCGAGCTCCAGCACCTGCTCAGCGGAGGCCTCATCCCAGTAGCCGCCGCTCTCCTCGCCTGTGGCGGGGGCAAGCATCACCTCGGGCGCGGCTCCGCTCAGCGGCAGCACCAGGCTTGCAGGGAGCGCCCAGGTCACCAGGCCGCAGCCCGCACGAAGTGCTGCCCGGGAAGCGAGCAGGCCTGCGCCGCTCATCGTGCGGCTGCCCCCTACGGTCAACACGTGACCGTAGGTGCCCTTATGTCCATCCGGCGAGCGGTAGCAGGCCACGTCCACACTCAGCTCGGTCCGAAGGACATGCGGGGTGAGCAGATGCGTGCTGACGCCCTGCTCCCGGCACAGCGATGCCGGGATGCCGATGGCGCGGACCACCACCCGGCCGGCCGCCTCGGCGCCGGGGTACTGCACCAAGCCTCGCTTCAGGAATGCGAGGCATACCGTCACCGCGGCCGAGATGCACGGCTCGTGCCGCGCGCCGGTATCGGCGTCCAGTCCGCTCGGAATATCCGCGGACACAATCGGCAGGCCGCTGTCATTGGCGGCCTGGATCAGCGCGGCGTAAGTGCCGCGGGGCGCGCCCGCCGCGCCCGTGCCGAGCAGCGCGTCCACGATGCCGGTGTACGCGCCGTAGTCCACGGCATCATGGCCGTGGACCAGAGCCGGGATGCCAAGCGCTGCCGCGGTATCCCGCTGCACCGCCGCCTCGCCGGCTAACGCGGACGGCTCGGCGGCATAGAGCAGCGTGACGCGTATACCGGCGTCACGCAAATGCCGGGCGGCGACCGCCCCGTCGCCGCCGTTATTGCCCTTGCCCACCAGAATGAGCCAGTGCTCCTGCGCTGCAAGCGCGGTGGGCAATCGAGCGTCTCCGTCGATGACAGGCGACGGACGGCTCATCTCCAGAGCCAGGTCATCCCCGGCGGTAAGAGCCTCCGCCGCAGCCGAATGCTCCGGTAAGAATAGCCGCTGTTCACCCCGCCCGTCCTCGGACATGAAGGACCGAGCCTTTCCTGCTGTCCCAGTGCCTCCGTAATCAGAACGGCTCACTCTATCACGCTCCAGGCACAGCTTCAGGACTTCCTCGGCAATCGCCTTACCTGCATTTTCCATCAGGGCTATGGCCGGAATGCCGATTTGATGAATCGTATGGTTGTCGAGTGACCTCATCTGTTCAGACGTCACAACATACATCCAAGCTCTCCCCTTTGCTTCGATATATCCTACACACACGCGTTGGCGACTCAGGATGCCTGTCTATTAATAAGCAACGGTAAAACGGGACTGAATAAACTGCGGATCATCCAGCTCATCGATCACCGCTACCGCGAAATCTTCAACCGAGATTCGGCTGCTTCCGCTCTCGTCAGTCACCAGGCGGTCCATGCCGATCCGGAACTGTCCGGTACGTTTCCCCGGCTCAATAATCGCTGCCGGACTGACATACGTCCATTCCAGATCGCTTTCCTTATACAGATCGTAGGCATCCGCATGCGCACGGGCAAGCGGCCTGATCTCCTCCGGAAATTCCGGGGTATCCATAAGCGGTACGCCGCTGTCGGCGATCAAGCTGCCAGCGCCGCCAACGATCAACAGTCGGGTTACGCCGCCACGTCTCGTCCCCTCCACAATCGTGCGTGCGGCTGCAACGAGTTCCTCTTCCCGGCCGAACTTCGGACCGAAAGCGCTAATAACAGCATCATGCCCTTGAATCGCCTCTTCTAATGATGAAGGATCCATTACATCCGCTTTAACTTTCTTTAATTGCTCATGCTCTGCATCCAATCGATCCGGATTACGCAAAATCGCAGTAACTTCGTGCCCCCGTCGCAGCGCTTCCTCCGTAATTCGTCTCCCGATCGTTCCGCTTGCTCCAATTAATGCTACCTTCATGTTCATCGCTCCTTCGCTTAGAAATTATACTACATCACCCCTGGTGATGAATGGCTCTTCTTGAATCTTAAGTAGTATTATAAACACCTGGTGCCGTCTATAGCCGTTTCGGGCTGTCACACCTTCTATTTACTTATCCCCATGAAGACCTCTTCAAACTCCACTCGTTCATTTTTTCTCAAAACAATAGATCTTTAGACCTATGTAACACCATATTATTTTCGCCGATAGAATACACAAGTGCATATTTACGAACAAATATAACTCGAATAATGACTTACATCGCCATACTAATGTTGTGTGCTTGTTGGAATTTGTCGTTTTCCTATGAGCTAATCGTATGTAAAGGAGATTATCCATATAATGAAAAAAAAATACGTTCGCTTGCTGGCCCTCTGTCTCGCTGGCAGTCTGCTGCTGCTAAGCAGTTTGTCTCTTCACCCCGATACGGCTACGGCCGAACCCCGCCAAAAGGCGACCTGGTTCTGGGACACCCCGCAGATTCAAGATTCAGCTGACGACATTCTGAGTTTTGCCTCCAGTCAAGGGGTCAATGTGCTCTATCTGCAGATGAACCGCGATGTTCGGCCCGAGTATTACCGCAGCTTTATTCGCCAAGCAGGCGATCAGGGGGTCGAGGTTCATGTCCTCGGCGGCGCGCCTAACTGGGCGCTGGAATCGGAACGTCACCGATTGGAGACCTTCATTCAATGGACTGCTGAATATCAGGCTTCGGCTGCTCCGAATGAGCGCTTCACCGGCATTCATGTCGATATCGAGCCGCATGTGCTGACTGAGTGGAAAACAAATCAAGCCTCCGTGGTAAAGCAATGGCAAGCGAGCGTCCGCTATCTGGTCCAGGAAGCGCACACACTGAATCTGCCCATCGGTTCCGACATGACATTCTGGCTGCACGGCTACCAGTTGCCGGACCAGTCGATGTCGATCAGTCGGTGGATGATCCAGCAGTTCGACCAGGTCGTCATTATGGCCTATCGTGATCAGGCAGATACCATTTATAAAGTCGCTGCTGCCGAGCTTAAGGAAGCCGATGAACTTGGCAAGGAAGCCTTAATTGCCGTAGAGACCAAATCGAGCAATGAGGGAGCTTACATTACCTTTTTTGAGGAAGGCACGTCCTATATGGAGGAACAGCTATCCAAGGTATGTATCAAAGCGGAGAAGCATCCTTCGTTCTCCGGGTTCGCCATTCATGACTATAGATACTGGAAAGCATTGCATGACTCCGATCGATAACATCGCGATTATTTCATAATGGGAATAAAAAAGATGGCGTTTCAAGAGGGTGTTTTCCTCTGGCGCCATCTTTATATTTTAGATGAAGGAACTCATCCTCTTCCATCGGTAAAAGGCCTGCTCGCTCTTAAACCGTCAACATGAGAAGCAGTACATAACCGACCGTCAATTTCGCGCGTTGTAGCGGCCCTTTTTTTACATGCACTTCCATCCCCCGGTCCCTCCCTCTCTTACGATGCTACCGTCTTATTCATATACTATATGCGGCTCGGTCCCTTATGTTGCCTTGGGGAAAAATTGTTTGCCAACAAAAAAATATTAGCCATGTAAACAGTAGAGTACGATTTAAGTTTCCTGCATAGGAAGCAGAACCTGGGCTGCAATGCAGCTCATTCACGATCAGGATAGCGCTTCAAGACATCCTGCAAATATTGTTCTGCTTCCATTACAAGCTGACGCTCTCCCGTGTTCCATTGATCCCGATTTCTATCGACTGCTAAGAAGGCAGCATGAATCCGTTCGTCGCCATGTGTCACACGTTGAACCATCCGTTGCCATTCTTCGGCTAAGGTTCTGGCTAAACGGGACTCGATGGGAACGTTTGAGGCCTTATAAGCTGCAGCTTGCAGCGATATTTTTCTGAACGTATTGTAAAAATCCAATGCCGCCTGCTCAGAGTTAAATACTGTTCGAAATAGTCGCGAGTCTTCCTCCGAAAATTCGTATTCTTTCCAAGCCGACATATCAACCTCATTCAATGAACGCATGAGATGGGCTAACAGCTCCCAGGGTACGGTGTAACCTTCTTTCATCATTTCCTTTGCGACATGCAATCCGTCAAGCTTGGCTTGGATACTCTCTTTCTGTGAATAGAGGACCGATGCCTGGTAATCTAGAATGTTCTCGATATCCTGCTCCTCGGTGCCCACGATCAATTGTTCTTTGATCTTTTTTAAAGAGAAACCAATGGCTCTATAGAACATAATCTGTTCAAGTACATACAGCTGTTTATCATAATATACTCTATGCCCCAGCTCATCCCGCTCCGCCTTAAGAATCCCTTCATTATCGTAATACTGAATGGTTCGCGGAGTTATTCCCGACAATTGACTGAGTTCTTTTACGGAATATTTTTTTTCCATGAACCCATCCCTTCTTTGTCCCTTACTCGATTTTCGCTAAAAAAGCTTCTATTGTTTCCAGTAACTCTTCAGGGTATTCCCCGTTAATTGCGTGCGAAGCATCTTCAAATACGACCATCTCGCTATTAGGGTCTTTCAGAGACTCCTTCCCCGTTTGATACGACTTTTCAGCATGGTGCATCGTCGATTGTCCAGCTAAAATACCGAGCACCGGCATCGTCAGCTCAGCTAATCGTTCCGGCTTGATGGCTTCCGGCATAGGCAACTTGCTCTTGAATGTCCGCATACCGGTTTCGATTAATTTGGCGGTCGGGTCGCTGTCATCAACTTCAGCCCCGCCGGATATATAGCTGAGCATTTTCTCCCGAATCGGTTTGGGCACCATGGGCACAGACGCCGGAATGGATACCAGTATCATTTTCAGTGGAATGGGGCCAAACACATAGACAGGGTCCAGCAATATGAGCGAGTGAATCTTCTCAGGATGCTTGAGCGCCACATTCGCCGCACTCCACCCGCCGAACGATAGCCCTAATAGGTGGATCTCTGATTCCGGCAGCTGATCCAGCACTTGCCCTAACCATGCTGCTTGGTCCGCTGCGGTTTCAATCCGTCTGGTTTCTGTGCTTAAACCCGGCTCTCCTATCAAATCAAGTGTGTATACAGGCCTGTGTTCTAGAAAGCCGCTTAGATTGGCCTCCCACATGGGTGTAGCAGATCCCTTACCGGGAAGCAGCAGCAGGGGTGTTTTATGCGGTGTATCGCTCCCCTGGAACTTGTAGAGCTGTACCACGCCAAAATCGGTATGAACCTTAATCGATTCAACCGGTTCTGGTAAGTGACTCATCGCCTCACCATAAGCTGCCGCATATTCCTTCTGCCCATCCTCTGTAACAAAACCGCTTAACGACCCGTCATCTCTAAATAGGAAGCCTATTACCGTCAGTATAGCTAGTATCGCAATGAGAATACTACCCAAGAGTACCCATCTTTTTTTTCGTTTCACTTCAATCCCCTCCTAAGGTGACTATAGGATATGACGTAACGTTATACGCAACCCCCTATGCTCTCCATAGCTGCCTGTTACCGAATCAGCTTGAAATCCCTCCCTTGTTGTGCAATAGTGAAAGGTAGAATATTGAAGGAGGGATCCGCTTGTCCCTTACGGAATGGATGAATGATATCTTTGGCTCACTCGACACGCTTGTGGCTGTGCTTCTTGCCACTGCGGTATTTACGGGCCTGTACATATACAGTGCATCCCGGCTATTGGGTGCACGCAAGGATTCACTCGCCCGCATTCGTCAGTCCTTGACGATCTACACCAGACTGGCCGGGCCTCTGGGAACCCTTATCAATCGACCGACCCGAACGGCTGTCCCCGAGGATCTGCTTATCCGGCTTCTGCAGGAATGCAAATCCGCTGACCTGTTGACTCGGGAGCTCCACGAACAGATTGATACTTTTCTAAGCGATCGTGATGAATCCAGATTGACAACTCTTCACAAGCTGCTGGACCGCGAGATCAACAGGCTTATGAAGGAGCGTGACGAGCTGGTTGGACGGCTCGAGAAACCAGGTTGGGGTATGGGTTTATGGCTGCTCTTGAAACCTGCAATACCTGCCCTTTCACTAGGTGCTGCAATCCTATGGACGACGATTCTCGTTCAAGAACTAAGGCAACCCTCTGTCTGGACAAACCCCGAGGTATGGTGTCTATGGCTCTCCAACATGATTGCCACGATCTCTTTCTATCGGCTGTTGATGGACTCCAGAAGAAGAACGCATGGCGTTATCTATACCGTGCTGCATCTGCTGATTGTAGCTTCAGCCCTGTTTAATCTGATCTGGAACGAGGCCTCACCTTACGTTTTGGCTACCCAATGCTTGCTGTATCTGGCGGGTTTCCGGGTTACGGCCACTCGCCAGCGGCGTGAGCGGCCCTATGCCGGGCACCCGGAGCTAATGGAACAATTTCTTCATCCTGCGGGAGATCACGACCCTCTTAGTGAGACGGCACATTCCAGTGAACCGGAGATTAGCAGCAGTCCTCTGCGGTCCAGATAAGGCAACAGCGACATGAGTATTACGAAAAACAACCCGCACCGAAATTCATCGGCCGGGCTGTTTTTTTATTTTCACAATCCTTTGGGGCAGGCAGATATTATCGGATATCACCCTCTTCCATACCGCATTCCTATGTTCCTACAAAAAAGAAAAGAACTCCCGCATAAATGCTGAAGCGCACTCCCTTAGACTACATCGGCTGACACTCCAGGGTGTTTTTCCAAAGTCTATTGGATAAGGTGCACTTCATGGCATCGATGGAAGTTCTTATCTCGATACTCGACAACCTTGCGGGGTCATCTTGCGCTCGTTCTTCGTTGTTGGCCGGATGCCCGGGACGTCTTGACCGCTCCGGAGGCCGTATTCTCGAAACGCTTGCGCTCCGTTCGTTCCATCTGAACGATCTGACCCTCATGCACTACAATTTGCAGCGAACCGAATTCCATGTCGTTCAGCAGGCTTGCTATGCGTTCGAGCCACATTTCATCCACTTTTAAAGGTTTAGCCATGGATACGCCTCCTCACCGGGCAAAGCCCCAATCTATTTACTCATCCCCACAAGTCGAAGTGGCCATCTACCTGCACGCGTTTATTATTCATTCTTTTCCAACCCACATAGTATGAATTAACATTAGCATGGGTTGGAAACGGCTGTCAATGGTCATTTTTTCGCGTAAACCAATTTTTCAGCAGCAGGGTTACGACGGCTAATAACAGCAATAATGAGGCCACCGCAAACGATGCCGAAAACTGATACTCATTGTACAAAATTTCCACGTGAAGGGGCAGCGTATTCGTCTCACCGCGGATATGACCGGATACAACGGACACGGCCCCAAACTCGCCCATGGCTCTGGCGTTGCACAGAATGATGCCGTACAATAGCCCCCACTTGATATTGGGCAGGGTAACCCTCCAGAATATTTGCCAGCCCTTGGCGCCCAGCGTTACTGCCGCTTCCTCTTCTTTCGTCCCTTGGTCTTCCATCAGCGGGATCAGTTCCTTTGCCACAAAGGGAAACGTGACAAACAATGTAGCCAGGACAATGCCGGGCACGGCAAAAATAATCTTGATATCCTGACTTTCAAGCCAAGGGCCGAACCAGCCCTGCCGACCGAAGATCAGCACGAAGATTAACCCGCCGATCACCGGCGATACCGCAAACGGCAGATCCAGCAGCGTAATCAACAGATTTTTCCCTTTAAAACGGAACTTCGTTATGGTCCATGCCGCGATGACACCGAACATCGAATTCAGCGGTACCGCAATGGCCGCTACCAGTAAAGTCAGCTGAAGCGCGGATAGGGCATCTGGATCGGATAAGGCTGCTATATAGACGTCCCATCCCTTCTTAAGCGCTTCGGACATCACCGTAATGAGAGGCAGCACAATAAGCCACAACAGCACAAGCCCAGCCAAACTTATGAATGTCCATTTCACCCACGGCTTCTCCGCTGCAGCCGGAGAGGACGGCGAATTTCGTTTCGCTGCGGGAACGGCAGCGGGTACAGTTCCAGCCATGGTATCCCCTCCTTAACGCGCGGTTTTCCGCGTCCAATGTTGTAAAATATTGATGCCGAGCAGCAGCGCAAAAGAGATGAGCAGCAAGATCAAGGCAACCGCCGTCGCGCCGGCATAATCAAATTGCTCCAGCTTTGTCATGATCAGCAGCGGCGCAATCTCCGTCTTCATCGGCATATTCCCCGATATGAAAACCACGGAGCCGTATTCTCCGATCCCCCGGGCAAAAGCAAGCGCAAATCCGGTCAACAGCGGCGGAATCAGGGTTGGCAGAATGATGGTGCTAAACGTTCGCCATCGGCCTGCCCCCAGCGTAGCAGCCGCCTCTTCCGTATCCCGCTCCGCATCCTCCAGCACCGGCTGGACCGTCCGCACAACAAACGGTATGCCGATGAACATAAGAGCCAGCGTAATGCCCAAAGGAGAGAATGCCGCCTTGATCCCTAGCGGCTCCAGCAGCGATCCGATCCAGCCATTAGCGGAATAGATCGCGGTTAGAGCCACCCCCGCCACGGCCGTTGGCAGGGCGAATGGCAAATCGATCAGCGCATCCCACAATTTTTTACCGGGGAAATCATACCGCACCAGCACCCAAGCCAGCAGCAACCCCAATATCGTATCCGCGAATGCGGCCAGCGCCGCTGTCGTCAGACTAACCCGGTAGGAGGCCAGCACCCTCGGATCGGTTGCAACCGACCAAAACTTCTCCCAGGTTAGTCCGGTTTGATTGAGCAGCAGCGCGGACAGCGGGACGAGCACAACCAAACTCATATAAAGAACGGTCAGTCCCATGCCGATTCCAAAACCAGGGAGCACCCTGCGATGATTTCTGCCTTGCTTCTGTACGCGGAGTACAGCCATGTCCACTCATCCTTTCCTGCCTTCGGCGGTTATGCCGATCAGCTTCCTGGCACGTAAATCTGATTAAAGATGCCGCCGTCATTGAAATGCTTCGTTTGCGTCTCTTCCCATGTTCCAAACACATCCTTGAGCGTAAACAATTCGATGGCCGGGAATTTCTCCTTGTACTTGTCAGCCACGCTGGCAAGCGTCGGACGGTAGTAATTCTCCGCCGCAATCGTCTGTCCCTCTTCACTGTATAGATATTGCAGGTACGCTTCCGCTACCTCGCGGGTCCCTCGCTTGTCGACGTTCTTATCCACGACGGCAACCGGCGGTTCCGCCAAAATGCTGACCGACGGGTTCACGATTTCGAATTTGTCCGGTCCCAGTTCGTTAATCGAGAGATACGCTTCATTCTCCCAAGCCAGCAGCACATCCCCGATCCCACGTTCTACAAAAGTGGTTGTTGCACCACGTGCGCCGCTGTCCAGCACCGGCACGTGGGTGAACAGCTCTTTCACGAATTCCTGTGCCTTCGCTTCATCGTTATGGTTAACCTTGAGTGCATAGCCCCATGCCGCCAGGTAGTTCCACCGTGCGCCGCCGGAGGTCTGCGGGTTCGGTGTGATAACCTCTACCCCCTCCTTGATCAGATCCGGCCAATCCTTAATGCCTTTCGGGTTGCCTTTGCGGACGAGAAAAACGATCGTCGAGGTGTAAGGCGCACTGTTATGCTCGAACTTGCTCTCCCAGCCCTCATTGATCAATCCGGCCTGACGGATTGCATCGATATCGTATCCGAGGGCCAGTGTCACCACGTCCGCCTCCAAACCGTCGATTACCGAACGGCTTTGCTTGCCTGAACCCCCGTGCGATTGCTTAAATGTTACCTTCTGGCCTTGTTCTTTCTCCCAATGCGCCGCGAATGCTTTATTGTACTGGTCATATAACTCGCGGGTCGGATCGTAAGAAACATTGAGAAGTTCCACGCTCGGCTTGCTTGAACCCGAAGCAGGCGCTTCTCCATTGGCGGTTGCGACTGTCTCTGTTTTCTCTGCACCGCAAGCCGTAAGCGCCGCCGTCAACATCATGGTCAATCCGATGAGAACCCCTTGCTTCAACACCTTTTTCATATGGATCACTCCCCCTGGTATTCTCTACTAAACAGGCCGTATGGCAAAAAAAGACGGAGGAAGGCTCATCAGAACAGAGTCAAGCCGGTTTGCTACCGTGCCTGCTCTTGATCCTTGAGCGTTCCTCCGTCGATACGGTGAGAACAAAATATTATAATTCCTACCTGTTTAGTATGTTATGAAGCTATTGTAATAAGTCCATCCTCTGCTGTCAAACCTTTTTTTCAAATAATTACAAGTTTGGGACCCCCCGGTCCATAGAACCATTTTTGGCCCGCGAACGCAGTCACAGCGTGGTTTTCCATTTACTGAGGGTTGTATGAACTCGCTTCCATCCTTATAATTCAACCCCAAAGGAGATGATCACCATAAGAAAGCCAACTAGGAAAATAATTTCTGCTCTTTTCCTAAGTATTCTTCTGTTCATGCCTGCATTCGCCCAAACGACGGAGGCAGCTCCGCTGTTAAAGCCGGGCAGTGAAAACGGGGATGTCTGGGAACTTCAATATCGCCTGAAAACGCTGGACTTCTACACGCAGCCGTTGGATGGCAAATATGGCGCAAACACGAAAACAGCTGTTACCCGTTTCCAAAAAGAATACGGTGTGCCAGCCGATGGAGTTACCGGCGCACAAACCTGGAGACAGCTGAAAAAATATACGTTAAATCAATCCGAAATGGATGTCATGGCCAGAGTCATTTACAGTGAAGCCCGCGGTGAGCCTTACAAAGGACAAGTTGCCGTCGGGGCCGTTGTCATGAACCGCATTCAATCCAGCGAATTTCCGAATGATATTCGGGGCGTTGTCTTTCAAAAAGGGGCCTTTACAGCCGTAGACGATGGACAATACTGGCTCCCCCCGAACCGGACCGCCTATTTGGCCGCATTGGATGCCGTTCGCGGCTGGGATCCGACTTTTGAATCCCTTTACTATTTTAATCCCAAAACAGCGACCAGCAAATGGATCTGGTCCAGACCGCAAGTGCTGCAGATCGGCAATCATATCTTTGCGCATTAATTATTCATCGAATGAATCTTTAAACCCATGAATTCCTATGAGTTCCTATGACCTTGCTTAGCCTGTTTCCTCTCTTTGCGGAGGTTGAACACCGTGTTCCTTGTTCATTGCTACGGGCGAAGAACACCAAAAAAAGAAGCAGCTCAAGTCCCATTTCCGGGTCTTCGGGCTGCTTCTTCTTTATATAAGTTAACGTTTATTCGCCTTTGCCTTCTCTACAGGACAGATACATACCGGGCGCGTAACTTCTAGTGTATAACCCGTAGAGACCAGGTTACCCGTGTCCGGATCGATCCGATAACTTGCGATCAAACCATTGTCCTGATTCGCCGTCAGCAGAAAGCCCTCTGGCAGTATATTGAAGTGGCGCGGCGTTTTACCGCCGGAAGACACCCAGTTGACTGCGCGGAGCGTACCGGTCTCCTGGTCGATCACATATTGAACGATGCTGTCATGGCCCCGGTTGGAGGCGTACAGATAACGGCCGCAAGGAGATACCAGCAGGTGGGCCGATGTGTTGTTATCCAACACTACATCCTCTGGCAGCGTCGATATATGCTGTAATATTTTCAAATCCCCAAATGTCCCGTCGTTTGCGTATGCCGTTACCGTGCTGTTCAGTTCGTTCGCGCCATACACCCACTTGCCTGATGGATGAAAGGACACATGCCTTGGGCCCGAGCCTGGCGGAAGACTGATCTCGCGGTGGGTGACCAGCTTGCCTTCCTCCAGCCGATACAGGTTCACATCATCCATGCCCAGGTCACTGACCACGATATACTTGTTGACGGGGTCTTCAAATATCGAATGCGGATGCGCTTCCGATTGACGGTCATCGCGAAGACCGCGTCCGCTGTGCTTGATCTTGGAGACCAGCTCTCCGATCTGACCGTCTTCTTCTAATGCCAGCACCGATATATGTCCATCGCTGTACCCTGTCGTAAGCAGGTAGTTCCCGTCCGATGTCCGGGATACATGACACGCACCGGATGAGCCGGTAGACTGAACATTCAGCAGCGTTAATTCACCGGTTACCAGATTGGCCGAATAAGCCGACACATCGCTTTCGCCCTTCTCACTGGCTGCATACAGTACGGAGATGGAATCATCGAAATCCAGATAGGTAGGGTTTTCAATACCCGCCGTACCGCCTAAGAGACGGAGCTCTCCTGTACCCCGATCCATCGCCCCCCAATGAATGCGATTCTCTTCATCCGAACCGTAGGTTCCTATGTAAAATATCAGTTCCTGTCCTGCTGTCATGTGATCCACTCCTTTGTCTAATGAATGTTCCGGTGACCCGGTCTGATCCTTATTATGTATTACCCATAAGGGCTTCGTGCTTACCGCCTTTTTTCAATTCGAACCGGCAAGCCCCCGCCACGTTGCTCTACCCCTTATTACTCACGAAGAAATCTATTGCTAGCATTGGTTTTATCATGTACGATTACCACAATTACCCCTCTATTCTATCATTCGTTGAAGGAGATGACAGCCAATTGAAGAAAAAAATAAGCCTACTGGCATTCGCTCTTCTGTTCCTGTTCGCCAGCGCGACGCAAGCCGCTCCGGCAAAGATTCAAGGGAATATCCGAGTCTACCTCGATAACCAGGAAATCAAATTTCAGGCAGCCCCTATTATGAAAAATGGAGTTACCTTCGTGCAATTCCGCCCTCTGTTTCAGGCCCTGGATTATAAAGTCAATTGGAACAGCGGAAATAAACAGGTAACGGGTACATACCTCGATCAGAAGCTGCAGATGACCATCGGGCAGAAGACCGCTTATGTCAATGGCGCAAAAACCACGCTTCAGATCGCCCCATTCACGCAAGGCGGCAACACGCTGGTTCCCCTTCGTTTCGTAGCGGAAGCCACCGGACTGCCCGTGAAGTGGGACTCCAAGTCACGTACCATCAAGATCGACCGGGAGGGTGCAATCGACAACGCCACCGACGAGGTGAAGAAGCTTTATCATACAATTGAAGAAGCTGGTAATGCCAAGAAACTGGATGCTGTCATGAGCGCCTTCCATCCAAAATCTCCTGTTTTTGCAGAAATCCAAGAAAATTATCAGAACCAATTCAAGAACGATCTGCATGTATCCGCTGACGTATGGGAAGTAACGGTAGCCGGAACATCGATCCATGCCTACACCAGTGTGACCCTCGACCGCACCAGCGGGCCTTTTGCTTGGGATGCTACGCTCCATTACGAGAATCTCTTGAAGAAGGACGCGTCGGGAGCATGGAAAATCTATGATCTGAGCCATTACGAGACGGAATATCTAGTCGGAGATGAACTGCTGGAAGCTCATCCGGAAGTGCCGGAAGCGGAACAAAAAGCCATAGTGGCGACCATTGACACCCAGTCCAAGGGCTTCAATGATGAGAATGGTCCGCTGCTCATGTCGGTTATTCATCCGGAATCGGCCTTCCACGAGATGTTCCGAACCAGCATTGCGGAAGGCATCTTCGATGAGGTGAATTTCAACCTTAAATCAGTTGAGCTCCGAACGGTCTTCTTCCAAGGGGAAGACGCCGTCGTCTACGCTGAAGAAACCGATGATGCCGACGGTGAAATCATCCATTCGACCTCCCTTTACTGGCTCAAGAAAACCGAAGGCAAATGGCTGATCTATGATGTACTGGAGCTGGAATAGGTCATTGGCATAATGAACTTGTTCGATTTAACCGTGAATTCCCCGGCGAGGGGAGCTCACGGTTTTCTTTTTGTACCCACCGTGTAAAGCCATACGATGATATTCTTCCTTCCCACCAGCGTCACGATAGACTTTATCGGCAAAGGTTTTACCAAGACGATGGGTCATAGTTACCGACTATTGGGTATAAGTAGATACCTTTCTCTTCGAAGGAGGCATCATCGATATGGAAACGAACTCAGCAATTGAAGTCCAATTTCACTGCCGTCAGTGTCAAGCGGATATCCGGGTTACGTTCAAATCAGAACAGTTCACCACGGTACTCTGCCCGCAGTGCGATTACAGCTATTCACTCATGAGACCAACCATTGGTGAAGAGATCCTGCTGGATTGGGAGAAAGAAGCCGTATTCCAAAAAATCCGCGCAGACCAAACCGAGCATGACAAAATGGAGCTCATGCTCCTCGTCATCAAGGTCGTCGAGCTGCTGACCTGGCGGGATGAGGGGAATGGCCATATCCGGGCCATCGAAACACTTCGTGAGTGGCTGCTGCTCAACGGAGTGCCCAAAGCTCTAATTGAACTCCTGGATGCCAAGGGACACGAAGGCAGCTCCCCTACCACGCACAAGGAATAGCGTCATCAAGCCCTTGTTTCAAGATATAAATACATGAGAAAGGAACCGTTCTCCGGCCTTTATGGTCGGGGGCGGTTCCTTTTTCTAATCCTCATTTCTGGCGCATCACTTTACATGGAGATGCTCTCCTATTTACACATGTTGGAACTTCATTATTTAACCTTGCGTATTATCGTTAAAGAAAGGAGCTGATTGACCTCTGTTCATCAACTTTATATTAACAGTGTTAATGGGCATCGCATTCATCGCGATTGGGCTATACGCCATCCGAAATCCGCATTCATGGTGGTTTAGAAGAACCAGGGATGATATTGAACTCAGCGATTTGAGAATATGGTATCTAAAATTCGCCGGCAAAGTGGCCATCGCATTCGGCGTTGTGGTTATCCTGATGAGCTTTCAGCATCTTTAAGTTTATTGAATCGGCACCTCGAATGCCTGCTCCATGACACCAGGATAACTGCTTAACGTAAATGTCAGCGGCTGAGGGTAAACCCCGGGCTTAAGGTGAATATACTGCGTAATGAGGCTTACCTCAGAATCCGATGAGGATTGGGACGAGGCACTGAGCCCCCCTGCATCCTCGTTGATCCTATGCTTTTTCCCTTCTCCATCCACAAACTCCGGTTCAATCGACACGCTGCCCATATGCCGGTCAGCCTGTTCTTCGTATTCAACTGTCAGCGTATGCCCCGTGTACTCTCCGAATCGAAGGTCGCCGTCCGGTGAACGAATGACCTCCTTCTTATCCGTATCCACCACGAGTTTCATCTTCGAGGGGTCCACCGCCTGGAATCCGCTCGCTTTCAGCGTGATCGATTCCGGCTTCTCCAATATATTGCTGTCGAAGAAGTAAGTCATGTCTCCGCCGCCTGCACCGGGCAAAAAGGCGGAATCGCTGTTCAATCTGATCTTCTCGCCGTTAACCACGGCTTCCAAATACACATCCCATAAACCGGATACCTTCATCGTATTGCTGGATGGGATGTTTGCTTTCACGACGATACCGGCAGGAGACAACACGGCTTCTTTCAAATAGAACCGCTGACTCTCAATCTGCAGCATTTTGTTGAGCGGAATCGTGCTAATATACTTCCGGACTGTCTCCATATCAACGGATACGTTAATATCGAGCACCTGCTGGTTTTCTGCCGAGGATTCATAAGCCGTATTTGTCGAATAGGGGGCAATCTTAAAAGATAACGTCAATTCCTCAGGTATAGCGTGATTCTCAGCCATATGAATGTACGATCGGGAATGGAACAGCTTGTCGGCGCCGGGCTTAATCTCGTTTCCACCCGACGACCCAATACTATAAGGCAGCGGTTCGCTGGATCCCCGGCGCTTCATCTCCACACCCTTTAAATCTGCGGGATTCTCCGCACGGTTTTGGATCGTATAGAACACCTCCATCTGCTGGGAGCCTACAAGTATCCCGTTGACCGTTACCGTATAATCCCCCTTGGTCGCCGATTGATCCACCAGCTGAATTATGCCGTGTTTGTTGGCTGAATTCAGCGTAATATCTTCTCCGAAATCAAACCCGGTCAATGGCGGATACGGCCCCTGAGCCGCCATTTGCTCCTTGGGATTTACCAGCCCTTCGTTCCCGCTCCAGACGACGAACAGCAGCGCAGCCGCAACGGTTACAGCCACGGCAGAGACGGTAGCCATTCGGGCCCGGCTCCGGTGCGTGCGCCGTCCTCTTCGCATCCCGCTTCGCACCGCCGCGTCCAATGCTTCATCGGATACAACCGCTTCGCTGATCTCCGCGTCCCTGTTCATCTCCTTGAGCATTCGCTCTTCCTTCTCAAACATGGAATATGGCACCTCCTGGCTCGATTTTTTGCCGCAGCAGCTTTAATCCTTGATGCAGCCGGGTTTTGACCGTACCCTCCGGAACATCGAGAATATTGGCGATATCGCTGATCGTCATGTCCTGATAGTATTTCAAAATCAGCACATGGCGGTATTTGGGCTTCATCCGGCTGAGCGCACGCTCCAGATCCAGCTTGCTGTCACTGACCATCTCGGCAGCCGTCTCCTGGCTGCGCACTTCTTCAACCGGAACCATGCGTTTTTTTCGTTTCTGCTCATCCATGCAGCAGTTAATCAGGATCCGAATGAGCCAAGGGACAAATGCCTCCGGATGCTTCAGCTTCCGGCACTTCACCCAGGCCCTGCACACCGTCTCCTGCAATACCTCCAGTGCGTCACTCTCGTTATGCAAATAACTGTACGCAATTCCATATAGGCGCCTTCGGTGCTCCGTCACGAGTGCATAGAACGCTTCCTCGTCTCCTCTGCATGCAGCAGCCGCAAGCTCATTATGATCTATCATCCGATTACCCTTCCCCTTGTCCGACCTGCCTCGCTTGTTTACATCACTGTATATAAGACTGCAAAGTGATTCAAACGGTTTTTTTATTTTTCGCACAAAAAAAGCCCGCCCGGTTGGGCAGACTTGTACGTATCTTCGATTAACTTCGTTTTCTGCGTCCTTTAAAGAAATAATGGTATCCAAGATAGCCGATGCCGCATAACAGCAGCATAAGCGCAGAAATCCAGATGACAGGAAGCAGATATGGCGTGTGCTGACTGGCTACATACAGAAGTACCGCGGAGAAGGCATACATCACCATCAGAAGTACGATGCGTTTGAAAATATCCATGTCGTCCGCCCCTCACCCTTCATCTCAATAATCTACATTTTTTTCCGTATATCTATCTTTATGGTAACGCAAAACAATGAAAATTGCACTCAAAATTTGGTAAATATATAAAAATTTTAGGGGTGAAATGAGCCTATTCATGAAAATGTTAAAATTTAGGCTTGATAAAACTAATGATATTAGTTATTATACTAACATAATTAGTTTTGAGTGAAAGGGGAATCCTATTATGTTACAAACAACGATTGAGCACGTGACTCAAATTTCATTTCTTCCTCGCCTATTCCCGATAAATGTCTATCTTGTAGAAGAGAGCGACGGCATTACGCTGATTGATGCTGGTATGTCATTTTCCCAAAAGGGAATCCTGCAAGCGGCAGCCGCTATAGGTAAGCCCATCACCCGGATCGTGCTGACCCATGCCCACGGCGACCATGTCGGGGCGCTCGACGGGTTAAAGAAAGAGCTTCCGAATGCGTCGGTCTACATCTCGCGGCGTGATGCGCTGCTGTTGAAAGGAAACGCGGAGGTCCAGCCTGGGGAGTTGCAAGCTCCGATTCGCGGAGATATCCCCAAGAACATAACCACCGTTCCGGACGTGCTTCTGGCTGACGGGGATTCCGTTGGTTCGCTCAAGGCGATCGCCACTCCCGGACACACGCCGGGGCATATGGCATTTCTCGATGAGCGCAGCGGTATATTGATTGCCGGCGATGCTTGGCAGACACGGGGCGGATTAGCCGTATCCGGTGTGCTCAAACCCTGGTTTCCCTTCCCTGCCATGGCGACCTGGAGCAAGGAGCTTGCCTTGGAAAGCGCCAAAGTGCTAACCGCACGAAAGCCCGCCGTTCTGGCCGTCGGCCACGGACGGATGCTAAAGAATCCTGTCGCTGCCATGCAGAAGGCCGTTACGCATGCGGAATCTACAATTAGGAGGAATGCAAAATGAGTCCAAGACCCGGAATCGACCGGCTTCAACTGCTTCAAACCGCTGCCGATCTGGCGGATCAGGATGGACTTCATGCCGTGACCTTGGCCGCGCTTGCAGGCAAGCTGGGCGTTCGGTCGCCTTCCCTGTATAACCACGTAGACGGACTGCCGGGTCTGCATGCCGCCCTGATGCTGTATGGCCTCCAGACATTGCATGATCGGCTGCTGAAGGCTGTCGCCGGCCGGTCTGGTGAAGACGCGCTGCGTTATGTATGCCTTACCTATGTCGACTTTGCCAGATCTCACCCCGGATTATACGAAGCCGCATTGCAGCCTCTCCATCCGGAACAACAGGAGGCGCAGCAGGTAGGCAATCAGATTGTCGAGCTTCTGCTCCAAATTTTGGCTCCATACCAGCTCAGTGAGCAGGAGGCGCTGCATGCCGTGCGGACACTTCGCAGCCTGTGCCATGGCTTCTCATCTCTGGAACGCGGGGGTCAATTCGCTATGGATCTGAATGTAGATGAAAGCCTGGATTTCATGATCCGGATTTTCATCGATGGACTCCAACCTTAAAGACGACCGCCGCCAAACCGCGCTGATCCTCCCGCTCCTGCCTGATTTTGCCTGGCATCAGAATGTGCTATAATCAAAAGGCAGCACATTTCATGTCATTTTATTTATGGAAAGAGGTTCTGAATTGTGGTTAATTTCGATTCCCCAATTCTTCAGATAGGCTCTACGATTGCGATGCTGGTTATGGCACTGACCGTTATTTTCATTCGGATGAAAGCGAGCAACCGCCCCGTCACCGTCAAGAAGATCATCATCCCTCCCGTCGCGATGAGCACAGGGTTTCTGATGTTCGTTGAGCCGCAGGTACGCATCCCTATATGGTGGGCGGGAATTGCCTTTCTGGTAGGCTGGTTCATCTTCTCCTATCCACTGATTCGAAGCACCAAATTCGAAAAGGTCGATGGCCAGATCTTCATGCAGAAATCGAAAAGCTTTGTTTACATTCTGCTCGGCCTGCTGGCTGTCCGGCTCCTGCTCCACGGATACATTGAGCAGCATATTTCCATCCCGCAGACCGCGGCGCTGTTCTTCATGCTGGCTTACGGCATGATTGTCCACTGGCGCATCTCGATGTATCGCCAGTATCAGCAATTTACGACACCAGGAGCGGCTATATAGCGGACGTGTTCCATCGTTAACTATATAAGTTGAACTAAACACTCTTAGCCTAAGCATCACTACGAATGCGGATTATTCTTCCGATCGCTGTGGCCCCCAGATTTCTTCGATACATTCATATCATGGTTAAAATCCGGGGGCAACGGCGACCACTTCGTTTCTACACAATAATTCCTCCTTCTCCGTTGAAGTTCTTCTTTTCTTTAGTTCAATCTATATAGTCATTAAACTTAATAAACGCAAAAAAGAGTGCCGATATTCACGCAAACCGGACGGATTGTACCCGTTCGGCCGTGAAGCTCCCGTGTTGAGGAGTTTCACGAAGTCGTGAATCCGACACTCTTTTGTTATCTATATCAAAAGACTAACTCTGCTCCTCGCTTACCTTCACCAGCTGTTTCCCCAGATTCTGCCCGGAGAAGAGCCCCAGAAACGCCTCAATGGTCTTCTCGAAACCATCGACGATATGTTCGGCGTACTGAATGTTACCATCCCTCAGCCATTCGGCCAGCTCATGCAATGCCTCATTGTACCGACTGGCATAGTCGCCGACCAGGAAGCCCTTCATCAGTGCCGTATTGGTCAACAGCAGGCTCTGAATTCTCGGGCCCGTATCGGGTTTTTCCAGGTTATAGAGTGCGATTTGGCCGCAAATCGGGATCCGTGCATTTTTGTTGATCAGACGCAGCACCGCATCCGAAACCTCACCGCCGACATTGTCAAAATAAACGTCCACCCCATTCGGGCAAGCTTCCGCTAAAGACGATGCCAGATCTTCGGTCTGGTAATTGATCGCTGCATCAAACCCCAGCTTCTCGGTCAGGTACTTGGTTTTCTCGTCAGAACCGGCAATACCGATCACCCGGGTCCCTTTGATCTTGGCAATCTGCCCGACAATCATGCCAACGGCGCCTGCGGCACCCGATATCACTACCGTCTCGCCTTCCTTCGGCTGACCGATATCCAGCAGTCCGAAATAGGCCGTCAAACCGGTCATCCCCAGCACGCCCAAGGCGGTCGATACAGGCGCCAGATCCGGGTTGACCTTACGCAGCGTTCCTGTCCGCACGGCGGCAAAGCGCTGCCAGCCCCATGTTCCTGCAACATAATCGCCTGCCCGATAGGTCGGATCCGTCGATTCCATGACCTGCCCTACTGCGCCTCCAGCGATAACCTGTCCTACTTCGTAGGGTTTCGCATAACTCTTGGCATCGCTCATTCTGCCTCGCATATAC
Source organism: Paenibacillus sp. FSL W7-1332 (assembly GCF_037969785.1). Lineage (NCBI taxonomy): Bacteria > Bacillati > Bacillota > Bacilli > Caryophanales > Paenibacillaceae > Paenibacillus > Paenibacillus sp. FSL W7-1332. The sequence continues at coordinate 766,970 of NZ_CP150209.1, read as the reverse complement.
GGATCCACCGACAAGTATACGGTCCGTACCAGGACTTCTCCGGCTTGCGGAACGGGCAAAGGCTGCTCCTCCAATATAAAATCCGACTCCTCCGGCATGCCTTGCGGCCTTTTGGCTAGTATAATTTGTTCGTTTACAGACATCTGAGTACCCTCCTTTAAAAAAACCGTCATCCTATCTTTACCCATTTTGTCCGTTTACAAATTTCCTAGCCCTAAGGCTAGCCCCTTAACAAGCGGCGCTCTCGCGTTCGGTGCCTAATCCTTTATCTGCTCTTAACGAGCAAATTAACGGCATCCTGCACAAGCTTCTCCGTATCCTCACCATTCTCTTCGGCCTTCCGTACACAATCCACCAGGTTGGAGCTGACGACAACGCCAATGGTTCGGTCGATCGCCGTACGCGAAGCGGATAGTTGGGTGATGACCTCCCTGCAGTCCTTGTTCTCCTCCATCATCTTCAAGATGCCGCGAAGCTGTCCTTCAATCCGCTTGATCCGGTTTTTCATCTGATCGTCGTATTGCATATGACCGTCCTCCTATAATACGTATCTGTCACTGTCAGGCTTGTCCTTATCCCTATATTATACAACAAATGCCCGCTCTTTCCTTGCGACCTGCACCGCCCGGCGGTATCCGCACGAAAATCCGCACCCTGTCTCCCTCGTTGCAGGCCAGGATCAGCGACTTCGACTTGGGGCTTGAATACGCTCAGAGCGCGTGGTATATTTTTAATCAGCTAATGAATTCATAAGCAACCAGATCCAAACCTCATAATTTAAAGGCAATGTTATCTTACAAAGGTACAACCTCGGCTATTCATAGTCCTGGCTGTGCCTTTTTTTAATTTACCTATTTAAGGAGGAATTATCGATGTTCTTGGAAGCCATCTATCACCGTCCGCGCAAAAACTGGTCCTACGCTTATAACGGCACGACCATCCATCTCAGAATCCGCACCAAAAAAGACGACCTTACCGAAGTGTACGCCCTCGCAGGCGACAAGTACCTGTGGGATCAAACGATGGAATATATTCCGATGACCAAGCTGTCCTCGGATGAAATGTTCGATTATTGGGAGTGCGAGGCAACTCCTCCGTACCGCCGTTTGAAATACGGCTTCCTGCTCCAGCAGGGCGACGAGAAGCGCTGGATGACCGAATATGATTTCCTGACAGAGCCGCCGGCCAATCCGGACCGCCTGTTCGAGTACCCGTTCATCAATCGGGATGACGTTTTCCACCCGCCTGCATGGGTCAAGGACGCGATCTTCTATCAAATCTTCCCGGAACGCTTCGCGAATGGGGATACAAGCAATGACCCGGATGGCACTTTGCCTTGGGGCAGTGCCGAACCGACGCCGAAGAACTTCTTCGGCGGTGACCTTCAGGGGGTTATCGACCATCTTGACCATTTAAGCGAGCTCGGCGTCAACGCGATTTACTTTACGCCGCTGTTTACGGCAACAACAAACCATAAATACGATACTGAAGACTATATGGAAATCGATCCGCAGTTCGGCGACAAGGACACGCTGAAGAAACTGGTCGATCTATGCCACGCGCGCGGAATCCGCGTCTTGCTGGATGCGGTCTTCAATCATTCCGGCAGAACGTTTGCCCCATTCGTTGACGTGCAGAAGAACGGTTTGAACTCCAAATATAAGGATTGGTTCTACGTTCGCTCCCTGCCGCTGGAAGTGGTGGATGGCATTCCGACTTACGATACCTTTGCTTTCGAGCCGCTGATGCCAAAGCTGAACACGGAGAATCCGGAAGTCCGGGCTTACCTGCTCAAGGCTGCCGAGTACTGGATCAAGGAAACGGGCATCGACGGCTGGCGCTTGGATGTAGCCAACGAGGTGGGACACAGCTTCTGGCGCGAATTCCGTCAAGTCGTGAAAAAAGCCAACCCGGATGCTTACATCCTTGGCGAAGTATGGCATGAATCCTCCATCTGGCTGGAAGGCGACCAGTTTGACGCCGTCATGAACTACCCGTTCACGAATGCCGTACTGGATTTCTTCATCAACCGTACCGCCGATGCCGAGAAGTTCTCGTTCATGCTCGGCAAGCAGCTTGCCGGCTATCCGAGACAAGCCAGCGAAGTGATGTTCAATCTGCTGGACAGCCATGACACCGCAAGACTGTTAACGCAGGCGAACGGCGACAAACGCCTGATGAAACTGGCCGCGATGTTCCAGTTCACGTACTTCGGCACGCCTTGCATCTATTACGGCGACGAAATCGGCATGGACGGCGGACACGATCCGGGCTGCCGCAAATGCATGGAATGGGACGAGTCCAAGCATGACAAGGACCTGTTCCATTTCTACCAAACGCTCATTAAGCTCCGCAAAGAGCATTCCGCTCTCCGCACGGGAACCTTCAAATTTTTGAAGGCCGAGAAGAACGGCGGCAAAATCGCTTACCTGCGCGAGGACGACAACGAAACGATCCTCATTGCCGTCAACAACGACAAGGCGGGCAACACGATAACCGTCCCTGTGCAGGACCAGCAATGGACGAACCTGTGGAACGGCGAAGGCCTCAGCGCGAAGCAAGGCCAGCTGACTGTGAAGCTGCCTGCTTACGGCTTTGCGATCTTGAAAGCCGGGCAATAAAATCAAACTCCCTTTGAATGCCATATGGCCCGAGTAGCGGGCCGGCAGTCGAAGGGAGTTTTTTTATCCGAGCACAAATTGGTCGGCCAAGGTAAAGAGCAGAATCGTCAAGCTAATGACCTGATTCAGGTTGTAGGAGGCAAGGTGCATCCGCCTGCGGCTGGAAGGCTTGATGATGCGATGCTCCACGGCAAGCAGTATCACCGAAACGGCAATTCCCGCCAAGTAGAGCCAGCCTAAGCCTTGGATAAAGTAAAGGGAAACCAGCAGGATGATCATAATCCCGTGCAGCATTCTGGAAATGAGCAGTCCGCCCTCTAACCCAAACGCGCGGGGAATGCTCCACAAGCCGGTGCTCCGGTCGAATTCGATATCCTGCGTGGCATAGATGATATCAAAGCCTGCAATCCACAGCATGACGACGGTACCGATGATAAACGGAATGAATGCGAATTGCCCCGTTACGGCAAACCATGCCCCGATCGGAGCCGAAGCGATCGTAAAGCCCAGATACAGATGGCACAGCCAGGTGAAGCGCTTCGTGTACGAGTACGTGCAAATCAGCACGATCGCTGCCGGAGAGAGTCCCAGGCAGAGCGGGTTCAGCATCCCCGCCGCGAGAATAAAGATGGCGAAGTTAACGGCCACAAATACGTACACCTCGCGAGGCAGCAGGAGTTTTCTTGGCATATGGCGAGTCGCCGTCCGCGGGTTAGCGGCATCAAACTTCAAATCGGCGATGCGGTTGAAGGCATTGGCTCCATTGCGTGCGGCTACCAGCGCAATCAACGACCACAGCATGACATGCCATGACGGTACGCCGTCCGCGGCCCAGATCATGGAAATGATGGCGAAGGGCAGCGAGAACAGCGTGTGGGAGAACATCACCAGTTCTCCGAACATTTTGGTCTTATGAACGACTTTATACATCATCTGCATCCGAATCCAACCTCATTCGTTTACGAATTGGGATAACCCAGCCAGCACCTTGTCCAGCGCACTGAGCATGGCCTCGATATCTTCCTCCGGAATCATCATGGCCGGCTGGAAAGCCAGCACGTTTCGGCCCACCCCATTTTTGCCGATAATAAATCCTTCTTCCTTCATGCGCTCCAGAATGATATCCGTCCATGCTGCGCTTTCCTCTTCGGTCGCTCCACGGATTTCGGCCCCCGCCATAAAGCCCTTGCCTCGGACATCGGCGATTATCCTATATCGGCCTTGCAGCTCCCCCAAACCTTCGATGAGCCGCCCGCCAACGCGCCGGGAACGCTCAACCAGGCCCTGCTGTTCGATGTAATCCAAGACGGCAAGCGCCGTGACGGATGATACCGGGTTGCCGCCAAAGGTCGAGGCGGAAGGCCGATCCAGACTGGCGGCAATCTCGTCCGTCGTGGAAAAGGCGCCGATCGGCACGCCATTGCCTAGTGCCTTGGCCATGGTAAGAATATCAGGCACGATGCCGTAATGCTCGATCGCGAACATGCGTCCCGTGCGGCCGCAGCCCGTCTGAACTTCGTCGGCAATCAGGAGAATGCCATGCTCCTCCAGCATCGTCTTCAGCTCACGGAAATACCAATCCGGCGGCACGATCATTCCCCCGTTGCCTTGGATCGGCTCCACGATCATGGCGGCGAAGGTGTCTCCCTTCGCAGCGAGCACACTCGCCAACGCATCCAGGGAACGGCGAGCGGCAGCATCCTGATCCATGGCAGGATCATAGGGACGAGGAATAAACGTAGCCACCCCCTGGTCCAGGAAATCATCGGCACGCCACATCGGGATGCCGGTCACATTCATGGTCAGGAAGGTGCGGCCATGAAGGCCGTAATCCAGCGCCAGAAAATGGCGGCGTTTCGTGTGCAGACGTGCGACAAGCAGCGCGCCTTCATTCGCTTCGGAGCCGCTGTTTACGAAGAACGTTCGCTTTAAGTTGCCAGGCAAAACGCCGTTTGCCAACCGCTCCGCCAGATCTGCCATCGGCTGGGTAAGGTAAATGGTTGACGTATGCTGCAGCGTCTGCAGCTGTTCGATCGTTCTTGCCGTAATGGCTTCATTGCAGTGGCCGCAGGCGACAACCGACACTCCCGTAAAGAAGTCGACATACGCTTTGCCATCATGCCCGTAAAGTTTATGCATCTTGCCGCTGATGATCTGGGGCGGCTCTTTATAGAAATTGGCCGTGCAAGGGTAGCCGTATTCCCGACGCTTTGTCACGATAGCTTCCGGACCCATATACGTCTGATCTGCATGCGTCATGGATATTCACCTCTTTGAATTGTTCTCTTGTTCCCCATGTTCCGGGAAAATACGTCAAACGAATGACTTATGTCGGGTTAATCCTCATACTCCGTCTCGAAGCTCAACTCATACTTCCGTCAGCTCAAGCTGCATGGCATGGCCGAATTGGAGCGAACCCAGTGTATAACCGGCATAGATCGGTGTCATGTCTTGATACAGCCTGCCGCAGGAGTCCAGGTTCAGGGCAGCTTGACGATATATCCGCACCAGGCCGCGAAGCTGCTCCGTCGTATACGTCTTCCCTTCAATGCGGAAGTGATTCACGCCCGCTTCGTGCAGCTCCTTCAAGAACGGCATGAAGCAAAGCTCTTTTGCCAGTGCCAAGTGGTTACGCCCTGCGGCATCCCGGTATACAGGGTTCTCCCCTTTATCCGTAAGCAGTACGAGATGTCGGTTATCCACGAACCGGTTATCCTCTTCAGCTATGGGCTCAAACTCTGCCGCATTGGCGTACAGGTCATGCTCCAGATACATGACGATGGGCGATCCGTGGACGATGACCTCGAGGGGAATCTCCGGATGACGCAGCAATTTCGTCAAATCATGGAGCTGAAGCTCAAGGGACGGAATGACTCTGGATATGCCAAAATGCTTCTGATAAAACGAAGCCGCCATATGGTTGTATATATTCAGGCTGAAATCGGCAATCATCGGCAGCCCTAGAGATTGAAACTTGTGCATGGCACCGATGTTGGAGGCAAGCAGGCCATCCAGGCCATAAAACTTATGCTGTTTCCCCTCGGCGAGGAAATGATGGTACTGCTCCATATGCAGCTCATTCATCATGCGCGGCATGCCAAGAATCATTTCGGCATTCCCTTTATCCGTCGTCAAAGCTTCGATATCCTCACGACCGAAAGGACGATCCGGCTGGAACACGTCGCCTGTCAGATAGATGACGTCCGCGCCTTCTTCTATTGCCGCTCGGGCCTGCTCCACCGAGTTGACATGCACCGTAATTTGCGGAATCGACGTGCAAGGCTGCTCCCGCTTCGCATGACGAAGCGACTCCTTCACCTGAAGCACCCGCTCCTCCTTCATCTCGCGTTCCGCGGTAGGCGTGCTGAACACCTTCCCCGAACTGTAAAACTTGCCTGTTCCTTCATAACGGCGATTGATGAACGCTAGTCCCGGCTTGCCAAAGGCATAAGCGGTCGTGAAATCGCGCTTCCGGTTTTTATGCAGCGTATCCGCCCCGTCTTCGCGGTTAAAGCCCAGCGGATCCGCAATGTAACGATCTATGGCATCTCCGTAAGAATTAACGACCATCAGCAGAAATTCGATGTCTCTCATGCGTCCTTCTATTTTAAAGCTGGTAATCCCAGACTTGATCAGCTCCGGAATATGCTCGTACATATACATATCTTTCGCCGCAAGCGGGTACTCGGTAGGATAGAGGTAGCCGTCTTTTTTCACCCGATAATCCCAGCGGCAGGGCTTCATGCATCGTCCCCGGTTGGAGCTGTTGCCGAACAGCATGGAGCTGTACAGGCAGTTAGCGCCGTGAACGGTGCACATATCGCCGTGTACAAAATACTCGAACTCCATTCCGCTCCTAGTGTGCAGCACCTCCGCCGTCTTCAGGTCCATCTCCCGGGAAGCCACGATGCGGGAAACGCCCAATGCTTTGACGGCTTCAATCATCTCCAGATTGTGCACATTCATCATGACCGAGGAGTGAACCGGAATATTGGTATAGTTCATCTCCTGAATCAGGGGAAATACGGCCAGATCCTGCGCGATAATGGCATCCGGGCCAATCTCGTTCAAAAAGGCGAAATAACGCTTCGCTTCCTCCAGATCCTCCTCATCCATCAGATTGTTCACTGTAATGTAAGCACGTTTACCGCACTCATGGGCCAAATGGACGGCTTCTTTGACTTCCTCATAACTTAAGTTATAGCCCTTGCGCATCATGCGCATGTTCAAGGATGGTCCCCCGAAATATACGGCATCGCAGTTTGCGTCAATGACGGTTTTGAATATCTCGAATGTTCCGGCAGGAGCTAACAGTTCCACTTCTTTACCGTTAAAATAACGAGCCATCGTCCGTTCCTCCTCATCCGCAAAGTTGTTTTTTTCGATTGTAACATAATTCACAATCATTATTAGTGAATTAATTCACAGAAAAAAACACAATGCTCTTCATTCTCCGAGAAGCAACTTAAGATCCGCTTCTGTTTTAATATTGACCCATCATTCATTCAATACTAAAATAAATCTCATCAAGTTCTGCAAATGATTGAAGATTGATTAGGTATTCTTTCGTGAAGGAATGAAGATTTTATGCCACGCTCGCCCAGCGAGAACGAACGCATACGCCAGATGGCGAAAGAGAAAATTTTAGAAGCCGCCATGGATTTGTTTATCCATCAGGGCTACCATGCCACTTCCATTAGTGATGTAGCCAAGCAAGCCGGCATTTCCAAAGGGCTGCTCTATAACTATTTTCCAGGCAAGGAAGGACTGCTTGCCGCTATGGTCGAGGAGCGAATCGCAGGCGTTGCCGAAGTCATAGAGAATGCCGCTTCGCTCCAAGCACCCGCAGATCAGCTGAAATATATTTTGGAGCAAGCCATCGACAACGTCGATCGGCAGCCGGAAGTATTCCGTTTTTACTTGCATCTTCAAACCCAGCCCGAAGCGGATCAAGAGCTGTTTCCCTACAGCAAGCGTCTTGTGGAAGAGGCTGCACGGCAATTTGAGATTCAGTGCCGCATATTCGAAAGCCTCGGGGTTCCCGAGCCGCGCAAGCGCTCCTTGTACTTTTCTTCTACCCTGCAGGGCATCATGCTGATGATATCCACCTATCCCCAGCACTTCCCCATTGAAGAAGTGAAGGAGCAGATGCTGAAGGAGTTTTGCCCGTAACGAAAAAAGAGCCGAGGTTTACCTGTGTTTCAGGTTTCCTCGGCTCTTTGCTGTACGAAAATTGATCTTCGCACGCTTAAAGGGGATTTGATCTTTAGTTATTTTGAATTACGCCTTCAACGGGAACCAGCACATGGAAGGTCCCACTTTCTAGATCATGACCCTCGCCGAGCCAAAAAAATACACTTGTTTACCTCTTCATAAAGGGCATCCTCATCACATTGATCATTGGACATAATGCGCATGAACAGCTAACTTTTTCAACTTTTTCTCTTCCTTCATGTCCTTAATCAGTTATGCTATGAATAACAGGATCGAAACGTACGTGAGGAGGAAAAAAACGATGGCTATTCACTGGCTGGAACCGGATATCGCCGAATGCACCCGAAGAGGAATCGCCTACTTTACGTCGGAGCTGGAGATGGCGAATGGCCTGCCCTGCAAAATGTACCGCATTACCGAAAAGTTCGGGAGCTTATCCGATCATATGCATGACTATCTGCAAATCTGGTATGTCAGCAAAGGCGAATTCATCCATACGCTCTATGGGCAAAAATACCGGATGGTCCAGGGCAATATATTCGTGCTCCCTCCTTACAGCGTCCATCGCGTGGAGATGGTCCCGGGGAAAGAACTGGAGGTGCTCGGGTGCGAATTCATGCCGGCCTTCATTAACGAACGATTGGAGGGAATGCCGGCTGAGCCGCAGCTGTTCGACCTTTCCTTTATCAAGCCTTTTGTCACGACCGAAGACCGTGTCCCGCTCAAAATCACCTTAACCGGCGGCAGCGACCTCGCCGTAAAGGAGCTCCTGACCGAAATGCTGAACGAGTTCGGAGGCCGCGGCCCATTCTTCGATATTCTGCTGAAGGCCAATCTGCTGAAGCTGCTGGCCATCGTGAACCGCGAGCATGCCGAGCAAGGCAAGCATACAGCGGTAACCGCCGGCAGCGCCCCGTACCGTGAGCCCATTTTGGAATCCGTACAATATATTCACGACCATTACGACCAGCCTCTATGGCTGGAGGATCTCTGTGCGCGGACGATGATGTCTCGGACGAACTTTTGCCGACGGTTCAAGGAAGTGACCGGCTGGACCTTCAGCCAGTACTTGGCCAACTATCGGATACGGATGGCCATGCGGCTGCTGACGGAGCCCGAGCTCACGGTAACCGATGTATGCTTCAAGGTCGGGTTTAACGAGCTTCCCTACTTCTGCCGCACTTTCAAGAAATATACGGGAACGACTCCTGCCTACTACAAAAAGAACGCTTTTAAAACCGTGGACTAACACCCCCGGTACGATAATCCAATAAATAAACACGATAGTGAAATCGATCGGTTCGTTCACATGCTATACTCGTGGCAAGCAATAACGAAGAATCAAGCGACAGGCTTATGTTTTCACAGCATCATCAATCCACGATTTTGGAGGAGAACCGATGAACAAAATTACAATTGCCGTGATTGGCTGCGGCACGATTGCAAACAGCGCCCATATTCCCGCCTACATGGCCAACGAAGATGCCGAGATCAAATATTTCTGCGATATCGTGAAGGATCGGGCCGATGCCGCCGTCGCCAAATACGAATGCGGCCAAGCCATCGAAGATTACAACCAGATCCTGAACGACCCTGAGGTCGACGCGGTATCGATCTGTACGCCAAATGACGTTCATGCTTCCATCGCCATCGATTGCTTGCGGGCAGGTAAGCATGTATTATGCGAAAAACCGGCAGCCCGCACCTACGCGGAAGCGCTGGAAATGCAGAAGGTTCAGCACGAAACGGGCAAAACGCTCAATATCGGGGTGGTCAACCGTTACAATGAAAGCGTAAACAGAATCAGAAAAATGATCCAAAACGGCGATCTCGGCGAGCTGTATCACGTATATGCCAGCTTCCGTTCCCACCGCTCGATCCCGGGACTCGGCGGCGCCTTCACGACCAAAGCCATTGCCGGCGGCGGCGCGCTGATCGATTGGGGCGTTCACTTCCTCGATGTCGTGATGTACTGTACGGGCGATCCGAAGCCGAAGACCGTCTCCGGCCAGGCTTACTGCAAGCTGGGCAAGGACATGGAGAATTACACCTTCCTCAAAATGTGGGCAGGTCCGCCGAAATATGACGGCACGTATGACGTCGACGATTTTGTCACGGCTCTCGTCCGCACCGAAGGCCCGACCATTTCCTTGAACGGCGCATGGGCGCAAAATATCGGCGCCGAAGAAATGTTCATCGACTTCCTCGGCGACAAAGGCGGCATCCGGCTGAAATACGGCGCGGACTTCACCTTCTACACAACGGAGGACGGCGCATTGATTGAAACCACGCCGAAATTCAATCTCGGCAGCATGTTCCAAAATGAGATCGACGGGTTCATCCGCTGCATTCAAACCGGGGAGAAGCAGCCTTCGCATATCGATACGGTCATCCTCTCCTCCCAGATCATCCAGGCGATTTACGACTCGTCCGACCAAGGCGCGGAGGTTTCGCTGCAGCCCGTTGCCCAGAACAGCCTATAACCTATAGTTCGAACGCCAGGGAGGCCCTTTTATCATGAAAAAAATCGGATTCATCGACCTGCATCTGGACCAATTCCACGCGAATAAATATCCCGGTTGGATTGAACAGGCATCGGAACATGCCATGAAGGTCGTATACGCCTACGGCAAGAGAGACAAAGAGAACGGGCTCACGAACGCTGCCTGGAGCCAGGAGTTTGGCATTGAGCTGCTGCCCACAATCGAAGAGGTGGTGGAGCGCAGTGATTACCTGATCGTGCTGTCCCCGGATAACCCGGAATTCCATGAGGAGCTGTCCCAGCTGCCGCTGCAATCCGGTAAGCCGACCTATATCGATAAAACGTTCGCGCCTGACCGCGAAACGGCTATCCGCCTGTTCGACCTGGCGGCAAAGCATGGAACGCCGATGTATTCGACGTCCGCCCTGCGTTTTGCCAGCGAATACCGTGAGCTGGACCGAAGCGATATCCAAACGATCAGCAGCTGGGGGCCGGGTGCCTTCGCCAATTATTCGATCCATCAAATCGAGCCGATCGTCAGCCTGATGGGGGCCAGCCCGAAGCGGGTGATGTATATCGGCACGCCTGACTCCCCTGCCCTGCTGATCGATTTCGGGAACGGACGGCAGGCCACCGTAAATCATCTTGGCGATAATTGTCCATTTACCTTAGGCCTTAAGAATGGCGACGGGGGCTTCAAGCAGGTCACCCCCCATTCGAATTTTTTCAACTTGTTCATCGAGAATCTGGTGAATTTCTTCAAAACGGGCAAGCCTGCCGTCAACCCGGCAGAAACGGTCGCCGTCATCACGATTATCGAGTATGGATTGAAGGCCGCTGACACCCCTTATGTGTGGTTGGATTTGCCTCAATAGCGAAACCAAGGGTTCGTTACACATTAGCAAAATAAAAAAGAGCTGCTCCAACAGGCCAAAAAGGCCCGGGGCAGCTCTTTGTCATGATTCAACCGATTTTTTCCGGTTCTGAATGCTTACACTTCTTTCCGCTGAAAATAGATAAAGCCTGCAAGAAAGAACAGTAGAAACCCGCCAACCACGACGGTCATGAGGCTTTCGAACGGCAGGTTGAATGCGCCGAAATCGGCTTGACCCGCCGGCATCATCGCCAGAAACGGCTGCGTCCAAGGATAGTAAGGGGCATACGTCTGCGAGTTGGCCACCAGCATGTTCGGTATGGTAAAAACGACGTTCAATGCCAGCGGAGCGGCAAAGCTGCTCCAGGCCGTGGAGACTCCAAGCTGCAGCGCGGCCAGCGGCAAGCAAGCAACCCAACCGCCAAGCAGGCTGCGCAGCAGCATTTCCCACGGTATCGGGGCATCCACCTTGTGGATCAAACCGGCTCCCAGCACGGCTCCCGTGAACAGTAACTGGACGACGGCCAGCAGCATGGCTACCACCGAAAACTTCGCAAAATAGACGGTGCCACGTGAAACCGGCAGGACAAGCAGCTGCTTCCATCCCCCGCCCGAATGCTCATACCGACACACCATGGCACTAAAAATCCCCGTCAGAATCGGGAGCAGCAGCATCGCATGCAGAATGATCATAATGCTGATCAAGTACTCCCATGGCGCAAGCTCCTCAGGCTTTCCATTTAATATGCCCAGCAGCATGACCAGGATCGCACACAAGAAGATTTGCGGCCATAGCTTCGATTTCGACAGTTTTAGCCACTCTGCGGACACCGCTCTTCTATAGGATGTCATCTTAGTCCACATCCTTTCGGTTAAAATGAATCAGGCCAACGCACGTTATGACCGCGCCCAGCAGCAAACCCGCTCCGATGACCTTGACTTCGCCCGGCCCCATAAAAGCCAGCAGCGGCCACTTTAGCGGCATCCAATCGGGGAATTGCAGGGCAAACATCGACACCACAGAGGCGGTAATCCCGATCCCGACCGCAATCCCCTGGTTCTTAAGCGTCAAAGACATCCACAGCTGAAAAGCCAGCATGGGAAGCGCCGCAAATAGCTGTACAAAGCCAATGCGCAGCAGATCCATATAAGGCATTTGCTCCGCCCCCATCCCCAGTATGATGCCGAGCACGGCGGTACTGATCGACAGAAGGAGACAGGATACGCAGAGAATGAGGAAGGCCTGTACGAACTTGGCGCTGAATACCGCTGTTCTGGAAATAGGCAATGCCAGCAGCTGTTTCCACGAGCTCAGCTGATGCTCCACGTTGGCCATCAGCGAGCAGACCAGCGTGATCCCAAGAAAGAGGGCAATCGGTACAAAAAACAGCACGTTCTCGAGCAGCCCGCCCCAAGGATCTGCCGCGTAGGATTTCATCAGGTAATCATAGCGAAGTCCGAAGTTCAGCCCTTGCATCGCTGCCAGCCCGATGGGACCGAGCGCGGCGAGAAACCAAATGCCCTTGCCCCGGATCTTCAGCCAATCGGCGGAAAGCGCACGGAACATCATACCCGGCTTCCCTCCCCTACGATCTGCATGAAAATATCCTCGAGCGACCTCCGCTGCTCTTCCACCCGGTACACCGCGTGCTGATTCTCCACGAGCCGCTTCACGAGCAGCGCAATCTTCGCGTCCTGCATGCTTTCCAGCTCCAGCATCTGATTACGCAGGACTCCTTCGCAGCCCAGGTCCAGCGCCAAGCCGAGTGCTAACTCCGGCTCGGACACCGACAGACGGAAACCGCTGGAAGCCGTGGATACCAGATTGTCGATCGTATCCTGGAACACCATCCTTCCTTCACGGATAATGCCGACTTTGTCCGCCATCTGCTCGACCTCGCCCAGCAGGTGACTGGATACCAGCACGGTAATGCCGTATTGGCGCGGCATATTCTTGATCAGCTCCCGGATTTCATGTATGCCGGACGGATCCAGGCCGTTGGTCGGCTCATCCAGAATGAGCAGCTCCGGATTGTTCAGCAGGGCAGCTGCGATGCCAAGACGCTGCTTCATCCCAAGCGAGTATCCCTTGACCGGGCGCTTGGCCTCCTTCGTCAAGGAGACAATCTCCAGCACTTCCGCGATGCGGGACTTCGGCCCGCCGGTGATCCGGCGAATCGCTTCCAGATTCTCAACGGCCGTCAAATGGCCGTAATACGAAGGATACTCCACGAGTGATCCGGTCCGGCGCAAAATGTCCATTTTTTCACTTTTCAAATCCTTGCCGAACAAATGAATCGCGCCGCGCGTCGGTTGAATGAGTCCGAGCAGCATGCGGATGGTCGTTGTTTTCCCGGCGCCGTTCGGTCCAAGGAAGCCATAAATGTCGCCGCGTGCGATCTCCAGGTTCAAATCTACGACTGCTGCGCGCTTTTTGTATATTTTATATAAGCCTTTCGTTTGAATGACGAGTTCCGTCACGTTCATCACCTCAGGTAATATCCTACCTGTCCAAGGTTAAATGCCGGTCGGCCTCAAGTTTAAATTTACTTTAAAAAAGCTGGCAGGCTATCCGAACGGTTTCGGAGTGTATGCCACCATCGTGGGAATTTTCGTGGATCTCTGTCGCTGGAGCTTCTGTGCAGATAGGAATGACTTCGTGAAAAGAGCTAGAGCAGCTTCGCGCAGCTAAGGCCGCTCCAGTGCCGGATCGTTCTTCCGATCGCTGTTAAATCCAGGAAAATGGAATTTGCCCAAGGGTGGTTTCCCGGATTTAAAGGCGACCGCTTCGCTTCTCCAGCAACGATTCCGTCTCCTCCGCTGGTGTACACGTGGAAAGTTCATAGTAAAAACCAGACGCACCGTAACCAAACTTTTAAATCACATAGGTTGACTGCCATTCCAAGAACACCCCGAAACACGCACGCTTATGTATATTCCGCAACCAAAAAAGGAACCGGCAATTTCCGGTTCCTTCTCGTATCCGACGGTTCGAAATAACTTTCTAAAAACTACTTGGTGGTTTAAATCCTTCACATACTAGCCTTACTGCTCGTAACTGAGGTAGGTTACTTGAATTGCATATAACTCCCGCTAGAAACGATCTCGCTCTTCGCCAGCATGCACTCCCTGATTCCTCACCGCTTCCAGATGCTGATCCTCGTTCCCTCATCCGAGCTTACCACATGGCATCCAAGCCCCATTTCCCTTGTCAGGTGATCCACGATGGCCAGGCCGATGCCTGTGCCCTTGTTGCCGGAGTCGCTTTCGATTCCAGGTCCGTGATCCGAAATGACAAGCACGCCCTCAAGCCCTTCTCTCTCCTCGGTATGTATTCCGATGTACTGCCCGGATTTGGCGTGGCGGACGACATTTTGAAACAGATTATCAAGAAGTCGTCGGAACCACAGCACGTCCACGTTCCAACTGAGCGGCTCGTCGCGCACCTGGATATCGGGTTCGATTCCCTCCTTCTCCCACACGGGATACCAGGCCGCTGCGCTTTCCTTGACGATTCGCAGAACGTCGGTTGGCCCCATGCTCAGCTGCACTCTGCCGCTGGTGAGCAGGTTGTAGGACAACAGGTTGTCGATCAGACCGCCTAAATCCGCGATTTTCGATTCAATGAGTGACAGCGATTCTTTCCCCTTCGGGCTCAGCGGCTCCCGTTCCATGGAGAAAATATGGCTTCGAATCACCGTCAGAGGGGTTCTCAGATCATGAGACAGATTGGCGATCAGGGATTTGCGCAGCTCTTCTTCCTCGCGCTGGCGGCGCTGCCCCTCTTCCAACTGGATGACCATATCGTTATAGCCCTCTTCCAGCTGCCCAATCTCGTCATACTTGGTTAACGTAACCGGCTGAGGTATGCCCGTTACCGTATGGGAAGACTTCATAGCCGTACGAAGCCGCAGCAGCCGCTTGCGAATACGCACGAAGAACAGCCAGGAGATCAGAATGAATAGCCCGGACATCGAAGCTGTGAACACCCCGTACAGCGCTGTTTCGCTCGCAATGGGCTGCTGGACATTCAGGTATTTTCTCGGCAGCTGCATGACCATGAATCCTTCTCCCGATCCCTCTCCCCCGATAAAAGCCACGGAAGTGAACGGATCGCTATCCCTAGAGTTTTTCATAAATTGCACGGTATCGAGCGCGCTCCATACCTCGGGCAGGTTAGGCTGCACCGGCAGCTGCAGCCTGGTCTCATTGCCGCCATCCACCCAGAACATGGAGATCTCCGGATACTCCTGCCGTATCGAATTCAGCTTCTGCTCAATGGCCTCCGGCGAAGCTCCGCTTAATCCGGCTGCTTCCTCGTGCCACATTCTCTCTAACGCGGCACCGCTGGTATATTTCCCTGCAGGGGTCGGCGGACGGTTCGAGAAGGTATCGTTCACGAACCAGTAAAAAATCGACGCTAACGGAAACATGATCGGCATGAAGATCATGGCCATCAAAATCAACAGCAAATACCGGTTGGTCAGCGAATTGCGGAACCTTCCCTGCTTCTTTCTCCATCTCATGCTCTCACCCGATAACCAAGCCCGCGAACCGTCTCAATAATCTCCGGGTTGGCGGGATCCCGCTCCAGCTTCTCGCGCAGATACCGGATGTGGACCATCAGCGTCTTGTCCCCTTCGATATATGACTCTCCCCAGACCGACTCATATATTTGCTCTTTGGTCATGACACGCCCCTGGTGCTGGAGCAGGTACATAAAAATTTGATGCTGTTTCCCAGTCAGCAGCGTCTCCTCGCCGGTATCCTCGTTCACGATCCGATTCTCGGCTTCGTATACCGATAAGTGCTTCACTCTCATGGGCTCCGCGGATTTGACGACGGATCGACGCAGAAGCACCTCGAGACGGGCAGCCAGCTCGTCCGGGTGGAAGGGCTTCGTCAAGTAATCATCGGCGAACTCAAGCCCCTGCAGCTTATCGTCAATGGAGGTTCGAGCCGACAGCATCAGGATGGGCAATCCGGGATAAGCCTTTTTGAGACGCTGCCCGACTGTAAAGCCGTCAAGTCCCGGAAGCATAACATCCAGAACAACGACCGCACACGAAGCTGCTTCCCCTACGGCCTTCTCTCCGCTGAGCAGCCATCGCACCTCATACCCTTTGTCCTTAAGAAACTCACTGACCCACCCGCCGATCTCCCGGTCATCCTCGATATATAGAATGCATGCGCTCATGAACCATCTTCCTTTCTCGTGCAAATAATCATATCCCCTTAGAAGGAGCTCCTTAGGTCCTTCAAAACAAAAAAGACTCCCGTATCTATGTAGGTATTCATTGATCCATCATTTGTCATTGTATCATGGGAGACCCGGCGTGCAGGCATATGATTCGCTAACCCGGCAATCCGTAGTGCAGGCTCAGCTGCCTTGCCTTCTCCCTGAGCATATCAACGATCTCCGGAGGTTCAATGACTTTCGCTTCCGTACCCAGACGCAGGAAGATTTGAGCGACATATTCAAGATCATTGCCATCAATGGTTGTATCCACAATGCCCCGGTGCTCGTCTTGCATGGCTACCTCGTTCTCCAGCCACGGAATGCTCTCGCACTGTCTCGCCCCTTCCCTAGTCAGCTCTGCATACAATCGAACCGGCTCCCGAATGGGGTAATCCTCGAGCCATTCTTGCATGCTAATGTCCGCCTCATAGGTGTTATCGGTCAGGGCTAAGGATTCCATTCGGTCCATGCGGAACAGGCGCACCCCTTCCTTCCCATGCTCCACCGCGGGCATATACCATAAACCATCCTGGGCATAAACGCCGATCGGCAGCACTTCCCGGTCGCTCGTGCCCGATTTGGAACGATAGCTGATCCGTATAGCCCGCTGATGAAGAGCGGCTTCAATGACGTCTTTTAGATAAGGGGACCCTGCGGTTCTGTTTGGACTCCAGAACGTCAGCACCGATTCCAGGCGGCTGATCATCATTTTGGTATCCTCCGGAAATCCGGCCAGCAGCTTGCGGGAGGCAGAGCCGATATTCAGCTCAAACGGCAACGAGGTATAACGCTTCAAGGCTTGAAAAGCAAAAAATATAGCAAACACTTCATCTTCATCGAACAGGATCGGAGGAAGAACGCGGCTCTTCAAAGTACGGTATCCCCCGTGCCGCCCTTGCTCCGTATATAAGGGAACGCCCATGTCGCTGATCTCGGTTAGATACCGGTGCGCCGTGCGAACGGAAACGCCGAATTCAGCGGCCACTTCCTGAGCGGTAAAGCTCCTTTTGGCATTGACATACATGATGACATCCATAAGCTGTTTCGCTTTTGACATAATACCCACCTCACACGTTATAACTAGACAATAATTGTCATGTTTATAAGATATGCTATTGCTGTGTCAAGGTCAAAACGATACAAGAAAGGAGCCCTCATGATGTGCAACCCTATGGAACAGGCCATCAAGGTTAATGGTGCCCGCAACAAAAACCTGCGTAACGTGAGCCTCTCGATCCCCAAAAAACAAATCACGGTGTTCACCGGTGTGTCCGGTTCCGGCAAATCCGCCATGGTCTTCGATACGATTGCCGCGGAATCCCAGCGTCAGCTAAATGAGACGTATTCCAGCTTTATTCGCCATCGCCTCCCCCATTACGGACAGCCGGAGGTGGATTCGGTTGAAAACCTGTCGGTGGCCATCGTCGTCAATCAGAAAAGAATCGGCGGCAATGCCCGTTCAACCGTGGGAACCATTACCGATATCCATTCCTTGCTGCGCTTGTTATTCTCACGAATAGGCCGGCCCTTTGTCGGATATTCGGACGTCTTTTCCTTTAACAACCCTCAAGGCATGTGCCCCCATTGCGAGGGACTCGGCAAAGTGAACAGCTTTCGGATCGAGAACTTGATCGACAAGGAGAAATCGCTGAACGAAGGCCCCATCCGGTTCCCGACATTCCGCCCGGGGGAGTTCCGCTGGAAGCGTTATGTCGCTACAGGCCTGTTTGATAATGATAAGAAATTGAAGGATTACACCGAGGAAGAATGGGACACGCTGCTGTACAAAACCGGTTTTAAACCGCCGAGCCCAACGGAGGAATGGCCGCCCACCTCGTATTATGAAGGCATTATACCCCGGTTGGAGCGGACGTTCCTGAGCAAGGATTCACGGGATGCGAGGACGTACAGGGAAGCTATTGATCAAGTGGTGGCTGAGACCGCCTGCCCGTTATGCCATGGCGGGAGACTGAATCAGGAGGTGCTCTCCTGCAAAATCAACGGCACATCCATCGCCGACTGTGCAAGGATGCAGGTCAATGAGCTGATCGCTTTTTTGCAGACGATCGAGGATCCGGCGGCAGCAACTGTCGTGGATACCTGCATCACTCGGCTGGAGCAGCTGCTTCTGGTCGGGATCGGTTACCTGACGATGGACCGGGAAACCGCAACACTGTCCGGAGGCGAGTCCCAGCGCATCAAAATGGTGCGCCAGCTGGGGAGCAGCTTGACGGATTTAACGTATATTTTTGACGAGCCCAGCATTGGCCTACATCCGCACGATGTGCATAACATGAACCGCCTGCTGCAACAGCTTCGGGATAAGGGGAACACGGTCATCATCGTGGAGCATGATCCGGACGTCATCCGGATTGCGGATCATATTGTAGATATGGGGCCGCGAGCAGGCACCGATGGCGGTACGATCGTCTACGAGGGGGACCCGGAAGGGTTACGGCACGCCAACACCCTGACAGGTAAATATCTCAGTCAACGCACCCGCTTAAAGTCCGCGGTCCGGGAGCCGGCTGGATGGCTGCGCATCAAAGACGCCTCACTTCACAATCTGAAGCAGGTATCCGTGAGCATTCCCGCCGGGGTGCTGACCGTGGTAACAGGCGTTGCCGGGTCAGGCAAAAGCACACTCATTAACCAGGTGCTGCCGAACGTTTATCCGGAGGCCGTCATTATCAATCAGGACATGATCCAGGCATCCAACCGCTCCAATATCGCGACGTTTACCGGCATTTTTGATGCTATCCGCAAGCTGTTCGCCAACGAGAATCGGGTAAGTCCTTCCCTGTTCAGCTTTAACGCAAAGGGGGCTTGTCCGGTATGTAACGGCTCCGGCACGATTACGATGGATCTGGCTTTTATGGACAGCCTGGTTACGGTTTGCGAAGCCTGCCAGGGCCGCCGCTTTCATGATGACGTTCTGGGCTATCAACTTCGCGGTAGAAACATCAGTGACGTGCTCGCCATGACCACCGACGAAGCGCTGGATTATTTCACGGAACAGGGTATCGTGGCCGCGCTTCAGCGCATTGAGCATGTAGGACTGGGTTACTTAACGCTCGGCCAGCCCTTAAGCACGCTGTCGGGAGGGGAACGGCAGCGGGTGAAGCTGGCGGCAGAGCTCGATAAGCAAGGTGAAATTTATGTGCTCGATGAACCTTCAACTGGCCTTCATCTGTCCGACTGTGAGCGGCTTATGTCCATCATCAACCGACTTGTCGCTCAGAACAGCACGGTCATTGTGATTGAGCATAACCTGGATATCATCAGCCAAGCGGATTGGATCATTGACATGGGGCCCGGCGCGGGACATGACGGCGGGAATGTCCTGTTCTCCGGCAAACCGGCCGATCTGCTGAAGAACCCGCATTCCCTAACAGCCAGATATTTACGGCAGTTTCAAGGCTAGACATCTAGGCCTTTTTTGGCTCATACGAAGGCATCCTAACGGCAAAAAGACCGCGAGTCCCCCTCCTTCCAAGGGGGTACGCGGTCTTTTTGTGTTCCACTGTAGTAGACTAGCTGAGACCGACTTACTCCAATATGACGGTTGTATAAGGCGGCAGTGTTAAACCTTTGCCGTCTAATGCCGCTCTATCATCCGTTGTTTTCGACAAGGATTGGAACGGCGATTCCCCGCTCTTTGCTGCCAAATCAACCGTCTGCTCTTCGCTTGACAGGTTATGGACAACAAGGGCTTTGTTGTCTTGGGAACGGCGGATATAAGCCATCACCTGCCCATTGCCGGAAGCAAAGGATTCAATCGTTCCGCTGTTCAGCGCAGGCATATCATTCCGCCAGCGGATCAGCGTGCGGTAACGGGACAGCAGAGAATCCGGGTCTTCTATCTGCTGTTCCACGCCCTGCACCTGATCGCCGCGATTATGCTTAAGCGGCTCCCAGGTCGTCTGCCCCTTATCGCTGCCCGTATTGGACCAGATCATCGGCTCACGGATTTGTTCGTCCGGTTTCGCTCCCTTCATCCCGATCTCTTCTCCGTAATAAATAAACGGATTGCCCGGCATGGTCAGCAGAATGCCGGCGGCCATCTTGGCGTGGTTCTCATCGTCCTTCAGCTGGGACATGACACGGTTCATGTCATGATTCGTCAAGAATGCGGCATCCGTAAACTTGCCGCCCGATACTTGGCTGAACAAACCATACATCCGCTCCAGGGTGAAGGCCAGATTGTTATCCTTTTCATTCATCGCGGCACCGATGATGCTCTCGCCCAGGCTAAAGTTGAACCCGGAATCAAACGCGTTATCCAGATACGGCGCAATGACCGCAGCGGAATTATCCCAAATCTCCCCAACAATATAAGCGTCCGGATTCATCTCATTCATGCTGGCGCGGAATTCCTGCCACCATGCTGTATTCTTAGCCGTTGTCGCTTCGCCTTTATCGGACATCAGATCCTCATAAATATGTTTGGCTGCATCGATCCGGAATCCGTCGACACCGAGCTCCAGCCAGAACTTCCCGATATCCTTCATCTCTTCGCGGACCTTGGGATGATCAAAGTTCAGGTCCGGCATCCCGCCCCAGAACGTGCCCATGTAATGGGCCCCGTTGATCTCATGCCATGGCGAGTCGCTGCCTGCCGCGCTGGCTCCTGAAGGAGTCCTCCCTTGATCCTCGGCCCATATGTACCAATCGCGGGTTGCCGAAGCCTTGTCTTTCGCAGCCTGCTGGAACCAGGCATGCTCCGTGCTTGTGTGATTGACTACCAAATCCATAATAATCTTGATTCCGCGCTTATCCGCTTCGGCAAGCAGCTTCTTAAAGTCATCAAGGGTTCCGTAGTCCGGGTGGATGGAACGATAGTCGGTCACATCATAGCCGTGATAGCTCGGCGAAGGATTAATCGGCATCAGCCATATCCCCGTCACGCCAAGATCCTCTGAAGTTTCCGGATTTCCGTCATTCAGATAATCCAGCTTCTCAATGACGCCTTGTAAGTCACCGATCCCATCCCCATCGGAATCATAGAATGAGCGTACAAAGATCTCATAATAGACGTCGGAGGGCTGCTCATCCACCTCCGCTGTCTCCATTGCTTCGGGCGCTTTCGGATCCGGCTGTTTTGTTTCCGGGGCTGCCGGCGGCTTAGCCTCCTCTTGCGACGGAGCCGCTGTGCCGCTGCAGCCTGCCAGCAGACTTCCCGTAAGCGCAAAGACAGCGAGCCATATAGGCAGAGCCCTGCGTTTTCCCCATGTAGAACGCATCACGTTGTTTACCTCCTGTTCGTTGCAGCAGCTGAAATTCATCCAGTTGCTGCACTTATCTATTCAAATGGATCTCTACAGCTATCTTAGAATAGCGCAAACGTTTGTATTCGATTTCATCATTGTTTCCCAGTAAAACGGTTACATTTCGTGGTTCAACTTAACATTCATCTTCTTCCGTAGATGACGGCTCGTTTTTATCCATCCATATCATAACTTACTTCTTTGTTTTGTTAAATCGTTTGCACAATGCCGTTTTAAGTTGTTTTCCGGGCTTTTCTGACTATAATACCGCACTTTCTCCCGTTTTCTAACCCTTGCTTCTTTTTTGATGTATTTGTGAAATATTTGCGCTGGACTGACTTGGATACGTATTTACAAGCCTATCGATTAACGTTAATATAGCAGTGTGAAACCGTTTAACAAACCGGATCAATATGGCTTTAAATCAATAGGTATCATGTATACTCAGGGCCTGACAGACCCACAATTAAATAAAGAAGAACGGTCCGCGATTAGCGGAAGTTACTCTTCTGAAATTAGAGAGAACTCCAGTAGTCGCTTTCTTATTTTCAAAAAAACGCAAACGGTTCCACTGGAGGTCCTATTATGTCTGTAACGATTAAAGATGTCGCAAAACGAGCGGGCGTATCCCCCTCCACCGTCTCAAGGGTCCTTTCCAATCATCCTAGGATCAGCCGCGAAACCTCGCGGAAGGTAAAAGAGATCATGGAGGAAATGGGCTACCATCCCAATATTATGGCCAAGAGCCTGGTTTCCAAAACGACGGAAAGCATATGCGTGATTCTGCCGAAACCTGCGGAAGAATTGTTCCTCAACTTATTCTTCATGGAACTGATCCGCGGGATCGTCACCCAAGCGAACCGCTCCGGATACGACGTCGTTCTCAGTTCGGGCGGCAACGAGAAGGAAGAAGTCGAAGCCGTATCCCGGCTGCTTAACGGTCGCCGCGTCGACGGCGCCATTTTGCTGTACTCCAGGCAGGACGATCAGGTGGTCGATTTTCTCAAGTCCAACAACTACCCGTTCGTGCTTGTCGGCCGGAGCGAGAAATACCCGGATCTGTTATCCGTCGATACCGATAATGTGCAGGCTGCCTATGATGCAACCAAGCATCTGATCTCCCTTGGACATCAACGGATCGGCTTTGTCAGCGGCCCGCCTAACCTGATCGTCTCTCAGGACCGAATGAAAGGCTATGGCAAAGCGCTTGCCGATGCCAATCTGGAGATGAGAAAAGAATGGATTGTCGAAGGCGAGTTCCTTCAGGAGAGCGGCTATCGCGCCATGTCCTTTTTCATGAACCTGCCTGAACGTCCGACGGCACTTGTTATTGTTGACGATATTGTATCCTTCGGCGTGCTGAGAGGACTGCACGAGCTGGGGTATAAGGTTCCCGAAGATGTGTCCATTATCAGTTTCAATAACATCTCATTGACCGAACTATCGACCCCGCCGCTGAGCAGTGTGGACATCGGTATTTACAACCTGGGTTATACCGCTTCGCAAGCGCTGATCCAGACCATTCGTAACGATGACAACACGATACTGCCGCACCGCTATATCATTCCGCACCGGTTGATGATCCGCGAATCCTCGATGTTTTCGCTGCCGAAATCATAAGGTTTGGATAAACATGGCGGAATACACGAAGTATTATCAAAATAAAGAAGCATCGTGGTGCTTCCTTTATTTTTGCAGCTTGGTTCAAACGTTTGCACTAATTCATTAAGGAGGATGATCATGTCAAACCTAACCGCTTGTTTATTTGATCTTGACGGCGTGCTGGTGGATACCGCCAAGTATCACTACATTGCCTGGAAGCGTCTTGCCGGAGAGCTGGGCTTTGAATTTACGGAGCAGGACAATGAACGCCTGAAGGGTGTAAGCCGCATGGCTTCCCTCGATATTCTGCTTGAGGTTGGCGGAATTACGCTCGATGAAGACGCGAAGCTGGCGCTAGCCGAGAAGAAGAATGCTTGGTATGTCGAGTATATTTCCAACATGGACGAATCCGAGATTTTGCCTGGAGCTCGCGAATTTATCCAAGCGCTGAAGGACCGCGGCATCAAGGTTGCGCTGGGCTCCGCCAGCAAGAACGCGATGCTGATCCTGAACAATACCGGCCTGACTCCTTATTTCGACGCTATCATCGATGGAACGAAGACTGCCCAAGCGAAGCCGGATCCCGAGGTATTTACGATGGGAGCCCGCGAGCTTGGCGCCCGGCCTGACGCCTGCGTCGTATTCGAGGATGCCGAGGCCGGCATCGAAGCCGCCATCCGCGCAGGAATGCGGAGCGTCGGTATCGGGTCGCCTGAAACCTTGGGGCGCGCCAACATCGTTCTTCCCTCCCTGGAAGGTTTCACGGTGGATCGTCTGCTGGAGTTGTAAGCGAATGCGACACGCTTACGGCATCCGGTAGTTTCATCCCATATAGAACTGCAACCATTTTTCCTAAAAACAAAGGAGCCGATGATTGTGAAACAATATTTAAAGCTTGATGAATGGTCAATTATTGAGGAGGGCTTTGATCCTCACACGCATGAGATCTCGGAGAGTATCTTCAGTATCGGTAACGGATTTATGGGCCAGCGCGCCAACTTCGAGGAATCCTACAGCGGTTCCTCCCTGCAAGGCAGTTATATGGCCGGCGTGTATTATCCGGATAAAACCCGTGTAGGCTGGTGGAAGAACGGTTATCCCGAATATTTTGCCAAAGTGCTGAACAGCACCAACTGGATTGGCATCGGCATTGAAATCGACGGCACGCCGCTTGATCTGGCCAAATGCACGGTGAAGGATTTTGTGCGCGAGCTGAATATGAAAGAAGGCTTCCTCTCCCGCAGCTTTACCGCTGTCATGGAAAACGGCAAGGAGCTCAAAGTTGAAGCTGTCCGTTTTGTCAGCATTGTTCGCCACGAGATCGGCGCCATTCGATATGCCGTAACTCCGCTCAATTTTGCTGGAGAGCTTACGGTTACGCCTTATCTCGATGGCGATGTGAAGAACAAAGACTCCAACTATGACGAGAAGTTCTGGCTGGAGGTATTCAAAGAAGCGGCGCAAGGCTCGGCCGCATTGACCGTAAAGACCAAGAAACTCGATTTCCATGTGACCTCCGTCATGTCATATAGCATCCTTAAGAACGGCGCGAAGCTGGATCTTCAGGCCGAACTGGTGGAAAAAGAGAAGTATGCGGCGAACCGCGTAAACGTACCCGTATCTGAAGGCGAAGCCATCACCATCTATAAATATGTAGCCAACGTCACATCCCGCAATCATGGATTCGGCGAATTGGTGGATGCTGCACGTGCTGTGCTGGAGCCGGCGGTCGAAACCGGATTTGAGATGCTGCTGAAGGAGCAGGCGGATGCGTGGGGCGACAAATGGAAGGAAAGCGATATCGTCATTGAAGGCGATGTGGCGGCCCAGCAAGCGATCCGCTTCAACATCTTCCAGTTGAACCAAACCTACAGCGGCGAAGACGACCGTCTGAACATCGGGCCGAAGGGCTTCACCGGTGAAAAATACGGCGGCAGCACCTACTGGGATACCGAGGCTTATTGCCTGCCGTTCTACCTGAGCACCGCGGACGCCAGCATTTCGCGCAACCTGCTGATCTATCGTTATAAACACCTGGAAAAAGCGAAGGAAAACGCCAAGAAGCTCGGCTTTACCAAAGGCGCCCTCTATCCTATGGTGACGATGAACGGCGAGGAATGCCATAACGAGTGGGAAATTACGTTTGAAGAAATCCACCGTAACGGCGCGATTGCCTATGCCATCTATAACTATGTAAACTATACCGGCGACTTCTCTTACCTCGGCCAATACGGTCTGGAAGTGCTCGTCGAAATTTCCCGCTTCTGGGAAGAGCGCGTGAATTACGTGCCGGCGAAGGATCAGTATATGATGCTCGGGGTCACCGGTCCGAACGAGTACGAGAACAACGTCAACAACAACTGGTATACTAACCGCATTGCCAGCTGGACGATGGAATACACGCTTGACGTGCTCGAATATTTGAAAGAGAACGAGAATTCCCGCTATGCCGAGCTTGCGGCGAAGCTGGGGCTGCAGGATGTCGAAACGGCCAAATGGCAGGATATCATCAGCAAAATGTACTACCCGGTCGATGAGGAGCTCGGCGTATTCCTGCAGCAGGACGGATTCCTCAACAAGGAGCTTGTCCCTGTGAAGGAATTGGATCCAGCCCACCTGCCACTCAATCAGAACTGGTCCTGGGACCGCATTCTGCGCTCGGTGTACATTAAGCAGGCTGACGTGCTGCAAGGCTTGTTCTTCCTTGGCGACCAGTACGACTTGGCTACGAAAAAACGCAACTTCGACTTCTATGAACCGTTCACGGTGCATGAGTCCTCCCTCTCGCCTTGCGTACACTCCATTCTCGCGTGCGAGCTTGGGTACCAGGAGAAGGCGTACGAGATGTACCTCCGTACAGCTCGCCTGGATCTGGACAACTACAACAACGATACCGAGGACGGCTGTCATACAACCAGTATGGCGGGAACCTGGATGTCCGTTGTGCATGGCTTCGGCGGCTTGCGCGTGAAGGACGGCGTATTGCATTTGAATCCATTCATTCCAGGTCACTGGTCTTCCTTCTCCTTCAAGGTGATGTTCCGCGGTTCCCGCCTGAAGGTCAACGTCAAAGGCAAGGAAACCATCATCGTCAACGAAACGGATACGCCGGCTGTCCTGAACGTGAATGGCAAGGAGTATAGCATCGGCGGATTTGGAGAGGTCCAAGCCGCAAGATAACAGGCATACGTCTAATAAAAACTACCGAGTTATATAAAAACAAGAGCCCTGGAGAACATTCCAGGGCTCTTGTTTTTACAGAAAACGGGCTCCTTCAGGCATCATTGCTCCTTCTTAAAGGGCTCGTTTTCATCCACGCCAAGCATCTATATCGTCTGAACTCAGCCAAAGGTTGTGACAATCAGATGCAAAGCTTCGCATCCCGATGGCGGGAGAAATACCGATTATGTATGCTATGAATAAATGAGTTGAGAATGGGGATCACGCGGAGGCCGTTCAGATGGCTTCCCAAACAAATACCCCTGCGAGAGCTCGATCCCGATATCTCGGCAAAAATGAAACTCCTCCCGTCTCTCAATGCCTTCAGCCAGCACCATGGCCCCAAAATCATGAGCCTTGTTCGTGATCATTTTGAGTTGCTCCTGCTGCCCGGGATTACGATCGCAATGGTCGATCAGACTTCGGTCGATCTTTACATAATCCGGCTTAAGCTTAATCATCTGCTCCAATGTGGAATAACCTGCACCAACGTCATCCATGGCTACCGAGATTCCATGACTGCGATACACCTCGAAAATCGATTGCAAATGCTCAACATCATCAATCTTCTCGGTTTCCACAACCTCAAATACGAAGTCCCTCGGATCCAGATGGAGCCTGTCTATGGTATGGAAGGTGTGGCTTAGACACATCTGCGCATCATATATGGAGGATGGCAGGAAGTTCACGAATCGCTTCACGCCGATGGGAAGCCACTCGGCACTGGTCTCAATGGCACTGGTTCGTGCCGCCCGGTCCAGGAATGCATGCAATCCGGTTTTACGGGCTGTCTCAAACAGCTCATACGGCTGGAACCTGGCTCCCCCATCTACCGGACGAAGGAGAAATTCGTAGGCAACGATCTGCTCGGATGAATCCACGATGGGCTGCATATAGCTCGTAAACTGCTTATGTAAAATGATACTTACCATATCGTAATGCTCCATCTGCAGTTCGAACTTCTGCATAGGGGTCCACGAATGCCGGATTTGCGGAGCTTCTCCGTCGGTAACACAGAAGGACAGCTCTTGACGAATCTTCAGCGGAAGGGGCTGCAGACACTTCATCATGGAGATCAGGTCCGCGCGTACCTTGTAGTTTACAGCACAACCCTCATTGTTCTCTTGTACCGCGTAGCCGTTCACTGCCAGCAACTGAATAAGCTCTCCACTTGCAGGCTTCATATGAATGGTCCCCTGATCCTCAATCGGTTCAAAGGTGCTGCAATTGTCGCAAATCATGTTCGTCCTCCTTGGCAAGCTAGCTCTCACTATGCTTCTTATCGGCATTTTGAATATGATTTCTTTGCATTTTATGGATTTTATATCGAATTTATGACCTATTTTAAGAGAAATGCGCAAGATTCGTGCAATGATTACGCCAAATTCTACAAAAATCGACTTATATTGCTTTTAACAACGTATTGTCAATATTATGGTCATGCTTGATCTACTCAACCTTTTGATCCAAAAGCTGCAGCAGCATCGTCCGCTCCACATCAAAATGCCAAGGGGCGTTCCGTTCCTTGGCCGCATACATCGCGGCATCGGCGCGACCAATCAGCTCCTGGTCATTTCTGGCATGATCCGGATAAACCGCAATGCCGATACTCGGCGTGGTTCGAACTTCATGCCCTTCCAATTCGTACGGCTCGCTAAGCATCGTCCAAATCTCCTCCGCCATCCAGATCAGCTCCTGATCCTCACCAGCCGGATGGATCATAACGGTGAATTCGTCTCCTCCTAAACGGGAAACCAAAACTCCCTTGGATTCAAGAGATTGAAGCCGGTCTGCAACCTTTCGTATCAACAAATCGCCGGCACGGTGGCCGTATCGGTCATTGACTCGTTTGAAACGGTTCATATCCATATACAGCAAGCCTACACGGGAAGCTGCGAGGTCCGCCTCCTTCAGCGAACTCGCCAGCCTTGCATTAAAATAACGGCGATTATACAGCCCCGTAAGATCATCACGATGTGCCAGGGCTTCACTCTGCATCAGACTCTCATGCAGTCGGTCAAACAAGCGATCGTTCTCGAACTGGATTAAAATCTGCCTGAACAGAATCAGGATCACGCACAGGGATAGGCCGGTAAACAGTCCAGTCCACCCTCCAAACCGCTGCGCCATAAGGGCAAACATCCCGCCAAGCACGCTGTAGGGAAGCAGGTACCTTACGATCAGGTTTCCGACTGAACGCGGCTCCCGCTCGCCAACGGATGGTTTACGGGAATTAGGAGCGGACTGCCCACCTGCGAAACTAATGAATAATACCGATATCGTATAGAGTGGATACAGATAGGAACGAACCTCGATACCCATCAGATCAACGAGATAGATGTACAGGACATCTCCGGCAATATATGCGCTTCCGCCTAGACATAACAGAATGGCCGCCCTTTTCCCTAACAGTCCGGTATTAAAATACAACACCAGCGTAAAAAAAATAAGTACCATTGCGCACAGGGGATACAGCATGTCCACCCAAAGGTTTCCCCATACTGCCTCATGGGCCAGACCCTGAAGCTCAGGCTTGATGAAATATTCCCACCCTACTGTCATGACGGCTATGCCAACAATCACGATATCCAGCATAAACCGGAGCCCCCGAAACGAACCTTGAACATGCCGGAATAAATAAATGAGAGAACTTGCGAACAGAATGAGTTCAAGTCCCCAGAATAAGTGGGTTAGGATCGGCGAGAAAGCGCTCTCTTTTTCAAACCAAACATAACAAGCGTGAATGATTCGTGCCGCTGCATCCCCCATTAATCCGAGACTCACAATAAGCCAAAACCTGCGAAGATGAACCTCATAACGCCGACTAATCCGCATTAAATAAACGGAGGCGGCTGCAGGAGGAATAATGACTAGAACACGCTGAAGCGATAAAGCCTCAGGCATCCACAGAGCAATCATGATCTGAATGAATGCATATATCATGGCGAGTCGAATCCACAGATGATCTGCTGGAGTTGGACTCATAAGCATTCCTCCTCGGCCAAAGGGTAAGCTGGATCACTTTCATATGTTAGGTCTTTTGAATTAATCTTTCTATTTCTCATGATACTTTTTACCCACCCAAAAGTAAAGATGAGGAAATGAAAGAAAAATCATCTGTATCAGCCCTGCATGAACACAACTCCCACTTGACGTATAGGGATTATGTGATAATATTTCAGTCATATCTCATATGGATCGGAAAGGGTGTTGAACCATGTCACAGAAACGATTAGATCATGTTGGTATTGTTGTCCGGGACCTAGAAGCTACAATCGCCTTCTATACATCCGTAGTCGGACTAGAACTAAAGGATCGCCTGACCCATACGAATGGCGTCATCCAGCTGGCGTTCCTCGGATTTAACGGCAGCAACGAGACGGAAGTCGAGCTTATTCAGGGATACAGCGACACGCTGCCAGCGGAGGGCACCGTTCATCATTTTGCAGTCAGCACGGATAACATTGAAGAGGAATATGCCCGGGTTCAAGGACTTGACGTTCCTCACTTGGACGAGGAGATCGTGACGCTCCCGAATGGTTTCCGTTATTTCTTCGTGCATGGTCCCGAAGGGGAATGGATTGAGTTCTTCCAGCGCTAACCTCAATATAGAAGCCTTATTCAAATCCTTTATTCCGTGAAAGGTTCATAGGATTAATTAATCCTTCCCATGGCAAGTGTTCTGAGCAAAGACCTGCCTCGTTCGCGCTCCTTCGAACTAGACAGGTCTGGTGTGTTAGGACTATAATAGCGGATGTAATGATCAAAACTTCATAAATACCGGGGGAGCTGGGATATAGCCGGCTGAGAGTGTATCCGATATGATACTGACCCTTACACCTGATCTGGGTAATGCCAGCGTAGGAAGCCCATGTTTGCGGCAGCTATTTATTTGCCGTGGTATACACTTACGCCGTCATGCGTCCTGATATCATCAGGGCGTTTTTTTTGTGGAGTTGCGAGGTAATAGAAAGAGAACTTAAAGGAGAGAAGAAACGATGAAGAAGGGAAGATGGATTCCGCTGCTTCTCGCTTGCGTCCTGCTGATGGTCGCATCCGGATGCGGTACAAACGGACAGAACAAAAAGACAGGTGCCGAAGGTGAAGGCAGTCAGACTTCCGGGAAACTCCGTGACGTGCAGCTGATGCTCGATTGGTCCGCCAATACGAATCACACCGGCCTGTATGCAGCGAAGGAGCTTGGGTATTATGAGGAAGAAGGGCTTAATGTCCAGATCGTCCAGCCGGGAGCAGGCGGAACGGATACGCTGGTCGCATCCGGAAACGTGCCGTTTGGCATCAGTTATCAGGAAGGCGTAACGCTGGCCAGAACCCAAGGCTTGCCGCTCGTTTCCATTGCAGCGATCATTCAGCATAATACGTCCGGCTTTGCCGCCCCCAAGGACAAAGGCATCGTGAAGGCAGGCGATTTTGAAGGAAAATCCTATGGCGGCTGGGGCTCGCCTGTGGAGGAGGCCGTCATGAAATCCATCATGGAGATCGATGGCGCCGATGTCAGCAAGGTGAATATGGTCAATATGGGCGATGCCGATTATTTTACGGCCGTCAAACGCGACATTGATTTTGCCTGGATCTTCTATGCTTGGACGGGGATTGAAGCCGAGCTTCGCAATGAACCGCTTGACATGATTTATGTGAAGGACTACTCCGAGCAGCTTGATTATTACACACCAGTGATCGTGACGAACGAGAAGCTGATCCAGGAGGACCCCGAGCTTATCAAAGCGTTCATGCGGGCGACTTCAAAAGGATACGACTATGCGATTCAACATCCTGAAGATGCCGCAGCTCTGCTTACGAAGGCGGTTCCTGACCTGGATGCCGAACTGGTTCTCGCCAGCCAGAAATGGTTGAGCCCCCGTTATCAGGATGATGCATCCCGCTGGGGCGAACAGAAAGCCGAAGTATGGTCGGGATATGCAGACTGGATGTTTGAGCGTAAGCTGCTGGAGAAGGAACTTGACGCGGACCGCGCATTCACCAATGATTTTTTACCGGAGCAGCCATAAGGCTATTTTTATTTAAAAAGAAGAAAGTCGGCCTTTGCAAAAGGCTGCCTTTCTTCCAATACATTATAGCTTGCACGAAAGGATGAGTTTACATGGCGAATACACTTTTGAGCATTCAAGTGATACCGAGAACGCCAAACGGGGCCGACAGCATCCCTTATGTAGATGAAGCGATTAAGGTCATTCAGGAATCAGGCGTGAAATACGAGGTTCATGCACTCGAAACGACCATGGAAGGTGAGCTCGCCGAGCTGCTCAAGATCGTGGAGCGCATGCATGAAGCGCTGGTGAATGCGGGAAGTCCCAGCATCATATCCCAAGTTAAAATCGCTCATCATCCCAGCGGCATCAGCATGGATAAGCTGACTGAGAAATACCGTCCATGAGAAGCTGGTGGAGTTCGGTTTGGCCGCCCGTTGTGGCGGTCCTCTTCTTTTTGGTGGTATGGCAGGCCGCAGTATCTATATTCGACATTGAACCTTTTATTCTGCCTGCGCCGACGGCCATCGGGCATGAGGCCGTTACCGGAGCTTCCGGTCTCTTCCAGCATACAGCGGCCACCCTGCAATTAACCTTGGTCGGATTTATGATCGGTACGGCGATCGGCCTAGTCATCTCGCTGGCACTGCACATGGTTCCTTTTCTCAAAACCGCTCTTTATCCACTTCTTATTCTTAGCCAGAATGTGCCGACAATCGCCCTAGCCCCGCTTCTCATGATTTGGTTCGGCTTCGGCATGCTGCCCAAGGTTATCGTGATTACGCTGGTCTGCTTCTTCCCCGTCGCTGTTGCGGCACTGGACGGACTGGCCCGTACTGACCGAACCATGATGAACTACATGCAGATGGCGGGGGCTACCTCTTGGCAAATTTTCAGCAAGCTGGAGCTGCCGCATGCCCTTCCCTCCATCTTCTCCGGGATTCGAATTGCGGCCACCTATTCGGTCATGGGTGCGGTTATCGGGGAATGGATCGGCTCGGACCGGGGAATCGGTTACTACATGATGCTGCAAAAATCCGGCTACCGCACGGATCGGGTGTTTGTTGCCATCCTGTTCATCGTCCTGCTCAGCCTGCTGATGGTGCTGCTGATCACTCTGCTGGAGAAGCGGCTCATCCGCTGGAATCGAAAAGGTTGAGTCTCCGTGAATAGACGTAACGAATCTTATATGATAGGAGGCCATTTGTCGATATGACACATCAAGTACCCCTGACGGTCCAGGACGGGGCTGACCCGTCGGCTGCGTCGGTCTCAACCGCACCTGCCCTCGAGGTTCGCACCCTTCGAAAAACCTTCCGCGACCGGCGCAGCGAAGTGCATGTGCTGGATGGCCTTTCGCTTCAAGTACAACCCGGGGAATTCGTCTCCTTAATCGGTCCCTCAGGCAGCGGAAAGAGCACCCTCTTCCATATCATTGGGGGGTTAACAGCTCCGGATGCAGGCTCTGTCCTCATGGACGGTCAGGACGTGACCGGGGAAAAAGGCCGCATCGCCTATATGCCTCAACAGCCGGCCCTATTCCCTTGGCGTACGGTGGAGGACAATGTGCTCCTTCCCGAGGAGCTGAGAGGCACCTCGAAAGCCGCTGCCAGGGAACATGCCCGCAGCTGGATGGAACGCGCCGGACTCAGCGGCTTCGAAAAGGCCTATCCGCACACCCTCTCTGGCGGAATGCAGCAGCGGGCGGCTTTTCTTCGCGCACTGATGAGTCCGCAGGAAGTTATGTGCCTGGACGAACCGTTCAGTGCATTGGATGCGTTAACGCGCAGCGATATGCAGCGCTGGCTGCTCGATATCTGGGAGGATACGCGCCGTTCGGTGCTGATGATTACCCATCATATCGAGGAGGCGCTGCTCCTCTCGGACAGTATCTATATCCTATCAGCACGGCCCGGAACCATCTTGAAACGGGTAGAAGTCCCTTTCTCCCGCCCGCGCCGGGAAAACATCCTGATGGATCCGTCCTTCATCGCATTAAAAACCGAAATTTCCGCCATCATGCGGGAAGAACAGCACAAGCGCTGACCGATGAAGGCCAGCGTAATACATACATCCATGATGGGCAAAGCGCTTCGTGGAAGCTTGCAAGCGAGGAGATGTAACCATGAAATCATTCATGCAGAATGAAGCGAATTCCCCCCTGATCGACACTCATATTCATCTGGACAGTTATTCGTTATCCGATCAACAAGCAATTCTCGCGGACATCCGCCATCATGAGGTTCAATCCGTCATCTCTGTCTCCATGCATCTGACTTCCTGCAAGCGAAACCTGGAGCTGGCCAGGCAGTACGGACTGATGGTGCGGCCGGCTTTCGGTTATCATCCGGAGCAGCCCCTCCCTTCCTCTGACGAAACCGAAGGGCTGCTGGATTGGATGGCAGAGCATGCCGATGAGATGGTTGCCGTAGGAGAGGTGGGTCTCCCCTATTACGCCAGGCTGGAGGCTGAATCGGAAGGCCGTCCCTGGGATAACCGCCCTTACGCCTATCTGTTGGAGCAATTTATAGCTTTTGCTAAGAAGCATCATAAACCGGTCATTCTGCACGCTGTATATGAAGATGCGGATATCGCATGTGATCTGCTCGAAAAATACGGCGTCACTCGTGCCCATTTTCATTGGTTTAAGGGCTCCCGTGACACCTTGCAGCGAATGGCGGGCAACGGATACTATATTTCCTTTACGCCCGACATCCTCTATGAGGAAGAAATTCGTGCTATGGCATGTAGGTATCCGGATCACCTCGTCATGACCGAAACCGATGGACCTTGGCCGTTCGAAGGTCCGTTCACCGGACAGATGACCCATCCTCGGATGACGGCTTCTGTGGCTTCGGCATGGGCTGAGCTTAAGGGGCTGTCCATACTTGAGGCCCGCAGGATTTTATATGAGAATGCCGCGAGACTTTACGGTCTATAAAAAGAATCTTCATGCAGTTCAAGTCGGTTGCTTAGGCAATCGGCTTGTTCTCTTTAAGAAGAAATCGGTTATATTGATTAATCAACTCATCAAGCACAATCGATTGTCTGAGGACTTTAGGATGATTAAAATCACGATACCGCTGCTTCATCTTATGAAGTTTATGCCGTTCTTGCTCGATATTAAACTTTATGCCTTCCTTCGTTTCCATGACTTTATATCCTCCCCTCATGTAATATTTTATGCTTTAATGTAAAATTATAGGATGTTTAATATTAGACATCAGAAATATGACATGGAGGGGCTTCTTTCTGTTATTCACGCCAAAAAACCACAATGCCAACCGCAGCATTGTGGTTTTTTGGTTCCATTATTTAACGTACTTATTTAACATACTTCTCCTGATATGCCTTTGACATCTCGTCTGTAATTTCCTTCATCTTCGGGTCACTCTTGATTGTTTCGATCAGTTTATCGTACGATTCAACCGGTTCTTTGCCCGTGATGACCATGACCCGCATATCCTCCACTTTCTTGGAAAGCTCGGGATAGTATTTGTTGTAGGCTTCCGAATACAGCTCTCCCGAAGGATTCGGAACCTTGACCGTCTTGCGCTCTGTGACGATCTCTACGTTCCGCTCATATACTTCATCCGGCATCCCTACCGCACTGATAGCCATATCGTCGCTGACGAGGTGAATCATATTGTTCAAGTTGCCGTCACCCGTCTTATCCACGGCGGCCTGCGGCGTTGCAACCTTCTTCCCGTTCTCCACATTGTAATGGACCCCTTCAATTCCGTAGGTCAACATTTCATTGCCTTCTTGACTATAACCATAGTCGAAAAACTCGAGGATTTTCTTCACTTTCGCCTCCGGCACTTTCTTCGGAATCAGGTATACTCCATAATACGGCGATCCTGAAGGCGTATACTTCACCCCGTTTGCATTCTCCAAATAAGCAAGCGGCATCAGATCCGCCTTGGGATCAACGCCCTTCACGGCTTCGCCGGTCACCCAGGCATGGTTCATGGACATGCCCCCTACCCCTGCCTTGGCGCTTCGCATCGTATCCATTACCTGCGAGAACTTCATGATAGCGAAGGCTTTGGGGAA
The DNA here is from genome assembly GCF_037969785.1 of Paenibacillus sp. FSL W7-1332. Classification (NCBI taxonomy): domain Bacteria; kingdom Bacillati; phylum Bacillota; class Bacilli; order Caryophanales; family Paenibacillaceae; genus Paenibacillus; species Paenibacillus sp. FSL W7-1332. The sequence continues at coordinate 731,387 of NZ_CP150209.1, read as the reverse complement.
CAAGCCCTCATCATATGCTTTTTTGATCCACAGCATGGCCTCCCTAGACTCGTCCGACGTCATAATCGGAGTCAGGGTATTATCGGGTTGAAGCTTCCAGGACCCTTGCGTTTCATTAAATATATTATAAATATAGGCGAGTGCGCTCGGATTAGCGGCATACGGGATCTCATCCGCCTGTCCATTACCATTCGGATCCTGTTCCTTAAAAGCCTTTAACACGTTATGGAACTCATCCAGCGTTTTGGGCGTTTCCAGCTGAAGGGCATCCAGCCAGTCCTTGCGGATCATCGGGAACACTCCGCCGCCATAGCTAGGATAATAACGAGGAATGACGATGTTCTTGCCATCCACCTTGGTGATTTCCCACATTTCCTTCAATTCTTCGCGGTTCAAATTCGGATAGTCTTTAAGAAACGGTGTCAGATCCCAGAAAACCCCCTGCTTCAGCATTTTCTGCAGCTGCGGGTTCTGCAACGTCTCCACGAAAGTAACCTCTGGAAGATCGCCGGATGCAAGCATGACATTGATCTTCTCTTCGGCCGTGGACGGCGACAGCCACGTAATATTCAGCTTGGTATTGGTGCGTTTCTCAAGCTCTTTCCATAGTGCATTGGTGTTGTCTATGAATTCGGTGGCATAATTCAGGGTCTGTATCGTAATACTTGTAGGTTCACTGCTGTCTGTTCCGCCTCCGTTGTCGCTCGGTGCACTTCCGTTACGGCTGCCGCATGCGCTAAGCAAGAGCGAGCTTGCCAAGAGCAGCACCCCCGACATTTTTAAAAATGACTTGCCCGGCTTGGTTTCCATTCTTTTCATCATTAGACCTCCCTTATAATGATACCTCTCTCCTGACTGATCATGATGTCAGATAAACCGTATATCGATTCATTCCTTGACAGAGCCTACCATCGCTCCTTTGGCGAAGTGCTTCTGCAGGAATGGATACACTAACATGATCGGCACGGTTGCAATAACGACCGCCGCCATCTTCAACGTTTCCGTTGGAACGGGACGATTCACTTGGAAGGCGAATCCGCCGCCGCTTCCGGATCCCATCGTCGTTGGATCCACAAGCATATTTTGCAGCAATACTTGCAGCGGCCACATCTTCTGGTCGTTAATAAACATCAGTGCGTTGAAATACGTATTCCAATAACCAACCGCAAAGAACAATCCGAAAGCGACCAGCGCCGGCAGCGACAGAGGCAAAATAATTCTCCAGAATACGCCGATATCATTCGAACCGTCAATCATCGCGGCTTCCTCCAGACTTTCCGGAATGCTGTCGAAAAATCCCTTCATGAGCAGCACATACCATGCGCTGGTCAAGCTCGGCAGGATAAGCGACCAGATGCTGTCAATGAGTCCCACATTACGAACCACCAAATACAGCGGCACCAATCCCGGTGTGAAGAGAAAGGTGATTAGGATCATAATCATGATTGCCTTGCGAAACCGCAGACGTTTGCGGGACACCGCATAAGCCAAGCCCCCGGTAACGAGCAGACTGAGCAGCGTGCCGACCGTAGCCAGGAACACACTCACGGAAATCGAGGTGACAAACAGTCCGTTGGAGAGTAAATGCTTATAAGCATCCAGCGTCCAAACCCGCGGCCATAATATCAGGCTTCGTTGATAATACTCCACCGGATCGGTAAACGACAAAATAACGGTATAATAAATCGGAAATATCGTTGCCAAACCGATGATCAGCAGCAGTCCGTTATTCACAAGACCGAACAGCCTGGTTTTCCATCCTTTCTCATGCATGCTTTACTCCTCCTTGTCTTCACCCATCCTTTAGTACAAGCTTTCTTGACCGTAACGCCTCGCCAGCCGGTTGGCCGTAACCACCAGAATGACGCCGACAATCGATTTGAACAATCCGATAGCCGTACTGTAACTGAACTCTCCCTGCCGAATCCCCACCCGGTATACATAGGTATCGAACACTTCAGCTACATTGGTAACAGGTGCATTCATCATCAGATATATCTGTTCGAATCCCGTATCCAGAATCGTTCCCAGACGGAGGATCAACAGAATCAAGATCACGTTGCGCATCGCGGGCAGGGTAATATGCCACATCCGTCTCATACGGCCCGCGCCGTCCATGACGGCTGCTTCATATAACTGCGGGTCCACACCGGCGATGGCCGCGAGAAAGATGATGGTTCCCCACCCGACTTCCTTCCAGATGGATTGTCCCGTCAGCATCCCCCAGAAGTAGTTGGGGTTGGAGAGAATATCGATCGTCTCCCAATCCATCGAGATGAGCCACTTATTAAACAAGCCCTCCGATTGCGAGAACATAAGGTACGTAAGGCCATAGATCAATACCCAGGATAAAAAATGGGGGATATACACCAGAGACTGAATGGTCCTCTTATAGAAGGAATTTCGCACTTCATTCAGCATCAAAGCTAAAATGATCGGTGCCGGGAAAAAGAAAATCAAGCTCAGAAAGCTGATCGCCAGCGTATTGCGCAGCAGCATCCAGAAATCATCGTTGGAGAAGAACCGGGTGAAATGCTCGAATCCTACCCAAGGGCTTCCGAGCACTCCAAAGTATGGTGAATACTCCTGGAAGGCAATCACGAGATTCGTAATCGGAATATATTTGAAAATGATAAAAAAGATCAGACCCGGCAAGGCCAGCACGTACAAATACTTGTCGCGCACAACATCCGACCATATCCTCCCCCACTTCGTTTTGGATTTCACGGGAATGGGGGGGCCCCCGCTTCCTTTTGCCGACTGAACGGTTTCTTGTGCTTTCATCTATACTCCCTCACTTTCAGCCTTGTCATCTCGTTCAACATACCGTTCACGGAATGTAGTCCTAATGTAAACGGTTGCAGAATTCCCTGCAATTCCACTTTTTTTCCGTCGGCTCCAACCCCCCTCCCATTCGATGCACGGCACAGGGAAAGCTCGGTCTCTACGGCATTGTGGAACCTTTCGTTTCCTTGTATTGCACTTTTTTTCCACGGCAAATGAACGTCCGATTCGGTTAATCGGTAGCGTTGACTCGAACTCGATTAGGAAGATATGATCTTTTCAACTCATCCACTCATTCGCTATGATAGTATGTAATCATTTTACCGGCTCGCTTCGATCAAGTTTGATTTGTCTATGCCAACAGGGGGTTAAAGTAATGAGGCAACAGAATCCTGAATCCGTTTTCAAAGGTATTATGTATTGGAGAAGCATCGCGCTTGCCGTTTTGTTAACATGCCTCCCCATCTCGGCCATAACGGCCGTTTACCTTTATGTGGGCAACCAGCATATGATTAACCAATATCAGCAGCGGAACGAAGAAGCCTTGGTTGACGCTGCGCGACAAGTAGACGAGCAATTCACCCAATTGGTCCACTACGCCCTCAATATGGTGGTGAAGCCCCATTTCAAGCCTTCGTTGTCTGATATGGACTTTGTATCGAATATCGAGGAGACAAACGAGCTGTTCAATACTCTGAACCTGGTGGAGAATGCCGATCCCCTTGTGGATCAGGTCTATCTCTATATCAAAAAGCAAAATAAAATCATGGAGCCTGATCTCGGCCTGCGGACGCTGGATCAGGAACTGGATGCGTTAAACTTCAACAGGCTCATGGAAGGAGATACGGATATGTTCTGGGTCCACGACCTGGAGCGGCCTTTTAACAAGGATAAATCCTCTCACGCGCTTGTCATGCGACTTCCCTTCAACGGTCATACGCCCTACGGCGCGATCGTCATCTATATTGATCCGTCGAAGCTGCACGTCATTCGCAATAGCGAGAATCTCTCGTTCCTGCTGGACGACCATGGTCACGTCATCGGAGAGTCGGGGATGAGCCGCAGCATGCCGAAGGCGATGAGCGCGATTCAGGAACAGCTGAAGCTACCGGAGAATGCCCGGAGTGCGAATCATCTGCGATTGAAGGTTCCGGTCGACCAGGATGTATTGCTGGTGAATACCGTTCAATTCGAAAAAATGCAGCAAAGTTGGACCTATGTTTCCGGCACGCCGCAATCGAAAATCATTGCTCCAACGAAGCCGTATACTCATATCATCCTGATTTGCTTTGCTTTTGCGCTTGCGGCATCACTGGCTGTAAGCTGGTTTGCCTCTAAGAGCATGTATCGTCCTATAAGCAAGATGCTAAATATGATTGGCGGCGATCAGGCCAAACCGAGCTCGAGATACAATGAGCTTGATTATATCGAACACGAGTGGAAGCAGTACCGGTTCTCGCACGATACGCTTCAGAGCCAATGGCAGCGGTCCCTGCCCGCGATCAGAGAGGCTTATATCAATCAATTCTTGAGCGGACAAGCCGCCCACCTGACGGAGTCCGAATATGTGCTCAAGCTGCAGGAGATGGATCTTGACATTACCCATAAACAGTTCTCGGCCATCGTGCTTCAGCAGCATACCCACGGGGAGGATCGGACACCTCTGACGGAAAACGATCAGCATCTTCTCACGTATGCCGCGCTGAACGTGATCCAGGAGCTGGCAGAGGACATAAGCGCATATATACATCCCATTAACTTCTTCGACGGCTCCTTCGGCGTCATCTTGATCGTTCCGGCTTCCCATCAAGCCGATGAACAATCGCGTTTGATGAAGGAGCTGTGCGATCAGATCATGCGGGCGTTGCGCGATACGCTCCGCATGTCGGCAACCATCGTATTGGGCGGACCAAGCTCAAGCTGGACCGATGTTCCCCATATTCTCGAACAGGCCAAGCGGGCGCTGCATTACCGGTCCTTCGACGCAGGCAGTCAGCTGCTGGAAGCGGAAACCGTGCTTTCCCAGAAAAACGACTGGATCGATTTTCCGCTGGAATTGGAGCAGGATTTCATTCATACCTTGAATCTTGGTCTTCAGGGGGATGCGCTGCGTTCCCTAAGCCGCTTCGTAACGGCGCTTCAGGCCGGGGGAGGCTCGGAGTGGCATGTCCACCATGGCCTCATGCGGTTAATCACAAGCGTTCACCGGTCTATGCTGCAGGCTGGCTTAAATCCATATCAGGTGTACAATTTCTCTAATCTGCAGGAAGAGCTGTCCCTGCTTCGGGATCCGAAGGCCTGCGTGACCTGGTTTCAGAAAGAAATTATCGAACCCTACCTCGATCAGTTAACAAAGAACTTCAACAGCTCCATGAAATCGCTGGTCGAAAACGTGCTGGAGCAAATCGAGCAAAACGGGATGCAGGATTTGTCCCTGGATGCCATGGCCATGGAAGCCGGCGTCAGTGTATCCCAGCTGAGCAAAGCGTTCAAGCAGATGACGGGCACGAATTATATAGACTATCTGACAACCGTGCGCATGAACCGCTGCAAAGAATTGCTGCTGACCACCGATCTTCGCATTCACGAGATTGCGGAGGCCGCCGGATATCAGCCTCCCTACTTCAATCGTATGTTCAAGAAGCTTGAAGGGATTACGCCCGGACAATACCGTCAGCAGGGCATTGGCAAATAAATCGGCATGTCATCCTGATCAGTAATCTCCATATAAAAGAAGACCGCTGAAAAAAGGGCTGTCCCCAGGTCCGTATTTCACGACCTTTTGGGACAGCCCCTTTTTTATGAGCTATGACTTACGTTCAAGCGTCGTACATGGCGGCACGATTAGCGCCGACGAGTCATCCAAGCATGCTCCGAACCACGCATCGTGCGCACAGGGAGCAGTGCGCACGATGTATAAAATAGTTGCACATTTTTGCGGACTCAGCGGACCTTATTTTGGCCAAAAGCACCATTTCTCGAATGGTGGCGGACAAGAGGTCCGTTATTCCCCGAATAAGGCTCTCATGTTTCGGATTATATGCTACTTAACGGAACGTGTGTCCGATAGATCCTGCAAAAACGAGCCCATAGCGCAAATAACGGATCTGAGGTCCGATACTGCTATCGCCGTACTGCAACTCGTTCCGGCTTGCGGCTTGGAAGCTACGGTTAAACTTGCGGTGCACTGCTCGCCTCCTACGCCACCAATCCCACATCAGTCAGGTTTGGGTTCGAGGCCGGCTGGCGTGGGATGGGGTCCGATACTGCTAATCCCGGGCCGTGACTCATTCCGGCTTGCGGCTTGGAAGCTACGGTTAAACTTGCGGTGCACTGCTCGCCTCCTACGCCACCAATCCCACATCAGCCAGGCTTGGGTTCGTGGCTGGCTGATGTGGGATGGGGTCCGAGGCGGGGCTTGGTTCCGACGCCGGCTGGCGGGGGATGGGATCCGAGGCGGGGCTTGGTTCCGACGCCGGCTGGCGTGGGATGGGGTCCGAGGTCGGGCTTGGTTCCGAACTAGGCTTGGGTTCATGCAAGGCCTAGTTTCGGGGCCGGCCTAGTTTCGAGGCCGAGTTTAGTTCCTAGAGCCGCGCCCCGTAGTATTCCCCACGAGAGCAGCCGTATCAGCATGATGATCGGGGTCTGCAGGTTCGCAGCACGTATCTCGAGAGCGCTGTACCCGCTTTCTCTATTCATGTCTAACGCCCCATGAACCCCTTCCCCTTCAGGAAGTCCTTCATGTGCAGCCTTACCGGCTCTGCCAGGCGTTTAGCCATAAGCGCCGACCACGGTGTGTTGTTTTTGCCATGGGTACGCAGGGACAAGTATTCGGAAGAGGTTCGATCGTAGTTCTTCACTTCTTCTACAGCCGCACGATTGTAGCTGTCGCGGTGCAGAACAGCCTCCACCGGAAGCCGAGGACGAAGCCCCGGCTCCTGATCCGGGTAACCCAGGCACATGCCAAATACCGGATAGACCAAATCCGGGAGCTCCAAAGCCTCGGAGAACTCAGCAATGGAGTTGCGGACCCCACCTATATACACGATGCCAAGACCAAGCGATTCCGCGGCTATCGCGGCATTTTGCGCAGCCAAAGCGGCATCCACCGTCGCCACGATGAAATTCTCGGTCGAATCTTCATACGTCTCTTGATCAACCACGTGCGCCTCTGCGCTTTTTTTCAAACGATACAGATCCGCGCACCACACCAGAAATACCGGGCATTCCACAATATACGACTGATTTCCCGCTAAAGCGGCCAACCGCTGCTTCTTCTCTTGAGAGGTAACGGCAATTACGCTGTATGCCTGGACGTTGCTTGAGGTTGATGCCATCTGACCTGCTGCCACAACGGTCCTAAGCTGCTCCTCTGACACGGGTCGATCCGAATATTTACGAATCGATCGATGGTTCATCAGAAGCGATATGGTATCATTCATCGGGGTATCCACTCCTTAGGCTGAAAGCATTGTTCCATCTATTATGAAACTTCGGCTTGGGCAGTGCAAGTTCACGCGATAGGTGACACCGCGCAAAAAAGCCGGCTTGCTGTCGATCGCCTTCAGCAGCCGGCTCCTATTTTAGCCAAAGCTCATGGCCTTGGATTATTCCAGGGAATGTTCGTTAGGACACGATATCGTAGCCTTGCTCTTCAATCGCTTCTTTTAATGCTTCAAGGCTGACCTTGTTTTCGTCGTATTCGATAGCCACTGTATTGGATGCAAGATCGACTTTACCGGAAGCTCCCGCATTCTTCAGTGCGCCTTCCACCGAGTTCACGCAATGGTTGCAGGACATGCCTTCCACTGTCAATGTCACTTGTTTCATGCTGTCGTCCTCCTATCATAATAATGTTGTACCATTCAACCTTACTATACCCCCCATAAGTATGTAAAGCTCAAGAATTTGCTTCTTTCTGCAACAGAAACACGAAAAAAGTAGGAAGATTTATCCTTTTAATCTGTTATAATGTACATAATTCATTAGATTCATACAGGAAGGGACAAGCTTTTTATCATACTTCCTAAGTTTTTTTATAAAATTTGATTTTTGTTGAAGGAATTACCAATTTGCTGTCGAACTATCTTAATAACAGAGATAATGAACTATGAAAGTAGGAATTCTATCATGGTATTTGACGGCATTATACTCGGGTTAATTGTCGGGCTGATACGTGGCGGACTCCGTCATGGACTGCAGCAATTCAGTAAGATTCGTCTGAAGGGCGGCTTAATCTTCCCCATACTCCTGATTGTGCAGCTGCTCATATTCCGCTTTCAAGTGAACTCTGATTGGTTGGCAGCCGCAAGCGGCTACGTCTTTATGTTCATCTACGTTGCCGGCATGATCTTTCTCTGGATGAACCGGGATCAGAAAGGTTTTGGCAGCATCTTGGCAGGTGTCTTTCTGAATTTCCTTGTCATGGCAGTGAACGGTGGCAGAATGCCCGTTTCCATGGGTGCAGCTTCCGTGCTGGATCCTGTTTATATGGACATGCTAGTGGATGCCACAGCTACTACCAAGCACTATCTGATGGACGCCTCTACCCGCCTGCCGTTCCTGGGAGACATTATACCATTATCCCCGCCGTACCCAAGAACACAGGTTATCAGTATCGGAGATATTATCATGAACTTCGGCATATTTCTCTACATTCTAAATCTCATGACCGTGGGGAAGAATACCGCCAACGTGCAAACATTAGGAACCAAATCCGATACCAATGAACGTGTGGAACCGCAAAATTAATCATACATCATGCCACCTGGAAAGGAGGGAGAACTGTGAAGAAAACTGATAAAATCAAGTATTCCCGCATCGTATTGAATGCGATCATCGTTGCTTCTGTTGTTGTCGCTCTGACTTCCGGTTACAGATTCGGATAATAGACTTCCATAAAAACAGGCTGGAAAATTCAGCCTGTTTTTTTATATCTTTTTCGTTGTTTTGCATCGCAATATACCTTAAAATGTGGAGAATACACCATTGATTTTATTGAGGAGAAATCATTTATGTCCATATTAAAGCGTCCTAGATTCTCTCGAGACTTAGCGGGACAGCTGTATTTTGTTTTTCTTTCTCTTCTGGGCTGTTCAACCTTCCTGTTGGTGCAACAAGGGGAGATTTTCCATTATACTCCTTCACAGTGGGTATGGGTCTATGCGATGTTAGGCGCCGCCCTCATCTTAAATTACTTCACCTTCCAGCTGCCGCCAGAGGGTAATTTACAGTCTATGGATTCCTCTGTTTACCTGGCGTGTATCTTTATATATGGAGCACCGTTTGCGCTGTCTGTCATCCTGTTTGTCTCCCTTACCATGGCGCTGTACGACAGAAAAATCCCCTTCTGGAAGCATTTTGTTAATTTCTCTGTGTATACCGTGATGATCGTCGGGTCCTCCTTCATTTTCAAAATGGCAGGCGGACAAGCTGGCCCTATTCACAATGATCAATTTGGTGCGTATCTTGCAGCGTTGGTTGTTTATTTTGTTATCAACGTATTCCTTGTCGGTTTCTACTATTACCTTCTATACAAAGGATCGTTATATGATATTTTGAAAACCTTCATAAAAGATACACTGCTTGTATACCTTAGTACGCTCATTCTTTCGCTGGTTCTCTCCATACTCATCGTACATAACGGCGTGTTCGGACTAACCTTGTTTATAGGACTCAGCGTGATGCTGTCCTATTCTTTCAAACAGCTCTTCACAATGTATAAACAGGTACAGGAAAAAGCAATCAAGGATCAACGGACGAGCCTGTATAATCACAGTTATTTCGAAAGTTTACTGGAGGACGAGATCAAGAAAGCCAAGGCCAATGAGACGCCATTGTCGCTGGCCATGATCGATATCGATGATTTCAAGAAATACAACGATCAATTCGGTCACCTGAAAGGGGACATGCTGCTCGGATTTCTCGGCAATTACCTCAAGGTGGAATCCGAAACGGCTGAAGTGGTGGCCTCTCGTTTCGGCGGTGAGGAATTCACGATTCTAATGCCGGGTTACGATGACAACAAAGCACGTTCCTTCATTAACAGGCTCCGCAAAAAATTGAACGATACCTATTTTGACGGCGTTGAGATATTCCCATCCGGGTGCCTCTCCTTCTCTGCCGGCGTTGCGTCCTATCGGATTGACATCCATGACAAGTCACAGCTCGTCGAGCTTGCCGATCAGGCGCTGTACTATGCCAAGAAGCAGGGCAAGAATAATGTGCACGTATACGGGAGCGGCGCCGAAAAAGAATCCGAGATCGACTTCGCGGAGGACGTCCGCGATATTGAGCAGCAGCTGAAGCTGTTCTTGTATAAAGATGTGGATACGTTCAAACACTCCAAACGGGTATTCCGCTATGCCATGGACATCAGCGAAGTGCTCGGGCTTGATAGTGTGGAACGACGCAATTTCGTACTCGGTGCACTCATTCACGATATCGGCAAGCTTGAGATTCCTTGGGGGATCTTGAACAAACGGGACAAGCTCACGGCCGGTGAATGGGAAACCGTCAAACGGCATGTCAGCTGGGGTAAACGCATCGCGGAAACGAACGAGAAGTTCAAGGAACTGGTTCCTTATATTGAATTACACCATGAAAGATACGATGGCGGGGGATATCCGCACGGCTTCAAGGGCAGCCAAATCCCCAAACTGTGCCGGATGCTGACCATTATCGATTCCTTTGACGCGATGACAACGGAACGACCTTACCAAAAAACGAAAACCTTCGAGGAGGGAATTGAGGAATTGCTCCGCTGCTCAGGCACGCAATTCGATCCGGAGCTTGTTGAGCTGTTTATTCGTTATTTAAGACTCAAAGCAGAAGCGCAGCAGCAGCCTGCAGCCGGTTCGGAGACGTCTTAAAGAGACCGATGCCCCTCCTATTATTACCTCTACATGTTTGATACTTCCCCAAATAAGGTATAAAGGTAGTATCACAACGATAAATGAGGTGAGAAACGGTGACTGACAAGAAAAAGGATCTCCCGCTTCACAACGGTCCCGGCAACATGGATCACCCTGAACAATACCCGACGGAACAAGAAAGCCTGTTCGATCAACATGAGAGCGAACAGCATGTGGACCCGATTCCGATGGAAGACGCCAGACTGGAGCGCCAGGAAGAGAAGCAGCGGGACGGGACGTCAAAGAAGCGTTCATCCAGTAATGATAAGTATCACAGCGGCTTTTAAAAGAGGGACTGACCTTGTCACTGCAGCGTAACTTGCACTTATGGGCTCCGTTTTGGCGGAGCCTTTTTATTTCACCGTTTTTTCTTTAATATAGAAGAGGATGAATGCGGATTTAAACCTAGAGATTATATAAAGAGTGGAGTGGACCCTTTGTTTTCCATATGGACGTTAAACCGTGTGCAGCGAAGGATGCTGCTGATACTGATTGCAGCGGTTCTGGTTATGTCATGTCTGCTGGTTCTTACCGGTCTTCATGAACGTTCCCCGAGCATAAGCAGCGTGATCGAAGAACGATATATCCAAAGTGCGGCCATGATCAGCCACCCCGGTGGAGACCTGGAAGACCATGCTTCCAGCGTCATGCCCGGTGTGCCGCTTATGATTGCCGGACTTACCGCCTTATTCGGAAGCATGGATGCCGCCCTGATTGCCTACCAGCTCCTTCAATGCGTCTTCCATGCATTTTCCGTATACTTGGTTTTCGTACTGTCCCGCTACATGTTTAATACGCGAATCGCTTTTCTGTCATGCATGATCTACGCTCTGTTCTGGCCGGCCTACGGTGCAGTCCGGCTAATCCTGCCGGATACGACCATGCAAACCTTAATGCTTCTTCTGGTCTGCGCCGTCATCGGAGCGCTTGAATTGAAGCAGGCTGGCTGGTACGCAGCTGCCGGCGCGCTTACAGCGCTTATGGCTTGTTACAACCTTCAAGCGCTGCTGTATCCGGTATTGTTCATTGCCTTTTGGATCAAGTACCGCAGTCCGATCAAAATCGTAACCGGCGGGCTCCTTCTTATTAGCGCAGGTTATTTGCTCATCTTATCTCCATGGTGGCTGAACATCCCGCTTTTCAATCGTTTGATGTATATGTCCGGTCCGTGGAACCTTGCCTCGCTGTGGCTGGAATCGAGATACATCGAAGGCAACCCTTTGGTTCATCTCTTCCGGAGCATATATGCCGGCCGCACCTCCAAATATGCGGCAGCGATCGGAAACGAGGAGGCCAGAAAGGTTGTGCAATCCGCATTGGACGCCGTCCGTCTCCTCATGCTGTTTGCCGGGACTGCCGGCGTCATCTGGTCGGTTTGGAAATACCATCTGAAACGGCAGCTCCCGGTGCTTCTGACGCTGCTGTATTTTATTGCCGCCGAATGGTTGGTTCCGAGCCTGGACGGCACCGGATTTCCCTATGCGGTCTTCCTGCTGCTCTACGCGGCATTTCTCGCGGACAAAGCGATTATCTATGCCCATAAGACCCGCCTGCTTCGTAAGTAAGTTTCAACGCGAAGCCTGTCATTCCATCATCATGTAACTTTTGCGCCTGAAAGCACTTTATCTTGTGCCTTCAGGCGTTTTTTTCACGTTGTTATAGAACCTTTCAGGCTGATGAAACGTCTATATTATATCTTCGTTTTCATATATCCCTGTCAAGAGAGGTGTCAGGTATGAAAATAAACCGTAAATTTATCGCCATTCTCAGTATCGCTGTGGCCAGCGTTCTGACGGTAAGCATCATACTCTTCTTCACGGATGCTTCGAATCGCTCGGGCCAGCATCATCGCATGAACGACAACATGAACGGACAGGCGCTGGTTCAAGTCGGCTCCACCTACATCACGCATACCCATCTAACTGCCTATAAGAACAACCTCGCGCATAGCACCGCGCCCCTCCCTGATGACGCTACGCTCCTTAAAGAAATGGCAACGAAGGAATTGATGCTTCAATTGGCCAACGAACAAGGCGTTGCGGCGAGTCTGGAGGATGGTATTCAAAGGGCCAAGGAGCTTCGGAAGACGCTCGAAACCCAGCCGCGGCAGGTGCAAGAACAGCACTTGCGCATACTGGATACGATGGGCATCAGCGAAGATCAATACTGGGAAGACTACTCCTCGCCGGAATATCGGGATATGCTATCGATCGAGCGATTAGTGAATAAACTGACGACGGATATCAAGTCTACCCAGCCTGACGTCATAACCAGCACGCAGCAGCTGAAGGATAAACTGCTAAACACCGCATTGGATGAACAGCGAATTATCGTGTTGGATCCGGACATTCAATTGAGGTAACGCTGCATGGTATATAAAGAGGTGCGACAGCCAGCAATACAACTCTCTTACAGTTCCTACATCACCTTATATACGTTTGAAGCCCGCTCATCTGGCGGGCTTTTGCTTTTTGCGACTAAGGGGTTACATCGCAGCTTCATTACTTTATTGCCGAAAGTGTAACTTTTTGCCCTGGTTAAACGTGTGTTTACTTAGAGGGGAGGACATGAAACTGAACAGTCTTGAATCGGTTTATCAATATTACGTAAAGGACGTTTATCGTTACTTGTACTCCCTCTCTTATGATCACCATACGGCGGAAGACCTGGTACAGGAAACCTTCTATCGCGCTTACCTGTTCCTTGAGGATTGGAAGGAAGAACGAATCAAGCCATGGTTATTTCGAGTCGCCCATAACGCTTATGTGGATTATCAGCGGAAGGCCAGCCGCAGCATCGTGAGGGACTCTGTTTTTTTCGATCAGCTGATCGACCGCCATACCCCGGAGGACATCCTGCTCCAGCAAGAAGCCCAAAGAGAAATTGGGCAAATGTTAACCGATATTCCGGAAAAGCAGCGGCAAGCGGTGCTTCTGGTGGACTTTCATCAATTCACATACCAGGAGGCGGCGGATATTATGGGCATCACCTTATCCCATATCAAAATTACGTTATTTCGGGCCAGGCAGCGGCTGCGGGAAATGAAACGAAAGGACGGGATGTTATGAGCGAAGAATTCAAACAGCGGCTGAAGGATTATGCAGATGGCAAGCTGACTGACGAGGAAAAAATCGAAATTGAGCGGGAAATGGAGAAGCTGGAGGAATACCAGACTTACTTGAACGAGATGATGGATAACACAAGCTCTAATTCTAATAGCGCTATGCATATGCGAGCTGACGATCAGACCGGCCTCTCGCCCAAGAAAGAAAAGCGAATCGTTCGCAGGGGCAAATGGAAAGCCCGAATCTCGAATGCGCTGATGGTTATTTCTGTGTTTCTAGTTGTATCCATACTTAGCTCAATTGGTACAGCGTTATTCTACGGTGTCGGCGACCCGAGCCGAAACGATAAATACCGGGATGCCATCGCTTCCGCTATCTCGATATCCCAGCCTAACATCGACGTTCGACTCAACAGTCAGGGCAAAGTCTTCTTCATGCAGGAAGTGTATGGGGATATAGACAAGAAAGTGGGGAAAGAACGCGTGACCGTCGGCGAATATACCGTGAACTTCCTGTTCGGGCTGCCGTCCGTCAACATGGATTGGAACGAACGCAGTAGTCCATCACGGGTTTTCTACCGACCGGACGGCCCAGCGAAGGCGTCTTCAGTCGACCAAGACGGAGCTCCCCAGGAACAGTCAAAAGAACAGAACACCAGACCCTCCTCCACCAAGAGCGGTGACTGGTCCAGGCTTTCAAAGCTCCCCGAGGGTACCGTGGCCGAGGCTTATGTATCGTTTAACCGCTTCTTCTCGACCGACGAGCTGCTGAAGCAGTTCGAGAACCGGAACATGGAGCCTGTCTGGTTTGCCGTGGATACCGGGCCGAATGACCGATTCGGCGATCATGATGGAGTCATCACCGATCCTGTCGGCTTCCCATCTTATCCCGTCTGGCATCATGACGATTTGACGGTAACCTCTTATCAGGAAGAAAAACGCGGCTGGTTCGGCAAAATCGTGTCCAGCGGCGGACATTACCCTTCTATAGACACCTACGGGGATGGGGAACTGCGGAATGAACACTTCATCAAGTCGCTGCGGCTTCTGCAGGAGTACGAGCTCATTGCGAATCGGGTGGCTCCGTTCGTAGACGTGGACGCTTCCTTAGCTTATATCGAACAAAACGGCGTTCGCCTGTATGGAGCTGTCGTAACCGGGCCCGTCAAGGAACTGCTGACCCTGCGCGAGGTATCCTGGGTGCATGACCTGCGGGTCGGGGAAGTGCGGTTGTGGAACTGGACCGAGTGACGATCTTTTAGCGAATTCCGTTTGCTTCTAAATGCGTGCTGACATTGAATAAGGGTGCCCAGCCAGCCAAGCCTGCCCCGGATTACACACCGTGCCACATGGAGCATTACGCACGATGTACAATATCACATAGGGGTAACAAATCTCCCGGACTTCCTACATTCGAGTCCGGGATTTTGTTATTCATATAAATGATTTAGGTCATGAATGATCAGCGATTGTGCTGCCAGATGCTTTCCAGATATATTTAGTGAGACGGTCTCTATACGAATAAAGGATCTCAAGATTAATAAGGATTTAGAATTGAAAGGGAGAATGCTATGTTCATAAATCGTATCTATCAATCAAGAGAAAGCCTTATTCGAAAATTCAAAGTTATAGATGCTGGTGCCGAAGCCAGCTTTAATTTGAACAGCAAGGTTTTATATATAACTATAAAATCGCATACAAATGATGAACTATTGCTACATTTCAGAGATTTTAAAAGAAACGAGGATGCCCCACCGATTTCTTTAGCGAGCGAATCCTTTTATTTGATTTTGGATAAGGTTAGAACATCAAGCAATGGAGAGAAGTATATGCAACCTATTTTAGATTTATTGGATTCTATTCTTGCGCTTATCATTTTTATTCCAGAGATTAGATACAACGAGATAGACCAAAACACGTTAAATATAATTACCAAGGAGTTTCTTCCGGAACTAACTTATGAAATCGATGGAATAGAGTATAGGCTACTACATTCAGCAAGCAACTTAGTGTAACTGTTATATGGTCAATCCAAAACTATACTATTAAATGAAATGGGGTAACGTGATCAGTCTATCAAGCACCCGCCTCACGTCTCTCATCCATATCCTGCGCTTTGCCAGACTTCCGAGAATCCGGTAAACTGGTAGGACGATAATCGAAATACGAAATGATTGGTGAAATTCATGACATCCATACCCTTCTATAAACGCCCGTACGGCGGTGAGCGTCAGGATATTCCGTTTGCCAAGCTGGCTTCCTTCGAGAACAGCCAGGACCTGATCCGCGATGACGCCCCGGATGCGGCTTTTTTTCGCGGCTTGGAATCACAAGGGCTGCTGCTGAACCGCGCCCAAATCCAAGCTGTACGACATACGCAAGGACCGCTGCTTACGCTTGCAGGCGCCGGCTCCGGGAAGACCTCCGTGCTGGTCAGCCGGACAGGCTACCTCATTGCGGCCAAGAAGATCGATCCGTCTTCCATCCTGCTTGTCACCTTCTCATCCAAAGCGGCAGCCGAGATGAAGGAACGCATCATGGCGCTTCCCGGGTTACGGGCTAGCGAAACCGCCAAAGTAACGGCAAGAACCTTCCATTCCTTCTTCCTATACTTGCTGCGAACCCGCGGCTACAGGCAGGAAATCCTGAGCAACTCCAGGCATCAGCAATTTATTATGAAGCGCATCCTGCGAGAAATGGGCTTGCAGGACAGCTACGAAGCCGAGACACTGCTATCGCTCTGGTCTGCCCATCGAATGAGTATGACCGGTCTTGACGAGCTGCCTGTCAAAACACCTGCGGAAGTCGAGCAAAGGCAAATTTTCGCCCGTTATGAGGCGTGGAAAGAAGAACACGGCCAGATGGATTTCGATGATATTCTGGTTTTGTCCTACCGTCTGCTGTCGCAGGATCCCGGATTGCTGGCTTCCCTTCAAAGGCGGTACCGTTATGTGATGGTCGACGAGTTTCAAGATACCGGGCTGCTGCCCTATGAGCTGCTGAAGAAGATGGTCGCCCCGCATCGCAACCTGATGGTTGTCGGTGACGATGACCAGACCATCTACGGCTTCAATGGCGCGCGTAACGAATTCATTCTGGAATTCGACCAGACGTTTCCCGGGGCCAAGGTGGTGACGCTGGATATCAACTATCGATCCCTCTCGTCGATCGTCGGGCTGGGAAATGAAATTATCCGTGTCAATGAACGCCGCCGTCCCAAGCAGCTGCGCTCTACCCGCAAGAGCAGCAGCGTACCGCTGTATCTTCGTCCAGGTGATCCCGACCAAGAAGCGGAGCTGCTGCTGACCCATATTACCGAACAGGTCCGGGAGCACGGAAAACAGTACCGCGATCATGCGATTCTATACCGAACCGCAAACAACAGCCGGGCGATTTTCGAACAGCTCGTGATGCGGCAAATTCCGTTCATTCATTACGAGAACGGGGATCTGTTCTATGAGCAGTGGATTGTCAAACCGCTCATGGACCATCTGCGGCTGTCGCTGGACCGGCGCAATTTCACGGCGATGGAGGGCATGCTTCATACGCTGTACATGAACCGGGACAAAGGGATGGCGTTCATCCGGCAGCAGGATGCTCCGCGTCCCAAGAAGGGGCCTCTATCGCATCTTCTATCCTTTCCCGGCCTGAAGGACTTCCAGATCGAGAATATTAGAGATCGCACTAAGCTCATAAAGGGATTAAAGGCGATGGAGCCCCTTCAAGCCGTACAGGAAATGAGGCGGCAATTCTACGACAAGTTTCTGGAGGCAGACGAACGTCAGGAGATCACCCTCCATAAGGAATTCATACAGGAAGGCCTGGATGAATTGGAGGCCTCGGCGAAGCGTTTTGGCGATATCGCTGAGTTCGTTGAATTTGTCGATCGGCTGATCGTCATTCATAAGGAAATGGCGGCCATGAAACGGGACGAGCAGGCCGATGCCGTCCGCTTAATGACGATCCATAAATCCAAAGGGCTGGAGTTTCCCTCGGTATGCCTGATCGGGGCGAGCGAGGGCATTCTCCCGCATACGTCCGCTTTAGACGCCGAGCGCAGGGACGATCAGCGTCCGCTGTCGGACAAGGAGGATAAGGCGCTGGATGCACTGGAAGAGGAGCGCAGATTAGCTTATGTCGCTATCACCAGGGCACGGGATGAATTGATTGTCAGTTCGCCTGGCTTTTACCGGGGACGTAAAGCGGAGGTTTCCCGCTTCTTCCGCGATGTGTTCGTCACGGACGAGCAGAGCAAACAAGGCAACCGTATACCAAACAAGGTCGGCGGGTCAACGCCCCGTACATCCTATACGGCTAAACGCACGATCCGCATAGAGACCTCAACCTCAACCTCAACCAAGCGCTCTTCCCTGCCCTCTTCTGCTGGGCGGACAACAGTGAGCACAACCAGTCAGAGGAGCCAACGAATCGGTTCAGATTCGGGATCCGCTCCGAGCCCACAGCATCAGGCTGCATCCGCCGGGACAGAGATCGTCGACGTGTGGTTATGCACCAGCGCCAATTGCAAAGGCTGGCAGCGGGTCAACGCAAGAATCCCTGCAGGCACACGGAATCGGGAGAGCAAGGCCTGTCCTTTATGCCAGTCGCCCATGAAGCAGGGGCGCAAAGAGGTTCCGGTGCACATTAGGCGTTAAGGAGCTAGTTACTGGAAATACCGCAAACAATGACATCGTTCATTTTGCTGCCATCATTCATCCATATGCTTGTAAGACGTTATCCAATATACAAAAAGGACTGACCCCTATCGTTCTTCAGCGAACATATCAGGTCGGTCCTTTTCTCTCCATTGTTTTAATTTCCCGATTTTACATATAAATATGGAAGCGTATACAGAATGCGTTACAATGGACTTAAGAAATCATCTTATCTCATGCTTTGATACATACCGAGGAGGAATGCCGTCATGATTAAAGGAATTGCCCATCTGGCGTTTGACGTAGCCGATATGGAGAAGTCCCTGCATTTTTACTGCGATGTGCTTGGTTTCACCCGTGCTTTTGATATCCCTAACGACCAGGGTGAACCGTGGATCGAGTACATTAAGGTATGCGAGGGACAATTTATCGAGTTGTTTTACGGTGGGCAAAATAAACCGGAGCATGTAAATCGGCCCGTCGGATTCTCCCATCTCTGCCTTGAGGTGGAAGACATCGAGCACATCGCGGAGCATCTCCGCAATCAGGGCGTGAAGCTGGACGTCGAGCCGGTTCAAGGAAAAGACTTCAACTGGCAGTGCTGGGCCAGGGACCCGGACGGCAACCGGATCGAATTCATGCAGCTGGATCCCAAATCGCCGCAGATGAACTGCTAGGTCCTAACTGGCACAGCTGGCAGCGCGTCTTAACGCGAAGGGATTCCGGCAGCTGACTCCTTATTATCGCAAGGTCATCCCGTAAATCAGGGTTGACCTTGTTTTTTCTTGTGCAGAATGTAGAGAAAGGCCGTGCCATTAAACATCTTGCCAACATCTGTTAATCCGGCTACAATATAACCACCGAATTATTCAAATTTGAATAATATGTACATAGTTGAATATGGAAAAGGAGTATCCTTAACATGAATGCACAACAAAGCAACATCAAATTGGTCGTGGCCGGTCTGCTGCTCGGCATCTTCATGGCCGCCATCGATAACACGATTGTAGCCACTGCCTTATCGACGATTATCCGCGATCTTCAGGGCTTCGACCAAGTCGTCTGGGTAACCTCGATCTACATGGTTGCCGTTATGGCCGGTACACCGATCTTCGGTAAGTTATCCGATATGTATGGACGGAAGCGGTTCTTTATATTCGGTTTGGTTGTCTTTCTGATCGGTTCCGCTCTTTGCGGGATGGCGAACAACATGACAGAGCTTATTATTTACCGGGCGATTCAAGGAATCGGCGGCGGTGCTCTTATGCCGATTGCGTTTACCATCGTGTTCGACCTGTTCCCGCCGGAGAAGCGCGGAAAAATGACGGGTTTGCTCGGTGCCGTATTCGGCACCTCCAGCATTATGGGACCGCTGCTGGGCGCTTTTATTACCGACAGCATCGGCTGGGAATGGATATTCTATGTCAACGTGCCGATCGGTATCGTATCCTTTATCTTCATCATGACTTCCTACAAGGAGTCCCGTTCCCATGCCAAACAAAAGATTGACTGGACGGGGGCTGCAACGCTTGTAGGCGCGATCATCTGCCTGATGTTCGGTCTGGAACTGGGCGGGCAAACCTATGCATGGGATTCACCGCAAATTCTGGGCTTGTTCGGGGGATTCATTGCTCTGTTTATTGTGTTTCTATTGGCAGAGACCCGGGCAGCCGAACCCATTATTTCGTTTCAAATGTTTCGTAAACGGCTGTTTGCCTCCAGCAATATCGTTGCCTTGTTCTATGGAGCAACCTTCATCGTGGCAACGATCTACATCCCGATCTTTGTTAGCGGAGTGTACGGTGGATCAGCAACCAATTCGGGCCTCATTCTAATGCCGATGATGCTCGGCAGTGTAGTCGGCAGCCAGGGCGGCGGTATGCTGACGACCCGGACTTCGTTTAGAAACATCATGATTCTGTCCGTCTTGTGCTTTATTGCAGGCATTTTCTGCCTGAGCACGATAAGCCCGGATACGCCGCGCTACCTGTTGACGGTCTTCATGATCCTGACCGGCTTTGGCGTCGGATTCTCGTTCTCCACGCTCAGCATGGCCTCCATCCATAACTTTGATGCCAGACAGCGCGGCGCAGCCACATCAACGAACTCCTTCCTTCGCTCCTTCGGCATGACGGTGGGGATTACGATCTTCGGAATTATCCAGCGCAACGGCCTCAACAGCCGACTCGCGGAAGCCGGAGGAAACGCGCCCGCCGGTGCCGAGTTAAATGCAGATGCTGTGCTTTCACCTGAAGTGATGGGCCAGCTCCCGCCGAACGTACGTGAACAGATCACGACCTCCTTGGCGGATTCCATTTCGAATACGTTCTTGTGGGCGCTTGTGCCTGCGGTGCTGGCTCTCGTGTTCGTGCTGATGATGGGCAACGAACGAGTGACCGTATCTGCCAAGGCCAAGGGAGCCTAATGGCATGTCGATGAAGCTGGCCATCCTGGGCTTGCTGCTGGAAGGAGACCATCATCCGTACGAGATCCGGATCAAAATGAAGGATCGCGGCATGGATCAGTATACGAAGCTCCAGATGGGCTCTCTTTATTACGCGGTAGACCGGCTTGCCGAGGACGGATATATCGAGGCAGTGGAAACCATACAGAGCGATAGCCGCCCGGACAAAACCATCTATCGGATCACGGATGCCGGACGCAAGCTTTTTGAGCAGCTGCTGCTCAAGAAATTCAGGGACATCGAGCCCGTACACCACCCGCTCTATATTGCCCTGCCTTTCTCGCGACACGCGGATCCGGCCGTTCTGGCCCCGATCTTGCAGTCCCGTATCCGGGAGGCAGAGCATCGGGTGAACCAGGCATATCAATTATACGTGGAACACCAGCATATCGTACCCCGCAGCACCCAGCACCTGATGATCGGGATGTACGAACATGCCAAGACCGACCTGAACTGGTTAAAAAGATTGAACGAAGACCTAGTGCAGGGAAAACTCGGCACGATCGGCGAACCGTTGTTTCCGGAGGTTGGACCCAAAGAACAGTAACTGTAAGAGGCCTCTCCATCCTGATAATTGACGCAAAAAAGAGCGAGCACTTCCCTCATTCCGGGTTGGGCTCGCTCTTTTTATATAAATGCAAAATTTAGAACAGGAATTCATCCGGATTGGAGCCAAAACGTTTGTTTTGGTTCAAGCCGTCAATGGCTGCCATATCTTCCGCCGAAAGCTCGAAATCGAAGATGCCGGCATTTTCGCGGATGCGATGCTCCTTCACCGATTTCGGAATGACGATGACGCCGTTCTGAATATCCCAGCGCAGAATGACTTGCGCCGTGGTTTTTCCGTATTTCTCCGCAATCTGCGCGAGGACCGGTTGATCCAGATTGCCCTGCATCAACGGACTCCACGCCTCCAGGACGATCTGGTTCTCGCGTGCAAATCCCAGCAGCTCCTTCTGGGAGAGCAGCGGATGCA
Source organism: Paenibacillus sp. FSL W7-1332 (assembly GCF_037969785.1). NCBI lineage: Bacteria > Bacillati > Bacillota > Bacilli > Caryophanales > Paenibacillaceae > Paenibacillus > Paenibacillus sp. FSL W7-1332. Next base: position 709,531 of record NZ_CP150209.1, on the reverse strand, counting down.
ATTCGACTTGGTTCACAACCGGTACAACACCTGTGTCCTCGATGATATGCTGCAGGTGGCGGATCTGGAAGTTGCTGACGCCGATGGAACGAACAAGTCCTTCTTTTTGCAAGTGAATCAATGCTTTCCACGTGTCGAGGTATTTATCTTTTCCCGGCCAGTGCACGAGATACAAATCAACGATATCCAGCCCGAGCTTCTTGCGGCTCGTCTCAAAAGCTTGCAGCGTCTTCTCATACCCCTGGTCATCGTTCCACACTTTGGTGGTGATGAACAGCTCGTCCCGCGAAACTCCGGATTCGCGAATGGCTTGCCCTACGCCCTCTTCATTGCCGTAGATGGCAGCAGTATCAATGCTGCGGTACCCTGCAGCGATTGCTGATTTTACGGACTGAATAACCTCTTCGCCTTCTTTGGTCTTCCATACGCCAAGACCCAGCCACGGCATTTTTACGCCATCATTCAAAGTAGGTCCATCGGTAAAAGTTTGATTGGCCATTCTGAAATCCCTCCTATTATGTAATGCAGCGGTTGTAAAGCCGCTTTCTCCAGTATATCAAAACCCCAGTATCCCACTCAACGTTACACCACTTGCCAGGGCTGCCTTCATTTTTTTAACTACATTTAACCGGGGTTTAAACTTCGTCCGTTACAATGGTTATATCTGATACAACATTAGCAGCTTAAACAGGAGGATTCACAAACCTATGGAAACCGTTACGCTCATCGTTGCGATCACCGCACTCGCGCTCATACTCATTCTATACATCGGTAATTTAATCAATAACGGACTCACCGCCGCCTTCAACTTGAACATCCGTGCCAAAAAGTACGCTGTGGTGCTGTTAATCATTTACGCGGTGTCCATCAGCGGCTTTGTCCTGCTCACCCAGAGGTGATCCGTCTCATATAGAAAAAGGGCCGTCCCTCTCGGAGGTATGTCACCTCCGGGTTCAGCCCTTCATTCCTATCACTCTTATGCAAAAGACTGCGCAGCGAGACTAGAACTTGCGGCTAAAAATACCGAAGCTCAGCAGTCCGCATGACGCCAAGAACAGATACGGCCCCGCCGCTGCCCCTCTTATCGTCTCTCCAAAAAAATCTACGGTCTTGGATGACACGTACATCATTGTCAAAAAAATAGCGACCAGCGCAAAGGCGTATGCTATGATCTTGTTCATCTTCTTCTCGCGAACCACTTTCAAAAATGGATAGATGAAACATACGATGAAAAACACGCCGCCCTGCAAGAAACCATTCTCTGCAGCCACGCCGATATCCAGCCATTTAAAAAAGAAAGAAGCTATCGCTAAACAGGTGGCTATAAAAATCAACTTGCTCCCCAGATCCCACTGCTTGAACCGAAATTTCATCCACGTACACTCCCCTAGTGTCAATCGCCCGGATGCCGTAACACCCTTTAGGCAAACTTAGGGTTCATTATACCGGATTTTTGCGGCGTAGGGTAGATCAACTACAGGTCTGCGGCACTATTGAGCCATACCGTTTTGTTCGCTGCCGGTTGACGTTTCCCCTGCTTAGGTTCCATATCCGGATATCCGATGTACAGGAAACCCAGCATTTTATCTTCAGGCTTCAATCCGAACGCTTGATTCATCAGCGTATGGAAACACGGCTCGCCTGTTCTCCACACGGCACCCAGACCAAGCTCATGAATTTGCAGAAGCATATTTTGAATGGCGGCAAATACCGCTCCGTACTCTTCAAGTTCAATCACCTTGGGGTCCGTGGACGGTTCGACCGCCACACCGATAACAACCGGAGCCCGGTATGCCTTCGTACGTCCCGACTCGCGTGCTGCATTTACAGCCTCTTCACTCATATCATCGCCGCCTGCCGCCTGAATGTCACCAAGCGCGTTGCCGAGCACATCACGGCCCTCACCTTGCATAACAAAAAATTTCCACGGCTCCGTGAGCTTGTGATTCGGCGCCCAGGTACCTGCTTCTACGATTTGTTCAATCCATTCCTGCGGTACGGCATCAGGCTTGACCTTGCCAAGGCTGCGGCGCGTTCGGATCGCTTCACTTACGTTCATATCTGATTTCCTCCTGAGCTATATATAGTTGGTTTTATTTTACATACTCCTAATTGAGAGTCTATCTCAATTATAACAAAAAGCGCACCGTATCGCTCCTAAATTGACCAGTTGAAAATTAATTCACTGTTTTCAGTTCAACAACCTCCGTATTACACCCTATAATTATTGTAATTCCCCCTCTATTTTACTAGCATTGGGTACGAAACGTCCGCATCTCCCCTCTCATTTTTCTTCTAGATTTCTATGCCATTATCTGGGATAATGTTGTTTAACTCATACAAGAAGATTAGGAGGACGATTCATGACTGATAAGCGACTCATAACGCCAGAGGATTTGTACCGGATGCACTGGGTGAATGACCCTGTCGTATCTCCAGCTAGCGGAGCCATAGCTTATGTACATAAATCCGTCAGCGAAAAGTTCGACGGTTACCGTTCCCATATCCGATTGCTTCCTGCAGAAGGAAACCAGGACGTTCCCTTCACGTCGGGCGAAGCGGATGCCGCACCCGCTTGGTCACCGGACGGGTCGGAGCTTGCTTTCTTGCGCAAAAAGGGCGATAAACCACAGATATGGATCATGCCTGCCAACGGAGGGGAAGCAAGACCGGTTACCGACTTGAAGCACGGAGTCAGCGCCTTTAAATGGTCACCGGACTGCACACGCCTGCTTGTTAAAGGCGAGGCAGACGCGGGGAAGACTACTGAAGGCGAGGAGCTAGACAAAGACGGTAAAAACAAGCTGCCCGAGGAAAAAATCATTAATCGCATTAAATATAAAGCCGATGGGCCCGGATTGTGGAATGAACGTCGACATCATCTATACCTCGTGAATCCGGCAACGGAAGAATGCACACAAATTACAGAAGGAGATTTTGATATACAAGCCTTCGCCTGGTCACCGGACGGCACCCGCATCGCATACAGCAGCAGCCTTGCCACGGAGCAATTCCCGGATCCGGATCTTCGTTTGACGGACGATGTGTTTGTCATGGACCTCGCCAGCGGATCCGTAACCGAATTGACGGATGGAACTCTCTCGATCGGCTCCATTGCGTTCACCCCGGACGGGCAGTATATGCTCGTGCTTGCCAGCGATCTTAGCTGCGGTTTTGCCACGCTGACCAAAATCCACTTGATCCCGCTCTCCGGCGGAGAATCCCGCGTGCTCTTCACGGACATGGATATTCAGCTGGGGCACGCCGCGGTCAGCGACATGAGAGCCGGAGCCGGAACGCCTCCGCTGTTCAGTAGGGACGGCCAATCCGTGTACATCCAGCTCAGCCAGGATGGCGGCGTCCATATTGGACGATTTGCCCTGGACGGTTCATCCTATGAGCTGGTGGTATCGGGTGAACGCGAAGTGTACCAATTCGCTCTGACACCGGAGGAGAACGTAGTGTTTGCTGCGGCTGACCCGCTGCAGCCCGGTGATCTGTTCAGCTTCTCTATCGCTAAGAACGAGGAGAAACGTCTGACGAACTGCAACGAGGAGCTGTGGAGCGAGCTTACGTTAAGCACGCCGGAGTCCTTTACGTTCCGGACGTCGGACGGCTGGCCGATTCAAGGGTGGATCATGAAGCCTGCCGGCTTCACGGAAGGCGCCAAAGTTCCGGCCGTGCTTGAAATTCACGGCGGTCCGCAAGCCATGTACGGGCATACGTTCATGCATGAGTTCCAGCTGCTGGCTGCAGCCGGTTATGCGGTATTCTACACCAACCCTCGGGGTGGCCACGGATACGGTCAAGTACACGTTAATACCGTTAGGGGAGATTACGGCGGACGGGATTACCAGGATCTGATGGAAGCTGTCGATTATGTTCTGGATACCTACACCTATATCGATGCCTCCCGTCTTGGCGTAACCGGCGGCAGCTACGGCGGCTTCATGACCAACTGGATCGTCGGTCATACCGACCGGTTCCAGGCAGCGGTAACCCAGCGCTCGATATCGAACTGGATCTCCTTCTACGGCGTCAGCGATATCGGCTACACCTTTACGCAGGATCAGATCTGGGGCAATCCATGGGACGATCTGGAGAAGCTGTGGAAGCATTCCCCGCTCGCTTACGTGAAGGACATCCATACGCCGCTACTCATCCTTCACGGAGAACAGGATCTCCGCTGCCCGATCGAACAGGGAGAACAGCTGTTTATTGCCTTGAAGCGACTTGGCCGGGAAGCTCAGTTCATCCGTTTCCCTGGTGCCGATCACAACTTGTCCCGAAGCGGCCACCCGCATCTGCGGGTGAAACGCTTAAGTCATATTATCCGCTGGTTTGTGGAGCATATCGAAAAATAAACGAAATTAAAAAACCATCCCCGTGTGAACTTGCTCTATGAGCAGCTTATATGGGGATGGTTCTTTGATTAGACGAAATATACACCGTCAAAAAAAGACCGCCAGGCAACCCTGGCGGCAATATAATTGGTGGAAGGAATTACATGGTTCAGTAGGAATAATGAGCAGCTAAAAAAATGACTGAGTCTGAGATTACACTTCAGGTGTTCCGTAGGTTGCGAACCAACCCTTAATGGTATTGAAATCATCCGTAAAGGACAGGGAGAGCAGCAGCAGTACGCGGGCTTGTTGAGGACTCAGATTGTCGCCTGAAATGATGCCTTCACCTCCGCCGTATACGCTACCGGAGCCTGTACGGGTCGTTGTTACGAAAACCACCCCCTTCTCGATGGCTTCCTTGCGGGCCGCGCTCATCTCTCTCGAGATGCCGCCTGCGCCGGTGCCGGAAGTGACGATGCCTTTAGCTCCGTCTGCCACAAAGCCTTTAATGGCACCACCGCCGGCTTCCTGATAAGAGATTGCAATTTCAACCTTCGCCAGGTCCTCTTTTGCGATTCTGCTCAGATCAAATACCGGTTTGCCTTCACCTTCCGCCTTCATCGCACGGAGGGGGGCACGGTATATCCGAATATTCTCATCATCGATATATCCGACCGCTCCCAGCATAGGCGTCTCAAACGTGTCGGTACGGTAGTCATTCGTCTTGGTTACGCCGCGCGCCAGATGAATCGTATCATTCAGCATTAGCACCGTGCCGAAGGATTCCGTGCGGCCGCTTCCAGCCAGTTTGATGGCATTGTACAGATTCGCCTGCGCATCGGAACCGATCACCGTCCAAGGCCGCATGGAGCCGGTAATGACTACAGGCTTGTCGCTTTGTACCGTCAGATCAAGGAAGTACGCAATCTCTTCCATCGTATCCGTCCCCGTCGTTACAACGACACTGTCATAGACCTTAAGCGCATGGTCCACCGTCCGGGACAAATCATACAGATCCGCCATGGTATACGCGCTTGATCCCGAATTGCCGAACTGGAGCGTGCTGATATCCGCAATCTTGTCCGTATTGGGAAGCTCACCGACCATGTCCTCAATCTTCAACGTACCCGCCCGGTAGGATTGAAAGCTGGTGGCATCCGTCGATTGCCCTGCCAAAGTGCCGCCGGTAGCAATGACCAACACGTTCGGCCTCGTCGATTGTTTGGAAGCTTCCGATAGCGGAGGTACCGTCGTATTCCTTCCCGGCGTTGCAGGGGTCTGTACAGGCGTAGCCGTAATAACCGTTCCTTTCACTTCCGTCACCGTTGCAGCATGTGCCGCATAGGTTCCAACAGGTGATACAGAAATAACAAAAGCGGTGAATGCAGCGGTACTCCAGACCGCTAAAGGACGTTTTGACTTTGGTTTCATCATGGCACTCTCCCTTTATGTTATATAAAATAACATATAAATATGTATTTGTTAGATTTATTCTATTTAATGTTATTTAATATAACAAATCGGATATATTATAGGAAAAGCGTTTACAATTGAAGAAATACAGAAATATAACTGTATTATCAGCTTATTTTAGTGAATTGAAAATAATATAATCCAGTAATAGGGAAGTGTTATTATATATAATAGACTTCAAATATGTTATATAACATTACATGATACTATTATACTTAGCGTTTCTAACCCAATCTTTAAATCTTTGAACATAAAAAAAGGGATAGCCCCCATCATGCGATTGGGCTATCCCTGTATATGGCTGTTATTTATCGATATAAGCTCATGACGGTATCATCATGCGGGATTTGCCATAGTGATTACCACCACATTAATCGTTCGAGTTGTGACCTCTACCGAGCGTTCACGTTAAAAGCAATCAATAAACTGAAAATCCTATTCGATGTCAGACTCAGCATGGGTATTCGTCGTAATGTGGAATTCCTTCATCATGTTATGGAAGCGTGCGCCGAAGCCCTCGGAGGCCTCCAGGAAATACTGCTGCTTCACAACAAAGCTGCCGCCCTGCCCGTTATCGAACACATAATATCGTATCACCGGGTCATCCCACTCTTTACCGCCGGTTCCACCAATGGCACGCACTTCCCAGCCTTGAATCGGTTCATCCACGGGATTCGATTCAACCTTCGGATATTCTTGCAGCTCCGTCTGGATCCGCTCCGCTGCCGTCTTGGCATCGATGCCCTCCTGCGAAATTTCCATGAACACTTCCGGATAGCGGTCATCCGTCGGCTTCTCCTTCAATTCAATGCGGTCCACGCCCGATTCATGAATCATTTTAAACCGGCTCTCATCAATATAAATCACGTAATCGGCACCCTCATGCAGCTGATCCACGCTGGTTTCCGGCGTTCCTTCAAGCTCCTGCTCGACCGTTTTCTGGGGAGCAAACCATTCCTTCACCTGATCAAGGAACGCCTGAACCGGCGCCGTCTGAAAGCTGACGGTCAGCACGATGGCTGCCGCAGCGGCGGTTGCCGCAATCCATCCGGCAGTTCTTCGTCCCGAACGGCGGCGCCCTTTCGATTCCCGCGGCGCGAAGGAAGTCTCCGATTCCGCAGGCCGCCGGACTTGCTCGCTATGAATCCGCTCCTTAATCGCCATCCAAATCTCGTCTTTATGTCGCATCGCGTCATCCGTACCCTTTTTCAGACCGTCCGTTATCTCTTGATCCAATGGATCACGTCCCATGCTGATCCCCTCCCCTATTCTGCAGCATCCATTCCTTCAACTTCTTTCGCGCTTTGAACAATCTGGACTTCACCGTATTGACGTTCAGCTCCATCATGTCCGCGATATCCTTCTCGGCAAAATCGTTCAAATATTTCAAGATAACGGGAATCCGGTGCTGGTCATCCAGCCGCTGCACCATCTCATATACCTCGCCATGCCGGTCAAAATCGTAGGTGTCGGTTTCCGAGGGAAGATCCCTCTCCTCCGATATCTCGGAAGGCACCACTCTCGCATGTTTCTTCAAATACCGATTGCATTCGTTATAGAGAATCCGGTTGAACCACGGGTCAAAGGGTTTGCTTCCATCATAGGCACCGAGGTTACGGTATACCCTGATGAACGTTTCCTGGACCACGTCGGCAGCGCTTGCCGGACTTCCGGTTACTGCGGTAGCCGTTCGAATCGCCCGATCCGCGTATAACCGGTAAAGTTCTTCAAACAATTCGTCACTGTATTCCGTCTTTAGTCGTTGTATAAGGTCGTGTACCAAACCGCGCTTTCCTCCTTTCACTTGGCCAATCACTTACAATACCCCGTCATGCGGTTAAAAAGTTTTCGAATGCATTATTTTTTAGTATGGCAAAAAAAGGATACCCCGATGCCGCACGGCCGAAGTATCCTTTTTCATATCAAAACCCAGCATTATGCTTGCGCTGGCATCGGCTCCATTGACGTCCCCTGATGATTCACCGGCTCGACTCGCTCTGCCTTCCGCAGGTGTTTTTGCCCGCGCCAGCGGAAGAAGGACAGCACCCCCCGCAAATACTCGTCGGCAATCATGCAGGAGTATATGCCGATAAGCCCCCACCCCATGTGAATGCCGAGTACATAAGAGAGCACGGTGGCGACCAGCCACATCGAACCTAGGGAAATGTACATCGTAAACCTCGTGTCTCCGACGGCATTAAGCGAGTTGCCGAGCGCCATGTTGAGCATTTTGCCAGGCTGGAGAATCAGGTTCATGCCCAGGAGCGAGGCCCCGATCGCAATGATTGTCTTATCGTCCGTAAACAGCCCCAGCAGCTGCTTCCCAAACACATACAGTAGGAAGGCATTGACGACAACGTAAACAGCCCCGATGCCCAGCGCGCGGTACGCGCTCCGATAAGCCTCCTTGATCCGGCCCGCGCCGAACAGATGCGCGATCTGAATCTGAGCAGCCATCGCGATTGATGAGCCCAGCAGGAAGCAGAAGGATTCCAGTGTATTCATATACGTACGCGCAGCCAGCTCGGCAGCGCCCAGCGTTGCAATGAAGGAATAGATGATCAGCTGCGTGAACACCCAGCAGGACATATTGATGCCGAGCGGCCATCCGATCTTCAGAATTTCACCGAACAGCGGACGGTTGAACACGCGGAATTCCTTCCACTTGATCCGGTATTCAAATGAACGAAGGAATATATACAGCAGTAAGAGCACAGCGAGCAGCCGGCTTACCACCGTCGAGATCGCGACGCCGGTAAGCCCCCACTGCGGGAACCCGAAAGCGCCGAAAATAAACCCATAGTTCATAATAACGTGAATGATATTCATTCCGATCGCTACATACATCGGCGCACGCGTGTTACCGGTATTCCGGATGACGGTGCTCATCGTAGCCATCATGGCAATCAGCACCATCCCGCCGCCGACAATGGAGATATACGTTCCGGCTAGCGGAAGCAGATGCTCCGGCAGCTGGAGGATCGAAGCGATAGCCTCCGGCATCGCAAACAATATCACGCTGCACACCAATCCGATGATTGTCGTGGCACTCACCGCCATGATGCCGATCGTTCGAGCGTCTCCCGTTCGATGCGAACCGATCTTCTGGGCAATGAGAATGCCGGCACCGCTGGCAACCGTCATGAACAGGGTCGTCATCGCCTGAAACAGCTGATTGGAGAAGCCAACCACAGCCACCGCATCGTCGGAAATCCGACTGACCATCAATGTATCCACCGCTCCCAGCAAAAACTGCAGGAACAGCTCGATAAATATGGGCCAAGCGAGAACCCATAATGTAAATTTGCTTGTGTTTTTATCCAACATTCCAACCTCCACCCATGATGTAAGGGTTAAACACAATTCATGATGAAACGGTCTTTAACCTTCTCAAATTATAGATGGTATACTGGAGTTATAATATCATTTTCCGAACGAAAACTATCAAAATTCAAACCTCGCGAATCACGAAAGGGCTTTCTTATGACGATCCTGAATTTTACCGTTCCGCCGCTGCCGGAATACATCAATAGCGGGCTTACCCGCGCTCCTGTTCACAGCGGACATCCCAACCGCAAAAACATTGGCATCTTTGATCTGCTCGTGGTCATGAAGGGGCAGCTCCATGTCACGGAGAATGGCATTCCTTATGAAATCAAACCCGGCATGTTCCTCATCCTGCGTCCCGATACGCATCATTTCGGCACGAAGGGATGCACGGAGGAGACCGATTATTACTGGCTTCATTTCCAAACCTCCGGGAATTGGCATGCGGATGAGGCCTGCCAAGCGCCTAGACGAGAAGAGGCTCCGGAGTTAAAGGCGATGACGCCGAACTATTTTTCCGTCAACATCCCCCAATTCGGCACCCTGCCTCAACCGGAAAAGGCCTTGGAGCTTCTGGCTACCATGTCTTCGCTGGTTCAGTACGGTCACCAGGCTAAATTTCTGTGGCGGCAGCAGGTAGTGTTCCAAGAGCTCATCGAGCAGTTGGCCGCCGCACTGGATACACCGGTGTCCTCTCCTTCCTCCGCTTGCGCCGAGCGGGCCGCGGCCTATCTGCGGAAGCATTATCGGGAAGAGTTCAAGGTGCAGGAGCTGGGCGACCGCATCAACTTCCACCCTGTCTATATTGCACGCTGCATGCAGAAGGAATTCGGCTGCTCGCCGGTTGAATATTTGCAGCGCTATCGGATCGAGCAGGCCAAGATGCTGCTCATGCAGACAGACTTCAGCATCAGCCGGGTCGCGGAGGAAGTCGGTTTCAATCATGCAGCCTACTTCACCTCCTGCTTCACGAAGCAGGAAGGGATCTCGCCGCGTAAATATAGGCAGCGATTCTTCATGAATTAATTCTTTTTTACGCAAAATCCAAGAAAGTCGCTTGCAACCTGGGCGGGAAGCCTTTATAATGAGAATTAACCACATGATAATGATTATCATTACCGGACAAGTGAGAATGTGTTGAGAATGTATTTATACTCAGGTTTACACGCTTTTCGCTTGAAGAATTTATATATAAAGGAGAGCCGATTGACTTATGAAAACGACTTCCCGCCGCTGTTCTCTGCAAATGGATGATTATCTGGACCTGTTGAACCTCGCGATCCAACTTGGAGACGTGAAATGGCAGAAAGAAATCACCCGCAAAATGGAAATGACGCTGTCCACATTAGAGACCGCAGCTCAATAAATAATATTATAGGGATTACATAATCCTGCATATAAGAAGACACCCGATCGCGAATTCCAGGCATGTCCCTGGAAAGCCGACCCGGTGTCTTTTTTTCGGTGAGCAAAATAAACGACCCAGTCAATAGGACTGGATCGTGCCGAATCTTTAGCTGCCTCGAATTTGGCGCCACATATCGGTGCTATCCATATCACTCCGTTTCCAGAAATTCTCGATATACCTCCCCATTCGTCCATTCAAATGCCATAAGCTGACAAACGATTCGTTGTATGATAATATGTGACTATACTGTCACGTTTATAACACATTACCATTTAGTCACATGTAAATAGCCATTTGGATTTTCTTAGCATGTTGTTAAGAAGGAGATGTCACGATTGGAAAATGAAATTTTTAAAGCACTGGCGGATCCCAGCCGACGCACACTCTTGGATCTGCTGTATAAAACAGATGGGCAAAGTTTAAGCGAACTTTGTGTTCCCCTGGAGATGACCCGATTCGGTGTCATGAAACATCTTCATATACTGGAGGAAGCCGGCCTTATCACAACGAGAAAGGTTGGCAGGGAGAAGCTGCATTATCTGAACTCCGTGCCGATCCGTCAAATATACGACCGGTGGGTCAGCAAATACGCTGAGCCCTGGGCCATGGAATTGTCATCCCTTAAAAATGAATTGGAGCGTGAACCGAATATGGAACAAAAACCTCGACATGTAAACCAAATTGCCATTAAAGCAGCACCCGAGCAAGTATGGCGCGCCATTACCGATCCGGCCAAGACATCAAAGTTCTGGTACAACTGCTCTATCCAATCCAACTGGGAAATTGGCTCTCCTTTCGAACTTAAGAACCCCCAAGGCAAGGTTCAAGCAGAAGGAACCATTCTAAGCATAAACCCTCCGCATAAGCTGGTTCTGAGTTGGAGGATGTTAATAAACGAAGATACGGCCGGCGAGAGTCTCTCACGTATTACGTGGGAAATTGATCCCCATGCGGAGCTTAGCGGTGTAACCCTTGTAACGGTTATCCATGATGAGTTTGATCAGGCCGAACATACGGCGAACACGCTCAAGTTAGGCTTGCCGATCGTACTATCGGGATTGAAAACCTTACTAGAAACGGGTTCAACGCTTACTAGTTAATAATAGCGTAAACCGGTAAAACGGGATCGGATATAAAATCCCCCGTTTATATAAGAGGGGAGTACCCTGCTGCTTGACGGCCAAGGTTCTCCCCTCTTATATGACAATAGGATTCAGTTGTCTCCTCCTCACCGCGTTTGCATTACCTACTCCTGCTGCAGTCCCGGACCTGTTTGTACCTTGATCCGGTATTCATGCGGCGAGATCCCTTCCAGCTCCTTAAAGACACGAGAGAATTGCTTGGTGTTCTCAAAGCCGACCGCTTTACCAATGTCCGCAAGCTTCATGGTGCCGTCTTGAAGCAGGTCTTTGGCCTTCGTAATCCGCAGCTTCTTAAGATATACCACAAAGTTCTCCCCCGTATGGGCCTTAAACGCTTCACTGAAATAAGAATAATTCAAAGACACATAATTGCTGACCATCGCCATGTTCAGCGGCCTGTGGTAATTCTCCTCCATGTAACTTACCGCTGCCTTGATCTCGGAATGCTCGCTGTGGGCGGAACGAATCCCTTTAACATATTCATTCACGTGCAGCAGCAGATGCTCCAAATTTCTGAAATAGGTGTGAAAATGACGGTAATTGTCCATTGTCCCCACCTTTCGGTATAGCTTCAACACTTCCACCATGGATTCCCCGTACACGCGGAACACCTCATCCAGCACCTGCTCATTGATCCGCTTGCTGACATGTTCCAAATAATCGATGGCCACATGCGGCATATCCTCGATATGAAAAATATCCAGCAGCAGCGCCTTGATCTCCCGCTCCCGCTCCGTGCCGAGCATGTTGCCCAGCTTCCGGATGCTCTCTTCCGGCACCGGATACGTGCGCAGCTCCCCCTGAATATCATCATGGCTCATCAGCTTGACGTTGGGATGGATGAACGTATAACTCAGGGCGGTCAGCGCCTGAATATAACCCATCCGGATGTCTTCGATCCGGATGCCTTCCCGGCTGATGCCCACGAAGAGCCCGTCCATCTCCCGCTCGGCAAACTGCCGTGCCAGCTCTTCGAATTGTCCGTCCGGACTGCCAATGAGCACGACTCTCCCCTTGCTGTCCAGAAAGCAAGCGTTGATCCGCCCTTCCACTGAAGCCCTCATGTTATCAATCAATTGCTTCAGCTCATCCTTGTTCATGGCATTGCCGTCTTCGTATTTGTATTTCATCACCGCTACCCGGAATGGCTTCACAAACGAATCAAATCCGATTTCGTTCGCGGCAGCTTCCATATCCATCCCTAGTCCTTGCGGCAGCTCCAGCAGCTCCTTCAGCCGATGGGTCTGCAGCTGCTGAAGATATACCTCGCTGGCGGCCACCCGGTTGTGCACTTCCGCTTGCCGGATCAAAACTTCTTCTGTCTTTCGAAGGGCGGCGAACAGTTCATCCCGTCGAATCGGCTTAAGCAGATACTCCTTTACCTGATAGCGGATCGCCGCCTTGGCATATTCAAAATCGTCATATCCGCTCAGGATCAGAACGACGGGTTTAACCCCCAATGTTCCTTCCAGTTCAGCAAGGGCCTCAATCAGGCGTATCCCGTCCATGACCGGCATCCGGATGTCTGTAATGACGATATCGGCCGGCTCTTCGCGAAAAGAGTCCAGCGCTTCCTGCCCTTGGGCAGCCAGGCGGATCTCGTACTGATCCGGGAACTCCCGTTCAATCATCGTTTTCAGTCCATACCGGATATTCTTCTCATCATCCACGATCATCAGACTTCTCATGTCCACTGCCTCCTCCTGTTAACAGAACCTTAGGGAATGTCATGGTCACCTGCGTGAACTCCCCCTCTTCGCTCTTCACTTCGATTCCATATTCATTCCCGTAGAACAACCGGATTCGCTGGTGCACATTCCGAAGTCCGATTCCTCCAGCCTGCACTCCACCGTGCCCGTAATCTATGGAAGGGAGTTCCTCATTGTCCGCCGTTCGAAGAATCTCGCCCAGCCTGCCCAGTCGATAAGGCTCCATCCCGATGCCATTATCCGTAACGTTAATCGTGATCCGATCCTCTTCCCATGCAATGGCATCGATCTTGATTCGCTTTTCCTGATCCGGGAACTCGGGCCAGGCATGCTTAACGGCGTTTTCCACGATGGGCTGCAGCGACATTTTTAATACCTCGAGCTCCATGAATTCGGACGGGATATTGAGTTCAAGCCGGATCGGCTCGTCAAACCGGATATTCATGACATCAATGTAATTGCGGATATGGCGAATTTCATCCTTCAATTTAACGTACTCCCCCGACCACTTGAAGTTGTAGCGCATCATCCCGCCAAGTGAGGTCAACGCATCCGAAATCGTCCGCTGCCCCTCGATTTCGGCCAGCATCTTAATATTTTCAAGCGTATTGTATAGGAAATGAGAGTCAATCTGGCTGTGCAGCGTTCGCAGCTCCGCCTCCTTGGTCACCGCTTGCTTGCGTACGCCCTGGGCAATCAGTTCATTGATGGTGCGGATCAATTTGTTAAAATGATGCGCCAGTTCACCAACCTCGCCGCCCCCCTGAATCGTAATGGCTGCAGTAACTTCTCCCTTGCGGACTCTCTTCATCGTCTCCGTTAAACGGCGCAGGCTCTTCAGAATAATGGAATTTAGGTAATACGTAATGATCGACAGCAGAAAAATCAATACAATGTTCGCCGCTATAATCTGCCCCTGGGCCTTGGATACGTTATTCAGCGCCCCTTCCAGGGAAACGACATTCAGCACATGGGCATGAAGCCGCTCCATCGGCGTCGCGATCAGCAAGAACGAGGATCCGTCCAGGCTAAACCTGGCATGTATGGTCTTCTCGGAGTCGCCCGCCTCCTGCTTCAGCTTAGCGAACTGAAGCTCCACCTCGCCTCGAAGTCCCTCGTGACTGTTCATGAACGATTGGCTTCGGTCCATGAATAGCTGCCCTTCCTGATCGACGATGACCATCTGCGAGCTGTTATCCACGATACCGGCAAAGGTCTTCGGAGCAAAGTACTTGAGCAGCATATCCACCTGGATCACGCTGCTGTAATCCCCGCTATGGACTTGGCGAATCAAGGACACCTTCGGCAGCTCCTCGGACACGTCGGCAGCGTAGCGCTGCAGAATATCGGGATCGCGGTGGTTGAATATCCACATCTCCCCGCCGTCCAACTCCTTGACTTTGGGGAACCACGGCTCGCTTGCGATCCGTTTCTCCTGAAAAATAATTGGCCACATTTCCGTCACGTTTGCGTTGTTTGTGTATAACCGAAGGTGGGTAATATTCGGATTGTTGGTTTGGATCCGCTGGATGTCCCTGAAGGGCCCCCGAGCCAAATCGATCAGCCACGCCACCTCGGGTTCTTCATTGATCCGAAGATAATCCTTGATGCCGTCATCCGAAATCGCCAGCTGTGCGGCCATTTCAATCGCTTCAATCTGGTTCAGCATGTTCATCTTCTCAATTTCCAGCAGGAACGAGTTCTGGTTGAGCGCATCGCTGATGTAGGTATCCCGAATCTGCTTGAAAAAATAATTCGACACGATAATGCTCGGAACCAGCAAAATCAAGATATAGGCAGCAACCAAACGACTCTGCATCGACCTGCGGCCAAACCAATAAGCAAACGATTGAATAAGCGATCTGATTCGTGTCATCATGACTGTCACATCCCGTTTTCTATGAATGACCGCAGCCGAGCCCAGTATGAAAAGGCGCCATCAGCCGATCGGATACCCTCCTATATTAGCTCGTGATGCGACAAAAGGCACCCTATTTCGACAATATCGATAATAGGGTACCTTAAGTCCTTATTCTGTTCATCCGCCTGAGCGGATCATCCTTACTTCAGGAATTCCTCAAGCTTCTTGACGTTCTCTTCGTATTCTTTCTGTCTGAATTCCTGAACTTTCGCGAAACCGAGGGATTCACGCTTCGCTTGGTAATCGTTCCAAATTTGATCGAACTCGGCATCCGTTTTGGCAAAGATCAGCTTCGGCAGGATTTTACCCCACTCGTTCATTACCTTGTCGTTAATGATGCCTTCCTCGGAGCTGGCATCCGGATCCAACTGATCGAATTGCGAGAAGCTCTGGGTCTTGCCGCGGGTCCAGTCTTCCATTTGCTTAAACGGCTCGACGGCAGCGGGCATCCAAGGTTGCGTAACGTTATTATCCATCATCATCCAGAAGGTGTGGGATGCTCCATACTTTTTGTCGAATGCGCCGCGGTCGCTGTTCAGCAGCTCCGCTACCTCAGGCAGGAATTGGTCTTTGCCGTCAATCGTATCCCATGTCACGCCTTTTTCGCCCAAGTAAGTATCACGCTGGCCTTCTTCGGAGATCAGGTAATCCAGGAAGCGAATGGCGCGCGCTTTGTCTTTTACGTTTTTGGAGATGAGGGTTACCGTCCAGCCGGAGATCGAAGGACCCGACAAGGTCGGCTGATCCAGGTTGGAGTTAGCCGGTCCGTCCACTGCAATGTAGACCGAGTTCGGATCGTTTGCATACAATGCGTTCTGCTGGTTCGCCATATCGCTGCGTTGGTACAGCATCGCGAAATAGCGGCCCTGTGCGATTTTTTCTTCCATCTGCGGACGTTTATCCACGAAAATATCCTTGGACATCAAACCTTTTTCATTCGCCATACGGAACGTCTTCAACCATCTTACATATTCCGGATCGGTGCTGCGGTCGTACAGCTTTCCGTCTTTATCCTGCGGAATGGCAAGGAAGTTCTGCAGGTAGCCCTCGAGGGAGCTGTTTCCTTTTTCATGGAAATCATGCAATCCGAACGGAATGAGCGGCTGTCCGTTCACGTCCGGGAACATTTTCTTGGCATCCTCAAGCGCTTTCAGGAAACCTTCCGGTGTGCGCATATCCGGGCTTCCGAGCGCCTCATACATGTCTTTGCGGACCAAGAACGTTTGGTTGGAGGTAATGTTATCGCCAAACTTCTCATAGTCCTTCGGTGAAGAGGAGGCATTCGGATAACCGTAAATATTGCCGTCATCCTTGGTGTACCACGACACCTTCGCAGGGTCGGTTACTTTATAGAAATACGGATCGTATTGGTCTGCCAATTCGTTCAGCGGCAGAACGAGGTCGCCTTCAATCATTTTTTTGACAGCGTCTTCATACCATCCCAGCGTAATAAAATCAGGCAGTGTGCCGGAAGCAATCATCGTATTCATCTTCTCGACTTCGTTCCCTGCCGGTACGATGAAGTTGACGTTAACCCCCGTCTTCTTCGTTACGTATTGCGACGTAATATCCTCGCCCCATTTGTTCGGGAACCAGGCGAAGTTGATGTACCAATCAAACGTAATCGGGGAGGTATCGACTGCCCATCCCGGCTGATCCTGAGTCAATTTCACTTCTTCTGCCGGTTTGTCTTCCTCTTTTTCTTTTTCCGACGCGCCGCTATTATCACCGCCGGACGAGCATGCTGTTGTAAAGGCCATGACCAGTGCGAACATCAACAACAGAAGGCTCTTTGGCTTAAGCATCTTGCTCATGTGTTTACCCCTTTTCTTATTTAAAAATATGATCATATAGAACTCCCGCCGGATTAGGCAAGAGAAGCTACCGGTAAGATTTCCCCTCCCCGGGTCTCTCCGGGAGATGGGAAGGAAACATCAACGAACATTTTGTGATTCAACCTTTAATGGAGCCGATCATCATCCCTTTGACGAAGTATCGCTGCAGGAACGGATAGACGAATACGATCGGCGCCGTCGTTACGACCATGGTCGCCATTTTGATCGATTGGGAGGTGACCGTCTTGGCAACCCCGCCCGGCACCTGAGCCATCATCTGATTCGAGCTGGATTGAGCGACGACTTTATACAGATACGTCTGGATCGGCTGGAGGTCCGTGTTGTTGATGTAGATGACACCAGTGAAATAATCGTTCCACTGGAATACCCCGTGAAACAATGCGATTGTTGCGATGACCGGCATGGATACAGGCAGCACAACCCGGAGGAAGATGGACCAGTCATTAGCCCCGTCAATTTTTGCCGCCTCCTCCAGACCGTCGGGAATTTCCCGGAAGAAGGTCATGAAGATGATAAGATCAAAGAAACTGAACATAAACGGAATAATGTACACCAGGAAGCTGTCGAGCATATTCAAATCCTTGATCAACAGATAGGTCGGAATCAGTCCGCCGCCGAAAAACATCGTCACCGTTCCGAGCAAAATATAGAATTTGCCGCCGATCAGTCCCTTCCGCGAGAATGCATAGGCGACCATCGCGGTGAAGAGGACGTGGATGAACACGCCGATCACGGTTTTGGCTACGGTGATGCCCATCGCCGTCATGATGCCGGAGCTCTGGAACACCGCGCTGAAATTCTCGAGGCTGAACATCCGCGGCCACCAGTAGATTCCTCCGCGCATGGCGTCCTGCCCGTCATTGAAGGCATTCACCAGCACGTACCAGATCGGGTAGATCGTCAGAAAGCATACGATCAGCATGCCGAAATTGTTGAATATATCGAAGAAGGCTTCGCCTTTGGTTCTGCGTTTAAACATGGATTATTCGTCTCCCTTCTTGCTGGTCTCGCTAGAATAGTGATGTGTCGTTCAGTTTTTTGGTCACCTTGTTCGCGATCAACAGCAGGATAATCGCAATGACGGACTTGAACAATGCAACGGCTTGCGCGTAGGAGTATCGTCCGTTCTGCATCCCGGTGTGGTACACGAAAATATCGATGACGTTGCTCGCGCTTTCGTTCAGCGTGTTTCGGAGCACCAAAATCTGATCGAAGTTGGAGTTCAGCACACCACCAACCGCAAGAATAAAGAGGATGGATATGGTCGATTTGATACTGGGAAGGGTGATGTACCACATCTTCTGAAACCGACCTGCGCCATCTATCGTCGACGCCTCGTACATTTCAGGCGAAATGCTGGCAATGGCCGCCAGATAGATAATCGCGGACCATCCAAGCTCCTTCCATATATCCGAGGTGATAATGATTCCCCAGAAATATTTCGGTTCAGCCAGATACGTGATCGGCTCATCGATCATATGCAGAGCCATCAAAATATTGTTGATAATCCCGATATCCGCCAGCCAGGTCATCAGAATCCCGCCCAGAATGACCCATGACAAGAAGTGAGGCAGATAAGAGATCGTCTGAATAGTCCTCTTGTATCGAACAGACCGGATTTCGTTCAGAAAGAGTGCAAATATGATCGGAAGCGGAAATCCGATAAACAGCTTCAGCAAGCTGATCCCGAGCGTGTTCCGCATAACGTTCCTAAAATCCTCGTCTGAGAAAAACTCCTTAAAGTGCGCCAACCCTACCCATGGAGCTTCGCCGATGGACTTCACGATATTGAATTCCTTAAATGCAATGATGACACCGTACATCGGAATGTAGTTAAAGATGATCATCCACGCAACGCCGAGCAGCGCCATAATTTGGAGATGTCGTTGGCCGTAGAGCTTTCTGAGCCATCTTTTCCTGTCAAGCTTCTTCTGTACAGAAGGCTCCATCGAGGGACCGACACCGGTTTCGGAAACGTCGGCATGAAGTTGATTTTGCATGGTTATGACCTCCAGGTTGATCCTAACATTTTGAAAACCTTTACATTCTCTATGTTTATATTGTAGATCGTCCTTTCTCTGCACGAAAGGTTTCAGATTTCGTTTCAAGGGGCTCATTTTTCGGGTACACTTCGCCATTTACGAAATAAAGCAACTCAAAAACGAAATATTGTACCCTCTACTCATTCCAGACACAAAAAAAGACATGGACAGCAGCCTCCACAGCTGCCATTCATGCCTTTCCTCTTGCTCTAACGATCTTTCGCCACAAGCGATCCATCGGATCGTTACGGCGGCGTTATCGTTTTTCGTCACGTATATCAAACGGTTTCCCAGTTATTCCCCTTTGTCTTCCTCACGTTGTTCCTGTTTGCTTTCGTGTTCCTGTTGGTATTTCTCACGCATCAGCTTCTGCATGATGAATTTCTCCTGATCGTTCAAGCCGCCTTGGTTATCCTGGATGATCATGTTGTCAATGTTCCTCTTCAGTACCTCGGTTTGCGTGTTCAATACATTTCACTCCTTTGAATTTTGCGTCCCTTATCCGTAAAATCATTCTGAATCAGAATGAAAGGGTACACGTATTACTAACCATTCTCCTTCCAATGAAACAGAAATAGACGGATTTACCATAAAATCCGAAGGTAGCTTCAAGAAGAATTTGTGTTTGCCCAGCGCTTTCTCTAGGTATTAGCTGCTATTTGCGCTCGATCTGAATCCCCTTAGCCAGAGATTTCTGTTGTTTGTTGGTATTAACTAGCTGCGGCAGGCTTCTCGTTTCCTTGACCATAGGGGATTGACACAAATGGCATACCGGTTCCGTGTCGAACGCAAAATCGTCCCGCATCCACCCTTTGCAGTCTTCCTTAGTGCATGCCCAAACTTCCGTTATTTCTTCAGGAATACTCTCCATCGAGTTTTTACGCGAATACATGAACGCTCCTCCTTATTCTCGTCTTAGAAAATAGAAACGCCGTATAAAAGAAAACTGCCCTTAATGTCACACATTAAGGGCAGTCTTCAATTGTAATTACAATTTAACAACGTTCTCAGCTTGTGGTCCACGGTTTCCTTCAACAATGTTGAATTCAACGCGTTGGCCTTCGTCAAGCGTTTTGAAGCCGTCGCCTTGGATCGCGCTGAAGTGAACGAATACATCGTTACCGCCTTCAACTTCGATGAAACCAAAGCCCTTTTCAGCATTAAACCATTTAACAGTTCCTGTTTGCATGGGGGAATCCTCCTTGATATATATTTACATGACCTTTTTTCTTCGCAGACGGAATAAAAAAATTCACATATTGCACAAGGTTACCAGAAATGACAACCCTCTACAATATGTGAATTCAGGTCGATTTCGATATTCATATCTTAACACATTTGACTGCCGATAGCAAATACCAAAGCAAAAGATTCTGCGGAAAAATTAAAGTTATTTTCTTCGGCATCATTCCGATAAGGCATGGCAGGCATATACAACTCCCGGCATATGCCGGGAGCCTAGATCTTAAGCAGGTTTTTGCGCGTAAACGTTTACTTCCGCAATTCCTCCAGCGTTTCCTTCCAGCGCTGCAGGACTTCACCGGGGTCGTGCAGCTGAAACTTCACGGCCGATGTGATATCCGCATACTTCGCGATATCCTCCCGAACAGCCACGACCGTGGCTTCAAAACGCTGCAGCGGATGCCGGGCATCCGGCAGATCGGGAAGCGCTTGAAGACGCAGCCGAACATAATGGGCCGCTCCATCATGAATCGCCACCAAGGTTGCCTGTCCTGACCGAAGGAGATTGCCTGTCGTAGCCGTTCCCTGCCATAATGCAATCCGGAGTCGGCTCCGGTCCAAGGCCAAGACCTCCCCTACGCTGAGCATGGCCGTATGCGGCCATCCCTCTTCCGTTACGCTCAATAGCATCATCGCTTCGTGCTGTTTCGATTCCAGATTACTTCCATCCAGCCATTGGTGCAGCCCTTCCGATATTGCGGCCTGTTCCGTCACAGCGCCATCGCCCCTTCAACTTATAATTTTAACGCGCTTCGGTAAATTCCAGCCAATCCAGCTCGATTCGGCCCTTATTCACCATGAACACCAGATCCACAGGACCTTCCTCAATCGGCATAACCTCAACCACTCTATGGATTTGCCATTGTCCTTCGCCAGAATCAGACAAGGCGATAAGCTCAGGCTCCCGATCCCCGATCTGAAGCATGATATCCACCATACCCTCGGAAATCCGTCCCCGAATATCCAGATGAAAGATGTCTGCGGAAGCGCAATTCGCAGCATAAGCGAGCCAATCTCCCTCCCGGAGCTGCACGCATACCAGATTATCCTCTATCCACGGCTTGCCGCCTTCCGGAGCGTAGCTTGGTTTCTCTGCCTTGCCCGTCATCATTCGCATCGGAACGCCGTCAGAAATCCGGAAACCGATATCCTGGTTGGCCTTTGTCTCAACATGATACGAAACACCCTCGCCCCGATATCCGTAAAACTCCGCCGGAATCTGAATGGGCAGCCGGCGAAGCAACGACCGTGATATGTTCGGGTAAGCATCGCAAGCTGCCAGCGGAAGATGATCCAGGTATTCGCCCAGAATCGCTTCAGCTTCAGCTGAAGAGGGCCTCTCTCCGCCTTCCAGGTAACCCGTCAGCTTCTCCCAGCCTTTCGGCATGCGAATCGAGAAGGGTGAGTTTTGAGTGTTCATCTTCTTCCAGGTCCAGAAGTTCCAGGATATGTTATGGTCCTCAAACATTCGGAATGCGCCCGTATACCACTGCGGGTTATTCTCGCCGCCTTCACCCATGAAGATCGGCACATTCCATTCTTCGCGCAAATCCAGATACTTCTGAATGCTCTCCGTGTCGGGATTATTCCAGTATTTATGGAACTGAAGCATCAAATTATCGTCAAACTTGTCGTCAAAAATACTCCAATCCGTAGACCAGTGGACGCCTTCCAAAATGATCATATGGCGCTTGTCCACTTCGCGTATAGCCGCGGTGATTTCCTTATACAGCGGCATCACCCGGTCATTGTACTCGCTGAACCAGTCCGGCAGCGGTTCGTTAAGCAGGTCGTAACCGGCCACGATCCACTCGTCTTTATAGCGTTCCGCCAGCAAGCGCCATAGCGCCACCGTCCGCTCCGCGTTCCATCGGTCCGTGAACAGCTCCGGCAAATCCCGCTCGGAATCGTCGATATTGGCGCCGGTCTGTCCGCCTGGCGCGCCATGCAAATCCAGAATAACATACAGCGAATACGTCCTGCACCAATCGATCACCTGATCAATAAGCCTCAGATGACCTTCATGATATACAAAAGGCGGGTGCTGCCCTTCCTCCATAATGAACCTCGCATTGATCGGTACTCGAATGGAATTGAAGCCTTCTGAAGCCATCTGCCGGATATCGGCTTCCGTGATATAACGCTCGTAATAGGTCTCCCAGAACGCAGCCGCCTTCTCCTCACCGATCAGCTCCCTGACCATGCCTTCGATGCGCCGCGGACGGTCTCCCTGCTCCGGCATTTTCCACATGTATCCTTCCGGCAGCAGCCAGCTTCCAAGTCCGACTCCCTGCAGCAGAATTTCCTGACCCTCCCCATTGACTAAACGTTGGCCGTCCGCCTTAACGAAACCGTTTACTAAAGAATCTCTGGTATCCTTCATATTGGCACCCCTCCGGTTATCATGTCTGTAACGAATGTAATTGACCTGTGCTTAGCAACGACTTCCTTCCGCCAACAGACCGAACATCAAACAAAATATAACATGACGTCCCTAGTGATGAGCCTCATTGCCGAAAATCAGGGTATCATTCTGAAATATCGCCACCCGGGCAAAAGAAAAAGGCGCTCTCCTCTGTTCGAGGATTGCACCTTTCCACTTATCAAACTTACGAAGAAACCTCCGTAACCGGCTTGGCCGGAACAGGGTGACTTGGTGATCTTCCCTTCCGCAAGCCGCCCGGCAGTTTACCAAAGAAGATCCAGGTCCAGCTCCCGAGACGACTCATGCTGTACACCACCATATACGAGACCACAAGTGCACTGATAAGTCCGCCAGCATACCACGCCAGAAGCAGCCAGGAGTTCTCCGTCTGCGGAGGAAAGTCCCGGTAGAGGAGCAGAATCAGCGGATGCACCAGATACACACCGAAGGAATACACGCCGAGCCGCCTGAACCCGTTCAACCACCATGCCCTCTTATTTCCGAAATGGAGAGCAACCTGAAGCATGACCAGTGCGGTGGTCAACGTATGCACATTCCAGAAGGCATCGTAGAGCAGTGGATGATACTCCGTCCCCAGCAGCCGCTGATTGTATCGAAGGCCGATATGCACCAGCTCGGCGCCCAGCCATACTGCCCAGAGCACGATCCAGCCCAGCTTGCGCAGCGCCGGTCTTGCGGCAAACTTCGTTGAAGTTAGCCAATCCTTGACCCGGTCATAATAAATACCGATCCATGCCCCGAGAAAATAATACGACAGAAACGACAGCGACCAGCTGTTCCGGTTCGTTACGTCCCACCAGGCATCATTGCCGATATAGAACAACCACTGCAGTACAATGCCGACCAGCACGCAGACCGCCGCGAAGCCGCGGAATCGCTTCAGCAGCATCAGCACGAGCGGGAACAGCAGATAGAACTGGATGTTAATGAAGATGAAATATAAGTGCGTGTAAGATTTCCCCGTTGCCAGCTTGGGCCAGAAACTCTCCAGCATTGCCGCCAGATTCGGCTCGCCTCCGCGATGATACCAGGCCACCGTAAAAAATATCACCGAGAACAGCAGGTACGGCACTAGTATATACATCAGCCGGTTTTTGAAGAACCGCGCCAGGTCACGGCCTCTGAACGGACGGTGATAGTAGTTATAAAACAGCACGAAGCTGCTCAGAAATATGAAGGTCGTCGTTCCAACCTTCGAGAATATGTTCAAGAAGTTATACAAGCCAAAAAAATCGTCCCCGCGCATCTGAACTGTGGCGAACGACGTCGCATGCACCATCAGCACGCCCATCATCGCAAAGCCCCGAACCAGGTCGATTTCGGTTATTTTTGCACGTTTATCCATGTTGCCTCCTTCATATGAATACGCCCCCTATTATATCTCACTCCCCACCGCTTGGATACTAAATTTTCCTAAAAGTGGCATGGAACAAGCTCCCTTTGCCATACCAGTGTAAAAAGGGCCTGGCACCAAGACAGGACACAAGCTTACATGATGCAAGCGTCCAATTCGAAGTGAATAGGAGGGGATCTCTACTGATTGAATTTAGCCGCGTCAACAAATTTTTCGGAACCTTCCATGTTCTGAAAGAAATCGACCTGACCATTTCCCAGGGGGAAGTCGTTGTCATCGTTGGACCTTCCGGCTCAGGTAAAAGCACGCTGCTGCGGTGCATCAATCGGCTCGAAAGCATTACGGATGGCGAGCTTGTCGTGAATGGCGTCAAGCTGCATGACAAGAAGATCGACATTAATACGTTCAGGCGAAATATCGGGATGGTCTTCCAGCATTTCAACCTGTACCCGCACAAAAAGGTGATCGACAATATCATTCTCGCGCCCATGAAGGTGCTGGGGATGTCCAAAGCGGAGGCAACGGAAAAAGCAATGACGTATCTGCAGCGAGTCGGAATTGCGGACAAAGCGGACAGCTATCCCTCTCAGCTCTCAGGCGGCCAGCAGCAGCGGGTTGCGATTGCCCGCGGATTGACCATGAACCCGAAGATTATGCTGTTTGATGAACCGACGTCCGCACTCGACCCGGAGATGATCGGCGAAGTGCTGGATGTCATGCGTTCACTCGCCCACCAAGGCATGACCATGGCCGTGGTTACCCATGAGATGGGCTTCGCCCGCGAAGCCGCGGATCGAATCGTCTTTATGGACGAAGGCCGGATTATCGAGGATGCGCCCGCCTCCGATTTTTTCAATCAGCCGCGGGAAGAAAGAGCACGGGCGTTCCTGAGCCGCCTGCTGCATCACTAACCCGGACTTGGTGCGTAGGGGCGGAAAGAAATTGCCGCTTGGCTCTTTAGGAGCTTGCTTAGTAAGAGAAATCATATCTTTAAGGGGGATCTGGTGTATGAAGAAAAGATTGACGAGGACCTTCAAGTGGAGCGCGGCCCTGCTAGCTTTAGTCATCATGCTGGTCGCATCCGGATGCGGAGGTTCCGGGAATACGGACACCCTCGAGGCGATCAAGAAACGGGGCAAGCTTGTAGCCGGGGTGAAATATGATACGAAGCTGTTTGGGCTGCAGGACCCTGCCTCCGGCAATGTGGAGGGCTTTGATATCGACATCGCCAAAGCGCTGGCCAAAAAAATTCTCGGTGACGAGACCAAAGTCGAGCTGAAGGAGGTTACCTCCAAAACCCGGATCGACATGCTGAAGAACGGGGACATTGACATCATTATCGCCACGATGACTATAACGGAGGAGCGCAAGGAGCAGGTGGACTTCAGCGATGTGTATTTTGAAGCCGGCCAATCGCTGCTCGTGAAGAAGGGAAGCCCGATCACGGGTCTGGAAAGCCTGAACAAGGATACGAAGGTGCTTACCGTAAAGGGCTCTACCTCTGCGCAAAATATCCGCGAGAAAGCGCCCGACGCGGTCATTCTCGAATTCGAGAACTATCAGGACGCCTTCACCGCCCTCAAAGCGGGACAGGGCGATGCCCTGACCACCGACAATTCCATCCTCCTCGGCATGCAGCAGCAGGACCCGAGCTTTGAGCTGGTCGGCGGCAACTTTACGGATGAACCCTACGGCATGGCCATCAAAAAAGGGAATCCGGAGTTCGTGAAAACCGTCAACGAGCTGTTGAAGGAGCTGAAGGATAGCGGCGAATACGACAAACTGTATGAGCAATGGATGGGCGTAAAACCGGAATAACCGCAAGCATATAATGGTCGGCCGGGCTTAAGGTGTCATGGCTCCAATCAGGTTCCCCCCTATTATCGGGCGGAACAGCCTGGCTACTTTTGACCGGCTTAACGACCATCATCCCCCATTGGAGGTGAGGCATTTTGACCTTGTGGGATTTTAACATTCTGGTTCAGCATTGGGATCAATTCATGGCTGGCCTGGGCCAGACCATTCTCGCCAGCCTGCTTGGGCTGATCGGCAGCCTGGTGCTGGGCACCTTGATCGCCATCCTGCGGATTGCCCCATTCCGCATATTGAAAGCCATCGGCGCCACCTATGTTGAGTTTATCCGCAACATTCCGCTATTGGTGGTTGTCTTTTTCTTTTTCCTGGGCCTGCCCTCTCTCGGCATACCGGTTGACCCGTTTACTTCGGGTACGCTTGGGCTGATGGTGTATACGGCCGCCTTCATTGCCGAAGCCATTCGGGCGGGGATCCAGGCGGTACCCTCCGGACAGTCGGAGGCGGCTCGCTCCTCCGGGCTGAGTTATATCCAGAATATGCGCTACATCATTCTTCCGCAGGCGATCAAAATCGTACTGCCGGCGATCGGCAACCAATTGATCAATCTGGTCAAAAACTCCTCGGTCCTCGGCGTTATCGCCGGACTGGACCTGATGTATTATGCCGATCTGATTAACCTGAGCACCTTTAAAGGCATTCCCGTCTATACGTTTGTGGCCCTGTTCTACCTGCTCCTGACCATACCGCTCAGCCTGGCCGTCCATTACATGGAGCGCCGCTTTGCGAGAAGCAATTGACGTTAAACGCAAGTTTGCCTAATAAACAGGAGGTGGCATGAGATGGATTTTATCGGTGCGTACTCCTGGCCGAATCTGCGATATCTCCTTCAAGGCTTTTGGATCACGGTGCAGGTTGCCGGCTTATCCATTGTATTCAGCTTCATCATTGGAACCGTGCTCGGGACCGTGAGATATACGAAAACACCCTTCCTGTCGAGGACAACGGCCATATTCGTGGATATAATCCGCAATCTGCCGCTCTTGCTGATCATTTTCTTCATCGGCATGGTTCTGCCGCAGACCGGGATTCGAATCCCTACCTTCTGGGCGGCCGTCGTCGGCTTGAGCATCTTTGAAGGAGCCATGATCGCCGAAATTGTCCGCAGCGGCCTCGTATCGGTGGATAAAGGCCAGATTGAAGCGGCCCGGGCATCAGGTCTCTCTTATATGCAGACACTGCGGCACGTGATTCTCCCGCTGGCGCTGCGCCGAATGTCCCCGCCCATGGTGAGCCAGTTCATCTCGCTCATTAAAGACACATCGCTCGCCGTGATCATTTCACTGCCTGAGCTGATGCGCAATGTGCAGATTCTTAGTGGTTCCAGCTATGACTATGTTATACCCGCCCTTGTTTTTGCGTCCTTGCTGTACTTCACGCTGAATTATCTTCTGTCCGTCATCGCCAAACGACTGGAAGCAAGACAGATCTAATCTGGTCTGATGTTCCTGCTTCTATCCCGGACTACTGACCATCATCGTGAAAAATGCATCGACCCGCGATACGCGCGCCCAGGTTCAACCCTGCTCCGCAGCCATTTTGGCTTGCGGGGTATTTGCGCTTCCGGCAGAAACTAAGAATTTGATACTTAATTCTCCTCGGAGCCATCTAGCATAGAATTTTTTCCAAGTAACGCTGCAACAATGGCGAAATCCTCCTCGTCTAATACATAATCATCCAAAAAGGAGACTACGAAAAAAATACAACCATTCTCCTTGCCATACGTATACAACGTATAAGAACTGCGTTTAGACGACAGGAGGATGAGAAATGATCAAAAGATTAATGTTGATTTCACTTGTTCTGGGAGTTCTCTCCGGCTGTTCCTTGGTGGACAGCGTGAACAATTCCTTGGATTATACGAAGGAAGCCACCACTTTTATAAATGAAACAACCCAATTTGCCGAGTCCATTCCGGAGCTTGCCCAGCAGGCCGCCACGAATACAGATGCCAAGGAAACGCTGACCCAAGAGCTCGAGGCGATGAAAACCCGGATTTCGGAGTTTAATGGCATTGATGCCCCTGCCTTTGCGCAGTCCATCCATGAACAGCTGGTCGGTTTAAACGACACGCTGCTGACCGACATCAACGGCTACATGGATCAAATCCAGAACGGAGTGACCGACTTCCAGAATTCCAACATCGTTCAAACCATCACTAAAATTAACGAAACGATGGATATGCTCCAAAATCTTCAGCCGTAATTTGCCAAGGTCATGACGATAACATAGAAACCCTGCTCTGATGAGCGGGGCTTCTATGTTTACTAAGGTTTATGTATGTATTTATTCCTCATCTAAAAAATGATTCCAGATTGGCAGTAAGCGTCTGCTTTACCACATATCGAATTCCGTCTTCGCCAGGCGCCATAATCCAGTATGTCCCTTGGTATCCTGCTTCATCCTTCGGGTCCCAAGCCACAATGAATCGCCATGCGTCGCCAAAGCTTTTATTATATTCTTCTCTATAACTCCCAGCCAAATTCTCCTGCGGAACCGATTCGATTGAAATATGCTGCACGCTTTCAAAAGCTCTCATCCATTCCGTAAATTCCACCATGTCCCGGACGTACTGACCCGAAAAGTATCCCTCGTCTCCACCCGATATCGCATAAAAGGTTTCCGCATCCTCCGCCTGTGCTGCCTGATACAGCAAGGAAACGGTCTGTACCGGACTCCATACAGGCTGCTTCGCTTTTGCTGCCAGAAATGTCCTGTCTTCCGCCGTATGCTGGATCTCTATAGCGATAAGCTCTTCCATTGTCGCCTCTCTTCCAAGCTCATAGGCTCCGGGGTAGATCGTGGATTGCTCCACCACTTTA
The DNA here is from genome assembly GCF_037969785.1 of Paenibacillus sp. FSL W7-1332. Classification (NCBI taxonomy): domain Bacteria; kingdom Bacillati; phylum Bacillota; class Bacilli; order Caryophanales; family Paenibacillaceae; genus Paenibacillus; species Paenibacillus sp. FSL W7-1332. The sequence continues at coordinate 680,574 of NZ_CP150209.1, read as the reverse complement.
AGCCCATCCGGGAACGCCGTCACAAACCACAAGTTATGATCGCCCTGACTTAGCTCCTCCAGCACAACCTCGGCCTGGCTGCCGTACGTAAGTGATAGCAGCTGGCGACTTTCCCCATCCAGCCCCTCCTTATCAAAAAGCTTGAATCGTTCCGGTCTCACCTCACGTTTGCCGGCCTCTTCGAACAGCACCTTCAGCATGGCGGGGGACATACGGACGCTCGCAATGTCAGCATGACGGAAATACGATGCAGAATCGTTAGCCTGAAGCGCCTCATACATGTTGAGAACCGCTTGAATCGGATCATGGTTGGACTCCCCCGCTGGCGGCTCTACTTCTTGCTTAACCTGGTGATGGCTTTGCTCTTCCGAATGGAATGCCGTACGCAAACTCTCCCTAGTTGGCGGCTGCATTTCCGATGCATTCCCGGCTTCTCCTGCGCTCAGCTTGGCGGCGGTTTGCTGTACGGATACGGATTCCGGTACCTCCTTCGTGCATGCCACCATTAACATCATCGTCATGACAGCCATAATTAGGATCTGTCCGGATCGCAGATACGGCCTCTTCCTCGTCTTCACTTCATTCACCTCCATATATAACGAATACAATCGTATTTAGGATTGGCGCTGCACCGATCTCTTTATAATCATCATCGTCATAACAGAGGGGAATGTTTATCATTGTAGATGAAAAAAAGCTCCCGCCAGATCTAAAGACCTGCAGTGGGAGCTCCTTCTCATATTATGCATCATTTAAAATTGATTATAGCTTACAAATTCCAATACAGGCTTGCGATAGCCCCGGGGACGTGGCTTTCTTGCATCCTCCTTGCCAATCGCGATCAGCATGGCAGGCACATAAGAATCCGGAATGTTCAGTTCCTTCTGCAGAATCTCGGGATCAAAACCGATCATCGGGCAGGTATCCCACCCCTTGTCTTTAGCCACCATCATCATTAACATCGCGGATAGGCTGGCATTGCGGATGGCTTCATCCCTCATGAAGGATTCTCCGCCCGCTTCATAAAAGTTCGTGACGGATTCAACCGTCATGTCATATTCGAGCTTGTCGATCACGCCCAAATTCAGGAAACCCTCATTCATTCTCCCGATTTCCCGGTAGGCCTGCCGGTTCCCCAGCACAACGATGACGGCCGACGCGGTGAGTATCTTATGCTGCTTGTGGGCGGCTTCGTAAACCTTGTGCTTGACATCGGGATCCTTAACTACAACATAGTGTGTATGCTGCAAATTAAAAGCCGAAGGCGCATATTTAACTTCATTAAATATATCATTCAAATCCTGATCCGGAATTTCGATCCCTTCCATAAACCGATTGGCCGATCTCCGGCTCTTAATTAATGTTGTCAGATCACTCATATCCGCACGCCTCCATCATCGATTAGTTAAAGATTACCGCATCCAGTGAATATGCACCCGCACCCGTGAATACCAGTGCAACTGCGACTGCGATCAACAGCAGATTATACTCGTACCCATTCGCTGTAGACCAATACCCGTTTCGGCCATGCACCTTCACGATTGCGCCCAGCATCGTCAGCGTGATGAGCGCTGCACCGAGCACCGTGAGAAATCCAGCCGCGAACAACAGCCCGCCAACCAGCTCCATCAGTCCTGACAACACCGCAATTGTGACACCAGGCTTAATGCCAACCGATTCCATCCAGCCGCCGGTCCCTTTGGGGCCGTAACCGCCAAACCATCCAAACAGCTTCTGCGCGCCGTGCGCCATGAACGACAAACCAACCACCAAACGAAGTAACAACAATCCAATATCTATAGCCATTTTAATCGCCTCCATTTTATTTTTCATTTTCATAATTTATAGAAATCCATCGACACCGTTCACCGATATCTTGATTTAAAGATATATACATATAGAATGATTAACCAGCTTCATCTTCGCTAACGTTTAAACACTTTAAACTTACCCCTTTCAATCAACTAACTTTTATATAGTCACTTAACTTAATATTAAGATATATGAAATACATCCTCCTGTCAACCGTTTATTTAAACGCCAATACAAAAAGCGTGCAGACGGTAGTCTGCACGCATAACTCATGATTCATCGTGTAAAGTCATTCCGCCAGCTTCTTGATTTCGCTGTCGGTTAGCGCCACGTTGTAAATCCGCACCTCATCCAAGCTCCCGTTAAAATAAGGGTCGGCCGCAAAACGGCTTTTACCTAAATAAGCTTCCGATGCCAGCAGTTCATTCGGATTCAGCTTCATATGATCACCGGATGCTACGGCTTGACCGTTCACGTACAGCTTACCGGCATCCCCTTGCAGCGTGACCGCAACGTGCGTCCATTCATTGCTCGGCAGTGGTGCCTTTGACAGGAGGCTCTGATCTCCCATGCTGCCATGAAGCGTGAATTGAAGAACGCCCGAATGCTGGGATGGTGTCAGAAACATATGCCTGGCAAGTCCGTTCCCTACGTCCAACACTCTCTGCCACGGTGCTCCACCCTTCCAATACACCCAAGCAGCAAAGGTAAAGTCCTCTGTATCCGCAACCCGATTCGGCAGTTCAATATAGCCGTCCGAGCCGCCAAAGTCCATTCCGCCTCCCTGCCGGCTCTTCTCATTCCACTGGACTCCTCCAAGGACCTTGCCATGAAATCCATTATCCGAGTTGTCTAATACCGAGCCGCCCTCATTCTCACTGAATGGATAATTCAGCAGCAGCGGCCCTGCTGACTGCTGCAACACGGTCACGTCAAAGGTCTTGGAAGTCTTCGCTTTGCCTTTCGTAATCTGAGCGGTCAGCGTAACCTTCGCGTCCCCGGCCCCGGCAGCAGGACGATGGACCTTCCCTTCCGCTGATACGACCTGGGAATGAGAGGAACTCCAGCGAATAACCGCACCGCCGGAACCCTCTGACGGCAGATCAAGATCGTAGAAAACCCCGCTCACATCCCCGAGAGACAGGTCCTTCTGCACGGCATCCACGAGTTCCTTGTCGCTTCGATCAAGCTGACGTGCGCCCCACACAGCTGTGCCATCGGCCGAGAGAGCCGTAAAGGTCATCGCCTGCCGCTTCCCTTCCGGGTCCCACTGCAGAGTCAGTACGCCTTTATAACTCTTTCCATCCAGAGTAAGCAGCACATCCCGCTTGCCGCTGATCTTCCATGTCCCGGATGCTCCGCCCGTCACTTCACCGTTCTTATGAAGCTCAATCGGCATCGATTCTTTAATAACGGACGAAATATCTTTCCCATGTTGAATCAGCTTGTAGTCTCCGGCTGCATCATTCGGCGTAATTTTCTTGGCTTCTTTGGCTTCCTCACCCGCATAGCGGTATGGAGCCGCTACCGGCCAGCCGTCCTGGTTCATATACAATTCATGCACCCGGATTTCATGCTCTTCTCCCCGCTGCGGAAAGCGGCTGTGAAAGATTAGGAATGTTCTTCCGCTCTGTTCATCATAATAGACGGAGTTATGGCCCGGCGATACAGCCCCGGTGCCGATCCCCGTTCCCGGATCGCCGATCAAGCGCTTGAACAAGTAGTTGCCCATCAGTTTCACGCCATACGGCTCAATCGATCGGTCATCAAAAATCGGAAGGGAAGGATCGGCCTTCACCTCTCTCATATCGTTGCCCTCCGCATCGTAAAAAGGACCATCCGGATTTTTGGAGCGGACGACCCGCATATTGTAGCCGCCAACCGCATCCAATCCCCCGTAGGACAAATACAGGTAGTAATAGTCCGTGGTCGGGTTGTAGAGCATGTACGGCCCTTCAATCCGGCTGTGGTTGCCGCCGAGCAGCTTCTTGCCGTATCCCTGTCCAGGCAGCGGTTTTCCGGTCTTAGGATCCAGCTCCATTATAAAAATCCCGCCGGAATAGGAGCCGTATACCATCCACAGCTTGCCGTTCTTATCAAAGAACACATCCGGATCCACCACATTCGGGTGCTTCGTTGCATCATAGACGGTTCCATCCTCACTGATCTCGTCCCACATGCCGGATTTCAGAATAATGCCGGTGTCCTTATACGGGCCTTCGATCTGATCGGCTACAGCGATGCCCATAGCCGAGCGGGGGGAATCCCCTTTGCAAGCATTGTAGTACATATAGAATTTGCCGTCGGCAAGCTGAATCACATCCGCTGCCCACAAGGTATCGCTCTGTGCCCATTCCAGCGTTTCTTTCAATTCCTCCGTCACGTTCGGAATCAGCGGGTTGCCATTCGAGACACCCGACGCCACCATGTTCCAGCTCATCAAATCCTTCGATTTGGCGGCGGCCAGATGAGAACCGAACACATAGTATATATCCCCTGTCTTGATGACGGACGGATCATGGACGGATGCCTCTCGGAATATAGGCGCTTTCTCTCCCTTCTTCACCTGCGTCTCCTGCGCCTCCTGCGCGTATACCTCAGGACCGCTCACTGCAGGTCCTTGGCCTGAAGCGCCTAAACCTCCCACCATTAAAACTGCGGCTATCCCTGCCGCAGCCGTCTTACTCAGCATGCTCTTGTGCATATGATTCTCCCTTCGTCCCCGTTTTTTGTAAACCCTTACATAAATGAAAAACCAAGATGTTTAGTTTCGTAAATTCGTCGCTGTTTAATTTAGATTAATATAAAATGTTTTATATTTGATAAGATATTAACACTGCTCGGCATGAAATATCAATGCAAATTCTTATTATTTATGGCTACAAATCAATTATTGGTAGGAAAGACCTAACAAAACCCTGATCCAATGCGGATCAGGGTTTTGTTTTATGTTTATATAAAATTAAAGGGCGTTATGCGTTAATATGTCCACCAGTTACCCGACATGACGATCATCGAGAACAGCTTGATGCTTTCCTCATAATATCCCTCGGCGGATGCATTCGCCGTGTAACTCCATACCGAATTCAGCCAGCTCTGGTGGCTGGACGAAGTCATCGCACTTACGCCAAAAGGAGCATAGAACGCCCCACTATTATAAGTCACCAGTGCACTGCCGTTCAGGTTATACCCTGCCTTGATGTTGGCAGGACTGCTGCTTGTGGCTGATTTAATGAACGTGTTCATCTTGTTCAATTGATTCAGCGCGCGCGTATCGCCGGTCATCAGATAGTCGGTCGTAATCCGCCAAGGGGTCCGGGACGAATTATAATAATACTTCCCGTCATTTGCCCCCTCCAGGAATCCCGCTTCTGCAGGCTGATAATTGCTGCCCGACATGACTACGAAATCCGGAAGCAAGCCGGTATTGGAGCTGTAGCCGTTATAGATGGAGTTGATGATGGTATAGGTTTTATTAATGACGTTATCCCAGCGGGCATCGCCGGTAGCCGCACGGAATGCCTTCATATGGTTCAGCATGAAATCCGATGGCCGCGTAGCGGTGTCGAAGATGCCGCTTGTTGCCCAATCGCCTAAGCGCAGCGTCCACTGCGACTGATTAACGTCATTGCTCATGATGGCATTGATCATATCCTTTGCTGCCTGCAGGTAATTGATCGCCCCGCTGCTTCCCCACTGCTTGTCCGCAAGCAGGAGTGCGTAGGCAATGTCCATATCGCCGTCCGTTGCCGAATTGGCTCCCCCTATATTCTGAAAGCTGCTGTTCTGCTTCCAAGCCATCAGATACGGATTGTTATTACTCGGATGCGCTTTATAATAGCGATAAAGTCCGTCGAAATACGACTGGGCATTACTATCGTATCCCGCCATCAGAACGGTGAAGAGCATCCCGTAGCCATGAGCCTCGGACACCGTCTCGCCCGCCGAATTGTATTTTACGTAATATTGCCCTGTCGCTGCAGGCTTCAGGAAAGACCCTTTCCAGCTGTTCCATTTGCTCTTGACCGCATTGTCCATCGCTGACTGCGTCACATTGTTCGGTTTAATCGAACCGCTCGTATACGACGTATGCTGGGGAAACGGCTTGTTGGCCGCCAGAGACAATCCGGCTGGCAAGATCAGTAGAACAGCGCAGAACAACACAGCAGACTTACGGATGATCGAATTTCGGAATACTTTCATCACGCTTCGCTCCTTTAGTTTTTCGAATTGGAAAGCCATTACCACTACAGCCTGGTAAACCAGTTTCGAATCAACCACCACCCTTCCAATAATCGATGGAAACGAGGAACGCTGCTTATATGTATTAATACCAAGAAAATTAGATATGTAACTGCCTCCATATAACAAAAGATATTATTCATATCTACTACTAGTATAATAGAATTGTATATTATTGTAAATTAATAGTTTGACGGAATTGATTCCGACGCAAGCAAAAAGCCGCCTTTCTGCAGCGCCATCACTGCTCGGAAAGACAGCTATCATGTTTCCTCTTCCATTCCTGTGCCGGAATCCCATTCCCGGAACTCAAGCGTTGTCCGCGTAGTTAAATATCGTCCCCAGCGTCGTTGATCCAGGGCCATACCGCTCATAAGCCTTGTCCGCTTCATCCACGGGGACCACATGCGAGATCAGCGGTTTAACCGATATTCTCCCTTCCGCCAACAGACGAATATACTCGGCGATGTTGCGGCCTTCCGTCCAGCGCACAAAGCCGATCGGGTAATCCGTATTGTTGAGTTCATAGCTTGCGTCGTAACGGCCCGGACCGCCTGCTCGAGATATGAGCACCTGCGCCTCCTTGCCAAACATCCGGTCCCGGGCGTAAGTCATGGACAAATCGCCGACAATGACGATTTTTCCCTTATCCCGAATCCATGACATCGAAGAGTTGATGAGTTCCTCCCCAGGACCGCTTGCGCACAGAATAATGCTGTCGGCTCCATATCCGCCCGTCATAACCTGAATCTGCTCCTCAAGCTGCTCCCGATTATCATAGGCATAAGGAATATGCCGCTTCATCCCCTGCACCCGCTCCGGGTTCAGGTCAAATCCTGCAACCGGGCAAGCCGCCGCGTGCGCGACCTGGGCAATGATCTGCCCCAGGATGCCAAGTCCGACCACCACGACCGATTCGCCAAAGCGCAGATCCGCCACCCGCAGGGCATGGATCGCAATCGCTCCCAGTCCCGCAAAAGCCGCTTCCTGCGGATCTACGCCATCCGGAACCATCGCTGTTAGGTTGGAAGGCACTGTAAGCCACTGGGCATGGCGTACGTAAGGAGCCCCATAACAGGCCACCCGTTGACCAACGGTTAGCCCCTGCACGCCTTCCCCCATGTCTTCGACAATTCCAACAGCGCTGTAACCCATAATGACCTTCTGATCCGATGCTCTTCGTATAAAAATCATCTCCGTGCCCGGGCTGACCGCCGAGTATTCGGTACGAATCCGCACATGGCCTGCCGGCAATTCAGCCGGCTTCTCGATTTGATCAACGATCACTTTTCCATGAATCGTGGCAACTGCCTTCAATATGAACCCTCCTGCTCCACCTCTTATTTTCCTGATGCTTTCCGATATTCGCTGGGCGATACGCCGCTATACTTCTTAAACGTCGTCGTAAATGTGGAAGAGTTCGAATACCCCGTCTTCTCTCCGATTTCGGCAATGCTGAGATCCGTGTTCCGGAGATATTCACGTGCGTGCGATAGTCGGACCTTGTTCAAATACTCCACATAATTGACGCCGAATGTCTTCTTGAAATAATTCGAGAAATATTTCGAGCTGGTATCCAGCACTTCAGCCATATGGTCCAAATACAGATTCTCCATATAATGAAGTTCGATATATTGGGAGATGAAGGCGGGATTCAGCTTGCTCCGCGGATCATGGTTCCGCGTATTGGCCACCACGCGCATCACTTCCATCAGCGCCTTCTGAATCTCTTCATAGGTGTAGGCTTGATCGACCTTGCGGATGAAATCACTCTCCAGCCGAAACAGCTCATTGCGATCAACGGACGGCGAGTCCGCCTGCTTCATGACGAGAAAGAACATACTCTTCGCAATGTGCACCAGCTGATGATGATGGATGTGAAGATCGGCATTCTGCTGAACAATGTCACTCACGATCTGGAGTCCTTCGTCCACCTTGCCGCTCAGCATGCAGTTGCTCAGCTTCTCAATCTGCTGAAGCGGATAATAAATATCCGGGACGTAGCGGATTTGCTCCGTGTCGACCATATCCGTGTCTGCCTTCACATTCCGGTATAACCGGCCATCCTTAATATTCCGGTATGCCTCGCAGCAGTTGCTGATCTTGGACTCATATGTCCGGCTAACGCAGCCCCATACCCTGAACATATCCGTATACTCCTGGTTGCACAGACGGATATAGTCTTCGAATTTCCGTACCAGTTGCTTGCGGTCCGACGGCTGATCCAAACCGATAAGCGCAAGGAATCTCAGTTCTTCCACATGATAAACCACCACATGTTCATAGCGTTCCTGCAGGCTGCTTCGAATCTGGGCCGTCAACTCCTCCAGGACAAAGTCCGTCTGGGCCGCTCCCTTGCCGGCAGGCTGCAAATACACGGCCGCCATCATGAAATGCCGGCACTGGAAAAAATGCGTGTAATGCTTCTGCATCTGCATTTCCTGCTCGCGCGAATGGTGATGGCCATCCAGCGTTTGCAGAAACACGCCGCGGCGAATATCCTCATCCACCAGGTCCATCTGCTTCTTCAGGGATTCATTCTCCCGCTGGACCTTGATGATGCCGCTCTGGATTTTTACAAAATCATTCCCTTTCAGAGAACTGCCTCCGAGCAGCTGCACAATGTTCTTCACCGGCCGGTACAGATAGATGCTGAGCAGCACCGACAAGATGACGTTTAACGCAATCGCGCCGTACATAATCCAGGTATTGGCATTCGTGACGGAATCGATATTTTGAAACTTATACGGCAATTTATTGATATATATAAAACCGTTATAGTCCGATTTGTAGAAATTGTACTCAAAATCGTCGTGCGTGAGGGAGGCTTCCTGCGACGGGTTAAAGTATACGTCGTTCAGAATGCCTACCAAATCCAGATCCTTCTCGGTGCTCAAGATGACATTCCGGTTCGCATCCAGCACGATGAGCGAGGCGCCGGGAATCATCGAGTTCAAATCGATCCCTTTCAGCAGCCGGTTCACGTTGATCAGGACCATGAGGTTTTTGTTCGACATCCTGACCTTGTTGCCGTCCACGGCTATCATCAAATTACGGCCATATCCGCTGCTCTGATCCGCATAAACCTCTGCCGGAAAGATGGTAAGCTCGTGCTCCGATCGGGTAAACGTCTTCCAGAACATCGAGTTGAACTTCTGGGACTTGTACCGCCTGTCAAACAAGGCGTCGAGGTTGCTGGTTCCGCGCGTCGTAATGGCCAAATCATGATTGTCGAACGAGATGACCACATCCTCCACGATGTCCACGTTGGACACAATGCTGGAGACGCTGTCCTGCAAGGAGATGACTTTCTCCATGTCCAGCATGCCGTTCTCCATCAGCATCCGATCTGAAGGAAGCGCATGGATATTAAAAATCAGGTTGTTTACGGAGGAGAAACTGGTATCAAACGACTGAATGATATTTCTGATCACCATCCGGTTGTTCTCGCTCACCTTGTCGTAAATTCCGGTAATGGAATTCTTGTACACAATGTAATTGAATATGAACATGATGCCGACGACCAGTTGCAGAGCGAAGAAAATCTGGAGCAAACCTCTGTTGGCGATCAATCGATTCATACGGATTCACCTCTCTTGGATGTCATCCCTTCATATTCAACATGAAAGCCCTCGTCACCTCCCCGTTATCCCTTCTCGGAACCTAGCATGACCCCTTTGGCAAAATACTTCTGGGCAAACGGATAGATCAGCAGCACCGGAATCATCGACAGCACGATGGTTGCATTCTTCATGGCTTGCGGAGCAAGCGCCGACGCATCCACCAGACTCGGGTTGCTGCCGTTCTCGCTGAAAATCAGCATATCCCTAAGCACGACCTGGAGCGGATACATATTCGCGTCATTCAGATAAATCAGCGGGATAAAGAAGCTGTTCCAATGGCCCATGAAATAAAACAATCCGATCGAGGCCAGCGCCGGTTTGGACAGCGGAAGCACAATCTGGAACAGGATGCGGTACTCGGAAGCGCCGTCGACGACGGCTGCCTCGCGCAGGGATTCCGACATGTTCTCGTAGAAGCTTTTGAGGATTAACAGCTCAAAGGTCCAGATCGCATTCGGAAGCACGAGTGCCCATACGCTGTCCAGCAGGCCAAGCTCGGATACGATCAGGTAGTTCGGAATGATCCCCGGATTCAGGAACATGGTCATGATGATCGCCAGCAGGAAAAACTTGCGCCCGAAGAAATTTTTGCGAGCGAGCGGATAAGCCGCTACCGCCGTAAGCAGCAGGTTAATGGCCGTACCGAGCGCGGTATAAAAAATCGTGTTCAGATAGGCGCGCGGCACCCGGTCGTCGTTCAGCACCTGGGAATAGGCGTCGAGATTAAAACCCTTGGGAAACAAGGTGATATTTCCTTGCACCACTTCAGAGGTCGCACTGAGGGAAACGGCGGTGATATAGACGACGGGGTACACGGTAATAATGGCAAGGCATGTCAGAATCAGCGTGTTGATAATGCCGAATAACGAGATGTTTCGAAGGCTGAATCGTTTGTTGTTTACCATAGTCCGCTACCTCCCAGTCGCTTGCTGAAGTAGTTGGAGGACAGCAGCAATATCATGGCGACAACGGCTTCGAACAAGCCCACGGCCGCGCCATAGCTATAGTTGCTCTCCAGAAGGCCTTTCCGGTAGACATAAGTCGAGAATACGTCCGCTACCTCGTAGGTCATCGGATTATAAAGCAGCAGTACCTTCTCGTATCCGATCCGGAGCATCGATCCCGTCTTCAAGACAAACATGATAATAATCGTTGGAAGAATGGCGGGAATCGTAATTCTGAAGATCATGTGGCGTCTTTTGGCACCATCCACCTTGGCCGCTTCGTAGAGCGACGGGCTGATCCCTGCGATAGCAGCCATATAGATAATGGCCTCATAACCGACGGTTGCCCATATATCCGAGGAAACATAGATGGTTCTAAACCAGCTCGGTTCTATGAGAAAGTATGTCTTCTCAAAGCCTAGCGCGGCGATAAGCTGGTTAATGATCCCCTGATTGGGCGACAGGAAGTCGATGATCATGCTGCTGATAATGACGACCGACAGGAACGAAGGCAGATAGCTGAGTGTTTGAACCGACTTTTTGAACCATTTCACTCTGACCTCGTTCAAGAGAATCGCCAGAATGATGGGAAAAGGAAAACCAAAAATGAGATTATACACGCCGAGAAGCAGCGTATTCTTGAACAACAGCCAGAAATCTGGACTGTTAAAAAATTTCTCGAAATGCTTGAGCCCCACCCAGTCGCTCTCCAGGATGCCGGTGAATACGCTGTAGTCCTTGAAGGCAATGATTAAGCCGTACAGGGGCCCGTATCGGAAAATAATATAAAACAACAGGCACGGGATAAACAAAATCAACAGCTGTCTGTCCCGCTTCATATGCTGAAAGGCCGAAACCATTCTTCTTCCAAGCCCGCCGCGGGGATTGGCGAGATTCGTCTCTGTCCCTGCACTTGACATGGTGTCCCCTCCTTAAGATGATGAGCAGCACCCGAGCGTGGTACCCGGATGCCGCCATCACTCCTATTTCTTCTGCAGATTAATTCGTGGCTTCATCCAATCTCTTCTGGGCTGCGTTGAAAATATCGACGAGCTGTTTAGCTCCCTGCTTCTCAGCCTGAACCTGCCATTGCTGCCACTCGGCATCGCCGTAGTTTTTGTTCAGAATGTATTTTGCGTTAAATTCATCCGCCAATTTCTTCAGCGAGGTTTGGATTTCCGCAATCGTTGCGGTTTCGTCATCCGTAAAGTTCACAACCGGATCCAGCGGCTCGAATTTATTTCCGTTCAGCAGCTTATCCTGAGCTTCCTGCTCCTTCTCCGTGTAGTTGAAGTACACGCTGCGCTTATCGGAATTGACATACAGACCTTGCAGCCACAGACCATAACGGTCCTCCAGCACGCTGATATCCACCAACGGCACGTCGGTCAGCTCCGGATAGACGGCTTTATCGCCTTCCATCTTGAACGTCTCGCCTTCCACGCCCATCGTTACCAGCGTTGCGCCGGACGGGCTCGTCAGGTAGTCGAGCAGCTTCAGGGCAGCTTCCTTGTTGTCGTTGTTTGCTACCGCGATGCTGAAGCCGTTCGTGATGCTCTCGATCGTTTTGCCGTTGCCGGTCGGTCCAACCGGATTTCCGTATCTCAGGTCATAATTCGGGTTTTGATCCTTCACCTGGTTGTAGAACAGGTCCAAACGTCCGATCCAGTCATAGGTCACAAAGGATTTATTGCCTGACGTCATTTTCGCCGTCCAGGAATCGTCGGTGTCCGTCATGAATTCCGGATCCAGGAGTCCCTCGTTATACAGCTTCTTCATAAAATCGAGCATTTCTTTGTGCTCTGGCTGTATCGTAGCGTATTTCCACACCTTCGCCGTCTCGTCGTAATACGTCGGATAGTTGGCTCCGCCGATTCCCCAGCCGAAGGCCCAGTCGCGGAAAATGTGCTCTTTCGTCTTGGAGGCGTAAGGATAGGAGTCCGGATAGGCTTCCTTCAACTTCTTCAGAGCCTGGTAAAACTCGTCGGTATTCGTCCATTCCTTGATGCCCAGCTCATCGAAAATATCTTTGCGGTACAGGAAGCCGTGGTTGACGTCACGGTTAATGTTCGCAACCGGCCAGGTATAGATGTTGCCGGATTCGTCTCCGAAGGACGGAATGACCCACGGGTTCTCGTCCACATACATTTTTTTGAAGTTCGGGAGCATGTCGAGATATTCGTTAATGGCAACAACCGCTTTCTGTTTGCCGATCTTCTTCAGCTCCGGAGGCGTCAGCCCATGGATAATGTCCGGAAGCTTGCCGGATGCAACGGTTACTTTCAGTTTGTCTTGAAACGTAGCTGAGGAATAAGCCTGGAAATTCACTTTGATTCCGGTTCGCTTCTCGATTTCCTTGGCAAGCAAGGAATCGTTCAGATTGGTTTTCTCGCTGACGACCATCCAATTGATCGTTGTCGGTTTATCGACCAATGGAAGCGCGAGGCCTCCTGTATCTCCATATTGATCGGGATCTGCCGGTGCCGTTGGAGGTGCTGTGTCTCCGTCCGTTTCGGGAGCTGCCTCTTTATCTCCTCCGCTGCATGCGGCCAGGATCGAAATGATTAATGTAAATACGAGTGCCATGCGAAACCACTTTTTTGTCATGTTCGTTCCTCCTCATAATTCATCATTTAAATCAGGCTGTCTGAATCTGTGCGATCGCTACTCTACCCCCGTCATTTCCACTCATCTGTGTATGTTTGCTTACTTATCCGGTCTGCGCTGCTGATGCAAGTCGCTTTCTACCATTCCTCCTTGTTGGCGAAGATCCCCAGCTGAGCGCAGGGAATATTCTAAAATCATTCGGGCAGCCGATGCCGATCCCCGGCACGGATTTTTCTACCCATCCACATCATAAAAACGCTTCCACGATTCGTAAAGAAGCGTATTTCTGCGAGATGGTGTTTTTTCTCGATCAGGCGGATAAAAAGCCGAAAACCCGCTTAATATCAGGCTTTTCAGGGAGATGGAAAATGCTAAAGCGGTAGAAATAGATAAAAAAAGCGAGGAATTTCATAACGAAATCCCTCACGGAGTATGTTAAATTTCTTCTCTTCGTCATCGTATATTAGAGAGCTGATGCCTTAGGCGTTATAAGAAAATGGGAGTGAATTCATTCACCCGTTTCGTCTTTCTTCGCTTTGGATCAGAAGCTTCATCTGCACATCACCCGCTATATATGGCAATTCGCCACCTCTTTATCACGGATAAGGTGAGAAGTTATCTGATTGCTGCTTTTTCACGATATTCCTGCGGTGTCATCCCGAATTGATCTTTAAATACCTTAATGAAATATTGGGAATTCGAATATCCAAGCTGTTCGGATATTTCGTAAACCTTGGCCTCCGAATCTTTTAATTGAACTAAAGCCCGTTCCATCTTTACTTTATGAATATATTCACTAATGCTGCTCCCTGTCACTTGTTTGAACAGCCTTGACACATAAGACGGGTGCAGCGAGACATGGTCGGCTGCTGCTTGAAGGCTGGCATTCGCATAACTGTGGTCTACATAGTGACGGATCTCATGAACCACTTTCTGCTGGGTTGAACGTGTATCCGTCTCCAGCTTGTCCTTTAAAAGGTCCGCCAGCTCTTCTCCCCATCGAATCAGTTGCTCCAGTGAGCGAAAGGAGGATCTTTGCATTCGTTCATATCCCACTAAATCAGATAAAAGTTTTTGATTTTTATGAGCTATATAATGAAATGAGGCCAGCAACAAGCTGCGGATTTCTTCAAAATATTCCTCATTATAACCGGACAGGCTCCCGCACTCCTGTTTGATTCGGTTCAGCCGTTCCTTATAACCTGTCCATTGCCCGGTCTCCAGCAAATGAATAAGTGATGGCGGCTCGTAGAGAATGGTTAAAGGCTGTACAGAGGTTTCTTTAGGTTTTCCTGCCACCGACAATAAATATCCTTGGCAGTTACCCACCTGCTGTCTCAGCGCATATACGGCATCTTCGTACATTGTCCGCACATCTTGAGCGAACAAGCCGGAATAGGATACTACGACCGAGATGCCCCCCTTCAAATATTCATTCACATTGTAGTGAAGTTGATCTGCCTTATAATTAAGCTGCTTCATCACGTTCTCTTGATCCGGTACCTCTTCGTCTTCCTTGTGTTTAAGAATAAGCACGAGATATTCATATGGGTCCCGGCAATGCCAAACTTCAAAGCTGTCCCCAAATATCTCTTCCGCAATATTAATAACGGCATATTCGAACAGCATCTGGCTGTCTGGTCCATAATTGGTGAAACGCTCTTCCAAACGTATCAAAACCAAATATATCCGATCCTGCTCGTGAATGGAGATCTGATAGACTTCCATTTTCTCCGCCAGCTCGCCCGCTTTAAATTTTTTCCCCTGAATCAGCTCACACAGCAGCTTGTCTTTCAGCATGGGCAAATGCTCATAGAAGGCAAGCTTGGCGTTATCTAAAGAGGCTGATATACGCAGGTCCTCCTGAATCTTCTGTATAGTTGACTCGAGTGCAGAACGCAGCTTGTTTTGATCAAGCGGTTTGACCAGATATTCAAGCACTCCATGTTTAAGCGCTTCTACCGCGTATTCAAAATCAGAAAATCCCGTAAGCAGAATACATTTGGTTTGGGGATGGCTTTCTCTCGTGTAGCCAACCAGCTCCAGTCCGCTCATGCCTGGCATGGCGATGTCCGTAATGAGGATATCAATTGGATATTCCTGCAGGAGCTGCTTGGCTTGAAGCCCGGAATAGGCCTTATGGACTTGGCCGATTCCGAACTCCGTCCATGGGAAGGCGACTTTCAGATCGTCCACCACATATTGTTCATCGTCAACCAGCAAGATCTGCAGCATGTTCAACGTCTCCCTTCTGGATGTGAATCCGGTAACAGGTTCCCTTAGAAAGCGCTGATTCAATAATAATGCCGGAGTTTTTTCCGTAATACAAACGAAGCCGCTGGTGCACATTCCGGATGCCGGCTCCAAGAGCTCCATTCTGTGGTACCACGTCATCCATGTGTCGTTGAATAGCCTGCCTTCTCTCTTCCGTCATCCCTACCCCGTTATCCGAAATGACTATTTGGAACCCATCCTTGATAAGCACAGCGGTTATAGAGACAATCCCTGGCCGTATTCCCGGCTCAATTCCATGCTTCACGCAATTCTCGACCAAAGGCTGAAGAATCATCCTTGGCACCCGTTCATCATAGAGGCTTTCCGGAATGTGTATGTCAAAGGCAATCTCTCGTTTACGGAGCTGGACGATGGAAAGAAAATGCTCTACAAATGTGTACTCCTCCAGCAAGGTAGAATCAACCAGCTCAATTTTATGAATATACCGGCAGTAAGATCCCAGGTGAAGTGTCATTGCCGTTACGGATTCGTAATCTTTGACACTTGCCTTGCTTTGAATGTAATTCAAGCAATTAAACAGAAAATGGGGATTAATCTGGGCTTGATACTGTTTAAGCTTGGCTTCCTTCACTTCAATTTCAATTAACAGCACCTGCTCGATCAGTCTTTGGGTATTCTCGGCCATGCGGTTGAACGAATTGCCAAGCATCCAGAACTCGTTGGAATTCAGAGTGGCGACCCTGCTGGACAAATCTCCCCGGTCAAAGCGGTTTATCGCTCTCCGAAGCACATGAATAGGCTTTTGAACTTGTTTTTGCAACAGCAGGGTATAACCGAGAGCCCCTATGAGTACGATTAGAACCGCATAAACAAAATACTGGTTATTGCGAAAGATTTGTTTGGTATACTGGCTCTTAGGGTGATAGTCGAGAAAATAAAGATCGAGCATATCGGATTTCATGTAGTTAACCAGATACTCTGTTCCCTGATCCTTTAATACAAAAGAACCGCTTTCGCCAGTGATTTCTTCTGCTATCGTCCGATATGAATCCTCGTGGAGATCAAACTCCCTGCGAATGAACGTATTTTTTCCGGCATCGTAAAGCAAAGGAATTCCAGAATTGTACTGCTGCATCATCTTTTTTATATTTTCCAAAGAAATTCTAACCTCGATCAACAGCGCGCTGAGATGACTCCGCATGATATAGGAGTAATAGCCTGTTTCGTCATCCTCCATATGAATCGTCCATTCGTTGTATTTTGCATCCGGAAGCTTGAATGTGGTAAACGAAAAGGAATTCGCGGATGAGACCATTTCTCTTTCATTAAGATAGTAGAGAATCACGGTATTGTTCCAGGATGTGGAGGCCGAGTTCAACGCCAGCTTATCCATAATGGCAAGCTTCGTCTCATACCGCGAATATTTATCGCCGGATTTTATAGCATAAGGAAAGCCGCGGACCGTGGAGTCTTGAGAAAGCGTCATCGTGTTCATGAGCACCTGTTCAAACTGGCTTGAAAGCTGGGAGGTGATAAAACGGATATCATTCATCTTGTTCTTATTGACTTCGGACTGTATAGCTTTGATATTCAAGTTATAAATGTACCAGAAAGCGATAACAATAACCGCCACCATGAGCAGAAGAAATAATAGAAGTTTCTGAAAAATGGACAGTCGCGTTATCATTAGCAGTTCCTCCTGGAGCATGATCTGTATCAATCTTGGCAGTAAACTTACATTTATTATGACTGGATTGGTGTTCTAGCCAATAAGAATATTGCAAATAAAGGGCAGCCTTTAAGGCTGCCCTTGTCCAACCTGTGTCCTATTTATTTCTGGACAGATTGATACCAGGCGTTAACTTCTTCCGTTATTTGATCCCCGCCGGTAGATTTCCATTTTTCCACAAAGGCATCAAACTCGTCAATGGAAGCTTTATCGTAAATAATTTTGTTCAGGACTTCTTTCTCCAATTTGCTCAACATATCCCCGCGGGACAATTGTGTAGGAGTTGGCGCACCTGTGAACATTTCCGGCATAACAGCATCTTTCTGATCGATTACAATTTTGGCTGCTTGAATCTGCTCAGCAATACGTTCCGATAGGATTTTCTCATACTGGTTAGCCGGCTCGGCTCCGTCTGCAAGCTTGGCCAGGGAGTTCATCATCAGATTTGGAATGATCGCACCGTCAAAGGTCAGCGTATACCGAATGGCATCCACCCATCCGCCAGGTATTTTATCGCTCTGCTGCTCTCTATACACTTCTCCGTTCGGACCAATATCGTAATCATAACCTTTGGCAAATCCATCAGTAAAGACCGTGCTCTCCGGATTAGCCCAGTGATCAAACAGGTAATTCTGATACACGAAGAAAGCGTCTTTATGTTTCATATCCTTGTTAATCAATACCGCGCCGCTGCTGATCGCAGTACCGTGACGTCCAATTTTGCCATCCGGCCCTGCTGGCAGAGGGTATGGCTTGTACTCTGCATCCGGAACGTTTACCTTCAAGTCTGGAAGCGGCCACCCTGTCATCCAGTACGGACCTACGATAATGCCGGACTTCCCTGCCGTGAATGCTTCCGTCGCCTTATTTTCATCATACAACCCGGACTCGGCAGAGATGTATCCCTTATCCATCCACTCCTTCATTTTGAGTAGAGCAGGTTTCATTTCAGGCTGGACAGAACCGTAAACAAGCCGGTTATCTTCTGTTTTGTTCCACTGGTTCGGCATGGCCCCAAACATTCCGAATATCCATCCGGAATCCGACATCCAGGTGTTCAGGTTGTTTTTAAACCCCACGGAAAGACCTGTCGTATCGTTCTTGCCGTTTCCGTCCGGATCTTGATTTGTGAAAGCATCCATGACGGTCTCGAGCTCAGTTATGTTTGTCGGTGCCTTCAGGTCCAGCTTTTTAAGCCAGTCTTCTCTGATATACATCACAGGATCATTATTGTAGGCATTTTCCAAAATCGGAATACCCATTCTTTTTCCATCTCTCATCAAAGGATTCCAGACATTCGGATCCTCTGCCATCGCCTTTTTGTAAATATCAGAAGCGTATTTATCAAACAACTCACCTGCATCCGCAAATTGCCCGCTGTCAATCAGATCGGCAATCAGGGCAGGACTTCCCCGGAATGCCACAATGTCAGGCATTTCTTCGCCGGCCGTCAGCATGAGACGCAGCTTGGTTTCATAGGCATTGTTTTGTTCGCTGACTGTCCATAAGTATTTTATATCAATACCAAGGGCCTCCTTTGCCCACCGGGTATGGACGTTGTCTTCGATGTTTTCTCCGTTTTTGAACTTCAGGTTGCTGGAAATCGGAAATACGGTGGTCAAGCTTACCGGTTCTGTATATTTGCCGTTTTCAAAAGGAGCCGAGTAAAAGCTCTCCTCCCCCGTACCCGCTTCTTCTGTTGTTTTTTTGCTGGTACCGGAGCAGCCTGCTAATACGCCGGATAACATGACGGTACTTAATAAGGCCATCACGGTTTTTTTCATCGTTATTGCCATTTTTTCAACCCCCTATTAATCTTTAAAAGTGATATGTGCAAGATGTTTATTATCAAATGCGAACCTGTTCTCTTACGGCCAGCCTTCCCTCACCTCCCATCGAAATGCTATGGAGACAATGGCTCTATTCTTTAACAGCCCCTAGTACAATGCCTTTTACGAAAAACCGCTGCAGAAACGGATAGACAAGCAGAATCGGGGCCATTCCGATGAAAATCTGAGCCGCTTTAACCGTTCTCTGAGAGATGTTTTCGAGATCCTCCGGCCTGACAGATACCTTACTGAAATCTTGCTGAACAATAACTGTCTGCAAGTAAGAAGCTAGGGGATAATTTTTGTGATCTGTCATGAACAGCAGGCCGTCAAACCATGAGTTCCAGTGGCCGACTAAGGTAAACAGGGAAAGCGTAGCCAAGGCGGGTGTTGAAATCGGTAGATACACACTTAGAAGGGTCCTTAAATGTCCCGCCCCGTCAATCAACGATGCTTCTTCCATCTCCTTTGGAATCCCCCGAAAGAAATTAAGGAGCAGGATCATATTCCATACCGAAACCGCACCAGGCAAAATCAGAACCCACAGCGTATTCAGCATCTCCAGATTTCGAATCAAGATATAGAAGGGGACTAAACCGCCGCTAAAGAGCATGGTAAACACAAAATACCATATGTAGATATTTCTTCGTTTAAAGCTGCGGGTCTCCTTGGACAGCGGGTAAGCCGCAAAGATCACAATGAGCATACCGAACACGGTGCCCAGGACCGTACGCTGGAGTGTAACCCAAATGGATCTTATAAAATTTTCATTCGCTATTGTTTTTACATAAGCATCCCAAGTGAAGTCCACCGGCCACAGCTTGACCAGATTCGCGCTCGCTGCCGCCTTGCCGCTGAATGAAACAGCCAGAATATGAACCAAGGGAATAATGCAAGCCAGCGAAACCGCAATCATGAACACGTAGTTAAACACTGTAAAAGCTTTGTAAGAAGTCGATTTATGATACAAGCGCCCTGAGGCCTCCTTTCTTCTAGAAGATTCGGTAATTCGCCAGTTTATAGGCCATCCGGTAAGCGATAACGATCAGGACAAAGCTGACAACCGACTTAAACAGACCCACAGCCGTGGAGAAGCTGAATTTACCGCCGATAATTCCGTAGCGATAAACAAAGGTATCGATAATATCGCCTTTATCATAGACGAGAGCATTATACAGATTGAAAATTTGATCAAAGCCCCCGTTCAATATATTGCCGAGCGCAAGTGTGCCGACCACGATCGTAATCGGAAGCATGGAAGGGATGGTAATCGACCAGGTTTGCTGCCATCTTCCCGCTCCGTCCACTTCTGCCGCCTCGTACAGCGAGGGATTGATGCCTGACAGCGCTGCCAGAAAAACAATGGTGTTGAAACCGAACTCTTTCCACACATCACTCACTACCACGACAAAGCGGAACCAGTCCCCGTCTCCCAAAAAGAATATCGGTTTTATGCCAAAAACGCCGGTTAGAGTCTGGTTCACAAGGCCCCCATCCTGTGCCAGCAGATCAATCAAGATCCCCCCCACAAGTACCCAAGACAGAAAATGAGGCATATAAACAATCGTTTGGACTACTCTTTTAAAGAGCATCTTTCGGATCTCATTTAAAAGAAGAGCAAAAATGAAAGGAACGATCAGATTCGCAACCATCTTCAGCCCTGCGATAATGACCGTATTCCAGATGACTTGAACGTTCTCATCAATGCTGAACAAAAATTTAAAGTGATCAAATCCGATCCACTCTGATCCCGTCATCCCTAACGCCGGCCTGTAATTTTGAAACGCCATGACTAGACCTGCCATTGGAATGTAAGAAAAAATAAACGTCAGAATAAGCGCCGGTGCCAGCATCATATCGAGTACAATCGTCTTTTTCCACTTCGCACCCTTTCGGTTTGAAGCAGCCTGCGTTATACTCTTGCCGCTTTCGCTTTGCTTATTGGATGATTCCGTTTGTTTCATTCGCATGCTTCCCTTCTGTACCAACATGGTTGACCTTTCTTATAGATTTATCTTACCGTCCCCATGAATTCAGATATACGATAATTTAAAAGCATCGATAACAAATTGTTGCTGTCAGCGTAAATCCTGTAATCTACTATAAATATGAAAAGCGCCTCTGATATGAATGGCCTGAAGAATCACAGGTCCTTCCCTATCAGGGGCGCTATAGTAGCATGGTTTTACTTTAGATGCTCCAACAGTGCTTGTTTACCGGAGCTGATTCCTGCATGCGCAGTCCGTCTAATGATATCTGATGCCCATGATCCCTGCAGGTCCAAGAAGTCCACGCCTTATGATTCCTTCCGCAGGTTTTCCAGATCCAAAATACGGGATAAGCTGACCACCATTCCTCACGAGTAATCGATTTATTAGGCTTAAAGCTGCCATCCTTGTAACCTTGAATAGTTCGGCTGCAGCGAAATCAGCAAGAGCATCCTGTGCCCAATGCTTGTGGATATCCTTGAAATCTGCAAGCTTCGTGCCATTCACATCGAGGAGACTGGACAATACAAATACAAACTCGGCACGGGTAATTGCTCTATCCGGCCTCAGTTGGAGCCGGCGTTGGTACCGGTGCTGGAGCTGGCGTTGGTGCCAGAGTTGGGCCTGATGTCGGTGTTGGCGTGCTCAAGGTAACAGGAGGAATCATCCAGGAAGCGGCAGAAGGCAGCTTTACTCCTGCCGCTTCGATCAAGATTCCGTCTCGCTTCTAATTAAAGCTCATGAATTAGAGGGTACCGCCAAATCGGAGTTCTTGTTCAGCGATGTGCATACTAACGAGGATATCGCCGATGATATCGCCGTTGCAGTGGAATGGGGATTGTAAGCGCCTTTACTCACCAGACCTTTAGAGGATATCAGTCGCTCACCGCCAGAACATGATGGTGATGACCGTCCGTGCGCTGAAGACAGCCGGCTAGCCGCTGGCAGACGGCGGGGATCTTACTGCATTTTCGGATGTCGACAAGATTTTGGGATATGCTGAACAGAGCATCGCGGCCTTGATGAGTCAAGGAGTTGAGCCACAAGATCTTCTCTTACATACGGAGGCAGCCAGTCATTTTGTATCGGATTTGGAATCTATAGATGGTAAGAGATTGTCCCAAAAGTCATCCATGATGACTTTTGGGACAATCTCTTATATAGCATGTTTATTGTTCATCCTTATCCAGAGAGTACTTCGAACTTTTTCAACAGCCGATACCAAGTGAGGATCTCCTTCGCCTCATGCGTACGCAGCGCCAACAGCTTGTCGAGGAACACCCGCTTGCCATAGGAAGCGCGATCGAGCGGAACTGCCGCAGGTGCACCCGCCCATCTGCCGACAGCAGAAGGACGGCAGCACAAGCGACAACCAGCTCTTCCAGTATTCAGAAGCGCAACGCCGAATTGCTCCTTGATCTCCTTCATGAAGGCATCCACCCGGCCGGTGCTAAGCGGAAAGTCCGGCGATCCTCCGGGGAAAAACGACCATGTGGGACGCGTCCAGTCCGATAATACCGATATTCAACAGCGTCACACCCGGTTACTCCCCCCCTTTTGTGCCCTTTTCGCGCAGCTTCTTGCCTTCCTTGCCGTACAAATCCTTCAAGATTTTCTTACCGGTCGGCGTCTGCGCAAGTCCGCCCTTCGCCGTTTCCCGGTGCTTGGCCGGCATAGCCGTGCCGACTTCCAGCATCACGTCAATCACTTCATCCGACGGGATGACGCTTCGAACGCCGGCCAGCGCCATATCCGATGCCGCCAGCGCGGTCACGGCGCCGAAGCCGTTGCGCACGATACAAGGAATCTCGACCAGTCCGCCAACCGGGTCGCAGATGAGCCCTAAGGAATTTTTCAGTGCAAGTCCAACGGCATGAACCGCTTGCTCCGGCGTGCCGCCCCTCAGCTCTGTCAGAGCGCCTGCCGCCATGCCGATGGCTGAGCCCACTTCGGCTTGACAGCCGCCCTCCGCACCGGAAATAAACGAATTATTGGCGATCACGTAGCCGATCGCGCCTGCGCTAAACAGCCCCATCACCAGACGCTCGTCTTCCCAGCCGAAGCGCTCCTGCGTGCTGACGAATACGCCGGGGATAATGCCGCAGGAGCCTGCTGTCGGCGTGGCCACGATGCGCCCCATGGAGGCATTCACTTCGGACACGGACAGCGCGTAGGCCAGTGCCGTGCAAGCGTCGGTACCGAGCGCAGGCACCCCGCTGCTCATATATTGATGGACGCGCACGGCATCCCCGCCGGTCAGTCCGCTTTTGGAAGGAACAGGTTCATGGATCCCCCGGTGCACCGCTTCCTTCATAATGCCGTAATAATCGGCCATTTGTTTAAACGTCTCTTCCTTGCTCTTGCCGGTTTCCTTGATCTGCTCATTCAGCATCAGCTGGCCGATTGTAACCTGGTCCTCCCGGCAGCACGCAATGATTTGCTCCAGCGTAGAAAACTTCATGACTGCGCCTCCTCTACTGTCAAATCCGCAACGACGACGCGGTGCACGCTCGGCAGCCCTTCGATATGCTTCATCAACTCAGCCGGGACCGCTTCATCCGACTCCACCACCGTCATGGCATCGCCGCCTCTTCCCTTGCGGTCCACGTCCATATAGGCAATGTTGACGCCGCCTGCCTCCAGGAGCCGGGTGATATGCGCGACCATGCCCGGCGTATCATCATGAAAGACCAGCAGCACCGGATAATTCATCGTAAACTTAACGTCGAAACCGTTCACGCGCAGCATTTCCACACTGCCTCCGCCAATGGAAGCGCCTGCAATGACGTCGGTATGATCGCCGTCCGTCAGCCTCAGCTCCACGGTGTTCGGATGAAAGGCCACATTCTGTGCCGTTTTGAAATTAAGTTCAATGCCTGCCGCCTCCGCAAGCTCGATCGAATTCCGGATACGCATATCATCCGTGGCAAAATCGAGCAATCCGCCCACGACAGCCAGATCGGTGCCGTGGCCGCGGTAGGTTTCGGCAAAAGAACCGTAGAACACAATTTCCGCTTGATCGGGGAATGCTCCAAATATGCGCCGCGCAGCCCTTCCGATCCGCACGGCCCCAGCGGTATGAGAGCTCGACGGCCCCACCATACTGGGCCCAATAATAGAAAACACATCTTTAAACCGCATGCGCGATTCCCCACTTTCAACTATTCTGCCCTCATTGTATCAGTCCGCCAGCCAACTTTCCAAGTGCTCTTGTATAAAATCGTCATCGTTCAAATGCGGATAATCCCGGTAGACTCTGTCAATCTCTTCGGATTGTCCGGGAGACAGCGTTTCATGCGGATTCAGGCACCATGTGCCTTGCAGCAGCCCCTGCCTGCGGAGCACCTCATGGATGCCCGGAATACAGCCTGCAAACTGATGTGCGGGATCAAAAAAGGCTGCATTGGAGTCGGTAATCTCCACATTGCGTGTGAGCCACTCCTTCGCGAATTGCTTCTCTGTGCGTGCCTCCTTGATTTCTTCCAGCAGCTCTACCGCTTTCTTGGTCCAGACCGCCCAATGACCGAGCAGACCGCCGACGATAGGCTTGGTGACCAGCGTCCCGTCCACTTGGAATTGATACGTCGTCAGCAAATCGTTGACGATGTTATCATCATTCCCCGTATAGAGCGCAATGTCATCTCTGCGGCTCGAATAACAGACGGCACGGACGACGTCAATCGTCTGATAGCGGTTGAAGGGAGCCATCTTGATTGCCACGATATTCGGAATTTCGGCGAAGGCGCGCCAAAAGTCGAAGGAGAAAATGTTGCCCCCAACCGACGGCTGAAGGTAGAACCCGATCACCGGCATCCTCTGCGCAATCTTCTCCGTGCGCCTTAGAATGTCTTCTTCACTCCAGCCGCTTAAACCGCCCATGCTGAGGAGGACGGCGTCATAGCCGAGCTTGCGGGCGATCTCCGTTTCCACTACAGCCTGCTCCGTGGGGCCGCAGACACCGGCCACCATAATGAACGGGCGATCCAGCTTCGCCTTGCGAACCTCTTCTGCCGCAAGTCGCAGCACGGGTTCATACAAGTCGATGCCCTTGTCACGGATCTCGAATTGTGTCGAATGAACGCCGACGGCAACACCGCCCGCACCGGATGCCGCATAATAGCGCGTTAATGCCCGCTGGCGTCGTTCGTCCAGCTTTCGGTTCTCATCCAAAGCAAGCGGGTGAGCCGGTATGACAAGCCCTTCATGCAGAGCTTTAAGCTTCTCGGGGGCTAAACGTTGAGTTGCAGGAACCTGTCCGCTCATTAAAATTTCCCCTTTCTCTCTTGGAAGTGAGTCGGCTTATTCCAGCTCTCGCCGCCCGTTTGTACCCATGCTGCGGTCCAGTCCAGCATCTGCAGCAGAGACACCTTCGGATAACCGAACAGCTGGTGGGATTTCGCAGCATTGTTCAGGAGTGCGGTCTCGGATTCCGTACCCGTAAAGGTCACTTTCTTGCCCATCCGTGCCGCCAATTCCTGTGCCGCCCAGCGGATCGACATCGTCTCCGGTCCGGTAATGTTGATGATCTCCGGAGGAGAGCTGCAGTGCAGGAGCGAACGGAGCGCCATCTCATTGGCATCTCCTTGCCATATGATATTCGCATGCCCCATCGCCAGGTGAATCGGCCGGTCCTCGTGAATCGATCTGGCCAGCTCATGCAGAACGCCGTACCGCATGTCGATGGCATAATTCAGGCGGTAAATCGCCATCGGCGTACCATTCTGGTGGGAAAAATATTCAAAGACGCGCTCTCTGCCGAGACAAGACTGCGCATACTCTCCAACCGGCTCCGGCGCTACCGATTCGTTGACTCCGCCACTGCCCACCGGTGAGAACGGGTACACATTTCCTGATGAAAATACGACCATTCTGGATTGCTTGAATTTCTCGGCCACCCGGCCCGGCAAGTACGAGTTCATCGCCCAAGTAAAATATTCACGCCCGGTCGTGCCGAATTTATTGCCCGCCATGTAGATCACGTTCGGAGCCTCGGGCAGCTGCTGCAGTTCCCCATCGTTCAGCAGGTCGCACGACATCGTCTGAACGCCCGCCTCCTCCAGCTCACGTCTAGCCTCCTGGTTCGAGAACCGCGATACGCCGATGATCCGTTTGCCTCCACCGCCTTCCCGAACGGCGTTGGCCGCCAGCCTTGCAAGGCTGGGACCCATTTTCCCGCCGACGCCCAACACAAGAATATCCCCCTCCAAAGATGCCAGATCGGCAACAAGCTGTGCTGAAGGCTCCGCCAGCTTCGCTTCTAATTCCGCAACGGTTAACATGAACAATCTCCTCCTCCGATTGATGATTCTTCTTCATCA
This sequence comes from Paenibacillus sp. FSL W7-1332, assembly GCF_037969785.1. Classification (NCBI taxonomy): domain Bacteria; kingdom Bacillati; phylum Bacillota; class Bacilli; order Caryophanales; family Paenibacillaceae; genus Paenibacillus; species Paenibacillus sp. FSL W7-1332. The sequence goes on along the minus strand of NZ_CP150209.1, from coordinate 654,247 downwards.
TACGGCCCCAATTGATATAAAGACAAATCTTTAAATCGTCTTTAAATAGGTAGATAGATCGTGTTTAGAGGAAGTTTTACCTGCGAAATAAAGATGCTAAGCCTCGGATGTTTATATTTTCTCATCTCCTAAAAAAAGCTCCCTGGTTTCAGGGAGCAAACGAAACGTTCAGCACGATGTGTCGAAGCACGAGGAAGGCAATGATAAAGGAGGCTGCCAGCCCCAGCATCGTGAAGATGACGATTTTCTCAACGCGAGTAAATTTGACCTTCGTTTTATTCATCACGATCACCTCGTCCTCCATTATAATACATATCTGATATTCTATTCCAGAATGGTGAATCTGAAGATTTGCCTTTGCCTTCCTCTGGATTTTATGATTGTTTTTTGATGTATTTGGTCTGCTCCTGCCGTTATTCGTCTTTCAATCGTTTATCCTCGTCCTTGTGTCCTTCCGGATGCCCTTGCTCCGATGTCACGCCGTTATTGAGCAGCTTTCGTATTCGGGCTGCCTCTTCCCGTTTCCGCTGCCCCGATCTTCGTGCCAGCCATAGGATGAGCAGAACGAAGGCCGCGATGACCAATAAGGGAAGTGAACCGGAAAGGATGACGATAATCCATTGGATGATGATGGTGATCACATCGATGCTGCCCTGAAAAGCTTGGGAAACCCGCTGTCCGAGCGGCGCTTGAATGGCGGACGTTTTGGGATCATCCTTTTTTTCGGGCGACTCGTAAAGCCTGATTTCTACCGTGGAGTAAGACACGTTTTGGTCAATGTAACGCATCCGGCCTTTCATCTGCTCGATTTCGGATTGAATGCGCTCCAGCTCGTTGGCAAAAGCGACAAGGTCGGTCGTTTTTGTTGCTTTTTTCATGAAGGCGACGTACTGCTCCTCCATGATTTGCTTGGCCTTAAGCCTGGATTCCAAATCGATGTATTCCTCGGTCACGTCCTGCCCTTCGATGCTTCGCTGCAGGCTTTCATGCGCAATGTTCTCCAAACGGTCTATAAAGGAGGAGAAACCGTTCGCAGGAACTTTCACAATAAACGTGCCGCCTTTTTCGCTGCTGGACTGGGTTTCGCTGAAATTAACAATATAACCGCCGGAAAGCGTCACTGTGTTCCGGACTTCCGACTGCGCTTTTCCATAGTCCTGAATCTCCATCACGATATTCGCTTTGTACATCAGCTTTTGGTTGAGGCCGCTTGACAAATCCTGCGAGTTAAACCCTGCGCCGGAAGTCTGGGCAGGCGATGGCATATTCGGAAGCTCAGCATCCGCCGATGCCGGCTCCTCGGCGCTGTTCTTGCTCTTATCCGCCGTTGCGCTTTCGGCTTCCGCCGCACCTCCGTCTGATTTGTTTGAGGCATGATCCGTCGATGTTACTTTCTTTTCGACGGGCGCGGCACCTCCGGTGCTTTTGTCTTGAGTACCCGAAGAGCAGCCGCTGACCAGCAATACGATAAGCATCAAAGCAGCAATCCATGAACCCCGCTTTCCCATACTTCAGCCCCCTGTAGATAAATATTTCCCATTTTATCTACTAACGGTTCCATCATCTGGAAGGTTGCAGGCGCGCTAAAAAAACTCTTCTAGCGGGACCATACCGGAAAAGCGCCTCCTCCGTCGCATAACGGAAGAGGCGCCAGTGTTCCCAAAGTTATTTCACAACGCTACTCCAAAAACGTGAATCTGAATATCTGCCTTGGCCTTCCCCTCGGCACCTTCTCGATTCCGGCTATCTCAACCAAGTCGTTGTCGGTCCACAGTTGGAGCAGCCGATGTGCACTGCGGACGGTAATGTCCAGCAGGTGAGCGAGCTCATGGACCTTGTATTCATATTTACCCGAACGGGCACGCTGGTTCAGCAGCTTGCTCAAGTAGGCGCTCGTCATCCCTGCGTCCTCTGCCCGCTTGATCAGCCCTGCATCCGTAAAGGACAGCACCTCCTGCACAGGGTCGGACATCTCCAGCGGTCCGATCAGCGTGCCGTCCTCACGCACGATAAAGCAGGCGTTGCCGCCCACCTCCTTGGATTTCCGCATCGCGATTCGCGCATTGGTTCCCGCCATGCTGGCCGACTGGCCAAAACCCATGCCGATGCTGAGCGAAATGCCATAGGTTTTGTTCACGTCTTTAGCCAAGGGGATCGTTTTATAGCCGCCGGTTTCCCGTTCAAAGATACCGCGTGTCGTGAAGAACAAATACTCGTCCCCGCCCAGATGGGTCAGATATCCGTCAAGCGATTCCACATAATCGAGCACCATCCGGTGAATGTCCAGCTTCAGCTTCTGCACCTCATGCTCATTATTCCGTCTTAACGCCTGGGTTCCAAAATCATCTATATTAATCATCCCCACCACGATCTGGCCTTCCCTGCTGCGGCGGGATGCCGTAGACAGCAAAGCCCGCTCCAGCGATACCACGATATCCTGATCGGAAGGCAGCAGCCACTCATTAGGGACCCCGAGCCTCGTCAGCTCATGGGCCACCGCTTCCACGCCCGTGAACGCAACGGAGCACGCGCCGGATTCATATTGTAGACGGTGAAAAGCAACCAGGTTCTCCTTCGGGGCATAAGCCGGTCCATCGTAAATGGCGGCCTGTACGGCCGGGATACCCAGATCCCTTATCGTCCGGACCACCATCGTCTCGGTTAAAGTATCCACCGATATGCCGCCAGCCAGTCTTCCCCGCTCCCCGGCATGGAACAACGCTTTATATAAACCCGCGTCCGTGACGGGGACATAATGCACAGGGATCGAGACCTGTCCGAGCTCCTTCACCTTGCGCTGGGTCAGCGGATCCGAGAGGAACAACACCTCAACCTCGCCTCCGATCCGCTCAGCCAGGGCCGGCGCTTCGTCATCATCCTGAAAAACAAGCGGTACGGGGTCAAAGGAAGGAAAGGTTTCAATGACCTTCATAATTTTATCAACGATCGTCTGGCTTCCGATAATACCGATACGAATTTGCTGGACAGGGAGTTGCCTCCGCTCCGTCATGTTTCATTCACTCCCATCTTTCCCATTGCCGGAAGCCGCTTATCGGCAAGCCGGGATGGATACCTAAATCATACCCGCTATCAGAAATTTGGCAAGTGAAAGAACCAAAAGCGAAGCAACTCCCACTTTTGGTTCTCAACCAATTCGTCATTCCACTCCAGTTCTAATTACTGCCATTTCTCCGGCACTTTCGACTGATGGCCGTTCTTGATTTCAGAGAAGAGGCTAGCAGCGGAGCTGGTCTCCGATTGAGGTGTGGCAGGGACAGGGACAATCTGGCTAATGAGCGCCATAAGCTGGTTAATATCCTCTTTTGTAGCCGGTTGCTTATGGCTCTTCAAGGTGTATCCCAGATTTCCGCTGACCTCCAGCGTAGCCCACTCCACGTCCGATATATTGGCGATTCCCGCCTGTCTTAGCCTCATCTCCAGCTTATCCACCGTGAGTCTCAGCTTGTCGAGACTGGCCTCATGAAGTTTGCCGTGTTCAATGACCACCACCGATTTGCCGGAGATTAACGTCTCCAGCCCGTCAGCCTTATACTCGATGTACTCCATAATAACCATAGAGAGAATGAGGACGGTAGCAACCCCGATCGTAACCCAATAGCCCTGACCGCTTAGAGGCTGTACGAGCAATGAACCAATCCCGATCATAATGACAACCTGCGTAATGGTCATCTGTGAGATGGATTTCCTGCCGCCGATCCGAAATAGGATGGTTCCGGCAACAATAATTCCCACCGCCTTCAAAATCATGATCCAGCTCACCCTTGGACCTCCCTTCCTTTTTAGGTATAGAGTTTCCCTTATTGGTACAATCTATCCATCTGCTACACACCGTAAATAGGCTTCTGACTGATCAGACTCCAAACCTCCTATAAAATACACACGGTGAAGAAATTAAACGGCTTATACGCCTGCTGCCTGCCTCTATAAACCCCCGCAAAAAAAGAGCCATTACGGCTCTTTAATCGACTTTCTTTCCTGGGCATATAACGATTCCATGCATCATGCGTAACGGTACAGTCCAGCCGGATGCTTGGATGCTGTCGGCCATATGCCGATTATTCACCCTGTGGCTACCAGCCTAATTCCAGCGTCTTCCCCGTCTCCGCATAGGTCTTCAGAATGCTCATGGTCATCCACCAGCCTTCCGCTGCCTTGGCACGGGACGGGTGATTTGGCGTATATTGATCATTGACGAGCGTCAGCTTGGTACAATTCCCTACCAGCTCGAGAGTGAATGTAATCCGAGACTCCAGCTCCTCATGATTGGCATAATACGACGGCCCCGGATGCTCGGACAGACTCAGTGTCTTCTGCGGCTCATAAGCCAGAACCTTCCCATAGACATGAACCGTCTCCTCCCCGTCATTCCCCGGACCCACATAAGCATAAGGCTCCCCGACTTCAAATGAAGATCTCAGTTCGCTCCCGAAAAAGGTGGCCCGCGTACCCTCCGGCGAAATTAAGACATCCCATACCTTCTCCGGCGAAGCACCGATATAAAACTCATATTGCAACGGCTCCATGCAGCTTCCTCCTACCCTCTATAAAATGCGCAGGAAGACCGACTTGTCCTCCTGTGATATGATGATGTTATCAAGCAGCTGCGATCCAAGTATTGTAAAAATGCGACAGGCTGCAACCTATGGAATCACTTCAAATCACAAGCACAAGTCCCGTATGGGGCCAGTGATCTATGGTCTATCGATCCAGGCCTGCTACGGATTAATTGGAGGTGTTTATGTCCATGATTCAGCATCCTCATCAGTCCAGCCTTGGCATTTTGAACATGAAAAGAGCCGGAGAGAAGTTCCAGCTCCTGCGAATTCCCCCATCCAGCGACCTTTCCTATTTCATCAAGCATTACTGGATCATTCATTGGGATTTAACCGGTCAGGAGCCTCATCTGCAGGATGTTGTTCCTAATCCTTGCGCAAACTTGGTCGTCCAGCTTCATCGAACCGCTTTTTACGGCGTATCCAGCACCAGGCATTCCCACCATCTGGAGGGGAGGGGCCAAGTATTCGGAATCAAGTTCAGACCCGGCGGATTCTATCCGTTCGTGAACACGTCCATGGACCGTCTGACGGATTCCTCCATAGGGACCATGGAGATTCTCCGAGTCGACTCCCATACGCTGGAACAGCAGCTATTGACCGCAGAAGAACCGGAGCAAAAAGTCAGGTACATGGAGGAGCTTATCCGCCGTGTTCTCCCCGAAGAAGACGAACAGATCGAACGGATTCATGCCATCATCGATCACATTCATCACAACCGGGACATCATCCGAGTCGAGCAGGTTAGCGAATGGTTCCAGATGAGCCCGAGATCACTTCAGCGCCTGTTCAAGCAGTACGTCGGGGTAAGCCCTAAATGGGTGATCCGCCTGTACCGGCTGCAAAATGCCGCCGAGATGCTTGAAGGCCTTGATCAACAGGATGCACTGCAATTGGCCATGGACATGGGCTATTACGACCAGTCGCATTTTATCCGGGATTTTAAAGCGGTGATCGGTAAAACGCCGGAAGTTTATATGAAGGAACGATAACCTAAAAGGAGGTTAACGCATGTATACGATACAGGCAATCGGAATGGTCCATAACGAAAGAAAGGCGATTCAGGATGATTACTGGGGGGATGTCATCTCGGAGATCAAGCTGGGCGAAGCGTGGGATGAAAGCTCCCTGGATGGGATTGAAACGTTCAGCCACCTCGAAATCATCTATGTATTCCATCTCGTCCAGGACGACAGCATCCAGTACGCGGCGAGACATCCGCGAAATAATCCGAGCTTTCCCAAGGTCGGTATCTTCGCCCAGCGGGGCAAGAACCGACCCAACAGACTAGGAGCCACCATGGTGGAGTTGGTAAGCAGAGAGGGCAGGTCCGTTTTCGTAAAAGGGCTGGATGCCATAGACGGGACTCCCGTCGTTGATATCAAACCTGTCATGGAGGAGTTTTTGCCGAAGACGCAGACCAAGCAGCCCGAATGGGCTACGGACATTATGTCCCGTTACTGGGAATAAGGATGAAGTACTTTATCCTATAACAAACAGCGCTGGCATGCCCTGTCCTTGAGTTCTAAGGACTGGCTTGGCCAGCGCTGTTTCTATGGAATCCATATCGATTAAGCCTACTCCTCGTGCATGACGAATTGAGCGATGTTCTTACTGTGGTCTCCGACACGTTCCAAGTTGCTCAGAATATCCAGATAGACCGCTCCAGAGTTCCCTGTGCACAGATTCTGGTTCAACCGCTGGATATGACTCTTGCGGAACCTAACTTCCATCTCGTCTAATTGCCGCTCATAGTCCAGCACCTCTTGAGCCGCGGCCACGTCATTATGCTCTAACGCAGTCAGCGCCCGTTCCACCGCCTTGTCGGCTAAGGACAGCATTTCCTTCAGCTCGCGCCCGGCTTCCTCTGAGAACTCAACCTTTTTATTAATGCTGAATTCGGAGAGCTCCACGATATTTTCCGCATGATCGCCGATCCGCTCAATATCGTTCACCAGTTGGAACCAACCGGAGGCTTTTTCGGACTCCCCTTCCGGCAATCCGTTCTGCTGCTGGATTTTCACCATATAATCCGTAATTTTCCGATTCAATTCGTTGATAAGCTCTTCCTTCTGCAGGGCGAGTTCCCCCACCCGGGGTTCCCTGCTGAAAAAGAAAGCAGACGCATCATTGAGCGTCTCTCGGGCATATTGCCCCATGCGCAGAATTTCATGCTGGGCTTGTCCAAAAGCGACAGCCGGAGTGGCCAGTAAACGTTCATCCAAATAAATCGCCTTAAATTCAATTTCCTGCATTTTGCCGGGAATGATCTTGGTTACGATCCAGGCCAGAGTCGGAATTAGAGGCAGGAAGATCAGGGCATTGGTCGTATTGAAGATGCCGTGAGCGTATGCGATTTGCATACGGATATTAACGCCTTCACCCAGCCACGCCACCAGAGAATGCACGGGAATCAGCAGAATCATAAAGATAATGGCACCGATGACGTTAAAGATGACGTGCACCAAGGCTGTTCGCTTTGCGGCGACTGTTGCGCCAATCGAAGCAAGCACTGCCGTAATAGTGGTCCCGATGTTATCGCCAAACAGGATCGGTAGCGATCCTTGCAGGCTGATCATGCCTTCGTCTGCAATCGTCTGCAATATACCGATGGTCGCGCTCGAGCTTTGCACAATCACCGTGAACAAAGTACCAACAATAAGAGCCAGGATCGGTTGGTCCTTTAGCTGGATCATAAAATCCGTGAAGGCAGGAAGCTGACTAAGCGGCTTCACCCCACTGCCCATAGTCGACAACCCTAGGAACAGGGTACCAAATCCAAAAATCACTTGGCCAATATATTGAAATCTTTTCTTGTTAAAGAAAAATAAAAAGAACGCTCCTACCGCAATAATGGGCAGTGCATATTCTTCAATTTTGATCCCCACGATAAATGCAGTCATGGTTGTGCCAATGTTGGCGCCCATAATAACGCCTATGGCTTGTCGAAGTGTCATCAGTCCCGCATTGACCAGTCCGATCGCCATCACGGTCGTTCCTGATGAGGATTGAATCAGAATCGTGACACCGACACCGACCAGCACGCCCAGCACCGGGTTGGACGTGTATTTCTCCAGCAACCCGCGCATTTTGTCTCCTGCTGACTTCTGCAGTCCGTCCGACATGTACTTGATGCCGAACAGAAAAATGCCCAAGCCGCCTACAAACTTAAATAGGATATCCTGCCAATCCAAGAAAAAAATCCTCCTTTAGATGTCAACCTCGTAGTGTGGATATAAAAACCCTCTAATAATTTAGCATAATATCACAACAAGTTACACCTATCTAAGTATCGACATATTACGAGATCGGCAGACTTATTTCGACCGATGTCCCTCGCTCTTCCTCGCTCCGGATGACAATCCGGCCATTATGGCTCTCCATGATCCGATGGACGATCATAATGCCAAGGCCATTGCCGTCCGGCTTGGTCGTATGAAATGGCTCCCCAATCCGCTGGAGCACATCGTCCGTCATGCCGGAGCCGTTATCCGTAAAGATCACGCGTTGATATCCTTCCTGCACATCCAGATGAATGTGAATATTCCCGCCATGCGGCAAGGCTTCCATCGCATTTTTCAGAATATTAAGAAAAACTTGCTTAATCTGGTTCCGGTCGCATAGAATCGTAGCATTCTGCCCGATGTTTCGGGTCATTTCAATCCCGCTAAGCTCCGCCTGGATCGCAAACAAGTGGAGCACCTCATCCAGAATTTGACCGCAGTCCTCAAGCTTAAAGACCGCAGCCTGGGGCTTGCCCAAAATCATAAATTCCCCTACCATCAGATTGGCCCGTTCCAGCTCGGACATGATCAGATCATAGTGCCGAAGACAGGCCTCCTTATTCGCCAACTGGAGCATTCCCTTCACCGTGGTGAGCGGGTTACGCACTTCATGGGCGATGCTTACGGCAACCTGACCGGCAAACACCAGCTTTTCCGTATTCCGCAGTACTTCCTCCGTACGCTTCAACTCCGTAATATCACGAAGAAAACCTACCACCCGCATGAGCTGTCCCCCACGGTCGTAAGCAGGCTGAACATCCAGTATATAATGATTCATGTTTCCGGATATCTCAAGCGAAAGCTCTTCTCCGATGCAGATTTGCTGCCGGTGTATCACCTGCTCATAATACTCGCCAATCGGCTTAATACCAAACACCGAGCGACCCACATATTGGGTTCGTCTCCGATCACTGCCGCCTTTGTACAGCAGGCTTAAGCTGGTTTCGTTCATCTCCAGAATCTGACCCTTTGCATCGGTAATGATCACGCCATAATGATTCGTTCCGAGAAGCACCTGATTCAAGGTTTGCAGCTGCGTGTTCTGTTTGCGGGTAACCATCTCCCGTTCCAGGGAATCGGCCATCGTACACAGCAAAGCATGCAAATGTGGGTGAACAAACTCCCTGTTCGTCATTAGAGAAATGGTTCCTAGGATTTCCTTCCCATCCACGCTGTGAAAGGGAGCCGAATAACATGCCATACGGTGCAGAATGTGATGAAAATGATCCTCTCCTATCAACGTAAACGGCCGTTCGTACCGGAGACACAGATCAATAGAGCTTGGACCATCTTCTTGGGAATAGCCGTTGCCCTCGGTGATACCCAAATACCGGGCTGTTTCTATGATGGTCGGGTCCCCTTCCATATCAAGAATGAATCCCTCGTTATCCGTAATCGTAATCACGACAGGGTTTCCTGATCCTGAAGAAAGAAACTTATTCACGAAAACCTGTATCACTTCGATGTATTCTTTATATTTTGCACGTCTTGCGGCCAATACTTCGTCATTCAATCGATTCGTATGTGTTGGAATCAGCTCCGGGTTCATCCCCTTGTCTATACACTGCTGCTTCGTTTGCCGAATGATCTCCTGATCGGTTATTTCACCACATCGATTATCCAAAACCACATACCCCTTTTTATCATACTGCCACTTTAATCTAACCTAACGTTTATTCTATCACTTTTATCGGCAAATGGAGCCTGCCAGTAAAACTTAATCGAATGTGAACATGGCAGCTTTCATCTTAACATTTATCAAGGCATACGGGATAAGCAGATATTTGGAAACATATTCTTATGTTCTCCTCCTGTTTATGTAACTATTTACAGCAAATATCCGTTTAGGATGTAAAGGAGATGAGAATCCATGTTCAAACCCAATATGGCTTACTTGTTCCTCATGGCTGTCCTATTTCTTGTAACAGCCTGTTCGAGCAATCCAGTTGAAGCGCCGGCTCCATCATCCGAACCTCCGACAACTGCAGTGGCGGACTACAACAGTACGGCGGAAAACGTATTTTCATTATATGAAGGAGAAGACATGAATACCGAGGATAAAGTCACGAACATGCTTGCTCAATTGGAAGGCATGGACTGGACAGAATACAACCGCCTGAGCAGTGGCAAAACATTGGAGACTCTTGAGCTGCTGTATACCCACCGGTCCCTTATCAAACCCGAACATTACAGGAGCCTGTTCATGGCAACCACCAATCTCGACGGTGCCTCTGCCGAGCAATACGCCGCCACTGCAGGAGAATTGTTTGCCAGAGACACGAAGGGCGTGGTTCGAGCACTCGCTGATTTGAGTGACAACGATATGAGGCAAAGCGTCATTTCCAATATTGCTTACCATCTTGGTTATCAGAATGTTACACAGGTGGAAGAAGAGCTCGAGCAATGGCAAACGAACAAGGAGCTGGATGATCCCGAGAAGAACGTCATTGCCTCTCTTATAGCTGCACTCAACAATCCATAAATCTACGACATCCGTCAGAGATAATCGACAGCACCAAAAAAGAGCCGACCAAGATGACATCTTGGTCGGCTCTTCGTATCGATAAAACAAGGGTACACCTTATTGGTTCAGCAGGAACTCTTCTCCGGCAATACCTGGAGATGTCATATGATAAGGGTCCAGAATGACCTGGATCTGTTCCTCTGTCAAAAGACCCTGCTCCAGAATAATCTCCCTGATGCTTTGACCTGTCTTCTGCGCTTCCTTCACGAGTCTGGAGGCTACGTCATAACCCAGATGCGGGTTCAATGCCGTAATAATGCCGTAGCTGTTATCCACGAAGTACTTGCAGCGTTCCTTATTCGCCGTAAGATCGACCATCAGATTCTTGTAGAACACATCCATGCCGTTCTTCAGGATTTTGAGGGAATGCATTAAGTTGTTCGCTGCGACAGGAACCATGACGTTAAGTTCGAATTGCCCGGCTTCGCATGCCAAACTGATCGTATGGTCATTGCCGATAACCTGGAACGACACCTGGTTCATGACCTCAGCCATCACCGGATTGACCTTGCCCGGCATAATCGACGAACCCGGTTGTCTTGCCGGTACGTTCAATTCGTTCAAGCCCGCTCTCGGACCGGAAGCCATCAAGCGGATATCGTTGCACATTTTCGAGAAATTCACGGCACACACTTTGAGCGCAGCCGACAATTCCATATACGCATCGGTATTCTGGGTGGCATCGACCAAATCTTCGGCTTGCTTCAAGGAGAAGCCTGTCTGCTCAATTAAATGCTGGACGACACTGTGCATATAGTCCGGTGTTGCATTAAGCCCCGTACCTACCGCGGTCGCCCCCATATTAACGACTAGCAAGCCTTGCGCGGCCCGCTCGATCCGGTTGATGTCACGTGTCAGAACATTGGCATAAGCCCCGAACTCTTGTCCGAGTCGAATCGGTACCGCATCCTGCAGATGCGTGCGCCCCATCTTGATGACATCATCAAATTCCTTGGCCTTCTCCTGAATGCCGGCAACCAAGGTCCGGAACACCTCAAGCAGATCCTGCGTCAGACGGTAAGACGCGATGCGGATCGCCGTCGGGATGGCATCGTTCGTGGACTGCGACATATTAACATGATTATTAGGATTGCAGTAGAAATACTCGGCCTTCTGTTTCCCCAAAATCTCCAGCGCCCGGTTCGCCAATACCTCATTCATATTCATATTGATCGAAGTACCTGCTCCGCCCTGGATGGAATCGACAATAAATTCGGAACGGAGATTACCCGCGATGATCTCGTCTGCCGCCTCTATAATGGCACTGCCTATCTTTTTCGGCAGCAGGCCAAGCTCCATGTTCGCCAGGGCAGCGGCTTTCTTAACTTCGCCCAGTGCAGATATCAATTCTGCATGGATGGGTACCCCGCTGATCGGAAAATTCTCTACCGCCCTAACCGTATTAATTCCGTAATAGGCTTCCACAGGAAGCTGTTTTTCCCCCAGAAAATCTTTTTCAATTCGATACTGCATATCCATGGACAACATCACCATCGCCTTTTGATTATTTTGTATCATGCTTGTCACCTGTTATCATCCAGCTTGCCCGGATATATACAGAATTCTGCCTTCCCACTTGAAATCCTCTATAGCTTACGCGTTTTGTTAGAGAATATTGAATGATATGTGCGAACGCGCAAAAAAAGAGGCCTTATCTAAGTATAATTACCCAGAAAAGACCCCTCTTACCCTATCTTTATGATTCTGTCTGTAGACCTAGATGGGGACACACCTGAACTAAAAGACGGTGGTCTTTCTATGCGGAGGGAAACCAACCGAGATGACGGCCCCTCCCTCCGTTCGATTCCCTGCCGTGATCAGACCTCCGCAGCGCTCCACGATGGCGCGAGCAATGGCCAGACCCAGACCGGACTCCCCATTCTTGCCCTTCACAAACCGGTGGAACAAATACGGAAGCAGTTCCTCGGATATGCCCTCGCCATCATCGGAAACGGTGAGGAATACCCGGCTATTTTGGATACCGGCTTGAATGTATATATGCTTGCTCGCGTGCCTTGCTCCATTCGAAACGATATTCAGCAGCGCTTGCAGCAGCTTATCCCGGTCAGCATACACCATTAACGATTCGTTATCGCCATAGGAAGGATGCACGAACAGTCCCTTTTTCACCAAGACTGGATTGACTCTTTCGATCGTTTCCTCCACGAGCTCCTTCAAATTGACCGCCGTTGCCTTAAAGATGTCGTCCTCGCTGTCCAGCTTCGCGAGCAGCGTCATCTCGGTCACGATATTGGTCATGCGGCTGCTCTCACTCATAATGATATCCAGCCCTTTGCGGATCTCCTCCCCTTCGAATACCCCGTCCCGAATTCCCTCCGCATACCCGGAGATGGACATGAGCGGCGACTTCAGCTCGTGGGATGCGTTCTGGAAGAATTGCTTCTGCACATGATTGTACCGCTCCAGCTCACCCGCCATTTCGTACACGGACTCTGCAACTACGCCGATCTCTCCGCTTGCCGATACCCGCTGAACTTCGGAGAACTGGCGCTCTTTCACCTTCTTCAATTCCTCCCGCAGCAGCATGAGCGGCTTAATCAATCTCTTGGTGATGAACAAGCTTAAGATAACCATGATTACGCCTCCCACAGCAAATACGAGCATCAAACGCCCCATCAGCGCCTGCTCAATGGCCTTAATCTTGCTGATCGGAGTGATCAGTGTCAGCGTCCCTTGAGGAACCGCCGTCACCTCGGTGAGGAATTTACCGCTCCCCGCTGCGGATGAGTACGAAGCCACATAGTCCGGACGAATCGCCTGACTTACCATGAATTGAGCGGAGGGAGTTACCGGAATCGAGCTGACCACATTCCCTTCGTTATCCTGGATGATTACGCCTACTTCCGCTACCTGTGCCGAGGTCAAGCCGCTAACCGCCAAAGGCGCACTCTCAATAGGAATGCTCTTGGCAGCGGCAGTTTCGAGTTTTGCCGTCAGCTCAGCCCCTATGGTCTGCATGTCCTTTCTCTGCGTCCCGATAAAATGGTCCATCAGCACATAATGAATCACAACCGCCGTCACGGAGAGCACGAGTATTAGCGACAAGGCAAACGCAAGATTGATCTGATGCACCAGCTTCATATCGATGATTCCTCCCCATCCACTCTCATTCGGTATCCATGCCCCCAGATAGCCTCGATCGGCAGCTGCTCCACCTTCTTGCGAAGCCGTTTAATGAGATGATCGACCGCACGGTCGCTTCCAAAATAGTCGTCGCCCCATACGGAGGTTAGCAGCTCATCCCTTGTAAACGCACGGTTCGGATGCTCGGCAAACACTTTCAGCATCTCGAATTCTTTGTTGGTCATATCCACTTCTTCCCCATCCCAGAACACGCGCCGCTCCTCCAGCATTAACTGAAGGCGTCCGTTGCTAAGCTCCGGAGAAGCCGGCGCAAGCCGCGGAACACGCTCCTCATGATGGAATTTGTACCATCGGTTCAGCTGTCGTTTGATTCGGGCAACCAACTCGCGCGGGCTGAACGGCTTGACCATGTAGTCATCGCTTCCCAGCTCAAGCCCCAGTATTTTATCCACTTCGCTATCCTTGGCAGAGATCATGATGATCGGGACCTCGGCCTCTGCACGGATCCGTCGGCACAATTCGAAGCCGTCCATGCCGGGCAGCATAATATCCAGCACCCACATATCCGGCGGATTCGTTCTCCACATCTCCCAGCCCTCCTCTGCCGTGCCAAGGCCAACCGTCTTGTAGCCCTCCTTGCGCAAATAAGCTTCCACCAAATTACGTATATGCTGATCATCGTCAACCACGGCGATGAGATAATTTTGGTTCATATATATAGACCTCCGGGCTTCATCTCCTCTCAGTATACCAAGCTGTAGGAAGATGAAGGGGATTGCCATTATTTTTCCACAAATACACCAATGTTCTGCCAATGCTGACTCGTACACTGGGTACTGTAAGACAAACCAACCCCACAAGGAGTGTTAAACGATGAAACACAAACTGTTTGGCAAGCTCGCCCTGTCCGCCGCCCTGCTTGGAACGGCAGCCGTCCCCGTACATGCATCAGGAGCTGACACAAGTGATGTACCAAAACAACCAGGCAAAAGCGCACCTATACAAGCCGCCACTACCATCTCCATTCTGCCGAACCCGCTGGAATTGGCAGAGAAATATGCACCGGAAACGGTACAGGATTGGAAAGAAACGCTTGAGAAGTACGGCAAGCTTGCCGGAGCCGAGGGAACCTTCTTCTTCTCGGAGGCTGCAGCTGTCGACGCAGACAACGGTGATGCACAGCCGGTTACGGGAGATGGCGAATTCGGAATTGCAATTGCCGTGAAGGCTACTCCGGCTGTAGATATCAACGGGTCCTCGGGCAGCGGGGATATCAAGGAATTCAAAGCGATCCAGATCAAGGAGTTTACTCCACTAGAAGGTACGGCAATAGAAGTAGCCGAAGCTGTTAAAACCGATGCCGGCATAGTGAAACACGACGTGATCCATAGCGAGGCAACTGGTTTGGAGGCAGTGAAAATCAGCGATGAAGATCTGGCTTTCATCCATGCCAGAATCGACCTCTTCAAAGCCGTAGGTTCCAAGGACTCGGATGCCATTAAAGAGGCATTGGCGAAGCTGCTGGACCAATACAAGGAACAGATCGCTATGCTGGAAGCTAAAGCGAAGTAAACTTATACGTCAGCAGCATCTAGCATCGGTCGGCGAAAGCCAACCGTACTTAACAGACAAACAAGCCCTGCCGGTGCCGCGGCATGGCTTGTTTTGGCACAGACTTACGTTTTTTTGGCCATTGCCTTCATCAGCTTCATGGCCGAGCGCACGCGGGGCTTCTTTAAATGCTCCTCTACATAACGGTAATCCGTCAGAATCACCTTGGCATCCCGCAGTCCGTAAGCAAAATCGTCATCGAACAGCAGCCGGTACTCCCATACCCGCTTCTCCCAATGCGGGATATTCGCCAGCATCCATTCATCTTCCGCTCCGGGATGGACGTAGGTTTCACTGACCCCTTCAGGGAGTCTGTACAGCTTATCAATCAGCGATTGCTTGAAGCTCTCGTAAGTCTCTCCCTCAACAACAGGAAACGGATGAGAGAGCAGATAATCCGGGATCGGCACGCCAAACGTGTCAGCAAGGCCTGAAGCGAGCGCGACCGGACGCTCGATATTCGGCAGCGAGCTGAGCAGTGGATCCTCCGGGTAGATATAGCGGAATAGTCGCGCGGGGAGGCGCCAACGCGAAGTCTTCCACAGCATCTGCGGAATGAGGCTTCGCCCCGTTTCCATCCCGTACAGGCTGCCCATGTGATTATCCACATGGCTGATGCGGATCCCGGCCTGGCTCGCCAACCTATACTGCGCCTCCAGCTCTTTTAACACGGCACCCGTCTCTGCCCCGCGTTCAAACTCCTGAACGGTCCGGTATTGATGGCCGCTGGCATCATGAAGGGAGGAATGCCCTGTTAAGCTGCTCCATCGCAGAGCCTCAAATTCGCTCGTCATGGTGAGGTGCAGCCCCACATTCGGTTGGCGTCGGCGTGCCGCCCAGGAGGCCGCCTCTTCAAAGCCGGGAGCCACGGTCATAATGGTTGCCGAAGAGACTTTATTCTCCTCCAGCAGATGCCGGATCGCCTCATTCATGGCCTTGCTCTGCCCGAAATCGTCACAGTTGATGATCAGTCTTCGCTCCATGGTCGTGCCCGCCTCCTATGGTTTTTGAGAATTCGATTTTGGTTGCAAACGATAACAGGAAGGAAATCGCCAGCAAGCACAATGGAACGACACTAATCAAATACCTGAAGGTCGATTCCGGATCGCTCCCCGGGTTGTCACCGCTTTCATACCCGAATATCATGCCTACCACAAAAAATGCCAGGGCAGAGATCAATCCGCTGGAACGCGTAATAAATCCGCTGACAGCCGTATAGATCCCCTCTCTGCGCAGCCCCGTCCGCTCCGCATCTTCGTCGATGATGTTGCCGCTCACCATGGCCGGCGTTACCAGAAATCCCGCAAGACCGAATCCCACGCCGATGCCTGCCAGAATCCCGCTGATCAGATCATAGCCAAACCACAGAGGGATGACGGATAACCCATATACTCCTAGCGACAAACGCCATGCCTTCACGCCGTCCATCCGGCGGATCATCCAGTACCAGACGAATACCAGCGGAATGACCGATACAAACACAGCTGCCAGCAGAATAGATACTTGATTATCCGGGATGTTGAGCACATATTTTGCGTAAAAAGGAATCGTCGAGCTTATTAGGCCATTTACTGTCTGGGCGAATGAATTGGAGATGTTAAACACCCAGAACTTCTTGTTGCGCAAGGTTTCGCGGAATGCTTGGATAAGCTTCAGCGGCTCGCTGGCGCTGTACGTCTCCTGCTCCCGGACGCTCATCATGCAGAGGAACATGAACACGCCGAACAGCAGCGCGTACAGAATCGCCATACTCGAAAATCCCATGGCGTCATATATAATCGGGGTCAGCGCGGTACCGATCAATAACGCCACAACCTGGTAGCCCTGCTGAATGGCCGAAGCTTTCGCCCGGATGCGGTCTCCGCGGAACAGCTCAGGAAACAGCGCTCCATAATTGACCCATAATACGGTCGCTACCGCTTCATACAGGATAAGGGCAACTAAGAACCACATGAACAGTCCGTTCTCAGACAATCCTTCCGGCGGCGAGAACACCAGCACGAAGGTCAGCATAAACAGCGGAATGGCGCCGAATACCCACGGCCTGCGCCGCCCCAGCCGGGTCTTCGTACGGTCGGACCAATACCCCATCAGCGGGTTATTAACCGCATCCCAGATCAGGAATACGGTTCGTGCCAGGGATGCCAGCCCTATGCCAAGACCCAATGTATCCACGTAGAAAAAGATGTAAAAGGAGCTGAACGCCTGGCTCGGAACCATCATGGCAAACATGCCAAGCGAATATGAATACGGCGAATTCACCCAACTGCGCTTCATCCGTTTCCCTCCATCCGTCATGGACGATTTTGTTGTACAGTATTCTGCGCATGGCACGAATATACCTGCTCTTGCTGGAGGGAGGGAAAGAGGTCTCACTATAAAGTTCATGCAAGGCCATTTTGCAACCATAAGTTTAGATGATCTTCCGAAAGGGTCTGTGCCATGGAATCCCTCAAATCCCCATTCCCCCGCTTTACATTAACGACTAAGAAGCCTGGCGTATCCGCCAGGCTCCTTGTTTTCATTCCTTATTGAAGAACGATTTTGATCGCATTGCCGATCGGCGGCAGGCTCTTGGTGAGCACCGGGCTGTAATAACCGATAATCTCTGCATTATCAGCCAAATCGCTTGCTTTCAATGTTTTTCCGTCTTTATTCACGACAACCGTCTCAGGCGTCAAATTCAGGACGACTTCATTCGGCGATTGTTCCGTTAATCCCTTACCCTTAATCGTTACGCGCAGGCTGCCGCCATCCGCATTGATGTCTGCGATGGCACCGGCTGTAGCGAGCTGCTCCGTCTCTTCCTTGTCCGACTTCACGCTGATTTCATAAGCATAGGTCTGCGGAGGCAGGCTCATAGTCATCGCCAGGCTGTGAACGGCTTCAATCTCCATCCCCTTCGCAAGATCCTTAAACTCGATGTCCTTGCCTTCTTCACCGCGGATAACGGTGTTCTCATCCACGTTCAGAAGGATTCCTTCCGTTCCCGTTCCGTTTATGTGAACGGCTTGGCGATCTTCGTTATTGATAATTTCGGTGATTTTGCCAGTGACGGTTTCCTTCTTCACTTCTTCCTCGGACGAGATGCTCACTTTCGTGCCATCGGCCGAGACGTTAACATGGAGCACTTCGCTGAAGAAGTTAGCCGGAACATAAAGCGTACCCTTCACATTCACCGGCGCAGCGCCGAGGGACTTATACATTTTGTTAACCGCATACTGGTCTTTGCCCGTTTGCACGAGAGTCCAGATCGGGGATCCCGGTTTAGTCAGCTCCGCAGAGCGGTCCTGTTGATTCCAGCTCAGTTCAAGTCCGAGCGCCTCGGATACACTCCGCAGCGGAATCATGACCTGCTTCGCATCGGCGTTCATATAACCGGTGCCCGCCACTTCCTTACCGTTAACCAGAACGCCATAATCCATTACAGCCGAAATTACGACCGGTTTCTGTTCCTGGCTGCCTCCAGTTTGGGGTGCCGCATAAGCCGCTGCTCCACCGGAGACAGCGATGGCCGCAACCATCAGTGTCGCTGCTTGCTTCTTCCATTGTTTGTTCATGCTCATCATCCTTTCTAGGTGCCTTAACTTATCATGTACTACTATACTGACGGGCGTATTTGCCAAATGTTGCAATGAAATGATAAGTGAATGTGGAAGATAGCACGCAAAAAGGCCGTTCCGGGTTAGACTTATCAAGTCTTCCGAAACGGCCTCTATTATCTGACTTAGCGATGAATAAACAGCGGGTCAACAAAGCTTCTGCAGTATTCCTCCGCTATCTGCTCCGCGCTGTATCCCACATCACGCATGTATAGAATGATATCCGCGCGCGGCAGAGATGCGAGCATCACAGAGGTAAACTGAGGGTCTAGCGGCATCAGTACTCCCTGCTCCGCCGCACGCTCCAGCAGGCGCTTGATCTGAAACCGCAAAAACGTGAAGGGCGGGTTCTCACACATAATGTTCTTGGTGTCCTCCAGCCGGTCAGAGGTCAGCATTACCCGTAGCCACTCCAAATCTTCATTGAAATGGAGAATGACCTTCGTCATCACCGTCCGCAGCCGATGAGCCACCGGTTCACCTTCGCTGCTCTGAAGGTAAACCTCCAGCCCCTCCATAAACCGATCGATCTTGGCTTCCATCAGCGTAAAGCAAATCTTGCTCTTGCTGGGGTAACGGCGGTACAAGGTGCCTTGCCCGATCCCGGCCGTTTTCGCCACTTGATGCATGGAGACGTCCTCGACTCCGTATTTATTAAATAAAGCCTGAGCCGTATCCAAAATCTTTTGACCCAACTCGTCATTCTCTTTCGGCAATGCACGCATCCCTTTCTAATTTGAACACACGGGAACCTTATGCAGCAGACTGTTCTTCTTCAACGGGTGAAGTTGTGCGTTTAACAAATAATCCCAGTACTAAAGCGATGATTGCAAGAACAAGTCCGATTACGAAAGCATTATGAAGACCGGCAACCATGCTCTCTACCGGATTGAGATCCCCGGTTGTTTCAACGTAATTTTTAGCACCTGCTGTCATGATGCTGATAAAGAGCGCCATACCTACGGCTCCTGCTACCTGCTGCAGTGTATTCATGATGGCTGTTCCATGCGGATACAGCAAGCGCGGCAGCTGATTCAAAGCTGTAGTCTGGGCCGGCATCATAACCATCGAAATCCCTATCATCATCATAACATGAAGGAAGATAACATAACCACCGGTCCATGAAGCGTCGATGCGCGAGAACAGGAAAATAGCGATACTCAAGAGAGCAAGACCTGGGATAATCAGAACCCTCGGTCCGAACTTATCGAACAGCTTCCCTGTAATCGGAGCCATCAATCCGTTGATGATACCACCAGGCATCATAACCAGGCCTGCCGCAAGCGCAGTTAAGCCCAGTGCGTTCTGCAGGAACAATGGCAGCATGATCATGGTGGAGAACATGCTCATCATTAGCACCAGCATCAGAACGGTCACGAGTGAGAACATCGGGAATTTGAAGGTACGCAGATCCAGCATCGGTTCCTTCATCTTCAGTTGGCGCCATACAAAGAACAGCAAGCTGATGGCCCCTGCCGCAATGCACCAAATCACCTTCGGATCAGACCAGGTGCCTTCTCCGGCGCTGCTGAATCCATATACGATACCCCCGAAACCGATGGTAGACAGAATAATCGAAATATAATCGACCTTCGGCTTGGTCAGTACGGATACGTTCTTCAGGAAAACCGCAGCAAATATGATGGAGAACGCAGCCAATGGAATGACCAGATAGAACAACCAGCGCCAGTTCAGCGCGTCCACGATCAAGCCCGAAAGCGTCGGTCCGATCGCCGGGGCCGTCATGATGACAAGACCGATCATGCCCATAGCAGCTCCGCGATTCTGAGGCGGATAAATACTAAGTATGGTGTTCATCAGAACAGGCAGCATGAGCCCCGTTCCGACCGCTTGCAGGATACGCCCTACCAGCAGCACCCCGAATACCGGTGAGAAGCCGCAGATAATCGTACCTATAAGAAATAGCGTCATGGCGCCTATAAACATCTGTCTTGTCGTGAACCACAGCTGCAGCAGCGCCGTGACCGGCACCAGAATACCGACAACCAGCATATAGGATGTTGAAAGCCACTGAACCGTCGACTCTCCAATACCAAACTGCTCCATCAAGCTTGGGAAAGCGATGTTCAGCAGTGTCTCATTCAAGATGGAAACGAACGCGCCGATAATCAGTGCGGCAACAATCGGCCCTCTCTTTATTTTACTTAAATCAATCTTGGCCGAACTTGGCCCCACTCCCATATCCAAGACCTTATCCTCCCTTATCTCTGTATACGGACAATTGTCCGGTAACGCGTTTTTTATTCTAACGGACAATTGTCCGCAGGTCAACTGAAAATTTTCATTAAATTTTCAAATTCGGCAATCCGAATAAAGCCCGCCGCATTATCCGCTAGTATAAGCAGCAGAACACGCAGGATATCAGATATTTAAACCCATTAATTAACACAGGACCTGCCCCCGCTCCAAGACCAGGACAGATCCTTTGATACATACACCTGCCGACTCCAGGGACCGTCAACGGGCGTTTCCCCTAACCTTATAAATGCAAGCGGCGCCTTGTACATATCACCCAGCTTGCGCATCAGTTTTTCTGGAGCCGTTAGGCGTTCAGCGCAATCTTCTCCTTGTATACTCTGGCCCAGCCCTCCAGATTGTTCGTAACGATCAAGAGCTCAGGGTATTGGGCAAGAGATGCCAGTACAGCCTCATCGTCCGGCGTCCAGACAATGAGCTGGATGCCCCGCTTGCGCGCCTCCTCCATAAAGGAAGGAGTCACGTACACATATTTGACGGACACATAACGAGCCCCGATCTTCTCCAGATAAGGGAACACCGATGGCGTAGCTCCATAAATCACAAGGCCCAGCTCAATGTCAGGATCCAGGGAGCGTGCCCGTTCAATGGAATAATGATCGAAGGAGGTGAGAAACACCTGCTTCTCCATGCCCGTATCCTTAATTACGTCAATGACCTTCTGTTCCAGGCCGGGGTAGGTATCCCCCATCTGCTTCAGCTCAATGTCAACGATCATCCGATCCTTGGCAAAACGCAGTGCTTCCTCCAGCGTGGGAATCACTTCTCCTGAACCTGCATCCAGCTTGCGTATTTCCTCCAGCGTGAAGGCATTGATTGCCCCTGTTCCGTTGGTCGTCCGGTTTACCGTCGCATCATGAATCACAACGGGCACGCCGTCCTTCGTCAGCTGGACATCCAGCTCCAAGTGCGAGAAGCCAAGCTCCAATGCTTTCTGAAAGCCCAGCATCGTGTTCTCCGGGTATTTCAGCGGATACCCTCTATGAGCCAATCCACGTACTTCCATGTGCAATTCCTCCATATCTAGTCGATTGATGGCCTCGATCACGCCAGTATCTTACGGTAACGGACTGACTTACGTAATCGGGGTGGTATTTAAAGCTCTATAGGACTGTTCGCCATGAACTTTCCGATCCCTGCTGTCTGCAGCAGATCATAACCTTCGGGAGAATACAGACAGACGGCATAGCGGTGTATCCTTGCCCACCGTTTCCATGCCGTCTGGAATACCGCTTCATTCGGTTATGTGGTTATTTAAACGTTGAATTCGCCATCGCGGCCACAATATGCTTCTGCATGACCGTAAAGACCAGTACGATCGGGATAATCGCCATGACGCTGGACGCCATAATGACATTGAAGAACATCGCTTCATTTCCGGCAATGGAATCCCGCAGCATCGCAATACCTACCGTAAGCACACGCATGTCGTTATTGTTGGTCATGATCAGCGGCCAGAAATATGAATTCCAGGACGAAATGAAGATCAGCACGCCCATGGTGACGATCGTCGGCATCGCCATCGGGAACAACAGCCTGTATAGAATGGAGAACCGACCGGCTCCATCCACGCGTGCCGCTTCCAGCACGTCGTTGTTAATCGATTTGAACGCCTGCCTGAGCAGGAATATCGCATAGGCGGACGCCCCGTGAGGTACGATAAGCGCCCAGAAGGTGTTCAGCCAATCGAGTTTGGACATCATGACGTACACGGGAACGAAAATCAC
Organism: Paenibacillus sp. FSL W7-1332; assembly: GCF_037969785.1. Lineage (NCBI taxonomy): Bacteria > Bacillati > Bacillota > Bacilli > Caryophanales > Paenibacillaceae > Paenibacillus > Paenibacillus sp. FSL W7-1332. The sequence continues at coordinate 631,543 of NZ_CP150209.1, read as the reverse complement.
CTGCTCCGGAACGATCAACGCGGCAAGCACCAACAGAAACAGCGCGTCCCGTCCCCAGAACTTCCCCTTCGCGAATGCATAAGCGGCCATGAGCGCCACGTTCAGCTGCAGAATAATGGTGCCGACCGCCATGAGCAAGGTATTGCCGAAGAACCGGGCGTAAGGAATAACCCGGAAGGCTTCGGCAAAGTTCTGCCAGGCAAAGGTTTCCGGCCAGAATGTAGGAACGGCCATTCGCATCTCGGACTGCGTCTTGAGCGCGCTGATCAGCAGCCAGTACACCGGAAAGAACATGACGAGGGTCACGATCACGGCTCCGATCACACGGAGCGTCATCATGGCCTTCCGGTTCTTGGCGGATCCAGCCATATAATTATCCTTCATAGTGCACCTTCTTCCTGCTGACCACCCATTGTACCAATGTTAACAGCAATATGATTACAAACAGAATCATGACAAGCGCCGAGGCTCTTCCTGTTTTGAATTCATCAAAGGCCATCGTATAGATCCAGTACACAATCGCATTCGTTGCCTTGAGCGGACCGCCGCCCGTCATGACGTCGATCGACTGGAACACCTGCATGGAGGAGATAAAGCTGGTGATGACCAAAAACAGGGTCATAGGCGACAAGAGCGGCAGCGTAATGTTGCGGAACTGCCGGAACTTGCTGGCTCCATCAATCGAAGCTGCCTCATAATACTCGGCCGGAATCCCGCGCATACCTGCAATAAAGAGGATCATCGCAAAGCCGACGCCCTTCCATACGGAAACGGCAACCAGCGCCGGCAGTGCCGTCGAAGGGTTGGTCAGCCATTCGACCGGCTCCATGCCGAACCAGGAAACAATGGAATTCAATAGCCCGTATTGTCCATTGTAAATCCATGTAAATACCATGGCCGCGACAACCATCGAGATGTAATAGGGCATAAAAATGACGCCGCGCATGAATCCGAACAACCGTGACGACGACACGTTGAGCAGCAACGCCAGCAGCAGTCCGATGACAAGCGTAAATACAACGTCCATCACGGTATACAAGAACGTGACCTTCAAGGAGTGATAGAAATCCGAGTTCGACAGCAAGCGCGTATAGTTATCGACGCCCACGAATTTCTTCACGGGACGGGTCATGTTCCAGTTCGTAAAACTAATGTACACGGAATAGCCCAGGGGATAATACAAAAACACGCCCATGAATAACAACGCCGGAACCGCGAACGAAAAGTCCTTCCACTTCTCGATCAACGTATGAGACATCCGTTTAGAGACCGAAGCGGTCGCCCGATTGGACGCCGCCTTTGTCACTTGTTTATTGGTCTCCATAGGCATCACTCATAGTCAGCCAGAATATCGTTGATCTTTTTGGCTGCATCCTGCATAAGTGGTGTCGGATCTTTTTTGTTCAGCACCATTTCCCCTACGACTTCCTTATAAACTTCGCTGAATTCAGGGTAAGCCGGGTGCTGCAGACGCGGCGTTACTTCATCAAAATGCTCGTATACCGCTCTGTATTGCGGCCATCTTTCGAAATATTGATTGCCTTCCTCAGACTCGATTGCGGATTTTCTTGTCGGCAGGTATCCAACGGATTCAGCCCACTTAATGTTTTGCTCCGCCGAAGTCATGAACTCGATAAATTTCCAAGCCGCTTCTTTCTCCAGATCCTCGGCACCGTCCATCATGACGATCCCCGCGCCGCCAATGTTGGAGGTCCGAACTTTATCGCCAGGGATAAAGGATACGCCAACCTCAAAGTCCGCATTCTCGCGGTACATCTTGAGCAAAGCCGATGAATGCTGAACCATGGCGATCTCGCCGCCCAGGAACATTTGGCGCATATTATCGGAAGCACCCTTCCCGAAGCCCATATGCATGTGGCCTTCATTTTGCCATTTGTAGAAATTCTGAAGATAACGAAGCGACTCTTCATTCTCAACGGCCGATGCACTCAGGTCCTCGGTCAGGATTTGTCCGCCGCCGTTAATGTTCCACGGATCGTAATACCACGTATCCCAGCCAGGAACGGAGAAGGCATAACGCGTCGTTTTGTCGCCTTCTTTTTTCGTTACCTTCGCATTAAAGTCATCGATCTCATCCCACTTTTGCGGCGGCTCTACACCCAGCTCGTCCAGCATCGTTTTGTTGTATACAAACACACTGGTACTAACGATCAGAGGGAACCCATATTGCTTGCCGTTGAATGCATATGCATTCAGCATTCCTTTGGCGAAATCGTCCATCTTCACTTCATCGCGCTTAATCCATGGGCCCAAATCAGAGAACACACCGCTGTCCGCAAAGTTAGGCAGGGACGCAACTTCAACATTCGTTACAGCCGGCACGTCATTCGCAGCCACTGCAGCCGATAATTTTTTGTGAAGATCAGGATAGCCGCCCTGGAACACCGGCTCTACCGTAATATGCGGGTACTTCTTCTGGAATTCTGCGATCATGTAGTTCAAGCCTTCCAGTTGAGCATCCGCGTGGGCATGCCAGTACTGGATTTTGACAGGTGTTGTATCATTCTTCATATCCATCGAAGCGGCTTCCACATCGTCGAGCGAAACCTCTCCTCCGGCGCTTTCACTTCCACCGCCGCCTCCGCAAGCTGTGGTAATAACCATAAATATGGTCAGTAACATTAACAACCATGATTTCTTTTTCATAGATGATCAATTGTCCCCTTTCGAATCTACTCATCATTCATCTTCATCACTGCTGTCCATCCACTTCAACAAAATGGCCGGTTCAACGGCACGCGGATCCTAAAGGAATGAGGGAAATCTCCCATCCACTCAACCCGTCTACCCCTTAAAAAGCGCACAAAAATAGAGACGTCAAAAAGAGCGCAACCTAAGAGCCACCACCTCCTATAAAAGCTAAAGTAGCTGCTACTCGGGTTATCTCATCGTCTCCACCCCTAGCAAATATGTAATTATAGTTAATCCATCACCGTACAGGGAACCTTACGTCCAAAAACGCGTATCTCCTGTAGATACGAGGTCTGCACCGTTTGCCAGCGCCTCATCGATTTCTTCCTCGCTTCGTAAAAAACCTCCCACAATAAGCGGACAGTGAATTTCCTTCTTCAGGTCGCGGATTACGCGGGGCATGAGTCCCGGCATTAGTTCCACCTCATCCGGACGGGCTTGTCCGATCATTTTCACTGCGGTTCTTAAAGCTGTCGTATCAATGGCAAACACTCGCTGTATTGAGCTAATGCCCGCTTGGCGCGAAGCCAATACCGTATTCGTCTTCGTCGTAATGATCCCGTCGATCTTGTACGAATCGGCCAAATACTGCACCGCCGAATTATCCCGGCCAATGCCGCTTACCATCTCCAGATGAACAAACACTTTTTTGCCTGAGGAGTGAAGTCGATTCACGATATCACTGAGTTTCAAAATATCGCCTGTCATCAGGTTCACCCGTTCCACCGTGCTGTTCACAGCCGCATCGATCTGTTCCAGCTTGGTAATCGAAGCGATTACGGGAAGACGCCGTGTCCTTTGTTCTGCCATAAGTGCGTGTCCCCCTTTTACCGAACACTCTTATGGTAAGGCGTTAGGATCATGAGAGTATTAACGATATGTAAAATCTGTGTTAACGGCACTCATCAAGGCTTCGACACATCATGTATGCGCTTACCATTCAATTAACGGATTCTGCTATGTCCCCTGGTTTGGTGGATTCCCCCTAGACTTAGGATCATTCGGTTCAGCGAAGATCAGGATAGCGCTTTCAGAATAGCTTGCCAAGCTATTTAATATCTATCATAGAGGAATGATTTAGCCGTAGTCTATAGCGAAATTTGTATTATTTTGTCGAATTTAAAAGAATATCAATTCAATGTAACAAATATTATGGCGCGAACGACGAATTTATGATGCTGCAAGATATAAAGGACCGAATCCGGAAGGGAAATTCGAGTCCATGTAAACTTAAATCTATGGTTAATATCTGCACAATTCGCTTCGAAGGGTTTCCGAACCGGCAACAACCGCTGTATGTTGAGCGGCTTTACGTCCCGATCGTTACGCGGCCCTGCCTTGATCTCCTCTTCCTGGCGAAAACTATTCGAATAACGGAACCTTCGGATCCTTCCCGTTACAGTGAACCAGCATCGCATGCAGTTGTCCTCGATGGTGATACAGATGGGCGACGATTTCAAGCAGCCATTCATACCTTGAATAGGTGACGCCCCAGTAGGAAGTCTTCTCTTGATGGAGCTCTTCTTCCGTCATGTCTCTGAATGCCTGCTCCAAATGTGAATAGCTGCTTAACAATTCGGCCTGTATATCCTTCAGGTTATTTAACGACACGCCCTCATAATAAGCATCCATCTCCTCTTGCGTGGCCCCGCCCGATATGTAAAAATCAGCCCGGCAGATCACTGCAATATGCTTGAGCAGCTCTCCAACGGAATGCTTGTCTTCTGTCGGTTGAACGAGCAAATCCGATTCATCCAGCCTGTCGATAATCGCAACAACAGAGATGACAGCCACCTCGATTTGATGCAATGCATATGTACAATAGGAATTCATAGGTTCTCTCCAATCTGGTATGTATAAAACACTTATAGGTTCAAACTCGCTTCATCATTATAGAACATACGTTCCTGATATTTCAACAAAAAACAACCTGATCTTAAAAGCTAAGAGACAGGTTGCTCCTCCATACATCGCATGACCGATCGGCCAACGAGTTGAAATCCGGTTGCATTCTCAAGAACTAACGCCGCAATCAGCTTTTTCTCCAGACTTAAGTGAAGCATTTTCTGCATTAGTTTCTTCATGAGGGTGTCTCTCTCTTCTCGTTGTTCATTATGATCGTCCTTTATCGCGCCGTACCGCTGATCCGGAATTGTCTCGGCGTCATCCCCGTAAAATTCTTGAATAATTGCGTATAATAACTCTGGCTGCAAAACTTGAACGTAAACGCAATTTCCGATATCGACTGATTCGTATTGGCCAGCAAATGCTTGGATTCCTCGATCTTCCGCCGATTAATAAAGGTTGTCAAGGGTTCGCCCGTCTCCCGCTTAAAGCGATCGGACAGATAACTCGGATGGACTTTCAAATACTCCGCAACCCTCTGCAGGGACAACTCCTCGAAAATATGCTCCCTGATGTAATAGATCGCCAGATTCACAATGTGAGAGAACGACACGTCTTCCTTCTCGGAGCGAATCATCGACACAAACTGCACCAGCATCTCATATTCAAAATGAACCAGCCGCTCCACATCGGTCATTTTCTCAATCTCAAGGATCATCGTATCACTTAAATGAAAGGCAATCTCAGGATCTACGCCGCCTTTGATGATCGCCCGGGTAAATAAGGTACAGGACGCAATCAGGGCATTCTTCTTCGACCGAAGCGGATACGTCGCAAGCACAGCCGCTTCCAGCTCGTTAATCTTACGAAGCATATCCATGGCTCTATTCTCATCGCCGAAGCGGATCGCTTCCAGCAGTTCGTGCTCATAATCAAACGGGGGATGGATAAAATTCTCGCGCAAATAATGCATACGGGAGGACAGATAAAACGGACGGTTTCCCGAGCGTGAAGGCCCTTTCATTATTTCTACACCACCTAAAAATATTGATAAAAACCTTGATATTTTAGTATAACATAACCCCGATTGGCTCTAAAATTCAAGCATAAACCATGCTAGGAAGGAAGTGTAGAACATGACCTGGAATATATCAAATCCTGATTTGTCGCAGCAAGCCCTGCTGAATATGGAAAGTATTTTTGCACTTGGAAACGGTTACTTGGGTGTACGCGGCAATTTCGAAGAAGGCTACGGAGAGAGCATGTCCACCATCCGCGGTACCTACCTGAACGCTTTCCACGACGTGATTGAAATTCCTTACGGCGAGAAGCTCTTCGCCTTTCCTGATACACAGCAAAAACTCGTTAACAATATTGATGCCCAGACGGTCCTGATCTATCTAGGCGACGAAAAAGAGCCTTTTTGCCTCGATCATGGAACGATCACTGCCCATGAACGCCGCTTGCATATGGACAAGGGGTATTCCGAACGCATCGTGCAGTGGATATCGCCCGAAGGCAAAGAGATCAAGCTGACCTTCCGACGTCTGGTGTCCTTCGCGCACCGGGAGCTGTTCGCCATCGACGTACGGATCGAACCGATTAATTTCAACGGCCAGGTTCGCATCGTTTCCACCGTCAACGGCAAAGTGAAGAACTATACCAATGCCAACGATCCCCGGGTAGGCGCAGGGCATGCGGAACGGATGACCGTCATCGATACAGGCGTCAAAGGCAGCGATGCCTATGTCGTTGACGAGACGATGGCGTCCAAACTGCGTGCAGCTTGCGTGACCCGTCACCACTTGGATGCCGATGCGGACATTCGGCTCGAATCCGGAACAGGAGAAGTTACCTTCACGGCTGTCCTTCCATTGACCGGACCGATCCAGTTGACGAAATACAATCTGTATACCGACAGTCTTCGCCACGGGCAGGAAATGATCGAACGTGGAATCCAGCTGCAGGAGGAGTTGAAGGATCTTTCTTTCGAGGACTTGCTTGCCGAACAGGCCGAGTATCTGAACGACTACTGGAAATCAGCCGACGTCGTGATTCAGAATGATGACCAGCTCCAGGAAGGCATCCGTTTCAATCTATTCCAGCTGCTGCAATCCGCCGGTCGGGACAAGCACAGCAACATTTCCGCCAAAGGACTGAGCGGTGAAGGGTATGAAGGCCACTATTTCTGGGACACGGAGATTTACATGTTCCCGGTATTCCTGATGACGCAGCCGGACATTGCGCGCCAGCTGCTGCTGTATCGCTATTCCACGCTGGAGCAGGCGAGAGGCAGAGCGCGGGAAATGGGACACCGGCAAGGCGCGCTGTTCCCGTGGCGCACGATCTCGGGAACGGAATGCTCCTCCTTCTTCCCATCGGGAACGGCGCAATACCATATCAGCGCAGACATCGCATACAGCTATATTCAATATTACCTCGCCGAACAGGACCGGGATTTTCTCTTGTCCTACGGGGCCGAGGTGCTGATCGAAACCGCCCGCCTCTGGGCCGACATTGGTCACTATTATAACGGCGCTTTCCATATCGATGAGGTGACTGGGCCGGATGAATATACATGCTGCGTGAATAACAACTATTACACGAACGTCATGGCAAAGCATAACCTGAAATGGGCCGCCAAGAGCTGCGCCATTCTGGATTCCTATGATGCCCAAGGCTTCAAAGCCCTGTGTGAGCGGCTCGGCGTAACCGCGGATGAAATTTCGGCTTGGGCGAAAGCGGCGGATGCCATGCTCCTCCCATATGATGAAGCACTCGGCATTAACCCGCAGGACGATACGTTCCTCCGCAAAGCGGTATGGGATTTCGATAACACGCCGGAGGACAAATATCCGCTGCTGCTCAACTATCACCCGCTCACCATTTACCGTTATCAGGTGTGCAAACAAGCGGATACGGTGCTCGCCCACTTCCTGCTGGAAGACGAGCAAAGCTTGGAAACGATCCAGCGCTCGTACGACTACTATGAAGGCATCACGACGCATGATTCGTCGCTGTCTTCCTGCATCTTCAGCATCATGGCCTCAAAGATCGGGAATATGGACAAAGCGTATGAGTATTTCATCGAGACGGCTCGCCTGGACCTGGACAATACGCACGGCAACACGAAGGACGGCCTGCACATGGCCAACATGGGCGGCACTTGGATGTCCATCGTCTACGGCTTTGCCGGCATGCGCCTGAAGGAAAGCGGACTATCCCTCTCCCCGGCCATTCCGAAGGACTGGGAGAAGTATGCGTTCCGCCTGAACTTCCGCGACCGCCTCATCGGCGTATCCATCGAGAAGGAAGGCGTCACCTTGGAGATCGTCGAAGGCGAATCCATCGAGATCAAGCTGTACGACGAGGCCGTTATGCTTGAAGCCGGGAAACCTGTGAAACATTCATTGCAGAGCATATAACAATAGGCCATGAGGCGATTGCCCTCCCCATGCGCAGGGCATCAATCCCGGCTTACGAGGAAGACGATCGATCGACAAAATTCCCGACAAAATTTCCTATGAAAACAGACTGCGACTAACCGTCATTTTTCTTGCGATACCCAGAATGTCCCTGTTTCGGGTTTGTACTCTTCGATATCTCAAAAAGGAGTTATAAGATAATGAACGAAACACGAAAGCTGAAGGCTGTCATCTTTGACTTGGACGGCGTCATTACCGATACCGCGGAGTACCATTATCAGGCATGGAAAGCCACGGCAACCGAGCTGGGCATTCCCTTCACGAGAGAGTTCAACGAGAATCTCAAAGGCGTATCCCGCATGGATTCCCTGAAGCTCCTGTTAAGTCAGGCGGAGACGCCTGTAAGCTATTCCGATGAAGAGCTGGTACAGCTGGCCGACCGCAAAAACAAGCTGTACGTCGAGCTGATCGAGACGATCACGCCAGCCGACCTGCTGCCCGGCATTACGGAGTTTGTGGGGGACATCCGGTCGGCCGGCCTGAAGACCGGCATCGCGTCCGCCAGCAAGAACGCCATTGCCGTTTTGACCCGGCTTGGCGTCATGGATCAATTCGACGTGATTGTCGACGTAACCAAGCTGAAGAACAACAAGCCGGACCCGGAGATCTTCCTCACCGCTGCTGCAGAGCTTGGCGTAGAGCCTGCCTACTGCATCGGCGTGGAGGATGCCGCATCCGGTGTTGACGCCATCAAGGGCGCTGGCATGTTCGCCGTCGCGATCGGCAACGCCGCGCATTTCCCGCATGCAGATGTCGTGCTGTCCAGCACGGCGGAGCTGAGTTTCAGTGAGCTAGCTCAGAAATTCGAAGGTTGATAAAGAAATTGTAAGGGTGCTCCCTTAGGAGCGCCTTTTTCGTATGTCCTCCCATTTTTTGCAACCACCCGCGATCTTCGTTAGACTGTAGTTGGTAGTGAGTACAGTAATCTTCCGGTATGTAAGCATAAGCATCATATCGAGAATACGATAAAGGGGACTTTCCATGGAACAGGCTGTCTTGGATCAAGGGGCCGAACGATTCGGCCAAGGTTCTTATTCGCTGAAGTTACTTGGGGGATTCGATCAGAATGTATTTGAATACAACGGCGAAGACGGACGCCGCTTCATTATTAAATTTTTGAACGCATCCAAATACCGCAAAGCCTCGATCATTCGCAAGCTTACGTGGATGGCCTATCTCGCCGAGCAGGGTCTGAACATGGCCGAGTCCATTCGATCTGCCCAGGACCTTCTTATTGAAGAGGTAACCCACGATTCCAAGCGTTACCATGTCATTGCCTTTACGAAGGCTCCCGGCAGCCCGTTAACGGATGTAACATCGGATTTTGCGATAATCAAGCAGTGGGGACGCGGGATGGGCCGTATGCATAAGCTCGGCAAAAAGGACGCCACCGCTTCCTCACTCGTGCACCGAATGGCGTTTCCACATTGGAATGAGCATGTGATTTTTACCGATGCGTTCCCGGAGGCTGCAGGTGAAAGAGTCCATACGCAGTGGAAACAGTATCTTAAGGAATTGGAGTCGCTTCCGCAGGATCAGGAAGGCTACGGCATCGTCCACAATGACCTCCACCATCACAACTTTCACGTACATAACGGGGAGATTATCTTTTTCGACTTTGGGGATGTCTCGTACCATTGGTTCGCCTACGATATCGCCATCGCCATCTATCATGCAGTCCAGACGGTTCCGGAAAACCGGAAAGCCGAGTTTGTGGCCCGATTCTTCGACTCGTTTTTATCCGGCTACCTTCAAGAGAATACGCTGAGTGAGGATTGGATCGAGCGAATTCCATATTTCATCGACTTCCGCAATATCTACTCCTTTGTCTATTTCTCCAAATTCGTAAATTGGAATGAGATGGATGAACGCACCCGGAAATATCTGTTAGCGATGAAAGCGGATATTGAGGAAGGCAAATCCGTTGTAAAGCTGTCTATATAATAAGAGAAGGAAGATTGCTCTGCCATGAAACCAAGATCCAAACCTCACCGCAGGCTCTTATATATGGGCCTGGGGCTGCTCCTTTCATCCATTCTTCTATACCTGCTGTTCCTTCGCCCCACGCCCATCAAGGTGGGTGGATTTACATCCTATACGGATGAAAACACCATCATCTTCGAGGTTATCAATGAAGGATTCGTCGATGTGGAGCTGCTGGACGTGCGGGTGAATACTGGCATGAAGCCTGCCAAGGCCGAGCTAGGCGTCAGTTATTCTCTTCATCTGGTCGGCGGCGGAGGCCTTGATGAAGATCCCGATATCGAATTCGTGGATATTCGGGAGGTGCCGTTAAAGCCTGAGCTCTCGCCGGACGAGAAGAGAGCCGCGCTCAATCAAGGTTCGCGCATTCCGCTTAATTACGGAGTCCGTCTTTATAACGATGAGCCCATCACCCAAATTGAAGTGAAATATAGGTATGGGGGGATCACTTTTACGAGAGAGATGCCGATGGGGCGATTTTTCAATAAGCCATAATACTCAAAGATATGTTTGCTGTTGGAAGTAAATAAGTAAACCAAAGCCTCTATCCGTGTCGGATAGAGGCTAATATGATAAAGACCTATTTCCGCTGATAGCTTTCCTCCGATACAATCTCGGCCCAGCGGGATAACGACTCCTCAAATTAAGATGACACAACATAATGATTCACAAAATCCCGCAGTGCAGCTTCCATATCAGACTCCCCATCGTCTTCGAGCCATGAATCCTGAAGAACAAGATAACGGCAGGCGCTGCTCTGCAAATAGCTGTAGATGATTTGTGCAGCATCGATATCTTCCCGGGTAACCTCGGCAGCATCGCATCCCGTATCCTTCGTGAAATAGCTGAGAATCAAGGCTTTGACCCTCCGCCTCAACGATTCAATATCCACTGTTGCAGCCACAGAGCATCGCTCGCTGTGCAGCACAACGTTCCCCTTAATCAGGAATAACTTAATCGTATCTTCGTTTAAATATTCGTAAACAACGATGCTGTGATTCTCTTCGGCGAACTCGATCACATCCCGTTTACTTAAAAGCAGGTTCACCGCCTCCATGCCGTCCCTGTATTTTGCAGCCTGCTCAAAATCGAAACGCGCTGCGGCGCCCAGCATGTTTCGCTCCATCTCATCATATAAACGTCGGTCGTCCCCTTGAAGCAGAGCAATGAATCGATCCATGATGTCATCAAATTGCCGCGCGCTTTCGCCGCCAAGACACTTGCCAAGACAGAGGCCAATCGAATAATTCAAGCAGGGAGCATTTGCCGAAGAAGCGGCAGGTGTATGATTGCAGGCGATTTTACAGCATTCTTTAACCTTTTGCACTGCATGTTCAAGACTATGTCTGCTAGCTGTATAGGGGCCGAAAAAACGAGATCGGTCAGGGCCGCCTTCATCCAGTGTATCCGTAAATTCCAGCCATCGCCAATCTCGCTTTTGCCGCAATACGATATAACTATAACCTAGCGGATTTTTCATTTTTCGGTTATACATCGGCTTTATGTCCTGAATGAGCCTGCATTCCAGCATGAACGCCTCAAACTCCGTGTCGGTGACGATATGCTCCAGGTCTTTGACATGCTGAACCAGCCTCTTCACTTTTGGGGAGTGCGATTTATTGTTGTAAAAATACGATTGTACTCTCTTCTTGAGACTTTTGGATTTGCCAACGTAAATGACCGTTCCCCGCGAATCTCTCATGAGATATACGCCCGGCGACAGCGGCAACTCTTGTATTTTTGTTTTCATATTGACTGTCGATCCTCTCAACGAATCTATCAAATATGGCGTTTTCGTTCACTTCCAAGATACCATATGCACACCAAAAAACACCACAGCCACGAGCTAATCCAACTCGATGAACGCGGTGCCTCTATTAGGGACTAGGGCTACAGCCTCTATGCGCAGAAATCAGAGCCATACACAAAGGCTGGGCTAGCTCCTCGCTGCAATAAAATAGAGACTATCTATTATCTTAATATAACGTTTTCTAGTACACCAGAAAGAAGACATAGTCTATTCCTTTAGCTTCGCATTCGATACTGCTTCCTGTATGCCCTCGGCGACAGCTGAACCGTCCGCTTAAACATCTTCCCGAAATGGGAGAAGTTGCTGAAGCCTGATCGCCAGGCGATATCCGTGATGGAATCATCGCTCTCTCGCAGGAGGCGCTGCGCTTCCTTAACCCGAAGCAGGTTCAAATAATCGCTAAAGGTAAACCCCGTTGTCTGCTTGAACAGTCGGCTGAGATAGTGCGGGCTGATTCGGAACGCCTCCGCTACCTCGGGCAGCGTTAAAGCCTTCTGATAATTATCGTTAAGATACCGGACCACCGCCTGGGTCTTCGGATGAAGAACCGGCTCCGTATCGGCTGAACGAACCGTACCCAAATGCCGGCTGCGGTAGGCGAAGAGCAGCAATTCGACCGTTCGGTGCCGCAGCAGCCAACTGCTTCCCGCTTGAGGATGGATCATCTCATTCACCATTTCGCCGACCATTTGCTCCACCGCTTCACTCGCTGGCGAAGGAAGCCTTAGAATCGGAACATCCCAGCCGAACGGCTCCTTCAGCCCTTCGGCCAGCTCAGGCGGTACGGCCAGATCCGCGAACAATTCCGGGCTTATATAGAGGACAAGGCGATCATGGTCGGGCCGGCCGCTGTCCAGCGTCTTATGAACGGCATTCCGGTCCACGAAGACAAGATCACCGGCCCGAACTCTGTAAGAGCGATCTTTGATGAAGTAGATCCGCTCGCCCGATAACAGGTAGTACAGCTCATAATGATCGTGGAGATGGTCGACCGTCATTGAGAAATAGCCAATGCGGCGGTCATACTCCATATTCAAATATCCGGTGGGATCGTGGTAATCTGCTCGAAACGGCTTGGTCATGCGGCTGCCCCCTTTCCTTGAATTATAGCAAAATATGCGGCATTTGAAAGCGATTACGCATGAAATGCGGCGAAAGCAGTGCTCCCTTGTTATAGGCTAGAGCTATATTCAAGGAGGCGATAGAGATGAGTGACAAGAAACGTTATGTATTGGTCGGTACCGGCGGCCGCGCCGAATTTTTTTATGGCGCACTGGCCCAGAATTTCCGCGACAAATCCGAGCTTGCTGCCTTTTGCGATATCAACCAAACTCGCATGAATTACGCGAATCAGCTGCTGCGGGAAAAATATAATTACACCGAGGTGCCTACCTACCCCGCAGACCAATTTGACCGGATGATCGAGAACGAGAAGCCTGACTTCGTCATCGTGACCAGCATCGACCGGACGCATCACAAGTACATCATTCGCGCAATGGAGCTTGGGTGCGACGTCGTGACCGAGAAGCCGATGACGATCGACGAAGAAAAATGCCAGGCCATTCTGGATGCCGCCAAGCGGACCGGACAAAATATCAGGGTCACCTTTAACTACCGTTACGCCCCCCATCATACCAAGGTACGGGAATTGATCATGAATGACACCATCGGCCAGGTGACCTCGGTTCACTTCGAATGGCTGCTGAATACCCGCCACGGCGCAGACTACTTCCGGCGCTGGCACCGGGACAAGCGGAACAGCGGCGGATTGCTCGTCCATAAATCCACCCATCACTTCGACCTGGTCAACTTCTGGATCGGTTCCCATCCTGAAACCGTTTTCGCATTTGGAGATCTCATGTATTATGGTAGAGAGAATGCCGAAGCGCGGGGCGTTACGCAATTCTACAATCGCGCAACCGGAAACCCCATTGCCAAAGAGGACCCGTTCGCGCTCCATCTGGATTCGGATGCGCATCTCAAAGCCATGTACCTGGATGCCGAGCCGGAGGATGGCTACCAGCGGGATCAAAGCGTATTCGGGGACGGCATCAACATTGAGGATACAATGGGCGTCCTCGTGCGGTATCAGAACAAGGCCATTTTAACGTATTCGCTGGTCGCCTATCAGCCGTGGGAAGGCTATCGCATCGCCATCAACGGCACCAAAGGCCGGATCGAGATGAACATCGTTGAACAATCCTACGTCAATTCACTGGGCGACAAAAGCCAAGAAGGCGCGTTAATCGGGAAAACGCTGCGGGTGCTTCCGATGTTCGATGCCCCGTACGAGGTTCACGTCGAGGAGAAAAAAGGCGGACATGGCGGAGGCGACCCTGTGCTGCTGAATGATCTGTTCGGGGAACCGGTGGAAGATCCATATGCCCGTGCGGCCAACCATATCGATGGGGCGAGATCCATACTGACAGGAATTGCAGCCAACCGCGCCATCGCCACCGGCATGCCTGTACGAATCGACAATCTGGTTCGTTTCTAAGCCGTACACGGCTGCTTCAAGCAATTTTCCCTTCAAAGGCTGCGTATTTACGCAGCCTTTTTTCACATGTCGCAGACCGCCTAGAAATCCGCTTTTCGTAAAGGAGGAAATGGATGTTCTTCTCATTAAAAAGCCGTTTGATCGCCTTTATCGTCGCACTCTTCGTCCTCTCTTTCGGCACGCTCTCCTTCCTGCTGTTTACGGAATCGCGCACCGTGATCCGCTCCTACATCGAATCCTCTGCCCTTGAGAAGATGGAGGAATACGGCTCCTACGTCGATATGGTCCAGATGCAGATTTATGATGTCGCTTCCCTCGTGTTCAACAGCGACACGGCCAAGAACTGGGATAACGCCATCAGTGACCCGCTGCTGCCCGAAGGGGAGAAAATGCTGGCCAATCTTGCCATGAGCCGATTTCTGACCCAGGCGACCAACAGCTACACCAGTATCTCCGATGTGTCCATCTACCGGCGCAGCGGACTTCGGATCGGCGGCGAGAACCAAGTCGAAAGCGACCCGGCCTTTTTGCGGGAATCGTGGTACACGAACTTCTTCGCGTCCGGAGACCGCTGGCTGCCAGCGCATACGGACCAGCATGAACGTGTCCGGGATCACGGCAATCCCGTCGTCAGCCTGCTGATGCCCATCGGGACCTTCCATCATGCCACGGCGCAGAACGTGATGAAGGTTAACGTCAGCGAGTCTTATTTTCTGGAACCGCTCACCCGGATCCATCTGGCCAAGAACAGCACGATTTTTCTGTTGAACGAGCAAGGAAGCCCGATTCTATCCCAGCAGGCGCATGAACTTGGCACCGAAGCCCTATCGGAGATCGATCGCATTCGAAACGGCCCGCTGAAATCGGGCGTTGTCTATCTGACCAACGATGAAGGACAGCGGAACATTCTGGTTTACAAGAAGCTGGGGCGCACCGGCTGGATGCTGGCTGGACTAGCGCCGGAAAAGGAGCTGTACTCCTCTCTTCACAAGCTTCAGAGCACCATCCTGGTGGTTACGGTCGTTCTGATCCTGGTCTCCCTGTTTGCCGCCGCATGGCTCTCCTATGGCGTCACCAAGCCTTTAACGCGTCTGGTCCTGGCGATGAGGCAGGTGCAGCGCGGAGCATTCGACCAGGCCGAGTCCGTACTGCCTCCCGACAAAAACGTAAAGAGCGAGGTCAGTTACGTCATCTCCACCTTCCGCTATATGATCAGCCGCTTGCGGCAGCATATCCAGAACGAATTCGAGCTGAAGCTGCTCCGCCAGCAAGCCGAATATAAAGCGCTGCTCATGCAGATCAATCCCCACTTCATGTTTAACACCCTGGAGCTGGTGAGCAGTCTTGCCATGCAGCGCCGGACGGACGATACCGTGCAGGTGATCGAGGACCTGGGCAAAATGATGCGCTTCTCCATGAATACCAGTGACGACCGGGTCCTCTTAGCCGAAGAGCTGGCTTATGTCCGCCACTATATCTCCATTCTGCAAACCCGCTTCGGGCATAAACTCGACATCTCCATCCACGAGGAAGGCCGGCTGGATTCACTGGTGATGATCAAGTTCATTCTGCAGCCGCTGATCGAGAATGCGGTCAAGTACAGCTTTCAGCATCAAACCACGGCACAGGTGGACATCCGGATCAGCAGGCAGGGCAATCGCCTGCACCTCCACGTCGCGGATAACGGTCCAGGCATGCCCTCCGAGATCATCCGCAAACTCCAGGATCCCGCGGCGGCCTCTCAATTAGAGCCGATCCTCCGAAGCGAGAGCTGGCACATTGGACTCGGCAACGTGATTGCACGCTGCCGCTTGCATTACGGCGACTTATTTGCCGTTCATATTCGGAACGGAAGCGAAGCCGGCACTTGCATCGAACTGATTCTACCGGTACAGGAGGAATATCATGTACAACGTATTGATCGCAGATGACGAGATCGAGGTTCGTGAAGGGCTAAAGCTGAAAGTCGACTGGGAGAGCATGGGCTTTGCCATTTCGGGGGAGGCCGGGAACGGCTTGGAAGCTGAAGAGCTCTTGAGATCCCATTCGTATGACCTGCTCATTACCGACATGAACATGCCCGTCATGGACGGCGTCCAGCTGCTCGACGTTTGCCGGAGCCACAATCCGACCATCCAGATCATCATCATTACGGGATACGAGGATTTTCAATACGCCAGAGCGGGCGTCCGCAGCCAGGCCATGGACTACTTGCTGAAGCCCGTAGCCCGGGACGACCTGAAATCCGCCTTAAGCAAAATCAAACAGGAATTGGATAAGAACCGCAAGGTACGGGACGATTCGGAAATGATGCAGTGGCGGCTATCCCAGTATTACAAAGAAATGAAGGAGCGCTTCCTGCTGGATCTCGTTCGCGGCAATCGTCTCCCCCCCGCCTCCCTGCCGGAACGGATTCGACTGTTCCACCTGGAGGACTGGCAGGACGGGTGCGTTTGCTTCATCACCGCGGGCATGAGGGAATGCGGCATGCAGAAAGCACCCGAAGGCCGCGCGCCCGAACATCTCCGCCTTCCGTTTCAAATGGTCTGCCATGAAATCGCCGAGTCTTATCCGGGCGGCGTTCAAGTGTTTCATGATACAGCTCATCCCGGCATCATGCATTTCATTGCGCTTGACGGCATTCAGCATGAATTCGCGGATAAACTCGCCGCGCAGGCATCATCATATTTAACCGTGGAGGTGCAGGTGGGACTCGGGCTGCCCGTGTCGGGACTTGAGCGATGGAAAGAGGGGTATATCCACTCCCTCCTGGCCTGGAATCTGGCAGGACGCCAGAACGGACCGGATCAGGCACCCGTAACCGACCAAAGTCCGCTGCTGCCGGAGGAAACAAGCCGCGCGCTTCATCGCTGCCTGATCCGGGGCGAATTGGAATCCTTCCGCAGCATCATCCGGAGGGAGCTGGGCGAGGCATTCCGGCTATCGCCTTCCCGCTTGGTACGGAGCCTTTTTCAAATTACGCTGATTATGGAATCGGCCGCCGTCGACAACATACGGCATTCACAGGGAGGGGGGCCTCTATGGATTTCACCCGAATGGGTTTTATGGCTCGAGACCCCGGAGCAGGCGGAACGCCTGCTGATGCAGTGGGCACAGGATTTTGTGGACCACCACCTGGAATCCGGAGACAAAGACGCTACCCTGATTGAATCCGCCAAGCGGTATATCGAGGAAAATTACATGCAGGAATTATCGCTGACCTCGCTGGCCGAGCAGTATAACTACCACCCTACCTACTTCTCAGAGATGTTCAAGGAAGGGGCTGGGGCCTCGTTCATCCAGTACGTTACGGGAGTTCGGATGAAACACGCCGTACGCCTGCTGCAGGAGACCCGATTGACGGTATGGGACATAGCCGAGCTGACGGGCTTCTCTTCACCCGGCTATTTCAGCTCCAAATTCAAAAAAATGTTCAATCAAAGCCCTTCCGAGTTCCGACTGTCGCAATCCGAAAAAATCGAACACGATGATCCGAAGAAATGAGATTCCGTCCTCTCGCCTCCCCCGGTATGATGTGTTTACCGGGCGAACCGACATCCCGATTGTAAGCGAATTCAAGCCGTCAGGTAACCGCCCATGCTCATCCATCCTGAAGGGAGGTACATTATGAGAAAGCTGTCCAGGCCCTTATACGGCCAGCAGAATAAGACAGCCTACTTGTTTCTTCTGCCTTGGCTCATCGGCTTCTTCTGTCTGACGCTGGGGCCGATGATTGCATCGCTGTACTTATCCATGACCAAATTCAACCTGCTCTCATCGCCGACTTGGACAGGACTCAGCAACTATGTCCAGATTTTTACCGAGGACGATACGTTTCAAAGATCCTTGTGGCTAACGTTCTACTATGTGTTCTTATCCGTGCCGCTGAGACTTGCGTTCGCGCTGCTGGTCGCCATGGCCTTGAACAAGGGCATCCGCGGACTCGGCATTTACCGGACTGTGTATTATATCCCTTCCTTGTTGGGAGGCAGCGTTGCCATTGCCATCGTCTGGCGCCAAATCTTTGACGGCAGCGGTCTGGTCAACCAGTTCCTCGGCTGGTTCGGCATCTCGGGCCCCTCGTGGATCGCCCACCCCGACTATGTGGTGTATACGATTATCACGCTGTCCGTCTGGCAGTTCGGATCGGCCATGGTCATCTTCCTTGCCGGTCTGAAACAGATTCCGACTGATTTATATGAAGCATCCGGCGTAGACGGTGCCGGAAAGATCCGTCAGTTCTTCGGCATTACGCTGCCGATGCTGTCACCCGTTATCTTTTTCAATCTGATCATGAGCATGATCAATTCGTTCCAAGCCTTCACGCCGGCCTATGTCATCGGAGACGGGCGGGGAGGGCCGCTCGACGCCACGATGTTCTACACCTTGTACCTGTATCTGAAAGGCTTCTCGTTCTTCGATATGGGTTATGCCTCGGCTCTGGCATGGATCATGCTGATCATCATCGGCGTGTTCACCGGAATCGTTTTTCTCACATCAAAGTTCTGGGTCTTCTACGGGGATAACCAGGAAGGGAGGTAATGGATATGCCGCTTAAGCGACAACTCGTCCAAGCCGGGAGGCATGCCGCCATTATCCTCCTCGGCCTGCTCATGCTGTATCCGGTGCTGTGGCTCGTCTTCAGCTCGTTTAAACCGAATCATCTCATCTTTACCAACAGCAGCCTCATTCCGACTGCCTTCACGCTGGATCATTACGTGAACGGCTGGAGCGGGCTTCAGGGCATTTCCTTCGGCCGATTCTTCGGCAACTCCGTGCTGATCTCGGTCATGAGCGTCATCGGGAACATCGTCTCCTGCTCCCTTGCAGCCTATGCCTTCTCGCGATTGAAATTCAAATTCAAAGGCCTGTGGTTCAGCATCATGCTGGTAACGATTATGCTGCCTTACCACGTAACGCTCGTGCCTCAATACATTCTGTATAACGAGCTGCATTGGATCAATACGTATTTCCCGCTCATCCTGCCCAAATGGCTGGCGCACGACTCCTTCTTCATCCTGTTGATGGTTCAGTTCATCCGCGGCATTCCGCGGGAGCTTGACGAGAGCGCGACCATCGACGGCTGCGGACAATCGCAGATCTTCTTCCGCATCGTGGTGCCGCTTCTCGTCCCTGCGCTGATTACGACGGCCATCTTCACCTTCATCTGGAGCTGGGACGACTTCTTCAGCCAGATGATTTATTTAAGCAAGATCGATTTGTTCACTGTACAGCTGGGGATCCGATCCCTGTTCGATCCTTCGGGGCAATCGGATTGGGGGGCGCTGCTCGCCATGTCCACGCTGTCGCTGCTGCCTGTGACAATCATCTTTCTGGTGTTTCAACGGTATTTTCTCGAAGGCATTGCCACGACCGGCCTGAAGTAGTCTCGAAAGCTGCCTGACGTGTTGCGAAGGCGTGCTGCAAATGAACCAATTATGATTAGACTGGGGGATTATCCATGTTGAAGAAATGTTTCGTTGGAATATTGGCTTCGCTCCTGTTATTCGTCACCGCTTGTTCCGGAACGGATCACACTGGAGAAGGCGGGAGTACGGGCGCAGGGGCCGAGCCGAGCGGCCAGGTCGAGCTGCGCATGATGTGGTGGGGCGACCAGAAACGGGCCGATATTACGAACGAAGCCCTGAAGGTGTTCCAGAGCAAACATCCGAACATCAAAATCGTCGGCGAATTCTCGCCTTCCTCCGGATATTTCGATAAGCTGAACACCCAGCTCGCTTCCGGCACCGCGCCGGATATCTTCTTCCTGGGCGGAAACGTGGTGGACTATGCCAAAAAAGATGTGCTGCTAAACCTGGATCCGTATGTCGGCAGCGAACTGAAGCTGGACGGCATGGATGCCACCATGGTGGAATACGGCCGTCTGGATGGGAAGCTGCAGCATATTTCTGCAGGCGCAAACGCCCGGGGAATCGTCATCAACAAGGCACTATTCGAAAAGGCAGGCATTCCTCTGCCGGAGCAGGATTGGGATTGGGAGGAATATGCCGCCATCAGCAAAGAATTGTCCGACAAGCTTGGCGACGGCGTATACGGTACTTATAATTTCACCGTCGACGGAATGGATATCTTCCTGAAGCAGCGCGGAAAACAGCTGTATGATATGGAGAATGGAAAGCTCGGCTTCGCGAAGGAAGACATTCAGGAATGGTTCGAGTATTGGGAGCAGGCATCGAAAGCCGGCGGTGTCGTTACGCCTGAACTTCAGGTGTCCAATCCGCACGATGATACCAGCAAATCCTTGTTAATTACGGGCAAAGCGGCCATGAGCCTTCTCCCTTCCAATCAACTGGCCGCATTCCAGAGCCTGACGGAAGATCCGCTCATCCTCCACCCGGTACCTAGAGGTCCGAAGGGAACGGGCGTAGTATTCGAGTCCAGCCAAGGACTATCCGGATATGCCAACACCAAGCATCCGAAGGAGGTCGCCACGCTCATGGACTTCTGGATCAATGATCCCGAAGCGGCCAAAATCCTCGGTAACGACCGCGGCGTGCCGGTAACGGAAGCCAACCGCAACCTTCTCCAGGAGGAAGCAGGCCCCGTGGAAGAGATTGTGTACAATTACACGAGTCTCGTATCAGAAGCCACGAAAACCGAGCCTTTTGACGTAAGTTATAATCCGCCGGGGTTCGCCGAGTTCTCCAAGCTGGCCCAGACGACGACCCAGGAGATCGGTTTCGGCCGGAAAAACGTCGAGCAGGCCGTTGCGGACTTCTATAACGGCACCGTGCGCATATTTGAATCGAATCAATAACAAGTTTTCAAGGAGGCGGACATGACAGAAGTTATGCTGGACCGGCTGCACCGGATTTCGATACCGGACCGGGTGCAGCCAGGTAAACGGGAAGATCGGAAACTGCTGCAGGAGTGGCAGACGACTGGCGTCCGATTCGCGGCATCGGGCGGACGGCTCGAAGCGGCTTATTATACCGCGCTGGAGAAGCTGCTGGCCTGCATCGTGCCGATGAACGGCAGCGATCCGATTCTGCAGGAGGGCGGTATCTATCTCGGCTGCTGGCTAGAGAGCACCGGCACCATCAATGCCGAACTGCTATCGCGACTGATTCCTTCGGTCTCGGAAACCACCTACCTCGCTTTTGCGGATCAGCAAAGGGAGGATGGGCTGCTCCCTTATAAACTGACGGAGAACGGCCCTTCGTTCCGCCAGATCCAGCTCGTCACGCCGCTGGCGCGCTGCGTCTGGAACCACTATGAGCTTCATGGAAGGGACCTCACCTTCCTGAAGACCATGTACCAAGCCATGTCGCGTTACGACGATTGGATTGCGCGTTACCGCAGCACCCGGGGGACCGGCTGCGTGGAGGCTTTCAGCACCTTTGATACCGGGCATGATCTATCGCCCAGGTTCTGGCATGTTCCGGACACGCCCTATAGGAACGATGCCGCCGCCTTCCACCCGGACTCCCCGGTACTGCCCTTCCTGGCACCGGATTTGACGGCCAACATCTACTGCCAGCGCATGTATTTGGCCCGCATGGCCGAAGAGCTCGGCGAATCCGGAGCCGATTGGAGGGCCAAAGCCGAAGCCAGCCTGAACAGCCTCTTCCGTTATTGTTATGACGAGGAGGATCAATTCTTCTACGACCGAGATCGGAACGACGAGCTGGTCCGGGTCCAATCCGACGTGCTGCTGCGCGTGATGGCCTGCGAGGTGGGCGACCGCGAGCTGTTTGACGACATGCTGCGTCGCTATTTGTTGAATACCCGCAAATTCTTCGCCAAATATCCGTTTACGTCCATGGCGATGGACGATCCGCGGTTCGATCCGTCCTCCTCTTACAACAGCTGGGGCGGGCCGTCCAATTTCCTGAGCTTGATCCGGGCGCCGCATGCCTTTGAACATCACCACCGCTATGTCGAGCTGACCTGGGTGCTGCAGCCCATTCTGTCCGCCTTGTCCAAGGCGAAGCGCTTCCCGCAAACCTTGAGCCCTTGGACTGGTGAAGAGGGCTTTACCGAGGCGTATTCCCCTTCCATTCTGTGCCTGCTGGATTACGTGGAACGGCTCTGCGGCATCATGCCGATCGGATCGGATCGGCTGTGGTTTACGGGACTGCTTCCCGTCGACATGGATCATGGCGAAGAAGTTGCCGGCAACACGGCCTATAGCCGAACCGTGAACGGGCTGCACTACGAATTGGTGAATACCCCGGACAACGTCACCGTATACCGGGAAGGCCGCGTTCATATTCAAGGCCCCGCCGGGATTCGGCTGGTCACGGACCGCAGCGGACAATTGGAGGGCGTGATCGGCATGAGCGTGCGTACCATTGAAGGCGAGCTCCGCTATCAAGGCACATCCATTCCGATCCGGATCAAAGGCAATGAGATGCAGTTGTATTCAGACGGAGATTTAAAGACGGAGAGGGATATCGGCATCATCTATCCTGCCTATCGTTAATTGAAGGAGGTAAACGGCTTAAGCGTGAAAACTCAAGACATTCAGCTTCGGGACCCCTACGTACTGCCTGACCCGGCACAGCGAATATACTACATGTACGGCAGCACCGACAAAAATATTTGGAAGGAAGGGACCGGCTTCGATGTCTATATCAGCCGTGATCTCGACGATTGGGAAGGCCCTTACACGGTCTTTCGCAAACCGGACGGTTTCTTTGCGGACGTGAACTTCTGGGCACCCGAAGTCTACTATTACCATGGGCATTACATCATGTTTGCCACCTTCCGCCGAAAAGATAACGATCGGCTGGGCACTGCAGTGCTGTCTGCAGAGGAGCCGATGGGGCCCTTCTCCCTCCATAGCGAAGGGCCCGTAACCCCAGCCGACTGGAGTTCCCTGGACGGCACGCTCTATATCGACGAAACGGATCAGCCGTGGATGGTGTTCTGCCATGAATGGCAGCAGGTCGGGGACGGCGAGATCTGCGCCATGCGCCTGAGTCCCGATCTCACGGAAGCAGCCTCGGAGCCCGTGACCCTGTTCCGTGCCTCCGAAGCCGCTTGGGCCACGCCGTTCCACTCGCCCCGCTTTCCCGGATCGGGCAACTACGTGACGGACGGACCGTTTCTGTTTCGGACAACGTCAGGGAGTCTGCTCATGTTATGGGCCAGCTTTGTGGACGGCCGATACGCGCTCGGCGTTGCCAAGTCGACAACCGGCAAGCTGACGGGGCCCTGGCTCCAAGAGCCAGAACCCTTATATGCCAGCGACGGCGGGCACGGCATGGTCTTCCGTACCTGGAACGGTCAGCTGATGCTGACCGTGCATACCCCGAACCGCACGCCGGATGAACGGCCGATCTTCATCCCCGTCACAGAGGATGCAGACAGCATCAAGATGGATGGGATGTATCGGACAACACGTATGCCCAAGTAAAATCTCTATACGCGAATAGGTCGCTCTCCATGAACATGGCAGAGCGGCTCTTTTTATAGGATTAACTTCCCAAAGCTATGCGTTACTGTCCCGTAGAAACAAAAGGAGGCCGTACGCGTACGGCCTCCTTCTACACTCATTTATTACAGCTTCACGATTTTACCCGTCTCTTGGGATTCGAATGCACCCAGGATCACGTTCAAGGAACGCAGTCCTTCCTCACCGGAAATGCTAGGCGGCGTGTTCGTGAGAATGGATTCGACGAACGCGTCGATGACGCCGCTCGGAACCTGCTTCTCATTGGTTGCCATGGCGCCAACCTTGTAGGTCTCCACCGTACCGTCGGTCAGCTCCACAACCACCTCGTCGCCGTTAACGGTACCGATCTTCATGGCACCCTTCTCGCACCACAACACTGTTCCGTTATCGCCGGATCTGTAATGCGTCCAGCTTGCCATCAGCGTGCCCACGGCCCCGCTCTTCATGCGAACGATGCAAGTCGCGTTGTCGTCCACATCGGTTCCTTCTTTATGGACCGTACCGATGAAACCTGCCACCTCCACGATTTCATCGTTCAGCAGGTAACGGATAAAGTCGGATTTGTGCACGCCGAGATCGCCCATGGCGCCCATAATCGCTTCTTCTTTACGGAAGAACCAGCTGTCGCGTCCATCCAGACTCCAGCTTTCCGGACCGCCGTGGCCAAAGGAAGTACGGAAGGTAAGCACTTTGCCGAGCTTGCCGGAATCCAGAATTTCCTTCGCTTTTACGTGCGGAGGCATGAGGCGCTGATTGTGGCCTACCATCAGGTACACCCCGTTCTTGCGGGCGGCCTCGATCATTTGCTCTCCTTCTTCAGCCGTTGTAGCCATCGGCTTTTCCACCAGCACATGAAGGCCGGCATTCGCAGCCGCGATGCTCATCGGAGCATGCAGATAGTTCGGCGTACATACGCTAACGGCGTCCAGCTTCTCGTTCTTCAACAGTTCTTGGTAGTCTGTATAGGCTTTACCGCCATACTGAGCTGCCATCTCTTCGGCGCGTTCTTTTACCGGATCGGCAAAAGCAACCAGCTCCACGTTAGCATTGTTCGCGTATTCAGGAATATGTCTGCGCTGGGCGATCGCGCCGCAGCCAAACACTGCCACTTTAATTTTGCTCATTGAAAGTCTCCTTTGTGCTCATAAATTAAAATTGGTTCAGGTAGTTCTGCTTCAGCCAGTTCATGCTGTTCTCCACGCTTTGCAGCGGCGGATTCTGACATACGTCCTGCTCGACGATCAGCCATTCCGTACCTGCATCGGATGCAGCCTGAATGACGCCCGGCAGGTTAACCGAGCCTTGGCTCAGTTCCAGCGTTTTCATGTTGCCTTCCGCATCCTTGCTGAAATCTTTCAGGTGAAGCAGCGGAAGACGTCCTGCGTATTTCGGAATATAGGCAAGCGGATCTTGTCCGGCGAATTGTACCCAGCATACGTCCATCTCCACTTGCACGGCTTCCGGCGTCGTTGCGGAATACATTGCATCAAAGACGAACTGGCCATCAACCTCGGCTTCGAACTCGAATGCATGGTTATGGTATCCAAAGATCAGTCCCTGCTTGCGGGCTTCAGCCCCTACTTCCTCAAGGAAGGAGAAGAGGTTCTTCCAATCCTCGGCATCTTTACGATCTTCTTCGGCCACATATGGACACATCATATATTTAGCGCCAATGGTTTTCAGGTAATCAATTTCCTTCTGCAGATCTGCGCGAAGCAGATGCAGGCCCACGTGACTGCCGATTGCTTTCAGGCCAAGCTCTTGAAGAAGCGTTTTCATTTCCTCGGCCGGAATGTCTCCATAACCTGCGAATTCCACGCCTTCATAACCCAATTCAGCGACTTTGCGGAGCGTACCGCGGAAATCCTGTGCCGTTTCATCGCGCAGCGTATACATTTGCAAACCAATGTTCATTCTTCTCATTATAGCGCACCTCGATTCCAAAAATGAGTTACTGCTCTATCTGCTACTATCATACATGCAAATAGGCTAAAATGAACATAAACAATATTGCTGCAACATGAACTATCTGCTTATATTTTTACTGGGGGTTGTTACCATTATGGAAGCAAGGCTGCTCATCTGCGACTATTCCTATCACTTTCAGCAATTCAGCAACAGCCATCGGGGCGGCTTAACAACCTATCTGTTCCGACTCCAAACCGAAGGCTCCTGCGAAATCTACTGCAACGGCATCGAGCACCACGTGCAGGCAGGCGACCTGCTGCTGCTGAAGCCCGGAGATGAATACGAGCTGCGGGTAAAGGAAGACGGCGAGGATGGCCGCGTGTCCAGCGGGGATTATTTTATATTCTGCGATGGCTCCTGGATTGATAATTGGTGGAACCGCATCCCCCGCCCTGTCGTCAGTCATGTCGGGCTCGACGATTATTTACTGGGTCTGTGGAGACAAATGCTGCTGGAGAAGCGGCGCGGCCTTGAAGGGGAAATCGGGGAACTGACCGACTACCTGCTGCGCAGTCTCTGCCTCTGCCTGGACCGCGCCATTACCGAGATCAAGCCGACCGATCGCCTTGCCTTCACTGCCCTGCGGCTGAAGCGATTCGTGGAGGAGCATGCCACCCTTACCTTCAAGCTGGAGGAGGCCGCTTCCCATGTCGGGCTAAGCTTATCCCGGGCGGTTAAGCTGTTTAAGGAGTATTACGGAAAAACCATGATCCAGTACGCCCTCGAGATCAGGCTGAACGCAGCCGTCGAGCGCATCAAATACAGCACGATGACACTGGAGGAAATCGCGGAAACCTGCGGCTTCGCCAGCTACTCCTACTTTCACCGGGTATTTCGGGCCAACTATGGCGTATCCCCGGTCAAATTCCGGGAGACCGCAACGGTGCCGGCAAGGCCGGGGCAGGAGAAAAGCCCACGCTGAATTTTTTCCTTCTATATAATGGGGTAATAAAAAGCAGCCCAGGCTCATCCTTTAAGGCAGGAGCTAGGCTGCTTTCACATTAGTAACTCGATATGTTCTAGACTGCTTTTTCCAGCCACATTCATCGCATCGCGGCCCCGGCGGCAGCAAAGACCAGCATGAAATAAACGCAGACCCCTATCATATGATTGCGATTCCACTCCCGCCCCGGAGGCGACAATGCCGCCCGAAACGGCTGCCGCCATAGCTAGAATCGAAACCATCATCTGGTCTTTCCCTCTCTTTCGTACCTGCGGAACCGTACTGTGTGGTTGAAATTGAAATCGTGCGGGGAGCTAAGATTCCATAGGTAACGGCACTATGACCGTGCAGAACGTATCGATCTAATTACTCACATCCGTCGTATCATCCATCCGGGCAGCCCGCATCGGTGAGAACACGAACCAAATTCCGACTACAGCCAGTCCGGTGATAACAACGCCTAATGCTGTGCGAAATCCAAATACATCAGCGATGAAGCCACCCAGAGGCGCTCCAATAACGATCATACTGCGGTTGATAGACCTCATGGTGGCATTCATACGCCCATGCAAGTGTGCAGGTGTGATCGTCTGCCGGTAACCCATCTCAATCGGACCCTCAATACCTAATGCTAAACCATAAAACAGTTGCCCAAATCCGATCAAGAGGAAGGTCTGAATCAACAGATCACCGTTGTCAGTGGGTGGTGCCAGAACCATGAACAGGACCGCAGGTGCATACAAAAGTCTAGCAAACGTGATGCTGCGTCCAATTCCAAATCGCTTGCTGACCCGGGTTGATAACGTCGTGCCTATAACAGCGCCAATCCCTGCTGATGTCATGACAAGTCCCAGGGTTGACGCATGAAACCCTAATTCGGTGAGAGCGTACGTTACCAGCACCGTCCCCAGCATACTGTTAAATAGAAACCACGCATGGGTATTGAGTGCCAGCGTGCTGAGAAACGGATGCCGGTAGACCCAGCGCAATCCTTCCTTTATCAATTCAAGTATGCGTTCATTCGAGGCCTTTTCCGGTATGGGCTGATGTTTAATAAAAGCCATAACCAGCCCTGAAAACAGATACGAAGCTGCGTTAACCAAGATTGCAAACGGAGCCGTAACGATAGAGACTAATAAACCGGCAGCTGCGGGGCCGCTGGTTTCCGCAACGGCTGCGCTTTGCTCCAACCGCGCATAAGCGGACAATAACAACCTTCTCGACACGAGTTGGGGCACAATAGATTGAGATGCAGCATCATTGAATAACGACATCGCCCCGAAGAGTATCATGATGATCATCAGAATGCCCACATTGATTCCATCGAACAATGCCAGTAGGCATATCGCTACGAGCAAGATCCCCCGCCCCAGATCGGTCAGTACCAGGATGTTCCGACGACTGACGCGATCAATAATCACTCCCGCCACCAATCCCAGCAGCACATAGGGCAGCCACCTCGAGGAATTGATCCAGCCCACATCAACGGTGCTGCCTTCCAGATCAACCACCACCAGTACTTGGAGAGCGAGTGTGGTAATATACGTGCCAAAATATGAAATGGTGGAAGCTAACCAGAAAAATACGTAACTCTTATTCTTGGAAAGATTCATCTCTAACCTCCAACTGAGCGCCGTATTTTTCGGATTAATTGTATATTGGAGTCACTGCTGAATGAAGTCACGAGCGCTATAACTAGTTAAATTGTAGCATATCCGCATCAGATAGAGTCGTGCTCATTCCAATTCATTCCAAGATCAAACCATCCGTCGACTTATCGATAGAATGAGTGTGTATGTTTCTTAACGTTCTACTCAAGGGAATTCGTCATGGCGCTGCCTTTAAAAATATCAAATCCGAGTTCCTGAAGAATCTTCACGGCATCTTCAACAGGCAATTTAGGGAGATGAAACTCATGATCGATGACCTCTCGCAGCTCGCTGAGATCGGATAAGATGCGCTTTTCTACCTTCCCGTTTGCATACCGGATACTCAGTACATTGTCGACCAGAGACAGCGAGCGCTGCTGGTCCAGTTGCCACAGCTGACAGCGTAATGAAGAGGTAAAGAGATCATTCGGTTGAAAATAGATTGCAATGGCCGGCTGGAAATCATCGAATTGATACGTTACCCGTGTGTCGAATGACCAAACCAATTCTGTAATCAGCCGACCATCCACATACCGATAATACGTATATGTTCCCGGTTCATCCCCTGGGCGCAATCTGACTTCAATCCCGGCATATTGGGAAACTTGCTCGGGATCGCTCTCCAACCGTACGGGTTCGAAAAAAGGGGCGGAGTTTCCGCAATCCACGTACACTTCTTCTTGCTCACCCGGGATCCGCACCAGTAACCCAACATGTCCCCCGCCCAGCAGCGCATACCGGGTTTCGAAACCAAGCTGGTTCAAGAGCTGATGAAGACTGCTGTTAATCATATAACAAGTGCCTCCCGCATTCAGCTGCCACAGCTGATCTACGAATCTCTTCTCATCCTGCTCCAATCTTCCTTTTTGATGATATTCCCGATACTGCAGCAACGTGGTAATGTTCTCGAACGGTACACGCTGATGATGTGCGGTGCAAATTTCGGTTAAATATTCCAATGAAGCCTCCCTTATCGGGACTTGAATATATTGCAAATAGTTGTTTGCCCACTGAGGCAGTTGTCCTTGATTCTGCACAATGTTCACGCCCCCTTTTCCTCTGAATGTAAGGTATGCTCTTTATTTTAAACATTCTACATATCATTACGTCATACCAATGACTGCACGATCTATACAAAAAAGGTCTTACCTATAGGTAAGACCTTCAGGCTGTCGAGAAAGTCTCGACAGCTATTTTTTGTGTATTTAGTTCAACACGACACCGCGTTAATATTATATAATATTAGTAAATAAACCGTTCGGAAGGGTGTTAAATATGTTGCGTTCTAACCGAGAAAAACAGCAGGCTTACGAGTTTGTTTCGATTGAAGAATTGGTTCCTCAAGATCATCTGCTCCGTAAAGTGGACAAGTATATCGATTTCTCTTTCATCGACGAAAAGGTCCGTCCGCTTTACTGTGCTGATAATGGGCGACCAGCCATCGATCCTGTCGTGTTATTTAAGATGATTTTCCTCGGTTATTTTTACGGCATTCGTTCAGAGCGTCAACTGGAACGCGAGATTCAGACGAATCTGGCATACCGTTGGTTTCTTGGTTTGGGATTGACAGACAAAGTTCCGGACCATACCACCATTAGCTGGAACCGACGGACTCGTTTCAAAGACACTAATATCTTTCAAGATATCTTCGATGAGATTGTGCTGCAGGCAATCGAGCATCGCATGGTCGGCGGACGAGTCCTGGTTTCGGATTCCACGCATGTGAAGGCCAATGCGAACAAACACCAGTACACCAAGCAGCAGGTTCTACAAAACACACGAGATTACATGGACGAACTCAATGGCGCAGTAGAAGCCGACCGGAAGGCGCATGGAAAAAAGCTTTAAAACCCAGAGAGGATGTGGTCGAGAAGAAAGAAATCAAGGTGAGCAAAACCGACCCGGATAGCGGTTATATGATTCGCGACGGGAAACCGGAAGGATTCTTTTATTTAGATCACCGGACCGTTGATTTGAAGTACAATCTGATTACCGATGTCCACGTCACGCCGGGAAACGTCCATGATTCTGTACCGTATTTGTCGCGTTTGGATCGCCAACGAGAGCGATTTGGTTTTGAAGTTGAAGCCGTTGCCCTGGATTCAGGCTATTTAACAACCCCCATCTGCAAAGGATTGCAGGAACGGGGGATCTTTGGAGTGATTGCTCACCGGAGATTTCATCCGACCCAAGGCTTATTTCCGAAGTGGAAGTTTACCTATGATGCCGAGCGTAACCGTTATATTTGTCCGCTCCAGCATGAATTGTTGTATCGCACCACGAATCGAGAAGGATACCGGCAATATGCCTCCGATCCGAAACACTGCAAGACTTGCCCGATGCTGGAGCAATGTACCCGTTCACGGAATCACCGCAAGGTCGTCACGCGCCATGTCTGGGAAGACAGCAAGGAATGGGTGCGAAACAACCGGCTCAGTCGATCCGGCAAGTATTTATACCGAAAACGAAAAGAAACGATTGAGCGAAGCTTCGCGGATGCCAAAGAGCTCCATGGGTTTCGCTATTGCCGGTTGCGCGGGTTGCAAAACGTCAGGGAACAAGCTCTGATGACAGCAACCGTGCAGAATATGAAGAAGATGGCGATCCACTTGGATCGCCTGGAAAACAGGGGGTAATCCCCCATTTCCCCTCTTGAATTGACCACTTAAAAAGGGAGAAACCCTGTACTTTGAAAAAAGTGCAGGGTTTCTCGACAATCTGAAGGTCTTACCTATAGGTAAGACCTTTTCTACGACCAAAGTCTACTATTCGTGTATGGTTGCATTGCTCATCGATTTCTCATGATGCAGCAGCCACTGCTTGCGAGACAATCCTCCGCCGTATCCGCCCAATTCGCCGCTCGTATTGATCACGCGGTGGCATGGAATGACAATCGCGAGCTGGTTGGCGCCATTCGCTTGGGCAACGGCACGATAAGCGGTGGGCCTTCCCATGGTTGCTGCGATCTCGCCATACGAAGTCGTTTGTCCGGGTGGAATCTGCAGTAACTGGTCCCATACCTCTTTTTGAAATGGCGATCCTAACAGGAACAAGGGCGTCTTGAATTCCGTTAATTTCCCGTCAAAATACGCGCCGAGCTCAAGCTCGATCGAACGAATCGGAGCTGTGTAACCCGGAACGATTGCTGACTTGGTTCTCTGCCGAAGACGCTCAACCTCACGCTCCAAGCCCCGGCGGTCTACAAATTCGAGCAGATACAACGCCTCCTCATCCGCGATGGCCATCATCGGTCCGAGACGCGTATCGATCCATGAAGCTTTTAAGATGTTATGGTGCCCCGATCGGCTAGGCGCCGCGCCCATGATGCGGGAAAAGGCATCCCTGAATCCGCTGCTGGACTCGTAGCCGGTCGACAGCTGCGCATCGATGACGGCGTGCCCCTCCCTTATCTGCTTCAGGGCAAGTCCCATCCGCCGGGCCCGTGCATATTCAACGAAGGTCATTCCGAACCGCTTTTTGAATTGGCGCCTTGCGGTCGAAGCATCCACGGACAGCTTCTGAAAGTCCTGGTTGGTCCATCTTTTTTCCGGGTTTTCTTCCACCGCCTCAACGAGCAGCCGGACCAGGTCGGACACCTGATTGGGATGTGATAGCGGACGGCATCGTTTACAGGGTCTGAAGGAAGCAAGCAGCGCTTCTTGAGCCGTCTCGTAAAATTCGCAATTTTCCATCTTCGGTTTCCGGGCTGGGCATGTCGGGCGGCAGAATACCCCCGTTGTTTTCACGCCAACATAAAAAACACCCTCGTACTCCGATTTCTTTTCCAGCAATGCCTGGTAATACTCCTGTCGATTCGCAGCCGATATCACTTGGGGTTCCTCCTCGATCTCATGTACTTACTTGGCTAACGTTTGCAAGCTATCCTATCATGCTCTCATTGTCCTGGTGTTCCTATTATATTGGATATGCCGGCATCGCGTAGCCGAAAATCGTGCATGAATATTTTCGAGGGAGAAACGAAAACTTTGCCAACTTCGGTGCTTAAACAACCCGCAATACGGGAATTAGACCAACCTGATAATCTTGGTTGACCTAATACTACGAAAAACCCCTTCCGCGGACCGGAAGAGGCCTTTCTTTTAAGAATATTGAGATCCCTTAAGACTAAAGATTCAACCTTTGATGGATCCTGCCACCATACCCTTCATAATCTGCTCCTGCAAGATCAGGTAAGCCACAATTGTTGGAATGACTGCGATCGCCATCGCTCCCATCGTCAAGCTATAATCCGTACCGAAGCCGTCCGAGAACAGGGACAGACTGAGCGGAAGCGTCTTTAGCGCTTGCGTATTAATAAATACGAGTGCGAAGGAGAAGTCATTCCAGAATCGGAGGAATGCCAGAATCGATATCGTTGCCACGATGGGCGTACAGAGCGGAAGAATCATTCTGCCGAAGATTCCCCACCAGCCGCTGCCATCAATCATGGCCGCTTCTTCAATCTCTCTAGGAATGGATGACATGTAGGCCATCGCCAAGAAGATTGCGATCGGCAGCTCAAATGCCGTATACGGCAGAATGAGCGCACCGTACGTGTCGAGTAAGCCGATATTTTTCATCATAATAAACAAGGGCACCAGCGTACTGTGAATCGGAATCAGCAGCCCGGTCGTAAACAACACGACCACCAGCTTTTTGAACCGAAACTCGAATCTGGACAGTACATACGCCGCAAGTACACTGAGCAGGATGGTCAGAACGACGGCTGTAATCGTCACAACCGTTGAATTCAGCATCGCTCTGCCCATATTTCCAAGCTCCCATGCCCGGAATAAATTCTCGGTCATCCACTCCTTCGGCAAGCCGTAAGGGTTGGTGAAGAAATCCTGATTCGATTTAAACGCGCTCGTAAAAAGCCAGTACAAGGGATAGAGCGTAAGAATCGCATACACAATCAGCAGCAATTTTACGAACCCGGTTAACCCCTTCGTGATGACGCGTTTCCCTGAGGCACTTCCGGTCCCGGTCGTCTGTAAATTCACATCGCTCCCTCCTTCATGTTAACTTGGCTTTCTGCGCGTTGCGAAATAGTTAAGCGCGATAAGAATGGCGCTGACGATCATAATCATCGTGGAAACGGCGGAGCCGTAACCGTAGCGATACACGCTGAACGTGCTGTTGTACATGTAGGTGGCAAGCAGCTCGGTCGATTGCGCCGGTCCGCCGCCCGTCATGACGATAACATGATCAAAAGCCTTCAGGCTTCCCGAGATACAGAGCACAATGGTTACGACAACCGTGCTCCAGATCATCGGGAGCGTGATTTGCATCAGCTTGTTCCAGCCGGTGGACCCATCAATTTTGGCCGCATCATGGATCTCCGGTGAAATATTTTGCAGTGCTGCGATAAAGATGACCAGATAAGGGCCGATGTTCGCCCAGTTAATCGGGAGCGATATCGCCAGCATATTGACTTTTGGATCGGACAGCCAGGCACGGGTCCATGACTCCAGACCGAGCATCTCCAGCACATAGTTAGCGATTCCGAACTGAGGATGGTAAATGTAACCCCAGATGAGACCGACAACAACCGTGGAGAGAACCATCGGCATGAATACGGCAGACCGGATGAACCTGGAGAAGAACGAATTCTTGAACAATACAATGGCCAGAATCAACGCGATTGGAACCTGACCAATAATGGATGATACGACCAGAATCAGGTTGTTTCGAAGCGCCCGCCAGAAGATCGGATCCTTGAACATCTCTATATAATTATCAAGGCCGATAAATGTGGCGTCTCCGAACCCTTTCCAACTGAAAAATCCGTAGTAAGCTGACCAGAAGACCGGAATAATGACAAATATCAGAAACAACAGAAGCGCAGGAAGAAGAGCTATGGCTATAAATCCTTTGCTTCTCATCGCTGTAGGCATGGCAGCCTCCTCCCTCCTAATCCTTATGCAGTGGTGAATGGTTTCTTATGGAGTAGCGGATCTGGCTTGCGCGTCCTGCAGCTTCTGGGCCACACCTTCGACGGGACCGCCCATCATAATTTCCTGCAGACCGTTGTTGATGACTTCAGCCGCCTCTGCAGACAGATAAGCATCGTATACCGGCGTAATGCCTGTGGATTTCACCAGGTTAAAGGCTTTGTAGTACAAGGAAGTAACTTTCGACTCATCGATTTCGGTATCGTACATGACCATGGAGTTGCTCTCGGCAATCGCTTTTTGCGCTTCCGGTCCGCTGACCGCATAAATCAGCTCCAGCGCCAATTCTTTCGCTTTCCCTTCCGTTCTGCTGCTAAGAGCCAGACCGCCGCCAGCTCCGCCGGAGATGGTGTTAGCTTCGCCTTTGCCTCCAGGGATTGCAGGCAGAGTCGTCACTTCAATATCCTTCATCTGCTCTTCCGAGGAAGAAGCCGCCAAGTTGGTGAGCGTCCACGCGCCGCTGATCATCATCGCTGCATTGCCTTGGATGAAATACTGCTCGGCTTGCGTGTTGTCGATGCTGTTGGCACCTTCTTGGAATGCTTTGTTGTCGACGAGCTCTTTGAAATATCCAAGCGCTTCGATAAACTCAGGATCGGTAAATTTCGCGCCATCTTGTGCTGCCGCTTTCTTAAACCATTCGGTGCCTGTCACACGGTCGGCAATCGATCCGATAATGGTGGATTGCGCAACCCATGGCGCTTTGTTTCCGAGCGCGATCGGCGTAATGCCGTTATCGTTGAACGTTTTAACCGCTGCCATCATTTCTTCCCAAGTCGTTGGAACTTTTACGTTATGTTTGTCAAACAATGCTTTGTTGTAATAGAGAATCGAAGTTGCCGACATGCCTAGTGGAGCGGAGTAGATCTGGCCGTCCTCGAACTCGTACGGATCAAACGCTCCCGGCAGGAATTTATCCTTCCAATCCGAATGCGCATCGAGCACCTCTGTAATCGGCTGAAGCAGCTTCGCCTGATGAAGCTCGGCTGACTGACTTCCTGCATATACGAAGAATACATCCGGCATTTCATTCGCAGCCGCAACCGTACTCAGACGTTGACGGTAGCCGTCCGGCGGAATCGCTTGTGCATCGAGCGTCACTTCAGGATGGTCCTGAGCAAACTGATCGATAAAACTTCGGACTGATTTTGCACGCAGATCATCACCGGCAAAGTTATGCCAGATGGTCAGCTTGACCTTCTCTTGATTGCCTTCATTTCCTCCCGCCTGCTCTTTGCTCTGCCCGCCTCCGCAAGCTGCAAGGACCAGTGACATCATCAGCAGTACAAGACCTATTTTACGTTTTGGTCTCATGGTCAATCCCCCTTTTTAATATACGAAAATGATGAAACGTCTTAGATGATTAGTCCAAGTATATAAAAGGATATAACGCTTACATAGGGGATATAATTCAGTCCATAGAGGGACAAAATTCAGGATTTGCCCGATACTCCGACGGGGTTTGTCC
Source organism: Paenibacillus sp. FSL W7-1332 (assembly GCF_037969785.1). NCBI lineage: Bacteria > Bacillati > Bacillota > Bacilli > Caryophanales > Paenibacillaceae > Paenibacillus > Paenibacillus sp. FSL W7-1332. The sequence continues at coordinate 595,808 of NZ_CP150209.1, read as the reverse complement.
CGTCCATTTCTTGAACAGGCGGTTAAAATACTTAATATCCTCATAGCCGATTTCATTCGCGATTTCACTGATTTTGGCTGGCGTTTCCCTTAGCAGGTGCATCGCTTTTCGCAGTTTCGCCTGGGTCACGAATTCGATATAATTCTGTCCGGTTTCCTTCTTGAACATCTCGCTGAAATAGTTAGGGTTCATATGAACATGCTTCGCCACTTGTTGGAGAGACAAGCTCTGGCCCAGATGCTCATGAATGAAGGAGATCGCTCGCTGGACGGGACTTGTCGTCGACACCATATCACGGTACTCCTTCATGATGAGTCCGAGCGAATCGATCAGTACCTTCTCCGGATTCTTGGTCAACTCGCGGATATCGTACGTCTCTTCCACTTTCACCGGACTGGTATAGCCGATAGACGTCGCAGCCCGTATAAGCCATCGTTGTGCCGAGACGATCAGGGAATGCAGGTAAGCCTGAACCGAGCCGGGCGTTGCCTGGCCCTGACTTTGGATGCGCCGCAGCAAATCCGTCACCCATGCCTGCAAGTCGGCGGATTCTCCCGAACGCAGCAGGGATGACAGTTTGGTTTCTTCCTCCATCGAACAGACCGTGCGGATGCCTGTTCGTCCTTCGATATCTTCATAACGGATATGCCGTTCCGATTGCAGCAGCCACTCGTAGGAGCTGGCCTCTACCGCGGTAGCCAGCGCAATGTGCAGCTCCCTGGCGTTTGCGACCCGTCGGCCGCTGGCAGCCGTGATGCGGCAGGCGTGCGTGGATTCCATCTTCCGCAGAGCGGAATCTACCCGCCCCCAGCCATTATTCGGCTCTGCCCGCACCAACAGAAGCAGGGAGCCGTTCCACTCCAGCCACGCGCATTGCAGCTCTTCGGCCAACTCCGTGCCGATTAATCGATGCAGCTCGCTAACGTTCGATTGTTCCTCTTCTTCTGGATGCAGCGGATATATCGACAGCATCCAGATCTGCAGCACCGAGCCGTTCGATTCCAAACGCAGCTCCGGGTATCGCTCACACAATTCGGCCTCGGCATGCTCGTCCAGCGGAGTGCCGGAAGCAAGCAGCCTTCTCAGGAAACCCCGGCTGACTACCAACTCCTGCGCCCTTCCCTTCGCTTGTGTAAGCCTGCGCTGTAACAAACGCTCTCTTGCTTGGACAGCAGCCTCGATAATTTCCCCGGGCCTGCTCGTCTTCAGCAAATAGTCACTTACGCCTTCCCGCATGGCCTGCTGCGCATATGAGAATTCATCATATCCCGATATAACAATGATTTCGATCTCGGGATACTGCTGCTTGACTTCATGTGCCATATCCAGTCCGCTTAAGCCTGTCATGCGAATATCGGTAAAAATAATTTCGGGCATTTCAACGGGAATACGCTGAAGGGCTTCCTCCGCTGAAGCCGCGGGCGTCAGCACCGTAAAGCCGTTATCGGCCCAATTGATCACTGTACTCAGACCATTTCGAATGATCACTTCATCATCAACGATCAGTACCTTCATTGTCACCATCCCCTTTGCTGGATAATTCAGATTGTTGAATTTCAGGTAAATCAGGTATCGTAAACATCACACGCGTTCCGGCTCCTTCCGTACTCTCCACACGCAAGCCCGCATCCTTGCCGTAATGAAGGAGCAGCCGTTTATGGACATTTCGCAGCCCGTAGCTTCCGCGCGGGGTCTGCCCCTTCTCGTACTGCAGCGGATTCTCAACCAGCTGATCCTGAAGCCATTTCAGGCGATCCGTCGTCATTCCGATGCCGTCATCCTCCACCACGAAGTGGATCCCTTCAGGCTCGCGATGCCCGCGAATCGTAATCGTCCCCATCCCGTCACGGCTCAAAATACCATGCAGCATGGAGTTTTCAACCAACGGCTGCAGCAGCAGCTTTAACATAGTGTGCTGATACAGCTCTTCCTCCACATGAACCTCAAACTTGAATTTTTCCGGATAGCGGATGGTTTGGATATTCACGTAATGACGGACATGCATAATTTCCTGCTGAATCGTGCAATATTCCTGCCCGTTATTGAGGCTGAACCTCAGGAAATCACTGAGCGATCCCACCATCTCGGCAATTTTCACATCCTGGTTCATCAGCGCCAGCCAATGGATGGATGACAGCGTATTGTAGAGGAAATGCGGATTGATCTGCACTTGCAGCGCATGCATATCCGCCTCCTTCTTCAGCGACTCGTTCAGCTTCACTTCATCGGTAAGCTTCACAATTCGCGAACTGAGCCGGTTATAACTGATAATGAGCTGTCCGACCTCATCGACCGTCTTAACCGGGAGCGCAGGCAGCGGCTCCTCCGGGCTTGAGTTCTTGAGAAACTTCGTTAGCACGGACAGCGGATTCGTAATTTTCTGGATCAGGAAAAGTACCAGTATAATGGCGAGCAGGATGGCCACCGTGACCGCTACCGCCGTCAATTTGATAAAGTACTGGTTCTGGGAACGGTATTCCTGTGAAGGAATGATGCCGACCAGTTTCCAGTTCACGCTGGACATTTTCTTATAGAGAATGGTCTTCTTGTTGCTCCCCTCGCCATAGTCTATATTTCCGCTGAGCCCCTCAAACTCTCCAATCGCAGGATAATAATCTGCAAGCGTAAGATTGGTCTCCATATCCGGCGGACCGGCGATAATCCGATTATTCTCGTCAAGAAGAAGGACAAACCCGGTCTTCTCTAGAACGGCCTGCCGGAATTGATTGGCAATGACGCCCTGGTCCAGGTTGATCTGCAGGTTCCCGATCGGCTTATATTTATCCGTGCTCCGAATCGGTCTGGCCAACGTAATGACTTTCCTAACGCCTTCGAAGGTCCACTGGCGATGAACAAAGGACCACCATTTGGGATGCTGCTCGTAATAGTCGGGAACCATTTCGGTAATATCCCGGAACTCGGACCGTACCAAGGATTTATGCGAGATTGCATCTTTGCTGCCGAGCGGTTCGACAATGATGTTGGCGATATAATCTTTGGAAAAGGCCAGGTTCGTCAAAAAATTGATAACCGTCGTCTGCTGGACATAGTTGCTCTGCTCGGTCTTCAGATAGGCCTGAACTCCGGTATGCCCGATGAGAAACAACGAGATGTTCTCCACGTCTTTGACCATTGTATCCAGGTAAGCTTCCAGCTGCCGAAGCGTATTCATTCCTGTAATCTTGGCCTTCTCCTCCGTCAGGCTCTTGGCTATGTTAAAAGAGAAAATACCAAGAAACAGCAGCGGCACCAGCGTAGCGACAATTATAAGTAACGACAATTTATGCTTTAGCGATTTCCCAAGCCATTGCTGCATAAAAACACCTCGTTCATAGTCCCTATGGTATGGGCTTGTTATATTACTTGACATTGAATGCGTTTACTTCGAAATCACTCTCTTTTCCTAGCAAAAATGTGTCAGGTTTATTAACTATCTTAGAGGAATCTTTAGACTCAAGTAAATGGTAATAAAGGCCTATGAAAGGGGATGAAATCTTCTTGCATATGTTCCATATGTGCCACTTCCATTCGTTCCTTTTTGGAGAACGGGGAGGGCATAAATCAGGTTGGAGCGGATTAAAAAACGTAAAAAAGGGCGCCACAGCGCCCTTTTTACTAGCAAGACCTATCATTCTATCAAAATTAATGACTTCTCGTTCAAGTTTATACCCTCTTATTGGATATGCGTTTATATGTAGTTCTAAAGTTCCGTGTGCAATAAACGATTACTTCTCCTACTCTTCCAGACTGTATTCGATGCTATCCACCACAAACCGGTTCGACTCTTCTTGAAATCGATACGTTATTTGCAGATTCCCGTCAAAACCGGCCGGACTTATGCTCCCTGCCGCTTCCGTAACAAGCTGGCCTTCCGCTAGTTTGTGCCTGACGACGGCCCCGAAGCCAACCTTATCATATAAGTAGCTTTTATCCTTGGAATCATCCTCGACCCTTTGGACATACTCCTTCCCGTCGATCAAAAGCTTGATAACAAAGTGATCCGCATACTTCTCGATGTTGGATTGCACATGGCTCAATACCGCCTGTTCCAATGATTCGATAGGGATTTCCTTCAGAGTCTCGGCGTCGACAACATGCATCTCCCCCATGTAAAGACCCGTGCCGGTCCCGTCCACGTAGAACACCACAACATCAGGCTTGCCATCGCCTGTCACATCCTGATATTGAATGACGGGTTTACGCGTACCGTCTCCACCATTCCAGTCTTCAAAGACCCGCTTCCTTCCCTCAACCTCGACCACCATGCCTTCATATCTGCCGTATTTCGTAACGCTTATCGGATACAGCTTTACATCCCCGTTCTCCTCCGCCGTTGACACGTCGACATCCGGAGTATAGATGTAAATCATTCTCTCCTTCGTATCCCAGCCTACTTCTGCATCGTACAGCTCCGCTATAAATCGGATCGGAACCATAACGTGGCCATCCTTTAACGCTGCGGGAACGGATAGTGAATATGCGTTCCCTTTTCCCTTCGCCTTCATGCTTCCCATCTCTAATGTGACTTGATCGGCACCTGTGTTGACAGTTACCGTCTTGTTTTTGTTGTTCCAGTGAAGCTCCATGGGTTTCAAGTAGTCCTTCATAACGCGCAAGGGAACCAGCGTGGTCTGATTCACAATGACGGGATTAACATCCGTCGTAACAATCCAATGATTGATGTTTAATTCCATTTCCTTCTTGGGTGCAGCTTCAGCCTGAGCCTGTACGAAGGTACTCATCAGCATGGTGGCCGCTATAGCGCCGCTTACTGCTATTCTTGTCCATTTCCGGGTGATCATGTTCTCTAAATCTCCTTGGGTTGTAATATAAGGTTTATATAACTAAAACGCATCGTGACCGGGATTGGTTCGTTCATATCCATAAATGATGTAAATACTTCCTCTGTCGTCCCCTTTCTGCCGGGCATCCAATCATTCACCCCATTCAATGGCAAAAATCATGACCACGCTCCTTCTGTTATGTTAGAATCAGATATGATTGTTATATTATGGAATAAAGAGTTCGAAGTTATCATTCCGGTTCCGGGAGAACCCTGCAAGGAAAATATTGAAGGGAGGCGAGCCATATGAGTATAGGTAGTTCCAGTTCCATGTTTAATTTATGGCCCATGTTGATCTTAATCATAAACGGACTTTTTATGCTGCTTGGTTTATATGCTTTGTATCTCCTCATTAAATTGATGATCCGGGCCATAACCGCGCTCGAACTCTACATCGATGAGAAAAGAAACCGGCGGTTGTGAAGGTAAACTTCAGTTAATTCAGGGTTGAAACCACTGAATCTCCTGTGGTAAAGTCTAGGCAACCAGAAATGAAAGGGTGAACCAAAAGCCAATGATCTACTAATCCTGTCCCAAGCATTTGGAAAACACTTCAATTTCGATACGAGGTTTTCGGGATAGGATTCGTGCGGCTTTTTTTATATGTGACAGGTGGATGTTTGAGACTTCTACATGAAAGTCCGCATCTTCCTTGTTCATATTAGCCTCCTATTCCGAAATCTCGGAGTGGGAGGCTTTTTCTATTTCAAAAACACCAATTGAGAGAATGGAGATTATCCATGACAGGCACTCATCCAAACATCCAAGACTGAACCTCCCCGATTACGGGCAACCGGAGCGAGAGACATGTTTACGCTCAGACAAATGAAGAATCCGTCTTATAAAGCATTCCTAACAACTACTTTCTAAACAGGAGGCATGTTTGCATGCAGATCGCCGCACAGGAATACAAGACAGCGAATCGGGAATCGGGACCTTATGGTATTACGGCAAGACAAGATGGGACCATATGGTTCACGGAACAAAAAGGAAACCGGATCGGACGGCTCACCAAAGATGGGGATATACGCACGTTCGAAGTGCCGACTCCAGATGCCGGGGTCATGTCCATCCTCTCTGCCCATACCGGTGACCTCTGGTTTACGGAGTACAAAGCGAATAAAATCGGAAGGATGACAATGGAAGGAACATTTGCGGAATTCGAACTGCCTGAAGCCAATTCGTCTCCTTACGGCTTGGCTGAGGGCCCGGATGGAGCCATATGGTTCACCGAGCTTATCGGCAACCGAATCGGAAGTATAACGCCGGCAGGCATTATCACGGAATATGACTTACCATGCGAAGGATCGTACCCTTCCTATATTACAGCCGGTCCGGACGGCGCGTTGTGGTTTACGGAAAACCAGAACAACTGCATCGGCCGAATTACGGTGGACGGGAAGATTACCGAGTACCGGATTCCAACAGAGCAATCCGGACCGGTCGGCATCACGACAGGTGCCGATGGCGCTCTATGGTTTGTTCAAATCAACGGCAATCAAATCGGTCGGATTACAACGGCCGGGGAAATTACGGAATTCAAGCTCCCGTCCGGGAATGCCAGACCCCATGCCATCACGGCGGGTGTTTCCGAGGATCTATGGTTTACCGAATGGGGAGCCAATCAAATCGGACGAATTACCTGTACCGGGGACATTACCGAGTATCCAATCCCTACCCCCTCCGCAGAACCTCATGGCATAACCGTGGATTCCGGCGGCGAGGTCTGGTTCGCCGAGGAATGCGATCAGATCGGCCGGTTTACGATTCAGTATTAGGTTTAGGGCGAAAACATATTGCTCCGCCCATAAAAAAAAGCCCGTGCAGCCTGTTGCCGGGCTTTTCCAGCGAGAAGCTGCCCTGGCTTGTTTCTTCATCTATGGGAATGTGATAGATTAAATGGATACTTAGAATTATTTCTCTTAGGAGACCGTCCGATGATGAACTCAAACGAAACGTTAGATGATATACAATGGCAGACGCTGATTCAACAAACCGCCGGATTTTTCAGCGATTTGACCATTAAACGGGGATTTCAGTATTACAAGCAAGGTCGTGTCCACGCCAGCGAGCCGGCAGATGAGACCGGTGTGGTCGAGGCTTCCGTGGATGGAACGGAAACCTACCGTACCAAGCTTCACCTTCGCTCCTTGAGCGACAGCGAATGCAGCTGTCCCGTTAAGGATGGCTGCAAGCATATGGTGGCTGTTCTGCTTGACTATGCTCAACTTCAGGGTCGTTCCATTCACGCCCTGGTTAATGCGCATTCCACCACATATGCTTCCACCTCTTCGTATGACCGAAGCGAGTCCGGCTTCAGCCCAGCGCAGGACCGACCGTCTGCCGGAGCATCAAAATGGAGAGTCAAAGCGGATCATTTGCCCGACCTGCCAATCTCCGCATGGCATGAGCTGTTCGAAGTTTGCACGGCTTCGCTGGGAACGAATACGCAGAATTCGTTTTACGCCAAAAATGCGCTGGCTTCCCTCCATCACATTAAACCCCCGCTTCCGCCGGATCTGGATCCGTTATACGAGCTCCATGCGCATCTCTTCATTCTCGAGAAGCTCGTCAAGCAGCCCGCCAGTGCCTGGAATTCCTCCGGCTCCTACATCGGCTATCATACGCAGGTGGCAGCGGATCATATCCTGGCCAGAATCGAGCGCATCTTCCACGAAGGGCTGGAGGTCAGCGTACATGGGGAGGCATTCAGGCGGCGATTGACCGAGACGATTTCGCATGCCCGGCGGAGCATGCTGAGCGAGCCGCGGAACCGCAAATTTTACGCCCAGATCTATATGCAGCTCTGGATGTACTGGATCTATCCGTTTTCGAAAAAAGACAGCAGCTTAATCCAGGCGGAGTTAGAGCAGCTGCAGACAGCCGAAGCCGAATTCGGCAGCAGTCTTTCACGCGCCTCATGGTATATGGCGCAGGGCTTAATGGCCTTCTATCTCGGAGAAGATGAATCGTCCTGGGACCTGATCAGGGAAGCAGACAAGGTCAGCAGCCTGCCCCCCGCTTCCGTCCTTGGCTTCTTCGACATGCTGCATTCAGGGCAGCAATGGGACCGCTTGGCCCGCTGGCTCCCGGAGATCGGCCCGCTGCTTGGCAGTCACCGCAACGAGCATCTCAGCAGCTATCAATACTACTGGGATGCCGTCATAGAGCACTTGCCCGAGGAGGCTGAACGGATGTGGAGCAGTCTTGCCGACATGCTTCCTTATTCGAAGGACATCTATCAGAATGCCTTGATCACGCACGGGAGATGGCGGGAATGGATCGACTATCAACTAAGCACAGGCCGGGAGCCGCTGGAGCTCCGGGTCAGCGAGCTGGCACCGATCGAGAAGAACGCACCCGAGCTTCTGCTGCCTTTTTACCATCAGGCCGTTGAGCGGTACATCCTTCATAAGAACCGAGCCGGATATAAAGCAGCCGTCAAGCTGCTCAAACGGTTAGCCAAGCTATACAAAAAGCTCAAGCAGCAGGAGCGCTGGGATCTGTTCATTATCTCGTTATCTGTACGAAACAGCCGGCTTCGCGCATTCCAGGAAGAGCTGCGGAGAGGAAAGCTGATATCATGAGCAGACACACAGAAACCATCACGGTCCACATGGCGCTAAGCGAATACGGAGATGCCGTCATATACGGCTCTACTGTCATGCAGGGTTATGTGTCCGGACAATACCTGAAGCACCGTTTATTCGCGTGGCACGAAGCTTCCTTCTACGGAACAGAGCTTACCGTTCAATCCGTTCAGGACATGGAAGTGGTCATCCTGCCTTCCGAGCAGGTCATACCGTTCTTTGCGGATGGACGGCTGCTGGAACATATTGAATGGGTATGGGACGAGGATTGCCTTCCCTTCATTGAACTTGCGCCTTCGCTGGCAGCTTGCATTCAGAATAAGCAATATGCGCCCAGCTTGAGCGCCTTCAGATTGGGCAAGCTGCAATGGATCTGGGATACAGAGGCGTTCAAAGCGGAAGAGCAGTCCCGTCTGTCCCTGCTGAATGCAGACGAGATATGGAATGAAGGCTTGCGGGCAGCGTTCTCCGCCGCCGTGCAAGACCAGTGTTACGGTAGCGAAGAGTCGGCGGCTGACCTGCGCAGAGAATACCCGCTTCTCTTCTCGCCGAACCGCACGGCAGCCGAGGGCATGGACGACAAGTCATGGCTGATCGCCATCGGATGGCGACCGGATACCGCTCCATTCCGGCCGCTGCTGCAATTGTTGGAGCCTGACGAAGACGAAGCCGAATGGCGTCTTCGTCTTGTATTGCAAGACAAGCAAGACGCCGCGGCGCTTGCAGCCGTTCGTCTGGCTGAAGACGGGCAGGCATACGGATCATGGCCGGAGACATGGACACCTCATATCAAGGAGCGATCCCCCGGCTGGCTCCAAGGATTGCAGGCAGCACTGCCGGCAAGGGTGCTTCATGCTCCGGCTGAAGACGTGCTCGGTAGGCCGCTGTCCGACGAGGCGGCATGGCAGTTCCTGACCAACGACAGCCAGCGGCTGCTCCAGTCAGGCTGGCTGGTCCTATTGCCCGCTTGGTGGGAAGCCGCCAGTAAGAAGAAGCCCAAGCTGCGGGCGAAGGTACGCTCGGGCGAGGGCGAGAACGCCGAGCGAAGCAGCGGCGGTTCCCTGTTCGGTCTGGACGCGCTGGTCAATTTCGATTGGCGCATCGCCATCGGGGAAGCTACCCTTTCCGAGGCTGAATTTGCCGAGCTTGTTGCCCGGAACGAACGGCTGGTACGGTTCCGGGGGCAGTGGATTCCGCTGGATCCCGCCCTGGTTGCCCAAATCCGCCAGATGATGGCGGGCGTAGACCGTGAGGAAGGTCTATCGTTTCAAGATATTCTGCACCTGCATCTGCTCGGAAACAACGATGAGTCGGAGCATACTCAGCAGGATGCGGAGGAAACGAGGGACCCGGAACGGATCAAGCTTGAGGTGGAGCTGAACGAGCACCTCGTGAAGCTCATAGGCCAGCTCGGCCGCCAAAACGAATGGCCGAGCCTCCCTGTCCCGGCTGGGCTGAAGGCCGAGCTGCGGACTTATCAGCATGACGGCTTTGCCTGGCTTGCCTTTTTGCGGCGTTACGGGCTTGGTGCATGCCTTGCCGATGACATGGGTCTTGGCAAAACCGTGCAGTTTATCGCCTACCTGCTGCACGTGAAGATGACGATGGAGCGGGAAGAAAGACGCCTCCCCTCCCTGCTGATCTGTCCCACCTCAGTGCTGGGCAATTGGCAGAAAGAGCTTGAACGGTTTGCCCCCTCGCTCCGGGTCATGCTTCATTACGGCGGCAAACGAAGCAGCAGCGAGGATTTCTATAAAGAGGCTTACCAAGCCGATATTATCCTTACCTCTTATGCTACGGCGACGCTTGATCAAGAAATGTTAAGAGACATGAAGTGGGAAACGATCGGCATCGACGAGGCCCAGAACATCAAGAATGCCGACACCAAACAATCCGCTGCCGTGCGAAGCTTCCCGGCAAGGCATCGCGTCGCGCTGACCGGCACACCGATTGAGAACCGGTTGTCCGAACTGTGGTCCATCTATGACTTCATCAATCCCGGATATCTTGGAAGCCTGCGGGCGTTCAATCTCCGGTTCATCCAGGCCATCGAAAAAGACAAAAACGAGCAGCGCACGGCCGACCTGCAGAAGCTGATTAAGCCCTTCATGCTTCGGCGCAAGAAAAAGGACCCTGCGATTCAGCTCGACCTGCCGGACAAAAATGAGATGAAGACTTATATCCATCTCACAGCCGAGCAAGGCGCACTCTACGATCAGACCGTGAACAGCCTGCTGGAACGCATGCAAAAGCTTGAGGGCATTGAGCGGAAAGGCGCCATTCTGGCAGCTCTGACGCAGTTCAAGCAGCTCTGCGACCATCCGGCTCTGCTGACGAAGGAGCCGCTCCCGGAACTGCCGGGAGGCGGCGGCTTGCTTGATACCGAGGCCGTGGTCAACCGTTCAGCGAAGCTGGAGCGGCTGTTGTCCATGGTGAAGGAGCTGCGGGACGAGGGCGAGCGCTGCCTGATCTTCACCCAGTATATCGGCATGGGCGAGATGATGCGGCAGGTGCTGCATCAAGAGCTGGGTGAACCCGTGCTGTATTTGAACGGCAGCACACCGAAGCGGACGCGCGACCGCATGATCGAGCAGTTCCAATCCCAGACCCTGCCGCCCGAAGAACAGCCGAATGTCATGATTCTCTCCATCAAGGCCGGCGGCGTAGGTCTGAATCTGACCGCGGCGAACCACGTGTTCCACTTCGACCGCTGGTGGAACCCCGCAGTCGAGAATCAGGCGACCGACCGCGCTTATCGGATGGGACAGACCAAGGATGTCCAGGTGTACAAGTTCATCTCCATGGGGACGCTCGAAGAGCGGATCGATGAGATGCTGGAGAGCAAGCAGCAGCTGAGCGATCAGGTTATCGCAAGCAGCGAGGGCTGGATTACCGAGCTGTCCACCGATGAGCTGAAGGATCTCTTCACGCTGCGGCGCGACTGGGCGTAATCGTCATATCAAGGAGTAAACGGATAGGCGATCTTGGATACTCGGCCCCGAAGGGGTTAAGCGCAGCGGAATACCTATGGAATTTCTAGGCGGTTACCAGATGCCGTTCTATAACCATATCGTTGAATAAAAGAAAGCCCCGTGTGAGGACACGGCCACTGAAAACTTGCCATTTTTCGGAGGCCCTGAGCCAACGCGGGGTTTTTGTTATTTGGAGGAGTTTAATGCTTAACAGGATTTCGTTTTGTTTACGCGTATGAAGCTTGTATGACTAAGGATTCTAAGGTTCGAACCAGTTGAAGTCCTGTGTCTTGGGTAATCCGGCTCAACTTGAGGTACTCTTGCTTAGAAGGTAATCCGGCTCAACTTGAGGTACTCTTGCTTAGAAGGTAATCCGCCTCACCAGCTCAAGATATTCAGTACCAGAACGTCGGGCCTGGTAGCAGGGTATTAGGTGGCGATACTATCCATAAACGGACACAGGATACGTTATTTAGGGAAAAATCCACCATTTTCGAACTCGAACGGACCCTGGTTCCGTTATTTGCTCCAAAAAACGATGAAAACGCCGGAAACGAGCCCAATAACGTACCTAGTGTCCGCTATGTTTGAAAATATGGCGTTATCTCATAAAATAGCGGAACTGGTGTCCGATAAGTCGGGTGCAACAAGTAGTAGATGATTCAAGAACAGTAAGTCCAGCGCGAAATCCTCCTCACCTGTGCAAGATAGTCAGCACCAGAACGTCGGGCCTGGTAGCAGGTTAATAGGTCGATACTATACATAAACGGACACAGGATACGTTATTCAGGAAAAAATCCACCATCTTTGAAATCGAACGGACCCTAGTTCCGTTATTTGCTCCAAAAAGCGATGAAAACGCCGAATACGAGCCCAATAACGTACCTAGTGTCCGCTAAGTTTGAAAATATGGCGTTATCTCATAATATAGCGGAACTGGTGTCCGATAAGTCGGGTGCAACAAGTAGTAGATGACTTCAAGAACAGTAAGTTTGCCACGGAATCCGTCTCACCTGCGCAAGACAGTCAGTACCAGAACGTTGGGCCAGGTAGCAGGGTATTAGGTGGCGATACTATACATAAACGGACACAGAATACGTTATTTAGGAAAAAATCCACCATTTTTGAGCTCGAACGGACCCTAGTTCCGTTATTTACTCCAAAAAACGATGCAAACGCCGAATATGAGCCCAATAACGTACCTAGTGTCCGCTAAGTTTGAAAATATGGCGTTATCTCATAAAATAGCGGAACTGGAGTCCGATAAGTCGGGAGCAACAAGTAGTAGATGATTCAAGAACAGTAAGTTTGCCACGGAATCGGCCTCACCTGCGCAAGACAGTCAGCACCAGAACGTCGGGCCTGGTAGCAGGGTATTAGGTGGCGATACTATCCATAAACGGACACAGGATACGTTATTTAGGGAAAAATCCACCATTTTCGAACTCGAACGGACCCTAGTTCCGTTATTTACTCCAAAAAACGATAAAACGCCGAATACGAGCCCAATAACGTACCTAGTGTCCGCTAAGTTTGAAAATATGGCGTTATCTCATGAAATAGCGGAACTGGTGTCCGATAAGTCGGGTGCAACAAGTAGTAGATGACTTCAAGAACAGTAAGTGCGGCGCGGAATCCCTACTCTTGGCGCAGCAAGTGCAATCGGAACCGGAGTCTTCTACTTCAGGCGCAGCTAGTGAAACAGCAACGGAATCCCTACTCTTGGCGCAGCTACTGCAACGGCAACGGAATCCCTACTCTTGGTACAGCAAGTGCACACACCACTGGAGTCCCTTACCTCAGCCGCACCAACAGCAAGCAGCAACCGAATCCTACACCAGGAGCAACAGGAGCAGCCAGCGCTGCTACTCCCCTCGATAGCATCACCCAGCCCCGCCACTCCCCTCGATAGCGTCCGGGGCCCCGCAAATCCCTTCTACCGAGCCCCCCTCCGCTCACTTCTCCTCCATCAGCTGCCGCAGCTTTGCTTCCGTGGTCGTATCCGGAGCTGGCGTATAAATGCTGCACCGCAGATCATCATTTCCGTATACTTTGAGCGACGTGAGCTCATATACCATTTTTCCGGCCTTGGCATGCCGGAATTCCAGATGTACTTCCGGGGCATAGCTGACCTGGCTCTGCTCCCACATCCGATTGAACTCCGGATGCCCCTGCTTCATCTCTTCCAGAAAACGGTCATACCACTCATCCTCGACATATTGACCGTAATAGGACCGGAACATCGACAGGAAGCCGCTGGCGAACTGCTCCCAGTTCACCGCCAGCCGCTGAAACTCCCTGCGGGTGAAAAGCAGCCGGATCATATTCCGCTCCTCGGGCGGGATGCGGTCAAAATCAAGGAACACATACGCAGCCGCACGGTTCCATCCCACGATGTTGCACATCCGATCCGATATCATGACGGGGCAATATTTCAGCTCGGTGATGATTTTTTGCAGAGACGGGCTGATCTGCACCGCTTCTTGTTTGACCGTATAAGGCTCCGCCCCGCTCTCCAGCGCCAGCGAATACAGATATCTTCGCTCATCCGCGTTCAGCTGTAGCGCATTGGCGACGCAGTCCAGCACGGACGACGACACCTGGATGTCGCGTCCCTGCTCGAGCCAGGTGTACCAAGTGGTGCTGACACCTGCCAGCTGGGCCACCTCTTCTCTGCGCAAGCCCGGTGTCCTTCTTCGTGACCCGGGCGGCAATCCGACGGACTCGGGCGAGATTTTGGCACGCTGTCCTTTCAGGAAAGCCGACAAAGCTTGGAGTCTAACCTGGGAATTCATCTTATAAGCCTCCTTCATCCAACTAAGGATAGCAGTATTTATACTAGGATAAACGGTATCTTGTAATAGGATACTACACGTGACATTATAACCTTAAGATTGACAAGTTATAAAGTCTTAAAGGAGGCTGTTGAACCATGGAAAGAGTCGTTATCACCGGTATGGGCGTCATATCGCCGTTGGGCCATGATGTTGAGACGTTCTGGTCCCGGCTTGTACGAGGAGAGTCCGGTATTACACATATAGAAACTTTGGACACATCAAGACAGAAGGTACAAATAGCAGGTGCCGTAAAGGAATTCGACGCAAACGCGCTGTTCGGCGCCAAGGAAGCCCGGCGTATGGACCGCTTCTGCCAGTTTGCGCTGGCTGCGGCGGATCAAGCCATAAGCCAGTCGGGACTCGATCTTGATCAGATCGATCATGAGCGGATGGGGGTATATGTCGGCTCCGGCATCGGCGGCATCCAGACCCTGATGAATCAGAGCGGCACGCTGTCATCGCGGGGTCCCGAACGGGTCAGTCCTACCCTGGTACCCATGATGATTCCCAATATGGCGGCAGCGCTCATCAGCATTAAATACAAGGCGCTGGGCTCCACGCAGGCCCCGGTTACGGCATGTTCGATCGGCAATACGGCGATCGGCGAGGCTTTCTTTAACATCCAGGCTGGCCGATCCGACATCATCATCGCGGGAGGCTCCGAAGCGGCGTTGACCGATATTTCACTGGCCAGCTTCGCGAACGCAACCGCCCTTTCATCCCGCAACGATGAACCGGGCCGGGCCAGCCGGCCGTTTGATACGGACCGGGACGGATTTGTCATGGCAGAAGGTGCCGGCATCCTCGTCCTGGAATCGCTCTCCCATGCCTTACGCAGAGGCGCCGTCATTCTGGGCGAGGTCATCGGTTACGGTGCCAGCTCGGATGCCTATCATATGGTCGCCACGCCGGAAGACGGCAACGGTGCGGCACGGGCGATGAAGCTGGCCCTGACCGAGGCGAATCTCGCCCCATCTGATGTGGATGTCATCAGCGCCCATGCCACAAGCACGGTCATCGGTGACCGTTCGGAGACAGCGGCCATTAAGCAGGTGTTTGGCAAGGAGGCGTATCGCATTCCGGTAACGGCGAACAAGTCGATGACCGGACATATGCTGGGCGCATCCGGCGGCGTAGAGGCCATCGCACTCGTGAAATCCTTACAGGAAGGCGTCATACCGCCGACGATCAATCTGGAACATGCCGATCCGGCATGCGATTTGGATTACGTACCGAATCAGGCGAGAAAGGCCGAGCTTCGGATTGGCATGTCGAATTCCTTCGGCTTCGGCGGACATAATTCGGCGATTGTTATCCAGAAATATGAGCACGAATAACCCATGCGTCCCGGACCCCAGTGAAAACTGGGGTCTCAGATTGTCGAGAAACCCTGCACTTTTTTCAAAGTACAGGGTTTCTCCCTTTTTAAGTGGTCAATTCAAGAGGGGAAATGGGGGATTACCCCCTGTTTTCCAGGCGATCCAAGTGGATCGCCATCTTCTTCATATTCTGCACGGTTGCTGTCATCAGAGCTTGTTCCCTGACGTTTTGCAACCCGCGCAACCGGCAATAGCGAAACCCATGGAGCTCTTTGGCATCCGCGAAGCTTCGCTCAATCGTTTCTTTTCGTTTTCGGTATAAATACTTGCCGGATCGACTGAGCCGGTTGTTTCGCACCCATTCCTTGCTGTCTTCCCAGACATGGCGCGTGACGACCTTGCGGTGATTCCGTGAACGGGTACATTGCTCCAGCATCGGGCAAGTCTTGCAGTGTTTCGGATCGGAGGCATATTGCCGGTATCCTTCTCGATTCGTGGTGCGATACAACAATTCATGCTGGAGCGGACAAATATAACGGTTACGCTCGGCATCATAGGTAAACTTCCACTTCGGAAATAAGCCTTGGGTCGGATGAAATCTCCGGTGAGCAATCACTCCAAAGATCCCCCGTTCCTGCAATCCTTTGCAGATGGGGGTTGTTAAATAGCCTGAATCCAGGGCAACGGCTTCAACTTCAAAACCAAATCGCTCTCGTTGGCGATCCAAACGCGACAAATACGGTACAGAATCATGGACGTTTCCCGGCGTGACGTGGACATCGGTAATCAGATTGTACTTCAAATCAACGGTCCGGTGATCTAAATAAAAGAATCCTTCCGGTTTCCCGTCGCGAATCATATAACCGCTATCCGGGTCGGTTTTGCTCACCTTGATTTCTTTCTTCTCGACCACATCCTCTCTGGGTTTTAAAGCTTTTTTCCATGCGCCTTCCGGTCGGCTTCTACTGCGCCATTGAGTTCGTCCATGTAATCTCGTGTGTTTTGTAGAACCTGCTGCTTGGTGTACTGGTGTTTGTTCGCATTGGCCTTCACATGCGTGGAATCCGAAACCAGGACTCGTCCGCCGACCATGCGATGCTCGATTGCCTGCAGCACAATCTCATCGAAGATATCTTGAAAGATATTAGTGTCTTTGAAACGAGTCCGTCGGTTCCAGCTAATGGTGGTATGGTCCGGAACTTTGTCTGTCAATCCCAAACCAAGAAACCAACGGTATGCCAGATTCGTCTGAATCTCGCGTTCCAGTTGACGCTCTGAACGAATGCCGTAAAAATAACCGAGGAAAATCATCTTAAATAACACGACAGGATCGATGGCTGGTCGCCCATTATCAGCACAGTAAAGCGGACGGACCTTTTCGTCGATGAAAGAGAAATCGATATACTTGTCCACTTTACGGAGCAGATGATCTTGAGGAACCAATTCTTCAATCGAAACAAACTCGTAAGCCTGCTGTTTTTCTCGGTTAGAACGCAACATATTTAACACCCTTCCGAACGGTTTATTTACTAATATTATATAATATTAACGCGGTGTCGTGTTGAACTAAATACACAAAAAAATAGCTGTCGAGACTTTCTCGACAGCCTGGGACCCCAGTGAAAACTGGGGTCTTTTTCTTGTTGCGATTCTGGAAGGCTGGGCTGAATAATGAGACAGAAACAGAAACAACGGCTTTTTTAATTTTTTTCGCAGAATCAAACTTTTTGCAAGACTCGCACGTCTTGCTTCCGTAAGTCAATTGCAATTGATGGTTACCCGCGCGGGCCCAAAGGAGTGTCATATTTACATGAGAGGCGGCCGGAAGCTTGAGAAGCTTCTTATCCAATGCATAACCGAACATCAGGACAGCGCCTACCGGCTGGCATACAGCTACGTTAGAAATAAAGAGGATGCCCTCGATATCGTTCAGGACGCGATCCACAAAGCATTTATATCCATGGAAAAGCTGAAGCAGACGGGTTCACTAAAAAGCTGGTTTTTCCGAATTATTGTAACAACCTCCCTGGATTTCATTAGAAAACAGAAAAAAGTCCGCGTTATGGACGACGAGAACCTGGAGGTTATATTACCCGGCAGCCATGACCACTATCCGAATCTGGATCTGGCCCAATCTTTGGAGGAATTACCCGACAAGTATCGGGTCGTCATCATACTCCGGTTTTTTGAAGATATGAAGATTGACGAAATTGCCGAAGTGCTCCACGAGAACGTCAGCACGGTGAAAACGAGATTATACCAAGGACTACAGAGACTGCGGGTGAATCTAAGCGAGGAAGATCAAGAGGAGGCGCAACGATAATGCATGACAAGCTGAATAGGATGAAAGAGCAGTACGAGAGCACTCCTATTCCTGACGAACTAAGCTCGATTGTCAACAAGACCATAGCAACCAGACGAAAAAAAAATAGAGCGCTGCCCTGGCTCGCTAGTAGCGCAGCTGCATGCATCCTACTGTTCGCCGGAGTGAATACCAGCCCTGCCTTGGCCCAGGCCATGTCCGATGTGCCGGTTCTGGGCCATATCATCAAGGTGATCACCATCCGTGAATATGCCGAGCAAGACGATAACACGGAAGTGCATATCGAAACACCCGGCATTGCCAACCTAGGAAATACGGAGCTTGAGCAAACCCTAAATAACAAATACCTGGAAGAAAACAAGAAACTGTATGAAAACTTCAAAGACGAAGTGGCCCTATTAAATAAAGAAGGCGGCGCGCATCTGAGTCTTACTAGCGGTTATGAAGTGATCACCGACAATGAACAGCTGCTGACGCTTTCACGTTATATTGTCGAATCTGCTGGAGGCTCTGCCGAATCCAGAAAATACGATACGATCGACAAGAAGAACCAGATGGTGATCACGCTGCCAAGTCTGTTCAAGGATGATCGTTATATCCAGGTCATCAGCGACAATATCAAGGAGCAGATGCGCCGCCAGATGCAGGCTAATCCGGACAACATCTACTGGGTGGAGCAGCCTGGCGTGGAGAACGATGCATCAGAGGATCTGTTCCAAACGATCGCCAAGGACCAAAATTTCTATATCAACCAAGACGGCAAACTGGTCATCAGCTTCAATGAATACGAAGTTGCACCCGGCTATATGGGCGTCGTGGAATTTACGGTCCCAACGGAAGTAATCGCAGACCAGCTCGTCAGCAGCGAATACATCCGATAGATCAAGGCGAATGCAGATCACAAATAATAAATATCAAAACTTAACCTGGAGGTAACATAACATGAAAAAAACAATGAAGCACACAACCCCAATCACCAAAACCCTGGCGGCTGCCGGATTAGCGGGCATCCTGATGATCTCCGCTTCGGGTCTGCCATCCGCTCATGTCCATGCCGAAACCAAAGCTGCAGCGAACACGAATCGGGTGACCGCTCCAACCGTTGCCCCGCAACTGGTAACATCCAAAACGCTGCAATCCAAGGAAAAATGGCTGGAAACCAATATTAAGATCCCTGTATTCCAAGGTTTGACTGACACCAAATATCAAGACCAGTTGAACGACATTATCGAATCCCATGCTTCCAAGGATATGGTCAAATGGGAGAAAGAAGCGGCGGAAGCTGCTGCAAATGCGCAAAAGAACGGCTATACCATGCACCCTTATCAGCTGAACATCACTTATGAGGTCACATCGGATGGTAAAGACGGCAGCTTGATCTCCCTTAAGGTCATCACCGAAGGCATCGGGATGAACAATGGCGATCCCCGCGTGGATACGTACAACTTCACGAACGAAGCCGAAGCACAGCGCGTGACGCTTGAAGACCTGTTCGGCAAAGATTACAAATCCATCGTGGATCAAGCGGTCAAAACGGCGATTGCCGCGGATCAAGACCATTATTTCTCGAACGAAGACGGGTTTCAAGGCATAGACGCGGAGCAATCCTTCTATGTCGCGGACGGAAAGGCCTATATCGTATTCCAAAAATACAGCATTGCCCCTGGAGCCACAGGTACACCGGAATTTGCCGTAAAGCTGCCGGATAAAGGATCCGACATAAAGCCTGCTGCAGCCGTATTGAAATCAGGCGCTTATTACAAAGATAACAACGGCAAACTCATGGTTCAGGTATCCGTGCTGCGCCAGCTGCAGTTCAATGTCAAGTGGAACGGCAAGAGCAAAACCACGGAAATCTCCAAGGGAGCCGTCTGGAGCGCGGTGAAGCTGAACAAGGATGCTTACACTTTCGGCAAAATGGCCCCACGTTCGCTGGGCTCGGCTCCTGTCATGAAAAAAGGCCACGTCTATGTTCCGCTTGCTTTCCTGACAGACGTTCTGAATCTGAATGCAGATCAAAGCAAGCATGGCCAGATTACGGTAACCGCAGCAAAATAACATAGAAACTACTCCATTCAAAGTCTGCGCCTCCTGCACACGATCTTTCCTAAGCAGGGACAGCATAGTCTGCGGTAAAAAGAGAAGCCCTCTCCAACACGGAGACGGCCTCTTCATATTTTCATGTTAAGTTAAGAACGTTTACCTCAAGCGAGGCCTTCAACGCCCTGTTATAGTGCAGCAATCCGTCAGCAATACCCCAACGACAATGCTTCTCCAGCCTTGCCGCCCCATTCATCATCCATCAGATACCGGGCTTGAACCCTTTCTCCCTCATGTACAAAAGTGAAGCGATAATACACTTCTTCATCCTCGCAAATCTCAAAATACAGTGCATATCGCCCTGCTTGCAGCGGAAGCTCAATAGCGGCGTCCGACATGACGGACAACAGCTCCAGCTTCCCAGGATCCAGAACATCAAACGGCACGACCATCCGCCGCTGCGCGTTCGGATCTTCGGTGAACGCCTCTTTCAAGGCCAGCTTTACCCAGGCGCCGAAAGCATCATCAGGGATAGGATCAAAGGTGAGATAACCGGGATGAATGACAACGCCCTGCTTGATATTGGTTTCTCCCCATTGGCACAAATCCTCATCAAAGTCCCGTGAGCGGACTTGGATCTGATGGTGCGAAATGGTGAGGTCCACCTCTTGAGTCATTTTCGTATGCTGCATATGTAAAACACCTCGCTTTTGGGATACCTGCATTCTGTTTAAATATCGTTCGCCAGATGCTCATACTGAACCCTCCCTGCCAAGAAAGGATTATCCTCCGAAGCCTCCACTTCGAACTGCCCATATGCCAATTGGTACAGCATGTTGAGGTCAGACCCTTCCAGCCTGTAGTACAACGGACGAAGCTCCCCTTGTTTATCGGTTGCGGCAAATCCGGCCAGCAGCGGCCAAGCATCTACTTGTTCACCATCCACATCAACGGCCAGCTGGTATTTGGTCAGGACCACCTCATTCTGAAAAAGCCCATACGTGCGCCCAATAAAGTAACCAGGTATCAATAACGTGGCTGCAGGATGATCACTCCCCAGAGGACCCGCCTGCCTTTCATGCTGTCACCTCCCCTCGCAAGTTCTTCTCTTCAGATGACCACGCACAAGCGACGCTGTTGCAAGCATCAAGAGCGCTTCCTGGCGTTCCATCAGTAGTCCACCTCTTCAATGTCGGTGCGCAGATTGCGGTTTGACGCCTGAAGCAGCTCCGTGAAGGAAGGCGCGATATAATACACAAAATCAGGATCATGCACGTACATGATGATCTGCCCGGACGTTCCCGGCTCAGCCGGATCGAAATCCAGCATTAGATACAACGACCCGCCTGCCATCGTGGCAAACGGATACCGCGCCTTGTGAAACAGGTAAGGCTTAATCTCCGGATCCAGCTGCTGTATTTCCTCCGAACTGTAATACGCATCCAGCGGTTCATCCCGTTCGCAGAAATAAGCTTTGACCTCCCTCATCTCATCCAGGCTCATCAGATAAAACGGCGTGTATTCCCCATCCCCTTCATTACCGGGGTAGAGTACGTGAAACCCATATCCGCTGCCGTTCTTCTTACTGTAAAACGAACGAAAGTCCTGTGGCAGCTCGATCCCGAACTCCGCTTCAAAAAGCTGAAATTGATCAGGAGCCGCCCCCTTCAATTGTTTATATTCATCCAGCAAATCCCGAAGATCTTCGGCGACCTTCTCCTCCAACTGCTGCTCCAGCTCGAGCATCAGTCCATCCATAACAGCATTCATAAAATAACCTCCGTATATTGCATGTCCACTCACCCCAAGCGGATTGCTACCCTTTCCTACAAAGTATATAGAACGCTGCAATGAAAACAACATGTCCTGCGGCATGCCAAAAAAAAAGGACAAAATCCCTCTTGAGATGTTGGTTTTGGTTCTTTTATGAAAACACCCCGGGGTATTTATGGCTGAAGCGCAGCGATTTCATGGGGGAATCGGCTAATTGGATACCAGGGATAGGCATTACGGGACAGAGATAGCCCATTCTCCTGCCGGAGAGTTAACACCATTTTCGCATAAGCAGCTCCATGGGACCTCGCCTCACTCGTTTTCTCCATACCCAAGAGAAGATGACAGCCATCACAAAGTAACCGCAGCCGTAAGCAACCGCAAAGCCCAGATTGCCATGGTTCAAATACCCGATCGCTTCCAGCAGCCCCAATCCAATGAAGATATGGCCGAGATAATGGGAGAGTGAGAGCTGCCCGGTCCATATAAGCCACCCTGTCAGGCGGTTATCCTCAAAACGCTCAACGATATAAAAACAGATCGTAATCATGGCAACAGCCAGACAAGCGGCAGAACATACATAGAGCAGCGTCGGCGGCATCGGCTTGGTTGTAAACAGATAACTAGCCGAGTCGGCATCAAGCCACGGGGACGTCCCGCGAATGAGGAAGCGGGAAAACAGCTCGAATATTACCGCCCCGAGCAATGAATACATCATGAGCTTCCGCCTGTGTTTGCCGCCCCACCAGCCCTTTCTTCCAAGCCACATGCCGATGAGGAAAAAGCTGCTCCATGGAAAAAGAGGATGATATCCGTTGAACATCAAATTGCGGATGAATCCTTCCACCGTCCAAAAGTCGGCATATCGATGAAAACCGGGATCCCAGCCCTTGCTGTAGTCCAGCAGGATCAGCATGGATGACGATACGATCAGAACGAGTCCGGCCAGGATCAGGAGCGTTTTGTCCGATACCGTTATGAGTACCGAGGCCAGAAGTAGAAATACCGCATAATAGTGCAATATATCGGCGCTCCATCCGGTCAGCAGCAGAAGTGTACCGGCGATGAACAAGAATACGGCTCTCCTCACCAATGTCTTTCGATTCTCTCGAATCATGTGTTGGTTTCGGGAAATACTAGCCTTCGCAGTCATTAAGGACACACCGACGCCAGCAAGTACCACGAACAATGCAGAAGCTCTTCCTTCAAACAGACCGGCGATGGTTTGCAGCCAATTGGCTCCATGATCCCCCACCTCCATGGCAAGTTTATAATTGACAATAATCATGCCGAAGATGGCCCAGGCACGAGCATAATCGAGTGCGGTTAAACGCGTTGTGTTAGAGCTCATTCCCCTCAGCTCCTGTCATCACCTGGTTGACTGCTTGCGTCCAGATCACCTCATAGTCGTATTCCAGACCGTAACTCATGAAGTTATCCATGCTGTCAATGATCATCGTCAGCATCTGTGCCTGAACTCCCATATTGCCCTCCGGCAGAGCCCCAATGGAAACTCCATGCTCCAGCAGCTCCGTAAAGCCTGAAGTGAACCCTTCCAGAATACCGATTAGTTGCCGTGCATATTTAGGATTGCGGTAACCCAAGGCCTGATACTGATTCATAATTCGAGTATAGTGTTCATCCTCCTGTTGCGTATGAACCATGTTCAACCCGTCAGAGGTAAGCCTCGCGCTGAAATTCTCCGCCGTATATTTCTCCAGTTGAAAATAAACATGAAAACCGATGCTGCGGCAAATCTCTTCAAAAAGCTTGTCAATAAGAGCTTCCTTCGAGGAAAAATGATAATAAAGCGCAGGTTTGGATACATCCAATTCCTTGGCGATCATCGCCATGCTCGTTTTCTCAAAGCCTTGTTCCGCAAACAAGCGATAGCTTGTATCTAAAATAACCTCATACGTTGATGGATTACTCATCCTGATTTAACAACCCCTCATAATTCTACTTACCGGTCGGTAAGTGAATAATAATACAGGATGAACTCTTTTGCAACACGATTCTCTCCGCAAACACAAGAATGCCGCACAGCAGATATGAACATCCACCGATGCGGCCTTCTGGTTTATATGGATATGCTAAATCATATCGACGAACTCCAGCTTTCCAAAACGTGAAGGAATATGGTAATTTACCTCACCGGTTGGGCTCCATGCCTGATACTCCCGGTTTCCTTGGGTGTCCTCATCAATGCGGTAAAAATTCACCTTCCAGCTTCGTCCCGCTTGCAGGGGATTCTTGAAGTTCGCAGCCGGAATGCGAATTTCATACATTATATTCCCCTTATCGTCATGCTCTACCGAGGTCTGTAGGCCGGCAAGATTCCACTTCACATCGCTGCTTGTGATCGACTTTTGTCCATCGCTTTGGATCAGGGCGTCAAATATAATATTGTTCGGACTCACCTCAAGCTCGATATATTCCATTCCCGTTCCTGCTTCGTCTATAAACAATTCCACGACATCCTGTTCATACAGCGGATCATCCCGATGCTGGTACTCCGATACGATATGAGAATCCTGGCAAACAAACCGTACATAAAAGTATTCGGAGTTCCAGCAGGCGCGAACCTCGGTCGCTTCCTTCGCAGCAAGCCCGGTCACGGTATCGCTCAGGGCCACCGCTTCATACCGGTCCCAATCGATGTTCTCACGAAGCTCTCCCTGCTGGATGTATAGGGCGGGCTTGCATGAGTAAATTGCCGTATAATGCATGATCATCCCTCCGAAAAAAATTCAATGGTTAGTCTATCCTCTATGATAAGACATACAGATTCGGTTAGCTATTCCATGGTAAGAATAAAGAACATATGGGAAATCCCATCTTTTGCTCTATGTCCCCATAGTGAAAATAAGCGCATGCTGTGCTACAATAATAAAATTGCAAACTCTAGGGAGGGTTATGGATTCGCCATGCTCATAATTGGTATCGCCGGCGGCACCGGGTCGGGCAAAACGACGGTTGCCCGCTCTGTCATTGACCGTCTTGGTTCAGATAAAGTCACTTTTATTTCGCAGGATAACTATTACAAGGATCATAAGGAGCTCAGTTTCGAGGAACGCGAAGCGATTAACTATGATCATCCGTTCGCCTTTGACAACGAGCTGCTCGTCGAACATCTCGGCATTTTGAAAACCGGACAACCTGCATTTGCACCGGTGTATGATTTTACCGCCCATGCCCGTTTCACGGATCAGACCATTGAACTGAAGCCGAACAACATCGTCATCATTGAAGGCCTGCACGTACTGTCCGATGAGAATCTGCGCAAGCTGCTTCACATTAAAGTGTTTGTGGATACCGATCCCGATGTACGCCTGCTTCGCCGGGTCGTGCGCGATATCGAGGACCGCGGCCGGACCATCCAGTCGATCCATAATCAGTATCTGACAACCGTCAAGCCGATGCATGAGGCGTTCATCGAACCCTCCAAGAAGTACGCCGACCTGATCATTCCCGAAGGCGGAGAGAATGAAGTCGGCATTCGCCTGCTCTCCATCTTGACCGAGAAATATTTGACCGGCGACCGCACATTGTCGGGTGAATCATAGGACAAGCCTGCGTATCAGCAGTTTGGCAGCATGGAAAAGCCCACAGGACCATTTAAGTTAAAGGTCTGTGGGCTTTTTGGTGTTATCCGTGTCAATTGCGTTAGGATTGCATAACCCGCTCGTCATGTTTGCGTTCTTCCGTTTCCACGTTTGTTGGGTTTCTGTGTTCTTGCTTTCCGGAATGTTCGTTCCATGTTCGTTCTCGGTGTTCTTGCTTTCCGAATTGTTGCGTCTCCGCATCTACTGCGGTTTACTGCATTTCCTGCATTTCCTGCATTTCCTGCATTTCCTGTATTTCCTGCACTTTCAGCATTTCCGACGCCTCTTGTGTCCCCGGTCCTCTCAAAAACGTTCAGCTCCCTGCGCTGAAGCCGTCAAACGTGCGGATCGTAATCCGCAACCACCAGCACATCCATATGCCTTGCGCTTCTTAGCAGGCCCCGGATCATTCTCCGCTGGGCGTACAGCTTCCATCCAGCCATCTGCGGCTGTCCGATAATCAACTGGGTGGCCTTGACCGCATCTGCTGCTGCGACCAATTGGGAAGAAACGGCGCGGGTTGGCACCTTGTTTACCGGCAGCACGGTGAACGTTCCTCCGAGACGTTCCGTTAACGTCTGAAGCGCCGTCAGGCGCTGTTCGTCGTCAAGAGACAGACTGTGATGCCGCTCCAGAGGGAATGCCACATACCAGGCCGCTTTCAGCCGATGGGCGATCCGGAAGCCTCGGCGAATGAGTCGTTCTCCCTGGGGACCTTCACCAAGCATGACATAGATAACCTCCTCGCGACGCCAAGGCCCCCGCAGCGAGCTGCTGCGCTGCCATGACTCCAGTCTCTCGTCTACATCATCCGCAATTTCTCTTAAGGCAAGCTCTCTTAAGGCAATAAGGTTTCCCGTCTTAAAAAAATGACCAAGGGCTTGCGGGATTTTCTCCGGCGCATAAATTTTCCCCTCCTTCATCCGCTGCCGCAGCGACTCCGGCGTAACGTCGATGAGCTGAACCTCATCGGCCAATTGCAGAATATGATCCGGCACCGTCTCGCGAACACGAACGCCGGTCATTTGCTTGACGGCATCATTCAAGCTCTCCAAATGCTGCACGTTCATGGTCGTAATGACGGAGATGCCGGCCGACAGAATATCCAGCACGTCTTCAAACCGTTTCTTGTGCTTGCTTCCGGGAACATTCGTATGCGCCAGCTCATCCACAAGAACCACGTCAGGCCTGCGACGAATGATCTCATCGGTATCCATCTCCTCAAGGCGTGATCCCTGGTAGTCCATCTCTTTGCGCGGAAGAACCTCAAGATCACCGATCTGTGATCGCGTATCCATCCGGCCGTGCGTCTCCAACAGTCCGGTAAGAACCGTCAATTCCTTCTTTAGCAGATCATTGCCTTCGCGCAGCATCGCATACGTCTTGCCCACGCCCGGGGCAGCCCCGATATAGACTTTAAACCGCCCGCGCTTGACCTGCTCCATCTTCCGGTCCAGCTCTTGCTCATTCAATCGGTGAAACGAATCGGAGGAAACTCGCCGCGGATGGATCTGGGCCGGGATGATCCGTTCTCCGTCATGCGCCGCCCGATCCGCCACAATAAAAATATCGATCCCGCGCGTTTTCTTCAGCAGATCCTGAAGGAGCGAGCCCTGCCGCATCTCTTGCGGACGGGTCTGCTTCGAATGACCCAGCACAATGCGGGTCACATGGTGCTCCAACGCATATTGAACAAGCACGTCAGCCAGCTTCCTACGCGAATGGAGAGGCAGCTCTTCAAGCTTGACGCCGATACGCTCCGACAGTTTCAGCAAAGATCGCTTGAAGGCCGCCTGCTCTTTCGTGAGCTCTAACCTCGGATTCACAAACGTAACGGCCATAAGCTCACCGTTCAATCTCTTCGCGATCTGCTGTCCGCGCCGCATATAAATGGATCCGTTCCAATGATACTGGGTGGATACCAATATTCGCTCATGGGCTCCCGATGGGCCGACCAATCCCCGTTCCTTGCGGTGCCGCTCCAGCGAGTGGTTTACCCCTTCGGCTACGAGGCGAAGCGTCAGCTCCCGAAGCACGGCCAGATTACCCTCCTTCCATACGCTGCCACCCCCGAGCAAGCCGCCTTGTGCCCGCTCCAGCATCGTTTCAGGCGTTACATCAATGAGCACCACCTCGTCTGCGTTTTCTAGCGTATCGGCAGGAACCGTATAACTAGCCTTAATGCCTGTCAGCTTGACTGCAATATCTTGGACGTCCTCCAGCTCATACACATTGACCGTCGTGATGACGCTAATCCCCCGTCTTAACAGAAATCGGATGTCATCCAGCCGCGTGGCATGCTTCGCCCCCTTCCGATTTCGGTGGGCAAGCCCATCGACAAGCACCACCTCCGGGTTGCGCTGCACCAGCAGTTCCAGATCAAGATCCTTCTTCTCTACGCCGTCCTCCACCCAATGGATGCTGGGCACCCGCTCCAGATTCCGGACCTGCTCGACCGTTTCCGGACGCTGCATCGTGGATACCGCGCATATAACAACATCGATGCCTTGCAGTTTCAAGGTATGTCCTTCGCGAAGCATATGATAAGTTTTCCCCGAACCGCTTACGGCCCCGATATATACCTTAAGCCTTCCATGGTGGAGCTTCGCAATCGACCTTAAGATTTCCTCCGGTGATTTTCTCCGAAATGGGTCCATGATCAATCAAGAAGCTCGGCCAGCGCCAGGTTCAGCTTCAACACATTGACGCGCGGTTCACCGAACACGCCCAAGTCCCGTCCTTCTGTGTGCTCCTCTACCAACTGATTAAGCTCTGTCTCGGTAATTCCAGTCAGCTTGCTGATCCGTGGAATCTGAATATTCGCGGCCTGCGGCGATATGTGTGGATCCAATCCGGAGGCAGAATTCGTAACCAGATCCATCGGAACCTTGCTCACCGGAACGTCCGGGTTGTTCTCCTTCCACGCTTCAATCGAGGCCTTCGTCCGATCGATCAGGTCCGGGTTGGAAGGTGCATAGTTATTGCTGCCTGAGCCGGCTCCGTTATATTCAATGCTGGACACCCTGCCGTGAAAATACTGAGGCTCCGTAAAGTTCTGGCCGATCAATTCCGATCCGACCACCTTTCCGCCGGAATCCGTGACCAAGCTGCCGCCGGCTTGCTTCGGCATGAGCAACTGCGCGGCTCCCGTCGTAATCAGCGGATAGAGAAAACCGCATAACACGATAAATACAAGGCTCGTTCTTAGGGCCATGCCCAGAGAGACGCGGACTGCCCCCGCCCCGGCGCGAGGCGCAGCGGATGATTTTTGCAACGAATTATTCATGGTTCCTCGATCCCTTCCTTCATATCTTCCATATAAACCATTTTCGAGTTATCTCTATTCCCCGGCACGATTATCATATCTAGATCCATAGATGGACAATCATGTCGATCAGCTTAATCCCGAGGAACGGTACGAGCACGCCGCCTAAGCCATAGACCAGCACATTGCGCTGGAGCAGCTTCGACGAGCTCATCGGTTTGTAGGCTACGCCCTTCATCGCAAGCGGAATGAGCAGCGGAATAATGATCGCATTAAAGATCAGCGCCGACAGAATCGCCGACATGGGAGAACCCAATCCCATGACGTTCAGAACATTCATGCTCGGTATGGCAGCTGCAAACATCGCGGGAATGATGGCAAAATATTTGGCGACATCGTTCGCGACGCTGAACGTGGTCAGCGCGCCACGCGTCATTAGCAGCTGCTTGCCGATGGCAACCACCTCGATAATCTTCGAGGGATCCGAATCCAGATCCACCATATTGGCCGCTTCCTTGGCTGCGGTGGTACCGCTGTTCATCGCCAGCCCCACATCGGCCTGGGCCAGCGCCGGGGCGTCGTTCGTACCGTCACCAGTCATCGCAACCAGCTTGCCTTCGGCTTGTTCTCGGCGGATGACGGCAATCTTATCCTCGGGCTTGCTCTCGGCGATATAATCATCGACACCTGCTTCTTTGGCAATCGTCGCTGCGGTAAGCGGATTGTCGCCCGTGCACATAATCGTCTTGATGCCCATCCGGCGCAGCTGATCAAACCTTTCCTTCATGCCCGGCTTCACGGTATCCTTCAAGTAGATTAGACCATAGATGCGGTTATCCACGGCAACAGCGAGCGGGGTTCCGCCCTCTGTCGCGATGGCATCAGCGTTTGGCGTCAAATCCGAAGGGATGGAGCCTCCTTGCGACAGCACCCAAGCTTTGACGGCATCTACCGCACCCTTGCGGACTTTTCGCCCATCCTTAAGGTCCATCCCACTCATCCGGGTCTCTGCCTTAAATTCGATGAAATCCGCCTCGGCCGTCATGCTTGCATCTGCTTCGAGACCTTCCTGCTTCAGCAGCTCCAGCACGGAACGTCCTTCCGGCGTTTCATCCAGCAGCGAGCTCACGCCCGCCCATTGCGAAAGCGATGCATGCGATTCGCCGCCGACGGGAATTAACCGGCTGGCCATCCGGTTCCCGAACGTAATGGTACCCGTCTTATCCAGAATCATCGTATTGATGTCGCCGGCAGCCTCCACCGCCTTGCCCGACATCGCCAGCACATTGAACTGCGTCACCCGGTCCATGCCGGCAATCCCGATTGCCGACAGCAATCCCCCGATCGTGGTCGGGATGAGACATACCAGCAGCGAGATCAGCACCGGAACGGACAGTTCGATGCCAAGATACTTCGCAATCGGAGCGAGCGTAACGACAACGATCAGGAATATCAGCGTTAAGACGATCAACAGCGTATTCAGCGCAATTTCATTCGGCGTCTTCTGGCGAGAGGCTCCTTCAACAAGCGAGATCATCCGGTCGATAAACGATTCCCCGGGATCGCTCGTAATCCGGACGCGGATCGTATCGCTGACAACCCGCGTCCCCCCGGTGACCGAGCTGAAATCGCCGCCGGCTTCTTTAATGACGGGGGCGGACTCGCCGGTAATCGCCGATTCGTCAACGGACGCAAGGCCCGCAATGACTTCCCCGTCCCCGGGAATCATCTCGCCCTGCGTGACGATCACGATATCTCCTTTGCGAAGATCCGTGGACGGCACGGATTGTACCCCTCCGTTCTCCATCACTTTACGTGCCGTCATTTCCTGCTTCGACTGCTTAAGGGAATCGGCCTGCGCCTTTCCCCGTCCTTCGGCAAGCGCCTCTGCGAAGTTTGCAAACAGCAGCGTCAACAGCAGAATGACAAATACCGCCACATTAAATCCGATACTGCCCTCTGTTCCGAAATAGGATGGAAATAACGTCATCAACAGAACAACCAGCGTCCCGGCCTCCACAACAAACATGACCGGATTTCTCATCATCAGGACGGGATTCAGCTTCGTGAGGCTGTCCTTCAGCGCCTGACGGACCATCTCTTGGGACATCGCTTTTTTTCTCGTATTATTCATGGAAATAGGCCACCTTTTCTATTAACGGATCGTCAGATGCTCAGCAATCGGACCGAGCACAAGTACTGGCAAGAAGGTCAATGCACCGATAATCAGAACCGTCGCGATCAGAATGCCGGCAAACAGCTTATTATCTGTCCGGAACGTTCCGAGCGTCTCGGGAACCCATTGCTTCCGCATCAACGAGCCGCCCACTGCCAGCAAGGCGATCATCGAAATGTAACGTCCGAATAGCATGACCAGTCCGGTTGTCACGTTCCAGAACGGCGTGTTATCCGACAGTCCCTCAAATCCGGAACCGTTATTGGCTGCGGAAGACGTGTATTCGTACAATACCTGCGAGATGCCATGAAAGCCCGCATGGGCAATGCCCGCCTGCCCCGCATCCGTCATCAGCGCAAGTGCGGTCGGAGCCAGAATGATCAATGGATGCACCAGGATAACAACCGCAATTAGCTTCATCTCCCGCGCCTCTATTTTTCTCCCTAGAAATTCGGGTGTTCGGCCAACCATAAGACCAGCCAGGAATACTGCCAATATCGCATACATGAGCATGTTCATCAGCCCGACGCCTTTTCCGCCAAAAACGGAGTTCAGCATCATCAGGGATAGCGGCGTAATCCCGCCAAGCGGCGTGAGCGTATCATGCATGTTGTTGACCGACCCGGTCGTGGCCGCAGTCGTCACCGTGGTGAACAGGGAGGACTGGGCGATCCCGAACCGGACCTCCTTGCCCTCCATGCTGCCTTGGGAGGTATCCATGCCCAGCCGGTTCAGCG
The DNA here is from genome assembly GCF_037969785.1 of Paenibacillus sp. FSL W7-1332. NCBI lineage: Bacteria > Bacillati > Bacillota > Bacilli > Caryophanales > Paenibacillaceae > Paenibacillus > Paenibacillus sp. FSL W7-1332. The sequence goes on along the minus strand of NZ_CP150209.1, from coordinate 564,328 downwards.
CCGGATTGCCGTTCGTTTCAGCCGCATAGTTCAAGGACAGGAATCCGATAAACAAGGTCATCATTACCGAGAAAATAATCCAGCCCTGCTTACGGCTCTTCGCGAACAAACCAAATGTGTAAGGAAGCGCCGCCCCGAGGCTCCACATGCACAGGATCTCGATCACATTGGTCAGCGGGGACGGGTTCTCGAACGGATGCGCCGAGTTGGCCCCCATAAACCCGCCCCCATTGGTGCCCAGATGCTTGATCGATTCCAGCGCAGCCACCGGTCCCACCGCTATTTGCTGCTCGCTTCCTTGAAGCGTCGTGACGCTGAGCGTAGGCTGCAAAGTCTGCGGCACCTGCAGCGCAACCAGTACCATCGCAATGATAAATGCGGCCGGGATAAACACCCGGGTGTGGGCTTTGACGAAATCTTCAAAAAAGTTGCCGACGGTTGTACCCTTGCTGGTCACCGCCCGGATAAACGCAATCGCCACGCATAGCCCGGTCGCCGCGGACGCGAACATCATCATCGTAATGACGGCCATCTGGGCCATATAGGATAATCCCGACTCCCCGCTGTAATGCTGGAGATTCGTATTCGTCATAAAGCTGATGATCGTATTGAACGACAAGGTCGATTCCATATTGTCGATACCGTTCGGGTTGAAGGGCAATACTCTCTGTATCCGCAGAATCAAATACCCCGCCGCGACGAGCACGATATTCGTTATCACAAAGCTGACGGCATACCCTTTCCATGTCATTCCCTTGCGTTCTTTGAACCCAATCAGTGCGAAGATCGGTTTCTCCAACCAGGAGAACCATTTATCCGTTCCATTCCCCTCATTGCGAAACACCTGATATAGATAAGTTCCGAGCGGCTTTACCAGCAGCACCAGAACGAGTATAACGATGGCAATTTGTAAAATGCCCATGACGAATGCCTTCCTCCTTCAGCTGTTTCCCTAGAATTTTTCAGGATGAATCAGCGCGTAAATCAAATATAGAAAAATAAAGAGCGTGCATATTAAAATGATCATCACAACTAATCCACCTCCGGTTCCGAAACCACGCGTCCGCACCAGAACATAAACAGCATGAGCAGTCCGTAGGTTCCTCCCAAGATAAGCACCATATATAAATCCTGCATGAATACAACCTCCTAAAACCTCATGGTCACATCAGCCAAGACGCTTAGCTGACAATGGATGAAATCAGGAAGGATACCTGATGATGGTTCGTATGAAGCACCACATCGGCACCCAGTCCCTTGTATATCAATCGTGGATTGCTGGAATGGGTAATCACATAAATCGACTCCGTCGTCCATGTCCGGCAGATCCGTAAATAGCGGCAGCACAGGTTCAAGCTGCTCTCGAACAAATACACCTTGCTGACGGGAAACTCGGGAATGATCCAGGTTTGTTCATCCCTTGTATCGATAACAATCATGTTGGTGCAGCCTAGTTCCCGCAGCCTCTCCTGCTCAACCCGGTTGTTGGCTATGGCCGCAAACGAAATGTCCATATAGATCAACTGGCGGATAAATTCTTCCCCGGCCTTGTTAGGCGCGGATACCAGGATAAACTCCTGCGGTTTCTCCATCTTTATTTCTCCTCCTAAAAAGTTCAGAAAGAGAAGACAACAACAAAGAAGCCTGGGGAAAGAGAAGAACTCTTCCCGCAGGCTTCTTCATCAGAACACGGTGAAATACACCGTGGCCCAAGTCCACGACAATCGTTGCCTCTCTCGATACGCTTACGAGGTTAGCTGACGGATTCGGGCGTGAGAGTCGCCCTACCCATAGACCGTTATCTTGTCCATGGGATTCACCCCTGAGAGATCAAGTTTATCTCCCGACTGGTTCCCCCGTTCCTTTTCCATTCAAGGACTCAGCGAAAATTAAAAACGAGTAGCATGTTATTCTATTAGCGATTGACTAACATTCAGGCCCGGCAAAACAGCACAGCATCAGGTTCGAGCGGTGAGAGTCGCATCATCCTGCATTTCCAGCGAAGGCCCATGGTGCCCTCGCCCGAGATTCGATCCATAAAGAACCCGGCAGCTCCCACACAGCCTTTAGGTCTTCATGGAACGGCTGCCCGTATGCCTGCTGCCGATGTCCGTCAATTCATAGTTCGTATCATACGTCCGGCCTTACAGGAAGTAAATGTGAGCAGAAACACGTGGGGCGTTATGTCGAACAGGATCTGTCCGGTTTCGCTCCATTATCTCTTGAATCCTGCTCTATACTATGTATTTCTCTTGTTTTCTTGTATTTATCGCAATCTATCGAGATACCGAGATTTTGCCATGATAATAGATGACACAACCGAATGTACGCGTTTTCTTTTACGGTTTTCATCGATTTTCGGAATGTATCCGTCCAATATGGCCATTTACTTTTAGATTCCTCCGGCGTATGATTCATCCATCATTCGAAACACTCGTTTACGCTGAGCTCCCGAGCCTTAAGCGAAGCGGCCACTGTAGCAGGGCCACTAACGATAAATAGGCCTGGAGAGCGGGGTTACTCTGCTCATCAGGCCTTTTTGCCGTGCATATAACATTCCTATAAAGGAGCGCAGATCATGACGAAACTCATCGAGGCCGCACTGGCTCCCGTCATCGAAACCGCATCGCCTGCATTAAATGCAGAGCTCATCCGCTGCATGGAGATATTTCGTTTCGACCGGGGCTCGGCTGAACGCTTTATCCCCTGGAGCGACCGAGATTGGAACTGCGGGTTGTTCAAAATCAGCTGCAAAGACGCGGCCGGGTATGCCGAATATGCCCTGCCAAGCACAAGAGAATTCGCGGATCTGATCCGCTGGGCATCCGTCTTTACGAGGCTGAGAGGTATGCCCGTGACCGAGGCCATTCGCTATGCCCAGAAGCAGCAGCAGTGGGGATCCGCACGAATGCAGCTCGCCGTATCGGCCCTCGCCGATCTGGAGGCCAATCTGCAACAGCACATCACCCGTATGCGGTTAGGCAGCCTGCCGCTGGAGCGTTCCTTCCTGATGGACTGCTCGGAGGCATATTATTCCTTCTAGGACAGCTGCTAGAAAGAGCTACCGTTCTCTCTCCATTGCAATTGGTTGTTTTCCCCCCGCTCACTTGAACATATTCTTGAGCACCATCATCAGGTTGGCCGGCTTCTCTGCCAGCCGCCGGGTGAAATACGGGTACCACATCGTTCCGTAGGGCATATAACACCGGATACGGTAGCCGTCCTGTGCCAGGGCAGCCTGATCGTTCATCCTCAGTCCGTACAGCATCTGAAATTCATAGTCCTGTTTGTCTATGCGGCTCTGCTCGGCAAACACCTTCACCCAGTCGATGATGTTGTCGTCGTGCGAAGCAATCGCGACGTAGGCTCCCTGATCAAAATGCATTTTGATCAACTTCTTATAGTTGTCAATGACCTCCCGCTTCTGCTGAAAGGCGATGGTTCCCGGCTCTTTGTACGCCCCCTTGACCAACCGCAGATTTACGCCGGCATGCATCAAATTCTTGACGTCCTCCTCCGTACGGAACAAGTAGGCTTGCATTACGGTCCCCACGTTGGTCAGCCCCTCCTTATGGAGCCGCAGCGTCATATCAATCGTCGCCTGGGTGTACGGCGAATCCTCCATATCCAGACGAACGAAATTGCGGTGCTCTTTCGCCTTTTTCACCACCATTTTGATGTTCTCGTACGCCTTCTCCAGATCCAGCGCCATGCCCATCTGCGTCGGTTTCAGCGATACGTTCGACTGCACTCCACGCCTCGCGATCCCTTCCACCAGCTTCAAATATTCCTCCCGATACCCGGCTGCTTCGTCCAGCGTCCGGATGCCCTCCCCCAGATGGTCCAGCGTGACAAGAATGCCCTTCGCGTTCAGCCTCTCGATTTCATCCAGCGCCTCATCCAAGGTATCGCCGGCAATGAATCGGCCCGCCAATTTCCGGCCGTACTTGATCGACAACCATTTCACGAGTTTATTGCTGGACACCGTCAGGATCACTTTGCGGTAAAGCTCGGTTCCGTCCATGCGCGCGCCCCCTCTGCAAGGTAAACCAAAAATGCACTCTATCTAACTCATATGCAAAAATCATGACGGCATGCAGGAAGACATACATATCTTACATAGAGGTTTTCACCAGGAGTTCCTAACCATGCCACCATGACGCATTCGCAGCTGGACCATTGGCCAGAAGCTTCGATTCATATCATGTTAAGGAGGGGCCTCCCCATGCGAGCATCTTTTCGGAACGAACCATTTATGGACTTCAACAACGAATGGAACAACAAGTTATACGACGCGGCGTTATCCGGGGTCGAAGCCGAGCTTGGCCAATCGTACCCGCTGGTCATCGGCGGTGCCAAAATCCATACGGAGCGCACCGCAAATTCGGTCAATCCGGCGCGCAAACGCCAAGTCATCGGCGTCGTGTCCCAGGCGGATACCGAGCTTGCCGAACAAGCCATTCAGACGGCAGCGCGTACCTTTGAGACGTGGAAGCACACCGAGCCGAGCGAACGGGCACGCTATCTGTTCAAAGCCGCGGCGATCATGCGGCGGCGCAAGCTCGAGTTCTCCGCGCTCATGACTCTCGAAGCCGGCAAGACGCGTGCCGAAGCCGACGCCGATACGGCCGAGGCGATCGATTTCATGGAATTCTATGCACGCGAAATGCAGCGCCTGAGCGCGCCCCAGCCGCTGACGGTCCACGAGGAGGAAGAGAATCATCTCTATTACATCCCGCTTGGCGTCGGCATCGTCATTCCGCCGTGGAACTTCCCGCTCGCGATTATGGCCGGCATGACAACGGCTGCCATCGTCTCCGGCAACACCGTTGTGCTGAAGCCAGCCAGCACCACCCCGGTCATAGCCGCTAAATTCGTAGAGCTACTGGAAGAGGTCAGCCTGCCTCCGGGCGTCGTTAATTTCCTGCCTGGCCCGGGTCAGGAAGTGGGCGACTATTTGGTGGATCACCCATTGACCAGATTTATCAGCTTTACGGGGTCACGCGAGGTCGGACTGCGGATTCAGGAACGCGCGGCCAAGACGCAGCCGGGGCAACGATGGATTAAGCGCGTCATCGCCGAAATGGGCGGGAAAGACGCAATCATCGTGGACAACGAAGCCGATTTGGAGCTCGCGGCGGACGCGATTGCCGCTTCCGCATTCGGCTTCTCCGGTCAGAAATGCTCTGCCTGCTCCAGAGCCATCGTGCACGAGGACGTCTATGATATCGTGCTGCAGAAGGTGATCGACCGCTCCAAGAAGCTGGTGATCGGAAGCCCCTCCAATGCCGAGGCTCAGGTAGGACCCGTCATCGACGATAAGGCGTACCGTAAAATTCTCGACTATATCGAAATCGGGAAAAGCGAAGGTAGGCTGGTGCTTGGCGGTTTTCCCGGCGATCCGGAGGGGTATTTCATACAGCCGACGATCTTCGCGGACGTTGCCAGCACCGCCCGTATTTCCCAGGAGGAAATCTTTGGTCCGGTCGTGGCCTTCACGAAGGCAGCCTCCTTCGACGAAGCGATCCGATTCGCCAACAATACCGATTATGGGCTGACCGGCGCGGTGATCTCGAACAACCGCGCGCACCTGGAGCAAGCCCGGCGCGACTTCCATGTCGGCAACCTGTATTTGAACCGGAAATGCACCGGCGCCTTGGTGGGCATCCACCCGTTCGGCGGCTTCAATATGTCCGGGACCGACTCCAAAGCCGGCGGGCGTGACTACCTGCTCCTGTTTACACAGGCGAAGGCGGTGTCGGAGCGATTCTGATTACGACATGTAAAGAAACCTCTCCATGACAATGGAGAGGTTTCTTTATGTACAGCGATTCTTTTACCGGCTTTACGCCTTAACCTTGCCCTTAATCTCCCGGACCACCTTGCCCTCGAACGATTGATTCATCCAGTACGCAAGATGAATGCCTTCCTCACCAAAGGTGCATTCCGTGGTTAAGTAGAATGGCGTCTCTGTCAGTCGGATGGTCAGCTTCAACGTCCGCTCATCCTTCCAGGTCATGGAGGCAGCATATTCATTATCCCCCATCATCATCAGCTTCGTGGTTCCCGTCTTCCACGCGTTGCGACCACAGACAACCGAATTGACGCCGTGTTCCCCCTCAAGCTCCATTACCGCGCCGTCTTCTTCAAACCGGACGGAGAACGAACGCAGCTTCGCCTCATTCTCTTCGAGATCATAGACGATCCCGGTGACGTCCTTCTCGACCGGGGATGCCGCCTCTTCGCTTGGCGGATCCAGCTTCAGCGCTTGCAGCATTCCAGTAAGAGAAGCCTCCGCTCCGGTGTCGGTCGGCAGCGCATCAGGCCTCATCGAAGGTTGCAGATGCTCCCATGCTTCATCTAGCACGGCCTGCATGTCCCCAAGGCCGGAGGTAATCGCTATGACCGCATCCTGCTCCGGCAGCACGACGCAGAATTGTCCGAATGCGCCGTCGCCGCGGTAAGCCCCGTGTCGGCACATCCAGAATTGATAGCCGTACCCTTCGGTCCAATCCGAAGAGGAATCCGCAGGTCCGTTGGATATCTGTTTGGAGGTCGCCTCCTCGATCCACGCCTCCGGGATCAGCCGCTGGCCTTCCCATACGCCCTTCTGAAGATAAAGCTGGCCGAACTTGGCAATGTCCTCGGTCTTCAGCTTAAGTCCCCATCCGCCGGTGTTGATTCCCTGCGGACAGCTTTCCCATGTGGCTCCATGAATGCCAAGCGGGTCGAACAGGCGAGGCTGCAAATAATCCAGCAGCGTGATGCCGGTAACCTTCTGCAGAATGGCCGAAAGCATGTACGTCGCTGCGCTGTTATATACAAAGTGGGTACCGGGCTCATGCTCTACCGCTTGTTTAAGAAAGTCGGCCGCCCAAATATCGGACGGCATGGCAGGCTCCTGCGCATGTCCGGTCCCCATGATAAGCAAGTCGCGTATCGTCATCGCGGACAGATTCGGGGAGGGATCTTCAGGAGCGTATTCCGGAAAGAAGCCGATCACCCGGTCCTCCAGCGCAATCTGTCCCTCTTGGGCGAGCAGTCCGATCGCCGTAGAAGTAAAGCTCTTGCTTAACGAGAACAGCATATGCGGTTTGTCCGCCTGATACGGCTTCCACCAGCCTTCCGCCACGACATGTCCATGCCGTACCAGCATGAAGCTGTGGAGTTCAAGCTCCTTTTCCTGAATCGATCGGATAAAGCGTTCGATTGACTGAGATGGGATTCCTTGATTTTCGGGGGTGCTTCTTGGCAATAATTGAACCGTTTTCATGTTCATCTTCCTTTCGCCTCTCCCTGTATCAATAAAATAATTTCATTATGACCCTTCCATTATACACCAGGTAATGGCACCGCTTCATCATAACGTATGGCACGAAAACCAAGCCGCTCACTAATCTCATTCAAGTCCTCCCGTGCAAGAAAAGAAGCCTCCTGATCGCGTCCGCGCGCCAGCTCCTCCCCATCCACTCGAGCATTGCCGCACTGCACCATTTCCTCCGAATACAATGCCGGATGGGACAGGAAGAAATACTGGTCATCCGTTAAGCTGCCAAGCACCCTTTCAAACGACTCAACCCCGTCCGGCACGCCGCCCGGGAAAAAATTGTAGTAATGGCGATGGTTGATTAGCCCCTTCGCTTCAATCCAGCGGTCCAGCTCTTCCTGCAGCCCGGGTATGAAGCGCTCCGGCAGCATATGAGAATCGGCATAAGAAATGCTGAAGCCTGCTGCGGTCAGTTTATCAAGCTGGGCTTCGCATTCCAGGAGGATCTCCTGCAGCAAAGGCGGATGATCCTGAAACAGGAACGGATCCTGATAGAAATAACCGGACTCATCGACAAGCGAAGGAACCTGTTCCTTCGCGGCAACAGGTCTCCAGCGTACGTTATCCCACTCCGCGTTCAGCGTCATATGGAAACCGAAGCAGATGTCCTTGCGATGCGCCAACAGCTGCGCGGCCTCACCAAGATAAGGACCGGGCGCCATGATGGACACGTTTTTAATGAATCCGGCCTCAACGGCCTTGGCAATCGCAGCATTGGCGGAACGGCTGGAAGCATAATCGTCGGCCCTCGTAATGATCCGCCTCATTTTACCGCACCTGCCGCAATCCCTTTGATGATGTATTTCTGGGCGAAAATATAGAAAATGACAACCGGGATGATCGTCAGCGTCAAACCGGCCATCGCCTGGTTCCACACAATCGTGAACTCCCCGAAGAAATAGAAGGTCGACAGCGGGATTGTGCGCAGCCCTTTATCCGACAGCGTCAGCGATGGAAGCAGGTAGTCGTTCCACAGCGCAATGACGTTCAGGATCGCGATGGTCACGCTGATGTTCTTCAGCAGCGGGAACACGATTCGCCAGAACACGCCCAGCTTGGAGCAGCCGTCCAGCGTAGCTGCCTCCTCCAGCGCAATCGGTACCGATTTGATGAACCCGTGGTACAGGAAGACCGCCATACTGGACGTAAAGCCGACGTTCATATAGATCAAGCCCTCATGAGTGTTGAGCATCGGAATGTGCAGATTGGTGCGAATCCAGTCCATCACCTGCATCAGCGGCATCATCAGCGTCTGGAAGGGAATCAGCATGGTCGCCACGAAGGTGAAGAAAATAATTTTGCTCAGCTTATTATCCGTCCGCACCAGCATCCATGCCGTCATGGAGGCAAGCACGATGACGATAATCACCGAGATGACGGTGACATACAGCGAGTTGCCCAGAGCGGTGAAGAAATTCATCTTCTCCATCGCGGATTTATAGTACTCAAAGCTGAAGGAGGAAGGCAGCGCGAGCGCATTCTCATACAGCTCCGCACGATCCTTAAAAGAGTTAATCAGCATGATGAAGACCGGAGACAAGAAGACCAGCGAGGCGAGGAACAGCAGGATGTCGAGCAGCCATTTCCCTGATTTCTTCATTACATCTGCACCTCTCTTCTCTTCGTGATGATAACTTGCGTCAGCGTAAGTCCGGCCACAATCAAGAAGAAGATGATCGCTTTTGCCTGACCTAAACCATAATTACCGTAAGCAAAAATCTCGTTGAAAATATTCATCGCAAACATCTCCGTCGCATTGCTCGGTCCGCCCTTGGTCAACGACAGGTTCACGTCATAGATTTTGAACGCCCCGGACAGCGTCAGGAACAGACAGATCGTGAATGAAGGCATTAACAGCGGGAACACAATGCTCTTGAGTCGCTGCCACAGGTTGGCGCCGTCGACCTTCGCTGCCTCCATCAATTCATCCGGAATCCCCTGGATGCCCGCGATGTAGATGATCATCGTATAACCCGCCAGCTGCCAGGTGAATACGGCGACGATGGCGTACAGCGCAAACTGCGGATGCAGCAGCCAGTTAAAGAACACGCTGTCAAATCCGGTCTTCTCGCCCAGAAAGCTGAAGGCATCCGTAAAAATAAACTGCCAGATGTATCCCAAAATCAGGCCGCCGATGAGGTTCGGCATAAAGAACATCGTTCGCGCCGCATTTCTCGAGCGGAGCTTCGTCGTTACCAGCAGGGCAAAGGCCAGACCCAGAATGTTGACGCATACCAGCGCGAGCAGCGTGAATTGAACCGTATGCCAAGCCGATGACAGGAATCGTTCGTCCTGGAACAGCTGAACGTAATTATCAAATCCTACGAATACTTTGGGATTTGCCGGAATGCCATCCCAATTTACGAAAGAGTACACAATCCCGATAATAAACGGGATGAGAACCACGGTCGTGAAAATAAACAGAAGCGGCACCGTAAATAGGGCAAACCAGGCTTTATCCTTTCTTTTGCTCATAATCCATACCTTCTTTCCGTTCCGGATGATTCCCGCAAGGCGGCATCAAACCTTGAATTCGTGATAGAAAAAACAAAAGCCTAACGCTCATCATCGGAACGTCTGAGGCTAGGCTTTCATTTTCATGGAATTGTTATTTCAGGTGGTTATCGTTTTTCCTCGATTATTTTGATGCTTTCGCCCACACTTCATCCAGCTTCTGCAGGAACTGCTCTCCTGTCATGCCCGGATTCATGAAGTACTCCTGCGTAGCTGGAGCCAGGTCATTGGTGATGATTCCCGATGGGAAGTAGTTCAACGCCCAAGTGATCGTCTCACCCTTCGTGGTTGCTTCGTGCACCGCTTGAGACAATGGATCCAGATCGCCTGCTTCAATATTCGTTAGAGCCGGGATGAATTTGAATTCGTCCACGATGGCTTTCTTGCCGCTGTCGCTAGTAAAGAGCCAGTTCAGGAATGCGTTCGCGGCTTTAACTTCCTCAGCGTCCGCCTGATTGTTCACGACCCAGTAGCTGGCCACGCCGACGGCGATTTTATCGTTGCCGGCAAGCGGGAACGGCATCATGCCCACCTTGGAGCCGAAATCGCCGAAGTCCGCAAGCATGGAATAACTCCAGTTGCCTTGGTGCACCATAGCCGTTTTTTCCGTAGCGAAGTCGCCCATTTGGCTATCGTATTTCACTTCCAGCGGATTCTTGGTGTTGGCCTTGATCACGTCCATGAATTTCGCCCACTCTTGGAACTCCTTCGTATCGGCCATCTTCACTTCGCCTTTGTTCAGCTGGTCGATAAAGGCCAGCGGATCGGATTGAAGCGCAAACGGCGTGTTGATGATATGTCCGATCAGGAAGTATGCCTCTTGGGACAGGCTCAAACCGTTCTTCCCGTCAGCCTTCAGCTGCTCCAGCGTCTTGGTGAAGGAATCCAGGTCCTTCATGTTAGCCGGATCCACCAGATCCTTGTTATACACGAGACCGAAACCTTCTACGCCGTATGGAACGCCGACCGTTTTATCATCGACCTTCAATTCCATGTCAGGCGCGATGTTCTTCACATACTCTTCGCCGCTCAAATCGGAGAAATAGGATTTCAGCTTCTCGGACTCGGGCCCTGGAGCCACGCTGAATATCGTCGGTCCCTGGTTGCTGCTGAGCTTCGCTACCAGCTGCTGCGAATAAGCGTCTCCTGCGGCACCCCATACTTCAACCTCATTGCCGGTTTCTTCTTTATAGGTTTTAACCAAAGCTTCAAGAGGTTCTGTAATTTCAACTTTCGATTGGAAGAGCGTAATTTTCTTCAGCTTATCTCCCCCATCACCACCGGATGCTGCTCCAGAATCTTTGTCAGATGTACCACCGCAGGCTGCAAGTGTTGCAACCAAAGCCGTTGCTGTAAGTATGCTAAATACCTTTTTTACTTTTTTCAAGTGACACGCCTCCCCCTTAAGGACTCTATAAAGTAAAACGTTTACAAACCCATCATAGGGCGTTTTACCTAGATTGTCAATAAAAATTGTACGCGTTTTCATAAAAATACTAAGTAAAAAAACTAGTAAAATTATTGATATTTTACTAGTTACAATCATAAAGTTTATCTCACCGTTTTTCTCCACTGGATGGTGGCATTCAGCTTAAAGGGCTCCCTGCCCGTTGTGCCCTTGATCATCTCGAGCAGCTCCTTCGCCGCCAAATAACCGCTTTCATAACGCGGGATCGCAATCGTGGTCAAACCGGCCATCGCCGCCGCATCCGAGTTATCGAATCCGGTGATTGAGATATCCTCCGGGACCCGTATTCCGTTCTCCTCCAAAGCTTTAATCGCGCCGAGAGCCATATTGTCATTCGCACAGACCAGCACTTCAGGCAAGGCATTGCTCAGGATCAGAATTTTGGCGGCCTGATATCCGCTTTCCTCGCTGTAATCGCCATGGAAGTAATTGCGGCGGTCAAACACGATGCCATTCTTCGCAAGCGTATCCATAAATCCGGCGAACCGCTCCTTGTGATCCAGGGTAAACTCCAAACCGCCGATGTATCCGAAATTCGTAAACTGTTTATCCACCAAGGCCTGGACCATTTCACACATGACGGGGTAATTGTCCACGATCACGCTTTTGGTGTTGGCGTACTCATTATCAATAATCCGATCCATGAGAACGACAGGGAATTGCGGCGTGGCTACCGAGACTAAATATTCGTCCGTCATATTCCGATCCAAACTTATGGTACCGCTTGCAAATTTGCTGCGCATAAAATTGGTGCTGGATTTATTCGTACAGATGATAAGGTCGTATCCATTCTCCGTCAGGCAATGGCTGATCCCCTTAATGATCTTTAAATAATAATCGCGATCAAAGTCGCTGAAGACGAATATAATCGTGTTGCTTTTATCGGATTTGGTTGACTTATGCGGAAAATAGCCGTGCTCCGAGCATAATCTCAGCACTCGCTCCCTCGTCTCCCGCCCCACGTTCTTGCGCCCGTTCAGCACGTTGGACACTGTAGACACCGAGACATCCGCGAGCTTTGCAATTTCCTTCAAACCACTCATGAATCCTATCCCCTCTCCAAAGGCGTTAGTAAATTTAATATAACATGGATTTATTTTTAATAAAATTTACTTATTTTGCTTGGATGAGATTTTCCTTGCATTATCATCCTTATCATTGTTTTTCATGATACGCTGCTCAGGCCAGAAGCCCTTTGTTCGTCACAGCAAAAAGCAGGCCACGGGAATCCATCGCCGTGACCTGCTAAATCAGGTAGATGCCACTAATCACCATCATGGGCGGTGTTGCCGCCGGGCTGGGTATCTCGCTGCTAACGCGTTCTTCCGTTAAGGACTGGGTCGATGCCGGGAAATTGCAGGCCTTCCAAATCCCAAGCGGTACCGCAGCTCCAAGGTCCATTTTGTATTCCGGCGCAGCCTGTTTCGCACCAGCGCCTTTAATCATTTTATTGAGCAATTTGAGAAGACCGAATAAATACTTCGACCGGAACGGGAAAAACCGTGACCCTAAGGGTCACGGTTTCTTGACGAGCCAATCACACTTATCTCGGTATTTGATCTGCCGAAGGCTGCAGAAAACCCGACACCTCGGGAGCCAGCACTTCCGGCGCCATCACGACGGCAGAATGGTCCTGACCAGACAGCATCCGATGCTCGCACTGAGGGAGCAAGTCAACCAATGCGCTCGCGGCCCCATGGAACATAGGTCCGCTGTTCTCGCCCGTCATCACCATGACCGGGACGTCGACATCCCAGCGAGCCGTTGGCAGCGGTTGACCGGATTGCGTGCTCCCCATGATCATGCCGTCATAGGCCAATGTATGCGCCATGCCCTCCATGACCTGCCAAGAAGGATCTGCCTTCATGAATTCTATATATTCCGCGGGGATTCCCAGCGCTGCCGTCATGAAATATTCTACGGCATCGCTGCGTCGATGTTCGGCCATCAGCGCATTCAAATGCTGCACGTATTCCGCCGGTACAGGTTCGCGGCTATCGTCAATGATAAACGGCGGCTCATATAAAAACAGTTTTCTAACTTTACTGCTTCCGAGTCTGCTCGCCGCATCCAGCGCCAGAACAGCGCCCGAAGAACTTCCGAATACATACGCGCTGCCGCCCGCCTCCCGAATAAGGGAATCGATATCTTCGATCTCACGTTCAACGGCATACGGAGCCGTATCCGTACTGCTGCCTCGTCCCCGTCGATCATAATTGTAGACGGTAAAATGTTCAGATAGAAGCTCACCAAGGCGCTTTGTATCGTTGTGATCCGAAGCTGCAGCAGCTACAAGGATAACAGCCGGACCAGCCCCTTTCTTTTCATAAAAAATTCGGGTACCGTCATTCGACATCACGTAGTTCATGATCATCTCCCCTTTTACTGTCCTTTTATGTACAAACTTATTTCGTCCTCAAACCGTTCCAGCGTATCCGTGTATCCTTCCACCATTCCCATGACTTCCGCAGCTTCCAGTTCCTTCGCACTTGCAAAATGGGTTATGATGCTTAGCCTCGTTCCGTCTCCGTCCTCTTCAAACGCAACCGAGGTCAACATATCGCTGCCTGCTACGGAATTCCAGTTCTGATCCGTGAATGTGTCTGTAAATACGAGCCTCGATAACTCCACCACTTCGGAGTAGGTCGCCTTGCAAAAGGCTTCTTCCCCTTCTCCCACCGCATCGGGAGCCAGTTTGTAGCGCCATACGCCGCCCGGTCTGACATCCATCTCGTATACCGTGGCACTCCAATTCTTTGGCCCCCACCAGCGTTCGATGTGTTCCGGCTTAGTCCATCCCAGCCAGGACATCTTCAGCGGTATCGATACGACACGCTCCACGATCAGCTTCCGCTGCTCCCGGTCTTTCGTGACAATGGTCTTTCTACCCATATGAATTCCTCCTCTCTGTGAAATCGGCTCTGCGCGCAGAGCCGTAATTTCCTGTGGATCTACTAAAAAATTGATTAACTCTCCTTTCCGTTGAAGTCGCTCATATAGTCCTCGAACTTGTCGAGTCTTTCTTCCCATAGTCGACTGAACGAATCGAACCAGACGTCCAGCTCCTGAAACGGCTGGGCTTCAAGACTATAGATGCGCTGCTGTGCCTTCTTACGGACTTTTACCAGCCCGGCCTCGCTCAGTATCCGCAGATGGCGGGATACTTGGGGCTGGCCGATGCCCAGAATCTCTACGATGTCGCTGACCGATCTCGAGCCTTGCTTTAAGAGCTCAACGATGTTGAAGCGGTTCGGCTCTGAGATCGTAAACAGGGTTAATTGCATAGCTGATGTATTCATGATTTGAATATACACTTAAGCGTATATACATGTCAATGAATGTATAGAATTTTTTCACATCAATTTTTGACATCAAAAAACATGGCAACCGTTCACTCTGCATGCTGCAGGGTCTATCCAGATACCCAGATGAGCACGCTAATGATCCAGTGGCTAGGCCCTGCTCACCTGTCCAGGGGCTCTAAAAACATTAAAAAAGAGGCCCAGTATAGCGGCCTCTTTGCTATAAACTACTCTATAAATTACGATCATTCAAAGCTATAAAGCTTTCAGACATCCTTATGGCTGAATGGACACCTGATGCAGCTGCATGATGCCGTTCGGATGCCGCCAGAAGCCCTCCACCTTGCTGCTGACTCCGTTTAAATACTCCTGATGATGGATATACAGCATCGGCGCTAACTCAACCAGCTTCTCCTGCGCCTGTTTATAGATGAGCTTGCGCTTCTCCGGATCATTCTCTTTGCGCCCGTCATCCAGCAGTTTATCCAGTTCCGGATCCTTCGTAAAGGTACGGTTGCCCGGCTCCCCTACATTTTTGGAATGGAACAATTCATACATGCCATAGTCGGCATCAGCCGTTACCGTGGACCATCCGAGTACAAACATATCATGCTTGCCTTCCGCGGTTTGGGCCAGATATGCTCCCCACTCCACCACTTCGATTTTGACTTCGACGTTCAATTCCTTCAGCTTGGATTGTACGTACTCGGCGATCTTAATCCGTTCCGGATTGTCATTGGTCCAGATGGTCGTCGAGAAGCCACCCTCGTAGCCGGCCTCTTTCATTAGCTCTTTCGCTTTGTCGATGTTATGTTCAATCGGCTTGACGGTAGCATCATACCCGTTCACGTCCGGTGCCAGCGGACCGACGGCAGGGATGCCCGTGCCTTCGTAGATGCCCGAGATGATCTCATCCTTATTGATGGCCATCGATAGGGCTTGCCGCACCCGCACATCGTTGAACGGCTCTTTGTTATTGTTAAACCCGATATAAGACAGACTCAGCGATGCCTGACGGTTCAGGGACATGCCGTCCGTGCTCTCAATGCGGCTGATGCTGCTCGGCGACACCGGATCGATAATATGCGCATAGCCGGTTTCCAGCTCCGCGATCCGCGTTCCCTCTTCGCTTACGACCTTGAACGTGACCCGTTCAACCTTCGCTTTATCTCCCCAATAATCGGCATTCGCAACCAGCTTCACTTCCTGTCCCGGGTTCCAGCTCTCTAATTTGAATACGCCCGTGCCTACAGGGTTCTGTGCCAGATACGCGCCTGCTTTCTCTCCTGCCTTCAGCTTCTCGTAATCCAGCTTGATGGCTTCCGCACTAATCATGCTCACCGCAGAATGGGCCAGATGGGCAAGCAGCGGCGAGAAGGCATACTCGGTCACGAGCTGCACCGTGTATTCGTCAACAACTTTAACCTCTTTAATCATGCCGACAAGCGATGCGCGGGGAGAAGCAACCTCCGGATCCTGCATACGATCAATGTTGGCTTTGACTACCTCTGCATTGAATGGAGAGCCGTCGGTAAACTTCACGCCTTCTCTCAGCTTGAACTCCCAGGTCAATTCATCGATTGCTTTCCAGCTCTCGGCAAGCCCCGGTTGAATATTCAGATCCTTATCATGAATCACCAGCGTGTTATAGATATGCGTTGTCATTACGCTCGTTTGCTGGTCCGTCGACATATGAGGGTCCATGGATGGCGGATCAGAAAGCCAGGCAATCACAAGCTCATTCGCACCGGTATTGGCCGTTCCTTCGGGAGGATCTTTGGCCCCCGGCTCAGGAGCTGGCGTATTGGTGCCGCTTGGCGGCGTTTCGGGGTTACTGCTCTTGCTTGGACTGCCGCACGCCGACATCATTACGGTAAGTATGAACAGGATGCAGACAAGCCATTTGAATCTTCTATTACCTGTCATGTGAAACAAACTCCCCCTTCTCAATCAAAATAGGAAAATATTTTATACACAGTTAACATATATTTTACTATTTGATATTTATACCAGTAGAAGCCAGATTTACCTCACGTTTCTACGACACCAATTCTGACATCCATACTTGGAGAAAGGATGATTTCACGTGCCTAACATGACCGCTGATGCCAGAGCACAAGAATCGCTCCCTAGTGGAACCCGCCTTGCACAATGGAAATCTTTCTACCACCGTCTGAAGAAGAACAAAGCAGCCTTATTCGGGGGCTATTTTCTCCTGCTGATGATTCTTATCGCGATTTTCGGCCCCCTGCTCACCCAGTATGATCCGACCAAAGTGGATTATTCTACGAAACTGCTAAAGCCGTCCTCTGCCCACTGGTTTGGTACGGACCACAACGGAAGAGATATTTTTACAAGGATTATCCATGGCATGCGTCTCACGCTCTCGGTCGGTTTTATCTCGGTCATCATCGGAGCAGCCTTTGGTGTCGTGCTCGGAATCATCTCCGGCTATTACGGAGGTAAATGGGATGCACTCATTATGAGAATTACCGATGTTATGCTGGCGTTCCCCGGCATTCTGCTGGCTTTGGCGGTTGTCAGCGTCCTTGGAAAAAATCTGTTTAACGTGATCATCGCCGTCAGCATCTTCTCGATCCCCACCTTTGCCAGAGTCGTGCGCGGCTCGACGCTGGCCGTCCGCAAGCTCGAATATATTGATGCCATGCGTTCGCTGGGCGCAAGCGATGGACGAATCATCTTCGGGCATATATTGCCGAATATCACATCCCCTATCATCGTGCAGGCTACGCTGCGGATTGCCGTCGCTATCCTGACCGCCAGCGGCCTGTCCTTCCTCGGTCTTGGCGCACAGCCGCCGACGCCGGAGTGGGGAGCGATGCTGAATGATGGGCGCAACTATATTATGGATCACCCCCATGTTGCCCTGTTCCCCGGTTTATCGATCGTGTTCGTTGTCATCGCGTTTAATCTGCTGGGCGACGGCTTGCGAGATGTTCTTGACCCGAAAATGAAAAAATAATGAAAGGAGCTGCCGGGCCATGCTCATCTATTCCATTCGAAGGCTGATTCAGACGATACCCGTTGTCATTGGCGTAACCATCGTTGTCTTCCTGCTGATGCATCTCATTCCGGGAGACGCGGCGCAGGTCATTATCGGGGAAGGGGCACCCAAGGAGCAGGTCGAGAAGATCCGCGAGAACCTGGGATTGAACGATCCGCTGCCGCTTCAGTATTGGAACTATGTCAGCGGCTTGCTGCAGGGGGATTTGGGAGATTCGATCCGCAGCAGCCGCCCCATCGCCGATGAAATATTCAAAAGCCGGTTCTGGATCACCGTCGAGCTTGCCGTGTACTCTACGATCCTGGCCGTATTCCTCGGCATTCTGGCCGGCATCATCTCCGCCGTCAAAAAAAGCTCGCCTGCCGATATTGGCGTCATGTTCATCGCCCTCTTCGGACTGTCGATGCCAAATTTCTGGCTGGGGCTGATGTTGATCCAATATTTTGCCGTCGATTTGGGCTGGTTCCGTCCCTCCGGCTGGGGCACATGGTCGCAAACCGTCCTTCCCGTGATCACGCTCGGGACCGGCGGCGCCGCCATTATTGCCCGAATGACCCGGTCCAGCATGCTGGAGGTCATCGGCCAGGATTATATCCGAACCGCCCAAGCCAAGGGCGTTCGGGAGCGCGTCATCATCTACCGGCATGCCTTGAAAAACGCCATGATTCCCGTCATTACCGTCATCGGCCTGGAATTTGGCGGCCTGCTGGGCGGGGCGGTGCTGACCGAGTCCGTATTCGCCGTGAACGGCATGGGGCGCTACGTCATCGACTCGATCCGGGCAAGGGATTTTCCGGTCGTACAGGCAACCGTGCTGGTGCTCTCGATCATGTTCGTGCTCGTAAACCTGCTCGTGGACATCTCCTACCGCTACTTCAACAAACGCATAGATTTCGATTGATTGGCGATTTTCCGTCTATCGCGGTTTGAGTGTAGACGGACACGGCAGGATTCACTATCTGGCGAAAACCGAGCTATTTTGCGGACTTATAACCCACTGATTACTGTAGTCAAGCCGTTTGGGAGCCACTCGGACACACGATCCGCTAATCGAACATTTCGGGCCTATCGGGACACACGACCTGGGAGTCCATTCGGACACACGATCCGCTAATCGAACATTTGGGGCCTATCGGGACACACGACCTGGGAGCCCATTCGGACACACGATCCGCTAATCGAACATTTGGGGCCTATCAGGACACACGACCTGGGAGCCCATTCGGACACACGATCCGCTATTTGCCCATAATTGGGCCATTTTCGAATCCACGCGGACACACGATTCGTTAATGCA
This sequence comes from Paenibacillus sp. FSL W7-1332, assembly GCF_037969785.1. NCBI lineage: Bacteria > Bacillati > Bacillota > Bacilli > Caryophanales > Paenibacillaceae > Paenibacillus > Paenibacillus sp. FSL W7-1332. Next base: position 545,395 of record NZ_CP150209.1, on the reverse strand, counting down.
TCCAAAATCACGGATTACTCCTGGAATTTCTCGCAATAACGGATCTGGTGTCCTCAACCTGCTACTAAAAGGCGAAGAATTAAGAAATAACGGAACCACGGTCCTCAACTACGCTAATGCAGCCATACTGAACCGTTTTAAGTCCATACACACCTTCGATATATGGAAGTTATGGGCCATTGCGGATCTTTAATCCACTAGTTACCTGAAATCGAGCCGTTGGGGGAGCCTTTTCGGACACATGATCTGCTATTTGCTGATAACCGACCTATTTTCGAGGCTATGCGGACATTTAACCCACTAATTACTGTAATCGAGCTGTTTAGGGGGCCTTTCGGACACACAATCCGCTATTTACCGAAAACCGATCCATTTGGGAGACCATCCGGACAGAGGATCCGTTAATGCACCCAAAATCACAAATTTAGCCTGTAATATCTTGCAATAGCGGATCTCATGTCCTCATACCTCCACTAAAAGGCAGAAAACAAAGGAATAGCGGAACTACAGTCCTCTAATAGCATCAAATATCGCTAATCCAGACCAATCGAGCTGTTGGTGAGTATCATACGGACACACGATCGGCTATTTACCGAAAACCGATCCATATGCGAGTCCATCCGGACACACGATCCGCTATTTTCCGAAAACCGATCCATTTGGGAGACCATCCGGACACACGATTTCCAAAGCCAATTGAAAGCGAAGGGAGCTTAGACAAGATGGAACAGCACGCATCAAGCTTGCTTACGATCAAGAACCTGCGAACCTCTTTTTTCACCGAACTGGGCGAAGTAAAAGCTGTGGATGATATCAGCCTAACCGTACGCAAGGGGAGGACGCTCGGGATCGTGGGCGAATCCGGTTCAGGCAAAAGCATATTGTCCCTGTCCATCCTGCGGCTAATCTTTCATCCGGGACGAATCGTAGGAGGCCAAATTCTATATAACGGTGTGAATCTGCTCGAACAATCGGACCGGCAGATGCGCAAAATAAGGGGCAATCAGATCTCGATGATCTTCCAGGAGCCGATGACATCGCTCAACCCGGTCTTCACCGTCGGCGATCAGATCGCGGAGGCCTACCAAATCCATGAGAATCTGAGCAAAAAACAAGCGATGGACAAAGCCGTTGAGATGTTGAAACTGGTCGGCATTCCCTCTCCGGAAAAAAGAGTCCGGCAATACCCCTTCCAGTTATCCGGCGGTATGCGCCAACGTGTCATGATTGCCATGGCGCTGGCATGCAATCCAGATCTGCTTATTGCAGACGAGCCGACCACGGCGCTGGACGTGACCATTCAGGCTCAAATTCTGGAGCTGATGAAAGAACTGCAGCGGAAGCTGCAGATGTCGATTATTTTTATCACGCATGATCTGGGCATCGTCGCGGAAACCTGCGATGAAGTAGCCGTCATGTACTGCGGAAAAGTCGTGGAATATACCGATGTACGGACCCTATTCAAACATCCGAAGCACCCCTACACCATTGGCCTGATGAACTCACTGCCACGGCATGATATCGATAAGGAAACGCTGGAGCCGATTAAAGGCTCGGTTCCAAGTCCCTATGACCCACAGGAAGGCTGCCGCTTCGCCCCCCGCTGTCCCCATGCAATCAAACTGTGCTATGACAAACTGCCGGAGCTTCAGGCGCTGGAGGATAACCAGCAAGTCAGGTGTTGGAAATATACCGATCAATGGGAGCCGGAAAGCGAGGTGAACGTTCTGCCATGAGCAAAGAGCTGTTAACGGTAAAAAATCTCAAGCAGTATTTTCCGATCAAGGGCGGCGTCCTGGGCCGTACCGTCAACGTCGTAAAAGCCGTGGATGATATTTCGTTCTTCGTACGTGAGGGGGAAACTGTCAGTATCGTGGGCGAATCCGGCTGCGGCAAATCAACCACGGGCCGGGCTATCCTGAGGCTGGACGAACCGACCTCCGGCGAGGTGATGTTCGAAGGAAGCGATCTGCTCTCCCTGAACAAAGCCCAGATGAATCGAAGGCGTAAAGACTTGCAAATGATTTTTCAGGACCCCTATGCTTCGCTGAATCCCAGGAAAACAGCGCTGCAAGTGCTGGAAGAAGCGATGGACATTCAGAATGTTGTTCCAAAGAAGGACCGGCGGGGACGGGCCATCGAGCTTCTCGAAACGGTCGGCCTGGCCGCCTATCAAGCCAATCGGTACCCGCATGAATTCAGCGGCGGACAACGGCAGCGAATTGGGATCGCCCGCGCCTTATCCGTGAATCCCAAGCTGATCATCAGCGATGAAGCGGTCTCTGCGCTTGACGTGTCCATCCAGGCACAGGTACTCAATCTGATGAAGTCGCTGCAAACCGAATTCAAGCTGACCTATCTGTTTATCTCTCATGATCTCGGGGTTGTCCGGCATATTTCGGACCGGATTATTGTGATGTATCTGGGGAAAATCGTGGAAATCGCGGATAAGCACTCCCTCTTCCGGCGCCCGCAGCATCCTTACACCCGCGCCCTGCTGTCAGCCATCCCGACACTGGATCCCGAGCGCAAGAAGGAACGCATCATTCTCAAGGGGGATGTTCCGTCCCCGATCAACCCGCCTTCCGGCTGCCGGTTTCATACCCGCTGCATGTATGCCACGGATCGCTGCCGATCCGAAGCTCCGTTGCTTCGAGAAGTCGATGAGCGCGGAGGCCATCAGGCGGCCTGCCACTATATCCAAGAGATCGCAGCCGGTGCGCTGGAGAAGGTGTAGCTTATACGCCGAACGGATAACGGCACCTCTCTATAAAAGAGAAAAAAGCGAGAGCCCAAGGTCTCGCTTTTTCTTTTGCAAAAGTTTAGCCTGCTAACGGAAATCGAAGGATGATCTCCTACGAGAACAGCAGCCGAGCCTATAAACAGAATCGCGCAGCTCCAGAAGACTTTTATTGCAACCAAAAGTGACAGCCTCCCCTGATCGCTCGGGATATGCCAGAATGTACAGAAATTTGCCAGTAACACCGAAAAGCCCGGCAGCTTCCGCCGCCAGGCTAATTTATCAGCAATTCAGTTATTCACTTTCAACGGGCTACCGCCTCCACATTCACCATTTTGGAGTTTGGAGCTTACATTCTGTCGTTTTGTCCACCCTCAACCATAAATCGAACCATCACTGCAGGAGCTGCACGCTTTTCATTAGCAGCCCTTTACCTGGATCTCGCCGTGCCTGTAACATGCAACGCAAAATCCTCCGCATAACGCCGCAGCTCTTCATCCGTCAGCTGCATGGCATTATGAACGGTAAATACCGGCAAGTACAACGCGCCCACCAGGCTCGCCGTCACTTCATAGGGCCGGGTTAGCTCTTCCACCGTGTAGCGGTTGTATCCTTCGCTGCCATAGGCTTCCGCGGCTCCGCCGGTCGTAACAGCTAGGCCCCACTCTTTTCCATGGAGCTTGCCCCCGCCGGGACCATACGCCCATCCAAAGGTCAGCACCTCGTCGAACCAATGCTTCAGAAGGGGCGGAGAACTGTACCACCAAAAAGGGAATTGAAACACGAGGCGGTCATGCTGGAGCAGCAATTGATGTTCGGCCTCGATATCGATGTGTCCATCCGGATACCGCTGATAGAGGTCATGCACCGTCACCTCATGATGATGTATAACCGTTTCGATTAGTTCGCGATTGATCCTTGATCCCTCATGCAGACCCGGATGTGCAACGATTACCAGTGTTCTCATGTATGGTCCCACCTTTTTTTGTCTCGTATATGTATACAAAAGGTATCAAGCCCGGATAACACCCGAATATGAGAAAAGTCACAGGTAGCGTTATTTGGTCTGTGATACTGTAGCAAGGAACATAGCGGGCGGAAAAAGTACGCCAAGGGAGGAGAATGAGGACGTGGCCCTTGTTATTCAAAATGTCAGACTGGCCCATCGCATCTATCGACTTACCGTTCAAGGCAGCTATTCGGCACGAATGGGACAGTTCTTCATGCTTCGCTGCTGGGATGCCTATCCCGTGCTATCACGACCGATCAGCATCCATAATCTGACGGAGGACTCCGTTTCCTTCTTATATCGCGTGCACGGAACTGGCACATGGCTGCTGTCAGCGCTTCAAGCGGGTGACAAGATTCAGCTGGAGGGGCCCTTCGGGCAAGGATTCCCTAGGCCGCAAGGCCGGACGGCACTGGTAGGAGGCGGCATTGGAGCAGCCCCGCTGCTGCTGGCTGCGAAGGAAATTCCTGAATCCAGCGTCTATCTGGGATATACCGGGGTGCCCTTCGCGGTCAACGGATTTCACGAAATCAGCCGCAATGTCACCGTCAAATCCGGCGGCACCATTGTAGATGCCGTGGACCCGAGCCGCTATGACACGATATTCGCATGCGGACCGGTTGCCATGATGCGCAGTCTGGCCCAAAAAGCGGAAGGTACCAATGCCAAGCTCCACGTCTCCATCGAGAAGCGAATGGGCTGCGGCATCGGGGCATGCAACAGCTGCACGTTAACCTCCGCTGGCTCAAGCCGCAAGGTATGCACCGATGGCCCCGTATTTCCGGCGAAGGAGGTGAACTGGAATGATCTCCATCGATTGTGAACTGGCGGGCGTACCACTGGTGAACCCGATTTTGGCGGCATCGGGCACGTTTGGATTCGGCAAACCGTATGCGGATCTGTATCCGCTTCGCAAGCTTGGAGGTATAATCTCCAAGGGATTGACCCTGACGCCACGATTCGGCAATTCAGGAACACGGCTTTATGAAACGCCATCCGGCATCATGAACAGCATTGGCCTTGAGAATCCGGGCATCCATGCTTTTCTGGAGCATGAATTATCCGAGATGACCTCGCACGGGACGGCAGTCATCGTCAATCTTGGCGGCGGCACCATACGGGAATACACGGAGGGCGCCGAGCTGCTTACCGAAGCCAGCCTCAAGTTACGGTCATCCGGCAAACGAGCCGTCGACATGATTGAGCTCAACATCTCCTGCCCCAACATCAAGGAAGGCGGGCTGGCCTTCGGCGTTGAGAATGAGCAGGCTCAAGAGGTGGTTCGCGCAGTCCGGAAAGCGACCACGCTGCCGCTGCTCGTCAAACTCTCTCCCGGTGCGAGGGATTTGAAGGAAATGGCACGCATGTGTGAAGCCGAAGGCGCTGATGGTCTCTCGCTCATCAATACGATCCAAGCGATGGCGATTGATATTAGGGAACGGCGAAGCGTTTTTGACAGAGCCTACGCCGGATTGTCGGGACCGGCAATTAAGCCGATAGCGCTCCGCATGGTCCATCAGGTAGCACGGTCAGTATCCATCCCGGTTGTTGGAATCGGCGGAATCAGCAGCGCCGAGGACATCCTCGAATTCATCATGGCAGGTGCGGCAGCCGTACAGATCGGAACCTACAACTTCATCAACCTGCGCGCAGGCGATACCCTGGCCGAAGAATTGATGGAATTGATGGAAAGCGAAGGCATCCAATCGCTGGATGACATTCGAGGCATTATCTGACCCATGGTGCTTCATGAGCAATCGACGGGTTTCAACTCGAACATGAAGCACCGACACTGTTTGTGATTTTTTTCACCGATAACTATTCCTTTTAAGAATAAAATGAACTCAAGAACAATATTTGTGAAGTAATTCACAAAATTATAGGAGGAAACCAGAATGAAAAGGACACTCTCTCTATCCCTCTCTGTCATGTTGATGTTTGCGCTGCTCGTAGGCTGCGGAGGCAACGGAGACAAAGAGCCTGTCACTACGGACAAACCGGCGGAAAGCCAAAACACGGATACCACAACTAATGCGGAACAGCCTGCACAAGATGGAACCCTGCAGGACGGCTTATATTACGCTGAAGGCGAGTTTGCCGAAGACTCCGGCTGGAAGGAACTTGTTGCCGTTAAGGTCGAAGGCGGCAAGATCGTCAGCGCCAACTGGAACGGACTTCATAAGGACGGCGGCTTGGACAAAAAGACATTTTCCGAAAAAGGCTTCTACGGCATGAAGGAAAAAGGCGGCGCTCAAGCGGAATGGCATGAACAGGCAGCCAAAATGGAGGAATACCTGGTGGCTCAGCAGTCGGTTGAAGGCTTGACCTTAAACGACGAAGGCCGCACGGATGCCGTATCCGGGGTATCGATCCATGTCAACGGATTTACCGAACTGGCAGCAAAAGCGCTGGCGGCGGGACCTGTTGAAGCAGGACCGTACAAAGACGGCAGCTATCACGCAGAAGGGGCTGATTTTGACGCTAAGTCCGGCTGGAAGGAAACCGTCGACGTTACCGTTATTAACGGCAAGATCGCCGCTGTCAGCTGGAACGGCATTCATAAAGACGGCGGTACCGATAAAGTTACCCGTTCCAAATCCGGTGAGTACGGCATGAAGAACGGCGGAGCTCAATCCGAATGGCATGAACAGGCTTATCAAGCCGAGCAGTATTTGATTGAAAAACAAGATCCGCAAGCCATCGTAACGGCGGAAGACGGTAAAACCGATGCCATCTCCGGTGTGTCGATCCACGTCAACGGATTTGTAGAGCTGGCAACAAAAGCACTCGAAGGCGCCAAATAAGCACAAGAGCGATAGATAGAAGACAACTATTCCTTGAGGGGAGATTCGCATGAAACAGATTATCGTGCTGGGCGGCGGATATGGCGGTATACTTACCGCCAAGAAGCTGGCTAAACGACTGCGCAAACAGAAGGATTTGCGGATAACACTCATCGACCGCAAGCCGTATCATACACTGCTGACCGAGCTGCATGAAGTAGCCGCGAACCGGGTCGAGGAGGATTCCATCAAAATCGACCTAAAGAAAGTGTTCTCCGGGTTTCGCAATGTAGACGTAGTGCTGGATGAAATCGGCGGCATCGACTTTGACGGCCAAACACTCCGTGGAGAGAAACAAACCTATTCCTACGATTATCTGGTCATCGGAACAGGCAGCAAGCCAACCTTCTTCGGCATACCGGGCGCAGATCAACACGCCTTTACCTTATGGTCGTATGACGATGCGGTCCGTTTGAAAGAACACACCCTGAATATGTTCCGAAAAGCCGTGCTGGAGCGCGACCCGCAAGTCCGCAAAGAAATGCTGACCTTCGTCGTGGTCGGCGGCGGATTCACCGGGGTTGAAATGATCGGCGAGTTGGCCGAGTTCACGCAACAATTATGTAAGGAATTCTACGTGGATCCAAGCGAGGTTACGCTGCACGTTGCCGACATGGTCGACAAGATCCTGCCGATCCTGCCCGAGCCATTGATCCGCAAAGCCGAGAAACGGCTGCGCAAAATGAACGTCAACATCATCACAGGCTCCAAGATTACGGAAGTGAAACCGGACGGTGTTACCGTCGGCGGCAGCGACATCAAATCCCGTACCGTGATCTGGACCGCAGGGGTGGAAGGCTCCGATGTGGTCGGCAATATGGATGTCGAGCAAAAAGGCCGCAAGCGTATTTTGACCAACGACAAACTTCAAGTTCCTGCCCATCCGAACGTTTATGTCGTCGGGGACAATATTTTCTACATTCCTGAGGGCGCGGCTGCACCCGTGCCTCAAATGGTAGAAAATGCGGAACTAGCAGCCCCGGTCATTGCGCATAACATCGTGGCTGAATTATTAAACAAACCGATGAAATCCTACAAACCGACGTTCCACGGCACGATGGTCTGTATCGGCAGCCGCTACGGAGTAGCTAACGTGGGGGTTCCGGGCCATATGTTCAGGCTCAGCGGCTTCCCGGCCATGCTGGTCAAACATCTGATCAACATGCTCTATCTGTTCCAGGTTTGCGGCTTCAACAAGGTGTATCACTACCTACTGCATGAATTCTTCCATGTCCGGAACAACCGCAGCTTCGTGGGCGGGCATTTTGCCAAGCGCTCGCCGAATTTCTGGCTCGTTCCGCTGCGGATTTTTGCCGGATGGATGTGGCTCTCACAGGGATGGGATAAAATCCACAAGATTATCGATGATCCGGATAAAGTGTTCCTCATTCCTGCCAAAGCAGCCGACGGCGTAAGCGCAGCATCCGCTGCAGGTGCCGATGCTGCCGGGGCTGGAGCCGCAGACGCAGTGTCTGCCGCCTCTGCTTATACTGCCGAAGCGGTATCCGCCCTCCCGGTTCCGGATTTTATGAAATCCATTGTCGATTGGTCGATGGACCTGATGTTCTATACCGGCGACGGCGGCTATACTTCGCTTGCCTATGTATTTCAGACCTCGATGGTATTGGCTGAGCTGATCGTCGGCATCCTGCTGATCGTCGGATTGTTCACGGCACCTGCAGCCGTAGCCAGCGTCGCCATGGGCGCGATGGTATGGGTATCGGGGATGGCACCTAACGAAATGCTGTGGTATCTGGCAGCCGGGATCGCCTTAATCGGCGGATCAGGCAGCGCGTTCGGACTGGACTACTATGTATATCCTTGGCTGAAAAAGGTATGGAAACGAATACCGATCGTAAGGCGCTGGTACGTGTATACGGACTAATTCTTCTCTACTCAATAGAACGGGCTGATCGTATCGCGCATTGCCGTATCAAGCTCAAGCCCTAACCGTTCTACTGGCATTCACACTCTTAATCAACACGAGCCTTCCGGAAGGAGTCAATAACGATGGATATGAAGCTATTACAGGATACGATCGACCTGCTTCGGTCGCATATCGATTCCGGAACGGATATCGATTGGATGGAGATGGATAACAGACCGGTGAGGGACATTGCCGATATGCTCAACGCTTATGAGCTTGCCTATTCACGCAAAATGACGGTGCTGGCTTGCTGCATCCTGATTCATACTGCGCTAAACAAGCATGGCAAGCTGCAAGCGAAGGATAACGAGAGACTGACGCGTATGCTGCTGGACGGCGATTATTTGACTGGACTCATGTACCGGATTGCCGTCAAACGGAAGGAATGGAAGCTGCTGTCCCGGCTTCTCCCCCTCCATAAGCGCATGCAGCTGAAACTAATGAAGAACGTCACACCCGAACTCCTGCTTAAAGAGCTGAAGCGTGAAATCCGCAGCTATCTGGAGCAGCGGAGTGCGTAAGGAGCTATCTAGGGAAAGGAGCGCTGATACAGATGAACATTCATAACCAGATTGGAGTCGATCTCGCTTCCTTCGACCGCCTGCTCCGGGAGGTAGTCACCTCAGACCGTGACCTCACTCCCCCCTCCGTTGTTCTGAGCAGCGTCATGGATCTCATTAACGCCGGCGGCAAGCGGCTGCGCCCGCTTATGGTCGTGCTCGGCAGCCGTTTCGGAAAAAGCGGTCATGAGCGGGCCGTCATGAAAACCGCCGTACTGCTTGAATACTTACACATGGCCTCGCTGGTGCACGATGACATTATCGATCAATCCGATATGCGGCGCGGCATGCCGACCCTGCATGAAACGACGGATGTCCAGACGGCCGTGCACATCGGCAACTACATGATTGCCCGCGCCATCGAATGGGCCGCGGGTCATCCGAATGACGAGTCCGACAAGAGCAGTGAAGACATCTCCGAAGACGAGGCCTACCGATTAGCCGAGCTTGCGGCGTTGGTGACCGAGCTCTGCATGGGAGAATACGATCAGCTGCATCACCGCTTCGACTTCGGACTGACGATGGAGCAGTATTTAGAGAAAACACGCTGCAAAACCGCCCTGCTGATGGCTCACTGCCTGAAAGCGGGCGCGGAAGCAGCCCATGCGGATGCCGGAACCGCTGAGCGGCTCTTTCAATTCGGGGAGTCGCTCGGCATGGCTTTTCAAATCCGGGATGACCTGCTCGATTTCACGAAGCCCAAGGAGGCCATCGGCAAGCCGGCTGGCGCAGACCTGCGAAACGGCAACATTACGCTGCCGGTGCTATACGCCCTCAACGATCCAGCCCTTGCACCTGGAATCAGGCAGCTTGGCCCCCACTCTGCGGAGGCTGACATGGACGAGGTCATCCAGCGTATCGCCGCAAGCGGCGCCATTAAGCAAACCGAGGAGCTTGCTCGATCGTATGCGGAACAGGCCCAGCGGATGATCGGCGACTTCGCGGATCACCCCGCTCAGCGTGATTTGCAGGCATTGCTCCATTATTTCCTGCCCTAAGGACAGACATGAAGCCATATACTCCAAACGAACAGGGATACGTCCATCATGGATGCATCCCTGTTCGATATGAAAGGATGTTTTATAGACATGAATCGCACACGAATCTGGCGGTGGCGAATTGCGCTGGCGGCCTTCCTGATCCTGCTTGGTGCGGGGGGCTTCATGCTGTTCAAGACATCTCCAGTCGAAGAACAGAGGACTGGTGACACGCAAGTGAGCTCCATCGCCATCTTTGCGCTCAAGGGCTGCGGCGGCTGCTCCAAAGCGCTGGGTGTCATGGAACAGATGGAAGCAACCTCGCCAGCCTACCGTTACCAGTATTTCAGCATTTCGGAGGATACGGAAGCCGTTAACCGGTACGGCATTACGGAGCACCCGACCATCCTGTTCCTGAACGCTCAGGATGAAGAACTCGGGAGACTGACCGAGGACATATCAAGGGACAGGATCCTGCGCGAACTGGAAGATATCGCTGCGAACGGTGCACGTCCGCCCAAGGGGACGATTCTTTCCGCCATCCCCAGCACGATGCCCAGCGTAACCCTCCATGCCTATGACCCGTTTTCCGGTTTATTCACGCCCGTATCCCAGTACGTGCAGACAGATACCTCCGTCCGCTATCCCAAGGTCAGTGCCATGACGATGCTGACCCAGTGGGGAGATCTGTTGCCACCTGAACTTGAAAGCGCCATCCCTGATGGCGTAACCTTCGTGGAAATCCGAATTGAGCACGGGGTGACCGTGGTAGAGCTCTCCCCATCGTTTCGTGCCTTTACCGGCTCTAAGCAGGGAGAACGGGCGGAAGAAGCCATCGCGCTTACGCTGCAAACCTTTGAAGGCGTGAGCGGCGTTCAAGTAGTAAGCGGCGCGTATCGCAGCGACATCCTCTATGCGGAAGCTCTTGCTGGCCGTTCCGACGGAAAAACCGACTACCTGCTGCATCCCGATACGCCTCTTCCGCATATCTCCAGCGTGAAGGAATACAATGCAGCCATCCTCCATGCCAGCCACTTGGCCTACATGCCCTGCTTCTGCGGATGCGGCGATGCTGGCCACAGCAGCAACCTCAATTGCTACTATGCTCAAGAGGAAGACGGCAGACTCACGCCAACCACGCACGCGAAATTCTGCCAAACCTGCCTGGACGTCACGAACATGTACCTGGACGGCAGGCAGCAGGGGCTGAGCCTGAAGGAAATCCGGCAGTCCGTGGACCGGGCCTACGAGGGGATCGAGCCGACGGATACGCCGATGCCAATGAATGAATAGGTATGACAAAACACCGTTCCGTTAAGGATCGGTGTTTTTTATATTCGTTCTCTACAAGCTGTGTTTTAAAAAATCACAAAAAAGAAGGGGCGATTACCCAGTTCACTGATGTATTTCCCATATTATAACTTTACGGCGTGTATGAGCGTAATCTATGATTTGACTGGTATATCATCCATCGATGGTATACATGAGAAATTAAAAATCGGCAGATTAGAGGAGACGTATTACAACGTGATCAGAAAATACCTAAGCTTTCTTACACTAGCATTGTTGTTTCTTATGTTCACCCATAAGGAGACGGAAGCTTCGAACCAGAAAGTCAGCTTGACCCTCCCTAACGGGGCCACCTACTACGGAGAAGTGAAGGGCAATAAACCCCACGGAAAAGGCACCATGAATTGGGGACCTTCCAAAGTATACAGCGGCGATTGGCACAATGGACAAAGATCCGGCACAGGCAGATACATATCGGACAGGCTTCCAGAGGATATGAAAATCGTGTATGAGGGTGAATGGCGAAACGATCGTCCTAACGGAACGGGAATTCGGAGCGAAAGCAACCCTGATTTTGAATTTTATGTAATCTCGAAGGGCATTTTCAAGGATCATGACTTGCTGTCAGGTTATACCGTGATGCAATCCATAGACTCCCTTTGGTTTGAATATCGGAATGGGAATACTCTCTTGGAGTTTTCTGTATCGGATCGGGAGCAGGCAAATGAACTGATGCAATCCAAATTGGCTCGCGGTCATATTCAACTGCTGAATTATTACAAACGGGATAAGTCCACGCCTGACTACAAAGGGTTCGAATATGCAAGCGAGATGGAGGATTTCGGGAGTTCTATCAGCGAAGGCGTATATCGAACAGGTGACTATGGGGTGATGGAGCTCTATACCGGGGTGAACCAACGTTTCGAGGATGAAGAATCCTATAGAGTAGAGAATTACAAGAACGGGAGACTCGTTTCTGCAAAAGAAGTACCGGAGAACGGACGGTTTGCCGGGATCGTTCAAGGGAAAATCAATAACAAGAAGCATGTCCTTCAGCCTTATCTAGGTGAATTCTCAAAGCTATTAAAAGACTTTGAAAACGAAACAGCGCAGCAAGGCTGCAGTAACTCGTCCACCAGCGTTTGCGTGACCTTTCCTATCAAATTCGAGTAGCAATAAACCACAAACCGCAGTCCTGAAGGACTGCGGTTTTCATTTCCTTCAAGCCACAAACTACAGCAGCGCGGCCGCGGCCACGGGCAGCAGGAACAAAGCAACAAACAGCGTGTCCGCCCGCTTCCATACAAAGGCCCTGAACCTGCTTCGCCGAGCACCCAGCCGGTAGCCTCTGGCTTCCATGGAATCGGCAAGCCCGATGGCGCGCCGGAACGCGCCTGTGGTTACTGGCACCAGCAGGGCAATGATCAGCCGTGCCTTCTCCTTCAGCGGCCGCGATGACAAGTCAAGTCCCCTGGACTGCTGTGCCTTCCACAGCCGCTCCGCTTCCTCGAAGATGGTCGGAATGAACCGGAGGGCAATGCCGAGCATCAGCACCAGCCGATCGGTCGGCACGCCGATATAGGTCAGAGGCCGCAGGAGGCTGCCAAGACCCTGGGCCAACTGCTCCGGCTGGGTCGTGAAGGTCAGCACCGCCGCCAACATGATGAAGAGCGCCATCCGGGAGGCGGACACGATACCTTTTTCCAATCCGCCTGCATACACCTTGAACGCGCCCATATCCAGAAGTTTCCCGCCTCCCGCATCATATACAATGTGAAATACCAGGATAAACAATAGCAGGAACATCAGCGGCTTCATGGCTCTGATGAAATAGCGGTACGGGATACCCGTAGCCCGGATCACCGCCGCAGTGAACAGCAGCAGCGCGAGCACCCCCATATATCCGTCTACCAGGAACACAGACACCATAAAGAGCGGCATGGCAGCCGTTTTGGCACGCGGATCCAGGCGGTGAACCCATGAATCGCCTTCCATATACCGGCCCAGGATGATTTTTCGTTTCATCCATGCTTCCTCCTTTCGCCTCTGCTTCGCTCTGCCCTACATTTCAAGCTGCCCTGCGTACCAGTCCGCCAGCGCAGCCGCATCCGGTGGCATCTCCGGAGGCTGTACTCCAAGCTGCGATGCCAGCTTGCCCGCCATCCGCACAGACGACGGAGCCATCAATCCTGCCTGCTCCAGCACCTCCTGCCGGTGTACCAGTTCCTTGGCCGTTCCTTGAAATACGACTCGGCCATCTTTAATGACAACGAATTCGTCCGCATAGGCCGCGACTTCCTCTAACCGGTGGGAGACGAGGAGAACCGTCTTGCCCTGGGTCCTCGTTAATCCATGCAGCCGTTCCAGCAAATCCTCGCGGCTGGCAGGATCAAGGGAGGCGGTAGGCTCATCCAAAGCCAAAATGTCGGGGTCAGCCGCCAGTACGGCGGCCACGGCCGCTTTTCGCATCTGACCCGAGCTTAACTTGAAGGGACTCTGTGTCAGCAGCTCCTCGTCCAATCCGACGAAGGATGCCGCTCTGCGGACCGCCTCGGCGGCTTCGGCTGGGCTTCTCCCGAAATTAAGCGGCCCGAACAGCAAATCCTTCTCCACCGTTTCTTCAAACAGCTGCTGTTCCGGGTATTGAAAAACAAGGCCGACGCGCTGCCGCAGACCGGCAGGGACTTTCTTGCCGTCACCCGGTTCAAGACGGAAGTCCAATATGCGAATCAAGCCCTCATCAGCCCGTATCAATCCGTTCATATGCTGGAGTAGCGTTGATTTTCCCGAACCCGGCGCACCGAGAACGGCAATCATTCTGCCTTCCTCCAGCTCCAGATGAAGGCCGTCGAGTCCAAGAATCGGGCTCATCCCCCGGTCCCGGTAGCGGTAAGAAACCTCTTCGAATGATATGACCATAACGCCTCCAGCACCTCCTTCTCCCCAACCAGCTCGCCGATATCGATCCCCCGCGCTTTGAGCTCCCTGCACAGCTGGAGGGCAAAAGGCACCTTTAGCCTGCAACGCTGGAGCAGCTCTTCCTGCAGCAGCAGCTCCCTTGGGCTTCCGTCCGCCGCCACCATTCCGCCATCCAGCACGATCATTCGGTCTGCTTCGGCCATCTCCTCTACGTCATGGGTGATGGAGATGATGGTGTATCGGCCTTCGGCATGCATGGTTCGCATGAAATCCAGCAGCTCATGCTTAGCCTTCTCATCCAGCATGGAAGCTGCCTCGTCCAAGACAATGATAGAAGGCTCCATGGCCAGCACGGCAGCAATAGCAGCGCGCTGCTTCTGTCCGCCGGACAGGGTTGCCGGATGCCGGTCTAACAGATGGACAATGTCCAGCCGCTCCGCGTACATCCGAATCCGCCGCAGCATCTCTTCCCGGCTCAAGCACAGATTCTCCAAACCGAACGCAATGTCATCCTCTACGGTCAGGCCGACAAACTGATCATCGGGATTGGCAAACACCATGCCTATATGCCGGCGAATCTCACCCAGCGTACAGCCGTTCTGCTCTATGCCATCGATAAGGATGCGCCCCCGGCTCATGAGGAGCAAACCGTTTAACAGCCGAATCAGCGTAGACTTGCCTGCCCCGTTCTTTCCGGCGATGCATACCCACTGCCCATGGGGAATCGTCAGCGAGACGTCCTTGAGCACGTTCGTGCAGCCCTGGCCGTAATATACATGCTTGAGCTTTACTGCATGCTCCGACTTATCCATTGTGCCCATGCCTAACGCCTCCTCCTTAGGTTTCCGTATGAAACATGCCAAACGGATCGATACGTCGCAGGGATTCGATCAGATGTTTTGCAGCCCATCCCACAAAGATCCCTGTCACGACCCCCGCCCCTAGCAGAAAGGGCAGGTAATAATAAATTTTGGTTGTTCCCAATACCAGTGAGGCTGCCGTTAATTGCCCAACATTATGAGCGATGCCGCCTGCGATACTCACGCCCGTTAAGCTGAAATTATGGCCCCCGAGCCTAAGCATGACATACATCACCAGATAACTTGCCAGCGCCCCGAACATACTGAACAGGAAGGTCGAGAAGCTTCCGAGTATAAAGGCTGTCAGCAGTGTCTTTAAAACAATAAGCCACAGGGCATCCCTGCCCCCCAGGCAAACTAAACAGGTCAGCACCAAAATATTGCCAAGTCCCAGCTTGGCACCGGGTATCGCGACCGCGAATGGAATCAGGGCTTCCACAATGCCAAGCACCACCGATAAGGAGGCGCAGATGGCAATCACCACCAGCTTGCGGAGAGCATAGGGATCAGGAGACAACGGCATCCGGCTCACTTCCTTCAACTTGATCTCCGGTCACTTCGACGAACACGCGATTAGGCAAACATACGATGGTGTCATGAATGTCGTGAACGTGACCGAACCCCACGCAGAGCTGATCCGGACAATCCGTCTCCACCATCTCGATACCCTCGCGGGAGACCCGCAAGAGGTTATATCCCCGCTCTGTCCGGATTTCGATATCTCTTGGCTCTTCCGTAAGCGCCACCGTATCATAATGCTTTCCATTCACCTCGATCATGGCATAGGTTCCCTCCGCCGCTCCGTCTTCTCCCATAAACTTGGATATTCCAAACCAGGCGACAACCGCAATCAGCACGAGCGCTATTCCAATATCTCCGCGTTTCATCAGCATCTCTCCACTTCGCTTTGCTTATCTTCATTATCAGGGCTGCACCAAGTGCCAGAAATGATTTTTCTCACATTCAGCAAGGTACGGGTCTGATACGCTGGGATCATCGGAAGTTGATTTAGAACAGCACCAGAACTGAAAAGAGGAGGCACTGTCATGTATAGGAAGCTTCTTTCCTACAGCAGCCTGTTGATCATGCTCACCCTGTTGATGACGGGATCGATTGGCTGCACAACTACAGCAGATCAGAAGGTAGCCGCCAGTAACGAGCCGGCAACCGAACGTTACTTTATATTCGATACCATTGTAAGTCTCCGCGTTTACGATGAACGGATGACGTCCCAGCATTTCGATGAGGTAGGCGCACTGCTGGAGCGTATCGACCAACGCATGAACCGGAAGCTGGCGGGCAGCGAGATCGATCGGGTCAATCAAGCGGCGGGCCAATCCGAAGTGAGCGTATCCGAGGAAACCTTCAAGGTTGTCCAAACCGCCATCGATTACGCAGCGGCTTCAGGTGGACATTTCGAACCGACCATAGGTCCGCTTGTAGACCTCTGGGGCATTGGCGGTGAACACCCCATTGTGCCGGAAGAGGATGAACTGGATGCTGCCATGAAGCGAATGAACTATAAGGATGTCATTTTAAATCCGGCATCCCATGCCATCCTGCTGAAGAAAGGAGGAATGTCGCTGGATCTGGGGGCCATCGCCAAAGGGTATGCGGCGGACGTCACCGCAGATTATTTGCAGCAGCAGGATTTCCATTCAGCCATCATCGACCTTGGGGGTAACATCCTTGCCATGGGATCGAAACCG
Organism: Paenibacillus sp. FSL W7-1332; assembly: GCF_037969785.1. Taxonomy (NCBI): domain Bacteria; kingdom Bacillati; phylum Bacillota; class Bacilli; order Caryophanales; family Paenibacillaceae; genus Paenibacillus; species Paenibacillus sp. FSL W7-1332. The sequence continues at coordinate 528,561 of NZ_CP150209.1, read as the reverse complement.
AACGGTTCGCCGTGGAATATCGGCATCCAGGATCCTGGTAAAGATCGCGGGCAATCCCTGGGTACGCTTGAAGTCATCAATAAGACCATCGTGACCTCCGGCGTGTACGAGCGTTTCTTTGAAGCAGAGGGAAAAGTGTATCATCATATCCTGAGCCCTTTCACCGGTTATCCGGTCGATAATGACCTGCTCAGCGTTACCATTGTGACCGACACATCCATGGACGCTGACGCCATGTCGACCTCCGTCTTCTCGCTTGGACTAACGGAAGGGCGGAAACTGGTAGAGAGCCGCGGCGATGCCGAGGCTATTTTCGTCACCACCGATCATCAAATCTATCTCACCTCAGGTCTGACCCAAACATTTAAACTGACCAATGGCGATTACCAGCTTGCCGAATAAACTTATGGAAGGAGAAGATTGTATGAAACAGAATCGTGCTATAAGATCCGATGCATGGGATGGAGGGCTGTTTCCAGCAGGCACTTCCTCCGTCTATTCACAACCGCATCTCGCTCTGATCCGGGAATTGGCCGAGCCTGTCCGTTTGTTTGCAGGTGATTATCTATACCAGGAGAATGATCCTGCAGACCGGCTGTACTTTGTAAATCGTGGAAGCCTGAAGGTATCCAAGCTGCTGGAAGACGGATCGTCGGCCACCTTATCGCTTCACATTCCCGGCGATCTGTTCGGTGAACCCGATCCGTTCGGACGAGCCGTTCATCAATTCGAATCCAAAGCCTTGGAGGATAGTGAAGTCGGAATTGTGCCGCAGGCCGAACTGGATAAAGTCATCCGAACCAACGGTGACTTTGCCGTGGAGTATATGGGCTGGATGGCACTCATGCAGCGCACCGCGCAAAGCAAATTACGCGATCTGCTGCTGCATGGTAAATCCGGCGCCCTGTGCTCTCTGCTCCTGCGGCTGTACAATATGTACGGGACGAGCGGGACAAACAAGGAAACACGAGCCATCATCGGCAAGCGGATTACGAATCTGGAAATGGCGGAGATGATTGGTTCTACCCGTGAAAGCGTTAACCGGATATTGAACGAGCTTAAGGATCTTGGCGTCATTTCTACCGAACGGGGACGCATCGTTCTCAATGATCCCGACTATTTAAGGAATATTTGCCACTGTGAGGACTGTCCCCGAGAGATTTGCCGAATGTAACGGACAAATGAGAAGAAACCTCTCACGAAGAAACGAAAGGCGCATAAGCATCCCTTTTCATCGGAGAGGTTTCATATTTCATGCGTTCATTTCGCGGTTCAATTTTTTTCAGCTTCTAGGTTACAAGCATTCTAACAGCTTTTTCAAAAAGCCATGTAGATAGCTGATCAAAAACCTCCTTTTCCCTATCGACCATCTTATACATTTTCTTTCCTCCCCTTAAAACATAGCCCCCTTGATTCATATCCAAAAAATAATCACTCATTTCTCCGTCACGATCACGGTAAAAAATAATGAATGCAAACGTAGGACCTCCGTCATTTCTTATGTTTCTGCTGAAAAACGATCTCGGCGATCTCGTATACGAAACGGAATCGAAAATGCTCATTAATTGGTCGAGCTCTTCATTTTTGTCTTCGAATTCGAAATTTCCACATGAAAACTGCGCTAATTCTCGGTGTATTACAACTCCGCTGTGCGCGCTATGATGATATTGGACTAACCGAAATAAGAGAAGCAAGAATTTATCGCATGTATAACTGAGAGCGTTTCCATTCCAACTATGCATAGAAATGAGGTTTTGCTCCATGAAATATCCATTCCAGAATCCGGATCTTCCGCTGGAAGAACGGGTTAACGATCTTGTATCCCGATTTACCTTGGACGAGAAAATCGAATTAATGTGCCAATACCAGGCGGAAATCCCCCGTCTCGGCGTGCAAAAATATAAACATGGCACCGAAGGCGCTCACGGCGTGGCATGGCTTGGCGAAGCAACCGTGTTCCCGCAAAATACCGGGCTTGCGTGCACCTGGAATCCCGAGCTAATGCGGGAGATCGGATCCGTCATCGCGGAGGAAGCCCGCGTCTATTACCAGCGCGACCGGGCCATCAACGGATTGACCATCTGGGCGCCCACGGTAGATCTGGAACGCGACCCTCGCTGGGGACGCACGGAAGAAGCCTACGGGGAAGACCCGCATCTGACCGGGAAACTCGCCACCGAGCTTGTGAAGGGCATGCAGGGAGACCATCCCTTCTACTATAAAACCGTAGCTACGCTGAAACACTTCTATGGCAATAACAACGAAGTTGACCGCGGCAGCGCCTCGGTAAGCATCGATCCGAGAAACAAGCGCGAGTATTATCTGAAGGCTTTCGAGGCACCGTTCCGGGAAGGGAAAGCCGGTTCCATGATGACCGCGTATAACGGCATCAACGGCACGCCGTGCAACCTGAACCATGAAGTAAACGACATCGTCAAACAGGAATGGGGCATGGACGGATTCGTGGTTGGAGACGCGGGTGACGTTCTGGGCACCGTTATGGACCATCATTATGTCTCTTCCTATGCAGAGGCCGTTGCCGGCTCCGTTAAAGCCGGAATCGACAGCATCACCGACGACCAGGACATCTCCTTCCGCGCGCTCCGTGACGCATTGGAGCAAGGGTTATTGGAAGAGCAGGATCTCGATCATGCCATCCGCAATTCCTTCCGTGTCCGGTTCCGCCTCGGCGAGTTCGATCCGGAAGAACGGAATCCTTACAGCCATGTTCCGGAGTCAAAGCTCTGCGCGTCCGAGCATGCCGAACTATCTCTGCGGGCCGCCCGGGAATCGATCGTGCTGCTGAAAAACGACGGATTGCTGCCCCTTCAGCGCGATCAGTTGAAATCCGCTGCTGTCATCGGGCCCCTGGCTAACGAAGCATTTACGGATTGGTACAGCGGCACGCCTCCATACCGGATTACGCCGCTTCAGGGCGTGCAGGAGAAAATGCAGGACCGCAGCGTCCATTTTCATACGGGATTAGATCAGGTACGTCTTCGTTCTGCTGTTAGCGGCCAATATGTAGCCCTATCTTCGGAAGAGAATGGCCGGCTGCTTGCAAACACGGCTGAATCTACCAATGCAGCGGTGTTCGAGCGGAACGACTGGGGCTGGGGTTCCGTCACGCTCCGGCTCGCCAGCAGCGGCAAATTCGTAACCGAAACCGAAACGGGACTGCACGCAACGGCCGACGAAGCTCGTGGCTGGTTCGTAAAAGAGGCTTTCAGCTTTGAGGCGTTACTGGATGGAAGCTTTATGATGAAGAATTGGGAAGGCAAACCGATCCTGCTGGATGAGCATGGACGGCTTGTCGTTGGCGGTACCGAGGATACGGGAACGCCATTTGTCATCGAGACGGTTCAGGACGGCATCGCTGAAGCCGTCGCAGCGGCAGCATCGGCTGAAACCGCCCTGGTATTCGTGGGGAACAGTCCGTTCATTAACGGCAAGGAAACGATCGACCGTCCCGACATTACGCTCCCGCCCGCCCAGCAAGCCTTAATTCAGGCGGTGTACGAAGCTAATCCCAATACGGTGGTTGTCATCGTAGGCGGGTATCCGTTCTCCGTGAACTGGGAACAGGAGCATGTGCCATCCATCCTCTTCACATCTCACGCCGGGCAGGAGCTGGGCCATGCAGTTGCCGACGTTCTGTACGGAGATTACAATCCGGGCGGCCGCTTAAACATGACGTGGTACAAGTCGACCGAACAGCTTCCGGATCTGATGGATTACGACATCATCAAAGGGAAGCGGACCTATCAATATTTCGACGGGGATGTGCTGTACCCGTTCGGTCATGGTCTCAGCTATTCCCGCTTCCATTACAGCGGTCTGTCGCTAAGCCAGCCGAAAATCACGGCTGAAGGCAGCGTAACCGTCACCGTTGCCGTCAAGAATGAGGGCCAGTTGGCTGGGGATGAGGTGGTTCAGCTGTATGTGAAGGCTGGTTCCTCCCGCGTCATCCGTCCTCTCAAATCGTTGAAAGGCTTCCGTCGCATCCATCTGGCCCCGGGCGCTTCGGAAACGGTAAGCTTTGAGCTCAAAGCGGAGGATCTGGCCTTCTGGGATGTCACCCGGGATCGCTATTGCGTTGAAAAGGGAACCTATACGCTCATGGCTGGACCGTCCTCCAGCCAATTGCCGGTCACCGCAGCCCTTCAAGTCGAAGGGGAGACGATCCCACCACGCACGCTGCGCGAGCCTGCTCGAGCGGTGATTTATGACGACTACCAGGGTGTCTTCCTGGATGAATGCCGTGAAGGCGGCGAAAGCATCCGTTTAACCGGTGAAACGGGCTGGATCGCTTTCCATGACGTGGATCTCGGCGACGCTTCGGTAACGTTCCAAGCTAGGGTGAGCGGACATATCAAGGGCGGCGAAATCGTCATTACGACCGGCAGCCCGGATGGTCCTGCAGCTGGAAGCTGCAAGGTTCTGCCGACTGGGGGTCGCCAAGCCTGGACGACAGTCCAGTCCGAATTGACGGGATTAACAGGACGGTCTGACGTCTTCCTCATCATGCAAGGCGAAGTGCAAATCAGCTGGTTCCGCATAGCTTAGCGATAACTCATATCTTAGCGATGACTCATATATAAGTTTGCTTAGTCGCCAGATTCCATTGCGCCTTTCTGTCAGCGTCTTCTAAACTTACCGATGTTCCATAGAACATCTGCCCTTCTTTTTATACTGAGGGCAGATGTTCTTTTTTTGTTAGAATGAAATCAATTAAATCATGAACCGTTACAGAGAAGGACTCAGGCCTTCGTTGCTTAAGAGAGCAAAAAAAGATGAACCCTTTCCTAGAGTCATTTGTTTATTAGACATAACGCGAAGAAAGGAGTGCCTCGGATTGACGGAACGCGAGTTATTCGATTCTTATAACAAGGATGTGTACCGCACCTGCTACTATATGCTGCGGAACGCCCAAGATGCGGAAGACCTCTGCCACGATGTATTCGTCACTGTATTTCGCCAAGATTGGAGAAACGTTGAACATACGCGCGCCTGGATCATGCGCATCGCGATGAATCATTGCTTGAACCTGCTTAGAAGGAATCAGACCCAGCGAGACAAGCAAAGCCAGGTCGAGTGGCTCCACGAGCAGACCACGGCATCGGTTAAATCCGTAGATACCATCGTATTGGAAAAGGCAGCAGCGGCGGAATGGGAGAAACTGCTGCGGCAGCTTCCGGACAAGCTGATGGCGGTTGTCACGCTCCGCTATATCGGTGAACTGTCGTTGGCGGAAATCGCCGAAACGCTGAAGATTCCCGTCGGGACGGTTAAATCAAGGCTTCACAAAGCATTGAAAATCATGCGCAAAAAACTTGAACACCATAACGGCTTCTGGCTGAAGGGAGAGAACCAATTTGGAACGTTTTGAGGGCAATTTGAAAAACCAGATGAAAACGGCGAATAACGTGTCTTATCCTGATTTTGACCGGATGTGGAGCAGTATCCAGCAGAATGAACTGAAGGTGGCCGGAGGTGAATCGATTCCGCTTCGTCCGCGAAAACGAAAGCGGATTGCAATCATTACCGGGATATCCGTCGCCTTGATGGCAACGCCGGTCTATGCAGCCCTGAACTATGATTGGTCCAATCTCCTGTCTTACAGGGCCGGTATCCAGACTGCATTGGAGCAGGGGCTTGGCCAGACGATTGAGCAATCCGTTACAAAGGATGGCATAACCTTAACAGTGCACACGGCGTTTATCGATGAGAACCGAACGTTCCTGCTCTACAGTCTGGATCCAGGTTCATCACGAGCTGGCGAGCAAGTAGCCTTTGATCATATTGGACTTAAAGATAAGGAAGGGAACTCTATCGAGGGCCATTATTCCCATCAGTGGAACGCGGATGCAGGCGTATTCCAGGGGTATTTTGAGACCGATTGGGTGGCTGACGGCCAAACGGCGGATATTGAGTTTGCCATGGAGAATATCCGCTTTACCGGAGATGGAATACAGTCCATCAACTACGACCCTAACGATCAAAATACACAGGTATTCCCTATTCAGAAGGATGGCATCGACAGCGTGACCCTGCAATCTTTCGAACAAGCCGAAGGAAATGTCCTGCTCCGATCGGCCATTACGTATACGGATCCCGAGATGAGGAACAGAAGCTGGGTGCGGGTAGAGGCCGTCAATGACAAGAAAGAGTCTATCAGGGAATCCAAGCCTTCCATTAATGGAACCCCGGGTACAGCTGGAGAATTTGTAAATCAGCAAATATTCAAGTCCGACCATTTGCTTGCAGAAGGAACTGCTTTCCAGCTTGCTTACGATCGCACGCTTGAAACCGCAGAGGGTACTTGGAGCTTAAATATGGCCTTGTCCAAGAAGCAAATGGACAACGGCACATTTAAAGAAGCGCTGAATATCCCTGTTGATCAAGTTCCTGGAGGAACAAAAGTCCATGAAATGATTGTTACGCCGACCCAAGTAAGGCTGATCCTGACCCATGAAGAAAAGTATACCCGTGTTCCTTACATGAATTATCAACTGGATGTAGGCGGGACGCTGTTGGACGGAGGTATGTGGTATGTTCAGGGGCAACCCAGAACAACGGAGCTGCGCTTTGAAATGGCCGGACTGAATGCGGCCTCCCTGGCGAACCAGCCGGTGTCCCTGATCGCCAAGCACCGCGTTGATGAACATGCCGGAGACAAGAATCCAATCCGCTTGACCGGCATCTCAGCTGAGCATCAAAGCTTAACGTCCAACATTGCAGGTTATCCGATCACATGGACCTATTACATGAAGGACAATAATCTCTATGTGGAATCCTTCAGCTCCGACCCGACGTTCGGCGGCGTCAACCAAACCTATTATCTTGACGGCGAAGACCGAAATTATGGCATGCCGGCCATGATCGGCCTGCTCGGCGATGACAACAATAAACATATGGACGTGTATGAGAATTTCGACAAGACCGAGCTCAACATTTACGCTTGGAACTATACCACCCATAAACGGGACGATGTCCTGCGCGTTCCGCTTAAGGCCGGAAAATAACATATACGGAATAAACGATAAAGAAACCCTCTGGATGGACATAAACAGTACCCGGAACGGCGCTTCTGCCAAGAAGCGCCATTCCTTTTTCTGTCTTCCGTTCTCCACCTTTGAGGGTTTCTTTCTTTTTTCCGTTTGAACATGTCACAATTCTGCACGGCTAACTGTCATATGGGTGAACATCCAAAATCATACGTAAAGGGGAACTGAACATGGAACTGCGAATGAATTACCGATCAGCCAATCCCGAAGCCTTCAAAACCCTGCTTGCCCTGGAGCAAGCGGCCCAAAAAAGCGGACTCGATCACAAGCTGTACGAGATCATTAAGCTCAGGGCATCCCAGATCAACGGCTGCTCCTTCTGCGTGGATATGCATTCCAAGGATCTGCTCTCCATGGGCGAAAGCGTGGACCGCCTCCTCCTTCTGCCCATGTGGCGCGAAGTCCCGATATATTCAGACGAGGAACGGGCTGTCATCGAACTGACGGAGTGCGTGACCAAGCTGTCCGAGGCCGGCGTTCCTGTAGAGGTATACGAACGCGTCCGCAAGCATTTTGACGAGAAACAATTCGTCGATTTGGTCATGGCGATCACAACGATCAATGCCTGGAACCGGATCGGTGTCGATACAGGGCTGTTCCCGGGCTGTTTTGATTAAATAGCTGCAATTTATCCGGATTCACCACAAGGAAAATCTGGCTGATGCGGGATAAGTCGGGTTCCCACTCTACCGTTAGCACCATGGAGACCCTGCCGTCCCGCTTCAGCAATAAGCCGGGTTCTCCGTTTACGGAAACAGGCTCAAAGCCTTCTCGGAACGAGCCTTTGGCAGACAACCCCTCGAAAAACGCACGTACCCGTTCCACGCCCAGTATCGGATTAATGGCAGCCTTCGCTTTGCCACCGCCATCCGATAGCAGCGTAACCTCTTCCTTCAGAAAAGACAGCAGCGGCTTAAAATTGCCCATATCGGACGCCCGCAGGAATGCTTCAACGAAGCGTTCCTGCGTTTCCGTCCGGGCGGTTTCTCCATTAGCCCTTTCCGTGGCCTGGCCCATTTTCTGCTTGGCACGACTGAAGGTTTTGCGGCAGCTGATCTCCGTCTTTCCAAGCATCTCCGCTATGATCGGGTATTCAAGACCCAGCGTATCCTTGGCGATATAAATGGCACGCTCCAGCGGCGTTAACCGCTGAAGCAGCACCAGGTAGGCATAACCAATCGTTTCGCGGCGTTCCGCAGGATCGGACCGCGTCAGCATGTCATAATCCGGCATCGGCTCCGGGAGCCAGGGACCGGTATACGTTTCGCGCTGGCGTCTGGACGATTTCAACAGGTTGATGCAGCGGTTCGTTGTCATTTTGGCCAAATACGCTTTCTCGTTCAGCACTTCTCCCCGATCCATCTGCACGAATTGGGAAAAAACATCCTGTACGATGTCCTCCGCATCCGCTGCACTCCCCAGCATCCGGTAAGCCAGGCCGAACATCATCGGCTTGTATTCGGTATAGATTTGATCCAATAACATCAGACACACCTTCTTACTCTGTATATTTTCGGCATGAAAGCTACACCACTTATAAGACAAATGAGCCATACCGCCTGTGACATCTGAAGATGTTATTCTCTACTCTACCCCATATCCCCGGATTCCCGGAAGGGTCAGTTTATCAGAGAGTTTGAAGGTCAACCAACACAGCGTTCGTCATCCAACATGCAGATTATGACAACATTCGATAAATCTATCGACATTTGGGTAATTTTTAAATAACATATGGAATGGCTTAACTACAGCGATAAAAGGTTGAAGAGTTTAGAAAGTAGGTAAAACATGAAAAAATCCACCCCTTTACGTCGCGTCGAATTCGGTTATTTTCTGCTGATTGCCCTCGCCATCGTCCAGCAGTTGTTCATATTTTGGAACATCTATGTAAACCAAAGTTTTACTTTCACGGAATTCCTGTTCAGCGTTGGCACACTAGCCGCCTTATTGATCGGTTTCTTTCTTCCGGTAGGCGTGTCGACGGTGGCGGTTTTTGTGTATCTGGTCACTTATTTCGTATGGTTGTCCACGCTGGCCCCGGTCAATGCACTCACGCTGGCCTGGATTCTGCTGCTGCCCGCCAATACCGCCATTGCCATCTTCATCAAGCTGGCTCTGGTGAGAAGCCGGAGGTTCATCCGGCGTCTCGAGCAATTGAGGAAAACCAACCCGGATATCGACATCGACACCTCGCTTGGCAGCAAGGATGCTTTTGAAAGCACGCTGGTGAAACAGGCCAATCTGGCCAATCGGTATTCGGATCAGTACAGCTTCTGCATCATGATGTTTAAGCTCGATTTTCTCCCCCTGACCAGGGAGTCTGTCGGATCCCACCGTTTTGCCAAGCTGATTATGGAACTGTCGAGCACAATTCAGAAGCAGATTCGTTACGAGGACTATAAATTCTCTATTGGCGAAGGACGCTTTATCATTCTGTGCCCGCTCACCAAGCCGGAGTACCTCAAAAGCCTCATGGACCGCATCAAAGTCGCCATGATGAACGTCCCCTTCCGTGACAAGAAAGGCATGTCCCTCAAGCTTGTGGTCCGTGCCGGCGGCCTTGTGTTCCAGAAGGAGCAATTCAGCCGATACGAAAATATCGATGACGTCATCTCTGCATTAGAACGGAATACCGAAACCGATCTCATCGGGGAATACATTTAATCAAGTTAAGTTGCCACCATCAATCAAAAGGAGGCTTGCAGCCGATGTCGTATACCACCTGGTTTATCCCTCTGTGCATCGGGGTCAGCATTATGTTCTCCATAGCCATCGTTATTCTGACGATAGCCACCTTAAGCTTCCGTTCAAAAGTCAAACGAAAATACGATCGGGGGAAGTTCAGTGACTGACTTTTTCCTGATCGTCTCCATTATCAGTATATGGATTGCCGTGCTGGAATCGATCATTATTATGGCCGGGGCCATCGTGTTCATTCACAAACAAAACCGGCAGAAGCTGGTGAATCCGGGCAATCTGGAGGATTTCCCCACCGTGACGGTCATGGTGCCCGCGCATAACGAGGAATTGGTCATCCAGGCAACGGTAGAGCACATTCTGCAGATGAATTACCCGCATCACAAAATGCAGGTGATTGTCATCGCCGACAATTGCAAGGATCATACGGCCGAGCGCTTAAGAGCGCTGAAAGCCAATGAACGCTACCGGGACCGCGACTTTCTTATTCTGGAGAGAACCGGAACCGGCGGCAAATCGGGCGCCCTGAATGATGCGCTCAAACAGGCAACAGGCGAATGGATCTGTGTCTACGACGCGGATGCCGCACCCGAGAAAAATGCGCTGCTATTCCTGACGCAGAAAGCGATGGAGCAGCCCGAACGCTATGGGGCCGTCTTCGGCCGCAACAAGGCCCGGAACCGCGGACAGAATTTTCTGTCCCGCTGTATCAATCTGGAGCTGGTGACCATTCAGCGCGTGCATCATACCGGGTTATGGCAGCTGTTTAAGCTGGGTACCATTCCCGGGACGAACTTTATCGTGAAAACCGCGCTCATTCAGGACATCGGCGGATGGGATGAGCATGCAATCACGGAAGATACCGCGATTTCGTTCGAGATTCTGACAAGAGGGCAGCTGATTGCGCTGGCACCCCAAGCCGAAGCTTATCAGCAAGAGCCCGAGGACCTGAAGGTGTACATGAAGCAGCGCGAACGCTGGGCCAAAGGCAACTACAGCGTCGTCACGGATAACATTCATCATCTGTTCGATCGGACAAGCTGGCGGATTAAGCTGCATGTGCTGTATTACGCGGCAAGTTACTTCTGGTTTATGATTGCCATCATCATCTCGGATATTATATTTGTGACCAATATTGTGTATCAGATCATCGCGCTGTTTAATCCGGCCGTCGTCTCTCCCTTCAGGTTCGAGGGCGATGTCTATATGTATCTCATTATTGCCTGGGCCCTAATGTATTACATCTACGTCCTGCAGATTAACCTGGCGCTCGCAACGGACATCGGCCAGAGCAACACACGCAACTTCATTCTATCCTGCGTGTCGTACTTCACCTACGCCCAGCTGTTCCTCGTCATATCTGTCAAAGCCTTCTACTCCATGATTGTTGATAAGATCACGGGCAGGGAGTCCAAGTGGTACAAGACGGAGCGGTTTGGATAGGAGAGTTGTACATTTAATTATGTTAATGAAAAAGAGCGAGATAGGACTGGATGGCCATGCTGCCAACGTCCTCAACTCGCTCTTTTTTTCATGCAAGCTTACCAATGTGGCATGCTTATTCTTCTACAGGCAAATGGAATTCAAGTTCCGGTATATATATTTTATGCTCTGCACTATACACAAAGGGTCTAATCGTGATGGATTTCGGTTTAGTTGGGAACGGCTCATACATGTACGTGTATTTAAGAGTGCTGCCGGAGCCGCTGCCCCTCCCACCAAGGGATTTGGCTATTTCCCCCTTCTCATTTATCACCTCGTAATCAATATTTATAAATTCATCCACTTTATATTGGCTGGGAACGGACTTAATGAACTCCTTAAGATCCTGACCCGGTTTTCCAGTGATGCTTACTATCATTTGCATTGTAGCTGGGGTGAGTTTCAAACTGCTGATGCCCATATGAATATTGTCATGCACTTTAAGTTCTTCTGACTTAAGAACCACGCTATCTGCCGAACTGTTTTTGACGGGAATTTTGAATGTAAATGGCTCCGAGACGCTTATGTCTCGAATAACGACCTCCAATGTAAATTCGTCAGGCAATCCCTCCGGCGACAAGGTCACGATGTCCGAATTCGGAGCACCATCCCCTACTCTAGAAATGCTGTAACCGAAATCACCCAGTTCCTCTCCATCCGCATAAAATTGAATCCCGTTCACTTCCCCTTGCTGACTAGCTTTACTCCCCAATTGACCAAAAGATTCATTCTTGCCATCCCTTGTCGTCCGGGTTAGTACCATTGAAATTCGACTTCCGTCATACATGATTTCCGATATGCTCATCGTAATCCCATCATGGGTGATGCTCTGATCAATATCACTCGTCATTCCCTGCCGGCTAGCTGTTTTTAACCCCTCGTCCCCACCATTTATGAAAATGCTTCCTATAATCGGTATATTTCTCAATGCCTCGGCCATTACCGGGGAGATAAAGCCCGATCCGATAATCAAAAGTACCGACGCTACACCACCTATCAATAAACCCTTCAAACGCCGCTTCTTCTGAATGGGAGGATTATTTTCTAAAATTTGATAGGTATTATTAAGACGCATGCGGATTGCCTCCGGCAACTCCTGAGCCTCCTCTATTTCATCCTTAGCCTGTTCAAGCTCATGATTAAGGTCATATTTCATACGTTAACCTCCCTTTCCCTGTGATTAGCCAGCCATTCCGATAGCGTGATTCTTGCCCTGTGGAGACGCGTCTTAACGGCGCCTTCGTTCAAATCAAGCATTTCCGCAATCTGCCGTAAAGGCAGGTCACGAAAATAGTGCAGGATAATGATGGTACGGGATACTTCCTCCAACCGGTAAACCGCCTCTCGCAAATCGATATTGACATCAAGGCTTGGTGTAATATGTTCGGCTTGATCCAGGTTGAGCAAAGGGATCACATGGCTTTTTTTACGCAGGATCATGTTGCATTCATTGATCAGGATGCGAAGCAACCAAGTTTTAAATAGGGGCGCTTGTCTTAGACTCGGGAGTGACTTGTATGCTTTTAATATGGCTTCCTGCATGGCATCTGCACAATCCTCGTCGTGTCGGAGTATGGCTTTCGCTATGTTGTACATTTGCAGTTCTAATGGCTTTATAAGCTTGATAAACGCTTCATGGTTTCCCTTCTTGGCGAGTTTGACCTCTAATTCTTGCTCATGCTGCACTTCCAAGGAATAACCTACCTCCCTTCAAGGCTTCATCTTAACGCATTTTATGATTGTTGGATTCAATAATTAGATAGTCAGGACTTCCAAAAGGTTACAAATGATGTATGTATTATAACGAAGTAATAAAAAACTCCCGCAAGTTCAGTGAACTCACGGGAGACAATTGGTTAGTTATGTTTGATACGTGAAATTCTCGTGGCATGCTGGAGTGCGCACCCCATAGTTAATCCTAAAATCAATCTCTGTGTCTACATTCTTCAAAACTTCGATGTCTTACTTAGTTTTCTCTCAGCTTCTTCTGCTCATTACGAAGTTTCTCAGGTGTCACGTCATTTCCGGCGGGATCCACGATGCTTAATCCCGAGAAGGTGCTTAGCACCTGTCCGCGAATTTCACGCAGATAGTCCGTGCGCAAAACTTGCTGTTCGGCTTTTTCCGCAGCAGTGAGTGTGCCCTCCCGCTGTTTTTTAGCCAATTCATTAATCCGGGTTAAGCTTTGAATCATGATATCCCTCTTTTCCATATGATTTTGATTTATCAATTATCTTAATATAAAGATATAATAAACAAAGATATTTGTCAACCCCTGCCAGCTTTCATGATCAACAGGCGCATTTGTGATTTTTTCCCTACCCAAAGTCTCTTCACTTCCTTAAACTTGGTGTTTAAGGTTTATTTATTTACAAATCGTGGTTAATGTTAGTATTGAAAACTTTGCGTTCGCAGCATAATAAAAATACGGGTTCTGATTCCTTAGGAAAAATTACTTATCCCTTTCTGACAGAACATGAAATATAATAGAGGAACTTAACTTTAATCAACTGGGGGAACATCTATGAAATCTCAGCTCAACAACCCAGCTTCAACAGGAAAAAATGATCGGTTTTCCTCTGCTGGATTTATTCTGGCCGCGATCGGGAGCTCTGTCGGCCTCGGAAACATGTGGAAGTTCCCTTACATTACGGGAGAACATGGCGGTGCAGCATTCTTCCTGCTCTTTATCGTCTGCCTCATCGTGATCGGTTTGCCTGTCCTGCTGGCAGAACTCGCCATTGGACGAGCTGGCCGCGGGAGTGCCGCAACTTCCTTTGTCAAAGCGGGCGGACCGAAAGCCTTCGGGCACCTGGGATTGCTCCAGGTTATTGCACCATTTCTCATTCTGACCTTCTATGTCATTGTAGCAGGCTGGACGCTTCATTATGCGGTCATGTCATTTAGCGGCAATCTGTACAACAACACCGATTTCGGTGGCCAATTTACTGCGTTTACGGAAGGTTACATGCCGATTATATGGCAAATCGTCGCTATTGCGATCTCAGGATGGGTGGTAGCTAAAGGCATCTCCGGAGGAATCGAAAAATTCAACAAGGTTCTGATCCCGGGCCTGATCATTCTGTTGATCGTATTAATGATCCGCGCGGTAACCTTGCCTGGAGCCGGCGAAGGCGTATCCTTCTTCTTAAATCCTGATTTCTCGAAGCTGAGCCCGGAAGCGGCGCTGGTCGCGTTGGGACACGCCTTCTTCTCCCTCTCGCTGGGGATGGGGATTCTGTTGACCTACGGCGCTTATGTGGATAAGCGGCAATCGCTAGGTCCGGCAACCCTCGCCATCGGCGCGGGCGACCTGATTTATGCGTTTATTGCCGGGCTTATTATATTCCCGACAACTGCTTCCTTCGGGATCGAGCCCAATGCCGGCCCTTCTCTTGTCTTCATTGCCTTGCCGGCTGCCTTCTCGGCCATGCCGCTGGGTTCTTTTTTCGGGGGATTGTTCTTCATACTTCTAGCCATCGCCGCCTTAACCTCTTCCGTCTCATTGATGGAGGTCCCAACCTCTTATGTCATGGACCGCTGGAATTGGGGACGTACCAAAGCCGTATTGGTCATCTGCGCGCTGGTTATGCTGGTCGGTCTACCCTCCGCGTTGTCATTCGGCATCGTACCCGGGCTTACCGATATCGGCGGCAAAAACTTCTTTGACTGGCTGGATTTCGTCACATCGAACATTCTGCTTCCGCTCGGGGGGCTAATCACCACTATCTTTGCAGGGTACTTCTGGAAGAGAGCGGCAGATGCCGCCGGCCTTAAAGCCGGCTGGTTCCGGGTATGGCTGTTCATGCTCCGTTATATCGCGCCGGTACTCGTATTACTGGTACTGCTCCATACCACGGGCTTGATCAAGTTCGATTAATTGGCAGCCAAGGCAATCTCATCGCCACATGGGGGCGAATGGGGTTGCCTTTTTCTATATCCTTGCCCATTCATATTCATCTTCTGTACTACAATCGATTATTCTATCGATATCAATCCAGCAAGGAAATTGTAAAAAGGGTGGGGCTAGTAATGAATTTTGAGTATGCATTTGGTGTTGGATTAACCTTTATTCAATACCTCCTACTGTTCTTCTGGGCATATTGGATGCTGATCAGTCTCTTTGGCTTTGGAAAACCCAAGAAACTGAAAGAACATAAGCCTTTGAAAAGATTTCTTCTGATGATTCCTGCACACAACGAAGAAGCGGTTATCGGACACCTTGTAGAGAATCTTCATAACATGGACTACCCGAAAGAGCTCTATGAAGTGTGCGTTATTGCTGATGGATGTAAGGATAAAACAAGTAAGATCGCTGGAAAACTTGGTGCTACCGTTATTGAACATACATACCTGCCAGGAGAGCAAAAGGGGAAACCATATGGAATCAAATACGCAATTGAGCAGTATGGCGACAGGTTAATCGATGATTTTGACGGTATCGCCTTCTTCGATGCCGACAACCTCGTCTCGTTGAACTATTTAAGGGAAATGAATAACCACTTGTTGAACGGGGATCAATTAATACAATGTTACCTGGATTCCAAGAATCCAGATGACAACTGGGTGACCATAGGTTACTCCGTAAGCTACATTTTCATGAACCGCTCTTGGCAGCTTGCCAAGTCCAGATTGGGTTTAGGAAACGCGATCGGTGGAACCGGGTTCTGCGTAGACACGACTCTATTCAAAACGATCGGTTGGACCGCTCGATCCTTAACGGAAGACCTTGAGTTTACTATGCAGTGTTTGCTTGAAGGGGTACCAGCTAAATGGTGTCACTTTGCGCGCGTGTATGATGAAAAGCCGGAAAGCTTCAAATCTTCCTGCATTCAACGTCTCCGATGGGCAAGAGGGCATTGGGATGTCTGCTTCAAATACGCTCACAAATTAATTTGGAGATTCATTAGCAAGCTGGACTTCAAAGCTTTTGATGGTTTTATGTACCTTATTAATCCTGGCAAAATTGTTTTGAGTGCAACCACTGGTCTCCTTGTTCTCATGTCTATGGCTACCGACTTATTAGATGCTCATCATTTGATTCCTTGGCAAGTTTGGGTGATGTGCTTGTTATTCCAATTCATTTACGTAGGATACGCACAGTTTCTTGACTCGAAAAATAAAGTAAGCCTCTTTCGGAGCTATGCATACCTGTACTTCTTCAATCTAACTTACGTCCCGCTGTTCCTTTGGTCACTCATTACGATGAAGAACGTGAATTGGAATCCTACAAAGCATACAAGAGCTATTCATTTGAGCGATATTGAAGTAGAAAAATAAATGTGAAGCGAATGGCAAAGAAACACCACTTTGAGTAAATATATAAAACAACGAAATGTTATATCATATTAACTGCGATCTCTACTTGAATATCGAAGCAGTTATCCACTCAGAAGAAAAACAACAAACCATGCGCTCACATTTACGCGAGCGCATGGTTTGTTCTTGTACATCTATAGCGGACAATAATACAAATATATCGCCTTCACCGACTCTTTACAGGACCGGTAGATGCTCCAACCACCAATTCCGCAGGCAATCGCTTCTCAACTGCTACATCATCGTGATTCATGATGCCGAGTACCGTCTCAATCGCCAGCCTCCCCATTTCTTCCTCGTTCTGCCGCATATGGGTAAACAAATAGCCCTCACCGATATTCAGCTGCGGACTGTCAAAGCATACGATGGATAAATCCTCCGGCACCCGCAAACCGAGGCGCTCTGCCGCGACCTTGGCCAGCAAAGCAATGTTATATTCGATCGCAAAAAAGGCAGTAATTGCCGGGTGATCCTGCAAGTGCTGAACGATCCGCTGGATTTCCCGTTCAATATTGCTCTCGTAGAAGGCATTAGGCAAAGTAGCCGTCACGTCACTAATCCAGATCTCCTTATCAAACGCGATGCCCCGAGCGGCATGAGCCTGCACGAACCCTTCAATCCGCTCTTCCACCGCTGTCGTGTCCCTAGGTGGAGGAGACAGCAGGGATATATAACGATGTCCCAAATCAAATAAATGCTCCACTACCTGAACGGCTGCTCCCAGATTATCTGTACTGATGGAAGCGGCTGCGACTCCCTTCAGCTTGCGATCAATCAGGACAAGCGGAAAACGGGCAATGACCAGCTTCAATATTTCGGCATTGAAATATTCCCCCTGAGCGGGAAAAACGATGAGACCGTTCACGCCGAGATTGCGCAGCTTCTGAATGGATAATTCCTCGTTATCCTGGTCTCCAAACGTTCTGCGCAGTACCAGAAAACAGTCATTCTCTCTCGAATACTGCTCCATGCTGTAAACAAGGCGTGTTCCGTAGCTTGACGAAAAGTCTGTAATGACAAGACCGATCATCTTCTCTTGGCTAGCTGCTCTGACAACTCCGCCCTCCGAGGAAAATGTTTCCTTCTGTGCCACGGGCTCATCCGGGTCAGCTACGAAGGATCCCTTGCCCGGTTTACGCACAATCACGCCTTCAGCCGCCAGCATATCTAATGCCTTCTTGCTCGTAATTCGACTAACTCCGTATTCGTCCGCGAGTTCCTTCTCCGAAGGGACTTTATCGCCAATGCGGAAAATATGTGTGGAGATCTTTCGCTTCATCTCGTTAAAAATCTGTTCATACATCGGCTTTGCGGAAGCTGCGTCTTTCAAATTGATATCCCTCCAACGGTACTCCAAAACATGCTAATTCATATAACAATATAACATGATATATTTAATTTGTCCATGTTGCGCGGATAACCGGTTTAGAAAAATATCATCCTTCCCTAAACAGTCCCATTCATGACAAAACAGCGCCGCATGATCTTACGCTCCGAAAGATTCATGCAATAGCGCTGTTCCCTGTCGACTACCTACTCCGTGTATTGAACTATTCCTTCACGGCCCCCAGGACGATTCCGTGGATTAAATAACGCTGCAAAAATGGATAGATGAGCAGAATTGGAATCATGGAGACCAGAATTTTGGCGGAATTTAGGGTCGTGTTGGAGATTTTATTGAACTGCTGAAGCTGTTCGACCGAGAGATTTTGCATCTGGTCGCGCGTCAGGCTGAGCTGCTGCAGATAGGTCTGAAGCGGTATTTTCTCGCTGTCATTGATCAGGATGATCCCGTCAAAGAAATTGTTCCAGTGACCGACGATGACAAATAGCGTAATGGTCGCCAGACTGGGCATGGAGATCGGGATGAAGATTTTGAGCAGGATTTTCAGCGGACCGGCACCGTCAATGAATGCGGCCTCCTCCAGCTCCTTCGGAATTCCCTTGAAGAAGTTCATCAGGAGAATCACGTTGAAGACTGGAACCGCACCTGGAAGAACCAACGCCCAGATGCTGTTGATCAACCCCAGCTTGCTGATCACCATATACCAGGGGACGATCCCTCCACTGAAGAGCATCGTAAACACGATAATCCACATGTATGTGTTTCTCGATCGGAACTGCGTGACGCTCCGTGACAATGGGTAAGCCATAAGGATGGTTAAGATCATGTTGATCGCTCCCCCAAGCAGCACCCGTTCCACGGATATGAGGAACGCCTTCCAAAACTTCGTGTCATTCAGTATCTGTCCGTAGGATGAGAAGTTCAGCTCCACCGGAAAAAAGTAGACCCGGCCGGCATTCACAGCCGTGCTGCTGCTGACGGACACCATAATCGTATTGACGATGGGAGCCAGCGACACAAATGTAATTAGAACGAGCGCGAGCATAATCATAAGGCGGGACAGCCTTGAGCCCAGCGTTTTGGATTGAATCATGCTAACCCTCCTAGAAAATCTTGTACCCCGCATACCTTGAGGCCAGCCTGTAGGATATAACGATCAGAACAAAGCTGATGACCGACTTCATCAGTCCAATTGCCGTTGCGAACGAATACTGCATATTGATCAGACCCATGCGGTACACAAACGTATCGATAATATCGCCCGTCTCGTAGACCAGCGGATTATACAGGTTGAACACCTGGTCAAATCCCGCATTGAGCACATTGCCGAGACTCAGCGTGCCTAGCAGGATGATCGTCGGAAACATGCCCGGCAGCGTGATATTCAGGGTCTGCTTCCAGCGGCTTGCGCCGTCCATTGCGGCGGATTCATACAAAGCCGGATTAATCGCCGTCAATGCAGCCAAGTACACAATCGTCCCGTAACCGAATTCCTTCCAGGTATCCGTCACGATGAGCAGCGGCCTGAACCAGTCGTTGCTTGCCAGAAACATGATCCGCTCCAGCCCCAGAAACTCAAGGAAATTGTTAATCATGCCGTCAAAGGAAAAGATCATGGTCAGCATCGTGCCCAGGACCACCCATGACATAAAATGCGGCAAATACACAATGGTTTGAATCGTGCTTTTGAAGAGCTTCAGACGCACCTCATTCAGCAGCAGGGCGAATACGATCGGCACAATCAATCCGAGAACAATTTTCCCGACCGCGATGACCAGCGTATTGACGAAGATCTGCTTGGCATCCGGCAATTGAAACATATACGTGAAATTGTCGAGACCTGCCCATGCGGAACCGAGTATTCCTTTCGCGGGGATGAACTTCTGAAAAGCCATGACCACCCCGAACATCGGCACAATCGAGAAAATGAACAGCATGGCCATGCCAGGCAGCAGCATCGCATGATAGGTCATTTCGTCAAAGGTTTTACGTTTCTTTTTCCTCCGGTATCGTACTTCCGGCTCTTGATTGACGGTTGTTTTCACTTGCGCCATCGTCCGCTTCACCTCCATCATGTCCCTGTCAGGACAAGCCTTATCGAATAAAAAAGCCCGCGCGGCTGACCACCATAGCCCTCCGCGCCAAGGCCCATGCTATCTTTATCTGCTGCTCATCTCGTTGACCTCTTCCGTAATCTCATCGCCTCCGGTACGCTTCCATGTGTCCACGAACTTATCGAATTCATCGACGGGAGCTTGTCCCATAATAATTTTCAATATGGTCTCCTCTTCGAGCTTTTGGAGGTTGGCCCACTTCAGCTTCATCGTCTCGGTGGTTCCATAGAAGCCGGCAGGAATCACTTCCAGATTCGGATTGTTCGCTTCGCGCTGGCCTTCAATGCGGGAGAGGTATTCGCCGTATGTGTTCACGTCAATGGCATTTCCTTTTTCCTTGAATTCCTGATACGCCTTGAAGGACACCACCCGATCTTCCTGCACGGAGGAAGCATCACCGGATTCATCCGCCTTCATAAGATCCTCGTAATAACGTTTCAACACATCGTCATAATCCACTTGCATCGGAATTTGTGTCGGATCATTATTCCAGCGGCTTGCGTCTGTCAGCATCTCATCGGGGTGCTCTTTCTTATAATTGACCGCATCATCGGTTAAGGAGTACAGGAAATCCGTAGTTAAATTGACCGATTTCATGATCGCTTCGGGATGGGCGAAATCCTTCTTGACTACGACGATACCGCCGCCCACAGGATCCTGACGGATGGTCTTGAACTTGCCGTTCTCATCCACGGGTGCCGATACAGCAACCCAGACAGCATCGGGATCCTGCTTGATGGAATCCTTGTAGTTGGTGTAGCCGATCCACCATGGGTTAAACAGTATCCCTACCTGCCCGTTGATCACAAGCGCTTCCTTCTCTTCATTCGTTCGGACGGCGAACTGTTTATCAATCAGACCTTCTTTGTACATGGCGCTCAGCTCCGCCAACGCTTGCTTCATCTCAGGCTGAACCGATCCATACACAACCTGGCCATCCTTCTCGATCCAGTTCATTGGAAAAGCACCGCGTGCAGCAAAAACGGGTGTAAAGTTCATGGCATTGGAATCCATCACCATCCCAACCGTTTTGCCTGTTCCCGAGGCGTCCTTCTCTACGAACGTTCTGGCGAGATTCCATACATCCTCAACAGATTCCGGCATCTGTGCGCCGACTTTATCCACCCAGTCCTTCCGTACCCACAGCAGCTGGTGCTGGTTTCCGATATTCGTCATCGGAAGGCCCATGATCTTACCGTCCACCTTGACTTGGTCCAGCAGCAAGTCGCCATAAGAAGCGTAGATATTCTTGACGCCGTCGGATGCGGTCTTCTCGTACACCTCCGTCATATCGGCAATCAGGTCGTTATCCACCAGCTGGTTGAAGATATCGCGGCTGACCAGCATAACATCCGGCAGATCGCCCGTTGTCATCGACAGCGACAGCTTCTGATCCATATCGTCCGTCTCCCAAGCCACCTTAGCTTTTACGTTCACCCGGTCTTCCACATAGCGGGTAGCCAAATTGTCCTCTATCGTATCGCCGGGAGGCAGGTTGTTCACATGATTGGTATTCCGGCCGATCGTAAATTCCACCGGCGTTTCGTATTTCCCGTAAGGCTCATAGTCCTGTTCTGAAATTTGCGGCTGTGCGCTGTCCCCCGCGCTCCCGCCGCAGCCGCTGAATACAGTCAGCATCATGCACCCGAGCAGCAGCGAAGCCATCTTTTTACGCTTGTTCATCCTGTCATCCCCTTTTTCTCGTTTTGGTTGATAACCAAATTGTATGCGGTTTCATAATTGGCGTATATGCAACATTTTTTGGATATGTATCACTTTTTTCATGACCTTCCTTGTTCTCAACTTCAAACCCAGAAAAAGCGGCTGCTTCAGCACACCGCTTTCATTAACAACACGATGGATAATGGATGGGAATAACGCTCGCTGTTCAGGAGGCCGGAATAACCATGGATACTTCCGTTCCGCTGCCTGGTTCGCTATGAATATCGAGTCCGTAATCCAGTCCGTAATACAGCTTGATCCGGTCGTTCACGTTCCGAACGCCGCAGCCGCCGCTCTCTCCGGCCAGCAGCCTCGCCGCCTGCGCGGGAGTCATGCCCACCCCGTTATCGCTGACGATAAGTTTCATGCCCCCTTCGACCCGGCTAACCCCAATATGAATGTGGTAATCTGCCCCTCCAGCCTCCACAAAACCGTGCTTGATGGCATTCTCCACGATCGGCTGCAGAATAAAATGAATGATCTCGGTATCTAATACTTCCTCATCGATCTGGTAATCCACGTCAAATCGGCCATCGTTCATGATAAGCTGCAAATCCAGATAAGCCTTGATGTGCTGCACCTCATCCTTGATCGTAGCCATATGCCTCCCCTGATTCAGCGTCGTTCTATAGAACCGGGCCAATGCCGATACCATATAACTCGTTTCGATATCCGCTTTCTTCTCGGCCCTCCATCGGATAAAGGAGAGGGTGTTGTATAGGAAGTGCGGATTAATCTGATTAATCAGCTTGTTATATTCGCTTTCCCTCTTGGCGATTTCCGCTTGATACACCTGGGAGATTAGACTGTTAATCCGTTTCAGCATTTTGCCGATGCCATTGGTCAACTCGCCGAACTCGTCCCGAGATGAGCTCTGGATAATCACCTCGAGGTTATTCTGCTCCACCTTGTCTACCTTGTTCTTGATATGGATAATTCGACGCGTAAAGTTGTTGGAGATCACATAAATGAGCAGAAATGTAATGATCAAGCTGAGGATCATGACAAACAACGTAATTTGAAAAATACCCAGCGCATTTGCATATGCATTCGTATTCAGCAGATTATAGTGAATCGTCCATCCATTATTGGCGAGCGACCGGCTTAGGTTCAGACCGCCCGTCTCCCCACTCTCCAAATCGGCTGAAGCATCGGACTCCTTCCTTTCCTTGAAAATCACACGCTGCTCAGCATCCTCGATATGAACCGCTACATGCTCCGACAGTTTGTCCATATCAGCAAAGATGCTGTCATGCTGAATGGAAATCACCATGAAATTGCTGTCCTTGGGATTGCTGATCAATTCTTGGACGAGATACAGCTTCTCCCCGTCCACAATCCAGCGCCTTCCGCGAAATCCATCGTACCAAGACTTGCTCTTGAGTTCCCCGATGGGCAAAATATTATCGCGAATCCCGAGCAGTTCTCCGGATGTATAAAAGGTAATGGCTTCAATATCATCATCCATTAGCCGAATGTTCGAGATCAACGGCTCCAGAATGTCCCGGAAATCCAGGTACATGTTAAAATAGTTCTCTTCATAGTCCTTAATGAAAATTTGCGATAACTCCCGGTTCAGTACCATGAACTCGCTCAGCGTATTGTACCGGTTGATCTTATAATCCATTATGTTGGCCACCTGTTCCAGGCTGGCTTCCGCTTCGCTCCGTAATTCCTTCATCTGAATGCGATAGGACTGGATAAAGGAGAGCAGTCCAAGCAATAGAATCGGAATGAGTGCAATGATGAGATGGGACAACAGCAGCTTGTTGCGGAACCGGATATCATTGAACTTGCTCTTTATCCATCCGATCATGGAGCACCCCGCACTCTCTGTATTGTAAGGGACTTACGCCGAACTTGCTCTTGAACAGCTTGGCAAAATAAGAGTGGTTGTCGATACCCACCGCTCCTGCAATATCATTGACTTTCATATTTGAGTGTTTCAGTAGATAGCTTGCCCTCCGCAGGCGGTAGTCGGTCAAATACTTCGAGAAGTTCTCCCCGGTTTCTTTTTTAAATAAAATGCTCAAATACCCCGGAGACAGGTACACATCCTCGGCGGCATCCGACAACGAAATATCCCGCTGGTGATGATCCTTCACATAGTCTTTAACCTGACGGATGACCTTCGATTCGATCGTAACCTGTTCAAGCTCCCCGCCATAAGGACTGATCTGTGTAATATCCTCCATCACCTGCAGAAACTCTTCCCTGACAAGCGGTTTGAGCAAGTAATTTACCACGCCCAATCGGATAGCGCTGCGGGCATACTCAAATTCGTCATACCCGCTGCAGATGACAATTTTTAAATCCTGCTGGGTCTTTCGGGCTTGCTTGCTCAGTTCCAGTCCGTCCATAAGTGGCATTCTGACGTCGGTGATCAGGATGTCAATCGCGTTTTGCAGCAGAATTCGCTTCGCACTCATTCCGTTCTCGGCTTCCAATACCTGAAAGGGGAAGCGGTACTGAAAGATCAAATCCTTAATGCCTTCTCTTTGAATGGACTCATCGTCAACAATAAGAACATTAAACATCAGACAATCTCCTTTGCTTGTGAAAGTATGGGGCTGATATAGGGAAATATAGGTTGTTATAATGGTATACCTGTTTTGTCGTAGTATATCACAGTTTTAAGAAAGGGCTTTCAAATTCATGTGTAAGACTGCGCAGCCGTCAAGCCTTTTGCTTACTTCGACAATGCATGATTGCCGATTAGAGAAGCTTCATGCGCGATTGAGCCATGTGGAGGTCAAGGATCTGACGTTCGAGCTCATTCAGCACCGCTTTACCAAAACGGCCAAAAACATGATTTTAAAACGTTACTCCAAAACCAAACTGAATATGGACGAGGAAGATCGGCAGTTAAAATGGGGGAGCTACGGGAAGTTCAAATATGTCTATAAGGCCGAAACCGTCGAGGAGTTTCAGCAGTTGTTCGAGAAGGGGATCAGGGAATATTTTCCTTTTGCGAAAATTGCCTATTTTGTTTAATGGCAGAAACTTGAGGGACCCGAAGCAGGGTTTATAATGTTCCTTCAACAACATAACGGACACCTCACGGTGCCCGTTATTCGTATGATCTGTATCTATTTTTCATCGCAGGGTCACAATCTCTTCGTTCTTGTGATCTTGCTCGTACATCCAAACCTTAATCTCATTGATATCCATCGGCTTTCCGTAATAATAACCTTGCATGACATGGCAGCCAAGTCCGGTCAAAAAGTCGATATGCTCCTTGTTCTCTACACCTTCCGCAATGACATCCAGATTCAAATTCTCCGCCATAAGAACGATGGCGTTAACGATGGCACGCTTGCTGGGCGTGTCCAAATCATTGGTAAACTGTCTGTCCAGCTTTAAAGCATCAATTGGAATCCGGTCCAGGAGCCCAATCGAGGAATAGCCGGTTCCGAAATCATCCATGGAGACCTTAACCCCCAAGGACCTGATATTCCCAAGCTGGCGGATAATATCATTGACATCGTGCAGCACCATGGACTCCGCTATCTCAAGCTCTAATAAGCGAGGTTCCAGATTCGCCTTATCCAGCACGTTTTGAATAAGCTCCAGCAGATTGTCGCCATGGAATAAACGAACCGATAAATTCACCGAGACCGGCTGGACAATCCCTCTCTCCTGCCAAATTCTGCACTGTTTGCACGCTTCCTCAAGCGTCCATCGGGTCATCGGTATAATGAGCCCCGTCTCTTCGGCAATCGGAATGAATTCAAGCGGGGATATCACGCCCAAGCGGGGGTGTTTCCAGCGGAGCAGCGCTTCGAATCCGACCAAGCGATCACTTTGCACATTCCATTTGGGCTGATACACAATGAAGAACTCCTTCAGTTCAAGCGCTCGTTGCAGGTCCTTCTCCAATTCCATTTTGCGAACCTCTTGAAGACCCATCTCCTCGTCATAGAGGCACTGCTGATTCTTGCCGAGTCCCTTCGCTTTATACATGGCGGTATCCGCATTCTTGAGCAGCGTCGTACGGTCAGAGCTATGGACGGAGCCGATGCTGATTCCGATACTTGCCGTCACATACAACTCGTTACCGTCGATATAGTACACGTTTTTTATTCGTTGGAGTATATCATCAGCTAAATGCTGGGCGTATACCGGGTCGCTTTGCTTCAGAATAATCAGAAATTCGTCCCCGCCGATCCGGAATACCTGCTGGCCGTTTCCAATGAATTGACGCAGTCGCTTACCTACTTCCTGGACCAGCAAATCCCCAACATTGTGACCCAGCGTATCGTTGATCGCCTTAAATTGGTCCAAATCCAGAAACAGGATCGTAATCTGCTCTGTCTCGGAATTCGTCTCGAAGAATCGGTTCATTTCATTGCGATTAGGCAATCCCGTGATCGTATCCTGATAGGCCAGCTTTTCCAGCACATGCCGATCAAAGAACATCGCCCCCCAGGAGATCAGCAGGATGGCAAAAATCGCGACCGTTACACCATACAGAAGCAGAAAATCGACAGACTGCGGCTGCTGCGTAAGCATACCGGCATGAGCCTCAAACCGTGCAGCTTTCATTCCTGTATAATGCATTCCGCATACGGCGAAGCCCATGACAACCGCCGAACCCCACTTGAGAAAGCTGGATTTGGGATGATTCCGAAAACGGAGAAACAATAATAAAGCCGCATAGGAGGCTACCAATGCAATGATGGCGGACAGTACCCAAATGCCGGGATCATAACTAATTTCGGCATGTATGACCATGGCCTCCATTCCCATGTAATGCATGGCAACGATGCCGCTTCCCAGAATGAAGCCGCCAATGGCGATTTTGAACCAGTTAATATTTCTGGGCATTGTAATATAAAACGCGATGAAGGAGGAAACCACGCTGACGAGCATCGACATGATGGTCAGAAAGACATCGTATCTCACATTCATATTCATGTGCATCGCCAGCATGCCGACAAAATGCATGGACCAAATGCCGCTTCCCATGACCATGGCCCCGCCGAAAAGCCAAAAAAACTTGGATTTACCGTTCGCATCTGAAATTTTCGACGTAATATTTAAAGCCGAGTATGAAGCAAGTATAGCAATCGCAATTGAGAGCCCAACAATATAATAGTTATAATTGCCGTCCATCTGAGCTGCACACACCCCTTTTGTGAGTAATTCTTAAGCCCTATGAAGATCATACGTTTCCTAGCGGATAACGTTTCTATTAATTCACGGTGACTCGCCCCGGTGCATATCAGAAAAAAGCAATGTTTATTTCCGCGGCTTCCCAGCCCTGCACCATATCCATATTATATCTTTAGTAACTATTCAATTTCTCGACAAACAGAGAAATGTTCGAACGCTCCCGAATCGAGATGAGTCTAAAGAACTAAATTATTCTGCGGGTATCTCGACTTATCCTCTGCCCTATGAGAAATGATGAGCGACAACACTCTATTTGGAAAATAAAAAAAGCTGCGGGTCCTTTATTAGGTCAGCAGCTTATATTTTGTCTGTCCTCAAGGTGTGACTACCTTCGCTTTCCCATTCAAGTACATCTCGCCCCATTCACAGATTTGATCAAGGATCGGTTGCAGCGAAACGCCCATTTCACTCAGCTCGTACACGACCTTAGGCGGCACTTGATTAAAGACCGTTCGCGTGATAATCCCGTCCTCCTCCAGCTCCCGCAGCGTCTGGGTTAACATTTTCTGCGTAATATCCGGCATCTGCTTCTTAATTTCACTCGTTCGCTTGGGGCCATAACTTAAGTGACACAGCACAATGACCTTCCACTTGCCGCCGATGACGTCCATGGTCGCCTCAGACGGAATATTGTATTGTCGCTCCCCATTCATAAGAACTTCTCTCCTTTTTGAACGTAAGTGGCATATCTCTAACAACAGGCACTTTGGGGTACTAATGATACTTTTAGGTGCTTATAGAACAATTAAGTGCGTACTTCCTTTCCGTCATTATATGTTACATAATCCCCTTATACCAGTACTGCATCATAAAAACATGGGGGTGAAATAACATGCAGCGTATTTACATTCTTCCTCATTCAAGAAGCCCTTGCAAAAGGAATTGCACATATCGGAATCACGAAGCTTGCCGACGAGCTGACACCTATGCTATTCGCCATGCAAAGTCATCCCCCTCAAGCACCCATTGTCCCTCTGGGACATTCGCAGGCAGGGATTCTGACCTTGGTCGTATATCAGGAGGCGAAGTCTTTCCAAAGCGTCCAATCGATCGACTTGGCGGGTCACTACGATGAACGCGATCCGATGGGCCCTATGACGCTGGAAGATACCGAAGGGTTTATCAACCGTGCCCTTATCCGGGAAAACGGGAGATGGAAATGGGTTGAGGCTGCGAAGTATCCGAGGAGCATAAGTCTTTCTAATGGTCTCCGGGTAGAAGGCCATCCCATGAGTTTATTGGATGTTCCAAGCCTCGCGGCTGTTACGGGAGCGCCTAATATTCGATTCGACTTCGCCATCCATGACTCCATAGGAACACGGGCTGGAGGCAGAGCCTCCCAAGACCTCTACATTGACCTTGAAGGCGTACTTCTTGACGGCCGTTACGCGAAACGGAGAGTCACGTTGACCGATCCGAAGGGACAGGCGCATTTTACGGCCCTCGGTATTCTCCTGTCCATTGAGCGCATTCTGGGCTGGGACGGCTCATCTCCTGCTCCCGGAGGCTTCTATCTACCGGAAACGCTGGTTCCTCTTGAAACCGCAATGGCACGTATTGAACAATTTGGCATTCAAATTCGAAGAGAAGAAAGAGTAGGTGAACCCTCATGAAGGTATTAACAGTTGTTACACATCCACGTGAAAATTCCTTTACATTTGCAGTAACCGAGAAGTTTGTACAAGGGCTTAGGGACGCCGGGCATGAAGCGGAAATTCTGGACCTCCACCGCATCGGTTTCGATCCGGTCCTGTGGGAGGCAGACGAACCCGATTGGTCTGACCCTTCCAAGATCTATTCTCCTGAGGTTGAGGCTGAAATCGCACGGATGAAGGAGCACGACGCGCTGGCCTATATCTTCCCGGTATGGTGGTACGGAGTACCTGCCATGCTGAAAGGGTATATCGATCGTGTCTGGAATCATGGCTTCGCTTACGGCGGCGGCTCAAAGCTTCATCACCAACAGGTGTTATGGCTTGCGTTAGCAGGGGCTTCGGAGGATCATTTCGCCAAGCGGGGCTATGATCAGATGTTATCCCTTTCCCTCAATGTTGGAATGGCCGACTACTCCGGAATCAAGAATTCCCGTGTGGAATTCTTCTATGATACGCTAGAGGCCAGACCGGAGCATATGGAGAGTTTGCTCGAACGAGCTTATCAGCTGGGATTGCATTATGCCGATTCAAAATAGTGCATTGCACGGTTCCTAAGAACACAACAGCCTTAGTCCACGATGAATCCTGGACAAAGGCTGTTGTCGGATTAGCATAAAAGATGAACACAGAAGCTTACGAGTTACGCATTGCTGCTCGTTTCGATGGATTCATTCACCTCGATCAGTTCAACAACGGCCTCGCTCTTCAGCGTATTGCCGATCGTGCAGGCTCGTTCTACAACAGATTTCAGCTTCTCCTTGTAGGCGGGATCCAGCGTTTGCGGCAGCGTGACATGGACGTTAAAATGCGAGAACTTATTGCTTTTATCTTCTGCCTTTACCGACGACACTTCGATATGAATGGAGGATTTATCATAATCCACGCCGTCGTAAGCCATTATTTTTTGGAGTGATATGGACACGCATAGCGCCAAGGACGCTTCCAGCAGCTCTCTCGGAGATAAGCCGCCCTCCAGATTCGGGCCGTGGTTTCCGACAAGCTGAACCCCCGCTTCATTGAATATCCGATCCTGACCCTCTACGATTTTTAACGTTGTCATGTTCTTAGCCTCTTTTCTTTTTGTCTTCGTTCAGGATGAACGGCTCTCATCAACAAGATGGCAAGCTACCTTCTGGTTGGGCCGAACTTCCCTTAAAGCCGGAACTTCTGCCTTGCAGACATCCGTTGCAAAAGGACAGCGCGTATGAAAAACACAGCCGCTTGGCGGAGATAAAGGGGACGGGATTTCCCCCCGCAAGATCACCCGATCCTGTAATCGGCTGCGGGTAAAGTCGGGTACCGCTGAGAACAGTGCCTTCGTATAGGGATGCAACGGCTCATGGAATAGATCATCCGTTAAAGCTTCTTCCACGATTTTCCCGAGATACATAATGCCGATCCGATCGGAAATATACCGAACCACGCTGATATCATGCGTAATAAATAATAGCGTTAATTTCAATTCCCGCTGCAGGCGCTTGAGCATATTCAAAATTTGCGACTGAATGGAGACGTCCAGTGCCGAGACCGGCTCGTCGCATACGATGATCTTCGGATTCATGATAAGCGCGCGCGCCAAGCCCAAACGCTGGCGCTGACCGCCCGAGAATTCATGAGGAAAACGGAAATAATGCTCCGGCTGCAGGCCCACGGTTTTCAGGATGTGAAATACTTTTTCCCGACGCTCTGCCTTGTCTCCCATTTTATGAATAATCAGGGGCTCCTCCAGAATTCGGCCGATTCTTTTCCTCGGGTTAAGCGAAGAGAACGGATCTTGAAAAACAAGCTGTACGTCCTTGCGGAATTTCCGGATTTCCTTCCTCGACATCGCAGCCAAATCCCGGTCCCGGTATAGAACCTGACCTTGGCTTGCCGGGGTTAATCCTAGGATCGTACGCCCCGTGGTAGTTTTACCGGAACCGGATTCTCCGACAAGTCCGTACGTCTCTCCCTCTCTTAATTGAAAAGAAACATCCGTTACGGCTTTTACATATCCCTTGGCGCCCCATAACTTACCGAAGGATCCGTATACCGGGAACTGCTTGTGAAGGGAGCTTACCTTTAAAATCGAATGATCAGCTGTTTGTTCCAACGGTTGTCTCCCTCCCTTTCGACTCGTTTATGGCCTCGTAATGCCAGCACTTCACTCGATGGTCCATATGTGCCGTTTGCATCGGCGGCTCCGAGGTACGGCATAATTCATCGGCATAAGGGCATCGCGTAGAGAAGCCGCAGCCCTGCGGAATATCCGTCAGAGAGGGCACCGTTCCCTCAATGACATGAAGCTCATCGTTTCTGTCCCCTTCCAGCTTGGGGATCGATTGGATCAGTCCCTGCGTATAAGGATGGAGCGGTTTACGAAACAGCTGTTCCGTGGGGGCTTCTTCCACGATTTGCCCCAAGTACATCACTTTCACGCCCGTACAAATTTCCGATACGACACCCAGATCATGCGTGATAAACAGCACGCCCATGCCCATTTTGCGGTTCAAATCGGCGATCAGCTCCAGAATCTGCGCCTGAATCGTTACGTCGAGCGCGGTTGTCGGTTCATCCGCAATCAACAGGTTCGGCTCACAGGAGAGTGCCATGGCAATCATCGCCCGCTGCTGCATTCCTCCCGACAGCTGATGGGGATATTCATCCACCCTCACCTCCGGAGATGGAATACCCGTCATCCGCAGAATCTCAATGGCTTGTTGACGAGCTTCCTTCTTGGACTTCCTCTGATGGAGACGAATGGCTTCCCCGATTTGATTACCTATCGTATACACGGGACTTAGGGACGTAAGCGGGTCCTGAAAAACCATGGAGATTTTGTCGCCGCGGACCGCCCGTAATTTAGAAGGCGAAAGAGACAGCAGGTCCTGCTTCTCAAACAGGATCTCCCCCTCGTACTCGATCGCATCCGTATGGTCCAGCAGCCTCATGATCGATTGGGACATGACGCTCTTTCCGCTGCCGGATTCTCCGACAATGCCGATGATATCGCCTTTATTCATGGAAAAACTGACTCCGTTCACGGCCGTCACTTTCCCCCGCTCGGTATGAAAATGCGTTTTTAGATTTCTCACTTCCAATAGAGGCTCGTTATTCATGAAAATACCTCCAGCTTTATATTCATGACTTTCTCAACTTTTGCTTCACGCGGGGATCCAGCAAGTCGCGCAGCCCGTCGCCCAGCAAATTCAGACTGAGTACAGACAAAACGAGCGTGGCCCCGGGGAATACGACCATCCACCATGCCTTATAAATAACTAGTTTGCTTGCTTGCAGAATGTTCCCCCAGCTGGCTTCAGGGGCAGGAATGCCCGCTCCGAGAAAGCTTAGCGCGGCCTCGGATATAATGGCTTCAGCAAATACGAATGTCGCCTGTACCAATAGAGGCGACATTACATTCGGCACGATGTGCTGCCATATGATGCGCGTTGCGCTTGCTCCCTGGACATGCATCGCCTCGATGTAGGTTTGCTCGCGTACCACCAGCGCGGCCGAGCGAACGACCCGGGCAATATTCGGCGTGAACACGATGGTTAGCGCCGTGATGACATTGATGGCGGATGCGCCGAGTGCTGCCATTAAGGCAATGGCGAGCAGGATTCCCGGAATCGCGATCAACCCGTCACAGATGCGCATAAGAATATGATCCAGCGTTTTATAATACGTCGCATAGACGCCGATCACGAGCCCCAATGCCGAGGACAGCAGCGCAACCGCCAGTCCTACGCTGATCGATACCCTGGCACCGTAGAGAAGCCTGGTTAACAAATCCCGGCCAAATTCGTCGGTACCCAGCCAATGCTCGGCCCCTGGCGGCGTTAAACGGTCTACAACTTTCATGTCGTACGGGCCGTAGGTTGTGAAGAGCGGTCCGATCAGCGCCAGAATTACCAATAAAACAAAGATGGTCGCTCCGATCAACAGCCCGTAGTTCGACCTCAATCGGCGATATCCTAGTGCACGCTGCTCTTTTTTCAGCTTTTTACTGACTTGAGCGACGTATTCTTTTTCCTGAACAGTTGCCATCCAATCACACCTCTTTTATTTGCGTTCCAAACGAACACGCGGATCAACCGCGCCATACAGCAAGTCGATAATCAAGTTGATGGTGACGTACATGAGTGTGACGACAAGCACCACGCCTTGGATCACTGCAAAATCTCTTCTGGCAATGGAATTTAAGATCAATTGACCCAATCCGGGAATATTGAATATCGCCTCCACAACCACGGCCCCTGTCACCAAAGTGCCGAATGTTTGTCCAATAACGGTCAGAATGGGCAGAAACGCGCTCCGAAACGCATGTTTGAACAGCACCTTCATTTCATGCAGGCCTTTGGATCTGGCTGTCTTGATGAAATTCAAATTCAGCACTTCCAGCATGGACGAACGGGTCATTCGCGTGATCAGGGCCGCCTGTATGGTCCCAAGCGAAATACCGGGAAGAATCAGATACTTTATATGTTCCCAGAGCCCGCTGCTCAGCGGTTCATATCCAGCGACCGGCAGCCACTGCAGCTTGACGCCAACAAACAGCATGAGGAACAATCCCAGCAAAAAACTGGGTAAGGCCATGCCCAGCAAGGACATCCCCATCAGCGTATAATCTGCGATGGACCCTCGCTTGTAAGCAGCGATAATCCCGAAGGGAATCGCCAGTATAATTGCGATAACCTGCGCCAGAATGGCTAACGATAGCGTTGGGGTGATATGCTCCGCGATGGCTTCGCTAACCGGCTGATTCATGAAGATCGAATCCCCCAGATCTCCCTTAAATACGTTGGCTACCCAGCTTGTATACTGTTCGAGTATCGGGCGATCTAAGCCCAGATCTTGATTCAGCTTCTGTATTTCCTCCTGCGACGCCTCCATGCCCAATATCGCCGCCGCCGGATCTCCTGGCGTAATGTGGATGATCAGAAAAATAGCGATGGTGACAACGGCCAGCACGGGAATCAGCGACAAAAGTCTTTTCGTAATATAAGCCAGCACTACAAATCCCTCATTTGTACATGGTCTATGAATCCAATTTCAAAAAAGGAAGGTGTTATCGAAGTTACTTCGGTAACTTGTAACACCCTCCATATATGCTTACTTCGCTACTTTGGCATTCCAGACCACCGGCGCTTCAAACAGCTCGAAGCCTTCAAGCTTCTTCGTTGTGGCGACGACGCCATTATAATGTCCGATCACGGTGGAGGAGGCAAATTCGTACAGGAAGCCCTGCAGTTTCTCCCATTCCTGCTTGGCGGCTTCCGGCGTGGCTGCCCCGCGAATATCGATCAGTGCCTGCTTGACCGTTTCATTGTCGAGTCCGGCCCAATCCGGATTGACGGCCAACAGCTGCGGCGGCGTAATCTGATAGCCCGTGCTCGCAACGAAAATGTCCCACTTGGAGCGGTCGTTCTTCGTTTCCAGGAACGTCGGGAAATCGAAGTTCTCCACTTTTACGTTCATGCCGATCTGACGAAGCTGCTCCTGAATGACCAATGTGGCCGTGTACATCTCGTTATAGTCTTTGGTCGTCAGCAGCGTGATTTCTTCGCCGTTATAACCGGCCTCTTGCAGCAGCTGCTTGGCCTTCTCCGGGTTCGACTGGTTGTAATACTCCGCTCCGGCTTCGGTCGACCATTGGACTTGGTTCGTATTCAGGTAACCCGGTGCCAAGGAGTATAAATCCGGCTTGGCAAAGCTCGCCAACATGATCTCCTCATTATTAAACGCGGCGAGAATGGCCTGGCGAATCTTCACGTCCTGTAACAATCCCTCGCTGGTATTGAAAAATGCCGTCAGTGCACCACCAGGGAACGAAAGCAAATTGATATTGTTGTCGGCAGCAAGCTCATCATAGCTTTCGATCGGAATGCTATCCGCCACATCGTACTGTCCGGTCTTCACGCCTGCAATCCGCGTGGAGTGGTCCGTGACGAAATGGAAGTACAGATTCTGGGTAGGAGCTTCTTTTCGCCCGTCAAATCCGCTCGGCTCCGTATCCGCCACCTGATAATAATCGTCGTTTCGCACCAAATGTATGTACTGATCCTGCTTCCATTCCTGGAATTTATAAGGACCCGTACCGATGTACTCCTTGATCCCGTCAGCCGGCGCTGATTCTACAATCTCTTTCGGCATGATGGAAGGGAACTGCGCTTGCGATGCAATAAGAATCAACACGTCCGACGTAGGCGCCTCTACGGTCAGCTTCACGGTATACGTATCGACGGCTTCGAATTTAGCATTCGTCAGCAGCACCTTCGCACGGGACGAAGTCACCAGCCAGCGGTTCATCGATGCTACAACATCCTCGGACGTCATCTCTTTCCCGTTGTGGAACTTCACGCCTTGGCGAAGGGCGAACGTATACGTTAATCCATCCTCGCTTCGTTCGACGGACTCTGCCAGAGCAGGTACAGGCTCATAGTTTGCGTTCAGTGTGTACAACTGCTCGAAGATGTTGCCTGCCGTATCCAGCGCAACCGCCGATACCGTCAAGGCCGTATCCAACGTGGGCGGCTGAGCCGTAAGCGCGATGTTCAGCTCGTCTTTGTACTCTTTCTGCTCGGTTTGCTTTTCACTTCCATTGTCTTCAGTTGCTCCCTCTGCAGCCTGATCGGAACCGCTGCCGCATGCCGCGATCAACAGCATCAGCACGATCGACGATAAGAGTAAACCTAACTTTCTGGCTTTCATTGTAATCCCCCCATGTAGTAGACATTTGCATATGAAATGTATGCATCATGCTCTGTCAAAACTCGTGAAACGAACGCACCCCTAAATTCTAAGTTATCTGGTAGGTTTAATAAGTTATGCACATACTAATGGATTCGGAATTTGCTGTCAATGCAATAATTGATCGTGCTAGAATTAATTTCCTGTTCACGAAAATTAATAGATTCAACATGCAAGGATTTCGTTCCTCTCCATGGCATCAACCTTCGCAGCCAGCCCTCCCGCTAAATATAAAAAAGCCCTGGTTCCGTCTTTCGAACCAAGGCTGCGTTTATTAAAGTGGCAGATCGCCTTGCAGAATCTTTTCCCTACGCCCTTTCATATACCACTGCCCCCACGGATGGAGTTTGTCGAATACTCCGCCGCAGGCATGGAACAGCTTGATATACCGACCCATTTCTCTCAGCTTCATGAAATACGGGATTTCTCGAAGCCATTTCTCCTCCAGATGATGCTCCAGACGGTATCCTTCCAGGAACGGGATCAGAAACCTGTCCAGGTCCGAATCGGCTCCTTCGGTTAAACCTGAGAAAAACGCGGCTACCGCAATGTCATCCACGAACCATGAATATCGGCTCGCATCAAAATCAATCAGACACAATGAATCCTCATGCACGAAAAAATTGCCGTAATGGAAATCCGCATGGATCAGTCCATAAGCGTTCTTAGCAATCGGAAGCTCTGATATATAATGGAGCAATGCCTGATAACCAAGGGTGATCTCCTTCTCGGATGGCGGTAAAGCAATACGCCGAACTTTTCCCGCCTCTTCCGACCAATCAGGACGTTTTGTGACGGGATCCAGATGGATGTAACCCTTGGTGATGCCGTGCATGCGCCCCATGAATTGGCCCATTCGCCTGTGTAAGCTCTCATCGGCATCGTTCTCCCCGACCGGACGCCCCTTGGCTTCCTCATAACAGACCGCCGTATAGTCATGATCCTCCATCCGAATCCGCTCCGCAAGATTTCCTGCCGCCGAGTAGTGCGGCCTCGCAACGCAAACGCCGTTACTCCCGAGAAACTCCACCCACTGCACCTCGCCTGCAATCTTTGCATACGGTTTATGGGACTCGTCGGTCAAGCGTACATACACGGTCTCCGCCCCCCTTCGATAAGAACAGACAAGGCTGTGTTCGGAAAAATGCGTCTGAAGTCGATCCCGCTCCAAGAGTCCGAACCTGCTTACAGCGGCGGCCATAAGTTCCCTTCTTCGTTCCATTTGCATCGCCTCCCTTCACCATCCGGTTGATCAAGCATTCAATGACCATTGATTTCTGCATATGGATAGCCGGCTCCTGCATTTAACTGCTACTACAAGAATATTTATCTTATTTCTCAGGCGATGTATAATTGTTATAACAGTTGAATAATATAATTAAGGAGGAAAACTTTATATGAGCAGGGTGAACGAAATGGAACGGAAAGTCACTAAGTTTGGCAACAGCCTGGGAATTACAATGACGGATGCCCTCAAACAGATTGGTTTAGAACTAGGCGATACAGTACAAATAGATGTTAATCAAACCGATGGTGAGATCATCATTAAAAAAGCTAACAAAGTCTCCCTACCTGACGGCATCAGCCCTGATTTCTTAGATACTTTGTCTGAGATCATGAGCGAATACGACCAGACCCTAAAAGGGTTAAAAGATCGATGAACCCTATACGTTATCTAACCTCCCAAGAGGTTATCGCCATTAACGTCGCTATGATACAGAAATATAGTGTCGGCGAGCATATCGGTGTAAAGAGCCCGCATTTGCTTGAGTCGGCTCTCCATCGGCCTAAATCGTCAGCTTTTGGAGAGGACGCCTATTTATCTATCTGGGAAAAGTCAGCTGCATTATTTGAATCACTGGGACAAAATCACCCATTTCAAAACGCCAATAAAAGAACCGCCTTCACGGCTCTTCTCCTGTTTTTACGCTATAACGGATATCGATTTATCATGGATCAAAAACAAGCAGAGAACTTCACGGTCGATATGGTTAATCACAAATTCACCTTTCAAGAACTTACGTCCCTTATTAAAGAATATTCCATTGAAATAACGTAATAAAAAGCGACCCCTGGCGATTCTCAAGCGGATCCTGCTTAATTATTTGCGAGCCTAAGGCTTTGTCCATATAAAAAGAGTGTGCAGTCTCGTAACCGCACACTCTTTATTTGATGATGTCCCCGCCTACGCTACAGTCCCAGCTTCTGCCCCCGCTCCAAGCGCTGGATCTGCTGCTCGCCCGTTACCGCCAGCTCACTGAACTGGTGGATCGTCTCACGCATCCGCGGGAGAGCCTCCTGCTTATATGTGCTGATGGAATCAAGCGCTGACAGCACATCCGTGAACGCTTGCTTCAAGGTATCGACGGAAATGCTCGTTTCCAGCGATTGCTTGTGAATCGCCGCGCCCTGATCCTTCAGCATTTTGGAAGTGGCGCTGATCAGGTTGTTCGTGGTTTCGTTCAGCAGCTCGATTTTCTTCAGGACAATCTTCTGGTTGTACAGGGCACTAGCCACCGTGACCGAGATTTTCAGCGCCGTTACCGTTACGTTTCTCGCCCGATCCACGCCGCGAATTAATTCTTTGTTGTTCCGGATGACCACTTCAATAGCCATGATCCCCTGCTGGTTCACGACCAGCATCTGCTGCAGGTCCATCACGCGCTGGCGCAGCGGAAACAGCACCTCTTCAGTAATAAACCGGATTTTATCCTCCGACTCCTGCCGTATTTTAGCCGCCTCGACCTGGGATTCGATCTCTGCGTCCATGAGCATGCCCAGCTGAATTTCCTTTTGCAGCTTTTTGGTGAGCTCGCGGAGGGTTTGCTGTTCAATCTCCAGCGTGGTGTTGTCATTCTTTAATACGGTTTTTCCTTTATCAAGAGAAATGATGATGTCCGAAATGACGGCATCCGCCTTTTGAAACTTGGCAAAATATCGGCGCAGCGGGTTAAATACCATGCCCAGGAGCCCGCTTTTCGCAAAATCCACAACGCTCGGATCCAGATCCTTCAGCTGCAGCTGCAGCTCCGTTAACCCTTTAGCCACTTGACCGCCTTCATCCCCGGTTTTCGATAATCTCCCCACCTGAACCTGCAGGAGCGCATTCTTCTCCGAGGAGGATCTCATCGTGCTGATGCCAAAGCTTTCAATGGATTGCAGCACCTGTCTTCGCTTCTCGAGCGATTCAATATCCAGCTCCATGATGGCCTGCACATTGTTAGCCGCCAGCTCCTTCAGCTGCGTGACTTCTTCCGGCTCAGGCTTCACCTGCTCCTCAATCGCCGTCTTGATCTCCTCGGGACTTATGACTTCCATCGTAAATGACAATATAACCCCTCCTCCAAGTTTCTTGTTAACTCTTATATCGCTTGTATTGATGCTACATCTGCACATTCAGCAGCTGGCTGATTTTGTATACGACATCATCGGTATCGGCGTTGATGCTGGCGGCTTCATTGATGCTGGAGATACTTTGAAGCGCCTGGATGTTCGCATTATAGCCAATCGTGTACACCGGGATTTTGTAGGCTTGGATCAGTTCCCGAATATCGTCAAGGGAGTGGCCAACGTTCGTCTCTCCGTCACTCAGCACAAAAATCAGAGGTTTCACGTCCGGATTCGCCGCCATCTCGTCCTGAAGCATCTTCATCGCCACCGCAATGCCGTCAAAGGTGGCGGTATTCCCGCTGGCTTCAAGACTGTTGATCGCCCCGACAAACATCGATTGCTGATTCAAGTCATATTTGCCGATCGGCAGATTAATCGTGACATCCGTGGAGTACGATACAAAGCCGATGCTGTTGTCCCGGCCCAAATATTTCTGTCCCGTCAACAGCGATTCCTTGAGGCGGTTTAACGGCTCACCGTCCATGCTCCCCGACACATCCGCCACAAACACGGCCGCAACCGGCTTGTTGCCGTCCTTCTTCTCCTTCCACAGCTTCTGGGCGGACGGCAGCAGGCTGCTGTCAACAACTTCAAGCTCGGATTGGTAATCATTCAGACCATTGAACCCTTTTTTGTCGGCCATCTTCTGGTATTTGTCCTGCTCGACAAACGCCGCGAATTTCTTAATGATCTCCAGCTTCTCCTGCGGCAATTTCCCGAGCGCATACAAAGGACTGTCATGCCTTACGCCAAACGGGGTAAAGACATAACCGCTCTTCATATCCGCCGCGTTGACATAGGTCTGATACTCCAGAACAAAGGCATCCAGCATACCGGACTTCGCCGCATCGCGCATCTGGATCGTGGTCGAAGCCGTGAAAGGGACGTTCGCCTGGAATTTTTCGAAACCCTGTACCGCTTTTTCACTAAGCAGATCCGAGCTGTCAAACGTTTCAAGGGCCGTGATCAGAAAGTTAAGACCCGTCGAGCTGGCAAAAGGATCCGTATACCCCATCGCCAACTCATTATTCGATATCGCATCCGTCAGCGTCTTGACGTTCAAGGAGCCGTACTTCTCCACCAGCTCGTCGTATTTGGCCTTTCGGGTGACAACGCCGGTCACGTTCCCCGTGAGACGCTTGGATACTAGCTCGGCTTTGACGCCATATTCCTTAACCATCTCCCCCCACAGCTCATTGGAAGGGGTAAAAGCGTCCGGCACGTACTTCCCGGATGTTATGTAATCGGTTGCGGTTCCCGAAGCAATATTGCGGATCTTCACGGATACCGGCTGTCCGTTCACCACCGGCTTGGAGTTGTTGAACTCCGTTGCCACTTCATTCAGCCATCCGTCAATGCCCGGCCCTGCTTTCTCGGGAGAAGAAAATATTTCGACGTATAAGTCCGTTGTATTCTCAACCGAGATCGGGAATTTGGATATATCGGGCAGGGAGTCTGCTACGGCCACCGGGTCCAGATCGACTTGACCTTTTATCGGGTCCGCCGTCGTAACCATAATGTCCTTGTAGATTTTGTTGATTTTCTTAGCCGCGCCTTCCGAATCGACCTCGGCTTCGCTCTTGCCCAGGTTCGAGGTTAACGCGATCCCCGCGTACACCAGAACAAACACGACCACTGCAATGGCCACTAATACAACAAAGGCACTACCCTTGCTTCGCATAATCATCTCCCTCTCTTATTGCTTATATAGTTTGGTTTGTTTGATTAACATATCGATTTCCTTCATGCAGGGCATCTCCTCCACATCCCGGTAATCGGTGCTGCCAAGCAAGGAAATCTCCAGCAGCAGTTTATCGAGCTTGAGCATGATCTCCTCATTCGCCTCCAAATAACCGGTTACGTAAGCCAGATACTCTTGGTACAGAGCTGTTTTTTTCTGCGCCACCTTGCCGGATAGCTGGGAGGCTTTGGGCTGATCGGCCATGCGGGTGAAATCAGATGCGGCGAAGACGCCCAGCTTG
The DNA here is from genome assembly GCF_037969785.1 of Paenibacillus sp. FSL W7-1332. Lineage (NCBI taxonomy): Bacteria > Bacillati > Bacillota > Bacilli > Caryophanales > Paenibacillaceae > Paenibacillus > Paenibacillus sp. FSL W7-1332. The sequence continues at coordinate 487,884 of NZ_CP150209.1, read as the reverse complement.
TTCAGAATCCCCCGGATATTGAGATAGAATAGCTTCTCCACCTCATCGATGACCGCCATGAATTTCTTGTAACTGAGCTCCGTTTGTTCAAAACGCTGACCCAGGACATTCAGCAGCGCATTTCTCTTTTTCTCGATTCGTTCCAATTGGTCCAGGGCAAGAGCGATATCATTCTTCAGCACTTTCACGTTACGATAATGGTGAAGCGCGTCTATGTAATCCTCACGGGTCTGAATCGTTTGGATCGCCTTCGCAGCCGGAGGCTTGAATAACAAGACATAACTGCCATAAAAGAGTGCAAGAACACTGACAACCCATACGGTGATGACCAATGCCGACTGGAAGGCGCTGTCGCCGCCGATTTGGAATCCAAGCAGCCCGGGCGAGACCAGGACAATATTCACGATCGCGATAACCGCCATAAGCAGGAGCAGCTTCACGGATTTCGAGCCATTCAAGAATTAACACCTCCCCTACTCCTATAGAGCGATGACTGATTCGACCTATAACCGCCTTTTGAAACATCCGTAAAACATAGATACATAAGGATATAACACATACTACGTCTCAAATCGAAGTTAGATGCATTTTCCTCGCGCGATAGGCCTGCCGATTTTACAATCCACTCCAACTTTTGTATCCAGAACCTCACCTGGTCAAGATGACGTTCACACTTTCGTCGTGTGCCTTGAACGCCAGGTGCAGACGCAGAGAGTTGCTGGAAGAACAGGAGGCCGAGCTGAGGCAAGCTAGATCAGGGTAACTATAACAAAATCACATAAATAATCCAATGGTTCTGCTACAAAAGACGCAAAAAAAGTCCTTCAGGGATTGCCTGAAAGACTTCTGCTATTAATAGATGGGCAACTATCGAGCAGGCTTTAAGCTTTGCCTCGCGGCAGCTTATCCGCATACCGAGTCCGCAGTTCACCTAAATAATCCAGCTTGCGCAGCACCTTCTCCTTATTCAGCATGCCGATGCTCAGAATGAGCTGCTCGATCAGCAATAGCGGCGTCACCATGGAATGAAACTCGCCCATATCCCCCCGACTGACATAAAACGAGATTCGCGCCGGTGTTCCATAACGAAAGTCCTCCCGGTCAGTGATCATGATCGCCGCATTCTGCACGCGGCTTACGCAGTCCAGAATGACCTCCGTTTCCGGGAGCATCCGGGTGAAGCTGAAGATCAGCACGACATCCTCGCTTTCCAGGTGTGCCAGCGATTCCAGCAGTTCATGGCCGCTCCCGGCCATGATCCGCACCGACATGCCGAACCGGGATAAGCGGTACGATAACAGCTCGCCCAGCGACAGGGATGGACCTGGTGCATAGATATAGACGCGTCTTGCCGAAGCCATCAGCCCGGCTGCTTCCTCCAGCTCATCGGGATGGATCCTCTCTATCGTATCTTGCAGATGATGCTTCGCCTGCTCCAGCATTTTCACCGGCAAGCTGGACGCGTCCAGCCGGGATATCGTCTTTTCCAGTTTCACCGCAGGCGTCGAATCCGAGGACTCCCGCAGCTTGAGCTTAAACGCCTTGGCATTGTCGTAACCGACGGCACGCCAAAACCGGGATACGGTCGCGATGCTGGTGCCAAGCCGATCGGCGATTTCCTGCTCGGTCATGAACAGCATCTCCTCGGGATAACGTTCGATAAAATCGGCAATTTTGAGCTGACTCGGCGAAAATCCGGATTTATCGGGAAACCAATTTTTCAATGCTGCTGCACTCCTTCTACGATCAGTCTTCTTCGTTCGGTATGAGTACATCATACGCCGTGATTGTTATGTAAATTTTATTTCATGGTAACATCTATGTAAAAAATATTACAATGCGTTGACATAGTACTCCGTTCATTTTAATAATCGCCTCCTATACTGATAACAAATCCATTTCCAAGGAGGCTTCTTTTTAATGGCAAGCAATTCACGGGTCTATACCCTAACGTCTTCGCAGAAAATGATGATTTTTGTGTTGTCCATGTCGCTGTACGGCCTATCCAACATGTTCACTGAGCTCATCCCCGCGTTCCGCCTGGGTCCGATCGAGCTTTCCGTCGAATACTTCGCGTTCATCCCCTTGACGCTCTGCATGCTGTTCCATCCTTTTTACGCGGCTGTGGGGGCTGCGCTCGGCGAGGTCATCTTCGGCGAACTCATGCTCGGACAATTCGGCGGTCTCGGTGAGCTGGAGAAGTTCCTTACCTTCTCCTTCGCCATGTACGTCGCCGGCCGTATGGTCAAAAACCCCCTCAATCGCGCTCAGGTAGGCATCGCCGCCATGTCGGGCGTCATCATCCATCAGCTGTGCAGCTCTCTGGTAGACATCGGCAAGGTCTGGATCGGCGTCGAGGAATTCGAAGCCGTGCCCGGGCTTGCACAAAGCGTGGTGCTTGTCGAAGGCATCGGTTTCCTGAACGATGTGCTGTTCTCCGGCATTCTCTTCGCTCTTCTGCCTACATTATATCTGGTTCCAAGGTTGTATGGAAAAATCGAGCCACTGCTCGGCATTAAACCCCGCCAGAAGCTTACGAAATACGAAGCCGCCGGCATCATCTCGCCCAAGCTGATCCTGGCTGGAATCGCTTTGGCGCTGGTTGCCTTCGGAGCGGAATCCCTTTCGGAAACGGACTGGAACTTCGGCGAGTGGGACAGCGGATTTGCAGACCGGTTCGGCATCGGCGCAATCTGGATTAGCATCGGTGCAGCCGCCATCGTTGCCATTGCGGTTCTGACGTTCATGCGGGCCAGAAGAAACCGCGGACTTCAAGAAGAGAAAATGTCGGAGAACCCGCCTTATGTCTAAACCGTTCGTTCATGACAAGCCGGCAATCCGAATCGCAGGCGTCACCTTCGTCTATCCCGGTTCGGAGCAGCCCGTGCTAAATGAGGCGTCCCTGCATATTCGCCGCGGCAGCTTTACGGCGATCATCGGAGGAAACGGCTGCGGCAAATCCACGCTCTGCAAGCTGTTCAACGGATTGATTCCCCACTATTATTCAGGCGACTTCACAGGAACCGTTGAAATCTGCGGGGTTTCCGCCGAGAACCGGACAGTCTCCGAGCTGTCGCGGATGGTGGGGTATGTCTATCAGGATTTTGATAACCAGCTTGTCCGTCCGACGGTCATGGATGAAGCCAACTTCGCTCCGCTCAATTACGGACTCCCGGACTACCGGGCCCTGGGCGCGAGGGCACTCGATATGTGCGGATTAACCCATCTGAAGGAACGCTATATCTGGGAGCTGAGCGGCGGGCAGAAGCATCTGCTCGCCTTGGCGGGAGCCCTCTCGCTGGAACCGGATATTCTCGTGGTGGATGAGCCGGTATCCCAGCTCGATCCCCAGCACGCCAGGCAGGTGTATGATGTGCTGCGCCAATTGAATCAGGTTCATGGAAAAACCATTATCGTGATTGAGCATCATACGGAGTTTATTGCCGACTACTGCGAGGAAGTGTGCCTGATGGAGCAGGGGAAAGTACTGTGGCAGCGCCCGGTCATCGAAGCGCTGAACAGCCTTCAAGATCTGGAGCGGCTGGGCATCCAGCCTCCCCAGGTGACCAAAGCAGCGGTACAGTTGTCTGCGATTCTGCTGAATGGAGGCATGGCCCCCGACAGTCCGCAGGATGGACACTCGATAACGGTCGGCTCCGGCTCTCATTCTATGGGATTGTCCGGATATCGGCTGAAGCAGCCTTACCCTATTACGGCTGAGGAAGCAGAAGTCTATTTTGGAGAGCTTCTGCACAGGCACACGGATACCCCGTTGCTGCTTGATCATACACCAACCGGCGCGAGAGCTGACGATGCTTCACCGGCTGATACAACCGTGAAGAACCCGGATTCCGACCAGCACAGTCCTCGACAGGAGCATGAAACAGAACGGCAAATGGAGCATAGCACGCTCGTACATTTTAACCGATCCGTACTGCGCTACCGAACGATTCATAAAGCAGAGCAAGAAGTGCTCCGGGGCATTGATCTTCGCCTGTATGAAGGGGAGCGCATCGCGCTTGTAGGCAACAACGGCGCGGGCAAATCATCTCTTCTGAAGCTGATTGCCGGCATCGCCAAGCCTTCCGGCGGCTCCGTCTCGATTATGGGTAGGAATACCAAGGATTTATCGATGGAACAAATATCCGCTAACGTGGCTTACGTCTTCCAGAATCCCGAGGATATGTTCATTGAAGATAATGTATATAAAGAAGTGGCCTATGGCTTAAAGAGCCGCCGCCACCCGGAGGCTGAGGACAGGGTTCATCGCATGCTGACCCATTTCCGGCTTGAGCCTCTCAAGGAACGGGACGCCCGTCTCCTCAGCGGAGGCCAGCAGCGCCGCGTATCCCTAGCCATAGGAGCCGCCATGATGCCCCGGCTGATTCTGCTCGATGAGCCAACGGCCAATCTGGACATGTCCACTCGCGAGGAGCTGCTGAATACGCTGCAAGAGCTGGAGGGCCATGTCCGCACCGTTATCATCGCTACCCATGATATGCAGCTGGTTCACGAATGGGCGACAAGAGTCATCGTGTTAAATCAAGGCGTCGTGGCCGGCGACGGCACCGTCTCCGAGATCTTCGCCGATTCGGAGCTTATTTCCCGGGCCGGGCTTGCACCGACCCAAATGATGGATTTATCGACAAGGCTGGGCGTCATGCCCCCAACCAGCTCGCCGGCCGAGTTTGCGCAGTATATGTACCGCATTCTGAGTGGAAAGGAGCTTCACCACCATGCAGTTAGTCCGCAACTGGTTTAACAAGATTACGATTGAACGGATTCAACTCGAGTTGATGAATACCGCCTACGGAAGCGGCCATGCCTCCCTTTCCCGGTTGGACCCTCGATGCATGCTGATCTGGTACCTGTTCTTCGCTATCGCACCCTGGTTCATCTCCAGCATCAACGTGCTGGCTGGATTGTTTCTGATGATGGTGGTTACCACCGTTCTGTCGCGGGTAACGCCGTTTATTATTGTTGTGCTATGCCTGGGCTTGATCGGCCAGGTCGGCTGGCTGTTTATTGTGTCCCTCTTTTTCGGTGGGGACATCAGTTCCGCGCTGCCACTGCTGAAGCTGACCTTAAAGCTGTCGGTTGTATCGCTTGCGAGCATTACGGTCTTCTCCGGCATGGATCCCGAGAAAATCAGCGACGGCCTGCTTGCGCTCGGCATGCCTGCCGCCTTCTCGTTCAGCTTGTCATACGGTTATCGGATACTCCCCGTATTATTCGAAGAATTCCGCAATGTAATGCTCTCTTACCGATTGCGGGGAAAAGCGCCGGAACGCCCGGGTTTTCTCTACTGGCGGCTCGCAGCCTATTATATAAAGCTGCTGGTGCTATCCTTCTTCCCCTTGATGCTGGCAACTGCTAAACGTTCCCGCACGACGGTAGAAGCGCTGGAGACCCGCGGGTTCTCCTACGGCATGAAGAATCCGGCCGCCAAGAAGCTGAAGCTGTCCCACCTGACCCTGTCCGCGAGGGATGTGCTGTTCCTGTTCGGGACGGCAGCATATACCGCATTATTGTTCTGGATCGGCTGACCTTACCACTGACTTATACAAGGAGTGTTCGAATATGAAAGTTGATCTTCATACCCATGCCAAATTGTCCAAAGCGTCCGATTTCTCAAAAGTTTATTATGAAGAGATGATTCGGGAGGCGCTGGACAACGGCCTTGATGCGCTCGCTCTGACCGAGCATTTCAATACGCGCCATTTTGAAGAAGTGTACCAGCAGCTTGACCGGATGTTTCCCTACAATGGCGAATACTATGATGCAGGCGGATTGAAAATCTTTCCGGGCATGGAAGTGGATGTCCGGGAAACCGGCCACATTCTGCTGATTGGCCGGAAGGAGTATGTTCTGGAGACCCGCCGCCAGCTGGATGGATACACAGAGAAGGGCTCCTTCATTCCCTTTGATGACCTGATGGACTTAGCCGAAGCCTTCCCGCTGCTCAAGATCGGTGCCCATCCGTTCCGGGAGAGCACACCGCTCCACCATCTCACCCGCAGCCAGTTGAGCCGCCTGGACGCCTTTGATCTCAATGCCAAGGATATGTACCAATACGGCAGCGAAGCCAATCAAGATCAGGTTCAACGGTTCGCTGCCGACCTCGGAAAACCTGTTACGGCGGGAAGCGATACGCATCAATGCCTCCAATTCGGAAGCGTCTATAACGAGCTGCATATGCCTTGCGAGTCCGCCGACGAGCTTAAAAGTGCCATTATGCAAGGCGCTTACCAGCTTCATGTCTCGGACAGCCTGCCCATTAAGGTCAAAGCCTCCGTCATGCTGAAAAAGCTCATGAAGGAGATCATCCGCCTCCAATCCCCCTCTGCCGTCATCTAGGTAAAGTATGAAACTGCTCCAAAGTTAGGGTAGGAAATCCGACCATATCGACGAAAAAGGAGCCTGGTCATGTATCCATGTCCAGGCTCCTTGCGTTTCCGAGAGATTGCTATATTGCGACTCGATCCCATGTCATTCCCGCCCGAACCGGCCCTCTAACCCCATTCCAGCGTTGCGCGAATCGGCGGGATGGGCGGAATTACTGCAGCCGGTCCAACAGATTCAGCAATGCTTGCGCGCTTTCCGCACGGGTGGTCTTGGCTTGAGGCGTAAACGTGCCATTGGCATGCCCCTTCATTAAGCCAAGGGCCAAAGCTTCATTCACCTCTTGAAGTGCCCATGAAGAAATTTGCTTCCTATCCTTCAGATCCGGTGCTTCCGGTGAAGGAGAGGCGTTCCCCTTGGTTCCATATGCACGGTAGAGCATGACAGCCAGCTCCTCGCGGGTGATCGCCTCGTTCGGTGCGAACGTGCCCTTGCCTCTGCCGTTCACCAGCCCGTGCTGGTAAGCCGCCGCAACCGCCGAAGCATACCATGCATCGCCGTCCACATCCGTGAAGGCCGTGTCTTGCGTGCTTTCAAGGCCCAGGGCACGAACGAGCATTGCGGCAAATTGTGCACGAGTCAGCTGCTGACTCGGACTGAATATTGTATCGCTGGTGCCATTCACAATATGCTTGGCTGCCAGCTCATTTATCGCTTGCTCCGCCCAATGGCCAACAAGGTCGGCAAACGATTTGTCATATTCCAACACGGCATAGTAGCTCAATTGACTGACTTCAGCCGTTAATAACCCGTTTACCAGCTTGCCGCCAGCATATTTCAATTGCCCCTGATCCGAGATGTGGTAGATGCCGGCCAGCTTGCCGTGAATGACGCTGTCGACAGGAAAAGCAATCGTTACAGGTGCTATGAAATGCTCCAGCTTATATGCCTTGCCGTCTTTTGTGCGGACGTTAAGATCTAATGCGTACATCTTGCTGCCCTGCTTCAGTTTAGCCTTCTCGACAGCAGCTGCTTTGGCTACGAGAGAAGCAGCTGTCTGCGATCCAACCTCCTCGAGCTTAAACGAAATGACTGCATCCTTAGCCTGCTCGGCCGGTACGAGCTGGCGCAGCGCTTTGAGCAGAGCGGACGGAAGCTGTACCATCACGCCGTCCTGCTTCAGTTCCAGCGGCTTCGTCCCCAGGATGTCCCCTGCCGTCAGCGGCAGGAGAACTTCGATATCCTCGGCACCGAGCTGAATTGTCACCTTCTCTTGCCCGCCACGCAGCGACTCTTCGTTAACGATCCGCTGACCCTGATTTGGCTTCGTTCCCGGATCGATTGGCGGATTGCCGCCTGCTCCCCCGCCTCCGTTTCCACTGCCGGGGTTGCTGCCGCTGCCGCCGTCATCGATCTTCGCATTCATTTTAATCACAATGGCCGTCAGAGGCTCAAGCGTCATCGAGCCGGAGGTTAACGTGAAGCCGGACTTCGCTTTGACGCCGGTCGTGCCTGCTTCATCGTTATCGACCACCACCGTGCCGGAAGTCAGATCTTCATTAAGTGTCAACGTTCTCGACTGGTTGTCGGCATTAACGAACACATAATAATCGCCGGTTCCGTCCGTCGCTTTATTCTTATAGGCGATGACCAGATCCTGCGCTTTTACTTCGGGAATCTGCAGCAGCGTCACGTTCGAATTCACCATCGACTGATCGCCAAGGCGGAATGCATCGGACGACTTTCTCAACTGTATCAGTCCGGTCGTATATTCCCGCGTTTTGTTGTTCTCCGGATATTTGGCTTCATCCGTCGCCTTCTCCCAATCGAACATGTTGATGGCATCGGAGGAGTCGTAGGAGTCATGGATGAAATAACCGAAACGGTTTCCTGCCTCATCCTCTAATTCGTGGTATTTCTGCTCGGGTACCCCCGAGCCCAGCCATTGCTTGGTCCGCCCGTACTCCTGTCCTGCATGGAGGAACGCCGTTCCTTGCGAGGTCAAGGTGAGCAGGTTGCCCAGGCGAATGCGCTTATGGATCTCGAGGTCATTCGCTGCAATCGACGGATCCTTTTTGATGGACTGCGCAATGATGTCGTACAGCGGCAGATTATCATGGGCTTCAATGTATTGAACGATGTCACCCGGATCGTCTTCCTTCGTGTTGCTCGGCTGCGCCTTGATATTGTTGAAAATGGTTTGGATGTCGCGCGCGCCGCCCGTAATGAATCGTGGCTCGCCTTCATTGCCGAAGCCGGATTTCAGCTCGTTTCGGAACTCATCGGAGAAAACGCCGACGTTATCCGTTTTATCCATCCAATTCTGGTCTGCGCCCTTGCCTGCCAAGGAAGGATCCGACAGATGACCGCCGAACGTGACCCAGCCCTCGCCGATAAACAAGGCGTTCGGGTTGATGGCGGCAGCCGCATCATAAGCGTTCTGCACGGCTTCATAGGTGGCGTCGCCCATCATGTCCCAGCGCATGCCGTCGATTTTGTATTCGTCGAACCAGTATTTCACGGAGTCCACCATCAGCTTCTCGGCCATCTTGTGGTTGGTCGCCAGATTGTTGCCGAAGCCGCCGATGAAATTGCCGTTGGCGTCCTGGAACGCATAATAGTTCGGCACGATATCATTCAAGAAATCGGCCTTGGCCATATGGGTGTAGACCACGTCCAATACGACGCCCATGTCCGCCTCGTGAATGGCGTTAATCATCGCCTTCAGTTCTTTGATGCGAAGCTCGGGATCCGTTGGATCTTCGGAGTAAGCACCGTCAGGGGAGAAATAGCTGTGCGGGTCATACCCCCAGTTGTACTCATTGTCTTTGGCCGAATAATCCAGCTCCCTGTTCTTCATGGCCGCTTCGTCACCGTAATACCAAGCCATCACGGGCAGCAGCTGAACATGGGTGACGCCCAGGGACTTGATGTATTCGAGCTTCTCTTTGAATGCATCGTAGGATCCCCAAGTCGCGTTATGCAGGTCGTTCTCAATCGTCGGATCGGACGTGAAATCCCGGACGTGAATCTCCCAGATGATGGCGTCTTCCCGCTGCTCGTAGTCCGGAATGTCCGCAAAATCATATCCGACGGGATCCGTTTGACTCAAATCGACAATCGCGGCTTTGCCGACGGCATCGCCGTCCGGTCCAACTTCGCCCTTGGTGTTCACTCTGAATTGCGCCATGGATTTGGCATATGGATCCAGCACGGTTTTCGTCACGCCGTTGTTAGTCACTTCGTATTGATAAAAATATCCTCTAAAATCTTGGATACCGAGGTCTCCTGGATTCAACTGAACCGACCATACCCCTTTGTCTCCCTTTTGGAGGGCGACGTTGCCGATAAACTGCGTGGCATCATCCTTGCCGTACACATTTGCGGTGACGTCGGTCGCCGTCGGTGCCCACAGCTTAAGCTCGGCTCCTCCAGCCTGATAAGTCGCCCCGAGGTCATCGCCGTCGTAAGCGTACATCTCATCCAGCATTCTCCAGCCGGTGGAGGCGGATACGGTTTTTCCGGCGTAAGTTACGCTTAGCGGTATCTGATCCAGCTGAAATGATGCCGACACTTCGATGGTCGTGTTTCCGGTAACCTTCACGTTTTGAATGGCAACCGTATGGCCGTCCTTATCCTTAATCTGCAGCTCATTCTTCAGCGTATCCGCTTCCAAACCATCGGTCATGGTAAATCCGAGCTGGAGCTTTCCGGGAGCCAATACCTCGGCAGAGACCAACCCGGTAGGCACTTCCCCATACGGAGATGTGTAGACGGTGTTGTCGCCTTCTTGAATGAACAGATGCTGGTATCGGTCTACCAGGGTGAAGCCTTTGTCGCCTCCGTCTTTGCCGGCGTCTCCTTTGGCCGGATCCAGCACGAGAAAGTTAATCTTCTGGGCCCCCGGCTTCATCGGAACGTCCACGTATGCGCCATATCGGTCGGTTTGGCCTGATGGGAACATGGTAGCCCCCGTCGGCCAATCCTTCGAAGGCGCAGCGACATCGTCGCCCCATATCCACAAACCGTACGGATCGTAGTTCTGATCCTGCCGTTGATAATGAATGCGCACGGTATCCGCCGGCAGGTCAACAGGCTCAAAGCTGTATACCGTATCGGAGCCTTCCTTGAGCCATACTTCGTTCATGTCCGGCGAGGCTAGGGTGAATTTCTTGTCGCCGCCGTCTTTATTGCCGTTGAAACGATCGACAACGACGATGCCGACTTTTTGGGCGCCGTCCTTGAGCGGAATGTCGACGAAGGCCCCATAGCCGTCCTGCTGCCCGCCAGGGAATGGCGTTGCGCCAATCGGCCAGTTGGCGGACGGGGATGCGACGTCATCGAATATCCACAGTCCGATGCTGCCATAATTCGCGTCAGCCCGGTTGTAATGGACGCGCAGATGGTTAGCCGGCACCGGCGTTTCCGGATCAGCGGGTACCGTGAAATGAGCGGCAACGCCGTGATTGGCCGCATCGTAGCTGAACGTAACCTTAACGTCCTGTGGCAGCTGAAGCTTTTCCCGATTAGCGGGGTGAACCGGACTTGCCGCGTCGCTGCCCAAAACGATTTGGTACTCATGATCCCCTTCGTAGACGTCGGCCGTCACCGTGTATACATGGTCATAATCGGAATCCTGCATGATTAATCTCGCATCCGCAGGCGACCAGTTAGCCGCTTCGCCGATGCCCGATTGGAAGCTGCCAATCACTCGGGGTAGCTTACCCGCCTCGATCGGAGCATAGTATGTAGAATCCGCGATCCGGTGCGTCCCATGATTGTAATAAAAGGTAACCTGGGAATCTTGAGCGAGCGTTATGAGGATGTTGCCATCCTTGTTTGCTCCGCTGGGATTGGAATAATGGGCGGAGCCGTAATTCTCGTCCCACTTTCCGTCGATCGCGATCTTGTATTCGTACGATCCCGCGGGCAAGCTGCCGGTGAACCTGTATTCTCCGTTCCCCATATCGTGCATGGTTGTCGCGGCAGCAGCCGGATCCCAATCCCCGCTATGGCCTAATTCGGATTGCAGAGTCCCCACCAGCGTAACCTGGCTTGGCGCGCTATTGGCATTGGCCGTTGATGGCGGAATGCCGAGCATGGAGAAAATCAGCGAAACAATCATGAAGATGGACCACGTTCGTTTGCTTGAAACCGTCATTCTCATGAAACAAATAGCCTCCTTCTGTTCTTGGATTAGGTACAGCTGATACGATGTTGATGCCAATCATTGCGCAAACGCTTGCATAAACAGGTTTGAGCTTCCATCAAGTAAAGTACGACAATTACTGACAAGAGTTAGAGAATATGTTCGAAATATAGAATGAAACAAAAATAGATGAAAGCGATTGCAATGGAAACGTTTGCATCATTTATTGTAGTATCGAGTCTCCTTCTCGTCAACCACATTTTGACCTGTTTTCACAATGAATTTTGTGGCTCAAGCGAGTTTTCTCCAGCAGCATCTAGCTATAACAATCGGATAGGAGGCTACCCATTAGTTGAGTAGCCGACTTTCCACACCACCCTACGTACCGTTCGGTATATACTCGAGACTTACGATTGTTCGGCCCTTTCCAAAAAAAGCTTCTCTGTAGTATGGCTTCTGCTAGCTTCTCACAGCAAGCTTCACTCCGCCGTTCGGATTTTTTCTTCTGTGAGATCTCCCCAGGTAAGAGCGATAACCTTCCCCTCATCCACCTGCCACAATTTACAGGATGGGATTCGAGCAGTATTGGACTTTGCTTTGTTAGGCAAGCTCGCCAGTCCCATCCTGCATTGTATGTGATTTCTGTCCGTCAGACCGAGGGTTTGCCGTCGGTTTCCTTCAGATTCCGCCTCGCGGCGGACCCCTTGCCTTTAGCTAGCAGTCCTACGCCAAGCCTGTAGCGGACTAACATCTCCAAGTTATCGCCCTTGTCGAGCGCACCAAACAGAACAAAAGCCGGCCCCCATAAGAGTGGACCGGCTTTTGTTCTGTTGTTTTAGATTTCTCATCCTAAACATCTGTCATGGAACCGATATTTGCCCTGCCCAATCCAAGGCATAAGTAGCTGAATTATAGGCTAGGACCCCTATGGTGTAGTTGCCCGTTGCTGTTGGCTTAAAACTAATCGTTTCCTGAGGAAGAACTCCTGTACTACTCTGGATCGCCAAATCTAGTCTCAGTTGTCCATTCTGAATAGGCTCAACCCCCGGTTTCCATATATACAAATCCAAGTCTGCACCATTTTCATCATTGATGATCAGTGTGTTGGCGAAATGAGCATCTGTGCTATTAACCTTAATATTGTATAAATTAATGTTGTTCGCTGCTATATTTGTTTGTGCTCGAATATGATTACGATAGTTATCGAAAGAACCGGTAGAAGACCCTGAGGCAGCTTTAATCGTTTGATGGCCTAGGATGAGCCCGTTACCATAAACTTTATCATATCCCGACATCCCATAATCTTCTATTTTAAAATCATAATTAAGGCTCCCATTACTAGCTTGAAGCATTAAAGCTGCTAATCCGGTAATCATGGGAGTGGCCATTGAAGTTCCGGTGTATGTAATATATTCGCTAGTAGAGTTTGCCTTAGCAGCGCGAATAGAAGTCCCAGGTGCTGCCAATGTAGGACCTTCCGATCCGGTTCCCCGGTTGGACGAAGCATTTAGATACCATCCTCCTTCGTAAGGGTCCGCCACATTCGCAACGGACAACACGTCCGAACATTTGGCCATATGATTAAGCGAGCCATAGTCCGATCCTGTTGGTGTATTCCCTGCAGCCACCACAGTAAGTATTCCATTATTCGCCGCAGTAGACACCCTGTTGCAAAAGCTTGTGTTGGCCGATCCTGAACTGCCGAGACTTATATTAATGATATCAATTCCATATGTGTCCTTGTTGGCAACAATCCAATCCATCGCACTCAGTATATTCTGGGTAGAACAACTTGTATTGCTTGAGCATACCTTGATCCCCACGAGGGCTGCACCAGGAGCCACCCCAGTTTCTATTCCGGGATCTCCCGCTCCCGTTCCAGTTGCAATACTGGCAACATGCGTTCCATGACCCAAATCATCATACGCTGTAGTTGAGGATGTATTCACAAAGTCCTTCCAGCCTATAATTTTGCCTCCACTCAAATCAACATGTCCACTATCTATACCCGTATCAATTACTGCGATCACTGAGTCGTTTTTGGAATACGATGCCTTTCCATCACGATTACCTGTTACTCCGTAGTCACTTCTTCCCTTTTTAATTCCAGTCATATCGGTAGCACCGTTCAAATAGATTTCTGATTGCTGTTCGTCTGGCTCACCATATACAGACACTACATCGTCCGGGGTTGAAAGGGAGGCTATTTCATCCAATTGCAGTAATTGTTCAATTTGATCGGTTGTTAAAGTGGCAAAAAAACTGTAACCACCAAAACCATTCAAATCTGTGATATTACCATTGAATATTTCCGATTCCCTTTCTATGAATTCTTCCTTCGTCATCCCTGCATCGTAATTCAGCATGATACTTACGTCTATTTTCCCTTGAGCATGTAATGTCATAACCTGAAGTCTTTCTTTCAATTTGTCCAACATTTTCGAAGGGGCTGTCAAGGTGTTATATTGGGTCCTATTGAGGTTCAGGGACAGACTACTCTCCGTAAAATCGGGTTCAGAATCCAACAGGTTGACTTGTACATCAAGGGTAGCCAGAGATTTCGTGAGGGGCAGATGCTCTGGCGCAATTTGAACTCCATCAGCACTAACCGTTGTAGGCAAAACAAGAAGACAGGATAGGATACAAAGACTAAGACACTTGACGAATTTCTTTGAATTCATGGACTGTACCTCCTTATTGACCTTCTTAATATCATGTGCACATCGAAATAAAAAGCTAGAATACCAAGATTCCCCTCCTTTTGTATCTGAGTTCGATAATGATATTTTCTTATTGAGTTTACAAATATATGAATATTTTTACAAAATAAGTATACATTAGTATTTTTGTTTTCTATCTAACAACTTATTTAGGTTATCAATAATTCTCTAAACTATTCCTGAAATACGTCAAATAAGGTCTTTCAAATCCAAAAACTATTATCTATAATACACTTATGGAAAATAATGTATGACCAATATAACGAGCGAGGTGACCAATGGATATTTTATCGACAAGGCCCATAATCCTTGATAACCACTGTTACATTGATATCGATCAATCTATTTTCATGAAAAACGGTCTTCCTTTGTCCCTTTCCAGATTAGAACTCCGTCTTCTCCAACGTCTTGCTTATAACCTTGATGAAACAGTTCCTTTGCTTACAATTTATAAGTTCATGTGGCTCTCAGAGGAAAATATAGATCTTCATCTGCTCTATGTATACATAAACCGTGTTCGCAAAAAAATTGAGGACCATCCAAGAACGCCCCGATTTATTATCTCTGTCAGAGGAACCGGATACATGCTGCGCTCCTATATTTCCGAAAATCATAAAAAAAAGCCTCAATACTTCGCCAAATGAATCAGCGTAGTACGGGCTTCTCAACATAATTAATAGATGGACACCGTATCCGATGGAAGTGAAATGGTGGATACTTCACTCCATGTACTCACTTCCTCAATTTCTTTGATTTTCAACTTGGCAAAAAAACTGTATCCTCCGAAACCATCCTTGTCAGTTACAGCCTCCTTAAACGCAGAGAACTTCGTTTTTAAAAAGTTTTGTTTGGATATGTTCAGATCATATCTAAGCATAATACTTACTTCGATCAGTTCTTCTGTTTTATTCAGTTTGTAGTCGTCCATAAGCGTTTGCAGCGGTTCAAGGATTACTGCATCTTTCACGGTTCGGTCTCCCTCCACTTTTTGTTTCTCTCTTTCGCCCTTGGCTGAAGGACAGATTTTTTGAGCCTTCACTGTTTTGACAGCAGGTGACTTCAATTCTGTTTCTTTAGCTGAGGCTACTGAAGGAATTAATAAGAGACATGCGATTAAGGAAATAATTACTTTTCTTTGTGTCTTCATCAAATTCCCACCTTATCATTTTTTGATTTACAATACTTTCCTATTTAGACGTGAATCGTCCAGTAAATGTTTCGTTGTAACCTCACCTTCTCCAGAATAAATTAATCCAGACTGGATCGGACTAAAACAAAATAGGTTTAGCTCTAATATAGGTTCATATCACATATCATCAATATTATTACTATTTTGTTTTGAACCAAGATGATATCTTTTTCATACATATCCCCCATATTTATAATTATCTTTGTTAGCATGCATACGGAAATTATTGAATAGTTGGGTTAGTGTTTATTGGGTAATATTAGGAAATAATATTCATTATTAAAGATCAGCTTGATTTAGAATACTTGAATATGCCTATTTCCCTTTCATATACATAAAAACTTAGAACGAACAATGGTTACGAAAATATAAGTTATTTCATCTCGCTTTGTTATCCAATGTTCTCACTTAAGCGATAGTAAGATGGATTGGAAGGATACTTTTCGCAAACTTAGGATTGATTTCCCGCGAGGATTCCCATAACATTAAACATTATAATGATATAATGTTTAATGTTCGTAAAATCATGAATGCAGGGGGATTTCATATGGAATTTCGTTTCGAGGGCGCTGTTACGGATGTCATGCCAGGCATTGAGCTGCTGCTGGATGAGCTTGGCGTCGAACTTGGGGATAACGGCATCCCCGTTGAGGTAGCCTTGTCCGATGGCGATCTGGAGGTCGGCAAGGACCGAGACCACGCCTATATTCGTTACGGACGAAAACATCAATTTTTCAGGGGACTCGGCTTGCTGGTTCAACATAGCCGCCAAAACGATACGTTCCACTTTCACGAACGCCAGCAATTTGACCAGATCGGCCCGATGTTCGACTTGTCCCGCAACGCCGTGCTGACCGTGGACAGCTTCAAGCTCATGCTGAACAAGATGGCCCTGATGGGGATGAACAGCGTGATGTTATACATGGAGGACACCTACCAGATCGAAGGCGAACCGTATTTCGGTTATATGCGCGGTCGCTACACGCAGGCGGAGCTGAAAGAGATAGACGATTATGCCGATCAATTCGGCATTGAGGCTTTTCCAAGCATCCAAACCTTGGCGCACCTGGAGGAGTTTCTGAAGTGGGAGCCCATCAAGCATTACCGCGATACGAAAGGTGCCCTGCTCGTCGGCAGCGAGCAGACCGATTCCCTGATTGAACGGATGATCGAGGCTGCCAGCGCTCCGTTCCGCAGCAACAAGATTCATATCGGGATGGACGAAGCGGAGGAGCTCGGACGTGGTAAATATTTGGATCACAACGGTTATGTGAGCCGTTTCGACATTATGATCGCCCATCTGGACAAAGTCCTGGCTGCCGTCCGCAAGCGCGGCCTGAAGCCGATGATGTGGAGCGACATGTTCCTGAAGCTCGCTGCCGGCGGAGGCGGCGATGCGGCGTATTACGACAAGGACACCTCGATTCCGGAGGATATGGCCCGCCGCATCCCGAAGGATGTGGACATGGTGTACTGGGATTACACCCACATGGAGCCGGAGGACTATGAGAAGCTGATCGCCAATCACCGCCCGCTGGGCTGCAACCTCGTGTTTGCCGGAGCCGTCTGGATCTTTAACACATTCGGCGTCAACTACGGGTTGTCCCTGAACGCTTCGAATGTTGCGCTTCAAGTGTGCAAGCGGGAAGGAATCCGCGAGGTATACGCCACGATGTGGGGCGACGACGGCAACGAAGGAAATCCGTTCGCGGCGCTGCTCGGTCTGCAGCTTTATGCCGAGCATGCCTACTTGGAACAGGAGCCTTCCCCGGCTCAGTTGGCGGAACGGGTGAAATTCTGTACGGGCATCGATATGGAGGCGTTCCTCCTGCTGAAGGATCTGGACGAGATTCCGGGCCAGGAGCCGAACAACGCCAAGCAGAGCAACCCTTCAAAATTTTTACTGTATCAGGACGTGCTCCTCGGAATGTTCGACAAACAGATCGAAGGCCTGGACCTATCGAACCACTATGCCGAGCTGGAGCAAAACCTGCGCGCGAAGCGCGATAGCACGGCCGAGCTGGACTATCTGTTCGAGATGCCGGAGAAGCTGAGCGCCGTCCTCAAACGCAAGAGCGAAATCGGCATCCTGCTGAAGCAAGCCTATGATGCCAAGGACGCCGATACCTTAAGGCATATGGCCAAGAACGTGCTCCCTGCCATCTCCAAAGCCGTTCAAGAGCTGCGCATTGCCCACCGCACGCAGTGGCACCGGATGTTCAAGCCCTTTGGCTGGGAGGTCATCGACATCCGTTATGGCGGCGTCATCACCCGCCTGGACACAGCATCGTTCCGCATTCTGGAATACGTGGAAGGACGGACGGCACGGATCGAGGAGCTTGAGCAGGAACGGCTGGTGTTCAGCACGACCAACCGCGACAATCACAAGGGAGTCGGCTGGTGCAGCCATTATTACCGCATGGCTTCGCCAAACGTGTTCTACCATGTGCTGAATCCTTTTTAAGGATCAAAGCTGCTTTTCAGCTCATACCATTCATCCCAAACAAAAAGAGCCTCGGTTGCCG
Source organism: Paenibacillus sp. FSL W7-1332 (assembly GCF_037969785.1). NCBI lineage: Bacteria > Bacillati > Bacillota > Bacilli > Caryophanales > Paenibacillaceae > Paenibacillus > Paenibacillus sp. FSL W7-1332. The sequence goes on along the minus strand of NZ_CP150209.1, from coordinate 469,959 downwards.
GGACTCTTTTTACATTTATCGCTGAGGCATAGATGATATGCTCTATTCACGCTCAGGATTCGTGACGCTGCACTTCCTCATACCAGTCTCGCACATCCCGGCTAAGCCGTTCCACGATCTCGGGGTAACGGTCCGCCAGGTTGGTTCGCTCCCCGGGATCCCTGGACAGATCGGACAGGTGAACCTGATCGGGAACCACGCGGTCGAAATCGAGCTTCCCGTTCAGCACCAGCTTCCAATCCCCTTCCCGAACAGCCAGTTGGCCTTGATACTCCCAGAACAATTGCTTATGCGGCGACGGCTCGTGCATTTGCAGCATCTCCTTCAGGCTGCTTCCGTCCAGCGCAACGCCTTGAAGCGGTCCTGCCGCCGGATCGACGCCGGCCAGATCCAAAAAGGTCGGTGCGATGTCCATCATAGCCGCCACCTCATCGCGCACTTGTCCTCCTTTCCAACCGTTCGGCCAGCTCAATATGGCAGGTTCGCGGATGCCGCCTTCGAACAGGCTTGCTTTATGCCCCCGGAAGATCCCCGCGCTTCCCCCGTAATACACGTCTTCCGTTCCGTCCAGCCAGTTCCGGCTCTCGGAGGACGGTCCGTTATCGCTGGAGAAAAAAATGACCGTATCCTCGTAACAGCCGGCTTCCTTCAAGGCCTTCACGATCTCCCCGACGCCGTCGTCCACCGCGGCAATCATGGCGGCCATGACCTGCCGATCCCAAGGCAAATGCGCAAACCGGTCCATATATTCCTGCGGCGCATGCATCGGGTAGTGCGGCGCATTGTACGACGCAAACAAGAAGAACGGAGCTTCCTGCTCCCGCGACCGCTGAATGAAATCAACCGATCGTTCCGTGATCAGCTCGGTCATGTACCGGCCGTTCGCCCAAACCTCCGTTTCGTTCTCCCACAGATCATGCAGGGGGTTGACGCCATGGGCTTGGCCCCAATAAAAAATGTGCGAGTAAAAATCGATGCAGCCTGCCTTGAATCCGAAAAACTCATCAAATCCATGCGCATTCGGGCTGGTTTCCTCGGACAAGCCCAGATGCCATTTTCCAAACAGCCCCGTCCTGTACCCGGCAGGCTTGAGCGCCTTGGCCAACGTCACCTCGTCGGCAGGCAGTCCATGCGAGCCCCGCTTCGCCCCCAGAATCTCGCCGACTCCCGCTCGGGCCGGGTACTTGCCCGTCAATAAAGAGGCTCGTGACGGAGAGCAGACCGGAGAATTCGAATACCAATTCGTAAAACGAATGCCTTCATCAGCCAACCCGTCCAGATGTGGGGTTCTCACCGTGTCCGAACCGTAACATCCAAGATCTCCATACCCTAAGTCATCGCAATAAATCACGATAAAATTCGGTTGTTTCATATCTCCATTCACCTCTACTATGCTCAACTTGTTCCTCATCATCGTACCTTTTGGCGGACGAATACGGAATGTTCCAGCCTTGCAATCGTTATACAATATGTTGCATTATAGCAGTAACAAAAGAAATGATCGGTATAGGTGGAAGGAGGACACATGAGTTTAACAGTAAATCAGCAGCCATCCCGGGAAGAATACTTTAATAACCCGGCTCACTTTGAGACACAACTGGGATTATGGATATTCAAATCCGGATCCCACCCCTTTTTCACCGATAAAGTCGGTCCCCGGTCCGTCGAGTTTTATAGTATACATTTCGTTGCCAGCGGCAAAGTGCGGTTCGGCTGGGACGGCAGCAGTGTCTCCCTCTCGGAAGGCGACCTCTTCTGCCTCTTCCCCGGCTCGGTCTATACATATTTCAAGGACTGCGACGAGCCGTCTACCATGATCACCTGGACGGCCTTTATGGGCGAGTTGATGCCGTCCATATTGAGGCATGTCGATTTAGGTCCGGAGCGGCCCTATCGACGAAATGCCTTCAGGGACGATGCCTTGGCTGTCATCAAGGACATCCAGCGTTTGCTCCGGCAGCCCCAGCAGGACCATAGCCTTCAGCTGATGTCGCTGGGATTCCAGTTGATCCACAGCATCGATCCCAACCGGGACCAGCACCTCCCGGCTGCTTCCGACTGGCTCGAATCCGCCCCCGGTTATATGGGGCTTCATTGCACGGAGAACCTGTCCGTGGAGGACCTTGCCGCCTGGGCCGGCGTGCATCGCAGTCACTTCACCCGCGCTTTTACCCGCCGATACGGCATCTCTCCGTCCCGCTACATGCAGCAGTTGATCATGGAGAAAGCGACCCGCCTGTTAACCGCCGAGGGAACCAGCATCACGCAGACCGCTTTATCCCTGGGGTATTCGGATTTGTTCACCTTCTCCCGCGCCTTTACCCGGTATTACGGAATGACGCCGAGCACATTCGTGAAAGCGAACCGCCCATCATCGAGAACAAGCGAATAACTCGGATCCGCCAATACGATAAACAATAAAGGAATCGCCCTTATCGATCCTACAGCAACGAAAAGAGGCCATCCGATTAGGGATAGCCTCTAGCTTTTTACATTATCTTTTTTACGCTGCTACAAACGGCAGGACAACCTATTCCTCCATCAGCCCCCACAGCGTGGTATATGCCTCGCCTTCCAATTGAAAGAACACAGGCGCATTGGCATATCGCACATATTGGCCGCCTTTAAACAGCCTTAACTGGACTTCCGTCCCGTCCTGCAGCTCAATATACAGAAATTTCTGCTCGCTAGGCCCGGTCTCGTAGATCCCTTGCTCAAACAGAGGCTCTGCCGCTATCGGCTTCGCTTCATATAAAGCTTCAACGAAGGCTTGCACCGCCGTATCGTCGGCAAGCTCGCGCAGCTTATTCTCGCCCATGTTCCAGCTGTCGAAATCCTGCCATTGAACCGAAGTCATGTTCCCCACCAGATTCAGCTTGCCGATGATATCCTCGCCCTTGGCCACCGTAATCCCGTTGAGGTGCTCATACAATTCGGCGTAGACTTCCCCGTCATGCTCCATGTAGGACATGATTCTAAAATCGGCATCATATCCCTTCACCGTGAAAATATCCATTTCGCCGATCGTCGAAGCAAGCTCCGTGTAATCGTCGGCGGAGCTCCATTCCGTAATTCCCGATTTCGACCGTCCAAGCTTATCCCCACGCAGCTGCTTGGCGATGTCCGGCGTGATTTGCGTACCGGTTTGGGTGTAGATATTGCCCTGGTATACAACCAAACCGATCATGTCGGCTTTGATGTTGCTGTCCTTCGGAAGCTCGATTTTCGGAATGGTTACCGGATCGTGACCAACCTTCGCGGTCGGCGGGGTATTCTCCCCCGTCCCCTGTTGAACGACCGGGATATCGCTGTTCGCTGGCTCGTTCTCAAGATTCAATACCAGCGAAGCTACTACCACCAGCCCCAACATAACGGCCGCGGTGACGCCGGCGACCCCCATTCGGCTCATTCTGGTCGTTTGACGCTGATTTTGTTTCATTCCTTTCATAATCCGCTCCTCCAGTCCTTTGTCAGGTTCCATTCGATCTATCAATGATTTGTAGTCATTCCGATTCATCAATCGTCCTCTCCTTCCAAGTCCATGCGCAGCAGCTTCCTGCCGCGCTGAAGACGCATCTTGACCGCAGACTCGTTAATCTGCAAAATCCCGGCGATTTCCTTAACGGAATAATCCTCGTAATAAAACAGATGGATGACCGACTTATACTTGAACGGCAAACTCATGACGTTATCCATCAATGTCCGTTCCGACGGTTCGACAAAATAATCGTTCATATGCTCCATTTTGGTTACCCGCTTGCGCCACAGACTCCCTTGCATGTTCTTGCAATGGTTCGTAATCACCCGAATGAGCCAGGCTTTCTTATGCTCCTGGTCCCTGAAGTCAGGCGCTTTATATATCAGTTTAATGAACGTCTCCTGAATGGCTTCTTCGACATCCTGTTTGTTCCCAAGGTACACCATCGCTATTTTAAAAAGCATATCGCCATATAATTCATAGGTTTCCGTAATATCTCCGCCCGGCCGGAGCGAATCGATCTGCATCGCCTAGACCTCCTTTTACCATTAACACAGTTATGGACGTAGATCGGTCACATTTTGTTTTTAAGTTTTTCGGATTAAAAAAGAAGGTGTCCCAATAGATTAAAATGTACCCCGTAGAGCAGACCTTTTTTAGGTGTCTACTCTACGGGGTACATTTTAGATAGGGCTATCTCCTTTTTCTGTTAGGAGACGCTCCGTGTACGAATCGTTCCTCCCATCGCTGTTGTCTCCAAATTTCTTGGAATGAATTAAGCAAAGGAGAACCACATTTTCACAAAATGGATGTGCGACCCATTTACGAAAGAAGCGGTGCAAGGATCGCATCCTTAGCACCGCCATTTCTATATTTTCAGCTTTTTGATCGATTGGAGTGTTCTTCAGCAGATTTGCTGTTGGCCCCCATCGTATATCACAAAATGCAAATCCATTAACCCTTCCAGCCGCTGTACAACATGTTTATTTTACATACGTCAAATCCTGCATCAAACGATGGAGCACTGCGGCGCTTTCGCCTCGGGTGGCATTCGATTTAGGATTGAAGCGCTGCTTCGGATCTCCGTTCAGAATATCAAGACCCGTCAATTCATATACCGCTGCCTGAGACCAAGCGCCGATCGAGGACGCATCGGCAAAATGGGCTTTTGCCGCGTCGACTGGGTTGTATCCGGCATACGCCAGCGCGTTGTAGGCCATCACGGCCATCTCTTCGCGCGTGATCGTCCGGTTCGGCTTAAAGGTGCCGTCCGTGTAGCCGTTAATGATATCGGCATTGACGGCTGCCTGGATTGCTCCGGCGTACCAGTCGGATGAAGCCACATCCTGGAAGCTGCCTGACGCAGCGTCTGCAGAAAGTGAAAGTCCCAGTGCCCGGACGACAAGCGCTGCGAACTCGGCCCGGGTGACCGAAGCGTTCGGAACAAAGGTCTGCTCCGTGCGCCCGGTCACGATCATTTTGGCCGCAAGCGATTCAACGCTGTCCTTCGACCAATGCGACGCGATGTCCTGGAACGTTACCGGGTTCTGCAACACCAGGTATGTGCTGTTCGTGCGGCTGTAGATATCGATTCGTTGACCATTCACCTTAAATGGAATCGGCGTGTATATCCCGTTTCCGTCCACCCGAACGACCGCGATATCAGTCAACGCATGCGACTTGTCGACATTCAGAGACCGCTTTACATACGATTGGAATGCTTCCAACGTGGCAGTCTTGCCATTACCGGACTTCACCGTCACGGTATAGCTCACAGCTTGTATTGCATTATATCCTTTGGACGCCGCTGATTTAAGGGCATCCGCATCTACAGCAAGTTGAATGACCAATTGAAGTCCGCTAATGTCCGAGCCAGTTTGTGCAGCTAGAGCTTTGAGATTGATCTCCGTTTTCGGAAGCTCATAGCTTCCGTAAGGAGTCACTACAACCAGTACTTGTGCGTTTGTTTGATCAAGCCATGCCCGGAGCGCTTCATTCTCGATGGTAACGGAAGCAGACACGATTGGCTGTGTGCTTGTTACCTCTGCGGTGACTTTTCCGCCCGAAGACTGTTTCAAGGCTTCCTTCATAACCGCTCCAGTCACGCTGCCTGCAGCCGCGCCGTTCTCCACTTTAACCGGAACCTTGATCTTGCCTGGTTCCGCCGGTGGCGTCGTGCCAGGGTTGGAAGGATTCACGGGTGGCGTCGTCGGCCCTGGAGTCCCAGGCGTGCCCGGGTTCCCAGGGTTCCCCGGTCCAGGCTCTCCCGGCCCTCCTGGATTAGGTCCTCCCGGAAGCGGCGCTCCCTTCAAGTCCGTAATCCGTCCTTCGACGGCGGAGGTCTTGGCCGTGATGGTACCTACTTTTTTCACGTAATTCGAGAATACTTCATAATCAGGCTTGTAAAGCAGATTCACGCGACCTTCCAGATAAGCCTTCTCGAGCGATGCATAAAAGTCGCCGCCCTTAGCGGTAAATGCGTTTGTCGCCACCTCATACGATTTATTCATGTCGATCGGCTCATATCCGTTCTTGCCTTTCACCTCGATGCGAAGGACACGTGATCCAACCGGTTTGGTCGAATCATAATAGAACTTCATACCCGCGATATGCGGGAAGCGGCCATCCGCAGCAGGCATCTTGGAAACCCCGTTCTCCATGGCTTCTTTAATCTCGGCGCCCGTCAGCGTGATCGTAACGAGATCATTGTTAAACGGAAGCACCGTCATGACGTCACCCATCGTGATTTTACCTGCTTCAATAGATTCGCGAATGCCTCCGCCGTTCTGCAGGGCGATGACCGCGTTCGTTCCGGCGGCTTGCGCCGCATCCAGCATGCCATCGGCAATCAGATTGCCGAGATTCGTTTCCTTCGTGCGGACATCGGCGCGAACGCCGTTCAGCTTCACTTCCGTCGTACCAACCTCCGTTTGTTTTAACTGCTCCACACCCGGCTTATATTTGGTATTCAGAATTTGCAGCGCCTCTTGATCCGGCTTTACCACGTATTGACCAGCGCTATCTTTCTCGTCAACCGAAATGAGGTTACTGTTCCACTCCTGCAGGACACCCTCGTCGTCAAATACGACCTCAAGCTGACCTAAGAATTGACCTTTTTCACCCGTCTGCACGATCAGCTTCGGTTCGCTGTCCGAGTGGTCCACAACCGCCTCATCCAGCTTGGTATGACTGTGACCGCCCACGATGATGTCGATGCCCTCGACTTCCTTCGCAAGGTTGACATCCACGTCATAACCAAGATGCGACAGTACAACGATTTTGTTGATGCCTTCCTGCTGCAGCATCGCTACGGTGTCTTTTGCCTTTTGCACCGCATTCTCAAAAATTACGTCACCAGGCGAAGCGATGTTGGCCGTGTCTTCGGTTGTAAGTCCAATGAGGCCAACCTGCTCCCCGTCTACCTCCATGATGATGGCCGGGTAGATGGTTGCATCCTTGGCATCCCGGGTCACTTCATTCTTGAATTTCTGAGTCAATAAAGCATCGGCCGAAAAATTCACGTTCGAGGAAACAAACGGGAATTCCGCATGCTCGATGAAATCGTTCAGCACCTCGGATCCTTTATCGAACTCATGGTTACCGAAGGTCATGGCATCATATTGAACCAAATTCATGAACTCCAGATCGGCGAGTCCCAAATATTGATTAAAATACAGCGTGCCGGAGAATACGTCCCCTGCATCCACGAGCAGAGGGTTGACCGCATTCGCTTTGGCTTCCTTGATTGCCGTAACCCGTCGTGCAATGTTATCCGGCGAGCTTACGGTATCCAGATTGGCATGCGTGTCATTGGTATGCAAAATGGTCAGCGGGAAGCCGTCCACGGCTTCTTCCTTCAGATCGATCTGCGCGACGATCGGATCATGATCCGATACGCGGCCCTTGGAGGCCGGGAAATCGGCGTTCAGATGCACGATGTCGACTTGCGTAGAACGGGTCAGGTTCTTGCTGACGAGAATATGGTCCAGCACCTGCGAGTTTCCGTCATACGTGTATGTGTACTGCTCCTTGAGCGGAAGCGTATCGATCAGATTGTCCAATTCGTTGCCTTTCAAAATGTTCGCCGTCTCGGTAAATTGGAAATCATTCAAATCTCCCAGAACAACGACGTTAGCGTCAGGGTTAGCAGACACAACGCTTTTCACGAATCTGTTCACAACCGCTGCAATCTGATGGCGCTGCGTTTCGCTGGAGAGAACCGGCGGCTGGGTATTGCCGAAAGGTCCTTGGTCTCCGGATTTCGAGTTAAAATGATTCGCAATGACAATCACTTTTTCCCCTTGGAATTCGAACTGCGCGGCCAGAGGTTTACGCGATGCGTTGAATGCAGGGTTCAGCGGTTCGATTCGGCCCGGATTCATAGTCAGCTGATTCTTTGCCGCGTCATACGCCACCGATTCAATCGGTGATCCCTTCTTGCCGTTTACACTGTCCGATAACTGGACACGATCGGTGTTATAGAGGAATCCGACCCGAATGTTCGCTCCCGGCGCTCCCCCGTCATTATTATTCACCGGATCGATATCGGTAAAGCTGTAGGTTGGTCCGCCGGCTGCCTTGATGGCGTTAATCAAGGTCTGGTAGCTTTGATCTGCCGCGGTAGTTCCGTTGTTCTGCTCCCCGTTGTTATCCTGTACTTCGACAAGACCAATAATATCCGGAGACTTGATGTTGTTTACGATTGACTCCGCCAGCTTGTTGATTTTGGCGGAACTTACGCCCGGATTGAAATTTTCGATATTATACGTCGCTACTCTGAGCTGTTCGTCTTTCACGTCGATCGTGGATACCTCTTGTTTAAAAGAGCTGCTGTGGATTGCAGGCAATTCGCCTTTAGCCGGAATCACCTTGAAATTGCCACTGTTATAACCGATTACGCCGATCACATCATCGGCAAATGTATCGCCGGTGCCCACTTCTTGTCCCGGATTGCTGTAAGCAATCAGGAGACGCTGCGGATTGAAATTGCCGTTCTCTTTCAGAACCAGCCCGCCGGCTGGCGTAATGACATCCGCGATATCGTTCTCGACACGAGTCGCAATGTTGTAGGTACCACCGCTTGTCCAATACGGACTAATGATCGTTGGCTGCGGAAGTCTGACCAGCATGCCCTCCAGGGACTCATAGAAGTCGATGGCATCTTCGTCCGGATCGAACGTGGTCATGCCGTCGTTATCGATAATGGCAGCCGGAATCGGTCGTCCGCCTTTACCTAAGGTAACAGGGTCCGGCAGTTGTTGACCCTGACCCAGATTCTTGATGGATTGCAGCTCGATTTGAGTGGAGGTCAGGTTACTGGAGCTTCCCTCATTAAACTCGGCCACTTTTCCGGTTACACTCACCAGATCTCCGATTTGAGGCCGGTTTGGATCCGTGGAATACACAAAAATCGCATCCGAGGTATCTGGGTTGGAATCCGGCTTCGGATCCTGGATATAGAATCCCTTGATATTGCCGTTAGAGAACGTGTAACCGTATTGGGTTACAACGCCTTCAATATCGGTTACCGTCTGTCCGGTATACGGCGAAGTATGGTCCTCGCCTTGGATATCCGCGATACGCGGCTGCTGTGTCGCCTTGTAAGCAAATTCGTATACCTTGCTTACTTCTTTACCCGAGACGACGATCGCCTTAATGGTCGTATCTTGGTCAATCTGAATCGGCGAGCTATACAATGTGCTTGATTGCGTTGGAACCGAACCGTCGAGTGTATAATAAATACTCGCCCCTTGTGTAGGGCTGGACAGCGTTACCGTTCCACCGGTAATAATTGGTCCGGCACCCGGACTTGCGATCACGGAGAACATGTCCTCGATTAAGGCATTCTCGCCTAAAGGAATCAGCTCATAGATGTTGCCGAACTGCTTCACCACACCCGTGACGCGGCTGAAGGTCTTCACCGTCTTCAGCTTGGACAATCCGGAATAGATGATGAATTCATGACCGCCTTGCTCGGCCGTATATTCCCCAGATCTGTTTTCGGACTTGATGGTGACATCGTCCAGGTAGACAAGTCGCGCTTCATAAGTCTCTCCCGAAGCTGCAGATAGATCAGCTCCGGTGATTTGAAGAGCCTGCGGCACTCCTGCATTTGCGCCCGTTACATCATGCGGCAGCAAGGCATGCGGTTTGATCTCCTGAAGATTGTTGTAAATCTCCATCACGCCGGCCACACTCACCCGGTCGCCAACACTGGCGTTAAGAGGGTAGTCATAGAGTACGATACCGGCCGAATCATCTTGAATGTAGGTTTCTCTGCCTTCGATATGGGTAATAATGCCTTCCGTCCACACATGCTCGCCTTTTGCCTTGCTGCGGGCTTCAGCGACGGACGTTTGCGTTAAAATATCATATTGGAACGAGGAGACCGGTCCATCCGGTAAACCATCCTGGACTGCATAGGCATCCACCCGCGTAGGCTCGTTAATCTCGATCGGGCCATTCACGAGCTGATATCCCGAATTTCCACTGGACAGATACACATCCGCATAAACGGAAGCGCCCACCGTAGGCGGTTTCAACATGATCTCCGTTCCTGCTGGCCAGGCATTAGGCTCCGGATTGGCGGTTACTGGCCCTAAACCCGTACTAGGAGTGACCGGTGTCTTCGGGCTCGAGCTGTTCCGGGGCTCCGGCTTGGTAACGGTAAAATCAGCGACATTGTTATCCGTGTCGAGGCCGCGATCATTCTGACCAACGGTCAATTCCTTGCGGATCGCAGCCGTGCTGTTGGATAAAGCTGCTGTCGGGCTCGTCTCAGATTCTGAGGCCGATCCATAGCCAACGAGGTCAATACGATCGCCTGCGGCGTTTACCAGATCCACCTTGCCGTTAGAGCCGCTAAGGTTCAATGATCCTGCAGCATCAGCTGTCGGCAAAGAACCACCTACCGAGCCACTACTCTGTTGTTGGATTAAATAATATGCATAAGGCTCTATAATACCAGTTAAAGAGGTCGTGCCGTTAAAAGTGCCTGTTGCGCTTGCATAACGTACCTTCCAGCCTGTCAAGTCGATCGGACTGCCGGTCGGATTGAACAATTCGATAAAATCATGCGTATACGTGGCCCCGCTATTCCCGCCTCCACCGTACACCTGGCTGATCACAACCTGGTCATGCCGGGGGGAAGCCTCCGCCACCTTCACAGGGTTGAAAGGAACGATGATACTCAGAAGCATCACGATTGCCAGAAGCATGCTTAACGGCCTTTGGCACCGATGTAATCGAATGCGCATTCAGGTTTTCACTCCTCTATTCTATTAAATTTTCTCACCTTATTTACTATATATACCAGATATGTTTTGGGAGTTCTAACCTAAAGTATGCTGGATGTAAAAAAACCTCCGATAGACCTAAACCCAAAGCTGGATAGGCATATCAGAGGTTCTATTTGGCTTACATCGACTTGCGCAATACGTTACCGTTTACCTGAATCGAACGGCTCCCCTACGGCTTTCGGCGCATTCGAGGATTTGGAGAAAATCACGAGTGCGATCAGTGTGACAACATAAGGGAAAATCTTGAGAATGACCGGCGGGATTACCGCCAAAGACGGAATGACCTGTGATACGTTGGCTACCGTCGTGGCAAATCCGAAGAACAAGGTGGCCAGCAGGATGCCGAGCGGCTTCCATTGTCCGAAGATCAAGGATGCCAGAGCCAGGAACCCGAGTCCTGCCACGTTCCCCGTAAATTCGCCGGAATACGTCAACAAAATGACAGCTCCCCCGAGTCCGGAAAAAGCACCCGAGATCATGACGCCGACATACCGCATGGACTGTACCTTAATACCTGCTGCTTCAGCCGCGTGCGGATGCTCGCCGCAGGACCGGAGTCGTAGACCGAACGGTGTTCTGTACAGCACAAATGCACTTACCAATAGCAAAATCAGGACAAGCCATGTCGTGGCATAGGTTTTGGTGAAGAATAAATCCCCGATGATCGGAATCTTGGACAGACCCGGAAAATCAAACGGTGCAAAACCATTCGTGATGCTGATCTTGCCGCTACCTGTAATGTTACGGGCAAGGAATATCGTCAGGGCACCCGCGATCATATTGATCGCCGTACCGCTTATAATCTGGTTGGCACTGAGGTTAATGCTGGCAAAAGCATGCAATAGCGAGAATAGCGCACTCGCTGCCGCTGCTGCTAATAGTCCTACCCATAATACCCACGATTGGCCGGGCCATTGGGCCTGCATTTTGAATATGACAAAGGCTCCGATGAAAGAACCGACAATCATCAAGCCGTCAAGGCCGATATTGACGACCCCGCTTCGTTCACTGAACAACGCGCCCAGGGCGGTAATCAAAAGCGGGATCGTGTAAGCGATGGCATACGGAAAAATCTGTTCAATCGTTGTCCACATATGTCCTTACTCCCCCTGCTTTTTATTAGCCGCGCGACGCAGCTTCAATTTACGGTATAGTCGTTCGATCAAGATGCTGGTTGCCGCAAAATAAATAATGATGGCGATAATCGAATCGGCGATTTCCGGCGGAATCTCCGTCATGGCATTCATAAACCCTCTGCCCGAGTAAAGAATCCCGAAGAACAAGGCCGACACGAAAACACCGATAGGTGCGTTGATTCCGAGCAGAGCTACGGCAATCCCGTCAAATCCCTGGCTCGGCAGAATGCCGATCTGCATGCTGGAGGCATTTCCCGCATACTGTGCAACTCCCGCGAGGCCCGCGAGACCGCCGGAGATAAACATGGACAGCACGATGCTGCGTTTGACAGCGATACCCGCATATTCGGAAGCGTGACGGTTGAATCCGACCGCCTTCAATTCGTATCCAAGCGTTGTTTTGTTAATAAGGAAAGCGACGACCAGAACAGCAATGACCGCGATAAAAAAGCCCAGATTGACATAGGAGCCTTGGAACATATCGCTGAGCCACTGCTGATGCAGCATGGCTTCAGGCGGAAGCTGACGCGATTCCGTCTCCAGACTCGCCCCTTTGAAGTAACCCGGAATGACATAATAAACGGTCCAGTAGGCGGTCCAGTTCATCATGATCGTGGATACGACCTCATGTACGTTATATTTAGCCTTCAGGAACCCTGGGACAACCGCCCATAGCGCACCGCCGATAAACCCGACCAGTACCATAACCAACAGGAGCAGAGCCCGCGGCAGGTCCAGCGAAAGGCCGACAGCCGTCGCACAAAAGCCACCGAACAGCATCTGGCCTGCAGCACCGATATTAAACAGTCCGGTACGGAAGGCAAAGGCCACAGACAAACCAGTCAAAATAAGCGGAGTCGCCGTCGCCAGCGTATTTCCGATCCGCTCCGGGTTCTTGAGTCCACCCTGGATGAGATACTTATACCCTTCTACCGGATTATGTCCGGTCAGCGCCATAAGCAGTGCCCCCGCAATGAGTCCGAACAGGACGGCAAGCAACGATTTTACGCTGTTATTCATGTGGTGCCTCCTCTTTTTGATACCCGGCCATCATTAGTCCGAGCTCTCTTTCGTTCGTTTCGGAGGTTTTAACGATACCTACCAGTTCACCGTTATTAATAACGGCAATGCGGTCCGACAAATTCAGCACTTCATCAAGCTCCAGGGAAACCAGTAGAACGGCTTTTCCCTTGTCCCGCTGTTCGATCAGACGACGGTGAATATATTCAATCGAGCCTACGTCAAGGCCCCGGGTCGGCTGAACGGCAATAAGCAGATCCGGATCGCGCTCTACCTCACGGCCGATGATCGCTTTTTGCTGGTTACCTCCGGACATCGAACGCACGATCGACCGGCCGCCCGTTCCGGAACGCACATCAAAGCTCTGAATGATATGCTCCGCATGCTTGCGGATCGCTGCTGGCTGCAGCAGCCCGTTCTTGGAATACGGTGGGCGGTTGTACACCTCGAGGATCAAATTCTCTTCAATGGTATAGTCCAGCACGAGTCCCCTCTTTTGACGGTCCTCCGGAATGTGGCCGATTCCGCTTTCATTCCGTTGACGGACAGAAAGACCGTTGAGCGTTTTACCATTCAAGCTCACCGTTCCGCTCTCGGCCTCGCGAAGTCCGGTAATGGCTTCGATCAGTTCCGATTGACCGTTACCATCCACGCCTGCAATACCCACAATCTCCCCGGCATGCAGGTCCAGACTAAAGCCTTTGAGCGCATCGACTTTCTTGCTGTTCTTTACCGTAAGCGATTTAATCTCGAGAACGGTCTTGCCCGGGCTACTCTCCTGCTTGTCCACCTTAAAGGAGACGCTGCGGCCCACCATCATTTCGGCCATTGCCTCGCGGCTCGTGTCTGCCACTTCAACGGTGCCGATTGTCTTGCCTCGGCGGATGACGGTGCAGCGGTCAGCAACCGCTTTAATTTCTTTCAATTTATGGGTGATCAGAATGATCGATTTGCCTTCATTGACCAGGTTTTTCATAATGCCCTGCAAATCTTCGATCTCCTGAGGGGTCAACACTGCGGTCGGCTCGTCGAATATGAGCACTTCCGCGTCGCGGTACAGCATTTTGAGAATTTCCACTCTCTGCTGCATCCCGACCGAGATATCCTCGATTTTGGCATAAGGGTCTACATTGAGGCCGTATCGCTTGGACAGTTCCTCAACCCGTTTGGCAGCCGATCTCACATCCAAGCCGAAGAAGTACTTGCGCGTCTCGCTGCCCAGAATAATATTCTCGGTCACGGTAAACGGCTCGACCAATTTAAAATGCTGATGCACCATCCCGATTCCGAGTTTGTTCGCGACATTCGGATTCGAGATCCGCACGTCCTTGCCGTTGACTTTGATTACGCCACGGTCAGGCTGATACATACCAAACAGGATACTCATCAGGGTGGACTTGCCCGCCCCGTTCTCACCGAGCAGCGCATGAATCTCGCCCTTCTTCAGCCGAATCGTAATATCGTCATTGGCTACGATCCCGGGAAATTCCTTGCGGATGCCCACCATCTCGACAACATAGTCCATGGTTTTGGGTCCTCTCCTTCTTTTGTGTTGAATATCTTCCTATGCATAAATTGTTTTAAAAAAACGCGGATCGACTCACTTCCAAACAGCCAGAACGCAGTTACATAGATCGAATTCCACATTCAATATCAGAATGCAATCGCTTGCGCCGATGATACGGTCTGATACCTAAAATAGCTCCACAAAGTGGAGCCTATGCTTCGATGCTTGTTCCAAATCCTTTGCGGGGGCCCCAAAACATATACATGCGATTACAGAATTGCTTACGCTTCACTGAAATACCTTAAAAAAAGACGGAGGGAATCCGTCTTTTTTTCATGCGGTATCGCAGCTTTTCAAGTAAGTCTATCCACGTCGTAGATGACCTTGGTATCTTGGATTACTTAATCAAATCGCCTTGCTCAGCGGCTACTTTAATTTCGCCGGCTTTGATTTTGCCAAACACTTCGTCCACTTGCTTAAGAACGTCATCGCTCAGGTTCGGGTTCTTCTCAGGAAGACCGACGCCGTCATTAGTTGCATCCAGCGTAAGTGTCTGTCCGCCTGGGAATTTACCTTCCATTTCAGCTTTGATCATATCGTAAGCCGCATGGTCGATTTTCTTCACGGCCGAAGTCAGGACAACGGATTTGTCGCCTTCATAAACGCCATCTTGATACTGGTCAACGTCTACGCCAACGATCCATACTTCAGATCCGTTCTGTACGCGGGTCTTCGCTTCGTTAATCGCACCAACGCCCACGCCGCCTGCTGCTGCGAAGATCACGTTTACGCCGCGGTCATACATTTGAGCCGCCAATTGGCTGCCTGCTGCAACATCGTCAAAAGATCCTTGGTAGACAACGTTCTCTTTGTTAATTACCAGTTTCGTTCCGAGATTCTCGTTGGCATAAGCTACACCCTGCTGGAAGCCCCAGTTGAACTTCTGTACAGGAGGGATTTCCATGCCGCCGATAAACCCAGCTTGTCCATCCTTCACATGAAGCGCAGTCGCTACGCCAGCCAGGAATCCGGACTCTTGCTCAGCGAAGAAGATGGATACGGTATTTTCCTTAACTACCGGTGTTGCGCCCTCTTCCCCGGAATGAGGCGTTCCATCAATAATAACGAATTTAGCATCTTTATACTTGTCTTGTGCTTTAAACACGGCTGTTTCAAATTTGAAGCCTGGGGTTACAATGAACTTAAATCCGGCATCATACAGGTTTCCGATCTCTTTTGAATAGTCGGCTTCCGTAGTTCCGGCCGGCTTCAGGTATTTATACTCCATTTTGAAGTCCTCGTTGGCCTTCACGATACCTTCATATGTTCCTTGGTTAAACGACTTGTCATCAATGGTTCCTGCGTCCGTAACCATCCCTACCTTGAAGTTTGCCTTAGGTGCGTCGCCGCCTGCGCCGCCGCTTGGTTCTGACGCCGGTTTGTCGCCGCAACCTGCCAGCATTGTGACAGATAACGCCAAACTGATTAAAGATATGACCCCTTTTTTCATTAAGGATAACCCTCCTAGGTATATATGCCCGAATACTAGATTCGCGCTATTTACAATATATTAATAAAACAGACCCTTTTCAACATAAATTTGGGTGAATCTGTCAAACTGCATCTGTGCCGCGGTGAAACGTTTAAGACATGTTTTATTCCAATTCTAGTAGATATAGGAACCCCCAGTTAACACGCTATTGATATCACGGTTTTTATAGATAACATGGGAGTTACAGCGGGTGTGATAAGTCAATCGTGCAAGTGATCAGACCCTTCCATAAGGAAAAAAATAACTGCGCTTTATGCAAAGAAAGCACCTCGGCAAGGTGCTTACAAACATGCTGATTATTCCGATGAATGCTATGAATGATTATTCATTTACGACGGGACTTCATCATGCGATTATACGTAATTAGGCCGGCAATAATCATGGCGACTACACCCAAACTGCTTGCCGACTCCGGCGTCATGCCAAATACACCCGCCAAATTCGTAACCAAACTGTTCGTAAGCAGCGCCACTGCAATTAGCATAATTGGACGCCACACGTTATACCTTCTCATCTTCGCAACACCCCCAAGCCAGATTTACAGCATTATAAGAACCCCAAATCACTAAGATCGCCTAATCTATTAGATGCATTATACCATGAATAAGTATGCGTTTACATTAATCTCCTTCATTATATTAGATGTGTTCATTAACATCGAGATGCGTCTCATATTCCTCATGCGCTCAGAAATACCGATTCAAAGTAAAAGCCACGATCACAACGTGGAAATCTCGCGCTGCGACCATGGCATTTTTTATTGAAGCATTAGTTATTATGCAAAATGTGTGGCACGGTAGAATTTGGTCATGGAATGCCCTCACCCTAAGTCTACTTCTAGGAAATCAGGCCAGATGCCATCGAAATCTGAGCTCGTGCTGGAATAACTTATCAGTCCTTCTTGTTGTATTCGAATGAAATTTTAACGGGATCCGACATTCCATCCATAGACAGATAGGCGTCGCAAGTTCCCTTCAAATTGCCGGTAAGCTTAATCATGAATTCGAAACTTCCCGTTTCTGTACTGGTCGTCTGGCCTTCGTAGCGAACCTTCCCTTTCGAATCGAGTATTTTCAAATTCACTTGGGACTGGCTGCCGTTCACGACCAGACCGTCAATCGTCAATTTCTTCGCAGCGGCATCCACCACGGCTCTTGCGCCGTCAATTGTAGTGCCACCCCCGGCATGGCCGTCAACGCCGAGAACTTCGATTTCATCCAGGAAGACCCAGACGTTGACCGGGAATTCGACTTTGACATAGCGGGCGTATACTTTATCGGATCCCGCTTTCCCCGGCACACCATCTGTTATTCCGCTCCAACCCACGAACTCGGCCGAGGCAGCATCCTGTGCCGGTGGCGGAGAAACGGTTGCCAGCGTGCTCCAGGATTCGCCGTCAGATGAAACGGAAAAAGCGACGTTCTGAGGAAAATAGATGCCAGGTCCTTGATCCTGAAGAAAATGGGCTCTAATTGCCCCGATCGATTTGTTGCTGCCCAAATCAAATGTGATGGTGCGGCTTCGTTCGTCAGGGTAATCGCTTCCCGCATGGGCCTGCCACTGCTCGGTGCGGTAATCCGTCCCGCCGAATCGGCCGTCCGTAAGTTCGTTCCCGGAATCGGGATAGTTGCTGTTAGGCTGCTGTGAAATTGTATAGCTTTGGCCAAGAACCAGATTGCTGAGTCCCCCTCCGTCAGACCAGGTTTGAATGAGAACTTGGGCGTAGGAATCAAGCACCGTTGCGGCCGGGACCGAAATCAACCCTTGCGCTTGGACGGCCGGGTCGTGAATGTGCGCGAGAAAATCCTGCATATACGTCACGGCTTCCTTCGGCTTGTTATCGTCCAGAAGAAGTTTGATGGTCTGCAATCGATACGTCAAATCATTACCAAAAGCCGGCTTGATATCGTTCGATGCGACATAACGCTGTACAACCTCCGCCATCGTCTCCGGCGCCGGGCTGCTATCGATGGCGTACGTTCCGTTCAAATACTGGTACAGCCAGTCATACATTAAACGCAAACTTGGATCCTTGCTTACCCCTAAGTTGTAGACTGCATTATTGCCTTGATAGTGAGCTCTGAAGCCATTTTGCATCAGACCGGATCTGACGCCGCTGTCCAAGTATTCGACAAAACGCTGACGAAGTACGGGATCTGTCAGCATTCCGTCATCAAATTCAACTTCGTTCCCCATTCCGTATCGCTTTGCAGTATCCGTAGCATCGTCCAGACGGTCGGAATCCATTCCGCCAAAGAAATAGTTAGGCTGAAGCGCCGCGGCATCGAACCCTACGTCTTTCCACATAAACATTTTGTAAGCATAGGAGTGTGGAATCCAGAAAACCTTCATGTTCATGGCGTGCACTTTATCCGACACCATGCGAGCGATGTCCGGTCCCGATTCGGATATATCGATTTGTTCCGGCATCCAGTACATGCCGACAAGCTCAAGATTCGAGTAGTTGGCAGCCTGCCATCTTTGCCGGGTCTGGTCCAGCCACCACTGCACCGCTTTTCCTCTGTTTTCAGACGCTTTTTCTTTGCCTACGACGGCGTCGTTGAAATTTAAGGAACCGCTACCGTCAATGTCGCCAAAATCGGTTAAGGATTCCCCTGGATTCGGAATCATTAACACAACCTTGACTTGATGATCGGGCTGTTTCAGCTTGGCTCCAACTTCCTTGGCAGCCTCATTCAACTGCTGCATATCGCCCGTGGCTGCAAATGTTTTATCCAAATACCATTTCCAATCGTCCAGGTTCGTTTGTCCCTGACCGAAATCGCGACCGGCAGGCGAAGCAATCCCGAGATATAGAACGCCGTCATAAAGCCAATCGACCGGCTCGCCGTCTTTATTTACATAACTGATATTAGGGATAATCCGTTCCTTCTTCCAATCGCCCAAACCATTCGCATATTGTCCGTTATACAGCAGATTCAGATTCCGGATCCCGGCCGTAGCTTCCCCCGGCCCCAAAAAACGAGGCTGCTCGGCAGGAACCTTTACCGCCCCTTCAATCTTGCCGTCCATACCCATAATTTCGATTTCGTCAATATATTCCCACTGTGTAGGATGCATATAAAAGGTCACCTTCACATAACGGGCATAAGCCAGCTTGCCTTCCGTATTCCCGCTTTTGATTCCATCCCGGCTGCCATCCCATTCAAAGGTCTCCTGTCTGGGCGGTCCTTCTCCCCACAGAAGCTGCGTAGCGTAATGGGAAAGCAGCCCCCAATTTTCCTTATCGTCGGAGACATACATCGATACCGACAGCGGCACGAGAATCGAATTCGTAGGAAAATCTTGAAAGAAATTAGCCGTGATCTTTCCAATTGACTTTTCCTCACCGAGATCGAACACAACTTCGCGAGCCTTTCCGCGCAGATGTCCTACCCATGCCGGGTCGTTCATATCCAATGCGCCGTATTTTCCGTCCGTAAGCTTGTATCCGTCATCGGGATGCGAAGCTTCCGGAGCTTCAGACCATTCATACGGAAGGTTTGCCGCGAGATTGCGGAATTGCGTCTCTTGCACAGCCGAAGATACTGCCGCTTGGTTTTCGTCTTTTGCTTGTGGTGCCTGTTCCGCTGCCGGTTCGCCAGCATCCGTCAGTTGATCTAGTTCGACCTGTGGATGACCTGTATCCTTTCCTGCTTCCATCTGGTCTGCACCTGCCGCCTGCAGGACAGTCACATCCGGAACAGGCGATTTCGCCTGCACCGCAGAGACTGGAGCCATTAGCAATACGGCTGCTAATAATCCGGATACCCATTTTTTATTCAAATTCATCAAGGCCAACTCCTTTTCTTTATTCTCGAGTACAGAAATATCAAAACTTTAAACCCTTATTTCTGTTCCGGGTGAACGCTAGATTTTAATCCCCCCTTTCGCGAATTCCGCCATAAGCAAGCAGCAAAGCGTATAAGATCGGCTTCCTCCAGAAGAGGAAGCCGTCACCGCCGCATCCAGTGCCGCCAGCGGCACGAAGTTTCCAGTGGGCAACAGCAGGAGTACAGCGCAGCCAAACACTCCGCACTTCGGGCGATTCTTAGGCATGGATTAGCAAACTTCGGTTTATCCGTGTTCAGGTGATTCTGGTCTACTTCGCCTTTGCCGCCAGGAACTCATCAATCTGCTTTTGCAGTTCCTGCTGAATTTTTTTGAGGGCAGGGCCGGCTTCCGCTTCAAATTTCTTCAATGTCTCGTCCGGATCGATAACCCCGTTGAACAGCGCCGTGTAGTATTGCCCATCAACTGTATTGTACTGGCTGACCTCGTTTTGCACCGGGGTACTGTCAAATTCGAAGCCGGCCAAAATATCGGTCGTAAACATGTCGGCATCCTTAAGCACAGCGTTCAATTCCTCATTCTCGCCCTTCACATCACTCCGCTCATCGACGGGATTCCACAGCCAAACATAGCCGAATGCAGAGTAGCCGGATGTATCCAGGGTTTTCATTTTGTCGTCGCCTACCGCTTCCCAGTGCTTTCCTTCAATTCCGTAAGAAAGCAGATCATAGTTTTCCTTCTCATTCGCCCAGTTCAGGAACATAATCGCCCGTTCCTTGTTCTTGCTCACCTTCGGAACGGCCAGAAAGTTCCACTGTTTGAAGTCGGTGATGTTCGCGCCCTTCTCCGGATTAAAGAAGGTGACCGTCTCCAGCTCGCTGTCCGGCACATTGTTCTTTAACGTGTTCTTGAGGGAATCGCCGATACCGAATGCGCCGTTCGTAACGATCGCCACTTTGCCTGCCGAGATCGGCTGGTGAAAATCTTTTGTCGTCAAAATGTCCTTGAAAATCAGACCGTCAGTAAACCATTTGCGCGTGTTCGCCAGCCATGTTCCGATCGGCTCCCGATCCTCCAGCAGATTGTAAACTTTGCCGTCATTGTTCTTGTAATAGAGCATCAGGCTGTTGCCCAGGGCGTGGGTCGGTCTGACATGGGTTTCGTAATCGTTCAGCGCATGGTGAGCGACAAATGTATAAGTGCCGGAGCCTGCGGTCATCGGGATGATGCCTTTCTCCTGCTCTTTCACCTTGTAGGCGAAAGCGATCAAATCTTCATAGGTTTTAATCGGCGGTACGCCGAGCTTCTCGCGAATATCTTTGCGCACCATGTAGGAATTGCCGGACATGTAGCTGACGCCGAGCGGAACGGCCATAATTTTGCCGCCGTACTTGTTGTAATCCCACATTTGCTTCGGCCGTTTCTCGAGCACCGTTTGGCCGTACTGGGCCAACAGGTCGTCCAGTGGCTCATAGAATCCGTTAGCGATCATTTGGTTGATATGCAGCCATGGCGCATCGAAGATGAGATCGATGTTTTCGCCGGAAGCAAGCGTCACCTGTGTCTTTTGCGCCAGATCGGACCAGGGTACGAAGACGACGTCGAGTTTGACGTTGATCGTATCCTTCATTCGCTTCTCTGCTTCGGCGATGACCAGATCCATATCCGGCGGTCGATCGCCGGGAATCATGATTTTCAGGGTCACCTCTTCAAGTTTGGCGTCACCGCCGGCGCTGTCTCCGGTTTGACCCGACGGTCCGGGCGTCTTCCCTTCCCCTTCGTTCTTGCCCGAACAACCTGCAATCGCGATGAGCGCGATCAACAACACGAGCACGATGGGCAATAGCTTTTTCATAGTCATTCCCCCTGAATCAATAATAGAGAAAATAGGCAGATGAGCCGGTTCATAAACTGCAGCGATTGAAAGCTCGAACCGGCCAAACGCCTTCACGTTTGCCGCTCTACCCTTTTACCGAACCAAGCGTCAAACCTTTAATAAAGAAGCGCTGGATGAAGGGATAGACGAACACGATCGGGCCGATGGTAACGCAGACGATCGCCAGCTGCATGCCATAGGTCGGCACGACGACGTTGTACTGCGTCTGGCTCCCGCTCACATAAGCCATAACATTCAAATTGGACATAAGCTGGCGGATCATCATCTGCAGCGGCAGCATTTTGTGATTGTCGATAAACAGCAATGACAAGTACCAGTCGTTCCAATATTGCAGCGCGTAAAACAGGCTCACCGTGGCAATAACAGGCAGCGAAATCGGCCAGATGATGCGAAAGAAAATATAGAGATCATTGGCGCCGTCCACAGTCGCAGCTTCATTCAATTCATACGGCAGCGTCCGGTAGTAAGAGACAAGAATGAAGGCATAGAACGGATTAAGCAGATAGGGCAAAATGAGCGCCCAAACCGAGTCTTTCAGATGCAGCCAGTTGGCGATCAGCATGTAAAAGCCGACAAGTCCTGCGCCGAACAACATCGTCAGAAAGGTTAAAAACGATAAAATATGGCGGTACTTCACTTTCCGGTGGCTTAGCGTGTACGCATAGGCAGCTGTCAAGAGTACGCCCAGGGCCGTGCCGGCGATCGTCACGATAATCGTAATGCCGTAGCTTAGAAACACCTGCTTGCCGGAAAGCAAAAATTTGTACGCATGGAGGCTGAATTTGCTCGGCAGCAACTGGTACCCCGCCGTCTGCAGAAGCGATTCATCGGCGAACGAGTTGATGAACACAATCCAGAACGGAATGAAGCAAAACAGCGCAAAAGCGCCCAGCACCGCGTACATCAAAACAAGAAACAACCGTTCTCTCACTTCGATCACACCTTAACTGGCTGGGACTGAAGCAAAGGGCCGGTTCGGAGCTGGAGAAACGCAAGTGGTCGCCTTTGTTCCCTAATCGTATCCGCTTAACGAGCTTATACGATCATAACGATTCGGGAACAACAGCGATCGAAAAGCCCGAATCCGGCCTCATGCCAACTCGCCCAACCTTCCTTTTAGAATAGTCTTGAATCCGCGTCCACCTTGCGCGCGATCGCATTGAAGATCAGAATCGTGACAAGCCCCATGCAGGACTGGTACACGACAACGGCAGCGGACATGCTGAAATTCCCCAGCTGCCTCAGCGCACGAAACGCATACGTATCGATGACATCTGTCGTTGGAAAGAGTATGCCGTTATCTCCGATGATCGCGTAAATCATGCCGAAATCGCCGTAGAAAATACGGCCAATGCCAAGCAGCGCCAATATCATCACGGTCGGCCGCATCAACGGCAGCGTTATGTAGAGCATCTGCTGCATCCGGCTCGCGCCTTCTATACGGGCGCTCTCGTAATATTCCGAGGAGATGCCCGTAATGACGGCCAAAAAAATAATGGAATTATAGCCGGCAATCTTCCAGGCGCTAATGACGGTTAAGATATACGGCCATACGCCAGGCGTCAAATACCAGTCCACTCCTTCGTAGCCAAGGGCGGCAAGCGCGCGGTTAATGAGCCCCTCGGATGTACTGAATAGCGTCAACGTCATCATGCTGACAACAAGCCAAGAAATGAAATACGGTAAAAAAATGAACGATTGCGTGATTCGCTTGAACAGCCTGTTGCGGATTTCGTTCAGAAAGATAGCCAGCACGACCGCGCTGCCGAGACCGGTTACGAGAAACAGTGCATTCAGGAAAACGGTATTCAGCGTCACCCGCAGCCAGTCTTTCCCATTGAAGAAAAACTCGAAGTTTTTAAATCCGACCCATTCGCTCCCCCATATTCCATCGGATAGCCGGTAATCCTGGAAGGCGAGCAAATGCCCGGCCATGGGCATATACGCAAATACGACCAGAAACGCAATGCCGGGCAGCGCCAGCAAGTACAAATACCGGTTCCGCGACAGCTCGCGCACAAACGACCCGCCGAACCTTCTACGTCGCTCCAAAGAGCGTCCCTCCTTTCTTGTGCGGCTTGCAGGATTCGAACGGAGCCATCGTAGCATTCACGGCTGCTGCTTGCCTAGTTCTCATTGGCCGGATCTGGTTCTCACGCGGCAGATTCGCAAGCGTTCGACCGGTTGTTATTGGTCTGGCCGGTTCTCAATCG
Organism: Paenibacillus sp. FSL W7-1332; assembly: GCF_037969785.1. Taxonomy (NCBI): domain Bacteria; kingdom Bacillati; phylum Bacillota; class Bacilli; order Caryophanales; family Paenibacillaceae; genus Paenibacillus; species Paenibacillus sp. FSL W7-1332. The sequence goes on along the minus strand of NZ_CP150209.1, from coordinate 446,066 downwards.
CCCGTTGACCTTTCTAATTCGCAGAGTTCCCTGCTATCTGCCGCGTCCGCTCCATCCGCTCGCTCGCCTTGCTATCGCGGTATTGGCTTGGCGTCATACCGGTCGCTTTTTTAAATGCAGTGAAAAAGTGGCTTTTCGTCTGAAAACCGGACTGCTCTGCAATTTCGGTGACCTGCATGCTGGTCTGCTCCAACAGCTCCTTAACCTTCCCGAGCCGCTCGTTCAAGATGAAATTCGATAGAGGCATGCCATGATGTTCGTGAAACAGCTGCCGGACGTATTTGGCCGACAAAGCGATATGGTCAGCGATATCGTCTACCGACAGCATCGGGTCATGGGTATGGTAGCGGACGTACTCGATGATTTCCCTCACCAGCTTTTCCTTGCGATTGAATCCCTTTTGATCGCTAAGCTGCCGGATCATCCGCTCGATTTCTTCCTTCAACCATCCATGAACATCAGTAAGCGTGGCGAACTGCCTCAAGTGGCGCTCAATCCCTTCAACACTCTGGATAGACATCACTTTGCTGAACGACTTGACGATCGCAAACAGAAGCAGCTTCAGTTGGAATTGACACTCGGTATATTTCATCGTCTTAAGGCGCGTGAACACCTCGTCCAGCATGGCCAGCACCTTCTCCTCTTTGCCGCTTCGAATCGTCTGGATCAACCTTTCATGCACGGCGGAGTCGATCGGCGACTGTAAATCGGCATACCGTTCAAAGTCTTGTTCGACGTAGATTTTGTCATCACCGCTGACAAACTTGAATAATGTCAGTTCGTTCATATCGTCGTATACTTTGCGTAAATCGTCATGTACGCGCCGCGCTTCGCTTTCGGCGATCGTCACGTCCAGCTTGACGTAACGGCTGACTTGACGGCTGAGCTCCTTGAGCTCTTGGGTCAACTCGGGATCAGGGAGGGAACTGGCCGTGCCAACCAGAACGACCAGATGGTCGGTCCCGAAATCGACCACCTCGATCGGCCGTTCAGCTGTGCCGAGCAGCTCCTCTGCGATATTACCGATTGCATACTTGAGCAGCTTGCGAGAGACAAAATCGTACTGCTCGGATATTTCGTAATAGGAATCAATCTTGATCACAGCCAACCGAAGCCACTCATAGTCAAGCAGGCATGATTCGCGCGCAACCGCCGCTCTGGCGCCGTCGCTCAGCCTGCCCTGCAGCAGCCATTGCCGCAAATATTCGGTCTTGATCAGCGGATAATGATCGCGAAGCATAATGACGCCCTGCTCAATGACACCGTAATCGTGCTCCCCCTTCACGCCCAGCTTCCGCTGCAGTTGATCCGCCAGCCGGCGAAATGGCCCGACGAAACGACGCGAATTCCAATAGGCGGCCAGAAGCAGCGCCGCGAGCAGCAGGAGCGAGCAAGCGATGATGACTGTTTTGAACGCCCCGGCCTTTTTGCGGAATTGCTTCATTTCAGTGACAGATATAATGGTCCACTCCGGCGATTCCATCCGCGCATAATTGACGAATGCTTTCCCTCCCGTACGGCTCAGCTCAAATGAACCCCCCTTCCGTCCCGGCTGGATGCTATCCACGGTCTCCTTGAGATGCTCATCCCGTTCCCCCAGAATCAACCTTCCTCGATCATCCACAATGGAAAGCAGTGTATCCGCCCTTCCGTCGCCTGAAATCAAATGCTTCTGCAGCTCTTTCTTGTCAAACAGGACGACAAGATACCCGTCTCGGTTTTTCTGCACAGGAGCCGAAGGAAGCTGAAGCGCCAAATACGTGTCGTTTCCTATCTGATGATCAAAATAACGAAGGAAGGTCCCTGGCGTACGCTCAATCCGCTTCAGCATCGGCTGATCGGCAAATTCCTCGAACGAAAGCAATCCGACTTTGGAGTCGATCACCTCATGTTTACGGAAGCTAAATAAGTAAGCGGTTTCAATATAAGGTTCATTAGATAGATATTTCGTCAACACCCTCATTGTGCTGGCATTTTGCAGCAGATTGTCGGCGGAAGCATACATCCAATTCTGCACGGTTCGATCTTCGTACATGGTCAGGCTGTACCATTTTAACTTAGCCAGGATGTACTCGACCCGCTCCGCCATTTCGTCGATGCGGTCCTGATTAAACGTCCCCATCTGCGAGTATGCGAAATGAGAAAACCGGTTGGCCAGAAACAACGAGAACGGTATGATGGTCATTGCAAAAAAGATGCCGCTTATCACAAATATGCGCCAGGATGTCGATCTGAACATAATGTCCCCCTGTCCCCCTTCGTCTTTAGGAGTTCTCTTACGACCAATATGTCCTATCATAATGCACCCCTTTTCCGTTTGCCTAGTTCTCATTTGTCCGTCAAGTTCTATTTCTCCGGATTCGCGCTGCAGCACCTACGTTCCTGCCCAAGGAATAAGTGATCTGATGTCCGCCAACCCGCATAACGGCACTCACGAACTGGGCTTTGAATTGTGGTCCACTCATATGCACACATAGCAGAACAGCACCCTCCGCTTTATGAGCGAGGGGTGCTGTCTTGATGGTCATTCACATTCAATAGAAGAAACCGACCATTTGCATCATTTTAACCGTGACCGTGACATCAATTTGATGTCAAATCCCAAAGTTGCGCATCTATCTATTCATGCTGCTGGATTCAACTCAGCTTCTGCCCACAATTCGGACAGAAGTTCGCCCCCTCATTCTTTGCGCCGCAGTTCGGGCAGAAGTTGGGCTTTTTGTTTCCTTCAGAAGGGGATGCGGTCGCTGGAACGGCTGGCTCCTTCTCGGCCGGAGGCTGTTGGCTTTGATTCGGATTGTTCCGGTTCTGATTGTTCTGGTTTGAATTATTCTGATTCATGTTTTTCATCATTTCATTAGCCATGTTCATCCCCATCATCATGCCGGCCATATCCGAAGCCGCACCGCCGCCTTGCACCTTACCGGATGCGATTCCATCCGTCATGCTCACCTGCTGGTATTTTTGCAGATTGCCGATCATTTCATGGGAAGCCGTCTTGGTGATCATATCCTGAATTTCCTTCGGATAATTGAAGCTCATCACCTGGAAGCCGGTGATCGTGATCCCGTTGTCCATCACTTCCATGTCAAGGTCTTCTTGAATCCCTCTCGCGATATCGGAGGCGTTCGCCTGCAGATTGAACATGTCCTTGCCTTCGCGGCTGATCCATTTCATCAACAATTGATCGAGCACCGAGGTGATCCGGATCTTAACGTCTTCAACTAAGTAGCTTTCTTTCATCCCGGCTATTTTGTCGATGAGCGTCACATAATCATTCACTTTAAAATTGAACGTGCCGTTGGCACGAATCGGCATTCCGCCCGGAAGCTGAGGCGTCGGAATGAGGATCGGATTCTGCGTCCCCCATCTGACGGTGAATTCCTTCGTGTTAACGAACAGGACTTCCACGCGCATCCCGCTGTTAAATCCGAATTTAAACCCCTTTAAAGTAGAAAGGAACGGAATGATATCCGAGTCGATGTTATATACGCCTTCATCCTCAAAAATTCCCTCGATCTTGCCGTTATTGACAAAAATCGCGTCCTGACCGGAGCGGATGACCAGCTTACTCCCTTTTTTAATCTCCCGGTTGCTCCATTTCCAGAAAATCATATCGTCCCTAAACTCTTCCCATTCCACGACGTTAGAAAATTGGTTCTTGAAAAATCCCATCGATGTTATCCATCCCTTCCCTTAAAATTTCCCGCTGCTGCTGCTATGCGAATGGCCGCCGCTGCTGACGCCGCCTCCGCCTCCGCCGCCCGAGCCGCTGCTCGTGTTGCGCTCGATCTTCTGCTTCGTTACCGTTGTTCTAATATAACGGTCCTCTTGGTTCAAGATCCCCGATGTGCTGGCATCCTCATAGGTTCGGCTGTTGACCGTCACCCGTCCGCCGGAACGGTAAGCCATGACCCCCACGGCGATCGCGCCGATGGCAGCGGCAGCTCCCAGCTGAAACCAGAGATTAAATATAATATTATCCGGGTTCACGTCCGGCTCAAAGCCCATGTACCGATGAGCGGTTTTGATGTATTTTTCAAAAGCCTGCTTATAATTGCCGCTCGACAAATCTGGTGTGATCTTGCTGCGTATTTTGGTCAGTCTCCCAGCGTCCAGATACTTCTCAGCCTTATAATAACCTTCCAAATGCACGTTACGAGAACCGTCACGCGCACTCATTACTATGGTCAAAATGACGGTATTGCCGTGCCGCCTGTCATACCCGGGTGCGTACGCATCGTAAAAATTTTCCGTCCATGTCTCATAATCGTCATTCTCGACACGGTCAACCGTAAGGATCATAAAGTCCGTTTCGCGTTCGGCACCGTACTCATTCGCCATCGCATTCAGCTCATTCCGTTCTTCCGGGCTGAGCAGATTGGCTTCATCAAAGATTAATGGCTTATCATCCGCAGCGTTGACCATCAAGGCCGGAACCATCAGGTAGGCAATCAGGAAGAACAGAACAGCCCCTACCACATATCGTCTTCTCACAGGAAACCTCCTCCCATCGCCCAGGAGATCAGCTTCAATGACAGTAACGAAACTCCCGAAATGCCTGCAAACCACGCAGCCACTTTTGCTTTGCTAATCGGCGGTTTGCCGACCACTTTTCCCGTCTGGCCATTCATCGCAAAGGTATGCTCCGATTTATTGTAATCATAGTGCACCATCCATACCGGAAGGAGGACATAATCGGCCTGTTTCAAGGTGGTATCGATTCGCTTGTTGGTATAATTCACGGTTGTATATCCTGACACCGCGGACGAAATATACGAATCAATGTAGGAGCTGATCTTATCCTTGGCACGCGGAAGAAGCTGCTCTTCATCATGGCTGTATTTTTCGGCAATATACCCGGCGAGATAAGGCGTCTTGAATTCCTTCAGCTGCTGATAGGGGAAAGGCTCCAGCTTATCCATCAGTTCATCATTCATTTTCTCCGAAGCATCGATCGGCACCTTCACATAGTTCAAGCGAATCTTCCGGTAGATATCGAAATGCTGGGTCTCCGTGTACTGGTAATCTCCTTGTGTGTAGGTTCTCACCTTGGTGCCGTGGCCATGAACTTCAACCCGATTATGTAACTCATATAGCCAAAAGGGCACATAGATCCCGGTAATTTCCTTGATCCGATTCGCTGTCATAAATCCGCTTGGCGTCAGAAGACCGTTCCTGCACCATTTCTTGAAAGCCTTCATCGCTTCTTCCTTGGTAATCGAGAACGGGATGACCATGACCGGAGCCAACTCACCGCTCAGCCGGTCGCTGAGTACAACGGCGGATCCACAGAAGCTGCAAGTCGTAGCGCTGGTTTCGGGCTCTGTCACGATGACGGCCCCGCAGCTGTTGCAGTGATACTCCTTCACTTCGTTCTCGACGAAAACCTGCTTTTTCAGCGGGTCGGGAATTTCCTCGATATTATCTTTTCTTCCGCAGCTCGAGCAAGACAACATTCCTGTATCGCCGTCAAAAACCATGCTGCTGCCGCAGTTCGGGCATTTGTATTCGATAACCGGCATTTCTTCACCTCGATAACAATGAAATGATTATTCCTTCTTTTTCAGCTTATCTTTGATTGCTTCCAGTTCATCCTGGGCAGAGGGAGTCTCCATTGGAGCAGCTCCGTCCTTCTTCATATTCTTCTCCAATTCAGCGATCAGATCGTCCAGATCGTCTTCCTTCGCTCCGGCGCGAAGCTCGGCCAGGGCCAGCGCTTCATCCAAGGCACGGTTTGCCTTCTCTTCCATCGTGTTGAATGCCGCATTCGCACCGCCCGAGGATGCATGGCCGGCGTTTATATTCTGCTGGACTTTGGCAGCCGCCATCTTCCCTTTCAACTCCGCATAACGAGCTTCCAGCTGACTCATGTCCGACACCAGTTTATCCTGCATTTGTTTCATCCTGACGGCGTTTGCGGAAGCCGATTCGTAGGCTGCCTGCAGTTCGCTAAGCTTCTCGGCCTGAGCCGTTTTTCGCTCCAGGAACCTCAGGGCATCGCCTTCATTTCCCGCTTCCATAGCCTTCTCCGCATATCGCTGCAGCTTCTTGATCTCGCTACTGCACTCATCAAGCGCCCGCTTCGCTCTTCGCTCATCCGAGAGCACGGAAGCCGTCTCCGCTTTCACCTTACCCAAGTCCGTATTCAAGCTGCGCATATAAGTATCAACTGTTTTCTCCGGATCTTCCGTCCTATCCAACAGCGCGTTCACATTCACCTTCATAACATCCTTAAACCTCGATAAGATTCCCACCATGAGTGTCCCCCTCGAAAAGTTTACATTTAAACTATAATACCCTATATACCGACAAAAGGTTTCAATTGCCGAAATTCGATGGAATATATGTAAATTTATTGCTATGGAAAAACAAAAAAATACCCTCCGACCCAATGATCGGAGGGTGTATATATTAGATATCATCCCGAATCTGGATACGCTTCTTACCGGGATTCGGCTGCTTCGGTATTTCAAGCTTAAGGACTCCATCCTTCAGGAAAGCGGCAATTTGGTCCTCGGCTATGTTCTGCACGTAAAATCTGCGCACATACTCGCCATAACGGCGTTCCTTCCGGACGATCTGCTGCTTCGTATCCTCTACGCTGTGATCCTCCTTGCGAATGGCTTTGATCGTTAAGTAAGGGTCAGCGTAGCTGATTTCGATGTCGTCCTTTTGAAAGCCTGGAAGTTCCGCCTCAACCAGATAAGCGCGCTCCGTCTCTTTAACGTCTGTTTTGAAAGACATCATCGAACCTTTGAACGGTGCAAACGCCTCATCTTGAAACGCATCGTTAAAGACATCGTGAAATGACTTCACCAACTGTCCGAAGGCATCCTCTCTGCGCTTTCCAAATGGCATCAAATCAAACATCATAGATTTCCCCTTTCTTATTTGACCTTGTTTGACCTTACGCCTTTATTATATGCCTTGCACGCATTAATGCCAAAACCGATGATGAAGAAATCAGAGCTAAAATAGCGTATTTTCAGCCGATTTTTTGAATGAAGGGGTATCGATCTTTCGATTTGACCTTTTTTGACCTTTAGACTATATTGTATCTACCGTCATCAAGCAGCCCGGCTCGTGACGAATCTTGGGACATAAAAAAGGCACCCTAAGGGTGCCTTTCACATTAAATATGGGAGCCTGAGGATAGTCGATACATCATGAAAGATTGCCTCGACACCATCTTTTGCGAGAGCAGCAAACAGCTGAGGTTATCGTTTATTCACAATACGATCGATTTCACTTTTCAACAAAAGGTATCGATGCACGCTTCTCATGATCGGAACTTTGGTCAGCTTATTCTGATCGACATAGCTTTTCATTTGATCTTTGGACAAACCTAACAATTGACCTGCCTCAGAAACGGTTAATACTTCTTCATTACTGGTTGCATTAAACGTTTTTTTCACCTTTAAATTCCAATCTTCGAACACCTGCATGAGATCTCAACCTTTCTTTAACGCAACGAATGAAACAAAATGGTTAAGGAGCCGAAAAGGCTTCTCCCTACGATTTGGTATCCTTGCGCTGATTCTTACGGTAAAGCTTGATCTGCTGATCCGACGAAACAAGGATCGGTAGAATTTTATTGCTGCTAACCATGGACGACGCGCACTGTGAACAAATGGGAACTTCCTTGAACGAGAAGCTATCTCGAATCCAACCGTTACACCCTTCCTTCGTACAAGACCAGATCGCGGTCATCTCTTCCGGCAGATTTTCCAGTGGTTTATTCCAAGAATAAGACAATGAACTTCCCCCTTTAGCTACATTTTTAACGCCTTCATGCTGCTTGAGCTCTATTATAAAAAAAACCCCAAACGGTACGTTTGGGGATCTTTTCACGAATCTACAGTTTTACAACGTTCTCGGCTTGCTGTCCGCGGTTGCCTTGAACTACGTTAAATTCAACACGTTGTCCTTCATCAAGCGACTTGAAGCCGTCACCAGTGATTGCACTAAAGTGTACGAATACGTCTTCGCCACCTTCAACCTCGATGAAACCAAAGCCTTTTTCTGCGTTAAACCATTTTACTGTTCCTGTTTGCATAGAAACACCTCCTAAATTTATATGATTTTCTCATTTTTGGTTAAAAAACAAAAAATTCACATATTGCACAAGGTTCCTAATCAAAATAATAACCCTCTGCAATATGTGAATCTCAGGTCAAAATCCCAATAAACTTATTATACCCCAACCGATCTAAAATAGCAAACGTCTTATTTCTATGGGCGCAATCCAAAAAAAGACATGGATAAAATAAACTTAAACGATACCAAGCTAATGGGGAGATTGATGAGAAGGCAAGTAGTCAGTTTAATCTGCTAGCTAGAGACATGTTTACGCAAAAAAAAGACCATTCCCCGGCAGAATACCGGGGAATGGCCCAAGGCTACAGCTTTAAAATGTCTCGCGAATACAGCCGTGTTATGTGCTCCCATCAGGGGTTACATCTGAGCACCTGTCTGATAACTGAGCAGCTGCCGGAAAGTGCCTTTGTGATCTTGGGACAGCTGCTGATAACCTCCCTGCTGGATAACCCGCCCCTGCTCCATCACGATGACCTGGTCCGCATGGCGAATGGTGGACAGCCGGTGAGCAATCACGATAATCGTCATGCTCCCTTTCAGCTGTTCCAACGCTTCCTGAATCCGCTGCTCATTCTCACTGTCGAGCGCGCTTGTCGCTTCGTCCAATACCAGAATCGGAGGCTTTTTCAAGATAGCTCTGGCCAGCACAATCCGCTGACGTTCTCCCCCGGACAGGCGGATACCCCGGTCACCGATGACGGTATCGAGGCCTAGCGGAAGCCCGTGCACGAATTCGTCGGAGGCTGAAAACCTCAGCGCTTCCCACAGCTCGTTATCCGAGGCATCGGGAGCCACCAGCTTCAGGTTATCCCGTATGCTCTCATTGAACAGAAAAGGATCCTGCGCCACATATCCGATCCCCCCTCGGAGTGACATCAGCTGACGTTCGTCCTCCATGGACACGCCGTCCACAAGAACTTGCCCGCTCTCCGGTTGGATCAGTCCCATTAGAAGATCAATAAGCGTGCTCTTGCCCGCGCCAGATTTGCCGACGATAGCCGTCATGCGATTGGCCGGAATATGTAAGTTGATATCTCGTAAAGCATAGACGGGGCTAGAGGCATCGTACCGATAGTCCACATGACGACAATCAATTCCATGCTGCAGCTGTAGTCGCTCGCCACCTGCCATCGGAACCGATCCGGCGATTTCCCTGTCTTCCTCGTATTCCGCTTGCAGCTCGCGAATCGCCCGGAAGGCCGGGAAATTCGACACGAGCTGCTCGGTGCTCGATTGAATGCTGATAAATCTAGGCCATAAGCGCGAAAAGATAAGAACGATCATCAGCAGCTGCTCGGCAGGCGTACGCAGCACTTCCAGCGCCAAATACACAAATCCGGCAACCAGCAAGACGGACGAGAGCCGATAAATCAGCTGGGACAAAGAATTGATTTTGCCAAATTGGATGAAGTTATGCTCCATCTTTCGCGACAGCCTGTCAAACCAGTTCATATGAAACGGCTCCAACCGGTTGCTCTTGATATCCTTGATGCCGTTGAAATGTTCGCTGATGCCCGCAAAATAATATTTTGATAACTCTGTCGTCTCCTCGCCGATCCGCTTCGATCGCCGGATGAATCTGCGTCCGAACAGGGCAAGGAGCCCGCCGCTCAACAGGACGATGAGAGTCAGCAGCGGAGCCAGCCAAAGGGCAAGGCCGATCTGAATAACCGTGAACAAGAAAGACGAGACCATCTGCAGGAACAGAAACGTTCCCTGATTCACGCGCCCGAGCTCATTGGTCATGACATGGTTGAAATCCGACCTGCGGTGCCGCAGGAAAAACTCCCATTTGGCATGCAGCAGCCCTTGATACGTTTCCATACGCAGTTTGCGAATGAATCGCTGCAGGATTTTTGCATTTAACAGGTTCTGGCTTCGCTGCAGCAAGGCCTGCCCGCCCACAATCACAACATAGAGGGCCAGCACCATCGGCAGATTGAGCTGCAATGACCATGAACCCGCAAGGTCCATCAAGGTTGAGACGAGCGGCACCCCGCTCAAATCGGTCTCGAATACGCCAATGACCCCGAGAAGCGGGACGATCAAATAGATGCCGATGCCGTCCAGAACACTGATGACCAGAATCATACTCATATTGAGGTAAAGCTTAAACCCGGCCATCCCATGCATTTTACGGATAAAATATAAGAGATCCTTCAATGTAAAAACTCCTTATCGGATGACCGCTTCAAGTTCAAATCTCCGGCCCCCATATCCTTACCGAATATCCCGACGACGGCATATCGTTCGTGCCCTTCTCTCCCCGTTACAATATAAGAGCCGCAGCGGAGCCAGGCATGGGCCACCATCATTCCTTTATCGTCCCGACCGCTCCCCAAATAAAGCGTACTCGGAATCCCTCTTCGCTCCAGCATCTTCATCGCCGCAACGGCTTTAACCAGGCACTGGCTTTCCCACCATGTGACACGGCTCATGGTATGTACGGCTCTTGAGATTTGGCGGACAAGCGAAAGCTCCTGCTCCGTATAGCCCACATACGGCGTCTCCTTCATATGTTCTCCCAGAGACGAAGATACCTTTTGAAAAGGAAATAGCTTGAATACCCTTCCCCAGGCCAGATAAACATAAGCTTCTGCCAACATCAGCTTCATGCTGACAGGATAAGACATGAATCGGCGTGCTTTCCGGTAAAGGCTCATTGCTATTTATCCACCTGAACAAGGCCTTCCGTGGCTAACTGCTTGAGAAACAATCGGACCTGCTGCTCGCAGAGCTCCGGCTCGATTTCATACTCCATCACCAATTGATCCACCATATTGGAGATCGTAACGGGAGACGAAATAAGTTCCCATATCCGCCCGCCAATCCGTCCCAGATTATAATACTTGCCGTTTTCGATGCTCAGCATCACCTTCTCGCCATCCATATCACTGACGAGGAAACCTTCGGATTGCACAACAAGCGCGTCTGTCGTGATTAATTCCGTACTCATGAGCCTAATCCTCCTTTTATTGATACATATCGTATCCGGCATGAGATTCCCACCATCCCATATGCTCGGTATACCATTGAACAGTGTGCTTCAGTCCCTCTAAAAAATCATATTGAGGCTTCCAACCGAGTTCATTTACGATTTTATCCGGACGATTTGCATATCGATAATCCTGCCCGGGGCGGTCCTCCACAAATTCAATCAGATGGTTTGGTTTATCTAACATCTCCAATATTAAATGAACGACTTCAATGGTTCTTTTTTCTTGATTAGAACCAATATTATAAACCTCACCACGTCGACCATAATGCAAGACCCTGTCGATTGCCGTGTTATTATCCTTAACAAATACCCAATCACGGATGCTTTGACCTTCGCCATGTATCGGGATGCGTTGGTTCTGAAGCGCATTCAATATCACCATTGGGATGAGTTTTTCGGGATATTGGGCGGGACCATAGGTATTCCCGAACCGTACAATATTAAATGGCAGGCCGTAGGTATTGCTGTAAGATGAAATCAACATATCCGCACTCGCCTTGCTGGCAGAATAGGGATTGTTGGGAGCAATTGGAGAAGCCTCTGTAAAGAACCCGGTATCATCCAACGAGCCGTATACCTCATCCGTGGATATTTGCAAGAACAACTTAACGCAATGCTTAATTGCAGCATCCAGAAGAGATTGAGTGCCATTGATATTCGTCGTAACAAAGACCAAGGGATCCTTAATGCTTCGATCAACATGCGACTCTGCAGCAAAATTGATGATAATATCAATACCGTGGTACTGGACAATAGAATCCGTTCGGGCTCTATCGCAAATATCCCCATGAATGAAGGTGTAGTTAGGATACTCAAGGAAATCCGAAATATTATTTACATTACCCGAGTACGTCAGTTTATCCATATTGATAAAACGATACGAAGGATACTTGGGAAGCATAAGACGCAAAAAGTTACTTCCGACAAATCCGGCTCCGCCTGTAATTAATATCGTTGGATGATCCGATAACAGGTTTCTTATGGACATTAAATCCCCTCCGTTTTCTCCATCCCTATCACTAATCAGGAAACCTCCGGACTGTACGATAAGATCATCGATTGTGATGAGTTCGGTATTCATGGATTGGACCCCTTTAACTCGATACAATTCGTATCAATTATAGCAAGAAAAGCTCCCTTTTGTATACATAGTTATACGAAGTTATTAGATTTAGGGGAAGAGTTCGTAAGGGGGATTAAGTGAGGAAAGTTAGCGTAATTAAATTAAATAAAAGAGGATACTTCATCTTTATTTCGTTGCTGAAGATATCCAGCCACTCTATATGTTCAAGTATAAATAATGCATGTTACATGGAATAAACGAGTAATTTATTTTGCAATGGAATCAAAAGTTATAAGGGTGTGAAATTATGTTGTGGGGATGTACCCAATTGTTTTTTAGTGAAAACAGATGAACATACGTATAGTACCCAGAAAATACTCGTAGTGTTTAGAAATCTGCTATCCGAATAATTGTTGATAAGTATAAATAATACAAACACTAGGAACCAAATTGTGATGCCCCCCTTAAGGAACGACAGCTTAACAGCCCTTATCAGCACAAAAAAATAATGTACAGATATTATTACAAGTCCAATTACACCAAAATCAAGCAAGAAATCAAGTATACCACTGTGGCTACTCGATAAACCCGGATAATTTAGGATATTCCAAACATCAAGAGCATAGCTACTGTACCAAAAACCGCCTCCACCATAGCCAAACCACATTCTCTCATAAATAAATTCTCTTACCACTGCCCAAATTTCTGTTCTACCCGTCAACGTGGGTGTACGATCTAATAAACTAAATAAGAAATCCAGGTTTGATGTTACTATATAAATAGTACCAGCTGTTCCAATAGTTCCGAAAAAAATAAAAGAAACAAAAAGAGACCGATGGATGTTATAGAGGTTTTTATAAACTCTATAAATAATCGGTATTACAAGGCATATTAATGAAACAACAATAGCGGTCCTTGATGAGGATAAAAACAGCAATACAGAAAATAACCCAAAATACAAACCAGCTATTACTTTATTAGTTTTCTTAGTCAGAAACCATATTTCCGTTGTGAAAATACCTATTGCACAAATCGTCCCCAAAGCATTCTTATGTCCAAAAATCCCCTTCCATTCACCAGTATGATTAATACCCTGATGGATGAAATACTGCGGAAATAAAATTCCCAAAACAAAACTTAATACTGCTGAGATCATTAAAAATATAATAATGTATTTAAAAAATACCTCGGCATTGTATTTTAATACAATATAATACGCAAATAATGTAGCGGTAATTATCTTCAGCAGAAATATAAGTGTGATAATGGGTACAGCTGACCACAATAAAGACATAAAACAGTAACATATAAATACCAACAGTATTTTGTCAGTAAAGATAACTCTGACCATTGTACTGATTATAGGGAATGTAAATAGTAATGTAATACTCAACATAGCACAATTAACAACAATTTGGTTAATTGATGCCCCCATCGTCGTTTGTGGCAGAGCGAAAAAGAATAATGAGAAAATAATGAATACATTATCAAGAAATGACGATGATTTTATACCTGAGGTGGTTGGATTTAAAGCGATAGAGCTGTCCCTCATGTAGTTCCCCAGTCCTTTTCACAATATTATAAACACAAAGTAAAATAAAAAATTTTGTTTCTTCTCCACGATAACAACACAAACTCCTACACTCGATACATTCTTATTTAGGCAGATCCTCGTTTCAACAACCTTAATATTAAAAAAAATGGCCTTAATAAAAAGTAAATGAAATGATAACGCTTAGATAGCGGGAGCATACTTGCATCTTTTGAGCTGGGTGTAAATAACATACGAACATAGTGTAGCTTTTGGCTGAATGACATAAGCAAGAAGAAATACCAATCATGTTGTATATTCATATTTCCAGTTGAATAATAATTCTTTTCTATCCTTTCAATAACTCTCTCAAGATGTTTATTAGATTTCTTCAAGGGAATAATTTTGCTAATCTCAGTTGAAGGTTCAGATGACAATAAGTAATGCGATAAAAGGATTGCCTGCTTTACATAGTGTGTTACTTTATACTGCTTTAAAGATCGTTGTAGTCTTTCAAAATTTATGGAATTATTCCTCAATAGTCTATCGATGTCCATTAGCCAGCGAAGTCGTGACCAACCATGCCGTGATCCATGCTCTGAAAGATATAACAATAAATCTTCATTTCCTAAATAATAATAAGTCTGATTTGATACTGAAATTTCATTTCTACGATTCCAAAAATCCATAAAGGTAGGCGCTGCTCTCAGATTCGGGTTCAACCGCCAGTGTAATTCAATTTGAACATGATGCACGGGATGAACGAACGATAGATGATGTGTCCTAATCAACCAATTATTTAATAATTTCTCATCTTTCATTTTGTATCCAGTTTCTAGCAAAATATCCATTGATTTATTTATATCCTCTACATCAACAAATAGATCCAAATCCTTTGAAGTTCTTCTGGATATATCTCCATAGAGAGTTACGGCTAAAACTGGACCTTTTAATACAATAAGCGGTACATCATTCTCTTCAAACCTTTTACATATAACTCCCATTTCTCTTGTTAACTGAAGCATCTTATATGCATTTTTTGTGAAAAGCTGTTGAAGTTTATTAATTACTTCTTGAGGGATTATGGCCGAGATTGAACATATGTTCTTTAATTTCAAGAACACGATAGAATAAACTCTATGGTGTATCACCATATCAAGAAAAACACCCCAATTTACTCCTGATTGGGATATTGTATCTTCATCCACTTCGATATCATCTCGAAGACATAACAACATAAATTTAAACTCATTAGAGTGATCTTTTGTGTTCATTCTTATGCCTCCAACCATTAAAATGACAAGAGCGGTTTCTGTTCTCTTTGTCCTTTGTTCATATTCGGCCGGCCAACGGAATAATAAATCAACTCCGTTTCCGAAATTTCCACTTCACTATAAAGATTTCGTCCATCGATAAGAACAGGATATCTTAGACAGGAGTGAATGGTCTTTGGAGATATATCTTGAAACTCCTTCCATTCGGTTAAGATGCATAATGCATCTGCATCCTTAGCGCATTCAATTGCACTATTAGAGTATTCGACATCTAGTGAAAAAGTCTGTTTGAAGTTTTCAGCAGCGATCGGATCATAGACTTTCACTCTTGCATTCTTATTCAATAAATCCTGAATAATTTCAATGGCCGGCGACTCTCTAATATCATCAGTTTCCGGCTTAAATGCAAGTCCCCAAACAGCGATGGTTTTACCGGATAAATTCATTACTGCTTCAAGTTTATGAATGATGTTAAACCTTTGATCACGATTCACTTCAACTACAGACTTTAACAGTTTAAAATTATAGTCCATTTGCCCTGCTATTTGGATCAATGCTTGTGTGTCTTTTGGAAAACATGATCCTCCGTAACCAATCCCTGCCTTTAAAAAAGAAGAGCCGATACGCTTGTCGTAACCCATTCCTGAGGCTACTTGCGTTACATCGGCTCCTACTTTTTCACATATATTGGCTATTTCGTTGATGAACGATATTTTTGTGGCAAGAAAAGCATTGGAAGCATACTTAATCATCTCAGCACTACGAATGTCTGTAACCATTATTTTATCTGTTAATGGGCTATGCAGCTCTATCAACATCTTCTTCGCCTTTTCAGCAGTTGTCCCGATTATAATACGATCAGGCTGAAGAGTATCCTGTACCGCGGTCCCTTCACGTAAAAACTCCGGAACGGAGGCTACTTCAAAAGCATACCTCGAGTTAGCCTCAATAATTGCCTGAATCTTCTCATTAGTCCCGACCGGCACGGTACTTTTCGTTACTATAATTTTGAAACCGTTTAATGATTGCCCAATCTCCTTTGCCGCCTGCTCAATATAACTCAAATCGGCCTGGCCGTTAGGCAGAGATGGCGTGCCAACAGCAATGATAATTATGTCAGAACTCCGTACAGCTTCAGGCAGATCTGTAGTGAATCTAAGATAGCCCTTTTCTTTATTTTTGGCTAAAAGATGCTTTAACCCAGGCTCATAGATGGGTATTTCCCCTTTGTTAAGCAATTGGACCTTCGAAGCTATTTTATCTACACATACAACCTCATTACCCAGCTCAGAGAAACACACCCCTGAAACCAAGCCTACATATCCGGTTCCTATTACACAGATTTTCACTTTCTTATCCCCTCTCTACAGTACCTTGTTGTCAATGTTACTGTATGAATTGGCCAACAAACTTCACAATGTTCCTTTTATGCCACTCGCTATCTCCATACTGCTTCATTCTCGGACTTGAAAGAAGCCTTGCGATTATATCCTTGGCATTCATGAGTTTTAAACGCTCCCATGATTTCAGTTGATACGGATGTCTACCGGTAAGTGAATGAATCGTGTTTTGATCTTCACTCATTAAATCCCTATCCAATAGTAATAAAGGTTTAAAGAGTGACACCGCCTCTCCTACAGTACCCCAACCAGGCTTTGTAATTATGACATCTGCGGCAGCGACATAATTTTGAGACTCCGTATAAAAAGGTGGTATCGAATGTATACTCTCACGAACAATGTCGATATTGCTGGATACCACAAATACACATGAATCATCCTGCCATATCTTCAGTGAATCAAGACCACTAGCCTGAATGCTCATGCCAAGGGCAAAATAGATGACGCATTTATTCCGCTTCGGATTTATCTTATTGATTAGACGTCGAACTTCATTCTCGTCAGTGTCCCGACAGAAAAAGTCCGCTTTCATTGACCTAACTCCCTTACACCACTGTGGTTCATTAGACCCTGCAAGGCTAATGAAACTGTCCATCATGGAGTATGCATGAAATAAAGGTTGGAGATCTTTATGGCTAAGCATATTTTTATACGCGGTATACCATGTGAAATTGGAAATACCTAAACTCTTGACCTTCGCTATCCTTGCTGCGGCAATAGGAATTGGTGAGATGTCGGATATGACTAAACTCGCGTGTTCACTAGCAATGAAATCAGCCTCTCTTTGAAATTCAAAAGGGAGTGTTTCAACATACTCAAAGTATTTCGATTTAAATAAAATGGGGTCCGTGTCGACAGAACCCTCTTTTAATACATAACCGAGATCAGAGGTGCACTCATGGTAAAGGATGTTATCTGAAGGCACACCTTTCAATGATTTACGAATAAATGGAAGTGCGTTTTTCGAACAGACAATAATTCGATACTGGTTCGGTGCATACTGAAGCAAAGAACGTATTAAGGCAATACTTCGGGTTGCATGACCATAGCCGTAATCTGAGATATAATAGCAGATCGTTTTCATAATAAAATTAGCACATCACATTTTTATGCAGTGTTCAGCCATTTCACCCCATGTCTGATACAACTCGATCAATTGGTTTCTCTCATGCTCTACACCACTCTGGACTACAATAATCTCCAAATCGGATAAAGCCCGAATACTATGCAGCGTCTTCATTGGCAGATGAAGAACATTGCCCGCCTTCACCCTCATAAAATTACCATTTTGGATAAACTCCCCTTCCCCTTTTACAATGGTCCATACTTCTTCACGGTTAGAATGCATACGATAGCTTATATTCTTACCTTCTCCAATACCTATTCGTTTAGTTATTACGCAACGACCGTCGTCATACGTTTGGTCATCAAGTATACGAATCCATCCCCACTGCCTCTCCTCGTACATTGGGCCTTGATTGAAATTGATAAAATCCTTAATACGCGGGCTTGCGCTTTTATCTGTAACTAGAATTCCGTCAGGACTTGCCGCGACTACAATGTTGGACAATCCAACAACCGAGACAGGAATGTCGATTTCATTGATCAGATGCGTGTTCTCGCAATCATCGCTAATAATGCCTCTTCCAATTTGCCGATGCTGCATTTCCTCTGTTAATGTATTCCATGTGCCTAGATCCTTCCAATACCCGTCGTAAGGAACGACTGCAATTCTTGTGGCTTTTTCTACTACTTCGTAATCAAAGCTAATTTTCGGTAATGTCTGGTATTTCTGGATCATTCCTTCATACTGAATAGGCAGTCCCCTGCTTTCAAGAAGATCGATAATATAGCTCAATTTATAAGCAAACACACCGCAATTCCAAAATGCATTCTGAGTTATTAACCGTTTCGCCGTCTCCTCTGTTGGCTTCTCCAGGAAATGACTCACCTCAAGATAATCGGTCCGTTCTAAATCTCCGATGTTATGTTGGGACTCTAACGGAATAATATAACCGTATTTAGAAGACGGGTAAGTTGGCTTAACACCTATAAGCGCAAGTTCAGCATTCGAATGGTCTAGCACATCTTCCAGTCGCTTTACGACGTTAAAGAAATGGTTCTCTACAAAAGGGTCTACCGGCAATACACAAACGACCTCATCTAATCCGACTCCAACATGGGAGTAGAGGTATGTTGTCGCCAGAGCGATTGCTGCAAATGTATCACGCCGTTCAGGTTCAATAATAAGAGGGATTTCCATTCCAATTTGGCTTTGCATAATCTCAATTTGAGATTTACTGGTTGCAATAAAACTGGATTCTGCCAGCCCGTTTGCTACAATCTGTCCCCAAACACGCTGCACCATGGAAACTAGTTCATGCTCATCGTTCTCTAGAACCTTAAGGAATTGCTTGGATCTCGCATCATTTGACAATGGCCATAATCTTTTGCCAGATCCCCCGGACAACAGTACCAGTTTCATTCCACTATCCCTCCTTGAAATTAAAAAAAGTCCCGTTATAGAGACTTTGTCATTGCCATGTTTTTATTTTTTCTATAGGTCTTCATAAATCGATATACATAAACTGGATTATTGTACGCATAACGTTTCCATAATCTTTTAGGCTCTTTTAATAGACGAAACAACCACTCTAAACCTAACTTTTGGAATATTATCGGCGGCCTCTTAATCCTTCCTGTAATAAAATCGAATGCTGCACCGACCCCTATCATTATTCCATTAATTCGATCCCTATGATGATACATCCAATATTCTTGTTTCGGACATCCAAGGCTTACAAATACGATATCAGCTTCAGTTGAATTAATCATATTCACAACCGCAGTATCTTCTTCTTCTGTAAGCTGTCTGAAGGGTGGAGAATGGATTCCTACAATTTCGATACCATCATATTGCTTAAGTAGCGTTTGGGTTAACTCATCTAGGGTCTCTTTAGTTCCACCATAAAGAAAGATTTTATATTTCTTCACCGTAGACAGCTCACACAATTTCAACATTAAATTTGGACCATCAACCCGTTCCTGTTCTGTATACCCGTACGATTTTAATGCCCACACCAAAGGCATTCCATCCGGGGTGCATAATCCAGCTCTATTCAACACTTCTTCAAAAATGATGTCATCACTCGCAGTTACAAGCGAATGTGTATTGCATATACAAACATATTTTTTTTGTTTTTTACTGATCCAAGCTTCTATCGCCGAGACCGTTTCTTTAAAGCTTAATGTAGAAATATTAGAATTAATAATTTTTCCGACATTATATTTTGACCTCTGCGAAACATTCATCATTTTTCTCCTTAATTACACTTTTATATACATCTGTAAGCAGTTTATAATTTATTTCTTCTGTATAATTATGATGAAATACATCGATAACTTTTTTTCTCATACTAGAGTAATTTTTATAATTAAGTGCTTCACTTATAACCCGTTGTATATCTCGGATGTTATCGTGTTGGAAATGAAAGCCTGTCACTTCATGCTGTACAACTTCTTGTAAAGAACCTATTTCACTGCAAATAACCGGTGTTCCAACTGAATAAGCTTCCACTATGGTCATGGGAAAGCCTTCATACCAAATTGAAGGGACTATCAAGTATTTGGCATGCTCCATATAATCCAATACCTTTTGGGTTGGTTGATTACCTACGAACTGCACAGTTTTATCAGCGTACAGCTTAAATAAATGCTCTTTCTCTTGGCCATCCCCCACAATAATAAGTTTCATATCTTTTTTATCATTAATACGTTGCCATGCTTCCAATAAATTTTGAACGCCCTTCTCGGCCGATATTCTTCCAACGTATAAAATATAATTTTCAGTTGTAGTATCTATGGATTCTAACTTCGGTTTATTTGAAATAAAATTCGGCTTTACAACGATCTTATTTTCAGGTAAACCGCCCTCTACAAATTTCATCTTTGAAAATTCCGTTAGAGCTATATATCGATCTACCTTCTTACCCCATGTATCCAACATTCTGTTTAAAGAAATCATTGAAACAATAGGCACTGTCTGCATTCTCGAGCCTCTATAACAACCATTTATAACTGAATTGGCTAATGATCCAGTCACACATTTCTCACATACTTTATTTTCTCTCAAGAAGGTTGCTGCTGGACACATTAATCTGTAATTATGCAAGGTTTGAACTACAGGGATATTCAAATGATTACAGGCATAATAAATTGAAGGCGAAATGAGTGGAAAAAAATTATGGACATGAACCACATCAGGATTCATGCCCATAATTTTTTTTTTAATTCGTTTATATTCAGAAAAGGACCAGGTTGCTTCCAATGCTATTTTTGCTTTTTTCACTAACCCTTGATTGTTAATCATATCATTATGTACTGAGTATAATTCAACTTCTATACCCCTTGACTTCAACAATGCTACTTCCTGGGCAACTACCTTGTCTTCCCCTCCGCCTTGCTGATAATAATTATGGACAAGCAAAACCCTTTTCAATTTGATCGCCTCACATCAATTAACTATCCGTTTTTTTACATGCTTTTTAATGATTTTATACATTTCTCTGTTTTCTACAATAGTCGATCCCTCTTCTAAATCAAAAGTAATTACTGTATTAGCCCCTAATATACAATTGTTGTGTATCCGTATATTTCCCAACACTTTCACTCCGGCGTATATCTTAACATTATCACCTATGACCGGCATTTCCTCTAATCCATCAAACGGAGTTTTTGCTCCGATAGTAGTATTATGAAACAAAAGCAGATTATTCCCTATTTCTGCATTACGCCCAATTACTACTCCCGTAGTATGAGCAAGGAAAAAGCCAGGACCAATCCTGCAATCTGCAGATATTTCCGTTCCATTAAGTATTATGTTTATTCTTGTTAATAACGAATGAATAAAGGGAATATTGTTCACCTTAAAAAATCTCGATAACCTATACAAGGCTACTGCTTGAAATGGACCAATTCCCAGAAAGAAAAATATTATAAATCTTGATAACCTCATTTTATTATCGTATTTAATAAAATCGGACTTTATCAAAGATATTAATTCTTTTACTGATATATTGATCACCTCATTTATTTAACACAAATTTAATCGCATCTTTAAATCCAGCGGCCATCCGATCATAGGTCCAATCTTTAATTGTATCTTTTGCATTAATCCCCAAATAATCAGCATAATCTTTTTGACTGAGTATTTTATCTATTAAACGGGCAAGTCCTTCGGTATCTTTTTCTTCGAATACAACGCCATTTTCTCCATCTCTTATTAACCCACCAACCCCTGCGCCAACTGCATCCGATACTACGATCGGCCTCCCTTGATTCATTACTTCATTAATAACAAGTCCCCAAGGTTCTTTGAAAGTGCTGGTTGTTATAGAAGGTAATACAAATAGATCACAACTTGCGATAACCTCATTTATTTCATCATTAGGGATATATCTTAATATTTTTATATTGACACCTAATTCATCTGCTAAGTCCATTAATTCTTTCTCTAACTCTCCATCACCAATGATAACCAGCCTAATTCCACTTCTTATTGTTGCCCTAGAGATAGCTTCTATAAGGTATTTCAGCCCTTTTTCTTCAACAAGCCTCGAAATACACAATATCATTTTTTCATTATCATTGACTTCCAGCGTTTTTCTTTTACGATGAATGATATCGGTAGCAATTACTTGATTAAATTTAGTGTTGTCGACGGTTTGCCACGCAATAAATATTTTATTGTGGTCAACCCCCAAACTACACAAATAATCCTTAACATGTGTTCCATAAACCACAATAGCATCGGCTTTATTATAAATATATCTAGTAAAAGGAAATGTACATCTATGGATAAAAGTATTGGGGTGACTCCACATTCCTGTCCATAGAATAAACTTTTTCCTTATCAACTTTGAAATCAGGAAAGTTATTGGCAGTTCAAATTTCCCTCCAATACACTTAACAATCACTTTAGACTCCCTATCAAATAGCTTAGGAATTAATCCAATAGCAATTCTAAATCCTCTAATATTTATCCCTTTAATATTCTTACTATTAAATTTCCCCTTTTCGATTGGAATTCGCTTATTCCAAAACGATTCGTTCCCCTCAGAAAAAAATAAAAATTCAACGTTTATTGAATTATGAAGTTCCTCAAATAATTTCACCCTGTAATGTGGACAGAAATTTGTAATGACCTTGACCTCTGACATTATGGTATTCACTCCTATAAATAATAAAAACTATAAGCTTATATAAGACAGAGCACTATGGCATATAACAAATTGAACTGATGAGTATTTGGTACACCAGAGTACAGATTACAAGATTACAAAAACTCCATTGTTTTAGTTTTTATGGCATCTTCATTCATTTGTATTGAAAAATGATTGTAACCTCTCATCTGAAATTTTGTAATGTCCGCAACTGCCTTGATTTTTATCCCTATAGGAACAAATCTATACTTATATGATGCCATTCGATTATTAAATTCTTGGAACAATATGTCTTGAGCGTAATTCCCCCACCGATCCATCGGCATTAAATCTAAAGTCATGCCTGCATGAGCTGAGGGTATAAGCATATTTGAACCATGAATACCAATTACAATTTGGCTTTGACTGTATATTTGACATGTAAGACTTTCAGTATCTTTATTAAAATTTCTAACCCTGCAATCATCAATCCATCCCGGGAATTTACCTGTATCCCCTAAACCAACCACTGTGAATACATGGTCAGGAAATGATTTTCTCAATATCTTAAACAGTCTAATGACTTTCCAGTTTTGATAATATAGTATAGGTTTTGTGAAATTCCCTAAATTCGGATACTTCTGAACGGCTTTAGAAATATAGTAATTATTGATCCAAAAACGATCTTCTCTCCAAATAAATGATATTCTCGGTTGTGCAGTGGCTTCATGTCGATAACATGAAATACCAGTAAAGTTCTCAATGTTAAATTTGCTTGGGTGGGAATAGGCATGACTGACATAAACTTGATCAAAACGTTCAAGCTCATTGGTTATAGCCTCATTCAGAGATGGATAATAGTTTCTTGCATGTTTAAAAGGAATATTAACCGTCCAAACCTCAGCGACAAACTCAGGAACCATCCATTCTAATGCCTTCTGGACTACAACAATAAGAGCTAAATCATGATTATCCTCGTGTTCTCTCTGAGCGTTGAGCAGCTTTAATAATGAATGACCATACAGATAATCAATACAATTTAAAATGATAACCTTTTTACTTTCATTTTTTTTCTTAATCTTGAACGTTATTTCACTATCTAAAATTGGGTTTTGTAATGATTTTCTGAATGGCTCTCCCAACCATTTTTTCGCCTTTTCATCGCCTGTCAAAACATAACCAGACAACTCAACTTTATATGGCAAGTATGTTGCGTGACCGACACCCAGATCTTCAATATATTCTTTATTACATTGTTCACAGATGGTATGAACACACACATGAATTCCTTGCCATATTATTTTGCTGTTATAGACTGGGTGAGTACAATAATTACATGTTGAATGATGATCTATCACCGGCTTAATTTGAATCACTTTAATCTCCAACCTTCATTTCATCAATTTTGAATTTCCAAAATGTAATTATTGAACTTAGCATTAATAATAAATTGTTTCTAATTCTGTGCTTAAAAAACAGATCAATGATAAAAACAGAAATTGAAAATGAAAGGATTGTCGCAACAAGCGAACCTGTAACCCCCATTATCGGTATTAATAAATAATTCAAAATAATATTTGAACCCGCCCCTACCAATGAAGTTATTAAAGTGTATTTAAATAAGCTTTCATTCGTAATAAACAGACTTTTTGCCACACCAAAATTGGTAAAAAACAATCGAATTGCAAATAATGATAGGAGCGCACCGGCTTGTGAGTAGTCATTACCGTACAGTAAAATAACGATGTGATTTGACAGGAAATATATGGGTAATGCTGTTACTAAAAATAAAATGAACATTATTCTATAGACGCTAGATAGCGTCCGTTTATATTCAGCTTCATTAGCCAGTTTAGACTTCGTTACTATTGGAGCACAGGCTGTAGAAATAACAACTGGAATAAACCCTAAAACCTCGATGAGTCGCAAAGCTACTGAATACTGCCCTACAGCCGCATCACCTAACATCTCACCAATCATAATTTGATCAATTCTAGCCTGAACAAATATCGCTGATGAAGATAATACTAATGGCCAACTATTAGCCAAGAGAAATTTAGCTTTGCGGATATTTACTCTCCAACCGAATGGATTTTGCTTATTCCTTTTATAGAAATACAACAAAAGTAAACTTCCCACAATAAATTCAATATGAGCACAGATGGCAACAAATACTATCGAAACATTATTAAGTAATAATATTATTTTGATAAGGCAGCTAATTATAAATGCAATGTTTTTAGCTATTACAGTATATTTGGATTGCATTTGCGATCTAAACCAATAGTCAATGACATCAAACAGTTGAAATATGGATGCTGTCGCAAGGATTAAATTAATAATTCTTATAGTTGAATCATCTGGTCTCAGCACAGAAATACCGATATAAGATGCTGTAATTGCAAGTAATGTCCCAACAAATTTCAATCCAATAGCCGTACCTAAAAGTTCACCAGACTTAGAATTGTCTTTCACTAATTCGCGTACTACAATCGCGTCAAAACCTAAAGTAGTCAATACTAGGAACATGCCAAAAAAAGATTCCGCATAATTCCATTTCCCTAACTCTTCCGGCCCTAAAATACGCGCCATTATGACGCTAACGCTTAAACCTAATATCATTCGTATAATTTTATCGCCAAATAGCCAGGTTGCATTTGCCAAAAGAGTTCTTTTCACGTTAAATTGAATAGCTGCCTGTGACATAAGATCTTGCTCCAATTGTTTAAATTAAAAAGGTTATCTCATTGAGAGATAACCTTTTTCTAATTATTTTTATACCGTTACTACTTTATTATGACTTTGCTGTAATCTCAAAAGATCTGTATCCACCATCATATGAATCAGATCCTTAAACCCAATTTCAAGCTCCCAGCCCAGTTTTTCTTTCGCTTTAGAGCTATCCCCCAGCAAAAGATCCACTTCAGCTGGGCGTACAAATTCAGGATCAATAATCACATAGTCTTTATAATCTAATCCTACATAAGAGAAAGCAACCTCAAGGAGCTCTTTGACAGAGTGCATCTCTCCCGTTGCGATGACAAAATCATCGGGCTCTTCCTGCTGTAGCATGAGCCACATGGCTTTAACATAGTCTCCGGCAAACCCCCAATCCCGAAGGGAGTCAAGGTTGCCCATACGAAGTTCTTTCTGAAGCCCTAATTTGATCCTTGCAACACCATCGGTAACCTTTCTGGTTACAAACTCCAGTCCGCGTCTCGGAGATTCATGGTTAAACAATATACCGGAGCATGCAAACATATTAAAACTTTCGCGGTAATTCACTGTAATCCAATGACCATACACTTTGGCTACCCCATAAGGACTCCGTGGATAAAACGGGGTGGTTTCTTTTTGAGGGGTTTCAACTACCTTTCCAAACATTTCAGAGCTGGAGGCTTGGTAAAACTTTGCATCCGGCTTAACTAAACGAACCGCCTCGAGCATGTTGGTTACCGCGATCGCTGTAATTTGACCGGTAGCCAGAGGTTGAGGCCAAGAAGCGGCCACAAACGATTGTGCAGCCAGGTTATATACTTCGTCCGGGTTTGAAATTCTAACTGCTTCGATCAAAGAAGCTAGATCTGTCAGATCTCCGGAGATCCATTTGATTCTATCCTTGATAGATTCCACATTCTCAAAATTCGGGGTGCTTGTGCGTCTTCGCAATCCGTAAACTTCGTAGCCTTTTTCCAGCAAGAATTCTGCCAGATAAGAACCATCTTGCCCTGTAACTCCTGTAATTAAAGCTCTCTTCATATTAATTTCCTCCACGTTCTCCGATTTATTGGTTTATCAAATATTCCTTCTGGAAGGCCTCATACACCGAACGCAGCCCTTCCTCCAAAGAGATTTGTGCCTTCCAGCCAAGATTATGAATCTTCGTCACATCCACTAGCTTTCTCGGAGTCCCGTCAGGAATAGAGTGATTAAATACGATCTCCCCCGTATAACCTACAACCGATTGAATAAGCTCTGCCAGCTCTTTAATGGAAATATCATGGCCGACACCTACATTAATAATCTCACTGTCGTCATAATGTTTCATCAGGAACAAACAAGCCTCCGCCAAATCGTCGGAATGCAGAAATTCACGTCTTGGCGTCCCGCTTCCCCATATTTCTACCGATGCGGCGTTGTTCTCTTTGGCTTCATGGAATTTCCGGATCAAGGCCGGCAACACATGGGAAGTTTTCAAGTCGAAATTATCATGAGGACCGTACATATTGGTTGGCATAACGGAGATAAACTTTGATCCGTACTGGCGATTATAAGATTGACACATCTTAATTCCGGCGATCTTAGCAATCGCATAAGGCTCATTCGTTGGCTCCAACTCACCTGTAAGTAAATAGTCCTCTTTTAGCGGTTGGGGTGCGAACTTTGGATATATACATGTGGAGCCCAGAAACAATAATTTCTTAACATTAAACTGGTATGCGGAATCAATGACATTGCTTTGGATGAATAGATTATCTCTGATAAAATCGGCAGGATAGTCATTATTTGCGACGATCCCACCTACCTTTGCGGCAGCCAAGAATACATAGTCAATCTTCTCCTGCTCGAACAGATGAAGTACTTCTTCCCGGTTCCTCAAATCCAGTTCAGTACTCGATCGCAGCACCAAATTACGGTACCCCTTACTTTCCAATGCCCTTAATATTGCGGATCCAACCAATCCCTTATGTCCGGCAATATAAATTTTCGAATTTAACTCCATATCTATCCGCCCCTATCACATACTAAAAAGCATTTTTTGATCCAAACATCACTCGTACGGTATGTATTATGATTTTCAAGTCCAATATAATGCCTCTTTGCCTGATATAATGTAAATCTAGCTCAACCATTTCACTGAAACTCAGTCCGTTTCTTCCGCTAATCTGCCATAATCCCGTACACCCAGGGATAACCTTTAATCTGAGCTTGTCGTAGCTGCTGTATTGCTCAACCTCTCTTGGCAATGCTGGTCTTGGACCTACAAGTGACATGTCTCCTAGAATAACATTCCACAATTGCGGTAACTCATCGATACTTGTTTTGCGTATAAACCTCCCAATTTTGGTAATGCGGGGATCATGTCGTATTTTAAACATAGCCCCACTGATCTCATTCTGATCCAGCAGGTTTCCCAGAAGGTCCTCCGCATTTGAAACCATCGAGCGAAACTTATACATTCGGAACGGCTCTTCATCCTTCCCAATACGTGTTTGATAAAAAAAAATGGATCCCTTCGGATCCTCCAGCTTGATTAATATAGCTACGATAAGGAAGAGCGGAGAGAGCAAAATAAGTCCCAAGAATGCAAAAATAAAATCCATCGTTCGTTTGATCATGAGATAAAGAGTTTTTGGTCTTGTATCTTCCATAGTATGATTGGTGTATTTCGAAGTTCCTTCAAAAGCCACCTCTGCTTCATCCCGTTGCGCATTGGGGTACATCAACGATTCACCTCATTAGCGGTTTATTTTGCTAGAATACTCTCGTTCCAGAATCTCCTCTATTCCTCGCAACAAAGGTTTGCGTAATTCCAAATTCTGAAGTGCAAAGTCTAGAGTTGTCATTATAAATCCAAGTTTCTCCCCTACATCATGACGGGTCCCTTCGAAATCATAGGCATATACTCCTTGAGTCTCGTTTAGCTTTTGGATTGCATCTGTCAATTGAATTTCGCCACCTGCGCCTTCTTCTTGATGTTCCAGGAAATCAAATATTTCCGGAGTTAATATATACCTGCCCATGATGGCTAATCTGGACGGCGCTTGACCAGCAGGGGGTTTCTCAACAAAATAATCCACTTTATATAATCGGTCCATTCTCTCGATTGGCGCTACTATACCGTAACGAGATGTCTGATCGAAGGAAACCGTTTGAACACCTATCACTGATTTTTGCAAATCCTCAAACTGTATCGCCAATTGCTGGATACATGGTGTATCCGATTTTACGATGTCATCTCCAAGTAATACGGCGAACGGTTCGTTTCCGATGAAATTGCGCGCACACCATACAGCATGGCCTAGTCCGCGAGCCTCCTTCTGACGTATATAATGGATATCTACATTAGAGGAACGACGCACTTCGTCAAGCAATTCAAATTTGCCTTTACTGAACAAATTATGTTCCAGCTCAAATGCGTGGTCAAAGTGATCCTCAATCGAGCGTTTACCTTTACCAGTGACAATAATAATGTCCTCGATCCCAGATGCAACCGCTTCTTCTACAATGTACTGAATGGTAGGTTTATCGACGATAGGGAGCATCTCTTTCGGCATCGCTTTCGTTGCAGGTAAGAAACGCGTACCCAGACCGGCAGCAGGTATTATCGCTTTTTTCACTTTCTTCATCACACACACACCTATCTCCATTTATATTTTTATACAAATAACCAACGCATAATCTTTGTAGTAGTAGAATCGCTTAGCTATGTACACTTCCATCGGAAAAGGACATAACTAAACTTTCTATAACAGGGCATTCAACCCATCCTCACATTACACCCTCGACAATCATGTCTAAGGTCATTTAGACCCACAGCGTAACCGAGTATCTACAGTGATATAGGTGCAGTAGACATTACCTGGTTTCCTTACCATGCTTTATAACTACATTAAACACATAAAATTAATCGGTTTTATTACCCAACCTGGTTCAAAACGACACCCAAGATTCGGGCATTGACATGACTCAACTGCTCCTTGGCCTTTCGCAAATGATCTTTCTTGGCTTTTCCAGCAGCAGCCACCATAATTACGCCATCGCACATCGCACTGAGAATAACACTATCCGAAACATCCAGAATTGCAGGTGTATCTATGAGAATTACATCGTATTGCTTCTCTAATGTCTCCAATAGTTCCCACATGGTTTTAGAATCTATAAGCTCTGAGGGATTTGAAGGTACCGGTCCTGAAGGAAGAAGATGTAGGTGGCTGATAGATGTTTCTTGAATGGCATCTTCATTACTTATTTGCCTTGTTAACAACGTGCTTAAGCCTTGGTTATTCAACTGGGAAAATATGCGATGCAGAGAGGGTTTTCGCATATTAGCATCGATTAGAAGTACCTTTTTACCTTCTTGTGCATAAATTACCGCCAAGTTGCTAATGGTTGTTGTCTTACCCTCCCCGGCTTGCGAAGAAGTAACCATTAGAGTATGTAATTCGTGATCTTTGGATGAAAACTGAATCCTTGTTCGAAGGAGACGATAAGTTTCCGTTCTGGGGGAATTCGGATTTAAGGATACAATCAGACTGCCGTCATTGATTAATCGTCGCATATTGACTCTCACCTACTTTTGATTTTTGTGCTGATTTCATTCTCCAAGACTTTTTCATCTCTCCTTTTGCGTACTTCCCTACAACCGCCAGAACCGGGACATCTAAAATCTCTGCAATCTCTCTCTCTGTCTTTAACGTATCGTCAAGATAGTCTAAGAGAAATACAAGACCGATTGCCAGCATAAGAGAAACCACAAAACTAATTAATATATTCATAATCGGATTAATATTAATGGGAGCAGGCGATGCCGAAATATCTGCTTCACTTAGAATCGTAATATTATCAACATTCATAATATGAGGGATTTGTTCCTTAAACACCTCAGATACAGCATTTACTATTGTGGCTGCCTTACCATAGGAAGTATCCTGATAAACCAGATTCATGACTTGCGAATTATTTGCTGAAGTAACGGATATTCTGGCAGCCAGTGGTCCAGCGTTCTCACCCAGATCAGGATATTTCTCGACAACTTTATTCATAATGGCCGAAGATTTGATGATCTCTTTGTAAGAATTAATAAGAAATATACTGGTTTGGATTGTGCTCGCATTAAGTGTCCCTGCTCCTTCACCAGATGACTGGTTCACGATGAGCTTAGCATTCGCTGCATAGATTGGAGTTGTAAAAAGATAGCTCTTTACCCCGGTTGCAGCCATAGCAACGATGACAATAATTACAATTAACCACCACTTTTTTAGTACAATACCGAAATACTGTTTTAGTTCCATCTGCTTCCAATCCCTCCGTTTGATTCAAAATACCTAAAACACGTAAATCCGTTTTTATTGATAATGGCTATTAATACATCACTCATGATTCGGAGCTCTTCGATACAATTTGTATAATTTATATTCCATAATTTACGATACAGTTTGTATCATGTCAAGGAGAACTTTCTTGTCTTTTCTACAATAGCGACACGCCACATACCCGCATTGATTGATATAGAACATGTGTTAACGCTTACTTATCAATAAGA
Organism: Paenibacillus sp. FSL W7-1332; assembly: GCF_037969785.1. Classification (NCBI taxonomy): domain Bacteria; kingdom Bacillati; phylum Bacillota; class Bacilli; order Caryophanales; family Paenibacillaceae; genus Paenibacillus; species Paenibacillus sp. FSL W7-1332. The sequence continues at coordinate 415,234 of NZ_CP150209.1, read as the reverse complement.
AATTATTTACCGCAGCAATATTTAAGGCCCAAGTACATCCGTGATAAGCCTTCTCCTACTTGAATACATGTAAATCCTGCTTTATGATAATAACCTGCGGATACAAATTGTATCTAAATTGCTTATCAATTCCACATCTACTTCCAGCCATGGATTCCGTGATAAAAGGCTTTTCAAGAAAAGGAGTTATGTTATGCGCATCATAATTACTGCATTATGGGCCTTGGCCTTGTTCGTATTCACATGCTCTCTAAATTTCCATCTTCTAATCCAACATCAGATTTTAAATTTCCGATTTAATTCATCTCCGGATTGGTCTGAGCTCCTTAATCTGGATTTTCAGTGGTACAGCAGAGATTGGATTTCACGCAAAATAGGCCACTTCTTTGGTTTTTTCACGCTTGCACTACTGGCTTCCAATTTCGGCAAAATCAAATCAGCATTTTATTGGTGCGTTTTTTATGCTGCATTCACCGAAATCCTCCAGCTGTTCTTCTTTAGAGGAGGACGGATTTATGACGTGATTAATGATGCGCTCGGCATTCTACTTGCTTATTTCTTGTGCACAATTCAGCTCCGGAAAAGTGCCAGAATCACACAACGTTTCAAAAACAATACTCGTTAAGGTTCCCCACAACATAAACAAACAAAAAAATGTATTGATACATTTTGTATACATGATATATAATGACTACGATACATATTGTATCTAATGTCTTAAAATTGCCGGATAGGCTGTAAGAAAGGAAAATCCAATGGGTGCAATTGTCGGTATTTATCGTGTAGGTGGAGAGCCGATTCAAGGGGAGAGTAGCGAACGCATGATGTCGGCATTAAGCAAATATCCCGCAGATCAAAGTGCCGTTTGGCAACAAGACCATATCATGCTGGGTTGCCATGCCCAATGGATTACGGAGCAAGCCTCACAAGTACTGCCTTTTTACGACCCACAGCGCGGACTTGCAATTACCGCTGATGCCATCTTAGACAATCGGGATGAGCTTATGTACCAACTCGATGTACCATATGGCCAAAGATCGCTCATGACTGATAGCGAAATTCTGTTACTGGCTTATGAAAAATGGTCGAAATACATGCCGGAGTATTTAGTCGGAGATTTTGCCTTTGCTATATGGGATGAACGCAAACAGTTGCTGTTCGGAGCAAGGGATTTCTCAGGCACCCGCACTTTGTATTATCATCACGATGAGCAGCAGTTCTCATTCTGTACGATGATGACTCCTTTATTCGCTTTACCATACATACATAAAGAGCTTAACGAACAGTGGTTAGCTGAGTTTCTAGCCATTCACGGTGTATTCGAACCGCCAGATACCTCAACTACCGTGTACCGCCATATTTATCAAATACCACCATCACATAGCTTTATCATTCAACATAGCTGGTTGCAGATCAGCCGATATGACAGTCTTGCGAATGTACACCCTTTACAGCTCCGATCATCAGAGGAGTATGAGGAGGCCTTCAGGGATGTATTCCAAAAAGCCGTAACTTCAAGACTTCGTCGATCAAGCTTACATATCGGGGCTCATCTTAGCGGAGGATTGGATTCGGGTTCTGTTGCAAGCTTCGCTGCCAGAGCTCTTCAGCAGGAGAACCGCTTACTCCATACCTTCAGTTATGTGCCCGAGAATGGATTCGAAGATTGGACGCCCAAGCACAGATTTGCGGACGAGAGGCCGCTCATTCGTCAGACTGTACAATTTGTAGGAAATATCAAGGATCACTACTTGGATTTCAAAGGAAATAGTCCCTTTACGGAAATCGACGATTGGCTTGACATCATGGAATCCCCTTATAAATTTTTTGACAACTCGTTTTGGCTAAGAGGAATCTACGCTCAAGCACAGCAGTGTGGAATCGGTATTCTGTTGAATGGTGCAAGGGGAAATTACAGCATTTCTTGGGGACCTGCGCTCGAATATTACACAATGCTCATGAAGAAATTCAATTGGTTGCATCTCACTCGCGAGATCAATCAATATAGCAGGAATACTGGAGTTGGACGTAAACAGCTATACTCCATCCTATGCCGTAAAGCAGTTTCTCCACTTTCCAAAATAATAACTTCAAGATCATCACCTGAGTTTCCGCAACTCATTCATTCCGATTTCGCTGAACGAACAGGCGTTTATGACAAATTGCAGGACCGCACCTTTACCGGAATCGGGTCAACCGCAGACCTCCCGGCAGATCCATTGGAAGCCAGAATTCAGCATTTTAACCGTGTCAACATATGGAGCGCTACCGGAACAAGCGGATGCAAGCTGTCACTTCGTTATTCCGTTTGGAGCCATGATCCGACCAACGATCTGCGGGTCATTCGTTTCTGTCTATCAACGCCCATGGAGCAGTTCGTTCATAACGGCATGGATCGCGCATTGATCAGGCGGTCTACCAAAGGCTGGCTCCCAGACTCCATCCGACTCAATCAGCGAACGAGGGGCATCCAAGCTGCCGATTCCATCCATCGAATGCAGAGCGATTGGCCTGTATTCATCGATGAGTTGGAGCAATTGTGCCGCGATTCTAGAATGCAGCAGTTCATCAACATGCCTGTTCTCCAAGAAGCCCTCACGGAGGCCCGAGAGGGGTTGGATCCGAATCAAGCTTACGGTCCATCTATCAAACTGCTAATGCGCAGCATCATTTTATACCGATTTCTCGAAAAAAACTTTTGAAAGGAGGTGAATCCACATGAAAAAGGAATGGAGCGAACCTGCATTGGAAGTACTCGATATGAATATGACCATGGCAGGTCCAGGAAGTGCAATTCCGGATGGAGTTCAGCCGGATCCGGATGAAATCGTTAACTACAGCTAATCTTCATGGATTCATCTTCTAAGTACCGTAGCCCGTATATGCCTTATTGGGTATATGGGCTTTCTCTTTTAATCCGCAATATCAAAACATTGGAGTGAGGGCAATGACTCAAACCCTTAAGAGAAATCTGTATACAGCCTTTGGGCATTCCATACATAGTGAGATTCCTTTGCCTGAGGTACAGCACATTGAGGCATCTGACCATTCAGCCGATATAGTCATTCGCTATGCCAACTTATCGAAAAAGTGGCAAAAATGCGCTGATCCCTCAAGATCCTATATATGTACACAGAACCAATTCATGTTCAGAGTCCCTGACCTGGCTATCTTCGCCGTGGAAAACGGAACCACTATCTCGATTTGCCCTGACGAGGGTGTAGATGAAGATAAAGTTCGTTTATATGTACTCGGTACATGCATGGGTGCTATTTTGATGCAACGAAAAATCCTCCCATTACACGGAAGTGCCATAGTTATCAACGACAAAGCTTACGCATTTGTGGGTCATTCCGGTCATGGGAAATCCACGCTCGCTTCGGCTTTTCTACAGCAAGGGTATCAGCTATTGACAGATGATGTTATTGCGATCACTCTGGATCATCGTCATATTCCTTATATAACACCAGCTTACCCGCAACAGAAACTTTGGCAGGAGAGTTTGGATGTCTTCGGCATGAATTCGAATCAGTTCCGTCCCCTATTCGACCGTGAAACTAAATTCGCCGTTCCTGTAGAATCCCACTTTTCCACCGACACCCTTCCGCTCGCCGGGATCTTCGAGCTCATCAAGGCCGACTGCGGGCAAGTCAGCATTCGGGCAGTTGAGAAGTTAGAACGATTGCCACTCCTATACCGCCATACCTATCGTAAATCCATTCTGCTTGAGAGTGGGTTAAGCAAATGGCATTTTGATATAACGGCCCGTATCTCCAGCAGTACTCCGGTTCACCAGCTTCAGCGTCCATTACACGAGCATACTGTGCACCAGTTAACTACCTTAGTATTAGATACTATTATCGAATAAAAAAAGACGACCTCCAGTTGGTCGTTTTTTTGATTATTCTTCAAAATGTTATTATTCTTAAACTCAGAGACGTCAAAGGTACCCTGATCTCCTAGACTATGTCGATGATCGTTCTTTAAAAACTTCGATCGTCAACAAAATTATTATATTTATTAACTCCTTGAGTACCTCCTATTAGACGTGTTTCTTGAATGCGGCAGGATGTCTTAATAGTATGTGCAAAAGTACCCACGATGTTTACAGGTATCTTATTGGTATCACTAATCATTGTATTTCCCAATAAGTCAAAGTTCCACTTTATAGCCGAAAGAGAGTTGCTACTCGCACTTGAATCATCATAAATTATACTTTGAATTTTTCCACTAAAAGAATTATTGTGTATTATAATTGTCCCCGTTTCAGTTGGAGAAAACGCTGATTTGTAATCATAGTTTTTAGAAAAATCAAAATACCCTTTCTGAGAAAAGCTTAATTTATTAGATAATACCGTATTTCCAGAGAAATTCAGGAATTTTATATTTCCTAACAGAAAAAATAAGACACTTTGATTTCCGATCTCAATAATATTGTTTATAATATTGAGATTATCAATAGACCCACTCAAATCTCCGTTTAATATTGAAAATCTGTAACTTGTTTTAAACACATTCTGGCTTATGTTTGCATTTTTCAACACTGTAGAACGCTGGTTGGTGGGGGTTGTTGGTAATCCACCCAAGCTTATTACATAATCATTACAAGTAACATTATTACCAAAAATATTTATGTTGTTATTTGTAAAGGTGTTATTAACTCCTCCATTAAATAAAGTGAATCTTGAACAGTAACCTATGTTTCCAGAAAGCGTTATATTGCTATTGGACTGAGGGGAGACTACTGAATCTCCTACATCGAAGGTTGAAAAAGCCGCTTTAGGGAGATCTATAATATTATTTATTAATAAAAATACATTCATACCGTTCCTAACTTTAACCGCTTCACGCGTGGACAAATCCGATGTCGTGAAGGTATTACCATCTACAATTATATTGCCTGAAATTTTCCCTTCATAATTACGCCCACCAAAGTATACCGCATGGTCCAAGTAATCCTTAAATATATTATTCTTAATAAGAACGTTTTCTGAGTTACCTAAAATAAAAGTACCACATGAATGATCAAATACATTGTTCAAAAATCTGGTGGGGCGTTTTGCACTACGATCTGTTATAAAGTCGGCATAATATATAAATTCATTTGAAGATTGATTAAGCGGGATTTGCTTATTTCCACCATCATAATTAATTCCATTTATTTCGTTATCACCTTCTAAAAAAATTGCCCATCCGCTTACTTCTCTGGAAAATTTCCTGCTTATTTGGGCTCCGTTACTATAAAGATTTACTCCTTCCTTTAGTAACAGTATATTGTGTAGATTATATGAGTTTTGAGTTTTTGGTATAAAAACATCATAACCGTTACTATGAGCATGATTAATGGCAGACTGTATTGCTTTTGAATCATCTGACTTTCCGTCACCCATCGCTCCAAAATCTTTTACGTTGACTGATAGAGTCTTGTCTTCGCTTGAGTTCTGCTTATTCATAATTATACGCCCCCATGTTTGTTGAAAAAGACTAAACTATGAACACCATTTGGCAGATCTATGTTCACTATCTCCATTAAAGAAGTGGGTTTTTCCCATTTGTAATTAATTCTTGGTTACAACAAATACTACCTTGATTAGAACATCATTATCATAATCTGACAGCCTTGTTCTGCGTCACCATTTTTGAGTGCTTACATTTATATATGTGGTGAGGACATAGTTGGTACCGCTTTATTATCATATTCATTAAATAAATTGGATTTCTAGCATTTGACAAAGACGCCTACCATACACCCAACACATCCCGAACGGGTAATTTGTTTGAGTTTCCCATACAGTAAAAGACACTGACCCCAGGCCAGTGTATTCTTTAAGTTCTGAAGTACGAGCTAGCATTACATCCATATATCCAGAGGTTATTATAAATACAAACACTCTTGGAGCAGGTTAAGATAAATATGCAAACCAGGAGGAGTCGCTCCCCAATCCGAAGACTGCCAAGGTATGGCATGGCATCGACACGATTTAGTCGTCCAGCGGCATGCTCTCAACAGCTGTGAAGAATACGTCCAGCAGCTCTTTGTCAAACGTTTGTTTTACGTATTCCGATATTCGCGCTAGCTCTTCCTCGCCGTTATATTCCAGGCATGCACGCCCTTCACACCATAACACCATGCAATGAAATCGCTGCTTCACATGCTCAATAACATAGTCTTGTTCCACACATTCACGGATCGTTGCTGCCAAACGCTTCACACCCTCTCTTGTTTTTAAGTTCTTGCATCATCCTTATTATTCGAATTTTAAATATTCTTTCGATGACATTCGTCACATTATATTGGATATCAGCAACGTGCAATTGGTGTATTCATATTGTTAAGGAGGAAAAAGGGGCGTCCGAAAGATCTTAGATCCATCGGATACCCCCTGTGTTTCTGGATTTACACCCGCTTAAATTTAATCCAGTCGATCTGCATGCCGGGCTTGACGAAATCCAGCTTCATCTCATAATAACCTGCTTCGAGTTCCACTTTAACCAGCTTCTGTTTGATCCATCTGCCGTCGGTACCATTCGTTTGAATCGTGGTCACCGGTTGACCGTTCAACGTGACGTTGCACGCGCTTTGGGCTAGTTCGGTTTCCGGAGACATAATGCGCACAATAATTCGGTACTCGCCGGAATCTTCCACCTTCACATAAGTCGGCTCCGCTGCAGCCGGCTTTACTTGTGTGCTCTCCGATAAGGTTTGGGCATGTTCCGATGCGAGAGAAGGAGCCGCTTTAAAAGCACCGACGGCTTCCTCGATCACCTGTTTTCTTGAAAATACCGGTGCATGCATCAGGAATCGGCAAATGTTCATAGCGCTGCGCTGCAGCTCTCCACGGGTCAGCGTACCATTTTCCAAAGATGCCAAGGTATTGTCTTCCCATGCATTGATTTCCGCACCGTAGTTCATAACCACCATGTACAGATCATTTTGGGCGCGGACCATCCAGTTCGTGTTTTTGCGATCGGCAGGGCCTCCGTTCACCACATCGTTCATAATGGCCCACCAGTCGGTCATCACGATGCCATGGAATCCCCACTCTCCACGCAGAATCGTGGTATTCAAATCATAATTGGAAGCCGCCCAGTGTCCATTGATCGGATTATATGAGGTCATGATCGAGTTCGCTCCGCCCTGCTTCACCGCGATTTCAAAACCTTTCAGGTAAATCTCCCGAAGGGCGCGTTCAGACACAACAGCGTCGACTTTACTGCGATGCTTCTCTTGGTTGTTGCAGGCAAAATGCTTCAGGGTGGCATTGGAGCCGCCCTTCATAATCCCGCGCGTGCATGCCGCAGCAAACGCGCCTGAGATCAGCGGATCTTCCGAGAAATATTCAAAATTGCGCCCGTTCAGTGGGCTGCGCCGAATGTTCAGACCCGGTCCAAGTAAAGTATCGATGTTGTAACTGAGCAATTCCTGGCCTTCCATCACATAGAGCTCTTCGACAAGCTCGGTGTTCCATGTAGCCGCAAGCAAGGTACCAATAGCCACCTGCGTTGCTTGCTGCCCGCTATCCATCCGAATCCCGGACGGTCCATCCGCCGTACAAGCCACCGGAATTCCGTAGTCGAGCAAGCTGTCGCTCACGCCGCCAAAAGCTGAGGCCGTTCCTGCTGTTACCAGCGGACTGCTCATGCCTTCTCCTCTGACGATCACCGCCAGATCTTGATCGCTTAATTGAGCAATAAAAGCTTCCATGCTGACCTTTCCCTCATACACATCCCTTAAGGTATAACCTCGATTACCTGTTTGCTCCAAGGTAAGCGGCAGGTTTTGATGAATGCGTTCCTCCATGGAAACCTTCCGCTGCGGCACCTCTTCAAAAGTGAGTTCATAGGAGCCGTCTTCCTTTCGAGCGCCCGGCTTCATACGTGTGAAGTTCTCCGTTGGCGCCATGGCTTCTTGCAGCTGCTCCACGACTTGCAGCGCTTGTACAACGTAACCATCTTGGCCATCCAAACCGATGGGCTCCACATTTCTCACGCTGGTTCCCACATACAAACGGTATGTTCCAGCCTCTAATACATAAGCGGAAGGCACCCCCGTCACACCTGCATCATCATAGGAAGCCATGGTATGAACCGGGAAGCTGATTGTAAACTGCTGCGAATCGCCCGGTCCAAGCTCCTGCGTCTTCCCGAATGCCGCCAACACCTTGGCAGGCTGACCCAGCACGCCTTGCGGCGCTTCGTAATAAACTTGAACAACCTCTTTGCCTGTATAGGTGGCCCCGATATTTTTTACGTTCACACCGATCTCAATATATTGTGTTCCCTCTTTGACCGTTAACTTGGCTTCTTGCGGCTCGATTTCGAACTGCGTATACGACAACCCGAAACCGAATTCATACTGGACAGCAGCGGTTCGAAACGTTTCGAAAAAACGGTAACCCACATAAATGTCTTCTTGATAAACATTCTTTAGTTCATTTCCATAATTACGAGTCGATGGATAATCCTCGATCGAGTAAGCAATCGTGTCGGTTAATTTGCCGCTTGGCGTCACCTCGCCAACCAATACGTCCGCAATGGCGTTGCCGCCTTCCATGCCACCGTGCCAAGCATAGATCACAGCGGAAATCGGGTGTGCATAACTATCATCACGCATCCAGCTCATATCGATAATGTTGGACACATTCAGCACCACAATCGTTTGCTCAAAGTGTGTTGTCACCTGCTGCAGCATGGCTATTTCTTCGGACGTTAACTGGTAACTGCCCGGCTCATTGGCATTGTCCTGGTCTTCACCGGCTGTTCGTCCGATGACAACAATCGCCTTGTCGGATGCCTGTCTTGCTGCGGATACCAGCTCATCGGTCAAAGGCATTTCCTTCTGATGCCACGGCTCGGCCGCCCAGCCGCCTCCGCCATTATCGAAAGGGTTCTGTTCAATCCACTGTTCATAAACAGCTGCCAAATCTTCATTAACAGTGATGTTCTTCTTATCCCGAAGACCGCCGAGCAGATTTGTTGTATGGGATACATGAACGCTCCCGCCTGACCCCGTACCGCTGCGGTAATAATTAATCTGCGTTCTGCCAAAAACGGAAACGGTTTCGTGTGGTTGAAGGGGAAGAACTTGTCCTTCATTCTTTAACAGTACGGCACCTTCGGCGGCGACCTTTCGGCTGAACTCCGCAAATCCTTCCAAAGGAACTCCCAGTCTCTGTGTACTCAATATATTCCCTCCTGTTTATTTTCTCCATAGATCCAATCAATATGAAGAAAGGTATGTAAATGCCCAGCTGATTCCAATATTAGGTGTAAGGCATCTTCTACTATCATAGTAACAAATTCTGTATAGGAGTATATAAAAAAAGTCTTCTGGAGATTTTGCTTGTTAAGACGACCTACGAATAGCCCATCCTAAGCCAGCACATAATAAACTTCATAACCGAAAAAAAGTAAACAAGGAGGTGCTTTCCATTGAGCACGAACCAACCGGACAAGAACCTGATCAACACGGTGGAACAACTGGCAGAAACACCTGTAAACAGCCAAGAGGCCCAGCAACAGCAACAAGCCCGGAACGATCGCCGGAAACAAGCGCTGCATAACAGCGATGACAAATACAAAGAAAATGAATCCAAGAACTATCATTAGGAGCGTCAGTGACTAGCCTCATTCCTTCCCAATGAGAAAACGTAAAAAAGCGACCCGTAGCGGTCGCTTTTCTTATGGTATACATGCTACCTTTTTATTGTTCAAGTGTCACGATTTTATTACATTTGTTATGATGGCATAGAGGTGAGTTCGATGATAATTCGAGAGAAATGTACCTGTCCATTAGAGATTGCTCATGACATTATAAAAGGCAAATGGAAAACCATGATCATATATCAATTGAAAAATGGGAACACGTCCTTAGCCCAACTGGAGCGAGATATTGATCAGATCACCCAAAAGATGTTGCTACAGCATTTAAGAGAACTTATATCCTGCGGGATCGTTGATAAAATCAAAACGGAAGGGTATCCGTTACACGTAGAATACTATCTTACGGAACGCGGGAGGAAGCTGTTAGAGGCGGTACTGATTATGCAAGAGATCGGCATTGAATATATGGTGGAACGGGGTCAAACCGAGCTTCTCGACCGCAAAGGCATCAGTTATAAGTTATGAAATCATGATCACCATACCCACAAAAAAGTGGGTAATTCACCGTTCACGGGTCCGAAATTATAATACTTGTAGAAATTGATTTTACTACGAGTAAAGGAGCCATGAACCATGAATACAGCGTTACTATTAGTAGACATTCAGAATGATTATTTTCCAGGAGGTAGAAATGAATTATTCCATCCCGATCAAGCGTTAACCCATGCTCAAGAAGCATTGTCGCTATTCCGGGAGAAGAATTTGCCTATTGTCCACGTTCAGTGTATTCTTCTGGAGGATAACGCTACATTTTTCCTCCCCGAAACCGAAGGGATCAACATTCATGAAGGCATAAAACCCCAATCCGACGAACAAGTCATCGTTAAGCACACGCCAGACAGCTTTTTTCAAACGGAACTGCAAGAATATCTCGAATCCATTAAAGTCACGCGCTTGGTCATTGGCGGCATGATGAGCCACATCTGTATCGATTCGACCGTGAGAACGGCAAGTCGCCTGGGCTATGAAGTCCTATTGCTCAGTGATGCGTGCACCACCCGAGATTTAGTATGGAATGATACGGTAATTCCTGCAAAAACCGTCCATGATACATTTATGGCATCGCTACAAGATACCTTTGCTCAAGTAGTCGACACGAGCAGACTTTACGACTTGATCTGACTTTCATTACATAAACTAAAACAACAGACGCTTAAGGGCCTGCCTCATATTAAAAAAGTACCCATGGTCCGAACACTTTAAAAGGTGCGGGCTATGGGTACCTTTTTGTAATATACATTCCTTAAAGCTGATCTAATACCCTCGCGAATACTCCGGGCTTTCTTTAAGATGGACGATATCATGACCGGTTGGATTCTGGAAGGCACGAAGCCCGAAGGTTGGCGCAACCGCAAAGATATGATCAAAGATATCCGCTTGAATCGATTCATACACTCCCCAGTTGGTGTCATTGCTGAAAGCGTAGATTTCCAATGGAAGTCCGTTATCTCCCGGCGCTAATTGTCTGACAATCAGCGTCATATCCTTATGGATTTTCGGATGGTTCCGCAGATATTGATGGATGTATTCCCTGAATACACCCACATTCGTAAGCTGTCTGCCGTTCACTTTGCTTTCCGTATTAATCTCGTGTTCGATGTTGTAGGCGTTAATTTCATTTACTCTCGTCGTGACGTAATCGGTAAGGTAGTGAATCTTCTGAAATTCCTCAATCATTTCCCTGGTGCAAAAGCAGATGCTGCTCGTATCGACATAGAAGCTTCGCTTAATTCTTCTGCCGCCGGATACTTGCATGCCTCTCCAATTCTTGAACGAGTCCGAGATGAGGGCGTAGCTTGGAATCATGGTAATCGTTTTATCAAAATTCATTACTTTTACCGTATTCAATGTAATATCGATGACGTCACCGTCCGCATGATATTTCGGCATTTCAATCCAGTCGCCAACGCGCACCATATCATTCGATGATAATTGAACGCCTGCCACCAGGCCCAATATGGAGTCCTTGAAAACCAACATCAGAACAGCCGATAAAGCACCAAGCCCACTGAGAATGATCAAAGGATTCTGCCCGATGAGGTTGGATATGACCACGATGCCGCCGATGATGAAGAGAACGATTTTTATCACCTGAATGTATCCCTTAATCGGTCTGATCTTGGAAACCTCAAACGAACGATAAATGTCATCAAACGCATTAAGCAGCGCATTCAACACCGTGATCGTTACGATAATCATGTACGTTGCTGCAGCTTTTTCAATCAAAACTTGATAAGCCGGAAAGATGGACGCCGAAAAATAAATAATGATTGCCGGCACGAGATGCGACAGCTTGTGGAACACTTTTTTCTCTACGATGATATTGTCCCACGTATACCGATTGTTGTTGACGATATGAATAATCGTCTTCAGCACGATTTTTTTGGCTATGAAATTAGCCAGCACGGAGATCACCGCGATAAATACAACCATGATCATATTCGAGAGATATCCAATGGTTTGTTCGCTCATGCCATATCCGTCTAGTTGATTTTTGATAAAGTCCATTGTTTCCTCCTGACAAGTTTAAGATTAGCCTATTATTATAGAGGAGATTCTAGTACTACGCAAAGTTCAAGATAAGACATCGCTGGGTTGATTTGGAAGATGCTTGGTAAGTCTGTAAGGAAAACGAAAAAGAACACCGATTCGGTGCTCTTTTTGTCTGATTCGATCCGATCTATTTCGTTTCCTTTCCGTTACGGCTGATCAGCCCCCGCAGGAGCTTCATGACAGACTGAATTTCAGTATCGGTTAACAAATAATACGTGTTCACTGTCCAGGTCTCTCTGTTTTTCAAATGAAAAATCAGCACAGGAAATTTCGGAAGCAGCCACTCCCGAATAGAAGGGCCGCTGTAGCTGATGCTTGTAATCTCCGCCCAGGCTACGGTCCGCGTACCATCTGAAATGGAATTTTGATCGTAAGTGAGGAGCTGCGTGTCTGATTTCAGTGCCTTTGGCAAGCTGACAACCAAATATCCTCCAAAAAACGGAATCCCTATTATGGCTGATGTGATACAAAAGAACTTACGAATAAAGGAAGTATCCATAAAAAAAGCCGCGTACAGCAGAAACAGGCAGGCCAGCACAAACAGTAAACTGCCAAGTGCTTTGCCCCATGCCACGGATTTCCGATAAGATATCGCGTTCATGAATTAACGCCTTTCTGAAATTATTTGAATAGTCCGCGAATCCAGCGAACTCTATTTTTGACCACTTTAGCTGCGCCATCACCGATAAAGGCTCCAATCGTACAACGGCGCGATGAATGTACCAAGAAACCGTCTCGTTTTGGTTTATGGTTGGATGGTACCTCCATTTTATCAAAGAGCAGTTTCTTTATGTTTGACTAAATGAAAAAAGGGGCTGTGTCTCCGTCATTTACAATGACATTTGGGACAGCCCCTTTAGTATGTATGATGGCGAATCGTGGCTGCTCGAAACCACAATTCGCCGGATCGCGTTAGTCAGGATGTCCTCTATAAACTTACGGAGAGAGTATCCGTTTTTGACCGGTGAGCTCCTGAATCGGCTTAATGTTTTGAGTAAATTCCAGCGTGCCTAAATAGTTCCCTTCTTCATCCCTTACGGCAAAATAGCGAATGTAGACAAACTTATCTTTAACCGGGATCCAGAAATCTTCTGCATCTTTGACACCTGCTTTGAAATCAGCTAGGAGCTGATTGACGACGTGAACGCTTTGCGGAGGATGGCAGTTCTGAACACTTCGGCCGATCACCGCTTTAGTTCGAACGAAGATTCGTTCTTTGCCCTGGGAAAAATATCGAACGATATCATGTTCATCGATAAAGGTTAGGTCGACCGGTAAATGATTTAAAATGGATTCCATCTGTTTGACCGATAAAATGCCTGTACTCATTCGGATATATCCCTCTTGCAGCGGAGAAGACGCCAATCCCTGATCTGCGCCAGGCTCAGCTGCTCTTTCAGGATTCCATTGTTGATCAGGCGCAATTAAGCAATAACCGACCTCTTCGCTTTGGGCAGCAATTTGAAGCCATTCATCCTCCGTCAACTTTTCCAGAGCCATAGGTAATAAGATATGTTCCTCTTTATAGATCATTTCTGTAACTTCGTTTAAGACGCGTCTGGCCAGATCCACTACGATCTCGGCATGCCCATCAAAATGAGTAAGTTTGGATTTCACTTCTTTTATGCCCATTCGGATACCGTCATCTACTGCCCACATCACCTTGGTCGGTCCATAAATTCCGTATTTCTCAAGAAAAGGAAACAGCAAATTTTCTTTGCGGCTGTAGTGTTTGTCTACATCATAGAGAAGACTGAAATCCTCCAGCAATTTGAGGCGATTTGCCTCTCCTTGATCCTTAAGAAACTGATCCAGATGCAGTGCGATTTTGAAGTTTGCCAGTCGATCGATTTCTTGGTTCTCCATCTTAAAGGTAAACACAGGATGTCCAGGCTGCTCTTCAGGCTTATGGGCTCTGTGAATGTCTTGGATGGAACCTTTAAATACCGCAGCATGCACACTGCACAGTCGCTGTACTTCGGTTACGGGGATTCCTTCCTCCTCCATCAGCACTTGCTCCAGCTCCGATATTTCATCAACCGATATTTCGCCTACAGCTTGGTTGAATTTTGACTTTACTTCCTCCACGCTTTTTCCATGGTGAAGCTCTTTAATGATTTCCTTGAGCAAATGTAGCCGGGCAGTTCGATGAGCAGAAATTCCTTCCTCACGGTTATTAATTAATTCACTCATGTTCATCACCTCTGTTTTGATTCATTATATAAAGATAAAGTTCTATTCTGTTTACTTCTCTAAACTAGCATTCTCATGCACCGTGACTTGTGATTAAAAGCACATAGGGAATGAAGATTCATTGAACATAGAAAAGGTGATACGTCATCTTCGAAAAATCTTTATCCGCTTGACGGAATGGCCGCACGACTGAACGAAGCCCGCTCAGCCATATATACGTAACAACCCTTGTTTCCGAATTGCTACGGGGACCGTAAACAAAAAGCGACCGGTTACGGTCGCTTCATTATTGTATGTATAGAAGGGGGTCGAACCCCTATAGTAAAAAATCCGTAACACTCTTTTACCAAGGCTCCACCAACCCGAACACAGGCTATTCGTACTTCTGAATCAGCAATACACTTTTGAATTTCTTCGTCTGAATCAACAAGGAAACCTACAAACGAGCTTTAAGGAGATGCAAAAAAGCAGTCCGCCTCAAACACACTACAAAAATACGGAGCCGCCCCAAGTTATACCGGAGCGGCTAGCCCGCGTCTCTTCACACAATCGCCCCTTGGGCGTACAGCATCTCCCTGAGCTGCGATGCATCGACTTCCACCGCGGTGATTCCCATCTTGCAGGCCAGGGCCGCCGCCGTGCCCGCCGCTTCTCCCGTAGCCATGCAGCTTGGCGTCAAGCGCGTGGTCGCCAGTGCTTCATGCGTGGTGGAAATGCAGCGCCCTGCCGCGAGCAGATTTACTGGTCCTCGGGCCACCAGGCAGCGGTATGGAATACTGTAGGAACCGTCATTCTCGATGGTAGCCTCCATGATCCCTTTGCCTGACGGATCATGCAAGTCAACCGGATAACCGCTCCTCGCAATGCCGTCTTCAAAATGTCGTCCCGTCACCACGTCCTCCATCGTTAACCGATACAGACCGTCGATTCGGCGCGACTCCCTAATTCCGATCTGGGGGGCAACCGAGGAAATGGAGGCCTCGGCAAATCCAGGCACCCGCGATTTCAAAAATTCCGCCATCATCAGCACCTGTTTGCGCCCTTCCTCCTCCGCCAAAGTCAGTTCCTCGACGTCGGTCGCGCTTAAGCCTTGTACCCGCGTACAGTTAATCAGCACCTCATCCTTCTCCGGCCCGATAAACAGCAGAACCTGATCGCGGTTGATCGGGACCTCGGCAGCCTTCCACTCCTTATAAAAGCCGGAAACCCCCGTGAGCGGAATACGCTCATTCTCTAGTTCGGCAAACGGCGTCTTGTGATAAAAATTGTCGGGATCAGCAAGCATCGCCTTCCGAATCGCCTCCACGTCAACACCCCGCATCCGGAATTTCATCGTCATCGGCTGCGACAGCCCGTCGCTTTCGCGCCCCTGAAGCGTCGGTGCTCCCGCCAGATAAGCGACGTCCGCATCCCCGGACGCATCGACGAACATCTTCCCGTCAACCTTGATTCGCCCCGATTTTCCAGTAAGGGTCACGGACTGGATGTATTCGCCTTCACGTCCGACTTCGTCAACGAAGCTGTGCGAGACGAGCTTCACCCCCGCTTCGCGCAGCATATCGACGGCAAGCACCTTATATATCTCTGGATGGTACGGCGTCAGCGTATTCACGAAACCGACGGTATCGCGAAGATGGCCGGGCGAGCCCCCTCGCTCCATCAGGCGCTCCACAATTTCCTGTGCAATACCGCCGATGACCCGTTCCCCTTGCTGTGTATGAAACGTCATCCAAGGATAAACTCCGGCAGCCGTAGACATCCCGCCGACAAACCCGTACCGTTCAATCAAGATGACGCTTGCCCCCTGCCTGCCGGCGGCAATGGCGGCGGCAATGCCCGCCGGCCCCGCACCTATAACTACCACGTCCGCCTCCATGATCCGTGTCCTGCTGTCCATCTCTTTTTACTCCTCCTTTTAAGCGTTATTTACGCTATTCCTTGAGACCCGTCATGGATACCCCTTCGACAAACTGCTTCTGCGCAAAGAAAAACACAATGAGCAGTGGTAATGTCGCCATAACCGAAGCGCTCATCAGCAGATGCCACGA
The DNA here is from genome assembly GCF_037969785.1 of Paenibacillus sp. FSL W7-1332. Taxonomy (NCBI): domain Bacteria; kingdom Bacillati; phylum Bacillota; class Bacilli; order Caryophanales; family Paenibacillaceae; genus Paenibacillus; species Paenibacillus sp. FSL W7-1332. The sequence continues at coordinate 398,777 of NZ_CP150209.1, read as the reverse complement.
TGTCCCCGACTCGTCGGTAAACAGCGATAATCCCAGCGGCAAAGTCATCAGCTTACGGTCATTAATAAAGATCAGCGGATCAAAAAAATCGTTCCAGCTCGTCAAAAACGTGAAAATGATCAGCGTGGCAATTGCAGGTTTTGCTAACGGCATCATGATTGTGGAATAAATCCGCAGCCTCGAGCAGCCGTCAATCATCGCCGCCTCCTCCAGCTCCTTCGGAATCCCCAGAAAAAATTGCCGCATCACAAACACCCCGAACACACCGCCTGCGCCGAATATAGGCAAAATAATCAGCGGTAAATGCGTATTGATCCAACCCAGCTCACGCATAAACAGAAACATCGGAATGGCAATGACCTCATTCGGAATCATCATCGTGCTCAGCAGCAGCAGAAACACCAGGCTTCTCCCCCAAAAAGGAATTCGTGCGAAGGAATACCCCGCCATGGAAGAGAATAGCACAGTGCCCACGGTAACCAGAAGGGCGATATAGACGCTGTTGCCATAAAATAGATGGAACGGGATCGTCTCCAGCACTTCCGCATAATTCGCCCATCGTATCGGCGACGGAATCAGCTGCGGCGGAAAAACAAACACATCAGCCGGCTGTTTGAGCGAAGTCGAGACCATCCACACGAACGGGGTCATCATGACCACCGAAACGGCAAGCAGCAGCAGATAATGGAACAGGTTCCCGCCTGCCGGGTTACCCCTTTTAGCAAATAGACTAGCTTTCATTCAGAACCCACCTTTTTCTCATCTGCCATTGTGCCAGCGTAAGCAGCAGGGTGATGACAAACAGCACATAAGCCAGCGCAGAAGCATATCCGAACTCGAACAGCTTAAAGGCTCGTTCCCAAATGTTGTAGACGAGCACCTTCGTGCTTCCAGAAGGCCCCCCTTGTGTCATCACGTAAATTTGTCCGAACACCTTCAACGAACCGATAATGGTCATCATCAGGGTTAAAAAAATCGTCGGCGTGATCATGGGTACGGTAATTCGGAAAAAAATCCGCATTCTCCCCGCGCCATCGATTCTGGCCGCCTCGTAGAGCTGCGCCGGAACCTGCTGCAGCGCCGCAATGAACAAAACCATATTCAAACCGACATTTTTCAGAAGACTGGTCACGATAACAACGGGCATGGCAAGCCGGGTATCGTACAGCCAGGCCGGTCCGGTAATGCCGATCATGCGCAGCAGCTGGTTAATGAACCCGGAGTCCGTGGCAAACATATACTTCCAGACAATCGACCAGACCACCAGCGAGGTCATGACCGGAATAAAGATCAATGTCCGGAAAAAGCCGGCTCCGCGGATATTTTTTGATAACGGGATTGCAAGCAGCAATGCCAAAGTAATGTTCAGCGGAACAAGTCCGACGGCAAAATAAAGCGTATTGCCCAGCACGCGCCAAAATTCCGCGTCCCCCGCAATCGTTCGGTAATTCTCAAATCCGATGAGCTTGGCCTCACCCAGCAGCGGCCAATCAGTAAAACTCATATAAAGCGCCATAATGAGCGGGACAAGCAGCAGCAGAATGAACCCCAGCACCATCGGCAGCACAAACAGCCAGCCCGCCAAATGGTCTCCGCGGTTTAAAGGCCTGGTCTTCCTTGCCTTCCTTCGAAATGAACGGCCGGGCCCTTCAGATTTTATCGTTTCAAGTGTGGTCATGTCGCTTTCCTCCTTGTGGGGCACCTCTACAGACGATCGATGGCATTCCGTAAAGCGGCAACCTCCTTGCGGATGCCTTCCGCTTCATTGCCCGTGACCACCGCTCCGACCAACAGCACCTTAACGCCGCTGTCGGCCAAGGCCGGGATATCCTCCGGCCCGATTTTACGCTGTGTTGGCACAATGACCGGCAAACCGCCGTGTGCCGCAAGCCAGCGGTAATGAAGCAGATCGGCAAGGGTAAGCCTGGTACCATATTCATGGCCGGGAACGATGGAAGCCTCAAGCGCGCTGATGCCGAAGGTCCGGCCTCCTTGCACGATGTCCCGGTCGAACTCGCTATCGATCGCAAACGTTCTTGCCAATCCCGGGGCCTGCAGCAGAAAAGCAGGATGATGAAAGGCATAAATCGAGTAGAAATCGACGCCAAGTTCAGGGAGCCGGATAATTTCCTCCGCGTTTACCTCTTCCACCGAGCCTCCGGGCACAATTCCAAGGGGGCCGCTAAAGCGGGAGCGAATGTCCTTGAAAATGTCGGCATAGCTGCCCAGCGTGCCGAAGCGATTGCCGCTGGCCCGGTGCCCTACGTTGATATGAACTTTCAAACCGTCGGCGCCCGAAGCCAAGGCTGCCTCTGCAAGCTTGATGTCATTGGCCGGGAGGCTGACGAACAGCTGCAGCCCCGGCGCTTCGTTTAATGCTTTATCCAAACGATTCATGCCCGTTCCTCCTAATGTAGCTTCCACTATTTGCTCAGCAGAGCATCCACCTTGCTTTTTACCTCGTCCTGAATTTGCTGCGGTTCACCCCGCCCGGCAAATAACTCGTCAAAGCCTGTCAAAATCTCCGTGTCAATGTTTTGCCAGCGGATATGTCCCGGCTGCACAACTGCTTTAGGCATTTCATCGATGACCGCCTGCTTGATGTGCCCGGCATCCGGATTGCCCTCCACGCTCAGGAACTCATCCGAGTTCAACACCGATTGGCGCGGCGGCACGAAGAAGGCCGACGTTTTTTGGACACCCTCTTTGCCGGCAAGGAATTTCAACAGTTCCTTGGCTTCCTCCGGATGTTTTCCCTCTTTAAATAGCACGTAACCCGCCTGACCCATCATTGGAACGCTGCCTTTCGAGCCCGATGGCATTGGCGCAATGCTCCATTTGAAATTTTGGATTTCCCTGGCTTTGGATACAAAGCTATAGTTGTCGAAAATCATGCCGATTTGCCCGGATTCAAAATTAACCTGCTCTCCCGCCTTCGGGTGCGAGCCTTCTGTAAACATCATGCGCTTCAGCATGTCCAAAGTTTCAACCCCGTATTGATCATTCCAAGTGTATTCCGTCATCTCTGGATTAAATGGTCCGCTCCCGTTTGACCAAGAATACGAAGCAAGAATAATCCAAGTCTTCCAGTCACGGAAAAAGTTGGCTCCGTAAACGTTCGGTGAAGAAGCGCTCGTCTTGATCGTTTTTGCGGCTTCTTCGAACTTTTCCCACGTCCATTCTCCTTTTTCCGCAAGCTCATTTGGCGTACTTAAGCCCGCTTGCTTGAACAAATCTTCGTTGTAGAACACCACGCTGGGCGGAGTGGAAAACGGCAGTCCGTATAGCTTGTCGTCCTGGCGAAACAGTTCAAGCGTCGAAGGTATAATGTCATCGATGTCAAAAGCTTCATCCTGAACAATATCCGTGACATCGGCCAGAATGTCGTTGGCCATAAATTGCGGTACCATCCGCTCTGATACCCAGGCAATGTCGGGCAGCTCCTGGCCTGCCGCCAGCACAGACATTTTTTGCTGATAGTCCGCAAACGGGATCGTGTCAATTTGCACCTCAATATTCGGATGCTCCTGCGTGAAAGCGTCGGTCAGCCCTTTGTACAGCTCAAGCTGCGCCGGGTTTCCCCAGGTCGCAAATTTGAGCAGCACCTTCTCGCCACTGGCTTCACCTGGCGTATTATTCGGCTGTTCTTTTCCGGCGCAGCCAATGAGCCCCACACCAAGTGTTAATGCCAACAAACCGGTCAACCATTTTTTCATATACCGCTTCCCCCTCTGTATTGTTCAAGTTAAGGTTGTGATGAGGTTAATTATATTTACATATGGTCATATAAAAAATCACTAAACGTTCAGAAAAGGTACGATTTTTTTAGTTTTTTTCTGTTCTTGTCCACAAAAAAAGAACTACATAACATAATTTGTTATGTAGTGTTACACACCGTATTGCTCCCGGTAGGTTCCCGGCGTTATTCCGATATGCTGTTTAAATACCAGCATAAAATGCTTAGGACTTTGATATCCTGATAAACGGGCGATGTCGTAAACCTTCAGGTTCGTCGTCTCAAGCAGCTTGCAGGCTCGCCGGATGCGCGTTTCGGCGATATAATCGGACAAATTGCCTCCCCCTTCCTGCTTAAAGAGCTGGCTTAGATAGGAGGGATTTAAATGCACCATTTCCGCTAACGTCTGCAGACGCAAATCACCGTCGGGGTTTTCAGCGATATACGCCTTCAGCTTCCGGATCATCCTGCGCCCCTCGCTGGATGGCGGCCCCCCGTCCGCCTCGCTATGCGACTCAGCCCCATCCGCATATCGATTTGACGAATTCAAGGTTAGCCGAATCTTGTCCAAAGCAACCGTAAAATCCTTACGGTCTATGGGCTTCAGCAGGTAATCGGCGATCCCGAACTGCAGCGCTTTTTTAGCATATACAAAATCTCCATAGCCGCTGATAATGACAATCGGCATCCCATGGCCCGCGGTCCGCAGCTTTTCGACCATCTGAAGTCCGTCCATCTCCCGCATACGAATATCCGTAATGAGCACATCCACCACATTGCGTTCCAGATAAGTCAGCGCTTCCTTGCCGTGAGCGGCTTCGTATACGACCTCAAAATCAGGAGCCACACGGCCGATCAGATCGCGGATGCCTTTACGGATAATGTCCTCATCCTCCACCAACATGAGTTTGATCATTGATGACCTCCTACTTTTCTTGTTTCGCGAACGGCAGCGTCACGGTAAAGGCCGCACCTTGTCCCAAGCTTCCATCGATTTCGAAGTCACAGTCCCCGCCGTAAATCAACCGCAAACGCTGTTTAATATTTTTCAGCGCCACTCCATGACCGCGTAATGGCATCGCCGGCGTATTTGCTGCCACATCATCCCCGGCCTCTTCCAATGAAGCTTGCAAAGCCGCCAATTCATCCTCCGACAAGCCCCGCCCGTCATCCCGAATGGTCAACAGCACCTCATCCTCAAAACGCGCCACCGTAACGTATACCGTTCCCCCTTGCTCGCGGTCTCCAATCCCGTGCATAATCGCATTCTCAATGAGCGGCTGGAGCAGCAGCTTCGGGACCAAACAATCTTCCAACCCTTCTTCGATATCGAACATAGCCTGCAGCCTGGAACCATGGCGCATTTTTTGGATGCGAATATAGGACTCCGCCGTCTCAAGCTCCTCGCCAAGCCGGATGAGGCTTCGGTCCTGCTCCACTGCGCTGCGGATCAGTCGTCCCAAAGCCGTGGCCATTTCTGAGACGTCCTCATTATTGCGCTGCCGGGCAAGCATGCTGATCGACTCCAATGTATTATATATAAAATGGGGTTGGATCTGGCTTTGCAGTGCGGCTAGCTCCGCCTCTCTTTCCCTCATGCCGAGCACGTACACTTCATGGACGAGGCGGTCGATTTCCTCTACCATCCGGTTGAAGCCGGAACCGAGCCGACCGATTTCATCCTCAGTTACCGGCACGCTCTGTTTGAAATCGCCGAGCTCCACAAGTCGCATTTTTCGTACCAGCGTCCCGAGAGGCTTGGTCAGCCGATAAGAGAAGAAGATGGCTAAGGCCCCGGCCATAACGAGACATACCAGGCCGGCTAGGAGGGTAAAGTTGCGAAGTTCCTTGGTCTCCACAAGCAGGGTAGCCACCGGAATATAGCTGACGATATGGATATCGGAATATCGGGAATAGTTGGAGACTACCAAATACTTGCTGCCCTCCATATGCAGAATCTGGCTGGCCGTCTCCGAATGCCCTGAAAGCTCGAGGATCCGGTCCGAAAGCAGCTTGGACGCCTCCTCCGTATCCCCATCTGCGGTCGCCGTGTAGAAAAGCTCTTCCCGGCTATTTTGCACGACGATGCCGCCGTTCTCTTCCAGCCTGACATTTTCGACAAGCTGTTTGAACAAGGTCTGCTTCAAATCGATTTTGACTAATCCGAGCGTCCGGTTGGTATTGGGCTCACGGATCAGCCTGGCTACGGAAAAATAGCTTTGATTGCCGTCCAGATAGTAAGAAGGCCGATGCGGCGGAAGCAGCACCCAGGCCCCTCTCGCTTCCACCACGCCAGGGTACCAGGGCTGTCGCTCCACGTCCGTATAGGCAGCGATCGCACTAGGAGCCAGGCTCGAGAAGGTGTAACCGCTTCCGGCAAAAATCTGGATACTGTCAATCTCTGGCCTGTCGAAGGTCATGCTGGCGATATAAAGCTGCATTTTGGAGCGTTCTTCCACCGTAGGCTGCTGATGCAGACTATCCTCCTCCCTGTACTTGCGCAAGATGGACAATACCCCCGAATCATATAAAGGCATCAAGCTCAATCTCTGCATCTCCATCAGGGTCCTGTCCAAATTCCGGTTGATCTGGTCCACCAATTGAGCAGTATAATTGGAGGTTCTTCGTTCAACGGAGTTGGAAAAATCCACGTAAGTAGCCACGCCCTGCAGACTGAGCGGAATCGAAATGAGCAGCAGGAAGATCAGCAAAATTTTAGCACGAAGACTCCAGGACTTAAGCGGTTTGAACCTGAAAGACACGCTGGCCACCCCCTTCCGCCCGTCCCGTTTATTTTCACTTCATTGTACAGGAACATGGTGGGGATGACTACGGGATACGAATACAGTCAGCATGGAAATTAGACCGGACACTGAGAAAATTATAATTAAGAAGTCTTAAAAAGGAAAAATAAAAGCGACCGAATCACGGTCGCTCCACTTTTTAACCGAAGACTGTTCTACTCCAACTCCATATAAAAGAGATTCGTCGTATTATCTTTTGTAATCGTATGCGCCCCTGGAGCAAGTGACACACTAACAATACCATTCGTCATTGGATAACTCGTTCCATCAATCTTGATCTTGGTTCCGTCTGCCGAATTAAACACTAATGTTAATGTAGCGGTTTCCGTAGAGGTAAAGGTAATACGGGTTGAACTCTCGATTTTCAAACATTGGGTTAGCGTTAAGCCGTTATACACCACTGTTCCCTTGGTTGTGGAGAGATTCCCTACAATATTAAAGAAATCGTTTTCCGCTCCGGACGTTGTGAAGTTGTGAACTTGTTCTCCGGTGGACGGCTCTGGTTCTGGTTCTGGTTCCGGCTCCGCCCCGGTTGAATTCCCGCCTACGGATACAAGCCCGCTGGTGTAGCTGCTTATTTTAGCCATAAGAGCTGTATTGAGGGCATAGGATGTGTCGTCAACGGCATCATTGAATTCCCAGGTGAAGTCCCCGTTATTCAGGCGTCCGGCTTGTGCGGTAACGATCTGTTCCACATCGCTCACGTTATCAATGTCGACGCGGTTTACTCCCGTATCGACGGTTGTATCGAAGTTATTATAAGCCGTTCCTCCCACGAATGCTTTGTATGAGCTTGGTACGGTTTCACTTCTTGACGAAGCCAAGAATGCATCGAATGAGGTTGCATTTGCCGGAGCTGTTCCGGTATCGGAATTCGCATAAATTAGACTGTCCGCATCTACGATCCTATTGTTATAGGCCTTAATCACGCCTCCGTCTTCGCCCGAAAATGTCCCTGCCCCTAGAGCATCCGTACCTTGCAAGGAGCTCAACATCGGGTATTTGGCATGTCTAAAGTAATTGGATTCCACAAAGGCCGAAGCTCCCGTTGTCACACCGACCCCATATTTTGAGACTCCGTCATAGAAGTTATTATAGATGTGAACCGATGCCAATCGGATGCGTGGATGCCGCGAGTCCGAGTGATCAAACCAGTTATGGTGGAAGGTGACAAAGAATTCCTCCGATTCACTCAAACCGACCAAAGCCGCTTTTCCCGAATCCCAGTAGTGATTGTAGGAGATGGTAATATAGGTCGATCCTTTTTTCAGATCCGTTGAACCATCACCCTTGGCCTGGTCGGCATCTCCTCCTGCGGTTCCATAAAAAAGATCGTTATTATGCACCCACACGTTGACGTTTCCTGTATCCATGGAAATCCCGTCGTCAGGGAACAACATGAGTCCCAGGTTTCTTACTTCCACATTCCCGACATATCTAAGGAGCAATCCCCATCCATAAGCATAAGCGTCGTCTCCGATCCCTTCGATCGTCATAATCATTTCCGAATATTCGTTATTGCCTTTTACTTGAAGGTAGCCGCTGCTATTCAGTTGTCCGATCATGTCGTCATCTGTAACTTTTCCAATAAATCGAATGGCAAGAGGGGTTGTATCATATCCTTTTTGTCTTAGCGTCAAAATCTCGCCGATCCCCACGCCAGTTTGAATTCCGCCTGAGCTATTGATTTTCACATCAAGGGTGACGGTTCGTGCCGTTTCGGAGGTCACATAAATAACTTGTGCACCATCCTTAAGTGTTCCGTCATCATTGTAGGCACCCGAGCCTGTCTGGTATGGCGAGTCTGAGGAAAAAGCAAACCCCGATCGATCATGCGGCGCTACGGACAGGTTATTCGAAACGGCATTTACCGTCGAACCGTCACTCAGCCTGGCTTCAACCCTCATTACATAATTTCCTGCAGCTAAGCCTACGGCGTCCGCTCTCCAATAGGAAGGGTATTGTCGAATCAGCTCATTATCAATTTGTTGATAGCTGGAATCCGAGGCGCCTGCTTGTTTAACATATACATTGTATCCCTCCGCATTACTTAGGGGTGACCATTCTATATACGCCGTTTCATTCCAACCCCCACCACCGATGATCGAAAGACCGGCAGCATGGACCGTACTCTTATTCACCCATCCTCCCGCTATGAGAGATAGCGCCAGAGAAAACAACAACACCATGCCGGTCACCTTTGCAACGCTGTTCTTCATTTCATCTCCTCCTTTTTTTGTTCACTTGCACTTTTGTAATCGTTTTCAATAAATTGGAACTTTCTTATCATCCCCCTCGCTTATGGACCATGTCTGTCAAAACAATGTCTTTGTTTAAAATCAATAAATTTTGAAATTCCACCCACAGCTTATCAGCTGCTAAAGAAGTTCCGAAACAATCATTTTCTCACACCCGGTGCATTTCACGATAATCTGAGTTAATGATTATTCGTCAGGGAAATGACACCTACTCTTGGACAACATCCTTGTTGGCATCGTCGCGAACGGCTGAAATCTGCAGATACAATGCGCAGATTGGGCTATATTTCAGCCTTCTCCGGACGCAAACGGAAAAAGCGCCCGGTTAAGGTCGCTTTGGAGAGAGCTTCTAAAAGCTCTCTATGGGCTGGCTGCATCGCATAGATTTTATGGAGGCGAACCGTGTAGCTTGGCAGGATGTACGGCATACCGCATTAAAGCTTACCCGTTATGTAACGGCGTAAGCTTTTTGTATTACTCTGTTATTCAGTTCGGCAGCGATTAATAGCGTACAGATTCTCTCATTATGATACCGCCATCCAGCATTGTTAAAGTCCATCGATTTTCGTTATTTGAGGACACTGGTTCCGCTATTTCCTTATTTTCACCGATTTCGCAGCAATAAGCGGACAAGAGATCCGCTATTGCGGGATTTATCGCGGATTAATCCGTGTTTATGGTACAATAGCGGATCCTATGTCCGCGTGAACTCCATAATGGGCCGATTCCCGTAAATTAACGGATCCTCTGTCCTCATGATCTTCTTAATGGGCGAATTTTAGCATATAGCAGGGCCTCTGCTGCCCACATAAGCACGGGAAAGGGCCGTTTCCTGTAAATAACGGATCCTATGTCCTCACGACCTTCTTAATCAACTGGTGAACAAGCTGCGCGTCGAGCGGGCCGAAGAGATGCTCCGCCGCAATCCCGATGTGAAGCTGGCGGATTTGTCCTATCAACTGGGCTTCTCGGACAGCAAATATTTTTCCAAGGTATTCAAGAAAATTACGGGAAGGCCGCCAAGCCAAAGCGTCGAGTCCGAAATATAGAAAGGTGTCACTCCGATCTATGGACCTAAAGAGCACCCCTTTTTGCTTAAACCGAACACCGTGATCACCTGAGCACAAACGATGGGTAAAGAAACATTTATTCCATTCAACATAAATAGGCAAACGAACCTTCAACCGACGGAATTCATTTTCCTTTTCAAAAATGAAGAAAACCCGCTGTAGTGAGCGGGTTCTGTGTATGGAGGCGAACCACGGCTGTGTAAAACCACAATACACCGCCGAGTATTCCATTCGTTACCTTTCATACTTGTCTATCCAATTCGATTGTTGAAGCAATGTAGACGATACGGACCAAATAGTAGATTTTCAAAAATAGATAGCTTCTAAAGCTCTCTATGGGCTGGCTGCATCATCCCTTGAGTGGGGTGATCCTCTGGGTAGTCGTAATATTGCGACTGAACAGACGCATGTATTGGTGCTTCCATTGGCGGCACTGACGGCTGCTGATAGGGTTCATCCACATACATGATCTTACGCTGAATTTGCATGAGCCCATTCACGATACGCAGCGCGACCCAGAACAGGATAAGGCCAACGCCTACGTACAGCAGGTATTGCTGATTATAAGTCCAATCGATATGAAAATAACTGAACAAACTATTCTCTAAAATATCAAGCTGCAGTTCATTCATCAAAATGATATGGACGACGGGAAGAGCAATTAATCCGAGTCCCAGTGAAATCGCCGTCACCATAATAACAAAGAATACGATGCCAGTAACAAATCTTAGTAATACGAGGAGCAGATTTCGAATAAATAACCCTCCGTCAAAACCTCTCACCATTCGTTTCAACCAGTTCTGCCCAGATTCAGACTGTTGATTGTAGGTATACGAAGCAGAAGGAGCAGGTAAACCTAAAATTTGTCTAATCATGCTTTGTTCAAAATTGACAATCCCATTCAACAGCTTGGCTACTCCAAAAAACAGCGGTATTCCGATAAATATTGGAGTCAAACCGATGGATAGTGTTAGTCCCGTTATCGCTACTGTAAAATAAATAATCCCTAACGGGAGAGATAGCAAGAAATAGAGGATCGTTGCATAGGTTTTTGGATTAAAAAGCACCCAATTCACCTTGCCTGCCCGCGCCATTCCAGTCGCTTCTGTTGCCTTCATATTCAAACACCCCTTATAGCTTCATAAGTCACGCTCCGAGTTATAAGTCCATTATATCCGCCTTATTTGGCTGACATAACCGTCTTAGGGGGTATCTGAACCTAGACTTTAGACTAGGGACTGACCTGGCTCTGATGAACTTATTGAAGTAAAGTCAACGCAATGAGCCTCCATGTATTTCCTTTTATTATTCCATAATCTGTGTTTTATTAAATATAGAATGAAGCTATCCTATTCACGTTTACTACCTAACTGAAGGAGATCTCTACATGAAACAGCCATTAAGTATCATCCCAGACCAATGGAAAAGAACTGGGATTGTCACGATCGGCGGCCTACTTATAGGAGCAGGATTTGCCGATTGCCTGATTGCCATGAATTCAATCGATTTAAATCAAATCGCTAGAGGGTTAACGATCTTTAGTGCAGGTCTGACCATCTTAGTCGTCATGGATAACTCTAAAACACAAAAGGAGACCGAGAAACTCCAAAAAGAAACACAACTTCGAATGGAAAAAATAGAAGATAAGCTGAACGCCCTTCATCAATCCCAACAAATAACGAATTCACAGTTTCTTGAAATCAAAGAGCTGATGCACCAATCAAATTCGGAGATCTAATACACAATACTTTGTTTCGGTACAACTTGAGTCAAAGAACGCGCCTGAGCAGGCTTTAAAAAGCACCATCAGTATTATCAAAGGCCCTCCAGGCACGGGGAAAACCCCAGACCAGACGATCTTAAAACATTCTTGCGAAAGTTTTTTGCCAATCTGCCACCTGAAGTGTGGAGGGAATTTAGAGTAAAGATATCTTATGGGGAGCTGTATGAAACCTTCAGTAAGAGAAGCCGCCATTTCCAGCCCTTGGACTTGTCGATCCTCTCCTCATTGTGTTTAGGACTAAAATATACAGTTAGCGTACAAAAAACAACACATGGTACGCTTATACGTATAATTGAAATCTCAAAGAGAGGAAGCGGATTATTGCCCCCATCTTTTTATCATGTGTTATGAATGTAACATCGAAGCCATAAGGTCTTACTTATCCATTTAAGTTTAACTTTTCTTATTTCTTTTTAGGGCTGATGGCTACAATTGTCTACTCAAATATTTAGGATAACGCGTTGCTTTGATCGACTTCCAAAATATCGAGCAGGAACATAAAGATCGGAATCCCGATAATAAGCCCCCAAATCCCCATGAAGTGCTGAGAGAAAATAAGAACAATAAAGGTGTAGAACATCGGCAGCTTCGTTTTGTGAGCATACAGCTTCGGATTTAAGAAGTATGTCTCTACTGCATGGATAAGTAAAATCATGACAATCGCCCAAATGACAGTTGAGATACCGCCAATCTGGTAACCGATAATACTGATCGGAATGAAGGAAATCACAACACCGACAACCGGCACAAGGCTTAGTAAAAATACCATAATCGTTAGAGCGAACAAGTAAGGGTAGCCCATAATCCACAACCCGATAGTCGTTAAAATCGTATTGACTAAGGCAATCATCAGTTGAACCTCGATCACTTTACCGAAGGAAGAGGTGAATTTTTGGCCAAAATATTTAAACTCATTGTAAGCCCAGCTTATCTTGCTTTTGCTCAACTTATCTGTAAAGTCATTGACTGTTTTCTTCTGGATTAAGTAGAAGTAACTCAATACAATAACAAAAATGATAACCTCGGCCCATTTGCCTATCTTCAGAATATAATTTAATGCCTGGCTTCCGTATTGCTCTAATTCCAGCTTACCGAGCGCGGAGGAGACAAGCTCAGCGATTTCATCCGACTGAGGTGTATTCACGAATCTGATAATGGAAAAATATAAATCGGAAATTTGACTAATGAGCTTCGGAACATAATTGACAATTCCGTATACAAGCCCAAATATTAAAACCGCATACAATATCGTATTCACGACAATAGGCGATATAGGAAACAGCTTCGATATTTTCTTCGTAATAAAGTGCTCTAGGCGTCCCATGACGAAGGTAACAAGAAACAGCAATAACAGCAGATTGAGCATACCTCTTAAGCTGTACAGCAATAAAATAACAAGTAAGAGGAACAGAATCCTTCTTACTACATTGTTAGAAAAAAACTCCCGCAAAAAATTCATTCGCTTCCCTCATTTAATTATATTTAGTTACCTAAAGATTCACGGATGTGCCTGGAGAGTCACAATACGAAAGACGTGACTTCCGACCGCTGTTGACGGCATAACATGACTTCAGTTCAACTTAGACAGTTCAATTATATATGAAATGGTTACCATTCGAAAATTCTCCTCGACGGCTTAATAACGAATAAGTAAAACACACACACTTTTTACCGCTGTAATAAGCAAAAAGCGACCATATTGGTCGCTTCAGATTGTCGATAAACCCTGTACTTTTTCAAAGGCACAGGGTTTATCGCATTTGAGTTCATTCAAAAAATAGAATTTAAGGAGGAGATTACCCCCGTTTTTCCAGGCGATCCAGGTGGATCGCCTGGAGAACCCCCTCTTTTTTGGGTTTCAAGTACAATATCAGTAAACTTTGCGCTCATTATTACAATAAATATTTTGAGTCTCTGTATCTTTAACAATAGTATTTACAATATCATTAGGATACCGATTCAAAAAAAAGTGTTCTCCTTTAAATTCATGAAATTTCACATTCCCTTCAACAACTTCGCTCCATTTATGAATTTCTTTGATATGAGTCGAAAAATCATTATCCGCATAAAAAACGCTTATTCCACAACTTATTTTTTCTGCTTTGGGCTGAAACTTATAATTGTCCAAAATTATAAAATCTGCTCGCAAAATCGGAAGAAACATATCCATAATCTCTTGGGTATAAAACTCCTCTGGTATGCCCCCATATTGTTCTACCTTTTGCAAGAAAGTTTCATTCGTCATATTTTCAATGTCTTCTCTCTCTTCAAAAATATGTGGAGCATTTCGCCCAGAAAAAAACAGATGCCTTGGTTCCTTAGCTCCCATTTGCTTAAGTTTATAATATATCTCATAAGTCAATAAGGCTCCCATACTGTGTCCAAATATAACATATTCATCGTCATATTCTAATTGTTCAATGATTCTTTTGGCGATATCTTCACTTGCTTCACCAACAGACTGGTAGCAAGACTCTCTGAATCGAGTTCCTCTCCCAGCCAATTCACTCATAAACAATTCATATCTATCCGGCAGTAGTTTTTTCCATTCATAATATACATTTACCGATGCTCCAGCATATGGAATGGGAAATACTTTTATTTTGTTTATTTCACTCACTCCTAATAGTATCTATACTTTATTTAATTATACTTCTCTATCCCTCGCTGCTCTGCCAGCAACAAATTTACCATACCACTATAGCTATTCAAACCGTCTGTCTGATTATTCGCCTTCAGATATACGTCATTTACATTTCTTGAAATACTTGAAATAACACCCTCATACTTATCCCGGTACTGCTCATTTTGTTCTATATCATGCTGCACCGCCTTGGACAGACTGGACATTATATCAGACGCCTTATCTGGATCAACCTTTTTTAGCTCAGATATAGAATAATCAAATGCTAGAAATAAACCACTGTATAGTATCATTGAATCATCCTGCTGCTTACATGCCAGATAAGCTATAAAATTTGCCTCATCCTCATGCATGAAACCACTCTGATGTGCCAATTCATGCGCCATAGTAGCAGGCACCAAGAAAACTGGCACATTAACATTGATATTGGATTCATAAGTAAAAGGGACAAAAATACCATGTATCCCTGCATGCGACATTAGTTTTGACATCGCCACTGGTTTTGGTGTTGAATATGAATGCTCCAAAATAGGATATTTCTTTGATAACATTTGCATCGAGAACACTGCGTGTTGTGCATAATAATCAAAAACCTCTGGTACATGAGCCAAAAGATCAGTATCCGCTAACTTTTCCCTTGCCAATTCCATTTCAACGGCAAGCGACTTAGTCAATTTGACCAGTTCCTCTTTGCTGTAGTTCTCCTCTTTATATTCGGTATGAGACAAAAAAGAATATCTGTGATAGTTTATTCCACCCAAAATAGTATAACAAAAATATATTACGCTACAGATCGTAACGATTCCTAGAGTACCACGATAAACTACCATCTTACGTACACCTTTACTCATGATAACCTTGCGCACATAATAAACGATATAAAATAGAAAAAGTAACACAACCAACACTACGAGCCATTCACTAACAGAAAATTTGACCCAAGAAGGTACAAATCCTACTGTTTTTGACAATAACGGATAGACAGACTTACTATATTTTTCCGCCCAATCCTGATGGTTCTGCGCGTATTTTGTCAGTATATAAGCTATAACTCCAAGTGAGATCCACGGCAATCTCTTAAGTAAAAGCCTTTTTATAATGTACTCCTCCTATCCAATAAATATAGGATGTACGCAATGTAACATCGTAATATTATTTCTTTATTTCAATATACTTTTCCTCATAAAAATCATGTTTATTAGAAAAAACATATTGATTCATAAAATCTATAGGGAGTACTTCATAAGCCCAATAGGTACCATTAGGTCTATTACTTGAAATAGCATGTCGGGCGATTTCAGCAGCCACTGTACCCGTTAACTCTGAACTCGTTTCCATTTGTAAATTCAATCTGCACCTAACATTCTTTCCATTTTTCTCTCCTGTAGCATCAATGACTAAAGCTATCCATTCCTCTTTAGGTTGCTCCTCCAAACTAATGTCTAGTTTTTTCATGGCTTCTTCAACCGAAGACTCAAGTTGCATTTGATAAAATTGCATTGCCAAACGAAAAATATAATCATTTGCTGCTATATTGTACCAGTGGAGTTCTTGTACCGAACTAACTTCTAGAATATCAATGATCTCTTGACTTAAATACGGTTTCTTATAGACAGGCACATCCACTTCAGGTACAAATTCTTTCTGCATCATATTTATATTTTCCGTTTTAACACGATGATCACTCCAATAAGAGTCTGTTTTTCCAATTACACTATGCCCACTCATTAATATATCTGAGATAGAAGTTTTCGTATAATGTTCCGCACCACCAATATAACAATTCACATGCTTAGTTTCGTCTAGTAAATGATTTATCACTCGTTTTAATAGCAAACCTGTAATTCCAGGACAAAAACCAGCTCCTATGTAATTTACACCGTTAGCTTTGAGCTCTAGCTCTTGCTCCTGACTCAATAATAAAGCATTGGAAGCATCAACATATTTTGCTCCTACTTTCATAGCTGCCTGAGCAACTCTATCTTTAATTACAAATTCAGGCCCTGCACAATTAATGACAACGGTACAATCAGCACAGAATGCAATCAAGTTCTCCCAGTCAAAAATATCCAAAAAGTGATAGTTAAAATTATTCAGGTTCAATAATGCTGTAGGTTCACGCCGCTGTCCGCCCTTAACTATAAAGTCTTTACATAAGTTCTTACAGATGACTTCACCGATCATTCCGCCACACCCGACAACTGCGATTTGCTCCATCCGTACGACACCCCTTTCATCTTATACAAGCATAAAACAGTCCAAAAACTTATTTCATACATACATTGAGTTTAAAATACAAGACTAGTTATACCTTTCTCTATTAAAAGATCATTATTATGTCTACTCAACATACTCAATGCATAAAATCTTTGTTTGGTTTCCATTAATTCATGATATGTCCCGTGTTCTTCAATTTTTCCATTATTCAATAAAACAATTTCATCATATCCACTAAGAATGGATTCATCCAGCCTATGTGTAATGGAAATTCTCGTAATGCCCTGCATTTCACTTAACATACACTCCAGGTCACTAGCTGTTTGATTGTCCAACGCTGAAGTCGCCTCGTCCATAAGTAATATAGGTGATTTTCTAAGGAGTGCTCTTGCTACAGAAATTCTCTGTTTTTCCCCACCTGAAAAATGGATTCCATTTTCTCCACATAAGACATCAAAGCCGCCTCTGTCATTAATCAATTTCTGTAGCATACTCCTCTTTATGACTTGCTCAAACTCATCTGTGTCACATTCACGAAACAATTTAATATTTTGTTCAATCGTCTCATCAAAGATAAAACAGTCCTGATGAATAAAACTAACATTTTGGAAAATGGACTGATCACTTATTTTCTCAAGTTCAACCCCGTCGTACCTGATACTTCCTTCATACCCATCATAAAACCCAGTCAGCATCTTTAATAAGGTTGTCTTTCCACTCCCGCTTGTTCCTACAATTGCATAAGACTTTCCATGTTCAAATTCAAAATTAATATCATCTAAAATTGTTTTCCCATCTACGCTTAACGAAAGCCCATTTAAAGAAATTTTATTCCTGAATTTAGGAATATCAACTCTTTGAGTTTGTTCCGTTTTTGCCTCTCCTATTTTATTGAAATTCATTAATAAAACCCGACTAGCCTGCCTTTTGGTAAAACCGGTTATGAGTCGATTAATGGGAACTGTTACGCAATTTAGCAATTGAATAAAAGCCATAATCTCCCCTACTGTAATTTGTCCTTTCATGAGCTGCTGAGTTCCCACAATAAATATGACTACAGCAACAAGAAATGTTGAAATATCAGTAAGTGACATAATGAGTGACAGCAGATTTTCGTATACCATTTTTACTTTTTCCTGCTTGTTCGCTTTTGCCTTTGCCCTTTCAAAAATCTCTTTTTCGATGTTAAAACTCTTAACAACCTGATTTCCAGACAATATATCTTTAATGAAAGATACATAACTTTTATTTTGCTCAGCCACTTCGCCTTGTGCTTTTTGCATACGATTATTAAATATACTCGAAACGGCGAGTGGAATGATGCAAGTGAGTAATATACTCAATGCAAGGAATGAATTAATGATAAACATCGCAAGCACTCCGCCTACAAGCATAGCAAGCTGAACAAATATTTCCACGGTCCCTTTTATATAATCGTTTTGAATAATAGTTATATCATTTGACAATCGTGATATGTAAGTTCCATTACTCTCCTTGTTGAAGCTTCTCATATCTAACCGCAAAATGTTTTCAACCAGGGTATTTTTCAGGTTTAACGTTGCCTTTTTTGTATATAAATTTTTAACAGCATACCCCACATACATTCCCACTGCACCTAAAGGCAATAAAATAACGGAAATAGTAGTTAACTTAACGATATTGTCAATATCTTTGTTAATCGAATAATCAATAAACTTTTGTAGTATAAACGCCAATGCAATAAACAGAATAGATGTCACGATACCAAGTAAGCAGGACAAAATAAATAAGCCTATATTCTTTTTGTATATGCTTTTTGAAATTTTTTCATTCATACTATAAGCCCTCTTCTTGTTTCTAATTTCATTTAGAGCATGTCTAATTTATACTTCAATTGTTTATTGCTAGATCATGTGCATTTTTCAGATATTTTGAGTGGAACCGCCACGAGCATATGCACATGACCCAGCATCATATGGCCTTTTATGCCCCCTCCACCTGCATAGCAGGTGGTTTATGGGTAAGATACAACATTAAATATGGTTCATGACATCATTAAGGAGCTCTTCTTCAATTGTAATGCCTGTAATGCGAGCAATTAGAGTACTATTTTGAATGTAGAAGTGCATGCTCACTCCAAAATCTTCAGACTCTATAATCTGTGTTTGTAAAAACATTTTCTCTAATGATATGTCATCTCTACTTGCAAACTTATCAAGGACTCCCTGATAATTAAGGATTGGAATGCGATTGGACATTTCATTAAAACCGTACTTTTGTGCGATAAGAAACAACTTTTCTGTAATGGCGGATTGATTAATACTGGATTTTTCTGATGCTGATAAAAGCTGTTCTTGCATTTTACTTTTCCTATCATAAATTGAATAATCTAAATTTAAAGTCAGCCCCAACATTCCCTTATTGAATTCATCTCTGTTATGTGTCAAAACAGAAACAGGTATGTTATTTAATTCTTCAGATAAGTCACTATACATAAGCCTTGATATAAATTCTGCTGCTGTATTAATGGGTTGTTCACTAAATTTCTGATATTGTAACTCATTTAGTTTCACATGAATTTCTGTAGATCTCTTCGTGTCTCGTCGCGAGACTAAGTTAGCCGATTTTTTAGCAGCTTCAATATACTCCGCCATGTTAGACTCTTGATTATCAGAAATTTCCAGTTCATCAACTTTCTTTTTGATCATTTTGCAATATTCTATGAAAGAATAGTTATAGGGAGTGTTACGTCTGTTGTTCAAAGTTTCATGAAGCATAACCTTAAACAAATCTTGTGAGACTCCATCCCATATTAAATGATGAATTGCACTAAGTACTAAGCAATGATCTGCATCAATTTCTACGATTAAAAATCTAGATAAGAGCTTATCGTCAGTTAGAAAATTCATTTCATTCACAATTTGCTTAAATTGTTCTGCAGATAATGCTAAGGTTCCTTTCACTACTGGAATTTCCCATTCATCTGAATAATCGTATTCTTCTAAATAGGTCATTTTTTGGTTTAATTTTGTTCTTAATGCTCCATGCCTGGAAATGATTTCTCTGACTGACAAAGAAGCATTCTCTGCCGTTCCTCCTATTCTTATGATGTCAGTAATAATTTCTGTATCTGGTCGCAAGAAGTCTTCATGTCCTGTCAATACAGGACATTCTAAAGTAGGACGTGTTTTAATATAGTTATCTCCATAATCATTCAACTGTTTTTGTATCATGCACTTTAGATCGCCATCACGGTTATCACCGATAAATGTTACGTCTAATGGCATTTTTACTGTTCCTTTTCTGGTTAAACACGTTTCGACAACATCCTTAATTGCTCTTTCATATGCCAACACCAATGTTTGAGCATCTTCATCGGAATACAATCCAGTATCATATATGATGTCAAATTCAAGTTGCCCATTTAAAACAGCCCCGTTTAGAGACAATCCCATTCCTGATGAATTTTTTTCTGACATACTTCTTCCTAATGGCATTTCCGACATGGATATGCCTTCAATTCTGTCTATCTCATTATCCAATTCTCCAAGATAATTGAATGTTATGGCTGCGCTCATCTCAAGTCCACTATACTCACCAAGATATCTCAAAACTCCATATCCAATTCCATGATTAGGGACCTGTCTCAATGTTTGTTTTGTCTCCAAAATGCTTTCTTCAACAGTATCTTTTGTCTCCAAAATAATAGGATATACACTTGTAAACCAACCAACTGTACGATCAATGGCGATCTCTCTATCTATTGTCTCTCTACCGTGACCCTCCATTTCTATGGTTAGGTACTTAGAGTTTCTCCATTCTTTGACCGCAATGGTCAGCGATGCCAGTAACAAGTCGTTTATTTCGGTTTTATATGTCTTTCCAGCTTCAAGTAACAACTTTTTCGTCGTTTCAGAGTCCACTTTCACTACTTTATTTTTATATTGACCACTTGCTGTTTGTGTACTCTTGAATGTCTCCGTACTATTTGATTTTTCTGATATATTTCTCCAGTATGCTATTTCATTTGAAAGCACTTCACTCTTAGCATATTGTGTTAAAGCATTCGCCCATTCCTTGTACGAAGCCGTTTTCATTGGCAGCTTGATTTTACCTGTCTCTTGGATTTGTCGATATCCACTAAATAAATCCTCCAGCAGAATTCTCCATGATACACCGTCTATGACCAGATGATGTACACAAATTAGTAAATGATCTCCACTGCCTGAATGGAACAGTCCTATTTTTACCAAGGGTCCTTTGGCTAGGTCTATGCTTGCCTGTAATTGATCGCTGGCATACTCTATCTCTTTCGATGGATCTTGCACTTTTGTATAATCTTTTTCATACCAATCATATAGCTTGCTTTCCTCTGTAGACAGCGTGATTTGACGTTGTTCGTTATATACATTTCTTAAGGCGTCATGATGTTTAATGATTTCAGTAATTGCTGTCTTTAAACTAGGTATGTCAAACGGCTTATCACTTCTTAACATTAAGGCCTGATTAAAATGATTGGGTACGATGTGACGCTTATTGAAAAATTCTAGTTGTATAGGAGTTAGAGAACTTTCCCCATTGATTTCTCCCTGTTCGTATACTTGACTTACTTCTCCCTTTTGAATATTTTCCCCAATCTTTCTTGGTGTCTGCTGATACATTAATGCTGCGAAAGATAGCTTATAACCTTTTTCCCGCAACTTCGAAACTGCCTTAATCGCTTTAATAGAATCTCCACCAAGTTCAAAGAAACTGTCTTCTATTCCGACTGGAGATATGCCTAAGATTTCTTCAAATACGTCCGTAATGACCTTCTCTGTTTTAGTTCTTGGTGGCATATATTCCTGTCCCGCTAATGCATGGGGTTCTGGCAGTGCCTTTGTATCCAGCTTCCCATTTGGAGTCAGTGGCAATGCATCGATCTGCATCATAAAGCCAGGTAACATATACTCGGGCAGTTTGTCTCTCAAATCATTTTTAATTTCAGGCATATCCAGTTTCTGCTCTTGATTTGTCGGGATCAGATATGCACATATATACTTGTCACCGCCCACTTCCAATGCAACAACGGTTACATCCAATATACCCGGCTGATTCCTTAGAACGCTCTCGATTTCGGACAACTCGATCCGATATCCTCGGATTTTAACCTGTTCATCTATTCTTCCCAGGTATTCGATCTCCCCGTTAGGCAGCCATCTCGCCAAATCTCCAGAGCGGTATAACTTCCCTTCTCCATAGGGATTATCGATAAACTTCTTCGCTGTTAATTCAGGCTGATTTAAATATCCTTTGGCTACTCCGTCTCCTGCGATGCATAGCTCACCAGGAATGCCTATACCACATAACTCCATCTCATTCAGTATATAGAGCTGCATATTGGCAATGGGACGCCCGATTCCTACACTTAAACCCTTATCTTTTTCGCTGGAATAGATATAGTCACAGCATCCTACGGTAGTCTCTGTAGGGCCATATTCGTTATGAATCTTGACGCTGTCTCCTAACAGCTTCTGCGTTTTCCACGCCGTATCTGTGGTGAACTCTTCTCCACCGACAATCAGCGCTTCTAAATTCGGTACATCTACGCCGTCTGCATAGGTTTCCAGCATTTTTAAATGGGAAGGGGTAAGTTTAAGGAAGGTTACCCTGTCATCTTTGAATGCTGCACGCAGCCTTTCCTCCGCGTCTCCTCCCTTTAATAGAAGAGATCCACCACTAATCAGCGGTAAGAACAAGGACGTTACGGAGAGGTCGAAACTTAAGCTTGTCATTAATACCGTCGTACAAGCTCCCTTCTGGTACTCTTGATCTGCATACGACAAGTAATGATCCAAATTGCCTCGTGTCACCGCCACGCCTTTGGGCTTCCCTGTCGTTCCTGATGTGTAAATCACATAGGCGATGTCGCCCTTTTCAACAGCACACGCTGGATTTGTCTCCTTCTCGCCCAGATCATCAAGATTCATAGAGATGAATGGGACTTCCGTTTCCAGCTTCTTCTCTCTTGTTAAGATGACCTTGGGTGCTGCATCGTTCAGAATATGCTCGATTCGTTCCTTCGGAGTTGCTGGATCAATCGGGACATAGGCGGCTCCACTCTTTAGCACGCCCAAAATGCCAATGATCGTTTCCGCTTCCAGGGTAGTCATGATGGCCACTCGATCATTGGGCTGAACACCTAACGAAATCAGTTCCCATGCCAATGCATTGGCCTTGCGGTTGACTTCTCCATAACGAAGTACTCCCGTTTCGTATTCAATTACCGTCTTCTCAGGTGTTTGTTCCGCATGTTTCTCGAATCGTTCCACTGCCGTATGATGCTGTGCATACTCTGTATGGGTATCATTGAAAACCGTTAGTATTCTGTGTTGTTCTACCTCACTGACCATGTTTAGTTCAGACAATTTCATTTCAGGGTTAGCAATCACCCTATCCAGCAATACCTTAAAATGTTCCAGCATGACCTGTGCTGAAGTCTGGGTAAATAAATCACTGCAATAGACCAGATCTAAAGCGTACCCGTCTTCATACGCTGTCGCTTGTAAATCCAAATCGAATTTGGCATCAATGAAAGGAATGCCCAACATGTCGACTTGGGCTTCGCCCATCGCAAGATGGATTTCCTCGTCATTTTGCATGGTAAACATCACGTCAAACAGCGGATTGCGTGACAGATCACGGCGTACTTCTACTTCCTCTACCAATTCTTCAAATGGGTATTCTTGATTCTCATACGCATTCAATGCCAGCTCTTTGATCTCGCTTAAAAATTCCAAGAACGTTTTCTCATCCCTTGGATATCCTCTCATGGCTAGCGTATTTACAAACATGCCTGCGATCGTCTCAGTATCCTGATGCACCCTGCCTGAGATGGGTGTTCCTACCACGATATCTTGTTGCCTGCTGTATTTATGCAGTTCTATCATAAATACAGCCAGCAAGGTCATGTAATCTGTCGTTCCATGTTGTTTATTTATATTTTGAATGCCAACCTTTTGTTCTTTACTAAGCTGAACCGACACTTGTGCTCCTTTGTAACTTTGGATTTTTGGACGTGGATAGTCCGTCACCAAATCCAGAACCGGTGCCTCTTCTTTAAATACTTCTTTCCAATAGTCTCGCTGACTCTCCAGGTTTCTACCACGCATCCATTCACTATAATCTTTGTATTGGATTTCAAGTGGTTCTAACTCTTCACCGTTATACAATCGTGAGAAATCTTCGATTAATAGATTTAACGTCTGATGATCAGAAATAATATGGTGCATATCAAATAGAAGAATATATTTGTTCCGATTTCTTTCTTTGACTACTTTAAAACGCATAAGTGGGGCTCTTCCGATGTCAAACGGGCGTACAAATTGCTCCATATCTGCTTCGCTGTAGCTGTCGGTCTCTTCATATTCCACTTGGTAGAATACCTCGTCCGCAATGACTTGAAATGTCTCTCCTTCTGTCATGACAAAACTTGTTCGCAGCGACTCATGACGCTCGATCAGGCGATCTATGGCTTGTTGTATTTTTTCCAAATCGAGGTTACCTGTTACTTTTAGCGCTGACGCCATGTTATATGCTGTACTACTGCCTTCCATCTGATCCAGAATAAACAATCGTTTCTGTGTAGAGGATGCTGGATAAACTTCTCTCTTTTCTGCTTTGGGTATTGGACTATATGCACCTTCTCCCGCGGCCTCTATCTTTTTCGCCAAGACGGCAGGAGTTGGTGAACCAAATAGCTCTTTCACAGGCAAACGAACTCCTGTCTTTTTCTCTATGGCATTAATTGCTGTCGTCGCTTTTAACGAATGTCCACCCAGTTCAAAGAAACTGTCTTCTATTCCAATTGGAGATATGCCTAAGATTTCTTCAAATACGTCCGTAATGACCTTCTCTGTTTTAGTTCTTGGTGGCACATATTCCTGTCCCTCTAATGCATGGGGTTCTGGCAGGGCCTTTGCATCCAGCTTCCCATTTGGAGTTAGTGGCAATGCATCGATCTGCATCATAAAGCTAGGCAACATATACTCGGGTAGTTTTTCTCTCAAATCATTTTTAATTTCAGACATATCCAGTTTCTGCTCTTGATTGGTCGGGATCAGATATGCACATATATGCTTGTCACCGCCTACTTCCAATGCTACAACGGTTACATCCAATATACCCGGCTGATTCCTTAGAACGCTCTCGATTTCGGACAACTCGATCCGATATCCTCGGATTTTAACCTGTTCATCTATTCTTCCCAGGTATTCGATCTCCCCGTTAGGCAGCCATCTCGCCAAATCTCCAGAGCGGTATAACTTCCCTTCTCCATAGGGATTGTCGATAAACTTCTGCGCTGTTAATTCAGGCTGGTTTAAATAGCCTTTAGCAACCCCGTCTCCCGCGATGCATAGCTCACCAGGAATGCCTATACCACATAACTCCATCTCATTCAGTATATAGAGCTGCATATTGGCAATGGGACGCCCGATTCCTACACTTAAACCCTTATCTTTTTCGCTGGAATAGATATAGTCACAGCATCCTACGGTAGTCTCTGTAGGGCCATATTCGTTATGAATCTTGACGCTGTCTCCTAACAGCTTCTGCGTTTTCCACGCCGTATCTGTGGTGAACTCTTCTCCACCGACAATCAGCGTTTCTAAATTCGGTACATCTACGCCGTCCGCATAAGTTTCCAGCATCTTTAAATGAGAAGGAGTAAGCTTAAGGAAGGTTACCCTGTCATCTTTGAATGCTGCACGTAACCTTTCCTCCGTGTCCCCTCCCTTTAATAGAAGACATCCACCACTAATCAGCGGTAAATACAAGGAAGTTACGGAGAGGTCGAAACTTAAGCTTGTCATTAATACCGTCGTACAAGCTTCTTTCTGGTACTCTTGATCTGCATACGACAAGTAATGATCCAAGTTACCTCGTGTAACCGCCACGCCTTTGGGCTTTCCTGTCGTTCCTGATGTGTAA
Organism: Paenibacillus sp. FSL W7-1332; assembly: GCF_037969785.1. Taxonomy (NCBI): domain Bacteria; kingdom Bacillati; phylum Bacillota; class Bacilli; order Caryophanales; family Paenibacillaceae; genus Paenibacillus; species Paenibacillus sp. FSL W7-1332. Next base: position 373,316 of record NZ_CP150209.1, on the reverse strand, counting down.
ATCACATAGGCGATGTCGTCTTGTTCAACGGCACACGCTGGGTTTTCCGCCTTCTCGCCCAGGTCCTCCAGATTCATAGAGATACATGGGATTTCCGTTTCCAGCTCCTTCTCTCTTGTTAAGATGACTTTGGGTGCTGCATCGTTCAGAATATGCTCGATTCGTTCCTTCGGAGTCGCTGGATCAATCGGGACATAGGCGGCTCCACTCTTTAGCACGCCTAAAATCCCAATCATCGTTTCTGCTTCCAGGGAAGCCATGATGGCCACTCGATCATTGGGCTGAACACCTAACGAAATCAGTTCCCATGCCAATGCATTGGCCTTTCGGTTGACTTCTCCATAACGAAGTACTCCCGTTTCGTATTCGATTACCGTCTTCTCAGGTGTCTGTTCCGCATGTTTCTCGAATCGCTCTACTACCGTATGATGCTGTGCATACTCTGTATGGGTATCATTGAAAACCGTTATTATTCTGTGTTGTTCTACCTCACTGACCATGTTTAGTTCAGACAATTTCATTTCAGGGTTAGCAATCACCCTATCCAGCAATACCTTAAAATGTTCCAGCATGACCTGTGCTGAAGTCTGGGTAAATAAATCACTGCAATAGACCAGATCTAAAGCGTACCCGTCTTCATACGCTGTCGCTTGTAAATCCAAATCGAATTTGGCATCAATGAAAGGAATGCCCAACATGTCGACTTGGGCTTCGCCCATCGCAAGATGGATGTCTTCGTCATTCTGCATGGTAAACATCACGTCAAACAGCGGATTGCGTGACAGATCACGGCGTACTTCTACTTCCTCTACCAATTCTTCAAATGGGTATTCTTGATTCTCATACGCATTCAATGCCAGCTCTTTGATCTCGCTTAAAAATTCCAAGAACGTTTTCTCATCCCTTGGATATCCTCTCATGGCTAGCGTATTGACAAACATGCCTGCGATCGTCTCGGTATCCGGATGCACCCTGCCGGAGATGGGGGTTCCTACCACGATATCTTGTTGCCTGCTGTATTTATGCAGTTCTATCATAAATACAGCCAGCAAGGTCATGTAATCTGTCGTTCCATGTTGTTTATTTATATTTTGAATGCCAACTTTTTGTTCTTTACTAAGCTGAACCGACACTTGGGCTCCTTTGTAACTTTGGATTTTTGGACGTGGATAGTCCGTCACCAAATCCAGAACCGGTGCCTCTTCTTTAAATACTTCTTTCCAATAGTCCCTCTGACTCTCCAGGTTTCTGCCAAGCATCCATTCACTATAATCTTTGTATTGGATTTCAAGTGGTTCTAATTCTTCACCGTTATACAATCGTGAGAAATCTTCGATTAATAGATTTAGCGTCTGATGATCGGAAATAATATGGTGCATATCAAATAGTAAAATATATTTGTTCCGATTTCTTTCTTTGACTACTTTAAAACGCATAAGTGGTGCTTTTCCGATGTCAAACGGGCGTACAAATTGCTCCATATCTGCTTCGCTGTAGCTGTCGGTCTCTTCATATTCCACTTGGTAGAATACCTCGTCCGCAATGACTTGAAAGGTTTCTCCTTCTGTCATGACAAAACTTGTTCGCAGCGACTCATGACGCTCGATCAGGCGATCTATGGCTTGTTGTATTTTTTCCAAATCGAGGTTACCTGTTACTTTTAGCGCTGACGCCATGTTATATGCTGTACTACTGCCTTCCATCTGATCCAGAATAAACAATCGTTTCTGTGTAGAGGATGCTGGATAAACTTCTCTCTGTTCTGCTTGTGGTATTGGACTATATTCGCCTTCTCCCGCGGCCTCAATCTTTTTCGCCAACATGGCAGGAGTTGGTGAACTAAATATCTCTTTGACTGGCAAACGAATCCCTGTTTTCTTCTCTATTACATTAATTGCTGTCGTTGCTTTTAACGAATGTCCACCCAATTCAAAGAAACTGTCCTCTATTCCGACTGGAGATACTCCTAGAATTTCCTCAAATACATCTACGATTGCTTGCTCCGTCTTATTACTTGGTGGTACGTATTTCAAGCTTTCTAACATATCTGGCTCTGGCAATCTAGTTTTATCCAGCTTTCCATTTATGGTTAGTGGAAATTCATCGATCTGTATCATAAAGGCAGGAATCATATACTCCGTTACTTCTTCTCTTATCGCTTCCTTAATTTCGGGTATAATTAATTCTTGACCCTTCTCTGCAATGAGATATGCACAGAGAATTTCATCGTTTCCAACTTCTTTTACAACAACGACAGCATCAGTGATGTTACTCTGTTTTCTTAATACACTTTCAATTTCCCCTAACTCTATCCTGTAACCACGGACTTTCACTTGTTCATCTATACGACCTAAATACTCTATATTTCCATCTGGCTGCCAACGTGCTAAATCTCCTGTACGGTACAGTTTTCCCTCACCGAAGGGATTTTCAATAAACTTCTTATCAGTCAATTCTGGCTGATTCAAATAACCTCTTGCTACACCATCTCCTGCAATACACAACTCGCCAGGTATTCCAATACCGCATAGCTCCATTTCATTTAGAAGATATACCTTTGTATTTGCAATCGGACGTCCAATGGTAATGGAAGTAGAGTCTGTGTTCACTCTAAAACTAGTTGCATTTACAGTAGATTCCGTAGGACCATATGTGTTTAGCACTTCTACTTTTTTCGCCCATTCTTTTAAAGTCTCTAGACGACCTGCCTCTCCACCTGACTCCAGCAAACGAAGTGTCGGTAATGCTTCAACACACAACCCTTCTATTACCTTAGGTGTCAATGATGCTGTTGTTACATTATTTCGATCTATATATTTTTGTAGTTGCTCCATATCATAGGTTAAATTTTTTGGTACAATACATAATGCCGCACCATTGCAAAGTGCAGGGAAGATATCACCAACCGCTTGGTCAAAAGATACATTTGCAAATTGCAGCACCGTATCCTTGTCGTTCAGTGCAAATGTTTCCTTATAGGTGACCCACATATTGACCACATTTCGATGTTCAATTAAAACTCCCTTAGGGTTTCCAGTTGTACCCGAAGTGTAGATACAATACACTAAATCATTAGCTCTGTTAACATGCAGAAGATTGTCCGTTTCATTAGCATAATGATTCTCATCTTCTAAATCCAATACCGGAATCTCTACCTTCCCTGGCAACTTATTCTTATACGTCAATACAATCTTTGGACTACTGTCCTCCAGCATATAGCGAATTCTATGATCTGGATATTCCGGATTGATGGGTACATAAGCTCCCCCTGCCTTGATGATTGCTAATATTCCTACAATCATTTCCATGCTACGCTCTGTAACTAGAGCCACCAAATCGTTTGGAACCACTCCTAAATCCCGAAGAGTACGCGCCAACTGATTTGCTCTCTCATTCAGCTCGGCATATGTCATCTGTTTATCATCAAATTTAAGTGCAATATGTTCTGCTGTTTTCTCTACCTGATTCTCAAATAAGCTGACAACTGTTTGTTCTCGAGCGTATTCTACATTCGTTGCATTGAAATCAACCAATATCTTTTCTTGTTCCCTGATATCAAGCATATGCAAATCTTTAAGCTTTTTTTCTGGATGTGTTACTGCTTCCTCAAGCAGCGTTACATAATGCCTTGCCATATATTCAATCGTTTCTTGTTTGAATAAATCTATGCAATACTCAAAATCAATTTCATACCCTTCTGACACACATTCAACCAGAACGGATAAGTCAAACTTTGAAACATTTCTTTTAATAAATGCACTTTTCCCGCCCAATAAGCCTTGCATTTCTGTCGGTTTTTTCTTTTCTTTTAATCCGAACATAAAATCAAATATCGGATTTCTTGAGAGATCTCTTTTCTTCTCTACGGCTTCAACTAAATCTTCGAATTGGTATTCTTGGTTATCATATGCTTGCAGACACTTCTCCCTCACAGCTAAAATCAAATGCTCAAAAGTATCATCAGGACAAACTTCTCCCTTTATTACCAGAGTATTGACAAACATCCCCAGCATACCTTTAGTATCTGCATGAACTCGGCCTGATACGGTTGTTCCTACAATAATATCTTTTTGGCGACTATATTTGCTCAATAATAAAATGAACACAGATAGGGTAACCATAAATTCAGTAGCACCATACTTTAGGGCTAAATTTTTAACCCCTGAGCTTAATGGCTCTTTTACCTTTGCTACAACATTGGCTCCCCTGAAAGACTGGATTTGAGGACGGAGGAAATCCGTCTTCAAATCCACCCTGGCAATTTCACCAGCGAATTCCCTCCTCCAATATTCTTCCTGTTTTGAGATATCATAAAAATTCTGCCATACGCTGAAATCTTTATACTGGATTCGGTTAGAATTTTTATTCATAAGTTCTCCTCTTATTCATGATCAGTTTCATCATTTTCATAAAATTCGTTCACCTGATGCAGTATAACCGGCAGGCTTTCTCCATCACATATAATGTGATGAATATCAACAAATAGGTAGGAAGCCGTTGTTGTCTTCATTAATTTCACACGCATCAACGGTGCTTCGGATAAATTAAATGGTTGTATAAATTTATCGTATTCTGTTTGTACATCTATTGCGTCCACTTCGCTGTAGTCTAATAAAACCCTTGCGTCTGGAGAAATCGTTTGAATGGGTTCACCGTCCACAACATGGAAACTAGTTCGCAGTATCTCTTCTTGCTGTAACAGCTTATCCAAAGCTTTCTGTAATCTTTCTTTATCCAGCGGTTCTTCGTAGGCATAGACATCCGATACGTTGTAGTTAATGTTAGGTCCGGTCATCTCGTCCAGAAGATAGAGTCGTTTCTGAGCTGAACTTGTAGGGTAGTATTCAGCTGCTGAAGCTTGTTCTATTGCCACAAACATCTCGTTCTCTATCGACCCCATATTTTCCGCTATCTGCTCAGGCGTACCAAAAGTAAAAATATCTCTAATTGACAGTCTTACTCCTATAGCTTTCTCCAATTCATTACACAAGAGCACTGCTTTCAGTGACGATCCCCCTAGATCAAAGAAATTATCAGTTACACTGATTTTTTCAATATCCAGGATGTGCTCAAATGCCTGTACGATCAGCGTTTCATATTCATTTCGTGGTGCAATATATTCCTTTGACTTATACTGCGGCTGTGGTAATGAGGCTTTGTCAAGTTTCCCATTACTTGTCAGTGGAATCGCATCAATTGAAATAATATGTGCAGGCACCATGTAATCTGGCAATACTTTATTTAACTTAATCTTTACATTCCTTTCTTCTATTTCTGTCTCAGCTATTATATAGGCACACAAAAATTTCTCTTTCTTTTTGTCTTCTCGCACTACTACTACAGCTTCACTTATCCCTTCAAGCTCCAATAAACGGCTTTCTACTTCTCTTGGTTCAATACGATATCCTCTAATTTTTGCTTGGTCATCCATACGTCCAATATACTCAATGTTTCCGTTAGGTAACCAACGTGCCAAATCACCTGTCCGATACATCTTCCCGGCTCCAAATGGGTTGTGTACAAACTTCTCGTCTGTCAGGTCTTGTCGATTTAAATATCCTTGAGATACACCCTCACCCGTTATACATAACTCACCTGGAACTCCAATTCCACAAAGCTCATTTCCATTTAAGATATAAATCTTTAATGTTGGAAGTGGCTTTCCTATGTCGCTAATTCCTCTCTCAATGGCTTCAGCATCAATATCGCGATAAGTAGCGTATACCGTGGTTTCTGTAGGCCCGTACATATTAACCAGACGACAATGCCTATTGTTCTCATGCCATTTCTTCAAATGCGTTGGATAAAGTGCCTCTCCTGCAAAAATAACATATCGTAAACTATTTATTGTTTGTCCTGTCGTTGCATCGATCAACGCATAAAATGGCGAAGGTACCTGGCATAAGATTGTTACCGCTTCTTTTTGCAACAGCTCTCCAAATGCATATCCATCTTTTACCGTATCTTCAGAAGGAATTACAAGCTTTGCTCCATTCAATAGGCTTCCGAATATTTCCCAAACCGAAACATCAAAACAATAAGAATGGAATTGAACCCAAATATCATTTTCATATAAATCAAGCTTAAACTTGTCATTCTTAAGTAATCGCACTACATTTACATGCTGAACCATAACACCCTTTGGCCTGCCAGTCGTACCAGAGGTATAAATAACATACATCAAATCACTTGATTGATTTACATGGACAAGGTTACTGCATTCCATTTTATAATTTGCCTCATCATGAAGATTCATGATAGGAATGTCAGCTTCAGGTTCTTTTGTGCCGCATAATACTACCCTTGGCTTACAGTCATTAATGATATAATTAATTCTTTCCTCTGGATAAGATGGATCAACGGGTACATAAGCTGCTCCAGCCTTTAAAATAGCGTATATGCCCACCACCATCTCCAAACTTTTTTCTGTTGAGATAACCACAAAATCGTTTGGTTGAATGTTATAGTCCTTTCGAAGTTTTCTTGCCAGAGCATTCGCCCGTTCATTTAATTGTGCATAGGTCAGCTGTTGTCCATTAAATGTAATTGCTGTACTATTAGGTATTCTGGCAGCCTGCTCTTCAAGTAACTGCACAATCGTCTTATTATGAGGGTATTCTGCATCCGTCATATTGAACTCATCCAATATTTTTGCTTCTTCGTTCATATCGACCATGGCAATATCCTGCAGCTTCTTTTCCGGAGACATTAAAACTCGTTCAATTAGTGTTAAGAAGTGTTTTGCCATGTACTCGATCGTTTCTGGTTTGAATAAGTCCGTAGAATATTCAAAATCAATCTTATAGCCTTCTGAATCACTTATCATGGTTAAGGTAAGATCAAATTTAGAAATACTCCCTTCAACGGATTCCCTCGTTCCAAATTGAATTCGATCCGAATAATTCTCTTTCTCATCGTCCTGCAATACAAACATCACATCGAATACTGGGTTTCTTGAGTAATCTCTCTTTACTCCCACGGCTTCAACCAAATCTTCGAACTGATAATCCTTGTTATCGTATGCCTGTAAACATTTCTCTTTTATACCTAATAATACATCCCCAAATGAATCATCGGAGGAGACATTCCCTTTGATTGCCAGAGTGTTTACAAACATGCCCAACATATTTTGGGTATCCGTATGGCTTCGTCCCGATATTGGAGTTCCTACTATAATTTCTTCCTGTCGACTGTATTTTCCTAACATGGAGAAAAAGATGGATAACAAAACCATAAACTCAGTTGCACCATACTTCTTCGCTAACTCTTTTACTTGAATACTCGTGTTTTCTTCTACCTGTGTTCGGAAATTAGCACCTCTAAAGCTTTGTTTATGAGGGCGTGGATAATCCATGATTAAATCCAGGACTGGTATATCACCAGAAAATTCTTTCTTCCAGTACGCTGCCTGTTCTGTTATATCTCTAGCATTTTGCCAAACGCAAAAGTCTTTATACTGTACTCGTGGTGTTAACAGTTCTCTTCCTTCATATAACTCTTGTATTTTGTAGAGCATAATCGGCATGCTTTCTGCATCACATAAAATATGGTGAATATCCAAAAATAAGTATGAATCATTTGGAGTATCCAGTATTTTTGCTCGCATCAGTGGTGATTTTGACAGGTCAAATGGTTGGACGAAAGTATTATATTCAGCTTGGATATATTGTGAATCTGCTGTATTTACTTCACTGTGCTCCAGCACAATTCTTTCATCTGAAGAAATTTTTTGAATTGGCTCACCATTCACTATATGGAAACTTGTCCTCAAAATTTCCTCTTGCTCTACTAATTGATCCAATGCTCTCTGAAGTCGCTCATTGTCTGGTTTAACTTTAAGCTTGATGACTAAAGGAATATTATAAGTTGTACCAGGACCTGTTAGTTGGTCTAGAAGATAAAGTCTCTTTTGAGCTGAACTTATAGAATAGCTTTCTGCTTCTGCTATTTCTGGTATTTCTTCATACGTATTTACCTTTGAGTTTTTAATTGTTTCTGCAATATTCTTCGGTGTAACTAACTCAAAAATTTCTCTAAGTTGCAGCCTTACCCCTGTACTCTTCTCTAATTCATTACACAGCCGGATTACATTAAGCGAGTATCCACCCAAATCAAAGAAATTGTCATTTACGCTTACTCTTTCCATACCAAGCACATATTCAAATGCCTCGACTACCAATTTCTCCGTCTGGGTCTCTGGTGCCTCATAACCCCTTATCATCTTACTTTTTTCCATATGCTTTTCTGGATCCGGCAATAATTTACGATCTACTTTACCATTTGCAGATAGTGGAATCTCATCTACCTGTATGAATTGTGCTGGGACCATATAATCAGGTAGATATTTGGTTAACTCGCTTTTTATTTCTGCCAATTCTACTGTCTCATCGGCAACAATATACCCGCACAGCTGCTTCTCTCCATGGGAATCACTATAATCAGCGACTACGGACTGGTGAATATTTGGCAAATGATTGATACAGTGTTCTATTTCTCCTAGCTCGACACGATGTCCACGTATCTTTACCTGACTATCTTTTCTTCCAAGGAAGTCTACATATCCTTCCGCACGCATGACACCATAATCACCTGTTTTGTACAGATACCCTAATCTATGGTTGATAAAGGCAGCCTTCGTCTTCTCTTCTTCATTGAGATAGCCTACGGCGACTCCTTTTCCACCAATATGCAGTTCTCCTGGAACGCCTACTGGACATTCTTCTCCACATTCATCCAGTACGTAAATTTGTTGATTTTTCAACGGATATCCATAAGGGATACTTTTCCACTCTGGCTTCACTTCTGTGATTGGGAAATAGATGGACCATATAGAGCCTTCCGTTGCTCCACCTAACCCGATGACTTGTGCTTTTGGCATTCTTGTTTTGATTTTCTCCGGCAAACCAAGAGAAATCCAGTCTCCACTTAGCATCACAATACGTAATCGTTCTGCTGTAGATCTCTGCAATGTATCTTGTTTTGTATTCTCCAAATACATATCCATAATGGCCGGAACCGAATTCCATATCGTGATTTCTTCTTCGATCATGATCTGATGAATGCTACTCATATCTAAAAGATCCGGAATTAATACTAACTGGGCTCCACTAATGAGTGCTCCAAAAATATCATAGACAGATAAATCAAAGCTCATCGATGATAGGGCAATGATTTTATCCTCGCTGCCTACTTTGAATTTCTCATTAATATCTAATAATGTATTCACGACTGCTTCATGGGTGATCACAACACCCTTAGGCTGTCCCGTACTTCCTGAAGTATAGATAGCATAGGCTTTATCCTGCTCACAGCCTTCTAACAGATCTAAGGCTCCATCGTTGTAGGTGGAAAGGTTCTCTTTTTCATATAAATCCGGATGAATCATGAGCTTGATATCACTATGTTCGACGATATATTCTATTCTTTCCTCAGGGTGTTCCGGATTCACAGGAATATAAGCATGGCCGGCTTTTAAAATAGCCACCGTATTTACAATGGTCTCGATTCGTCTCTCTGCCCAAACGCCAATATAAGAATTGTGCGCATAGTTTTGTTCTGCTAAATAGCGAGCGACCTGATTGGATTTTCTCGCCAACTCGCCATAGGTTAATGTATCCTGTCCTAATTTGACTGCAATCGCATCTGGCGTCTTCTGGCATTGCCGGTCTATTAATCTTTGCAGTAAATCCCCTTCATAGTCTCCTTGTGTACGATTGTAATCAAGCAGTAGTTCAGACTGTGTTACAGGCAACGGCATAGATGAAAGATTATGGTCTATGACTTGCTGTAAGCGAAGTTGATACGTTTCAAACATGGCACTGATCATATCTTCGTCAAACAAATCTTTCACATAATCCCAAGTCATCATTAATTGTCCGTCGCTTTCCGCAACTTGGAAGTCCAAAAATACTTCAGGGGTCTGGCTTATTCCGTATTTCAATTCTCCCCTACTGCCTATATTGGCATTGAAAGAATCCGCTTCGTCACGAAGCATACTCGTAAATATAATTGGCATTATAGCTTGATCTGCTTGACCGCGGTTTTCAGCCAGATCACGCAGGAAATCAACCCCACTGTAAAATCTGTGGTCTAACGCTTCAAATAACCGCTTCTGTATCTCAGTAGTTCTTTCCCAAAATGGTCTGTGAGATGATAAATCGATATCTAATAACAATTTTGATACAAAATCCCTCATCAGAGACATTCCATCTTGGTGAAAAGGCTGATTACTAAACAGATTTAAGCTAAGAGCCATATTGGATTGATTGCTCCATTTAAATAGAACTTCCGCATATATTGTGCACAATAACGCAGATGGTGCAATTCTGTTATCCAAAGCTTTGTTTCTTACAATCGCCCAGTCTTTCGCAGAAATTTTCGTTTCTAAACGTTTCACTGTCGCGTTGTTTACAGCATTCCCGTTAAAAAGAAGCGGTAACTGTGGCGCATGTGGGAAATTCTCTACTTTGCTCTTCCAATAAGCTTGATCTCTTTGATGCAATGCTTGCATCAAATCTGAAACTTGCCGTGCCAAAAGATTGGCATGATTATCAAGCTCTGCTTGGGTCGAATCTTTTTCCTCTTTCTTAACGTCCTCTTTCTTAAGTAGCTTTTGCAAACGATCTTCTGGATGCTTTATAACTTCCGAAAGTAATGAAACATAATCATCCAACATTTGCTTTATCGTTTCCTGTTTAAATAAATCTGTAGAATACTCTAAATTGACCACATAACCCTCTGATGTGTGTATTACCATTAAATTCAGATCAAACTTAGCTACTTTTCCTTCCATTGGTACCCATGTTCCACTCATAATGCTCTTTGAACCAGACATAATATCACTCTCTGGCATCATAAACATTACATCAAATAATGGATTTCTTGATAAATCTCTCTTTACATCTACTGCCTCAACCAAGTCTTCATATTGATAGTCCTGATTATCGTACGCATGAAGACATTTTTCTTTTACTCCTAGCAATACTTGTTCAAAACTCTCCTCTTGTTTCACTTTTCCTTTGATCGCCAAGGAGTTTACAAACATCCCCAGCATGTCTTGTGTATCAACGTGGGTTCTACCTGATACAGGAGTTCCGACTACTATTTCTTCCTGTTGACTGTACTTGCTCAATAGAAGCATAAAGGTTGATAACATAATCATGAATTCCGTAGCACCATGCTTCTTCGCTAATTCTTTTATTTCCATAAAAACTGGTTCTTCAATCTTAGTTTTTACGTCGGCACCATTGAAGCTCTTTTTCTTAGGACGTTGGAAATCTGTATTCAAATTGAGTATTGGAATTTCGCCTGAGAACTCGTTCTTCCAATATGCCGCCTGCTTCGTAATATCCTGAGTCATTTGCCAAGCAGAGAAATCTTTATAATGAACCCTTGGCATTGGTAAAGTATTTCCTTCATATAACTCGCTTATCCAGTTCATCATAATAGGCAGACTTTCTCCATCAGAAACAATATGATGAATATCCAGCATCAAGTATGAAGCTTGTGGCGCCTGTAGTAACTTAACCCGCATCAAAGGTGCTTTGGATAAATCAAATGGGCGAACAAAACGATCATATTCATCTTGAATATCTAGTGTATCTGCTTCTTTGTATTCTAATACTACTCTCGCATCTGGTTGAATCACTTGAACTGGCTCCCCATTAATAAGATGGAAGCTGGTTCTCAATACTTCTTCTCTCTCTAGGAGTTTATCTAATGCTCTCTGTAGCTGCTCTTTATCCAGAGTGTTTTCATATTTTATGACATTCGAAATGTTATAGGAAATACTAGGACCTACTATCTCATTGAGAAGATACAGTCGCTTTTGAACAGAACTCATAGGATAGAACTCTGCTTTAGCTATTTTCGGTATTTCCGAAAAACTATCATATCGTAAACTTTTAATACTTTCTCCAATGCGTCTTGGTGTAGCTAAAGCAAATATTTCACTTAGCCGCGGTTTTATGCCGATTGTCTTTTCTAGTTCGTTACACAATAATGTAGCTTTGAGTGAATGACCACCTAAGTCAAAAAAGCTATCATGGACACTAATTTCTGTTATTCCAAGGATTTTCTCAAATGCTTCAACTACTAACTTCTCTTCTCTATTTGTTGGTGCTGCATATTCCTTAGACTTGTATTCTGGTTCTGGTAGTGCGGCTTTGTCCAGCTTTCCATTATGACTTAATGGAATTTGATCAATTCGAATCATATATAAAGGAACCATATAGTCTGGTAACTTCTTGCGTAATTCACTCTTGATTGTATCTTCGTCTAATTTTTCCACTTCTGTCTGAACGACTACATAAGCACACAGATATTTTTCTCCTTGCTTGTCTTGGCGTAGTGCAACGGCTGCTCCACTAACTCCTTCGAGTTCCATCAAAGCACTTTCAATTTCTCCTGGTTCGATTCTGAAACCTCTTATCTTAACCTGATCATCAATACGGCCAAGGTACTCAATATTTCCATCCGGCATCCACCGTGCCAGATCACCTGTTTTATACATCATTCCTGAACCAAAAGGATTTTTAATAAATTTCTGTGCTGTCAATTCTTCACGATTTAAGTAGCCACGCGACACACTTTCTCCTGCAATACATAATTCCCCTGGTACACCTATTCCAGCTATTTTTTCATTTGATAATATATAAATTTGTGTATTACTAATAGGCTTACCAATTAATACTTTGTCTACATCTAAGCCTGCTGGACAATGATATCCACTGGAATTAACTGTAGTTTCTGCTGGACCATAGAGATTCAGTAGTTCTGCTCTTACTTGTCCTTTTTCCCTTAATTGATTATAATGTCTCACACTTTCTGCATTCAGTTTCTCGCCAATATTAATGATATAACGTAGAGTATTGATTTCCTCTTTGCTCATATCTAATTCTTCTAAAAACATATTGAACATTGAAGGAACGAACTGGATTGCATTTACTTGATAATCCTGAATTACCTTGATGATCTTATCACTTTGACTTTCTTCTCCTTGTTGCAAAATAACAAGTTTACCACCTGCTAACATCCACCAAAATACTTCCCAGGCAAAAACATCAAATGCACAAGTGGTCTTCATTAAAAGGGATTCTCCCTCGTGCAATGGATATTCTCTTTGCGTCCACAGCTGCTGATTGACAATATTCTGGTGCTCTACCATAACCCCTTTTGGTTTTCCTGTTGTACCCGATGTATAAACCAGATAAATAAGATCATGAGGGGTATTTACATGTTCTGGATTCTCTGTACCTTCCTCATCATGGCTTGCACTATACAAGTCAACAACCTTTTCAGGAGAAATATTATACTTTCCTTGACCAATTAAAACCGCTTTCGGCTGGCTATCCTCCAAGATATACGCAATGCGTTCTTCTGGATAAAACGGGTCAATTGGTACATATGCTGCACCCGACTTTAGGATGCCATACAATCCGACCACCAGCTCTAAGCTTCTTTCTGCTATAATCGCAACAAAATCATCAGGCCGGACATGGTATTCCCGTCGTAACTTTAATGCAAGCTGATTGGCACGAGCATTTAGTTCAGCGTATGTCAATTTCTCATTCCCGAATACAACAGCTGTATGATGGGGTGTTCTTGCTACTTGTTCTTCAAATAGCTGTACAATTGTCTTGTCTCTTGGATAGTCGATGTCCGTTGCGTTAAACTGTACTAATTGAATCTTTTCTTCTGCTTCATTTGTCATGCCCAATTCATTTAATTTCGTCTGTGGTGCTGCAATGGCTTGTTCCATAAGTCTTTGCAAATGGGAACCAATAATATTTATTTCTTCCTTGTTATATAGCTTTGTACTGAACAGAATTCTAAAATGAATACGATTTTCATCACTCTTAAATGCTGTCATTCCCAAGTCATACCCGATTTGTTCGCGGTAATATTCAGACTCCACATTTAATTTGCCATCAATATTTATACTTGTTCCTTGATAGCCTTCAAAGAAGAATAGTGTTCCAATTAGATTCCTTCCTAATAAAGTATGATTCTGTATTTCTGCTAAAGGAAGAAAATCGTGTTCATTTGCAGCAATTGCCTGGCTCTGTAATGATTTCAACAAATCGGCAAATGTGTCTTCGTTTGTTGTCGATATACGTACGGGTATGGTATTGATAAATAAACCAACGATTTCTTCAATACCTTCAATCTCTGCATTTCTACCAGATACAACTTTTCCAAAAACGACATCATTTGTTGAGTTGTATCTTTCCAATAAAACGCCCCAACAAGCTTCTACTAGCGTGTTCAATGTTACATCATACTTGGCACATATCGCTTCTGCTTGTTCGGTTACCTCCAAGCTTAACTTAAACTCTTGACTCTGACTCTCTTCTTGTGTTTCTTCTGGACGACCCATAGGTAAAATTTCAGCCCTTGTCTCATATCCTTGAAGAAGGTCTTCCCAATATTTAAGGCTCGGCTCTTTATCTTTTTCATTGATATAATCTACAAATTTTTCATAGCTCCCAATTTTATTAGAAGCAGCCTGATTAAGTATTTTTAATTGTTCTTCATCTGTTGCCATATACGCACTAAATAATTCTTTACGCAAAATTGGCAAACACCAACCATCTAAAATAATATGATGGTTCGTCATGATCAACCGATAACCACTGTTCTTTATTTTTATCAAATTCATACGAAGTAGTGTATCTTCTTCCAAATCAAATCCACGTTTTACATCTTGTTCTTTTAAATCAAGATAATCAGATTCATTATCTACTTCCATATAATTAAATTCCGGCATTCTTTCTTTCAATACAACTTGTCTTGGTACACTTACTCCCCGATAACAGATCTTTGTACGTAAAATATCATGCTGTGTTGCTAGATATTCAAAAGCCTTGTGCATCTTCTCTACATCTACTTCCGTCAATCGCAACGTCTGCTGAACAACATACTTCGTAGAGGATTCATCCAAAAGCTTCTCATAGAGCATTCCCTCTTGCACAGGAGCCAATGGATAGATACGTTGAATTTCTTCGCCGCGGTTTTTGGCAGCTTCCTGTACATAACAAAATTCGCTATCTTTCCATACCCTCTCACCAAAATCACTTGCCGTTGACTCACTCTTCTGTGCATGGGAGCAATGTTCTGCGACCGCTATCAGTTCTTCTTCATATGCTTTTCCTATTTGCTCAATTCTCTCAGCTAAATAACGACTGCTGTTGCAGGTTACTGTCATAGATAAACTACCATTTTGCACATGACCTATGACGTTAATGGATGGTCCAAATTGATTGCGAGGATCCGTATCCTGTCCATAACCCAGTTGTGAAAACTCAAAATTTGGATCGCCAGATCCTTTCTTTGTTTCTAGTTCTCCAAGATAGTTAAATGATATATCTGGTGCCACTTCCACATCCATTCCTTCTGAATTAACCATGTCTGCATACTTTATGAGGCCATAATCAATTCCATGTGCTGGCACACGTCGTAGGTTCTCTTTCGTATTTCGAATATCCTGAGCAATATTAGTGCCTAACTCTTCTAAAACTACGGGATATATACTAGTGAACCATCCTATTGTCCTACCTAAATCAAAAGACCCTACTGTTTCTTCACGACCATGTCCTTCCATCTGTATAGCAAGCGTTCTCTGACCTGTTACTTTGTTTACCGCACGTCCTAGTGCTGCTACAAGCAAGTCATTAATCTCTGTATTATAAGCATGTGCACTTTCTTTTAATAACTTTTCTGTGATCGTGGCATTAAGACATGCCACGGCTGTCTTTGGTTCGAATTCATCATCAGTGCTATCTTCTTTTAACTTACCATCAACCAATTTATTTTCTATTTCTGACCAGTAAGCTACCCTTCTCTTTAACTTTTCACTCTGGCTGTAATGAGCTAATCCTTCGCTCCATACTTTAAAGGAAACGGTTTTAGCTGGTAATGTTATCTCTTTCTGATTCAAAGCTTGAGAGTAGCCCTTCTCCAAATCCTCACTTAAAATTCGCCAGGAAATCACATCCATTATCATATGATGAGCTAGCAACATCATATAATCTTGCTCCGGCGTACTAAATACAACAGCCTGCAATAATGGTCCTTCCGCCAAATCCATCTTTACTTTCGTTGACTTAATTTTTTCCTGAATCTCTTCAGATTCACATGCTATTGTTGTAAAACCGTACCATTTCTTATCTTCTACTTTCCCTATAACCTGTTTCTTATCTTTGTACGTAGCTCTCAACATATCATGATGCTGCACTAACGCAGATAGAGCTTTTTGTAGTGCCAGGGCATTTAGCTTTTCACGAACCTTAAACACTTGGCATACATTAAAATGTTCAGGATCCATCATATTTTGTGCGAAGAAGTAGTTTTGAATTGGTGTCAGTGAAATTTCACCACTTATTTCTCCTTGCTCCGCAGGTATAATTTCTTTTTTTGTGGATAAATTCATGGCTATTAGCTTTGGTGTTCTCTCCATCAAAAGATTTCGCATGGAGATATCGTATCCAGCTTCTCTTATCTTGTTTAGAATATGGATAGCCTTGATGGAGTCCCCACCCAAATCAAAGAAATTGTCGTTTACGCTTACTCTTTCCATACCAAGTACATATTCAAACGCCTCGACTACCAATTTCTCCGTCTGGGTCTTTGGTGCCTCATAATCCCTTATCATCTTACTTTCTTCAATACACTTTTCTGGATTCGGCAATAATTTACGATCCACTTTACCATTTGCAGATAGTGGAATCTCATCTACCTGTATGAATTGTGCCGGGACCATATAATCAGGTAGATATTTCGCTAACTCTCTTTTTATTTCTGTCGATTCAATTGTCTCATCGGCAACAATGTACCCACACAGCTGCTTCTCTCCATGGGAATCACTATAATCAGCGACTACGGACTGGCGAACTTTGGGCAAATGATGGATACGGTGTTCTATTTCTCCTAGTTCGACACGATGTCCACGTATCTTTACCTGACTATCTTTTCTTCCAAGGAAGTCTACATATCCTTCCGCACGCATGACACCATAATCACCTGTTTTGTACAGATACCCTAATCTATGGTTGATAAAGGCGGCCTTCGTTTTCTCTTCTTCATTGAGATAACCTGCGGCGACTCCTTTTCCACCAATATGCAGTTCTCCTGGAACGCCTACTGGACATTCTTCTCCACATTCATCCAGTACGTAAATTTGTTGATTTTTCAACGGATATCCATAAGGGATACTTTTCCACTCTGGCTTCACTTCTGTGATTGGGAAATATATGGACCATATAGAGCCTTCCGTTGCTCCACCTAACCCGATGACTTGTGCTTTTGGCATTCTTGTTTTGATTTTCTCCGGCAAACCAAGAGAAATCCAGTCTCCACTTAGCATCACCATACGTAAGCGCTCTGATGAAGTGCTATGCACCGTATCTTGTTTTGTGCTTTCCAGATACATATCCATAATTGCCGGAACCGAATTCCATATCGTGATTTCTTCTTCGATCATGATCTGATGAATGCTACTCATATCTAAAAGATCCGGAATTAATACTAACTGGGCTCCACTAATGAGTGCTCCAAAAATATCATAGACAGATAAATCAAAGCTCATCGATGATAGGGCAATGATTTTATCTTCGCTGCCTACTTTGAATTTCTCATTAATATCTAATAATGTATTCACGACTGCTTCATGGGTGATCACAACACCCTTAGGCTGTCCCGTACTTCCTGAAGTATAGATAGCATAGGCTTTATCCTGCTCACAGCCTTCTAACAGATCTAAGGCTCCATCGTTGTAGGTGGAAAGGTTCTCTTTTTCATATAAATCCGGATGAATCATGAGCTTGATATCACTATGTTCGACGATATATTCTATTCTTTCCTCAGGATGTTCCGGATTCACAGGAATATAAGCATGGCCGGCTTTTAAAATAGCCACCGTATTTACAATGGTCTCGATTCGTCTCTCTGCCCAAACGCCAATATAAGAATTGTGCGCATAGTTTTGTTCTGCTAAATAGCGAGCGACCTGATTGGATTTTCTCGCCAACTCGCCATAGGTTAATGTATCCTGTCCTACTTTGACTGCAATCGCATCTGGCGTCTTCTGGCATTGCAGGTCTATTAATCTTTGCAGTAAATCTCCTTCATAATCTCCTTGTGTACGATTGTAATCAAGCAGTAGTTGATACTGTGTTACAGGCAGCGGGATAGATGAAAGATTATGGTCTATAACTTGCTGCAATCGAAGTTGATACGTTTCAAACATAGCACTGATCATATCTTCATCAAACAAATCTTTCGCATAATCCCAAGTCATAATTAATTGTCCGTCTCTTTCCGTGACTTGGAAATCTAAGAATACTTGAGGGGTCTGGCTTATTCCGTATTTTATTTCTCCTAATTTCGGCAAAATATCTGTAAATTCCGATTTATCGAATAACATACTAGTGAATACAATTGGCATAATCGCTTTACTAGTCATTTCTCTCTTACTTGCAATATTTCGTATAACATCAACACCACTATAAAAACGATGATCTACGGCTTCAAATATTATATCTTGAACCATAGATGCTCTCTCCCAAAAAGCACTATGAACAGACAAATCAATATCTAACAGTAAAACTGACGTGAAATCTCCAATCAACTTCATTACGTCTGGATGAAAGGACTGTCGATTAAATAATGTTAAATTAAGTGCCATTCTGGATTGATTGCTCCATTTGCCCAAAACTTCCGCATAAATTGTACATAAGAATACAGATGGTGTTACACCATACTGAGTTGCTAAGCCTTTCACAATATTCCATTTATCAGTTGTCAGACTCTTCTCCATTCGCTGAAATGTTGGTCTCTCTATGGATTCTGGCTCACAAACGAATGGTAGCTGAGGGGCATATGGAAAATCCTCTATTTTGGCTTGCCAATAATCTTGAGCTCTTTGATAGGCGGAAGATTCACGAAAGCTCTCCAATGCCCTTACATAATCTGAAAATTGAAATGTTAAAGGTTCAATCTCCATATTCGGTTTCTCATAATAATCCATGATCTCTTGTATTAAAATTAATAAACTGCCGCCATCAGCAATTAATAAGTCAATATCCAGGAAGAGGTAATTTTTCTTCTCACCAAGAATAAATGCAGACAACTCAAATAATGGCCAATGATCTTGTTGAAAAACAAAATGTGACCTGCGATTTCTTTTTTCCAATATTCGTTTTTGTTGATCCTCTAAAGACAGGTCTTGTAAATCTTCAATACAAATCTCATAAGAAGAAGCAGAACGTCGAACTTTTTGCATTCCTGTATCATCAAAAATAGTACGTAGCATAAGCTGACGCTCTAAAACATGATTCAATGCATCGTTTAAGCGTTTAATATCTAATTCTGTTTCAAACTCATAATAGGCATGTGTGGAGATATTGCCCATTTCCATAATATTTTGTCTTCCAACTAAATAGGCTCCTTGTATTTCTGTTACCGGAAACGGCTCATACCACATGTCTTTATTCCCTGTTAATTCAAAAGTTTGGACATCCTCTACCTGTAGTTGTTCCTCAACAATCGTAATTATTTGTTCCAGGGTAGACATTTTGAAAAGGCTTACGATAGGGATTTCAACTTGAAATCGTTGATTTATTTCATCCTGGAAACGAATCAAAGTTAACGAACTAACTCCCATCCGAGAAATAGTATCGTCTACTTTCAAAGTAGGGATAGAGAATACTTCTTTTGCAATTTCAACGATTTGATTTTCAATCTCCGCTTTGTTCCATGCTGGCTTCTTTGCGGATTCCTTGATACTCTGATAAGAATATGGAGCTATTGCGATAACATCATCAAACTCATGATTCTCAAATCGCTCTATTAAAAGATATCGTTGGACCTTTCCACTTGTTGTTTTCGGTATCGTTTTTATTGGAATTACATAATCTGCAGCTATTCCAATCCGTTCTAATACCATATTCTGCACTTGATGGGCAAGCGGCAAAAATACCTTAGCATCTTGTCGATTATGTACAAATACTATAATTTCATCCCTGATAGATGACGGATTGCGTACACCACACACAACGACTTGAGACAATTGTGGGATCGCCAATGTTAACATATTTTCTATATCACTAGCATAATAATTCTGACCATTTACAAACAGAATATCCTTCTTTCTACCCATTACAATTAGTTCTCCATTGCGTAAAAACCCTAAATCTCCTGTATGGAAGAAGCCCTGCTCACTAAAAGGGGAACTATCATGATTCATATATCCCTCAAATACATTTTTCCCTTTGATCACGATATTGCCTATGTAATTTTCCTTTAAGATGTGATCTTCATCATCTACAATCAATATTTCTAATTCATGTAATGGTTCTCCTACTATGGCAAACTCTGCTGCATTTGGCTCCTTCGTTTCTAAATCTTCCACTTCTTGTCCAATACGAGCTTTATGACGGTTAATACATACACTTCGATTATGTCCTTCTTCAGGAATAGTAACAGCCAAACTAGCTTCTGCCATACCATAGACTTGATGGATCGTTTTTTCACGCAAGCCAGAAGACGAAAATTTTTCATAAAATCGTCTAATGGTATCCATTGATATTGGTTCTGCACCACACATTATGTTTCGCACACTAGATAAATCAATATGTTCTAAATGTGAATCCTTTACAGTCTTCATCATCCAGTCTAATCCAAAATTTGGACTTACAAGCACCGTTGCTTTTAATTGCGCACATTTTTGAAGATATAGCCAAGATTTCTTTAAAAATGTACCGGAATTTAGAAGGGAATGAGATATACCCGCAAATATCGGAGTTAAATGATAACCGATCAAGCCCATATCATGTGTCAATGGTAACCAACTAGCCATGACATCATTTTTGTCTAATTTCATACGATCTACTATCTGTGCCAAATTATAAGCTAGATTTTCATGTGTTAATTTTACTCCTTTAGGGTTACCTGTGCTGCCAGACGAATATTGTATATACGCTAAGTCCTGACAATCTACTGCAACGCATTGCCCCTCTTCCATATTACTTGCTAAGGTTTCATACTCTAAATATTTCAAATTAATGGCTTCATAACTTTCTCTAAACGTATTTAAATTTCTTTCATCAGTAATTATCCACGCATTCGACAACTGCTCGCTTACTTTCACTAACTTTTTGAAGGCTTCAGTGTCAGGTGATGCAATTAGCGGTATAGACAGAGGGACGGGTATCATGCCTCCTAAAATACAACCCCAAAACAACCTTATAAAGAATAGATTATTGTTTGTCTGAAAGATAATATAAGAGCCCTTCTGAAATCCCTGCTTTTGTAGTGCCCCTAAGATGCATTTGGCATTAAAATAAAGACTTTCATAAGACTCAAACAAATCAGAGCCATCGGATTGAGTAAAGTAAACTCCCCTTGATTTCTCATTAGCATAATTTCCAAGTAATTGGTCGAGTGTTATATTAACTCCATCCTCTAATACTAATTTTGTAAAAGATTTCATGTTTTACCTCCCAAGAAATTATGTTTTTATGCTACGACATTATCTTTATTACAATTGATGCAACGTTTTGATCTTGCCTCAATCCATTCATAACTATTTTCGCCAATGACGGAAATCTTGCTATTTTTCAAAACATTGGTATAAAAAAAAGAGCCTCAATTAATAATGTCATCTTGAAACTCTTGATAGGTCTTTGTTCCATATTCTTTTTTCTGAAAAAATCAAATGCCACACTTGGATTATTACTTACCTGATTTCTTACGAAATCCTTTAAATCCGTGGGTATATACGGTTCATAGTTTGGACAATTCCCCCCTTTCATGCCTCTTATACACTCTCACTCTCTTAGCTCACATCATACAACCATCTTATAAAAATCAATGATTTCTCCTTCTGCAACAACACCATATATATCAGTTTAATATACAATTTATGACATATTATCTTCCTGTTTATGACAACAAATCAAATTAATTATTCAAATCACCTTTAATATCAAAATACAACATAATCATCTATAATTCTATTATATTCCATTGAAAGATGATATCAACAATAACTTTAAATTTTTCAATTTCCAAGGGCGTTGACTAAATCCAACGCCTTTAGCCTTCAGAAAACTGGAAACAATGGTTGTTGTCTTGCCAATACTGTTATTTGACCTTTCTCAAATGATAGATTCATATGATCAACGGCGCAGTAATCGCCAAATTTCTCCACTAGATTTATACATTCAATGGCCTTTGTCATTTTGTACTAACCTCCGCTAATTTCTTCTTCGTTACTTGTTGTCCTCATTATATTGAAAGGCTTTATGGGTCACTATCCATACAATAAGATAGAACTATTATCTCTGTATAAAAGGATATAGCTTTAAGGCGTGCTTATTGTAAAGCTGCAAGTGTCACAAAAGCAAAAATCCACAGCCTTAGTCGGTTGTGGATTTTATAATTGTATGTATGGAGGCGAGGGGGTCGAACATTAAAAGGTAAACCTGTAACTAATAAAATAAAATCGGTGATGATTAGCTCTATTTAAATCATTCCATCTTATACAACATAGAGCTTAACAGCTCCCTAATCCTCTGTCCTTCCCCGCTCTCGTTGGTACGGAACCTTTCTAATTTCATCCCAAATTTCTTGAAAATCTCTTCTTTGGCTGGCTGCATCATCCCTTGAGTGGGGTGATCCGCTTACCTCCATATACCTCGGAACTCTCCCTAATCCAACCATCCCTTGCTGCGTGCGATATCGATCGCCTCGATCCGTGTATTCGCCCCGAGCTTCCCGATCGCTTCTGACATGTAGTTCCGTACCGTTCCATAGGATAGAAACAGCTGTGCTCCAATATCTTGAAGAACTAAGCCTTGGGCAGCCAACTTCATGACTTCACGCTCCCTGGGTGATAATGGACATGGATCATCCCATACCGCGAGCGACAATTCTGAATTGATGACACGCTTCCCATCATAGACCCGACGAATCGCATCAGCCAGTTCCTCGCTGCCCGTATCTTTAAGAAGATATCCATAAACTCCTGCCTGCATAGCCCGCTGGAAATATCCAGGACGCGCGAATGTCGTCAAGATGATGACACGACAAGCTGACTTATTCTTTTGAATCAATTCCGCAATATCTAACCCCGTTTTCAGTGGCATCTCAATATCCAGAACAGCTACATCCGGTTCATACTCCTGAATCATGGACATCACTTCTTCCCCATTTTCAGCTTGACCGACGACTTCAATATCATCTTCTAACGAGAGTAACGTTGCCAGTGCTCCCCTTAATAACTTTTGATCTTCTGCCAAAACAATACGAATCATCTAAGCGCTACCTACCTTTTCATTTCGTATTACCCTAGGTATATGTAAGGTGACTTCCGTCCCCTTGCCTGGGGACGAAGACAGCGACATACGTCCGTCGATCATAACCAACCGATGCCGCAATCCGGCGAGGCCATTACTGCTAGTATAAAGTTGCTCCGGATCTGCCCCAATACCGTCATCACGTACAGATACACGAACTTCCCCTTCCTGAATGTCTAGATGAACTTTGCACTTTGTTGCCCGGCTATGTCGAACCACATTTGTAATCGTCTCGCGAAAACACATCGCCAAAATCGTCTCCTGTAAGGGTGTTAACGGAAGCGAATTGTTCGCTAAAGCGTCTTCCGTCCCAACATTAGAAGGTCTGGGATCGGAAATCGATTGATATTGAAAAATAAGCGGTATACCCGCAGCTGAACATAACGATACAGCATGCTTATATTCGTCAGCGAGATATGTAACTTTCATCTCCGTAACCAATTCTCTCATTTGTTTCAAGGCTGCGCGTGCCGTTTCCCGTATTTCACGAGCCTCTGCTATCGCTCTCTCGGGAGAACGATTGACCAATTTCTCAACGACCTCGCCTTTTAGTGCGATTAATGACAGCGTATGTCCCAATGTATCATGTAATTCACGTGCGATCCGCTGGCGCTCCTCCTGCTGTGCCATTCGTTCAGCAGTTTCTGCCCGCAGCCGCGCTGCCTTCTGTTGAAATCGGGTCGAAGTTCGAATAATATACGGCAGAATACAGATGCCAAACATAGGCACCAGCCCTATCCATACTAGGCTGCCCATCCGGTCCAAGTAAGGAACGGCGATAAATCCCATAGCTACCGTAAAAACGATCGTTATAGAGAGTAATATCGGCAGCTTTTGTTTGCTCAGCGGAGCAGCGATCATAAAACCCATAAACGTATACATAGGGTGAAATACAGCTGCTAAAATTAAAAGTATACCCAACTGAACCATCAATATTGGCGTGGCCCACTTTACATAAAAGTAGGATTGTCGAAACAATAGAACGAATAGGCCTAACAGAACAAAGCCAAGCCACTGTATACTTGATGGCTCATAGAGTAAAAAGTACAAGGGTATCATTAAATTGGTTAACAAAATATAAGGAGCGGCTCCTTCCGATTTTGGAAAGAGACGCCACTTTTCTCTATTCAATTAGACCGCATCCCGTCGATTATATATATAGATTGATAGTAGCATAAAGAGGAGACCGCATCCTGTCAAAATTATGAAATCGATACTTGCTGGATTTTTTCCAGCGATCATATTCCATGCCCCATTGGCGTAACGGTGAGATGGAAGCCATTCCCCGACCGAGCCCATCCAAATTGGCAAAGTACTAAGCGGCATCCAAAGCCCCCCTACAATTGCGAGTCCCATCTGTAATACATTTCCGATGGCAACGGAGGTATTTGCATTTTTAAGCGTTCCTAGCAATGCACCAAGCGCCAGAAAAGATATGCTCCCGATCCATAACCATAATCCGCATAAAATCCATTGCCCGGCTGTCAATTGTATATCATGAACAAGGCCAGCAGATAAAAAGATAACAACAATGACGATCAAGTGAACAGCCATTTGCGATACGATTTTGCTGCCAATCCAGACTGCAGGAGATAGTGGAGTTAGCTTCAATAAGCGTACCCACCCGTCTTGATGCTCGAACGATAAACGGATACCGAATTGAGATACGGCTGTACCAATCAAACTGAATGCAGTCATCGACATCAAGGAAAAGACACCCCAAGTTGTCGATTGGATCGATTGACCTACCCCATTCATACTTGCAAATAAAAAGTAGAAAGCAAGCGGCATCGCAATGGAGAAGAGTAAGAAGAATGGACTGCGGATAATTCGTATACTTTCTGCTTTGGTCTGGGCAACAAACATATGGAACATGGCTATTTTCCTCCTAAAAATGTTTATTATCGTATAATTGTTTGTTTATTTGAGCCTGTAAGACTTCGGAATGTATCTTCTAAGCTGGCGGATTGTATATCAATATCCGATATTCCCCATTCAGACTGCATCAGTGTAAATAACAATACATCGGTCTCTTGGGCATACAGACGAATTCGCTCACCGTTGCATTCTGCCTTTTCAACGCCAGGTAATGTGAGCCATTCCTGCTGGGCTGGCGCGTTCGCCGCTCGAAATGAAACGGTTCTAAGCGCGGTTTGAGCCTTTAAACATTCCGGAGTCCCTTCCGCAACAACCTGTCCACCAGCGATGACTGCGATGTGATCTGCGACAGCATCAGCTTCATCTAAATGATGTGTAGTTAAGAGCACCGTACGTCCGTCACTTGCCAGTGCTTGGATGGTGTCCCAAAAGCGGCCACGAGCCTCGATATCCATTCCGACGGTTGGTTCATCCAGCAGGAGAAGCTCTGGATTTCCCGCCAAACTCTGAGCGAAGGCTAATCTACGGCGTTGTCCTCCAGACAGGGAGGAGGCGCGTCGTTTCTGATCCGCATGGAGACCCGAAATGTCTAACAATCGCTCCAGCGACATCGGATTACGATAGTAACTGCGGAACAATTGAAGCACTTCTTTGACCGTAAGTCCATCTGCTGCTTTTACATCCTGCAAAAGCGCCCCGACGCGTTGCCGTAATTCTTTTGTGCCAGACGGGACCCCCAAGACCCTGACTTCTCCTGAGGTTGGCTTGATCATTCCGAGGATCATGGAAATGGTTGTTGTCTTGCCTGCCCCATTCGGTCCGAGCAATGCTGATATTTGACCTTTCTCAAATGATAGATTCATATGATCAACGGCACAGTAGTCGCCGAATTTCTTCACTAGATTGATACATTCAATCGCCTTTGTCATTTTGTACTAACCTCCGCTAATTTCTTCTTTCGTTACTTGATGTCCTCATTATATTGAAAAAGCGCGAGAACCAATTAGTGTGGGTTGTCACAAGCCGGTTATGACAAATGTCAGAAAAAAAGAAAGCAAAAAAAGAAGGACCTGTAGGTCCTTCTTCAGGATAACGTGCATTTGACACTCTTTGAGTGAGGTGTCTTGCTTTGCAAACTTATATTATCTTTCCCTCTGTGAATATAAATTTATTTACGAAGACTCTGAAGCCCTCATTATTTAATCGCTTCTATTTCTGACGTTTTCTCGATGTTTGAGCATGTAATGAACAGGATGATTCAGATGGAACGGAAAGTGACCAAATTCGGCAACAGCCTCGGTATAACCATGACTGATGTTTTGAAGCAAATTGGACTGGATCAAGGCAACACTGTCAGTATTGAGGTTAGTCCAGCCACAAGAGAAATCATTATTAAGAAGTTAACAAAGGTCTCCTTACCTAAAGGAATACGTGCGGACTTCATGGATACTTTGACGATGACGATCACGCTTTTATGGCCTGCACTACAAGATGGATGCAAGAAAGCCGAAAATTTTACATTGGATATGGTTAACCATCAATTCGATCGTCAACAATCGGCTGCGATCATTGAAGCTCACTGCATCACGATTCCCAAATCATAAATCTAAGCCTTTACTCAAGTGGCCCTTTTTTCATTTGTCGATGTCTGTATTTAGCTAGAAAGATACGCCAGCAAAGCTTCATAAGATTTGGAACAGAGTGTGCGTTTTCTTTGAGATAGGACAATGCAGAACGGTTTCCTCGTTTCGTATTGCATTCGCTGCATGAAGCGATCAGGTTTAGCGGAAGATCCGAGCCGCCTTTGCTTGAGGGGATCATATGGTCCACTGTCGTAGCGTGTCGTCCGCACCACAAACAAGTGTGATGATCTCGTTTCAGTGCAGCTTTTCGATAGTCCCGAAATAAGAATGGATTATAAAGCAATTGGATCGTCTGCTCATCAATCCAGACAGCTCGCGATCGCTCAACTTCCCGCCAAGCCCGATGGGGTAAACATGGTGTTAGTTGTTGACCATCCATATTGAGTACCGTTATCAATGGTTCCTCTCCATCATGACTATGATTCATCGATTTCACTCCATCTGTACGACATGTTCTACCCTATAGTATTAATATAAAACAAAAACACCATCCTCATGCGGATGGTGTTCATTATGATGGAACCGAGGGGAGTCGAACCCCTGTCCTCCATCTTTTAATCCGTTTTATATGATTTTAAACAGTCTTTTAATCGTTATAAAACCAAGGAATTAGCTTACTATGGCGCAGTTAATTACCTCTACGTGTTACGGTGTATTAGCTGGTTTGTCTACACAATGTCTATTTGTAGACAAATACTCATTTTCATTCTTTGATAACTTTTGAAATGACACTTACTGCGTTTTTATGGATTTTATCAAATGAATGTGCATATATCTTACTTGTTGTCCCTATCTCGGAATGACCCATTGCCTCGGAAATTGATTTCAATGAGACTCCCTCATTATACAGTATACTACACCATGTATGACGTAGGTCGTGCAATCTGATTTTTGGCAGTTTATTCTTTGCTAAGAATGCGCTAAATTGTTCTGTCACAGAATTCACACGATAAGGTCTACCATCTTCTTTGGTATATACATAATCGGTATCAATATAGGCATTCCCCAATCTCTGTCTCCATTCAGATTGTACAGATTGATGAGCAATCAGTATCTCGTATAGATCATCGTCGATATATAGTGTTCTTCTACTTTTTTCCGTCTTAGGGGCTTTCACTATTGTTTCTTTCCCTGCACTAGTTCTAACTTCATGGATATGAAGGCATCTGTTTTCTAAATCGACGTATTTCCACTTCAAGCCAACGATCTCTTCTCTTCTTAACCCTAGCAATCCAGCCAAATAAATGGGGACTTCCAACTTAGTGCTCTTAGCTGCCGCTAGAAGTACTTTCAACTGTTCCTTAGTGTATGACTGACCTTCAAATTTTAATTTCTTAGGCAAACTCACTTGATCAGCTATATTCCCATACACATACTGCTGTTTCACGCCATAATCAAGTGCTTTTCGTATAATTGCGTGATGTTTATGTACAGTGTTAGGGGAAAGTTTTTTGTCATCCATAAGATGTTTATAATATTTCTGAATGTGATCTGGACGAAGCTTTTCTAATTCCACCGTCCCCATATAGTGAACTATATGCTTTATAATATTACGATATCCGTACTCGGTAGTAGCTTCACAATTGTATTTCACATAGTTATCCATCCAATTCTCAAGGAATTGCTCCATAGACATCTTTGGAGTATGAACTAACAGGTTACGTTGCTTTTTGTAATTAAATTCGTTGAGTATTGTTTTTGCTTCCTTCTCTGTGGTTACTGTTTGATATTTTCTCATTCTTTTCCCTGTGGCATCAAATCCAAGCTCAAGTGTCACTCTATACTTTTTTCCAATCTTCTGAAAGCTCCCAGCCAATGATATACCAACTCCTTTAACAAGAAAAACAGAGAACTGGAACCCGCCCTTCTTGTTTACTAAATTTATTCGAGAATAATAGGGCTTTCTAAATTCTCTTCTATAAATGACCAAAACTTTGCAGCGGGAACAATAATACGTCTACCAACAACAATTTTCGGAAAGTCGTTTTTATTGACTAGTTTGTATACCCCGTTCCTGCCGATAGGTAAGATATCACATAAATCAGATACCGTATAAAATGACTTTCCCTCATATGTTGCACCCATATCTTTTCCCCCATTATTTAGATAATATATATTTATAAATTGTCGGTTGACGTAGATGGAAGTAGTTACATGTAGAATTTAATAATCTACGTTCTCACTACTCAGATCGCCTTAATAACGGCACGTTCAGCGAACGTAGCCAACGTAGCCATAGTATAAAGCTTATTCATTTGAGTTTAATGCCTCTAAATCCTTGGAGAGGAGTCGAACCATTAATTCTTAACTTAGTTGATTCCACACCAAGCTTTGTGAGTTCAGCAAAAAAGTCTTTGTTTTTTAAAATACTACTCTGATTATCCCTGGCATGTCTTAAGTAAGCTGAATAAATATCTTTTCTATGAACCTTGTATTCTGGATTGTTCAGATTAAGTAGACACTCATCGTTAATAAAGTCAGTTATGCTCATGTCAGAAATATATTGTGCCTTAAACCTTAAAGCATCATCACTCTCTGTAAAAACAAAGTTCTGCTCCTTTAGCCTATGAAGACCTTCTATTGCCCAGGTAACTATTGATTCAGTTTCTAATAGCAGCTTATTCATAAGATCCTTATCTCTTTTTTCTTCTGGAATCGACTGATTAAACAGCAAGAACATCATTCTATCTGTTAAGGCAGACATTGAATCAGGCTTATCCAGTTCCGGCATGTGATTACCTGCAGAAACTAATTTAGTTTTCCCGTAGAAAAAGAACGGGTCTTTCCCCTTTTTTTCAGCTGATATCAAATCACCGCCGGTTAATGCTTTAATAACATCGATCCCTTTTAAACTGCCCTCCTCATTCATTTCAGGAGAAATATTCAGTCTGGAATTTGATAGTTCAGCGGTCATAAATCTGTTGGTCCCTAATTGTTTCAGCGTTATAGCGGTAGTGTGTTTAGCCCCTACTAATTCTCTCCAAAGACCCAACCACAAGGATTTGCCTGTGTGAGCTTGACCAATGAGGATGAAGAATTTTTTTGCATTGCAATAATTGCTGATAATATACCCTGTTAGCTCTTGAAGAGACTTTATTTTCTGCAAATCCCCTTGGGTAGAGTCTTGAAGAAATTGATTAAATACTCCTCTTGCTCGACCCACTCCCCCATTAGGGGGGATGACCATTAGTCCTTGATGATTTGGATTGTAGTCAGCATCGACATAGTGAGTAAATAAATACTCTGCTTTATGCTCCAACGTTTCTCTAGAATCAGTGTCATACACACAGTTTCTAAAATTAATGAGACTATTGTGTCTGTTGAAATCTTCGAAATTAATCTGTAACTGAGGATCACTTTCAATTCTGTACGCTATTTCAAGCATCTTACTTTTATTTAATTTCCTATCCATAGAATCTGAAACATTGCTGCGGATAAAAACGCTCATATCTGATTCCGACAATTCATTGTATGTCCCATATTGATGATCATAGAGAAACACCCTTTTGTTAGTGCATCTGATGATGTATCTATTTGAGATGTATTTTGAAATGTCGTACTCAATATTCATTTTTCTTGATTCTCTTTCTTGCGCTGAAACTTGATTTGAGTCCGTAAAATCATTTAAGCTTCTACAAACATTGGCTGTAGTACCTACATGATCTGATAATTGCTCATTCTCAATAAATTCGGTCTGATCGAGTACTACGCTGTTTTCAGTAAGATAAGTGTTATCAGCTTGATTTGAGGCAAATTGGTATGACTGATCGAGTCCAATACAATTTTCCTCAAAATAACTTTGATCAAGTTCATTTGCGAACTCTTGCTCCTCAAAGCTAGAAATCCGATCAAGTTCAATAATACCTTTAGTTAGATATGCCTCGACTTCGTTAGATTCACCTTTGAATTCAAATTCAGCCAACGACGGTTTATGTGAAGAGCCATGAATTTCATTAAAAACTACAATAAAATCGTCATCGTCTAATGGAGGATTATTTCCGCTCTCAATCATTTGAAGACCTCCGTTTTGCAGGGCTCACTAATCTTCTTATAGAAACCCTTGAAATTTCTTTCTATAATGCTGAATGCGATGCATCTCAGTGAATCTTTGCTCTTCTCATCAATGACGAGTGTACGACATACCTTCTGGTCTAACTTACCATCATAAAGTAAGAATTGAAGGAAATCTTTTGTCTCTAATAATATTATTAAGAGACTCTCATCATCGCTACTATTAGAAAGCTCCAGACATTCCCTCTCACCTACAGTGACAAGTAACTTGATATCATCCTTTTTTCTGATATCACAGATAACTCGCAAAAGCCCCTCATTTCCAAATGAAAGATTCTGATTCAAGTGATGAACTTTAAGCTCATGTACATCCTCATTAGAGATCCCAATAAAGAGGTTCTCTTCCTTAAATACCTTCTTGTTAATAAGGACAGTTGAATTACTATCATCTAAGTTATGAATCTGCAGATCGTTAAGATCAATTGTTTTGTCCAGTAGCTCAATTTCCTTTTTCTTAATGTTGTTAAACAATTTCAAACACTCCTTTTGATATTATCTGCTCACAAAATGAGTGTAATATATGCTTTTAAAGTGTATGATTTAAAAAACCGACAGATAATACAGTAGAGGCCTTATAAATAAAGGGACGCTTTACTTAACTGCTTAGTTAAAGTAAAGCGTCCCTTGAATAATTTTTTTTATTTAGTCTAGATTGATCGAAGACAAGTATTTTCTTGCTCTCTCAAATACTAGTAGTTGAACGATATCTTTACCATCATAAGCGACCTTTTCAAAAGGAGACTTAAAGTCTGCTTCTAAAGCTTTTACCGATTTCTTCATCTTCTCTAAACTACGTGTCACCTTTAGGAAATTATCACTATTCTTCATCTTTCTTCCTTCTAAAAATACTTTGTCTGCTATCGATAAAATCTCCTCATTTCTGGATCGATCCTCCAGCACAAAGTATAATCTCCCAATTTTCTTTATTCTTTCTATTTTATTCTCAGTACTGTCCGCAGCTAGTTCGCCTTCAGTAGAGTATCTTTTGTTATCGAGTTCAAAATTTATTTTAAGAAACTCAACTAAACAAGGTACGATAATGTATTTCCACTTAAAGAGAGTACTGGTTGAAGACAATGAATGATCTAAGCACCAATCAAAATTCTCGATAAGATAAAATTTTAGTCCCAAATCGTCTAGTAACGAAAATGTAGAGATTGCTTTAATATTCCTTTCATTTTTACGATTTCCTTTATCAAGAAAAGACGCTGCCTGAAAGGTGTAAATCAAGTTCGTCTTTTTCTCAAATTGAATACTGTCTTGTACGATGTTCATCTCATCTTTTACTTTTCCTAATATATCAAAAAAAATCTCTGCGGTATTTAATAGAGGGAAGTAATCAGAATTATTCCTTCTTGATGAGATCTTAGTGGTTGGAATCTTGTATCTTTGAGTAATGATAAAAAATAATAGTGAGATAGATCCTTCCTTTTTCAAATACCCTGATTTTGATTCTTTATTAAATAGTCGAACAATATCCTTATGTATGCTTACATCTCTTTTGAAACTATCAGTAATTCTATCGCCATATAACTGACTAAAGTCTTCTGCATTTGTTATGAATAAATCGTCAAGGAGATCTCCAAAAGTAAGTTCATCATCTGCATCTATGTTTTCATCCTGATACTCTTGCAAAATATCAATATAGTCTGACTGTAAAATTTCATTAATTATTTCTTGTCTCCATTGGTGAAGCGCTTGTTTTTTTAGTGTCTGGCTAACTTTTTTATCGTCTATCGGTATAGTTTCGAATTCCTGTTGTACCGCCTCATCAATATTAATAGTGTTCATTAAAGATCCATAATCAGGGCTATTTTTTGTATTCCAGTTTAGTTCAAAGCCCAATACATCAATTAACTTGGATTTAAGTTGTTGAGATAAGTGCATCTGATTACCTACTTCTATTATTATTGTATAGTCGGATAATGGGTTTACCTAACGGCTAAGTTTCATTACTCTTTAAAGGGTATATCGGAAGGTCTTCGAGTATTAATAAACATGAACGTAATCCTTTTAGAATTTCTTATTACTGGTAAAAAAACGTAACAGACCTATTGGCCTATTACGCTTTTTTCAATAACTCCTTCAATTCTGATTATGATTTCCGTGTCTTACTCCGATGATTCGTAATTCTCAAATATCTTGGCTAGCAATGAATTCGTCATCAAAGTATTCTGAGGAACATCATTAAAAGAGAGTGCACCAACTTCAAAAAAATCTTCGTCGCTTAAAAGGAACTGTAACCTGGCTTTAACTGTTGTATTTTCATATATCATATACCCTGTAAATTCCACCACATTCTCTCCTGTAGCAGCCTTGAAATTCTTCCATGTAGGATCTCTAAAAAATTCTGTGAAAGCATCCCCAATAGTAGAATCAGGGTAATCTTGCAGTTCCCCTCCCTTAACAGCCAGCACATTTTTATTATCTTGGTCTCTTTTGTTATTTAATTGGTCTTGCACACTGGTCGTTATATCTTTCGCTGCTCGCTCAGATTCATTGCTACATGCACTTAGTAATAAGACAAGCACCAATAAGAATAGATTCTTTCTAACCATCTATCATACCTCGTTTCCTCCATCTAACCTACCGCAGAATCAAGATTGAATGTAGATAAAAGTAGCTCTATGAATGCATCAATATCCTGGGTCTCTTTGAGAGTGATTTGCGGATCAATCGCAATTTCAAAAATCCCCACTTGATCTTCCTTGAAAATCACTATAAAAACTGTGCCCTTAACATCACTTACATTTGTTACAAGATATGCTCGGTCAGCAGACGGTATTAAAAGTTCATCTATAATGGAATCGCTATAAATGATATCCTTTCTTTCCATAAATCCTTCATAACTCTCATCTAGTATCATCCCATACTCATCATCATGTATGGATTTCATAAAATTAAAAAAATATGATATTTTGGCATTTTTTGATTCATAAAATACAGTTTCTAGAGTGTCCTTCTTTTGAATAACGAGGGGACTACCCCACTCTAATAAGTAATTTAATGTATAACCAATGGTTTGATCTGTATACATACCGTATTTTGACGATATTTTTTCAACATGGTTTCCTTCATACCATCTTTCCTCACCACCATGATACAAATTAATTCTT
This sequence comes from Paenibacillus sp. FSL W7-1332, assembly GCF_037969785.1. NCBI lineage: Bacteria > Bacillati > Bacillota > Bacilli > Caryophanales > Paenibacillaceae > Paenibacillus > Paenibacillus sp. FSL W7-1332. Next base: position 339,254 of record NZ_CP150209.1, on the reverse strand, counting down.
TTATTAACTTGATCCCAATTTAGTCTTAGTTTCAAATTATCGGAGACAACACGTAGTGGGATCAACGTTCTTCCTTTTTCATTTATTGGTGCCGCATTAATTTTTTTTGACACCCCATTAATGATGGCATTTCTACTTCCAACAGTGAGCACAATTATTTCATTATCCAGTTTAATAATTGTTTTCTTCGTCTTGGGATCATACGCGATTGTACCACCTAACTCTTTTATCAGAGATTTCAGGGGTAAGTAAGTGATTCCATTCTTGCTAACAGGTGCGGTATTCGTTTCAATGTCAACCTTTATACGCTCACCGTTTACAAGCATGTATTGATTCCCTACCTGTAAAATTATTTGTTTACCACTAGGCGTATACAGTTCATCATCCGCTAAAACGGTTCCTCCAGTCAAAGCAAACAAATTAGCGCTTAGAAGTATTGCCACTAAAGACTTTTTGATTCTTCTCATAAATACACCTCTTCTATTATTATCATCAAACATATAGGTAGCATAACCTATATACCAATCCAATTATAGGTAATAAGTAGTGAATTATCAATGTCTATAGGAGTTATTTATTTTAATGTCTATAGTGCGTTGAGTAAGTCTACATAACCGAATATGTTTTTCTTACAGTCACAGAAGAAAATAGGGTGAGGTTATGAGTCGCATTTCAACTATAGTTGGAGAAAACATCCGTGAAATAAGACAAAGCAAAGGGTTAAGTCAGGAGAGGCTTGCCCTTCGAGCTGGTATTAATCCCTCTTTTTTAGGGCAAATAGAGCGCGCTGAGAAAAGTCCTACTATTAGCAGTCTTGAAAAAGTAGCTAGTGCTCTAGAAGTGAAAGTAGAAGAGTTATTTCAATCGAATCCAGATGAATTACAAAAAACTAACACAACTTACTTAGAAAAAATTATTTTTGAGTTAAGTCACCGAACTAATGAAGAACAGGAGGACATTTATAAGATCATCATTCAGCTTTTAGTGTTTAAAGATAAAAAAGAGAAGTGAGGATCTTGTGAACCATCCGCACTTCTCTACAATATAAATTTCATTGTTCACTTTTCCTTAGAATTACCATACTTCTTAGATAGTTCAACTGCTGTCTTCAAAATATCAAATTTGTTTTCAATTGTTATAATTATTGCATCTTTCGCCGCTTCTTTCGCAATGTCAGTTTTATTATGATTCATGATCACCCCTGCCTATCATTAAATTTTTGGCTAGCAATTACCCCAATTCCAACTCCCATTAAGTATCCAATTGCAGTACCCGGCCCAGGAAATATCAAACTTCCTAATCCTGCACCTAGCCCACCTCCTCCGAGCATTCCGCATGCAGTAATAGCTGCATTAGTAACTTTATTGCTCTCTTGGGTCATTCTGTATCACCTCCTTTCTCATGTTTCAGGAACTTTAGATATATCCATGTTCTTTTAAACTGTAAAACTGGTTATCACCGATAATAACGTGATCTAGAACCTCAATTCCTATAATCTCCCCAGCAGCAACTAGCCGTTTAGTAATATTTATGTCCTCACTCGATGGTGTTGCATCGCCACTCGGATGATTATGAGAGCAAATTATAGACGCACTACAATGCTTGATAGCTTCTTTGAACACTTCTCTGGGATGCACTACGGCAGCATTTAGTGAGCCAATAGAGATCGTCTCTTTAAAGATGAGGCGGTTTTTGGTGTTTAAGAAAAGACTAACGAAATGTTCCTTAGTATGATATCTAAGCTCAGATTGTAAATAATCATATACATCTTTCGGTTTTTGAATTAATTCCTGCTGATTATCTTGTGTATACATTACTTTCGAGAGCTTTAATAACGCAAGAATCTGACGTGCTTTATCAATATGAATCCCTTTTATATTGAGTAACTGTTGCTCCGAAACATTTACAAGTTGACTTTTCGTGGGAAATCGTTTAAACAGTTCCTGAATAAGATAACTATCCTGTTTTTCTCTTAGTGTCTCGCTAATCAATTTTTTAATATCCGTATTCATATATATCTATATCTCCTTTAATATAAATAAGAGTAAAGAGCCGAACTTTAAAGTCGGCTCTTTACTCTTATCTATAATATATACTTATATTCATTGACCTTACTACGAACTGCATTGAAACTTAAAATAGAAGCATTTATATTCATGAGTAGCTTTTAGATCTATTATCTTATGCGGAAACGGTCTTTACACATTTTTTACCACCAATCTTGTTACCACTTCAGTGAATTAATTCTTAATTAGGTACGATTGAGTGGATAATTCATGCGCCTTCATTACGAGGGCATAACCTGTCTCTACTATGTCATATCCCTTTAAGGACTCAGCGTACCGGTCAAGCTCAGCTTTAATACCGGGAGCAACCTGATAAGTCCAGCTAGAGCCGTCAACTCTGAAAACTGCATTATTTGTTGTTCGAATCTCGCTTCGTTCAGATAACCTCTTGATACAGTCATCCATTCTACAAATTGAACTATCACCGATTAGCTCGATAACGGCTTCATAAAAAGGATTGATATGCTCCGCTTGAAGATTAATTCCAGTTAGCCGCTCAATATCGAAGGTGCGATTAGGGCCACTGTTTGTATAAACCTGATGACTGTCCTTTAACATCATATCATACTTAATGAAATAGTATTGCCAATCCTCGGGCGTCCATTTACCGGAAGGATTAATAAGAGACTCGACTTTTTCCTTCAAGGACTGACCGCTTGCATTCATCAAAGCTACGATAAAGCTCGTGAACAGCGGCTTAAGAGAGTTGTCGGAAAGTGTCCACAAATATTCGCGGTTTGCTCGTTTTCCACCAAGAAGATACCTAGGCCCCAAATTGCTCCATCCAATTTGTACGTGATACGAACCTATTGATAACATAGCACGGGAAACAAGCGAAGCACTTAACTTATCGAGCTCCACGAGTATTTCGGTCAACTTGTATGGATATGCAGAAAAGGCATCAAGCCATTGATGAACCGCTCCTTTTAGTCTAGGCATATCCTCCAGTGCGTGAAGTGCCTGCTTCCACTCAGGATATTTACAAATGATCTTAGCCTTTTCCTTTTCCTGCTCCAAACTTGAGCTTGCGAAACCAGACAAGGTTGATACCTCCAGCAACATCTCATAAACGGATTTGTTAGAGTTCACCATCTGGTCAATCCCGCACAGAATTGATCCGAGATTTTCTACACGTAGGTTACTGTTATATACACCACTGTTGCCTTGCCGAACACGAATAAGTAAATTTCGAATAATGAGTATTGTGTCGGTCAGATCCGCTTCCTGCTTAGCGATCTTCTTGACTATGATGGTATATAAGAGCACTCGTTCGTCTAATTGCAATGAGTTGTTTAAACACTTGTCCATTAATTGAATATCGCTACTAAATAAAGGAAGCTCCTTGAAGATCTCATCAAACTGCTGATGAATATCGTCTCGGTTCTTCCATAGAGATAGAACTTCAAACAAAAAAGAGACATTCTCTTTCTTATTATAAACAGATGCCAAATCATGAAATCTGCTAAAATCCTGAGAAATAATGTTCGAGTTTCTTACAAACGGATTAGATTTGAGATATAGGGCACTACTGATAAAAGTAAATAACCGCATGAAAGCTCGATCAATCGTATTATCCTCGTCACGATAGTCCCAAAGTAAGTCTGTCCACTCCTGCTCGATCTGGAAAGAAAATTGCTTACTCTCTTCAACAAAGCCGTTTTTCTCAAGCACCTGCTCGAATAGTGCCTTGAAATTTTCGAAGGTGGAGAGTGGCTTGCCTCTAGAATTCATCTTGATATATAACTCATCACTTAATCCAAAGTGTTCCAATTCCAGAAAACTGAACGTGATAGGAGACTCGCTACTGGTGAGGCTTTCCATAACAGGTTGATCCACTTCACAAAAAGACTCGTGTATAGCGTCTAACATAATAAGCATTGCCTCGACCGTGGGGTCCACTTGCCAATGGTGCTGAAACCATTTCTTGTTGCGGATCACAGATGATGGAGTATTAAAAGAAAAATCGTCAAAAGAAATTTTCTGCTTCGCAAGTTGTTCGCAGAAGTCACGCGCACTGATCCTAGTCTCATATGAGAAATTCACCATGATACCCGACACGTTTGTGTTCTCCTTGACCGCAAAATACCAGTGGAGAAGGAAAAGCGTTGTCAATCGCTGCTGGCCGTCTAGCGGGAAAAGCTCATCTCCACGAACCGACCCGTACACGAAATCAAAATCCAACCTTTTCTTTTCAAGAAGTGCTTCCTTTATATTTTCTAATAACAGCTCACGAATTTCTCTCGTCTTCTCATCGCTGCGACCCTGCGCGTAATCACGCTGAATCATTGGAATGCGAATTTTATACTGATTTAAGAGCTGCCAGAATGTGTCCGGTGGATTCATCTCATCCAATCCCCTTTTCTTTGAAGATTTCAAATGACTGTTCTATTGCCAGCAGGTATCCGCTACGATCAGACTCACTCCATAACTGGAAATGGTCAACCTTTTCACTGTAATACTTCATAAATGCGTTCCGAGTGCAGATAGGAATAAAATGTCCCTTCTTGTCGTACTCAAGCAGCTTTTTATATTTTACAGGATAGAAGTGATTGCCCAAGGCACTATTTGTCCCTTGGTCAAGTAATGCCAAGTTATCAATCGTATTTAGATCTATTCCAAACCGTTCCTCGGTTTCATTTAAAATCTCTACAAAAAGATCGTCAAACTCATTCTGAGACAGATTGGGATCGTTTAGGCGAGCTTTAAGCTTTGTTAAAATTGCTTCGTCAGAGGGCTCGTTCAACTGCTCAAAGAGCCCAATTGAATCACGAATCCAAGCCTGCCATTGCTCTTTCGTTCGTAGCCCTTCTGTATTTTGAGCGTGAATATGTTCAATGCTCCATCTGCCCTTAGAATACGCATCAAAAGGGAATCGTGCCTCATGGTTTTTTTGCGTCAGTGTCGTTGCAATATTAAACAAGAGTAAAACATTCTTAATTCGATCATTATCCGCTCCATACTGCAACTGGCTAATGTCGATTCCTTCAATTTGTTCGTACAGTTGTTGTTTCAAGGATGTCCGGAAGGCGTGTTTGTCGTTGGTTTCAGGTTTATCATAGAGATCGATGATTTCTCCAATATGTCTTCGCTGCGTGAGGTAGCCAATATAGTGATATAATTCTCGATCCTCAAACCATTCCTCAAGTAACGCGAGGTACCTCTTAACTTCCTGCCACACATCGCCCAAAATCGGTTGCTTTTGAATTTCATAAAACGTGAAAAACTTGTCTGAGCTGATAGTCTTCGTATTCTTCGTATACAGGTCAAACAACAACTCAATCCGACTGGAGTAATCTTTCCTCGGATTAACGAAGTACCATAATTGATCATTTCTAAGCTTGCGCTCAATCGAATCCCATTCATTCGCTCGCTCCAGCTTACGTTTTTCGTCTGATGTTAAGATGAGCGCCTTAATAAGCTCAGCATTCGTAAGTGGAATTTTACCTATATTCAGACGACTGAAAACTTCCCGAACCTCGATTGTAGCATCAACCTCGTACCAAATAACTTTTACGCTTTTACCTAGAGCGATATGAAATTCATCTTCCAAGGTTTCTTTATTCTCACGTGGCCGATTGAACCATTCTTTCACAGTATCATACGCTTTCTTGAAGAAATAGTAATCGATATTTTTATGATCTTCCGCATTATCTAGACGATCCAGAATATCTTCACTATCCGTGCGTGTTTCATAAGTGATTGAGTAATTCGCTCTTCTTAGATAAGACAAGATGATTTTTATTGTAGTTAATCGCTGCTGCCCATCGATAACTTCATATTCTCTGTGCCCAGAGTCAGCCTGACCGTCACACTCCCGCACTACTATCGGCTGTAAGCAATAGAATTCAGACGAGCCAGATTGCATGAAATCATAAATATCATCAAGCAAATTCAACACCTGCTGTTCATCCCAACGATAGCCCCTCTGATAAGAGGGAATAAAAAATGAAGTAGCTTTACGAAGCTCATTAATCGTTTTCAGTTGAATCCTGCTGCTCATACTCGGGCGCCTCCCCTATACAAGTTTTAATTCCTTTGAGATGGATCGTTAACCGTTCCTGTCCTATCATCATGACAAACCATCCTTATTTGTATTCTAATGCCCCTGGTATCGACAATCGACATATTGTTTATAATCAATGATATCTTCAGTTAAATGAAGTATAATTTTTTATATTTTCAATTACCTAGATTAATTGCATTATAGTTTTCTACATCCTTTAAACTAATTAATAGCCCCCCATTCATAATGGTATGTTTAAACCTCTTTTTATAATATTCTACCATGCAAAGGAAATACTTGTAATGTCATTTCCTTATCAATAAACAATGTGAGATCAAACCTGAAAATATTAAAATCAAGTATGCAAAGTAGACTATTCCTCCTTCAGAAAATAATAAAAATTATCAACACTTTCTAGTGGTTATCAACTAGTTATCAACATAGTTATCCACAGACTGTTAATAATTTTTCCATTTATATTTGCTTTCATAATTAAGCTAATATAAAAAAAGAATGCAAGGATTTCCTTGCATTCGGTCAAATATAAATTACCTACGAAATTAAACTAGCACTGTGTGGTTAGGACGTTTTGGAGGACTAGGTACTTCTATATCCTTATTTTCAACCATTGTTTCAATTAAATTCTTCAAGCTTTGCTTACCGCTCAGTAGATTATCAACAAAAGGTTGTATCAGTTCCCGTCTCTCCTTATCTTCAATAACTGGAATTAATACATTTATGAGATCCACCTCAGCAACCTCAGCTAATCCATCTGAACCTCTAGCTAATGCCCTCATCTGAGTTGCATACAGCTCTGTAGATAAGGTAACAATTAAATCAAGTAGATAGTTTTCTTTTCCAGGAATAACCCTGAGTCTATAGCAACCATTAGTAACTACATAATTATCCGCTTCAGGCCCTATAAGGCACCATTTTTGAACACTCCCCCAAATAGATCCTATATACAAATCTCCTGGCTCTGCAAAATGTTTTGCTCTATCGGGTAACTCCCACCCTCTATACTCAACACTTCTATACTCGCCATATCCTATATCTTGAATTTCAATATATTTATATTTTTTCCTTGAATCAACAGCAACAGACTTTCCATCTGCTTTTTTCAACTGAGGAATAACTTCAACAATATCACCTAATCTAACATGCTTTTGACTCTTAATTTCCTCTCGTAAATTATAATATTTCGAACAGTAACGTTTGGGATCCAAAGTCAAGGTTTCATCTTTCAGAACATCTCCTATGCTTACGGACCACCCTTCTCCTGTGTGACTATCATTTGCTAAAAGCCAAGGTGATTGTATTGCAACATCACTATTTCTTAAATCTTCTAGAGCAAGATCAAAATCAGCATCTATTATCCGTTCTCCATTATTATTTATAATAAAACTACCATCTTCCTCATTTCTTCTATATACTGGCTCTGCCCTTTTGTTCCCAACATCCCAACCGACATTTTGAATCATCTCGACATTAAAGTCATAGTCAGCATCATCTGAGCTATTAGTTAAAGGGGTTTCGCGCTTTTCTAAGAAAACTACACTCGCACTTACATCAGCACCACTAGTTTTAAATGTAAATCTCGGAAAAGAACATATAGATACAATTTTGCAAAACCTTAACATATACTCACGAATAATTTGGTACTTCATTGAGCGATTACCTAGATATCCATTAGGCAAAATTATTGCAATTCTTCCTCCTGGTTTAGTTTGTTTTATGCATACCTCTATGAACAAAATCCCTGCTTCTTGACTTTTCAATGTTTCAATCGTTTTCTGTAGCTTTTTATTTTTTGAATCTAGTACCCAATTATGTCCCAAATCAAATAAATTTAATATTTCTTTACGCTTTTCTATAATTCTTGTTCCGAATGGTGGGTTACAAACTAGAATATCAAATTTATCTTTATATTTATTTACATTCTCTAATGAGTCCTCATGACTTATATGAGTTTTACCATCGCCATTTAAGAGCATATTTAGTACCGAGACTTGAACCGCATTTAGTGAATTGTCTGCTCCCCATATACAATCAGCATAATTTGGATCAAATACCCTCCCTTTATGGAAAGCCGCAGTTAAGAAGTCAGCACTACCGCATGCAGGATCTTTAATATGTTCACCAAACTGAGGATTTAATACATCTATAATAAAGTCTGTAACAGTAGTTGGTGTAAAGAATTGTGCTAAATCCCATCTGTATAAGTCTTTAGCAAATTTCATGTAGAAAGTTTGAACCACATTCCTTTTGGACGCTGTTAACTTTATAGGCGCCAATATTTTCAATATATCCGTGAGCACTGCTGGTTTAACATTTATTTGCGGACTAATTCTTTTGGGTAGATGCTTCTCATAGTAAGTAATGGCTCGCCCCAAAATAGCATTAAATTTCTCTAACGCAGTATCATCCTTATACCCAAGAAGTTTGTAGTCTTGAATCTCTAGTGGATTAACACTTCCATAGTGTCCATGCTCATCAAATAACTTTGCAAGTATAAGTTGGAGTATAACTTCATATCTCTGTTCAGGATCTATAGATGCTTGATGCAAAATATCCTCAATCCGTCCGAATACGTCTAACAAGGAATCACTTGGTTTTGTATCCTCAATTGTTATAGGTTTGACATTGACATGCATTCCAAACTTAGGCAGGAGGGCTAAAGCACCTTCTCTAAACTCCTTTTTCCCATCAATCCATTCTTGCCAGAAAATCCTTTGTTCTATGTTATCCCAATATAATCCAATTACTTTCTGTTGTAATGCAAAATCTAACATAGGTTTAACTTGAGTGTTTTTAACATAATCAAAATTATTATTATTTTTCTTTACTTCACATAATAATAAGGCATGTTTCAGTAATTCATCTATATCATTACTAATCGAAGAAATAGGTTTATCTAGGACAATGAAATCCGCTCTGAAACTATTCCTTCCACTATTCCCAAACTTTTTAATCACAGCCTCTATTTTAAAATTCTCCTTCGGATAACCTTGCTTTATTAGATATTTGATAGCCTCGACACGTGCGTACTCTTCACTTGGACTTAGACCGTCCTTGCTTCTTTTTGTCGCTTTTAAAACACCTCGTATAGGACATACTAATGTTAATTTTTCCATTGCCATAATTTTAACCCTCATTTATATAGTAGGATACTAAATATTTTTCTTTACTAATAACCCAACATTCTTAAAAAACCTTGTACTTCATTATAAGATACTAAAGCAAGCATGTGAAGCAAGTGTCAATATACAACTATAATTATTGAAAAATAACTGAAATGAATGAGAGGTCTACTTATTGACTACATTTTATAAATAAACAATAAAAAAACCCGCTCATCGAGCGGGTTCTATGTATGGAGGCGAGGGGAGTCGAACCCCTGTCCGAAGATAACGACAACACAAGCTTCTACGGGTGTAGTGACAGATTTGATGTCACCCTAGGAACTCCCTGTCACCGGATTCCCTTCAGGTCAGCCTGATTGTCTTCTTCAGCTAGCCCCAGGCGGAGACTAGACAGCGTATCCCACTAAAGTTGAGCCCTCATCCCGGTACATGGGCGATACAGAGCGAGAGCACGCTCACAGGTTATTAAGCTGCGAAAGCGTAGTTGTTTTGTTGTTTGCCGTTTAATTGGCTTTAGCGTTGATGAAGTGGACGCGTCCCCACTACCCGCTACTCATGCCCGAACTATCCCCGTCGAATCCAAAAACGCCCCCTTAAGTTGGAGAAATGCCGGTGCTTCGCACCTTGGCGTTCCTGCCAAAAAGGGCTATCGGATTAAATCAAAGAATGTATTCAGTCATAGCAGTCCATCTATTGCGCATTCTTTCCCTCCAAGAAAGGAATACGCAGGCTGTATGCTGATTGTCAAAGATCTTGTTGATCTCTCTTACATCACTTAGTATATCACATTTTACATCAAAATGATATATACATTGCAGGTAACACAGCTAAAAGCTGCCATCGGGCAAGTTGCTCCATTACCTTGCAATCTTCTGCTTCTCGCGCAGCGCACGCTGGATATCGCGTTGTGCATCCTTCTTAGCGGCATCGGCACGCTTGTCGTACTGACGCTTACCTTTACCGAGGCCCAGCAATAACTTGGCATAGCCGTTACGAACGTAGATCTTCAGCGGTACGATCGCGTAACCGTCCTGCTTGGACAGGCCCAGCAGCTTGCGGATCTGCTCCTTGTGCAGCAGCAGCTTCCGTGTCCGCGTAGGATCCGTTGGGTTGTTGCGGTTCCCTTGCTCGAACGGGCTGATATGCATGTTATGGATATGGATCTCGCCATTCCGAATGGTTGCGAATGCATCTCCGATATTGACGCGGCCGTTCCGTATGGATTTGATCTCCGTTCCGGTCAGCACCATCCCGGCTTCATACGTATCCTCGATGAAGTAATCATGGGAAGCTTTTTTGTTCTGGGCCAGAACCTTCCCGTCACTTTTCTTACCCATGGTCTCACCCCTTGTCATCAACAATGATAATGGAAAAAGGACTTCCGGCAGACCGCCAATGCAATCTCACCAGAAGTCCATTGTATCAAACGTCAGCCTCCAAAAGCAAGGTGGGGCAAGCGCCTCCAGTGACAGATCAGGAGGAGAATGTTACTTTTTCTTCTTGCGGACAAAAGCGGCCGTGCCGTTTCCACCCTTGCTCTTCCGTTTGCGGCCACCGCCGCCACCGGAGTTGCCACCAGTATTGCCGCCTGGTGTTGGACCTTCGCCGATGAAAATGCCGCTGCCCGCCGTCTTCTTGCGTCGACCCTTGCCGCCGGCGCCACCGGAGCGCGCGTTGCGGTCAAATCCCAGGGCGCCGCCGCTGGCGGAGCTGTAGCCGCCTTTGCCGGAGCCAAAGGCGAAGTTCGACGCCTGCTGCTCGCCAGCTCCAGCAGCTGCTTCACCGCCACCGCGCGCACCACGCCCGCTCGGCGGGGCATCGCCGCGGCCACCCTGGCCGCCGGCGCTGTCCTTGCGGCGTCCGCCTGGCGCGCCGCCTTCAGCCGCGCCGCGCTTACCGCCGCGGCCCTTACCCCCGCGGGCTGCGCCGTCGCGGGCACCAAATCCGCGGCCGCCATTGCCGCCGCGGTCGCCTTCGCCGCGCCCTTGGCGGCGCGGCTTCATATCCACCATCTCAAAATCGATGGTGTGATCGTCCATGTTCACCTTCGCCACGCGAACCTTCACATCATCACCGATGCGGTATACCTTCGAGGTCCGCTCCCCGATGAGCGCCATATGGCCCTCATCGAAATGATAATAATCGTCGGTCATCGCGCTGAGGCGAATCAAGCCTTCGACCGTGTTCTCCAGCTCGATGAACATACCGAAGCTGGTCACGCTGCTGATAATGCCTTCGAACTCTTCGCCGACTTTATCCAGCATGAACTCGGCTTTCTTGAGCGCTTCCGTATCGCGCTCCGCATCCACGGCCACACGCTCGCGCTCCGAAGATTGCTGAGCGATGTCAGCCATCCGGCCCGCCAGCACCTCATGACGCTTCTCATCGAGCGCGCCGCCGTTCTCCAGCACTTCCCGGATGACCCGGTGAATAACCAGATCGGGGTAACGCCGAATCGGAGACGTAAAGTGAGAATAATATTCCGCAGCAAGGCCGAAGTGACCCGTGCTCTCCGCGTCATATTTCGCCTGCTTCATCGAACGGAGCATCATGGTGCTGAGCACCGTTTGCTCCTTCGTGCCTTGAATGGCTTCCAGCAGGTTTTGCAGCGCACGCGGATGGATCGAGTTGCCCCGTCCCTTCACCTGATGCCCGAAATTGGCCGCGAATGCCATAAAGTTCTGCAGCTTCTCCTGATCTGGGTCCTCATGGATCCGGTAGATGAACGGTACTTTCAGCCAGTGGAAATGCTCAGCCACGGTTTCGTTGGCCGCCAGCATGAATTCCTCAATGATCTGCTCCGCGATGGAACGCTCTCTTTTAACGATATCCACGGGTTTGCCGTTCTCATCCACGATGACTTTGGATTCCACAAAATCAAAATCCACCGCGCCCCGGCGCATCCGGCGATTCCGCAGCTTCAGCGCCAGCTCGCGCATCAAGCGGAAATCCTCCACGAGGTCACTGTAACGCTCGATCAGCTCCGGATCCTCATCCACCAGGATTTTACGTACATTGTTATACGTCATCCGTTCTTTTGTACGAATAACACTCGTGAAAATATCGTGCTTCACAACTTTCATCTGCTCGTTGAATTCCATCTCACAGGACATCGTCAGACGATCCACCTGCGGATTCAAACTGCATATGCCGTTGGACAGACGGTGCGGCAGCATCGGAATAACCCGATCCACCAAATACACACTGCAGCCGCGATTGTAAGCTTCCTTATCCAGCTCGGAGCGGTCACGGACATAATAACTGACATCGGCAATATGAACGCCCAAACGGTAATTCCCGTTCGGCAGACGTTCCACATTCACCGCATCATCAAGATCCTTGGCATCTTCGCCGTCAATCGTCACAATGTTCAAGCCGCGCAGATCCCGGCGTCCCTGCTGTACAATCTCTTCTTCCGAAATGGCATCCGGCGCTGCATCTGCCTCGGCCAGAACTTCCTCCGGAAAGCCTTCTGGCAGCTGATGCTTGCGGATAATGGACAGGATATCGACGCCCGGATCGTCCTTGTGACCCAGAATCTCCACCACTTCGCCCTCTGCCGCCGCTCTTCCTTCCGGATAGCTGACCAGCTTCACCACGACCTTCACGCCATCAACGGCTCCGTTAATCGCATGCTTCGGAATAAAAATATCCCGGTTGATCCGCTTGTCATCCGGCAGCACAAAGCCATAGGCTTCATGGTTCTGGAATACACCCACGACTTGGGTGACGGCGCGCGTCACGATACGGACCACTTCGCCTTCCATTTTGCCGCCGTCGCTGCTTTGGGAACTGATCCGGATAAGCACGATATCTCCATTCATCGCACTCTTCAAGTCATTAGCATGAATGTACACATCCGGGTGCTCGCGATCATCAGGAATCAGAAAGGCAAAACCCTTCGCATGAGCCTGCAGTCGTCCGCGCAGCAAATTCATCCGTTCCGGCACGCCATATCGCTGGGTGCTGGTCAGAATGATTTTTCCGGATTGCTCAAGCTCATTCAGCAGCTTCAAGAATTCCCTGAATTCATGGGCATCCTTAATGGCAAAATGCTGCTCCAATTCCTGGTACGTCATCGGCTTGTATGCAGTTTCCCGCATAAAATTCAGTAATATTTCTTCAGTTATCATCATTATCACCTCGGGGAACCTGCAATTTCATCGTTCCGCTATCCATTCTTTACCTTCATATACTCATACCCTAGTATACACGAATTTAATCCTCGGTATCCTTCCGAACACCGTCTTAACCTATGTATTCCGAAATTCAGGCAATAAAAAACCCCCGCTCTTCCAAGAGTGAAAAAGCGAGGGTAACGTTAATTGTTATTTCAACATAGCAACAACGATGGCCAAAATCATAAATCCTGTTGCAAGACCTACCGTTGTACGCTGCAGTACGAGATCCATACCGCGAGCCTTTGTTTTACCAAAAAGATGTTCCGCACCGCCGGAGATGGCACCGGCAAGACCTGCGCTTTTCCCTTTTTGGAGAAGAACGACAGTAATCAACCCGATGGAGAAAATAACAAGCAACACTTCAAAAAATACAACCATGACTTCCACCTCCTACGTATGTAAACATCTAAATTTATGATCTGAAGAGACATTCTAGATTCTACATGAAAAACAGCATTTTTATTGTACCACAGCTTTAATGGCCTGACAAGAAGTGCGGGGAACAATCCCAACAAAAAATCTGCTCGGCCAGCCGGTTGGAAGTCGCCTAACATCGTCGATTGGCGGTATGGACTGACACTCCATATCCGGCCACACCATGATTCGCTCGCCAAAAAACAAATGGCCTGCCCCTCCAGCGCTGGCAGACCACCTGTTTCATAGCAGCCAAGGCTGCTTTATTTCACTCGGAAGGATCCTGTGCTGATCGCTACAAGATCGCCCTTCTCGTTCGCAATTCTGCATTCTGTTGTGACCGAACGGTGCGTCTGATGCACGATGCTTGCCGTTACGGTAAGGAGACCCGCTCTGGCCGGCATGACAAAATGCACGTTCAGATTGCTCGTCACCGTGGATTCGCCGGGGCGCTCCAGCATGACGGCAATGCCCATGGCGTTATCCATCAATGAGGAGAGTACGCCGCCATGCACGATGCCCATCATATTCATATGATGTGGCTGGGCATCCAGCGTGACGACAACCGCCTCCGGACTGGCAGACGCAAGCTTGCAGCCGAGATATCCCCAGAAGGTGGGCTCCGCCGCTCGAGTCATGGCCTCAATGTACGCCTCCCGGTCGAATTCCGGCTGCCCGGCCTTCGTATCCGGATTGGCATTGGTATGATTCATCAGGCCGCCTCCTTTTTTTGTTATGACGTCGTTAGTACTGTATCCATTCCAGCGGGATAACATGAATCACTTAACGTGCCTGCTCCGCTATTCTGCGCTTCAGCCCGTTCTACCTTCCTCTTCCTCCTCCAGCAGTTTGCGGCGCAGCACCTTGCCTACCATCGTCTTCGGCAGCGAATCGCGGAACACGTACTCGCGCGGCACCTTATAGGCTGCCAGCTGACTGCGGCAAAACTTCTCAAGGCCCGAAGGGTCCGGAGACGCGCCATCCTTCAGCACGATATAAGCCCTCACGGTTTCGCCGCGATAATCGTCCTTCGTTCCGACAACGACGGCTTCCTTGACGGAAGGATGCTCATACAGTACTTCCTCGATCTCCCGAGGGTAAATATTGAAACCGCTTGCAATGATCATGTCCTTCTTGCGGTCGATGATCGTAAAATACCCCTCTTCGTCCATCGTTGCCATATCCCCTGTGAACAACCAGCCGTTTCGCAGCGTGTCGAACGTCTCCTCCGGCCGGTTCCAGTACCCCATCATCACCTGCGGTCCTTTTACTATTAGCTCACCAGGCTCCCCGATGGGCATTTCTTCGCCCGTATCGGGATCGACCACCTTAGCATCCGTATCCGGAACAGGTACGCCGATGGTGCCGATTTTGCGCCTTCCCCAGATCGGATTCACATGAGTAACCGGGGAAGCTTCAGTCAGGCCATAGCCTTCGATCAGCCGTCCTTTGGTCAGCTCCTCGAACTTATCCTGCACCTCAACCGGAAGCCCGGCAGAGCCGCTGACGCAAGCATTAATCGAAGAGAGGTCATATTCCCTGATCTTGGGATGATTAATCAGTGCGATATACATGGTCGGCGCGCCCGGGAAAAGCGTCGGCTTCATTTTTTTGATCAGGTTCAGAATCATCGTCACTTCGAATTTCGGTACCAATATCAGCATGCCGGCACGGTAGATGGCCTGGTTCAGCAGCACGGTCAGTCCGAACACGTGAAAACAGGGCAAAACCGCTAAATAGCGCTCCTTCCCATCCTCCACCTGAAAGCACCAGTTCGCGGACTGCAAGGTGTTGGCGATCAGATTCATATGCGTCAGCATGACGCCTTTAGGAACACCCGTCGTACCACCCGTATACTGGAGCAGTGCCAAGTCCTTCTCCGCCTTCACGGGTTCGCAGATCGGGTCATTCGGCGCGCTGGCGAGCAGCTTCTTGAAGGCATGGACGCGGCTCCCATAATTGACGACCGGAAGAGGGCCCTCCTTCTTGGCTTTGATCGGGTAGAGAAGATCTTTGGGGAATGGCAGGTAATCCGCCACGGACGTGACGATCATATGCTCCAGTTCCGTCTCCTCGATGACTTTTTCAACGCGGGACACAAACATATCCATGGTAATGATGATCTTGGCACCGGAATCCTTCATCTGATGCGCAATTTCCCGCTCCATATAGAGCGGGTTGGTCATGACGGCAACGGCTCCGGCCAGCAGCACGCCATAATACGAGATCACCACCTGCGGGCAGTTGGGCAGCATGATCGCTACCCGGTCGCCCTTCTTAATTCCTTTGCTGCGGAGCGCGTTCGCCATACGATAGGACGACTCCAGCAGACTTCTATAGTTGATCGTCTTGCCCATGAAATACATGGCCGGCCGATTCGGAAACTTCTGTGCCGACGTCACGAGAAATGATGCCAAATTCTGTTTCGGATAATCAAAAGCGGGGGCTACTTCGGGCGGATAAAACGGCAGCCAAGGCTTTGTATCCATACAAAACCAACCCTTTCCTAAGGAATGCTCCTTCTTTCCTACTCCAAGAAAAATCTCTCTCTTTTGCGGTTACTTACGCATCGTATTGGCGTTGACGCGTGTTACACCGTGTACCGCTCGTTCTTGACCACGCGGGCTGCGATGCTGCGCTTGAGGGCCACCGTATCGACCGGCGTGCAACGCGTCAGTTTCTTGAGCACCGACAGCTGCATCCGCAGCATATCCCCGGTTTCCACTGAGGCCAGCGTTTCTTTTGCAAGTGCTTCAATGCGCTGGAACGCCTCGTATGCAAACACCTGCGTCATCTCGATCATGCCGGCTGCTTTTTCCTCGGAGGTGCGTTCGATTTGCTTGCGGGTACGCAGCAGCGCACTCTCGAGAGCATAAATATCAATCATCATATCCGCCAGATTGGACAAGGCCTCCTGCTCTTTCTCCAGCTTCGTTCCGAACTTCTGTACCGCCATACCGCCTGCAAGGAGGAAAATCTTCTTGCTCATCTCCAGGAAGTGCGCTTCCTGCTCTAGTGTGCCCTCGAAGGTTTGACCAGGTACCAGCTGCAGCAGCTCTCCTTGGAGACCTTGTGCTTTTTGCAGGAGCGCGATCTCACCCTTCATGGCCTTCTTCACGAGCGTGCCCGGAATCAGGAGCCGGTTGATCTCGTTCGTGCCTTCAAAGATACGGTTGATGCGGGAGTCCCGATAGATGCGTTCCACTTTGTACTCTTGGATATATCCATAGCCCCCGTGAATCTGTACCGCCTCGTCTGCCACGTTATCGAGTCCTTCCGAACAGAACACCTTGTTGATCGAGCATTCGATGGCATAGTCAGAGATCGCCGCAGCCGAGTGGATTCCGGCATCCTCGCTGTTGTAATCGATGTCCTGCATCGCTTCGTCCAGCAATCCTGCCGTCCGGTAAACCATACTCTCCATCACGAAGGTGGTGATGTTCATCTCGGCCAGCTTCTTGCGCATGAGCGGGAACTGCGAGATAGGCGTATCAAACTGTTTACGGGTGTTAGCATATTTCGCGCTCAGCTCGATCGATTCCTTCGCCGCACCGACCGTACCGGCTGCCAATTTATACCTGCCGATGTTCAGGATGTTAAAGGCAATCCGGTGGCCTTTGCCGATCTCGCCGAGCAGGTTCTCCTTCGGCACCTTGACGTCTTCGAAAAAGAGCGGACGCGTCGACGAGCCCTTGATGCCCATCTTCTTCTCCTCCGGACCGAGCGTGAAGCCCTCCATCTCCTTCTCGACGATGAACGCGGTGAAGTGCTCCCCGTCAATCTTGGCGTAGACGATAAAGATATCCGCAAATCCGGCGTTAGTTATATATAGCTTCGATCCGTTCAAAATATAATACTCTCCGTCGTCCGACAAGCGTGCCGTCGTTTTGGCACCCAGCGCATCCGAGCCGGAGGTCGGCTCCGTCAAGCAATAAGCCGCGATTTTAGCGCCGGTCGAGAGATCCGGCAGGTACTTCTGCTTCTGCTCGGTCGTGCCGAAGAACACGATCGGCAGCGTACCGATCCCCACATGAGCCCCGAAGGAAAGCGCGAAGGACGATCCCTTCGCCAACGCTTCATTAATTATTGTAGAACTGACCTTATCCAGCCCGATCCCGCCGAACGGCTCCGGCACATCGGCCCCGAGCAGGCCCAGCTCGCCTGCCTTGCGAAGCAGATCTACGGTCATCTCGTAATTCAGCTTCTCCAGCTCTTCATCATGCGGCACGACTTCCCCGTCGATAAAATCACGCACCGTCTCGCCGATCATGCGGTGCTCTTCCGTGAAATCCTCCGGTGTCAGGATGCGCTGTTTATCGGGATTATCGATGACAAAGCTGCCACCTTTGATTTTCGGTTCTTTGGTTTGGTTATCGCTCATGATTGGTTTCCCCTTTCGGAATGTGGAATATTGGAGTGCAAGGACTGCCCTGGTGTTATGTTGGTATCTGTTGGATTGACCCCTAGATGCAGTAATGCTTAAGGGAGGTGCACAAATGTCCGCTCCGCGTGCGGATTGTACTTCCGATCGCTGTTGAGTTTGGATTTCCAGGAATGAATCTATCCATAGTAGAAATCCAAACTCAAAGGCGACCGCTGCCGCTTCTCCAGTACAATTCCGCTCTCTCCGCTGGGCTGGCGCACACTAGTGAATCTCCTAAGTTCAACACCTGCCTTTGGCTATCATTGCACTCCCCTGTGGTTGGAGTGGGTGGTGCCGTGTCCGGTCCGTGTTCGGAGCGGACACGGCACTAAGACTACATTTCAGAGTGAATAGGCTGGTCATGCATCAGTAGAGGACCAGTAGACTTGATACTAAAGAATCTAGATTGGGTTGACCGATTATTATCAGAAACGTTATTGAACTAACTTTTCCTAACACCTTGTTGGGAGCTGCAGGTCCTCTTGAGGACAAACGCGAATCGAACCACAATGAGCACCTGCAGAGACTAATGCGAGAATCCCGCCCCATATCCTCTAGGCGCTTGGAAGGTAGCGTAATTCTGCACCACCTACTCCTTACGCCCCGGCTGCGTGCACCTCGAACACCCCCGCGGCTCCCATGCCGCCGCCGATACACATGCTCACGACGCCGTAGCCGCCGCCGCGGCGGGCCAGCTCGGAGACGAGGCTGACGGTCAGTTTTGCGCCGGTGCAGCCGAGCGGATGGCCGAGCGCAATAGCGCCGCCATTGACGTTGACTTTACTCTCGTCGATACCCAGCGCGCGGATGATGTGGAGGCATTGCGAAGCGAACGCCTCGTTAATCTCGAACACATCCACCTGATCCAGCTCAATGCCCGCCATGCGCAGCGCCTTCGGGATCGCTTCAACGGGGCCGACGCCCATAATCTCCGGCTCTACGCCTGCCAGGGCAAACGATTTGAAGGTAGCCAGCGGGGTAAGGCCCAGCTGCTCCGCTTTCTCGCGGCTCATGACGGCTACCGCCGCCGCGCCGTCACTCGTCTGCGACGCATTGCCCGCGGTCACCGAGCCGCCAAGGGCAAAGGCTGGCTTCAGTTTAGCCAGCACATCCGGGGTCGTGTCTGGCCGGACCCCTTCATCCGTATCGAAGGCAAAGGTTTTGCTGCGCACCTTGCCCTGCTCATCGGCCGCAGCCAGCGTTACGTTCACCGGTACGATCTCGTCCCGGAACTTCCCTTCCGCGATGGCCGCCGCGGCCTTGCGGTGACTGCTAGCCGCGAAGGCATCCTGCGCCTCGCGGGTAATGCCGAAGCGACGGGCCACCTCTTCCGCGGTATGGCCCATGCCAATGTACACCTCCGACATCTCTTCCACGATCGTCGGATGCGGCGCCGGCTTGAAGCCGGTCATCGGCACATGGCTCATGCTCTCGACACCGCCGGCGACGATGACCTCGGCATGACCAAGCATGATGCGTTCTGCCGCAAAAGCGATTGCCTGAAGCCCCGAGGAACAGAAACGATTGACGGTCAGCGCGGGTACCGTCACGGGATATCCCGCATATAGCGAGATAATCCGCGCGACATTCAGGCCTTGCTCGCCTTCCGGCATCGCGCAGCCGAGGATGATATCCTCGACGTCCTCTTTTTTCAGGCCCGGTGCACGCTCAATGACGGCTTCCAGTACGGCTTTGCCGAGATCCTCCACGCGCGTCTGGGCAAAACTGCCCTTCTTCGCCTTCCCCACCGGAGTACGGGCAAGGGATACTATGACTGCTTCTCTCATGCCATTCACCTCATCAACTTGAAATGGTTGGATCCAATACCGTTTATAATTGCGCGGGCCGCTAATCGGCCGTGAAATGAATTCGTAACAGGTGGAACTGATTAAAGAGCTGCCATCACCCAAACTTCAACAGCACGGACAATCTGCCACATGTACCGTATCCACGTTTGATTTGGTGAATCGCACGTTGCGGATGATAGCTAATCTTTTAGCTGTGAAGCTTTAAGGACTATACCAACATTTAGTTTTCGTCATGTCCTGATTGCTTTCAAGATACCGAAGGCAAGGAGAGACCGGAAGTCGAGACGCTCAAAATTGCCAAGGAAGTACCGTCCAAGCTGAATCGCCCTAATTCCGCAGCGGCTTGCCTTTCGCCAGCATATGCTGCATGCGCTGCTGGGTCTTGACCTCGCCGAGCAGGCTGAGGAACGCTTCCCGCTCCAGGTCGAGCAGATGCTGCTCGCTCACCACCGTTCCCGCGGGAACATCGCCGCCCGTCAGGATGTGCGCCAGCTTCTTCGCGATCAACAGATCGTGATCGCTGATATAACCGCTGCGCTTCATGTCGATGGCGCCCATCTGGAGCACGGCCCGGCCGTCGCGGCCGACCACGCGGGCTTTGCCCGGCTGCGGCGGAACATAGCCTGCCCGGTCCATCGCAAGTACCGCCTGCTTCGCTTCATAGATCCGGTAATCCTGATTCATGACCACCGTATCCCCGCTGCGCCCATAACCCATGCGGATTGCTTCATGTCCGCTGGTCGATGCCTTCGCCATCGCCACCATCTCGAAGATTTTGTTAATCTCCGGCTGGAGATCGCTCTCCTTGTCGGGATGACGGTTGCTGGTCATGAGCGCCAGCTCCTTGCAGCCGCCGCCTGCCGGAATGAGGCCGACCCCCGTTTCTACGAGACCGAAATAGGTCTCCGCCGAGAAAATGATCCGGTCAGCCGGCAGGCACGCTTCCACGCCGCCGCCCAGCGTCATCCGGTGAGGCGCAGCCACAACCGGCTTCTCCAACCCCTTCAGCTTCATCATGCTGCCCTGGAACAGACGGATGATGTCATCCACCTCATCCCAATCGCCGCTCTGCGCTTCCATCAGCATGAGCATCAGGTTGGCGCCGACGCAGAAGTTGCGGCCTTCGTTCGCCAGCACCAGCCCGCGGTAATTGGCCCTGACCTCTTCCACGCTCTGCTGAATCATGACCAGAATATCGGCGCCGATCGCATTGTTCGGGGACGTGAATTCAAGACATGCCACGCCATCCCCAATATCGATCAGATTCGCCCCCGTATTCGAGCGGATGATCCGGTTTTGCGATTTGAGCGCTTGCAGCGAGATCAGCTCAGGCTGAACCTCTACGCCCTTATACTCGCCTTTGAAATAGTGGAACACCTCGCCGTCCTTCTGCTGATAGAAGGACTTGTTCCCGGCGGCAATCCAATCCTTCACCCAAGCCGGGACGATCATGCCCTCCGTTTCCATGCGCTGCACGGATTCCGGCAGTCCGATCAGATCCCAGGTCTCGAATGGACCGAGCTCCCAGTTGAAGCCCCATTTCATCGCGTTGTCGATGTCCTGAATGGAATCGGCGATCTCTCCCAGCTTGTCGGCCGCATAGACAAGCACTTGCTTCAATACATTCCAAGCCAGTTCAGAGTAACGGTCCTGCGTACCGAGGAATGCCTTGATCTTCCGCTTGGCTCCCTTCACCGCTTTGGCGGCTTCGATGGAAGCGGAGCTCACTTTGGCGCTCGGATTGTACTCCATCGTGGACAGGTTGAGCGATAAAATTTTGCTGCCTTGCTCGCTCTTTACTTTTTTATAGAATCCCTGGCCGCCCTTCTCACCGATCCAGCCGCGGGTGACAAGCTCATTCATGACATCGGGAACCGTGAACACGTCCTTCTCGTTCCCGTCCGGCACGGAGTCGTACACGTTTCTGGCCACATGGACAAAGGTATCGATGCCGACCAAATCCAGGGTACGGAAGGTGGCGCTCTTCGGACGCCCCAGAACGGGTCCCGTGGCGGCATCCACTTCCTCCAAGGTATAGCTGTTTTTCACCATCTCCTGCAATGTGACCAGAAGACCGTAGGTGCCGATCCGGTTCGAGATGAAATTCGGCGTATCCTTCGCAAGCACAACCCCTTTACCAAGGCGCTTCGTGCAGAAATCAACCATAAACTTTGTAATGTCCGGATCCGTATCAAAGCCCGGGATAATCTCCAGCAGCTTCATATGACGCGGCGGATTGAAGAAATGGGTTCCCAGGAAGTGGCTGCGGAATTCCTCGCTGCAGTCCTCGACCATCGCATTAACGGAAATGCCAGAGGTATTCGTGCTGACGATTGATCCTTCCTTGCGCACGCCCTCAATCTGCTTGAAGATGCTTTTCTTGATTTCCAGGCGCTCCGTGACCACCTCAATGATCCAATCCACGTCCTTCAGCTGGCTCAGATGATCCTCGGTATTGCCTGGGGTGATCCGGCCCACAAAATCGGCGCTATACAGCGGAGCAGTGCTTGATTTGGGCAGAGCGGCAATGGCTTTGGCCGCTAGCCGGTTTCGTACCTTCGGATGATCCAGCGACAATCCGGCTTTCTCCTCTTCGGCGGTTAAGGATTTCGGAACGATGTCGAGCAGCAGGCAGGGAATGCCGGCATTGGCGAGATGGGCGGCGATCCCCGACCCCATGACGCCAGAGCCGATCACGGCGGCTTTGGTTATGTTTCGACTTGCGACACCGGAACCGCTGACGGATTCCTTGGTAATGGTATTGCTCATTGCACAACGACCTCCTGTTCATGGATTTCGGATAGACCGAATACGGATAACTCCAGGATTTCCGCGATATCTCGCGTTTTTACGCTTTCTTCCACTTCCTTCAGCTTCGTGCCGTCCTCCAGCATCGTCAGGCAGAACGGACAGGCTGAACTGATCATCGTCGGAGATACAGCCAGCGCCTGCTCGGTACGCGCCAGATTCACGCGCTTGCCCGCATCCTCCTCCATCCACATCTGCCCGCCGCCGGCGCCGCAGCACATCCCGTTCTCGCGATTTCGCTCCATCTCCAGGAGCTCGACGCCAGGAATGGCGCGAAGCACGCTGCGCGGCTGATCATACACGTCGTTATACCGTCCCAGGTAGCAGGAGTCATGATAGGTGATTTTCTCCTGAACCCGGTATTTGGGCTTAAGACGCCCTTCCTTCACCAGCTGGTCCAGCAGCTCCGTATGATGAATCACCTCGGCTTCAAGCCCAAATTCCGGATACTCATTCTTCAAAATATTGAAGGTATGCGGACAAGCCGTCACGATTCGTTTCACATCGTACTTCTGGAATGTCTCGATGTTCTCCATGCACAGCTGCTGGAACAGAAATTCATTGCCCATCCGGCGCGGCGTATCGCCCGAATTCTTCTCCTCGTTGCCGAGAATGGCGAAGTTGACGCCCGCTTCATTCATAAGCCGGACAAAGGCCTTGGTGATCTTGCGGCTGCGATTGTCGTAAGAGCCCATGGAGCCGACAAAGAACAGCACGTCGAAATCCGGATTTTCCTTCACGGTCGGAATTTTCAGATCCAAAGTCCCTTCCGGATCGACCTCCTTCACCCACTTGCTCCGGTCCGCGCGGCTGATTCCCCAAGGGTTCCCTTGTCGCTCGATGTTTTGCATCGCCCGCTGGCCTTCTTGCGGCACGCTGCCCTCCATCAGAACGAGATGACGCCGAAGGTCCACGATTTTGTCGACGTGCTCATTCGCGACCGGGCACTGATCCTCGCAGTTGCGGCAGGTCGTGCACGCCCAAATCTCTTCTTCCGTCATGACGCCGCCGATCAATTGAATGTCCTTCGGGTCAACGCCCTCAACCTGATGCCAGGAGCGCTTCTGCACCTCCATCGTCGGGCCGATATCGGTAATGCCCTCGCCCTTCCAGCCGACAAGGGCCAGATCCGTTGCGCCCATGGAGTGAACGCCGGGTGATCCAAACACAGAGGCTGGCATCCATGCCGATTTGGAGGTGAGCGCAGCCCCTTTTTCCGTGAGATGATCCCTTAGCTTCACAATCATGTGCATCGGCGACAGCAGCTTGCCTGTATTCGAGGCCGGGCATACGTTGGTGCATCTTCCACATTCGACGCAGGCATAGAAATCGAGCATCTGCTTCTGCGTAAAATCCTCAATCTTGCCTACCCCGAATGCCTCGGCCTCTTCATCCTCCAGGTCCAGCTTGCTGAGCTTGCTCGGGGGATCGGTGCGACGAACCAGAATGTTGATCGGCGCCGTAATGAGGTGAAAATGCTTCGATTGCGGCACATAGATAAGGAACGATAGCAGAATCAACAGATGCAGCCACCAGAACGCGTAATAGCAAACCGTAACCGCCACCGGCGGCATCCAGGCAAACACGGCCGCAATGCTGGAGGAGATCGGTGCCATGGCCGACCACGCCAGTCCTTCCATAAGCCGTTCAAAAGCCATCGTCAGCAGCACCGAAGCCATCAGCGTGGTGATGAAAAACACGACAATGCTTGGCTTCCAGCCCCGCTTGAGCCGTTTCAGCTTCTCGCCATAGCGGCGATAGGCCGCATAACCGATAGCGAGCAGGATCAGCGCAACCGTAATCTCCTGCATGAGAATAAAGCCGGCGTGCCCCGGAATCGGCAGGCTGTGGCCGGACAATCCCTTCCAGATGATGTCGAGCGCACCGAACTGCAAAATGATAAATCCGTAAAACACGATAAAATGCATGATGCCGCTCTTGCGATCCTTAAACAGCTTGCTCTGTCCGAATACCTGGATGGCGAATTGGCTCAGGCGTTCCTTCAGATCCTTCCTCAGATTCGCTGGCTTGCCCAAACGGATATACAGGTACCGGCGATACACCACGGTGGCGAACATATACACCGCCCAACCGGTGATCAAGACAAAGAGCAGCGCGTTGATTAATGTCAGAATCATCTCTCTCAGCCCCTTGCGTTAAAAAT
Organism: Paenibacillus sp. FSL W7-1332; assembly: GCF_037969785.1. NCBI lineage: Bacteria > Bacillati > Bacillota > Bacilli > Caryophanales > Paenibacillaceae > Paenibacillus > Paenibacillus sp. FSL W7-1332. The sequence goes on along the minus strand of NZ_CP150209.1, from coordinate 314,244 downwards.
CCTTCTTTCTTCTCATAGTCTTGTGCAGCGTCCCATTTTGCGAAGCTCCTGTCACTCCTTCCGAAACCTCTTGTCATGTGTTCATGTCGGGACATATATGAAGCGCTTTCATTAGAGGAACAAAAATAGACCTCCACATCGTGCCGTGCCGACCACTCTAAACCGAACTTCATCGTTTCTGGCTGCATCTCTTCATCCGTACATCGCTCTCATCTGTACTTGCCTGCGGATACCCAGTGACTTGTTTCTTCCGGTTGAACTGCCGTCTATTGCTCTGATATGAACGCCTTATTCTGCTGCTCTGATCCAACTGCTTCATCCATTTCGCGCTTCTTCGTAACCCATCGTTGACAACGACATGAACGTATTTTATGATGGATACAAGAAATGAATGAGTATTCATTCATAATTTTAACTGTATTCTAACACCGGGGTGAGCATATGACAAGTAAAAAAAATGAAAAATACCACCTTATTCTCCAGGGCGCCCTGAAAGTATTCGCCGAGAACGGCTACCACCGGTCCCAGGTTTCCAAGATCGCCAAAGCTGCCGGCGTGGCTGACGGCACCATCTATTTGTACTTTAAGAGGAAGGAGGATATCCTGATCCGCCTGTTCCAGGAGAAGCTTGGCGAGCTGGTCGGCAAATTCCACGAAAGCGTGGAAGGAACCACGGATGCCGTGGAAGCGCTGCGGACGGTGTGCAGCATCCATTTTTCGGAGCTGGAGAGCAATCCTGAGCTTGCTTATGTCACTCAGATTGAGCTGCGGCAGAGCGATCTGGAGCTGCGCAAGGAAATCGGCAGCGCTTTGAAGCCATATATTGTGCTGATCGAGAATATTCTGGAACAGGGCATCAAAGAACAGAAATTCCGTTCCGATCTGAACGTCAAGCTGGTGCGCAACCTGATTTTTGGCGCGATGGACGAAGCGGTGACCTCTTGGCTGATCTCCGGCCGCAAGTATTCTCTGTCCGATCAGGCGGATGAGACGCTTAGCTTTTTCCTGAACGGTGTTTCCGGCGGACAATAAGTCCCGCTGATATTCATATTGAAGGGAGCGTTTAACCGATGAAGATTGTGGTATTGCTTAAACAGACCTTTGACACGGAGGAAAAAATTACGATTGAGAACGGATCGATTGCCGAGGATGGGGTGAAATTTGTCATCAATCCGTATGACGAATATGCGGTGGAAGAAGCCGTGAAGCTTCGGGATGACCACGGCGGCAGCGTGACACTCTTGTCCGTCGGGCCGGATCGTACGGCAGAGACCCTACGCACTGCCCTCGCGATGGGTGCAGATGATGCCGTGCTGATCTCCGACGAGCGGATTCCGGACGATGAATATGCGGTATCCAAAGTGCTGCACGCGTATTTGTCCAAGGAAAGCCCGGATCTGATCCTCGGCGGCAACTTCTCCGTTGACCGCGGTTCGGGTCAGGTGGCCATTCGCCTGGCAAGCCTTCTCGGTATTTCACATGCCGGCTCCATTACCAAGCTTACGCTGAACGGTACCACGGCTGAAGTGCACCGGGATGCCGAAGGCGATCTTGAAGTGCTGGAGGTTCAGCTCCCGGCGATTTTCACGGCACAGCAAGGTTTGAACGAACCACGCTATCCATCGCTGCCTGGCATCATGAAGGCTAAGAAAAAGCCATTTCAGACGTTGACCCTGGATGATCTCGGATTATCGGAAGCCGATATCCAGCCGGCAACGAAGCAAAGCGAGCTGTCCCTGCCGCCGGAGCGAAGTGCAGGACGCATTCTGAAGGGCGAGCCCGCCGAAGTGGCGCATGAGCTGGTATCCTTGCTCCGCACCCAGTCGAAAGTGATCTGATGAACGGGTATTCGAATGTACGAATATACCCCTTTGACTCGTACTATTGAATGCGGTTACACGGACCCGACGGAGAGCCGCGCCATCATTCCCTATGTATTCTGATTGTATGGTTTACGGGATGTCCGTCATGCACGCTTTTCGCTTGATACGTTCCGCGAAATCCGAGCAGCAGCGCTTCTGAGGAAATCCCCTGAATTCGCTTAAGTTGCTCAGGTTGGTTAAATCGTCAAATCTCTTCTCTTCAATCCCAAATGGATCCTAGGAGGTTATGATATGAGCAAAACGATATTAGTGTATGCCGAGAACCGGGATGGGAAGCTGCGTCAGGTTGCTCTCGAAACGCTTGGCGCGGCTCGCTTGATTGCAGGTGACGGTGACAGCATCCGCATTCTGGTTGCGGGCTCCAACATTACGGAGGCTGTATCGGCCCTGAACGCCTATGGTGCCGATACGATCTATACGGTTGAGCATGATGATCTGGAAAATTATAATCCTGAAGCTTATATGGCCGCCATTGAAGCGGTTATCGGTCAGGCCAAGCCGGATGCCGTACTCTTCGGACATACAGCTATCGGCCGCGATTTAGCACCGCTCGTCGCCGCTTCCCTGAATGCCGGGCAAATTTCCGACGTAACCGCGATCGAGACGGAAGGTGGAGAAGCGGTGTTCACTCGTCCGCTCTATGCGGGTAAAGCCTTTGAGAAGCGCGTCTTCCAGAACGGACCGTGGGTGGTCACGGTGCGTCCGAACAATATTCCTGCTGCGGAAGCCATCGAAGGCGCGAGCGCCAGCATTGAGGACATCGCTTACCCTGCCCCTTCCCTCCGCTCCGTGGTAAAGGACGTTGTCCGCAAAACCACGGGAAAAATCGACCTCTCGGAAGCCAAAATCGTCATCTCCGGCGGGCGCGGCGTGAAGAGCGCGGAAGGCTTCCAGCCGCTGGAGGAGCTCGCGGACCTGCTCGGCGGTGCCGTCGGAGCATCGCGCGGCGCCTGTGATGCCGGCTACTGCGATTACGCGCTCCAGATCGGGCAGACCGGCAAAGTCGTTACGCCCGAGATCTATATTGCCTGCGGCATTAGCGGCGCCATCCAGCATCTGGCCGGCATGAGCCAATCACGGGTCATTATCGCCATCAACAAAGACCCTGAGGCACCGATCTTCAAGGTAGCCGATTACGGCATCGTCGGCGATCTGTTCGACATCGTTCCGCTGCTGACGCAGGAATTCCGCAAAGTCCTGGTATCCTAGCATAATTCAAGCTCATTAGATGATATAATATGATAAGGCTGCACCCCAACGTCCATTGGACCCTGGGTTGCAGCCTTTTTACAGTTCTAAACCCGGACGTATCCTTTCGGCTTTCTGGCTACTGCCATAATTCCTGCGATGCGCTATCAAGCCGGTTATGTATGCTGCCATTCAGCCATTCAATGACTCCACCACGTCATCATCTGATGATAGGAAGGACCCGACTTTCGTTCATTTAAGAACCAAACCGCTTCAGCAGCTTCTGCTGATGGGCCGTAAACGCCTCTTCCAGCGAAATCCCATAAAGATCCGCCAACAGTGAAATGTTGCCGAGCACGTCGCCGATCTCCTCCACCAAATCCTGCTTGAGCCGTTCCCTGGATTGAACCTCCTCGTCGGGGCGATCCCTGCCGATCTCATAAGCGCGAACGGCACGCGCTGTTTCCCCTGTCTCCTCCATCAAAAACCCAACGCGAATAAAGGGGCCGTACTCGGTCCAGCCTCGCTCTCCATAAAATTGTTTAATCCATTGCTGCGCTTCATTCATATCCATACTTGTGCTACCTCCGCGATTCCCTGGGATGACTTTAACCTTTACTTTTTACACAATTCAAGAACAAACTCATGATAATGCTAACATGTATGCCATAAGATAAGAGGTGCCATCTGATGATCATTAACAATATCGTTCATCGACGCCATGACACAAATCACTATATATAGTATAATTACACGAATCAAATATCAACATCTTGTCAAGGAGTGTGCGAATTGAAATCCATATGTGTATTTGCGGGATCGAACATGGGGGAACATCCAGATTATAAAGCGAAAGCTGCCGAGCTCGGCAGACACATTGCCCACAACCAATACAAGCTCGTATACGGCGGCTCCAAAATCGGATTGATGGGTGAAGTGGCTAACGCCGTTTTGCAGCATGGCGGTGAAGTTATCGGTGTGATGCCGAGAGGACTGTTTAAAGGCGAGATTGTACATACCGAGCTGACCCAGCTCATTGAAGTAGCGGATATGCATGAGCGCAAAGCGACGATGGCGAAGCTGTCCGACGGGTTTATCGCCATGCCGGGCGGTTTTGGAACCTTTGAGGAATTGTTCGAGGTATTGTGCTGGTCGCAAATCGGAATTCATCAGAAACCGATCGGGCTGCTGAATGTCCGGGAGTATTATGAACCGTTCATGAAGCTGATTCAGTACAGTATCACGGAAGGTTTCTCCAATGCCTCCCACCTAAACCTGATCAACCTCTCCGATGACCCGCTCAAGCTGCTCGAGCTCATGGATAGCTACACCCCTCCGACGCTGGACTTAAAGTGGAAGGAATTGGATTAAGGAGCGTTTGCGGAGAACAGCGATCTTTCCCACGCATTCAGGGAAGTCTTGTACTCCATGTTGGTTGATACGTATTTAGGATTCTCTACAACAGATCGACCGTATCCGTAACGAAAGGCACCGGACTCCCGGTGCCTTTTTGTTCTTGCGTTATTTTGATGGTGTGAGTATTACACAAAACCGCCGTTCACGCGGATCGTTTGGCCTGTGATCCATTTCGATTCTTCGCCGGCCAGAAAGAGGACGGCCCCTGCAACATCATCCGGTTCTCCCAGACGTCCGAAAGCATTCATGTTTGCGATACCCGCGATCTGCTCCTCCGACTTGCCAATCGTAAACAGCTCCGTATTAATCGGTCCGGGCGCCACTGCGTTAATTGTAATTCCTTTCGGTCCGAATTCTTTGGCCAACTGACGCGTAAACTGCTCTACAGCGCCCTTCGTGCCTGCATATACGCTGTACGCCGGGAACATCTGCCCAACCACCGACGTCGAGAAATTGATGATGCGGCCGCCCGAATTCATATGGTGAAAAGCCTGCTGGATCGCGAAATAAGTCCCCTTCACATTAATCGCAAACTGCTGATCGAAATCTTCCTCCGTCATGGCAGCAACCGGCTTGGTTGTCATGATGCCGGCATTGTTCACGAGAATATCGATGCCGCCATAAACCTCGATCGTTTTACCAAACAGTCGTTCAATCGCTGCTACCTGACGAATATCAGCTTGAATGGCCCGGGCTTCGCCGCCGCTTTGCTTAATGGCGCTCACCACTTCCTCGGCTTTAGCCGGGCTGCTTGCATAGTTTACAACCACTTTAGCCCCGTTCTCCGCAAGTCTCTCCGCAATTTCACGCCCGATGCCTCTTGATGCTCCCGTTACGATAGCTACCTTGCCCGATAAACTCTTTGTCATGATACAACCTCCCGCATATGAATTAGGTGCACGAATATCTCATCAGATGGATCCTCTGATCTGTACGTCATTTTTTGTAATTTGATTATATGTCTGCACATTACAAATTACAAGTGACAGTTTTATATTTTTGTCATTTGTAATGATATATATACAAAAAAGACGCTATCTCATGCAAATCGCCAAGAATAGCATCTTTTTAACGTAATGGGTGATCTCGCTGCACCAGCTCCCGAAGTGCTGTTCGGAAATGCATAACGGCCGCCTCTACCCCTGCTTAGTTCCCTCTAACTATGATTCTCGCCCGTTTACTGTTTCGCGATTCCGGATAACAATATGGCCCACACCGAGTCAAAATCGGCTTCAATCTCCTGCGAGGTCCACTGAGAAGCATGCACCGGATGATGAAACAGGGACGTTGCCATGAAAAAGGCTTTTGCCACCGACTCCGACTGGCCCGGCTTAAATTCACCAGTAAGCATCCCTCGATCGATGATCTGGGCAACCTGTCCGATTAACAGCTTTACATGCGTATCAATTACCTTGACGGCTTCCAGCGTCACGGTCGTATACATGGCAAACATCTCGGGATCCTCGAGGACATAAGCCCGTTTGGCCCGGATGAGGGTATCCGTCCATAACCGCAAGCGATCGGTGGCGCTGCCCTCCGTTCCGTCTGCAATCTTCTGTAACGGATCCGCAATCCGCTGCAGCCACCGTTCCGTTACGGCTTCTCTCAGAGCGGCCTTGCTGGGAAAATGCCGATACAGGGATCCATGGCTGACTTGAAGCGCCTTGGCAACATCGACAACCGAGGTTTTGTCAGGACCATAGCGCCGAAGCGTCTGCTCGGCCGCGTCCAATATGGCTTCTTTCGTTAGTGGTTGGTCATGTGACATAGGTTCAATGAGCACCGAAACGGGACTTACATTGTCCGCCCGACTGCCCATCTTCACGCCCCCTCTCTGTTGAACACATTATAACAAACCATCATTCAATATCAATATTGAAGTTTTGTTATTTGTTATACCAGGAGTCCCCGTTTTATTCGCTTGATCATACCCCCTCATGGATTGTTATAATAGCTTCATTAAGCCGGATATAACCGAAATAACATGAAGAAAGCGAGTGCTGTCCATGGCTAAGCTGGACTATCTGTTATCCATACTATGGCTGCTTCGATCCCATAAAAAAATGACGGCCGAGCAATTGGCGGAGAGGCTTGAGCTAAGTGTCCGAACGGTCTACCGATACATCGACACGCTGGATATGAGCGGGGTCCCTATCATATCCGAATCCGGACATGGCGGGGGATTCAGGCTGCCCGATTCTTTTTTAAGCGTGCCGCTGTTCTTCGAACTAACCGAGCTTAAAGCCATGGAACACAGTGCGCTACTTGCCCGGCAAGCGGACTATCCGTTTACGGATGCTCTTGAAAAGGCACTAACCAAGATTGAGCACCGGCTTCAGGAATCTCAATTGGAAGACTTGAGGCGTCATGTTGGCAGCATTCACATCCCACTGCCATCACAGAGTGCCTTGCTTCACCCCAGATTGCGAGAGTTAGAGCAAGCCATTGCCAGACGCGAAACCCTGGTCCTTCAATATGCGAAGTCCTTCAGCGGCTCCGTGGAGGAGCGCCATATTGATCCCTATGGGCTGATCTACCGGCTCGGCAAATGGTATTTGATTGCCTATTGCCATCAACGGGAGGCCCTCCGCGTATTCCGGGTAGACCGGATGAACAGCCTGTCGGTAACAGGCCGTACATTTGAAATGCCGGAACATTTCTCGGTACATGATTATATGAGCCATATTCATGAGTATCAGGATCACAATACGAAGTCGAAGGCGAAGGAACCGACGTTGGTAACCGTTCGCCTTCAAGGTCGCTCCGAGGTTCTGGACACGTTATGCAACCAGTGGTTCCTACAGCCTTATCTTGTCGCAAGAAGCAATGACGATGAGGCCGAATTCCGTATGCATCCGGATTGGATGCTGCAATACATGCCTTATCTTCTGCTTTCTTTTGGCAAAGGAGTCAAAGTACTTGAGCCGCAGCAGCTGCGAACTGTTCTCTCCGAGACGGCCCGAGACCTGGCCGCATATTACGAGGACTGATCCTTCAACAACTTCACTGACTCCTATGCTGTCAGTGAAGCTGGTTTATGATAGGCGTAAATCATGTCCAAAAAGGAGAGATTCATGTATGCCGCTTCCTAAACTCGATCTGGCCAAAAGCGATAAAACCTATTATACAGCCGGGAACACCCCCGAGCTCGTGCAGTTTGATCCCTTGCCCTATCTGTCGTTCGAAGGCCAAGGCGCGCCCGAAAGCTCCCTTTTCGAGAATGCAACCGAGGCGCTGTATACCGTTGCCTATGGCGTTAAGGGATATTGCAAGGCGGAGATTCAGGATTTCACCGTTCCTAAACTTGAAGGGCAATGGTGGGTTAACTCGGATCGGTATGGTTTGGAGGTTCCAAAAGAGGAATGGCATTGGAAGCTGCTCATTCGGATGCCGGCGTTTGTCACCCCGGAGATCGTCGATTCCGCACGGGACAAAGCCTTCTCCAAGAAAAATCATCTGGAGCCCATTCAGCAAGTGGTATTGGAAACGATCCATGAGGGACTATGCGTCCAAATCATGCATATCGGCCCCTACAGCACAGAGCCTGATACGCTGGCGAAAATGTATGCTTACATGAAACAGCATCATTACGTACAGGACGGGCATCATCATGAGGTTTATTTGTCCGATCCACGAAAAGCCGCCTCCTCCTCCATGAAAACCATTCTCCGCGCTCCTGTAAGACAGGCGCATTCATTGGATCAGTAAATACGGCGGACCCTGTTCCCTGACGACAAACACCATACCCAGCTAAAAATAAAGGAGCCGGCACATTGCCGGCTCCCCACATCTTACCTTCATTCTTCTAGAACTTACGAATGCTTAGCAGCGAATTGCCGTTCTTCATAAACTCATAAGGCACTTTAACTTCCGCCACCCGAAAACCGTCTACCTCTAGCTCATGAATCAGGCGCTCCAAATGAGCGTAGCGCCCCCCCGACAAATCGGTTAACGGAAAGATGCGCACCTCTTCCGAGGCAACGCGCAGCAGCTCCCGAATCGTCTGGACATGAAAGTCATAATCCAATCGGTCACTGTACATAAACAGAAAATGGGCGGACAGCACCAGATGAAACTGATTGTTATCAAAAGGCAGCTCCGGCAGTACCGCAGCGACGTAGCGATCCGGAAACTCCCTCATATCCTGAACGCAATCAAGGAGCGCTTGCTGGCGATGATGACGAAGCCCCACCACATCTCCATAATAGTCCCAGACATAATTTCTCTTCGCCTGCTCCATCGTTTCCATCGCATGCCCGATATCCTGCAGCCCCTTGGCCTCCAGGTCATCCGGCTTGTGGTCATAGGCAATATCACTGGCCGTTATATCGAGACCACGCTTCGCACCGTGAGCGGTGAACGAACACGCACCGGAAGGGCAATCCAATACGCTTTTGCCGGCTAGGTTCGACATTTCCAAATCAAACATATGCGTGTATTCTTCAAACGTGCGGCCAATGAATACAACCCGGTCCAGTTCCTGCTTGGTCTTGCCTTGACTCTGCTCATCTCTACTCATCTCTACTCACCTCAGCTATTTATTACGGGAACGGGTACGATGGCTACTTCCCCACCTCCGCAAGGATATATTACCATAAGGTGGAATGAGGGGATAAGGATTTTACGATCTCTACCTGTTCTTCTTTAGAAAGTCTACAACTTCATTCAAGTCAGCTGTTTTCAAGGCAATTTCTTTATGGTTCACCACTACAAAAAACGGAAATCTTCTAAGTCCTAAAGTTTCGGCCTTTTGCTTGGCGTTCTCCTCCCTTACGTTATGTAACATGGTTGCCTGTAAAACCTCTGTATCGGTATCGGACATATCGTCAACCTCTTCACTCCACCATACGATCCGGGCTTGCTCATCCAGCTCATTCGCGGCATGGGCATCTTCATAGAAATAATGAATTCGTAATTCATCTTCCCCCTCCGCGAGCAGGTCCTCAGGCACAGCTATCTTGCTCAAACCAGAACAACCAATCACTATCACCAAGACGAACCAGGCTAGAACTCTCCTAAACTTCATAAACCCGTCACCCCCCTAATACAACCGTTCTATTTATACTATAATATAGATAACTAACTTTCTTCGGAGGGGATTTCCTTATGCTGCCTTATCCTGCTGCTACGACTAGAGAAGAGAAAATGAACATCATTCATCAAATCAAAGACCGACTGCTTCAGTTGCACGGCGATAACATTTTGGCCATTGGCTTGTACGGTTCGATTGCACAAGGGATTGATGGTCCTTACTCGGACATTGAACTTCAAGTTGTTACACAGGACGGAGTCTCCCTGCCCGGATATGAATTCATATACCCCCCTTTCAAAATCGAAATCGGAATGGAACAAAAGCAGGACATATTCAAGGATGCAGCGTCGGTGGACGACTCATGGGCGATTACAGCGGGCGCTTATGTCCATCTACAGGAAATCTACGATCCGGCGAACCTGCTTGCTGAAATTCGGAAGCTGCCCCTCCAGGTTTCAGACGAAGCCATCAAAGAAACGATGCGGGAATTCATGATCTGGGAACCCTACGAAACGATGGGCAAAATACGAAACAACGTCCAATCCGGTAACTTAGGCTACCTCCCGCTTGGAGCCAAGGACCTGACCTGGCAGACGGCCAAGCTGATTGGACTTGCCAACCGAACGTTTTACAATACAAGAGCCAAAACATTGGAGGAATCACTATCCCTGAAATCCAGGCCTTCGGGATACGATGAGCTGGCACAATTGGTGATGCGGGGTCAGCTTCTCCAGATCGATCATGTGTATGAGCTTTGCGAACAGCTCTGGACCGGTCTGAACGCATGGTATGAAAAAATGAACATTGAATATAAATCAAAAGAGCTTCCATTCTGATGGAGGCTCTTGCTTTGTGTTATGCATGGAATGCTGATCATTCTCAATCTTATATTGACACATGTCATATTCTGGAATTACGCTGTGTAAGAGCCGATTTCTTACATACGATGAAAGATCGCTTTACGAAACGCTTGAATGATCATAAAAAGGAAGTGAGTACTTATCATGCAAATTCAATTGAGTAGACCGCCGGATTACAGACCTCCTTATTGGCTGCCGCTTACAACCATCCTCACCGTCATACTCGTTATCTCCCTCATGCTGTGGTTCGAGAAGCCGCCGGAAGCCAGAAATATCGATGCGCCCGCAACCGAGTTCTCTGCCGAACGCGCGATGGCGCATGTCGAGCGCATCGCACAAGAACCCCATCCGATGGGTTCGCCTGCCAATGCGGAAGTCAGAGCTTACTTGGTGGAACAGATGAAGCAGCTCGGCTTGAACCCGGACGTTCAAGAATTTAATGGCCGACTGACAACCAAGTACATCGACGCCGACATTCAGCTTACGAACATTCTGGGTGTCATTAAGGGCACCGGATCGGGCAAGCCGCTCCTGCTTATGTCCCATTATGACTCGGTCTCTACCGGACCCGGAGCCAATGATGCTTCGGTAAGCGTAGCTTCGTTGCTGGAGACGGCAAGAGCGATCCAAGCCGGACCTCCGCCGCAGAATGACATATGGATTCTGCTGACAGACGGGGAAGAGAAGGGCCTGCTGGGGGCGGAAGTGTTCTTCCGTGACCCGCAGCACCTTGAGGTTGGCATGATTGCGAATTTTGAAGCCCGGGGATCGAAGGGTTCCTCCTTCATGTTCCAGACCAGCGACAGCAATAGTCGGATCATTGAAGAATATGCACAAGCCGTATCGAATCCTGTCAGCAACTCGCTCTTGGTGGACCTCTACAAACAACTGCCGAACGACACCGATTTGACGGTGGCGCTTGAGCATGGTCTCCCGGGACTAAACTTTGCCTATGGCGATGGGTGGGTCGCTTATCATACCCCGATGGACAACACGGAGAACGTCTCCCTTGAAACCATGCAGCATCAAGGCGAGAATGCGCTGGCCGTGGCAAAGCATTTTGGCAATCTTGATTTGACTGACCTGACTTCAACAGACAACCGTATTTATTTCAATCTATTTGGCCTGCTGGTTCATTACCCTGCAAAATGGACGATCCCAATCACCGTGGTATTCGCGGCGGTATGGATGGCTTTCGCAGTACTGTTTGCCCGTATCTCCAGACTCTCCCTCAAGGGAAGTTTGCTCGGCCTGCTAACCCCGATTGCGGCCATCGTGCTCTCGGCAGCGCTAAGCTTTGGCCTGTGGTCGCTGGTTGATACGTTGTGGGCCGGCAAAATGACGCAGCCCACAGGGGCAACCTATGATTCGCTTCTGTACAGTGTCAGCTTCATCCTGGTAACCTTCATCGTTCATGTTGCGCTCACCCGCTGGATCGTGCGTAAAGTGAATGAAATGGAGATGCTGCTGGGAGGCTCATTCCTGTTCCTGCTGCTGCTTGTCGGCTCAACCGGGTTCCTGCCGGGCGCAAGCTATTTATTTGCGATTCCGCTGCTGGTCCATTACGCGGCACTGACATGGGCGGCATTTACCCGGGACCCGATCGAATCCTTAAACCATCCGGCGGTCGTACTGGGAACGTCCCTGATCCCTGTCCTGATGTTCACTTCGGTCTTTCATATTGTGTTCCTTATGCTGCCGCCAGGGATTCACCTATTCAGCGTGGTGCTGATCGGGCTGATTCTTGCCCTAATGTCCCCTGCTGTGCGAATGCTCGCATCTGCCTGGAAATGGGTACTGCCGGCTGCCTTCATCGCCATCATCGTTCTGCTCGCCATCGGCTGGATCCAGGCCGAACCGGGACCGGATCGACCGGTTTATGAGAGCTGGTAAGCATTACCTCGCCAGGTACCCTACCTGCTGCTTCAATGCTTGAGGGTGTGAGACCCGATAAACGCACCATGATCTCCATGCCAAACAAGCAAACGCGCGAACCGCGTTTGCTTGTTTTTTGACATTGGATCGATTTCGCCGCCGTTACTTCACGATATTTTGCCAATGCGGAGGTAGTTCATATGTCTTCAAATGTTTGTATTCCACCAGCTTGACCATACCGCCGGGAATCGTCGGAGCCACTTCAAACACAAGCCGATCCTTTCCAACCGAAATATGGGGACCAACCGTTGGATTGGCCTCAAGCGTAATGATGAAATGAAAACCGCGGAATCCATTCACCCTCTTCACTTCGGTCACATCCACAAAGTATGGATAAACCAGCGGCTGCTCCTTCAACGTGTGGATATAATGCCCGCGAACCGCCTCATCGATATGAGGAAGCAGAAATAGCATCAGCATATCCTGATATTGCAGCTGCGCACTATCCTTCTTCGGTGAAGAATAGGTCTCCTCGGCATAGGACGGCAGCGTTAAACCCATAACCATAACGACGGCAAGAATTAGGCTGATGAAGCGTTTGTTCATATTCTCCCTCGCCTCCTGCTCTAGCTCTTTATCTTTAGGCTACCCCAACCGATAGAATTGATGTAACACCCATGAAACGAACGTGATCCGCGATATAGATTAATCAGGGGACGTGCGATATGATAGGTGGAAGGAATGATATCGTATCGACTATGCCTTCCTTATCACATTCATCGTGCTTGTCCCATGGATACGGGGAGGATAACCATCAACATGAAAAAAAGGATTATGATCATGTCAGCAGCAATCATCTCATTTCTAGTTCTCATTATTGTCGGAGCAAGCTTCTACTTCTATAACGTCGCTATTGCCCGCGCCGACAAGGGCTTTCTGAACGGCAACCCGGACCTGGAAGCCAATTCGAATATCGACAATCCCTTTGCGGACAGCAAGGATTGGTGGGCCCAGCAGAGCTTCGAGGAATGGAACCTTACTTCAGACGACGGTCTGAAGCTGCATGCTTACTATTTACCTGCCGAGGTATCGACGGATAAAACCGTCATCATTGCTCATGGCTACTCCGGGCATTCGGAGCAGATGAGCGGATTCGCCCAAATGTACCATAAGGACCTGGGTTACAACGTGCTTCTGCCCGATGCGCGAGGTCATGGACGAAGCGAAGGCGATTACATCGGCTTCGGCTGGCCGGAGCGCAAGGATTATCTGAAATGGATCGATCAAGTCATCGAGCATACGGGTGAAAGCTCGCAAGTTGTCCTTCATGGAGTATCCATGGGCGGTGCAACGGTCATGATGACCAGTGGCGAAGAGCTTCCTCCCCAGGTAAAAGCCATTGTCGAGGACTGCGGATATACCTCGGTCACAGATGAGCTGAAATATCAGCTGAAGCGCATGTATAAGCTGCCGTCCTTCCCGCTGGTTCAATCCACGAGCCTGTTGACCAAGATCCGCGCCGGATACTCCTTCGGCGAAGCATCCGCACTCGAGCAGGTGAAGAAATCCAAAACACCGACGCTGTTCATTCACGGCGGCGGCGATTTGTTCGTACCTACCGAGATGGTGTATGAGCTGTACGAGAATGGTCCGGAGCAAAAGAAGCTGTTCATCGTCCCCGAAGCAGGTCACGGCATGGCGCGCCAGTTCGATCCCGAGGGGTATGACCGCGAAGTAACGGAGTTTATTGGTGCGTATGTGCAATAAGAGGAAAAAAGAGCAGTCCATGTGGATTGCTCTTTTTTAGCGGAATTGTGTTAGGTGATAGTGTACAAGCAGTGCCGGAAATATCATTTACTTGGTAATTCTTGCTCTATTTCTAGAGATCTTGCTGCTCCAACGATGCAGCTCAAATACCCGGCGGATTAATGCGTGGAATGGTGTTCGATGCATCCTGGCTTGAGACCAGACTTTTATCCTCGAATCGTGTGGACAGAACGACAAGCGTCGATGAATGGCCAAACGTGTTGCACGTTTCAAGGAAGGTTTCCAAGCTTTCACTCGTTGCGGTGACAACCTTCAATAAATAATTGTACTCCCCACTCGTCCTGTAGAAATCGACGATCTCCGGAGCCGACTCTGCGTATGCCTCGAACTCCCTGCAGTTATTCGATTTAAACAGTACGAACGCTGTGGTATACTTGCCGAGTTTCGATGGGGCAAGCACTGCACGATACCCCGTTATAACTCCCTGCTCCTCCAGCTTCCGAAGCCGTTCTGTCACGGCTGGCTGGGACATCACGATTAATCGGCTCATCTCGGAGATCGTAATTCGAGCATTTTCGTGAAGGATCGATAAGATTTTATTGTCTATGTGATCCATAATCCATGCACCTCATTTTTTAAAGTTAATGGCGTAAGCAACGTAATTATTAAGTTTTTTGACCCCAAACTCCTTTATAACTCCATTTCGATTGTAAAATAATTCAAATATAATTTCATTATGAACCGACAAGGGAGATGGAGAATATGACTACGAAATTACATGAGAGCACAATGATAAATGGATTAAACTTTTTCACGACCATTGATGGAGTTAGAATTGCTTATCGAATGGATGGTCCAGCCGGTAAACCGGTACTGATGCTGGCGAACTCTATTGCAACCACAATGCACATGTGGGACGGCCAAATAGCTGATCTTTCGGAGCATTTCCGCGTGCTTCGCTACGACTATCGGGGACATGGCGAATCGGATACTCCTGAGGTTCCCTATTCGTTCGACCGACTGGTACGGGATGTCATCGAGCTGCTTGACTCGCTTCACATTGAGCGCGTGCATTTCCTTGGGTTATCGTTAGGCGGTGCGGTCGCACAATGGCTTGCGATCCACGCTCCGGAGCGGATCGACCGGCTCGTCCTAAGCAATACGTCCTCCTATCTGGGACCGGCTGAGCAATGGCAAGGTTTAATCACATCTGTGCTGCAACCTGAGAACCTTCCCGAGTTCGCCGATACATTCATTAAGAACTGGTTTCCCTCACATATGGTGGAGTCAGAAAACGCGATCGTTGCTTCTTTTCGGGAGATGGTGCTGACGACTCGCCCACATGGAATCGCAGGAAGCTGGGCTGCTATCCGTGATATGGATATGCGCCGGACGGCTTCCCTGATCAGCAGCCCAACACTCGTCATTAGCGGGCAGTATGATACCGTGACGCTTCCGAGCCACGGTGAATTGATCGCTAAAACGGTGCCGAATTCCACGTTCGTCTTGTTCCCATCCGTACACTTAACGAATGTGGAATATCAATCCGAGTTCCTGAGTACTGTGCTGGAGTTTTTGCAGTCGAAATAATAAAGTGAATTACGAGGTGGGTATACGTTGATATCACAAAGAACCAAGTATGGGATCGTATACTTGGTTCTTCTATCATTACTGGGGCGAAAGCAGTCCATGTGGACTGCTCTTTTTTAGCGAGGTGAGGGGTAACCTATAGCACCGTTCCCTTTCCTTCAGCTCTCGGGTTATATGTTCCCGCAATACTTTACCGGCATATCGATAGGCCTCAATGGCTTCCTAGCGCTGAAGCCCCGGTCTTTTCCCCTCAGCCAGCATACCGTTAATTCTCTCGATTAATTCCGGCAGCTCGTTCATCGTCCGAAGCGTAAAATCGGCACCGCTACGGATAAACGTCTGTTCGGTTTTCAAAATCGCGGCTTCCCGGTCCGATTCTGACAGGGCATGGAACTCTTCTGCACTCAAGCCCATTTCCGAGCTGCCGATGATAACGCCAACCGACCATACGCCTGCGTTCACGCCTTCTTTTATATCCGAGACGGTATCCCCTACCTTAACGACTTTCCAGGATGCCGATAAACGGAGAGACTCCATATTCCGATAAATCATGTAAGGATAAGGCCTTCCTTGGGAATCCGTATCATCCGGCGTGAAATAGACATCCGGGCTGTAGCCCTTTTGCCGGGCATTGGCGGCCACAACCTCCATCATACTGCTTGTATATCCTGTCGTAGAACCGATCTTCAAGCCTTGGCTCTTCAAAACTTCAACCGTCTCAATGACACCCGGGATCGGGTCGGTGTACTCGGATAAGGATGCCATCAAGGCCGGCTCGAATTCCGCATACAACCGCTCTACGTCCTGCTCATCGAAAGCTCTTCCGTACTTCGCTTCCCACAACGCCGACACTCTCGGCATGGACAGCATGGCACGAATATGATCGATCTTCAGCATCCCCATCGGCGCTCTCGCCTCATCCATCGTCACTTCAATGCCCGCATTCTTAAAAATATCGACGAACACGTTCACCGGTGCAAAGCATCCAAAATCCACAGCCGTTCCGGCCCAGTCCAATATAACGCCTTCGATTCGGCTCATTGTGCTGTCACCCCCATATATTCTTCAATAATATGACATAACTGTTCGATATCGCGCTCATAAATTTCTCCGATATTCCCAATGCGGAAGGTATCCACGTCGGTCAGCTTGCCGGGATATATCACATAGCCTCTTTCTTTAATGTAAGCGTAAAAGTGCTCGAAGCTAAACCCTTCACTCGGGAATAAGAACGTGGTGATGATCGGGGATTGCTTGTCATCGGTAATGTAAGCCTGGATACCGATTTGCGCCAATCTCTCCCGCAGCAGGCGATTGTTATTCCGGTAACGGCTGAATCTCGCCGATACACCGCCTTCTTCGTTCAGCTCATCCAACGCTTTGGAGAAGGCGGCCACAACATGGGTCGGCGAAGTATAACGCCATTTGCCGTCCTTGTCCATGCCCTTCCATTGGTCATACAGGTCGAGCGACAGGCTGCGCGCAATCCCTTCGCAGGCTGCAAGCTTCTCCAGCTTGGCAATCACGAAGCCAAACCCCGGAACGCCCTGGATGCATTTATTCGCACTGCTGATCAGGTAGTCGACGCCAAGTCCCTGAACAGCGATTTCCATTCCGCCAAAGCTGCTCATCGCATCGATGATGAGGGTTTTTCCGTATTCTCTGGACAACAACGAAACCATCTCCAACGGATTCAAAATCCCGGTTGTCGTCTCGCAATGGACCATCGCGATATGCGTAATACTCACATCCTTGTGCAGTATGGCTCGCAGTTCATCCTCGCTTGGATGTTCGTCGTAATTCACTCTGTACTCCACATAATTCAGTCCGATATACTCCGCCATTTTCACGATCCGCTCACCATATGCGCCGTTTGTTACGATCAGAACTTTATCATCTTTAGAGATGGTTGACGTCATGACGGCTTCGACAGCAAAGGTGCCGCTTCCCTGCATCAGCACGGCGGTGTACCGCTCTTGATCCGCCCCGGCGAGTGCCAGGAGCCGCGATCTGATTTTTTGCGTAATCGATTTATATTCATCATCCCATGTACAGCGGTCAAAGAGCATCTGCTCTTTCACCGTCTTGGTTGTCGTCAAAGGTCCCGGGGTCAAAAGCTTGTAGGTATTCATTCACATCGCTCCTATGCTGGCTTATTCTTTGGATCCGTTGAAGAATTGCTGATGCTCTTCCAGCAGCTCTACGGTCAGCGGCTTCTCAAAGGTCATCGAGTATGCAGGTTTGTTGACTTCATCCACGGTCTCCCCTTCGTACAGGGCCACCGGATAGTTCACGATCAGGTCTTTTCTGGCATCCTTCACGATGGTCTCTGCCATTTTCATCGCTAAATCCGTCGTGGCATTCTTCTTGTCCACCACCGCAACCGACTCGGTGAGCGAGAAGTTTCCTTCGACCGGATCCACGTAATCAATCGGTGCACCGTCAGCTTTGGCCGCTACCGCCTGATGGCGGAGTCCGAAGCCCGCAGCCACTTCTCCAGCCTGTACTTTTTTGATCGGACCCGAGCCCGAGCTCTCCAAATGCGGTCCCACATTGGCAATCAGATCATGGAGCACTTGGCGTCCCGCATTTTCGCCGTATTGGTTAATAATCGCCTGAACCAGCAGCCAACCGGTGGAGGAATCCATAATGTTCGGAATCGATACGAGTCCGCTAAATTCCGGTTTGGTCAGATCCGTGATGGAGGTTGGCATCGGCAAACCTTTGTCTTTCAGCACCTGCGTATTCACGAAGATGGCGCCGGTATTCGCCAGAATCGGGGTGTAGTATTTCGGATAAGTTCCGACAGCGCCTGCGTCAAAAGCCAAATCCTTAAACATAGAATGCTTGGTCTGTGAGCTTTCGATAAAGTACGAGCTCATCGTGACGAGATCCGCCTCGATTTTGTTCCCCTCAGCCATCAGTTTCCCGCCAAGTTCGGATGTACCCATGGATTGCATGAGATACTGCCCTTCGTAACCGGCATTCTTCAACGATGTTTCCATAGCGGCGACGGCCTCTTCATCCCCGTTGGTGTAGATGACCACCTTCTTCGCTTCCCCTGCGCTTCCGCTTCCGCAGGCAGCCAGAGCAAACACCATACTGATTGCGATCAATGACAGCAGCATTCCCTTAAGCGTCTTCATCATGATTAACTCCACTCCTTGAATTTGTAATGGTATTAAGTAATAGGTTCAGTGCTTGATGTCCGCTGCGATACCGTATCGTACCTCATATCGCTGTTGTCTTCAGATTTCTCTGATTGGAATGAATCCACTGTAGAAACCCGCAGACAAAGGCGAACGCATACGCTTCTCCAATACGATTCGTCCTCTTTCGCTCGGTGTTTGAGTATGTTTTTTGCCAGCCGCATATCCGGCATCGCAGCGGACATGAACGCAATAGCAGCTTTTAGCGCTGCGCCGTTCTCCTCTGCAATGCGTCGCACACCAGCTTGATGATCAGATTCGTGAAGAAGATCAGCATCGATAGCACGAAAATCTCATTAAACTTGGCGAAATGCTGCAGCTCTTTGATCTTGCTGGCTACAAGCGACGTCTGGGCAGATACAAGAAAGATAATGCCGCTGATCGTCACCATAGCGTTGATGGAATAGTAGCTGAACATCTCAATGACGGTTGAAGCCGAGTTTGGCAGGATCACCCGATAAACGGTCTTGAACCAGCTGTCCCCCAGCAGTTCTCCCGTGGTTTCCCATGAGGGATTCATCTTGGACAGGGAGTTCTTAGCCATCAGATACGGTGTTGTAAAGAAATGAATGATATTGCACAGAACGATAATGATGAAGGTTCCCTTCAGGCTGCTTCCATTAAAGAAGAGCAGGTAGGATATCCCCAGCACCATGCCGGGCACCGTATTCGTGATCATCGATACCATATCCACCGTGGATCGGGCTTTTAACGGCGTACGCACATTCAGCAGCGCTGATCCGTATGCCATCAAGGTGCCAAACAGCGCTGTCAGCAAGGCGACCCAGAGCGAATTGCGGTATACCCCCGTCAAATCACCCGATTGTAAGACGTCCCGTACATGCTTAAGCGTAAACGTCAGGTCATAGGGGTAGCTGCTCAGCCATGGCGCAATGAACATCACGGCAAAAACCGATAGCATGCTAAGCACGATGACCGATGACATTATGCCGAAGGCGATATCCCGAATGCGCTGCCGCGGCAGCTCGATGTCCGACAGCTTGTCATAGTGGAAATTCCATTTTTCCAGGTAGTTCAGCAGCCAGATGCCGAACACGGCGGGGATCAGCATCATCACCGCAATGACAGCGCCTTGGTTGAAGTCCGGAATGGAGCCCAGCATCACCTGATACAGCTGCGTTGCCACGACCGGATAGGTACCGCCAACCGAAGCCGGAATGCCAAAATCCGTAAAGCTTAGGATAAAAGAAAGCACAAAGGCTCCGCCAAGCGCTCCGGCGAGGGGGCGCAAAATCGTATTCAGGAAACTTCTCATCGTACCGTCACCCATTAACTTGGAGACGATGATGAACTTTTTATCAATGTACTTAAACGCGTTATGGATCAACAGGAATACTGGTGGCAGCGTGTAAATGATGTAGCCTATGAGCAGTCCGTTCCATCCGTAGATTTCAAACAAATTGCGCCCGGCAAGCCGGGTGATCAATCCCTGATTACCGAACGAATACATAATGGCGAACCCATATGTAATGGTCGGGAGCAGCATGGGGATGATGATGACCGTTTTCAGCAGGCCTTTAACAGGCCGGTATATTTTGGTGCAATGAATGGAATACGCGAGTATAAACCCCAGGACGGTTGTGATCACCGCCGTGATGCCCGATATCTTCACACTGTTGCCAATCGCTGTGATGAATTCCCTGCTCGACCCTATGGATACATAATGCCCGAGGGTAAACCCCTGATCGGATTCGAAGGAACGGATGAGCAGGATGAGCAGCGGCAAGAACAGAAACACGGCGAACAATAACAGGATGACGGTAAAGATAATCCGCATTTCCGGTTTCACGTTATGCATACTGCTCACCGAACAGGTTGTAGATGTTCTGCCTTTTGATGTGCAGCTGCTTGATAATAAACTGCTTCACAAAGTCATTGTTCGGATGATGGACAATCTCCTGGGGTGTGCCGAATTGGGCAATCTGTCCCTGATGGATAATCAGGATTTTGTCCGAGAGCGTCAGCGCCTCCTCCGGGTCATGCGTTACAATGATCGTGGTCAGTTTGAATTCTCTAGCTATGGATTGAATCCGCTGTTTGATCGACTCCTTGATCACGCCGTCCAGCGCACTGAGCGGCTCATCGAGCAGCAGGATCTTCGGTTTCGTGACCAGCGTTCTGGCCAGGGCCACTCTCTGCTTCTGCCCTCCTGACAGTTCGCCGATCCGCTTGTTCAAGTGGGGCTGAAGCTCCAGAAACTCGATATATTCCTGTACCTCCTGCTGACTCACGCTCCCCTTCTTGTTGCGCAGGCCGTATACGATATTGTCGTAGGCATTCAGATTAGGGAATAAGGCATAGTCCTGAAAAACGATATTAAACCCCCGCTTTCTCATCGGCACGTTGCTCAGATCTTGATCTTGGAACACGATTTTTCCCTGATCCATCCGGGTGAGTCCCAAAATAATATTCAGTAATGTGGTCTTTCCGCTGCCGCTCGGACCGAGCAGTGACACGATCTCGCCCGAACCGATTTCTACGTTGATGTCATCCAAAACCACTTTATCGTCGAATTGTTTGCTAATATGCTCTAGCTTCAGCAAACGGCTCACCTCCCTTAAACACATCCTCAGTATAGAAACCATATGTAAACAAGAATCATGAGAACTGTTAAATGTAAGTAAATTATGCATATATCATTCATAAATTAAGACCAACTATTGACCATATTCATCCACATTAGTTGCCTAACTTACGAATAATATAGGTATTTCTATTGAACATGGCCGAGCGAATCGGTAAACTAGACATGAATGCAGGCACCAACTACTAATGCGGATTGAATGGGTGAGCGAATGTTTCCACTGGAGAGGCAAAAGAAAATACTTGAGCTGCTTACGATTCGAAAAGTGCTGAAGATCACGGAGCTAACGGAAGAGCTGAACGTCTCGGTGGATACGCTGCGCCGGGATTTGAACACCTTGACCAAGCAGGGGCGGATCGAGAAAATATATGGCGGGGTTAAGCTCGTGGAGTCCCGGTTCGGCGAATCGTCCATGGACGAGCGCATGGTCAGCCAGTTGGAAGAGAAGGACCGGATTGCCCGCAAATGCGGCGAATTCGTCCATGACGGCGATTGCATCTATATCGACAGCGGCTCGACTACGTATCAGATGGCCAAATACGTGAAGCATAAGAAGAAGCTGACGGTGGTTACGAATTCGCTACCGGTTGCGATTGAGCTTATGGACAGCGATGTAGAACTGATTATGATCGGCGGCAAAATCCGGCGGGAGGAACAATCCGTCGTCGCGTATGAATACATCTTCAACTTTCATGAGCTGAATGTGTTGAAAGCCTTCATCTGCTGCAGCGGCATCACCATCGAAAAAGGCATTTCCGACTACAATCTGGAAGAAGCCATTACGCGTAAAAAAATGATCGAGCTGTCCAAAGAGGTGGTTGTCATGGCGGACAGCACCAAATTCGGCAAAGACGTCACCATTTCCATCGCATCGCTCGACAAGATTGATACGATCGTGACCGATGCGAACGTCCATGCAAGCTTCATCCCAAAATTCAAAAAAACCAATACAACGCTAGTCATTGCGGATGAATAGTATAGAGCACGCCAAAAAACGGACATTACCGATCGCCGAACGTCAGCGAGTATTGGAATGTCCGTTTTTTTATTTCACACTGGCGAAGACTGGTGCCAGCTTATATGTATCGAGCCTTTTCAAGTATCCTGCATCCATCCGGGTTATCTTCTTTCCCCCATGCATCTCCATCTCTTTATTATGTGCATGACGCCCCCCCTTTTTTGTAAGCGGTTGTACATTGGAAGGGAAGTCCATATAATGATTAATGAATGGAAAACAGGATATTTTTGTTATTTTCTGCGACACCATGCAGGTAGAGGAGGAAACTGATAATGAACGTTGGATCAGCACGCGCTGCGGCAACGGACTGGGTCTTGCAGCATGCCAGCAGGGAGCCTGGATACATGGGTGCCTATTTTAGCGGCTCCACAGTCGGAAAGCCGGATGAGGCGGAGATGGACCCGTCCTCGGATATTGACATCGTTATCGTTACCCAGGATGCGGAGCCCCCTCTTAAGCTGGGAAAGTTTATCTACCAGGACGCCTTGATCGAAGCCACCTATCTGTCCTGGCGGGATCTCGCCTCGCCCGAGCAGGTATTAACGTCCTATCATCTTGCCGGCAGCTTCCGTGTAGACACCCTGATGTCCGATCCGACTGGGCAGCTGCGCAAGCTGCAGACGGAGGTTTCACGTCATTTTGCCGACCGGATATGGGTTACCCGCCGCTGTGAGAACGTGCGCGAACGAATCATAACCGGACTCCGATCCATAGATCCTACTGGCCCTTGGCATCGCCAGGTTACCTCTTGGCTGTTCCCTACCGGCGTAACTACCCATATGCTCCTGGTCGCCGCTCTTCGAAACCCCACGGTCAGGCTCCGCTATGCAGCGGTTCGCGATGTCCTCAAGGAGTATAACCAAGAGGAGGTATATGAGGAGCTGTTACGACTTTTGGGCTGTAAAGACATGAGTGCCGAACAAGCCATGATTCATCTCAATGGATTGGCCCGAACCTTCGATGCCGCGTCTGCGATTGCGAAGACCCCCTTCTTCTTCAGCAGTGACATTACGCCGGATGCAAGAGCAATTGCCATTGACGGCAGCCGCGAGCTGATCCTAAACGGAAGCCATAGGGAAGCCGTCTTCTGGATGGTGGCTACCTTCGCTCGCTGCCACAACATATTGGAGGTCGACGGGACTCCTGAGTTTCAGGAGCAGTATACCCCTCCTTTTGATGCGATCCTTGCGGATCTCGGCATAACTTCCACCGATGACCTGCTGCAGCGGGCAGACGAGGTTCTCCATTTCCTGCCGAAACTGTGGAGCGTCACGGAAAGCATATTGGATGCCAATCCGAATGTGACAGGCGGGCGGGAATCGACCTCATAACTTTCCTAAATTTCATATACAAAAAACCACGCCAGGATTGATCCGTGCGTGGTTTTTGTTTTATCCCATCGTGCGTATGATATCCTGTGCGTACGATAAGTGCACGGGGGGATGCTTCGATGGCTGTCAACCAACATGCTTGGATGACCGTCCTACATGCTTGACGCACGCATGGCCGTCGAACACTTATTAGCGGCCTTCCTCCTGCAGAGGCAGATAAAATCGGTGCTCCTCTTGGTCTTTGACAAAGCCAACCGACTGATAGAGTGACAACGCCGTTTCATTGGCTGCCTTCACTTCAAGTTTTACCGAGGTGGATCCTTGAGCCTGAAGATAGGACATGGCACGGTAGAGCAGATGTTTGGCGATTCCCCGTTGTCTCCACGGCTCTCTCACAAACACATCTTCAATCACGCCGACGTTCCCCTCTTCCAGCCATGCCATGGTACTGCCTATAATCATGTCCCCTTCCAGGACATTCATCGCAGTCCAGCCGGGATGCTCTTTATATTCCCGTAAGCGTTCAAGCCCCAGCGGCGCTTCCGGCCAAACCTCGGCCTCGAGCTTTAGATACATCTCTTCCTCTTCCGCAGACTCCATCCTCCATAATCGATAGCGATAGCGATCATCTAACGGCAAGGCTTGTAAAGGCTCCTCAAGTGACCGCTTCATGGTATACAGCTTCTCC
This sequence comes from Paenibacillus sp. FSL W7-1332, assembly GCF_037969785.1. Lineage (NCBI taxonomy): Bacteria > Bacillati > Bacillota > Bacilli > Caryophanales > Paenibacillaceae > Paenibacillus > Paenibacillus sp. FSL W7-1332. Next base: position 289,782 of record NZ_CP150209.1, on the reverse strand, counting down.
AGCGGCTGAAATCCGATTTCCTCAGTAAAAAAAGCATTATTGGCGATCTCATGAACATAATTGCCCACGCACAAATACGTCCCGTACATCTTCGGCAGCGTCCTCTTTAACACAAGGGCATGTTCATAGAGCATCTTATACATTTCACCTAGAAGATCATAATCCCGCTCCCGCTGAGGTACAGCCTTGAGATTCACATAAATGTGATGCTTGCAGTTAGGCGCACATCCCGGCGGGATCACGTTAATAATGCCCACCTGTCCCTTGGCCACCATCTTCCCGTCTTCAATAGCACAGAACACATTACCCCAATTCTCCTGGTCACCTACCCACCAAAACAGCGCATTCGCTGCGGATACCGCCTGATACAGCTCCCCCAGCAGAGGCATATCGCCCTGCCTAAAATTCCGAATGATTCTTTCACCCAATTGAATGTCACCAGCCTTTGCGTTCATTGTAAGACGACCCTGAATGATAAAAATAGATAAAAAACAACTATAGACGAACAAATCGCTTAACCATGCACTATTTTCCTTATTATGGGTTTACAGCGTTGTTATTACGTAATATAATAATTACGTAATAACATAATGATGATAAAACGAGGTTGATGATTCCCCATGACACGTGATCTGGTTTATGAGATGGATGTCTTAAAGAATCAAATGACGGAACTGCAGCAGCTTGTCTATCAAGCCCTTATGGAACGCAAACCTGGTTCCGCATCAAACCAACACCGCCAAGAAATCTCGCCAACACCTACGATATATAAAGCAGCCTCCGAGGACGGCTCCGTCTTCTACTCCGGACAAGTGCACCTGAATGGACAAAACATCCGCTGGGAGCCGCAGGAACGGCGAATGGATCAATTGCTGGACATGAACACCGAGAAGGCCGCCAAAATCCTCGCAGCACTGGGCAACAAGCAGCGCCTGGATATTTTAAAGGCCGTCATGGCAGAGCCCCTATCCGGCACCGAGCTGGTAGAACGTTTGAATATGGGAACGACGGGTCAGCTGTATCACCATCTCAAGGCGCTGCTCGGCGCGGATCTCCTTGTACAGGAGCAAGGCGGAAAGTACGCTCTTCCTAAGCATCGGAGCCTGCCGTTCCTACTGCTGCTCTCTGCTGCTGGCGATCTGCTCGATACAAGCGATTACCTGGAGATGACCGAAACCCGCAACAATGCAGGGATGTATTTTGGGACTTCGCACGGCTTCGATATTCATCAGCTGCTCTGGGCCGTCGTGGAAAATTCCATATTGGAGCACACGAGTGGGTATGGCGATCAGATTGGCATTTACCTGCATGAGGATGGCAGCGTGACGGTTACCGATAACGGGAGAGGCATTCCCGTGCAGGCCCTTCCGAATTCCAACATCCCAGTCGTACAATCGGTACTAACCGATGTCCACCGATTGAACACCAGCGCACACTTTCTGGCCCCCGGCGCGGAGAAGGGCATCAGCATCGCAGTAGTCAATGCTCTCTCCAAGCATCTGACCGTGGAAATTCGCCGTGACGGTAGCATATACCGGCAGGAGTACAGGCACGGCATTCCGCAGACCGGGCTTCTGATTGTCGGCATGACTCAAGAGACGGGCACCAGCGTGACATTCAAGCCTGAGCCCGAATTATTCAGCTCTGCCTTTGATATTAACCGCATCATCGAGCGTAAGAGCGCAATTGCCGCGGATTATCCTGGAATCACCCTGACGATCCGCAATACGGCTGAATAAGGGGAGCTGGAGAATAGGTAGTTCGAAGCCTTTGCACCATGCTTTTTACAGCAGCGTTTTTTACAGCAGCGATACGCGCAGATGCCGCATATGCAAACCGTGGCTGAACCAACGGTCCTGGAACGAATACCGGTCCGGATGTAGAGACGCTATGTGTGGTCCGGGGCATGCTTGAATGGCTGTCGACCGAGCGCATGTCTGGTGCTATACTGAGCTTGAACGAACGCTAATCGAGGTGAGATAGAATGTTGGAACCGTTCAATGGAGAATGTAATGGAATCTGAACAGGAAAGGGGATGGTGCGTTTAATTTAAAAAATGAAACGAGGACGATAAACATGAACATACAGAGTACGGTAATGAGCGAAGGATTTGCATTGAATGTTTCCATTCGTGGAAATGGCAGGCCCATTTTGGTGGTGGGAAGCAGTATTTACTACCCCCGCTTGTTTTCGGAACAACTCTACACTTCATTTCAACTGATTTTCCTGGACCATCGAGGCTTTGTTAAGCCCCCTCGGACACTGGAGCCGGAAGAATACACACTGGATAAGGTTCTGGATGATATCGAAGCGGCAAGACAAACGCTGGAACTGGAGGATTTTATTATATTGGGGCATTCGGGGCACGCCTTCATGGCGCTGGAGTATGCCAAAAAATACCCGGAACACGTCCGGAAGGTAGTCCTGCTGAACACCGCCCCGACCAACAGCCCGGAGCGGCAGCAGCAGAGCTTTGCTTTTTTCAATGAGACGGCGTGTCCTGAGCGGAAACGGCAGTTTGAAGCGGATATCGCCCTGCTGGAGGGTGATATCCAGAGGGAGCCTGAACGGCGGTTTGCTCATATGTGCATCCGAATGGGAGCGCACAGCTTCTATGACTATGCCTATGATGCGGCCTGGATGTGGGAAGGCGTCTTCACCAACATGCCCGTCATCGATCATTTATGGGGAGAAGCCTTCGCGCGGCTCAATCTGATCGATTCGCTGAAAGAGGTTGCCAAGCCCGTCCTTATTGGGCTTGGACGGTACGACTACTTGGTTAGTCCCGTATCGCTTTGGAATGCGATAAACGGCTCGCAAGCCAACGTGAAGAAGGCCATTTTTGAAAAAAGCGGCCATAATCCGATGTTTGAAGAGCCCGATCTGTTTAACGCCATATTGACCGATTGGATTGATGAAACGGACAACTAACCCGTGAAGATATAACGTTTGCGTTACTGTAATGAAGAGGAGCCCTCAGCACTGGGGGCTCCTCTTGCGTCTTGCTGGGGGCTCCTCACCATCTATTTGCGCGTTTCAGTCGGTAATCTTTTGAAACTCTCGCTTCATACAGCTTCGACTGCAGTGTGCGGATGGGTGCTCTTTTCGCTGAGAACTGCGCCTTTTTGAGTCCAGACGGACATGGAAGGCTATTGGCTGATATCTTGGGCTGTTTTTGTGTTCATGCGGGCACAAAATCCGCTATTGGCGGATATTGAGCCGTTTTTGAGATCATCCGGACACAGGATCCGCTATTTGCTGATATTCGATCGTTTTTTGATACCTTGCGGACACTGGATCCGTTAATGTAACACATTCACGGAAAAATCCCGGAATATTTTGCGAATAGCGGATCTCATGTCCTCAAACCACTACGAAATGGCCAAAAACACAGAAATAGCGGAACGACTGTCCTTTAAAACACAAACCAGACCATCAAAAACCCTAGATGCATTGAGTCCTTGAGCCGTCGCCCCTCGATGCCTTACTTCGACTCTCGTTACCTTGATACCTTAATTCCCTAATTCTCGATTCTCGCTCTCGTTGCCTTGATACTTTGATTCCTCGATTCTCGCTCTCGTTGCCTTGATACTTTGATTCCTCGATTCTCGTTCTCGGTGCCTTGATACTTTGATTCCTCAATCCTCTGCGCTCGATACCTTAATTACTTAATTCCTCAATCCTCAACTCTCGATTCTCCATACCTTAATTACTTAATCCTCACTCCCGGTATCTTGATTCCTTTCCTCGATCCTATCCTTAACTCTCCATACCTTGATACCCAGATCCCTTGTCTCCAGATCCCTAGATCCTTGATGCAGCTCCTATTTTACCTCCAGGGTATCGTACGATTTGCATCATAACGACAATAGCTCCTCGCGCCTCCCAACTCCATCGACTCGCCTTTTGGGAGTTTGAGAAACGTAGAGTCCTATCATTAGAGGGACAGCTCCCCCAGCCTGCGCGTCTCCTCCTCAATCCGGCTTGGATCGATCCGCTCGAATAATAGCTCTACGTCATGAATCGGCCTGCCAGCCGGAACATGGCTCCACTCCCACGCCGCTTGCTCCAGCGAGAGAAAGTCCCGTATCCTATTGCAAGAAAATGGAATGAACGGCTGCAGCAGATTCGCCAAATTGGCTATGATCTGAACACAAATAAACAGCGTTGTCCGGCACGCTTCATGATCCTCCTTGACCTGAATCCACGGCTTCCGTTCATCAAAATATTTGTTCGCCAGGCGCACTGTGCTAAAAATCCGTTCCAACGCTTCCTTCAGTCGCCCACCCTCAATAAGCGCCCCAGCCTCGCGATACAATGCCTCAACTCTGCTCTGCCACTCTTCGGATATGCAGCCCTCGGGCACTTTCCCCTCAAACGATTTGTTCACAAACACCAAAGTACGGTTGACGAAATTCCCAAATGCGCCAAGCAGTTCGCCATTGTGACTGTGAATGAACTCCCTCCAAGAGAAATCGGTATCCCGCTTCTCGGGTCCGTTCGCAATGAGGAAGTAACGAATGGAGTCCGGCTGATAACGGCTTAACACATCCGGCACCCATATCGCCCAATTCCGACTGGTCGAGAACTTCTTCCCTTCCAGCGTCATGTACTCGCAAGATATGATTCGGTCCGGTAAATGCAGGTCACCGGTCCCCTTCAGCAGCGCTGGCCAGATCAGCGTATGAAACGGGATATTATCCTTCCCATGAACATAGTAAGCCGTAATCCCATCCCTCCCCTTGAGCCAAAAGGATTCCCAATCACCGCCCGTCTCTGCGGCCCACTGTTTGCTGGCGGATAAATAGCCGCTTACCGCTTCGATCCAGACATAGATTTTCTTATCCTCAAATCCCGGAATAGGCACATCTACGCCCCACGTCAGATCCCTTGTAGCCGCCCGATCCTGAAGGCCTTCCTCCAGATATCTGCGGGTCAGTTGCACCGCATTGTCCCGCCAGCCTTGTGCGTTATTCAGGTCATTGGTCAGCTCCCCCTGAAAATGCGACAGCGATACGTAAAAATGCTCAGTAGGACGCTCCACCGGAGGGTTTCCGCAAATTTTGCAGGTCCTGTTCGTCAGGTCGGACGGATCAAGTATCGTGGAGCAGGCGTCGCACTGATCGCCACGGGCCCTGCTGCCGCATACAGGGCAGTCTCCTTCCACATAGCGGTCCGGCAGAAACCGTCGATCGGTTTCGCAATACGTTTGCAGCACGATTTTACGGTACAGATGTCCGTTGTCCAGCAGCTTCAGAAACAACTCCTGCACTACCGCGTGATGAAACGCCTGATCGGTTCGCGTGTACAAATCGTAGGAGAAACCCAGCCGTTCGAAGCAATCCACAAACTCCCTATGGTACCGATCCGCAATATCCCCGGGAGCCACGCCCTCCTGAATGGCTTGAACCGCCACAGGCGTTCCATGACAATCACTACCGGATACGTACAGGACTTGATCACCTTTCGCGCGGAAATAACGTGCCAACACGTCGCCGGGCAAGAGGCTTGCAAGTCTCCCCAAATGTAAGGACCCGTTAGCGTAAGGCCAGGCACCGCCGATAAAAATGTTCGCCATGTCAATCTTCCTCCTTTATTTAGACAACAAAAAAAGCCCTCATCCCAAAAGGGACGAGAGCTTGCCGCTCACGTGGTACCACCCAATTTCATTCATGCCTTGCGGCATTCACCTCTTCGGGTACGACGCCATGTATCGCGTGTATACCCTAGCACGTTAACGGGTGCGGGATCCGGCACAGCCTACTACCCTACAGGGTTTCGGTGCACAGCTCAGAGACCATATTCCCTAGGTTCTTTCCTTACCCCTTTTCACCAGCCGGGGCTCTCTGTTCAAAGACGTCGCCAAGGTACTCTTTCTCTTCATTGCTTTTGTCTAACGTTATTCAAGTTACTGGAAATCATACCCGAACGCTGCTCTGAAGTCAAGTGGGTACAGTAAAAGCCCGCCTGAGTTTTAAACCCCTTCCTTCGACTCTGCGCTGAGGTGTCGGAGATCATGATTTTGCAGTATTATCTTCCTTTGAGTCATGTCGTTTTTACTACTCTGTGCAAAGCACACATATACTTGGACTCTTTTAGTAAGGATGCGCTGAGTAAGAGCAAGAACTGGACATAATATGGCAGTCCAGAAAGTCTCGATAGTCGAAGAAGTGTGTCCCTCTCTGAGAGACTAAACCACCTTATACCTACAAGACCTTATTCCTCTAAAAGGTTACTTATACATTAAAAAAACCACCCCTCAAGTTCAATTCACTTGGGGGGCGGCTTTTTTAGCCTATACTTTTTTTCTTCTGAGCAGAAGCAAACCTGCAAAAAGCATAATCGCCCCGGCTAACATAAAACTGTACATATTCGTAGCTGTATTCGGCAATTTATTTCTGTTAGGCTCGTTCGTTCCCTGATCTCCGGATTGATCCGGATCTCGTGGAGTCGAATCCGATACGCCTAAGGTTGAATCGTCATGATCGTCCGGTGTTTGTACCCCGGTATTCGAATCCCCGTCGGTGTCTCCATTCGAGTCTTCATCCGGGTTCCCGTTGGAATCTCCGTCCGTGTCTTCGTTCGAGTTTCCGTTCGGGTCCTCATTTGAATCGCTGTCGGAATCTCCCGTTCCACCCGGGTTCGTATTGTTGTCATTGTTGTTCTCGTTGTCCGTTACTTCGATGACATTGGATGGCTTCTCCGGACTAGTCACATTATCACCTGTAACTTCACCGATGTTCTCGATCGTATGACCGGCTTGTCCCGCCTTGACGGTTGCCTGGAACGTAATCGTATGCCATTCGGTATCCGTAATCCGTCCAAAGTTACCGCTCACTTTGCCGTTCACGTATTGGCCTTTGTCCCCATCGGCGAGATCAGTGACGGAAACGCCGTCCACCTTCAGACTGCCTGCTACATATACCAGCCCTTCCGGCAGGATGTCGGCAATCATCAGGTTCGATACATAGCTGCCGGCAACGGTATTGCGGGCAGAGATCGTATACTCCAGCGTATCGCCGACCGCGATAGTGCCGCCATTGAGATCCCGCGACGTCTTCCGTGACTCCATCACTGGAGCAGGCGGCGTTACAGGCGGTGTAACCGGTGGATCCGGATCTACCGGTGGGTTGACTGGTGGATCGGTTGGCGGATCGATTGGCGGTTCTACTGGCGGTTCCGGTTCAACGACCATTTTTTCCGTCGGTTCACCTGGCTGATCGATATTATCGCCGGTTACCCGTGCCGTGTTCTCGATTGTCAGCCCGCCTTGTCCCGGCAGAATGATGGCCTGGAACTCCAGCGTATGCCAGTCGGTATCCTTTACATTGCCAAATGAGCCATATACGTCTCCGGTAACCGAATGACCAGCGTCATCGTCTTTCGGATCCGTGACCGTGACACCATTCACTTTCAAGCTGCCTGGAACGTACTCCAGCCCAGCTGGCAGCGTATCGGTAATCGTCAGATTCTCCAGATACGTATCGTTGACAACACCTCTCACACGAATCGTATACGTGATGGTGTCCCCGACCTCATACGTGGCCTTGGTTACATTCGTATTCGTTACAGACTTATCTGTTTCAATCTGCGGATTCCGCGGATAAACTTCGACTTCATTTCTTGGTCTGTCCGGTGTACCAACATTGTCGCCCTCTATGGCCGCAATATTGATAATATTCTTGCCGGCTTGACCCGGTAATACTTTCACCTGGAACGTCACTTTACGCAACTCAGTGTCGGTAACATCCCCGAAACCGGCGAAAATTTTTCCGTTTGCGAAATGGCCTTTGTCGCCATCCTGATCATCGGTGACTTGTACGTCGTTGACCTTCAGCGTACCCGCTACGTATTCCAGACCTGCTGGAATCACGTCCGAGATCGTCAGGTTGGTCACCAGACTGTCGGAGGCGGTGTTGCGGGTCTGAATTGTGTAAGACAAGGTGTCCCCGACTTCAGCATGTGCAGCGTCGGTGTTCCCGGCCGCTTTCTCAAGCAGCTCAGCTGTCTTCGTGGACTCCAGCGCGGTTTCACGTGGATAAACCTCGACGACTTCCTCCGGCGTGCTAGGTGTGGTGACGTTGTCACCATCGACCACAGCCACGTTCCGGATGTCCTTACCGGCTTGACCCGGTAATACTTTCACCTGGAACGTCACTTTACGCGGCTTGGTATCGGTCACGTCTCCGAACTTGGCAAAGACTTTGCCGTTCGCGAAATGACCAGCATCGCTATCTTGATCATCGGTGACGGCTGCGTCGTCGACCTTCAGTGTACCCGCTACGTATTCCAGACCCGCTGGAATCTCGTCCGAGATCGTCAGGTTGGTCACCAGACTATCAGAGACGGTGTTGCGGGTTTGAATCGTGTATTCCAGCGTATCCCCGACTTCAGCATGTGCAGCGTCGGTGTTCCCGGCCGCTTTTTCAAGCAGCTCAGAGGCTTTCGTAGACTCCAGCGCGGTTTCGCGTGGATAAACCTCAACGACTTCCTCCGGCGTGCTTGGCGTAGTGATATTATCGCCATCCACCACAGCTACGTTCCGGATGTCTTTACCGGCTTGTCCCGGTAGCACTTTAACCTGGAACGTCACCTTGTGCCATGCGGTATCGGTAACATCTCCAAACTGAGCGAAGACTTTACCGTTAGCGAAATGGCCGTTGTCGCCATCTTGGTCATCGGTAACTTGTACGTCGTTGACCTTCAGCGTATCCGCTACGTATTCCAGACCCGCTGGAATCACGTCTGAGATCGTCAAGTTGGTTACCAGACTATCTTCGTTCTTGTTGTGCGTTTGAATCGTGTAAAGCAAGGTGTCCCCGACTTCCGGATGCGCGGCATCGGTATTCCCGGTTGCCTTTTCAAACAGCTCCGCAGTCTTCGTGGACTCCAGCGCGGTTTCACGCGGATAAACCTCGACGACTTCCTCCGGCGTGCTTGGCGTGGTGATATTATCGCCATCCACGGCAGCTACATTCCGGATGTCTTTACCGGCTTGACCCGGCAGCACCTTCACTTGGAATGTCACCTTGTGCCACTCGGTATCGGTCACATCCCCAAACTGAGCGAAGACTTTTCCGTTAGCGAAATGGCCCGCGTCGTCCCCTTGAGCATCGGTGACTTGCAGGTCGTCGACCTTCAGGGTACCCGCTACGTATTCCAGACCAGCTGGTATTTCGTCCGAGATCGTCAGGTTGGTTACCAGACTATCTTCGATCGTGTTGTGCGTTTGAATCGTGTAAAGCAGGGTATCTCCGACTTCCGGATTCGCGGCGTCGGTGTTTCCGGCTGCTTTTTCAAGCATTTCCGCGGTTTTCGTGGATTCCAGAGAAGGTGCGTGAGGATAAATCTCCACCTCTTCCCTAGGTGTTTTCGGCGTATTGACATTGTCGCCGTCCACGACAGCCACATTGCGGATCACTTTGCCGGCTTGTCCTGGCAATATTTTGACTTGGAACGTTACCTTGTACCATTCGGTGTCGGTAACATCTCCGAACTGGGCAAAGATTTTACCGTCTGCGAAATGGCCCTTGTCGCCATCTTGATCATCGGTAACTTGTACGTCGTCGACCTTCAGTGTACCCGCTACGTATTCCAGACCCGCTGGAATCTCGTCCGAGATCGTCAGGTTTCTCACTAGACTATCTGTGATGTTGTTGCGCGTTTGAATCGTATACTGCAGCGTGTCTCCGACTTCCGGATGTGCGGCGTCGGTATTGCCGGTACCTTTTTCAAACAGCTCCGCTGTTTTCGTGGACTCCAGCGAAGTTTCACGCGGATAAACCTCAACCATTTGCTCCGGCGTGCTCGGTGTGGTGACATTGTCGCCATCTACCTCAGCCACGTTGCGGATGTCATTGCCGGCCTGCCCCGACTGCACTTTGACCTGGAACGTCACCTTGTGCCACCCGGTACCGGTCACATCTCCGAACTGACCGAAGATTTTACCGTTAACGAAATGGCCCTTATCGCCATCTTGGTCATCGGTGACTTGCACATCGTCGACTTTCAACGTACCCGGTACGTATTCCAGACCCGCTGGAATCACGTCCGAGATCGTCAGGTTGGTCACTAGGCTGCCTGTAACGGTGTTGCGTGTTTGAATCGTGTAGAGCAGCGTGTCCCCGACTTCCGGATGCGTTGCGTCGGTGTTCCCGGTAGCTTTTTCAAACAGTTCAGCTGTTTTATTAGCTTCTAATTTTGGTTCTCTGTACTCTACAGATGTTGTTACTTCATTGGACGGGGTTGTTTCGTCTTCATTAGTGAGTAGGTTTTTATACCCCACATTCGCTTTATTGGAGACGGAGTCTCCCGCACGGTCGGATAATGCTTTGACTTTGAATTGAACGGTAATACCATCAGGCAAATTGGTCGTATTCGGCAAATCGCCTAGCTCGATGGTTACCTTTTGCCCGTCAAAGTGTCCAGCATCTTGATCGTCTGCATCGGTTAGATCGCCAGCATTTGGTCCGTTTACGATTTTCAACGAACCCGGAACGTATTCCGTGCCCGCAGGAATTGCATCCTCAAATACCGTATTGGCGGCAACGTCTCCACCTGCGTTTTTGATGTTGACTTCGTAAGTAATCTCATCCCCGACAAGGGCTTGTCCTACAGGGGAAACGAACTTTTCGGCTATGACGCACGGCTCGGTTCCAAGGAAAACATCATCAATGAAGTTTCCACCGGTGATATTTCCGCCAGCAGAGGATATGGCTTCGAATCCAAATCGTGTTACCGTCTGGCCAGCCGGAACGGTGTAAGTTCCAGAATAATATTTCCATGCGTCTTTATCGGTTGACATTGTACGAACAGTCGGAAGATCTCCCGGAGCCGTATTGCCTGAACCAATATTTACAGCCATGGTGTCAACGCCGAATCTACCTTTATGAGCTAGGCGCCAATAAATGGTTTGTCCAGGAGTAGTCTCGACATCCTGATATAACGTCGCATTCTCAAAGCTATTAATTTCTGCAAACTGCTCACCATGGATTACCTCATGTTTGTTTCCAGCAGGAGTCCCAGGTGCCTCCATCAAGCTCTTAACAAAAATGTCATATCGTCCTGTTGAGTCGGTTGTATGCCATCCCGGCACGTTCTCATCCTGTGGGAATGTATACCCTGGACCTGTAGGGGTTTTCGGATCACCAGGCGTATAAGCAGGTTCCTCGAAACTGCCGTTAATTAATGCAACGGGTCTTGTGCAGGCATTGACAACTTCTCTTTCGATAATTTGACTCGTCGTCTCATTCGACTCGGTCGTTTCATCCTTGTCTATGAGTAAGTTCTTGTAATCAACAGCCGCTTTATTGGTGACTGTCTGGCCGACATGGCTGAATAATGCTTTCACCTTGAATTGAACCGTGATGCCGTCAGGCAAGTCTTTGGTATTCTGCAAATCCCCGAGCCTAATGATCACCTTGCTGCCGTCAAAGTGCCCTGCATCTGTATCATCTGCATCGGTTAGATCACTAGCATTAGTCCCGCTCACCATTTTCATGGAGCCTGGAACATATTCTGTGCCCTCTGGAATTACATCCTCGAAGATCGTATTGGCGGCAACGTCTCCACCTTCATTTTTAACTGTGACTTCGTAGGTGAGTTCATCGCCTTCAAAAACGTCTCCAGCAGGAGAAACGGATTTGTCTGCGATAACACATGGTTCGGTTCCCAGGAAGATGTTGTCCAGGTGGTTGCCGTAACCGATTGATCCACTGGATGTCGAAACGGCTTCAAACCCAAACCTAGTGATCGTTTGTCCAGCTGGAACGGTATATGTTCCTGTATAGGTTTCCCACGCCGTGTTCCCTGACGACATTTGTCTTTGTTGAACCGTATCATAGGGATTGTCTGTTGCCGGACCAATGCGAACCTGCATCGTATCCACTCCATACCGACCCTTATGGGAGAGTCTCCAATAGATTGTCTGTCCAGGTGTGGTCGGTACGTCTTGGTATAACATACCGTTCTCAACGGCATTTAACTCCGCATATCGATTACCGTCAACAGGGGCCGGTTGCTGCTTAACTTCAGGATCAGGATAACCCTGAGCGTAATCCCAAATTTCAATTAAGTGAACATTGGCTCCATTACCTGTATCCGTTGTCATCCATCCTGGCACTTCATCCTGATAGAACATAAAAGGACTGTTGACTGGATCAAAGGATCCTCGTTCAGGTCCTTCTTCAAAACTGCCGTTAATCAAGGCCACTGGGTCTCCACACGCATTAGGCGGTTGCGGAGTCGTTGGAGGAACCGAATCCGATACTTCAACGTTAATCGTAGCTTCGGCTGTGGCGCATTTGCCGTCATTGGCGATGACGGTGAAGCTATCAGTACCGATAAAGTCTTGTGCTGGCGTATACGACCAAGTTCCGTCCGCATTAACCGTCACAGTTCCGTTCTGAGGATCCGTCGCGCCTTTGGCGTACGTCAATGGATCTCCATCCGGGTCGGTGCCGATTACTTGTCCCGAGACCGGCATATTTACCGCGGCGACTTTTGAATCATCCGGCACAACGGGTGCCTCGTTCACTTTGTAAGTATTGTTCGGATTGAGAGTATCAATCGGTGCGTATGCATTCACAAAATACCAGCTATGGATATCATGCGTCTCGTAATTCGGCAACCCTGTTGATCCCGTAAAACCGGCATGAATCGATTGGCCGCCAAATATCGAACTAAGATCGATGCCATTGACGTCTAAAACCTTGCTGGCATTTGCCCGATCCGGCGAAGTGCCCAGATATACCTCAACCTTCTGAGTTGAACTATTGTAATCGATCCACGTATAGTACTGGGTTCCGTTAGACAATTTGAAGCTGGTGCTGTCTAAATCGGTATACCAGCCTGCTTGATTCACTACGTCTCCATTTACCGCAAGTCCAACGTAGTTTGAAGAAGGATCCTTATAAACATCGTTTTTAAACGTGTCATATTTAACGGCAAAACTCGGACTAATGCCGTAATATCCCAAGCCGCCACCGTTCATATTCTGACTGGTTGTGCCAGTCTGGAGCGTAAAAGTCAATCCATCGCTTGCGCCTTGAGCGCTCGGGTTACTCATTTTAAAAGAAAAGGCCGTGCTGAATGAATAATTGTCTCTAGGACACAGCGCAGTATTGTTAAATGCGGCGCCACTCTGTAACGTAGTCGGTTGTGTCAATCGTATAAAATTTTGCCCTTGAGGAATCGTGGCATTACCATTCAAGGTAAATTGATTGACCGTATCTTGGGAGAATCCATCATATTTAAAATTCAGCCAGTTATCCGCAGCTGCCTCAGCCTGTTTAGGGTACAGAGGTAGAAGCTGACCGAACAAAATGATGAAAACCGCCATCAAATACTTAAAACGCCGATTGATTATCGGTTTTCTTTTCATTGTTTCCTCCCTATCTTCAATGGGAAGGCTTTTGAGCCATTCCGATGCTGTCAAATGAATTCATCCGTCGATTAAACCATGCATACACTTTCATTTCACGAACCGTGAAAGCTGCTGCATTATGGCGGGTGCGCGGTAAAAGGCATAGTGGTGCTGGTTGCAAGTTAAGAGAAAGGCAACTAGCTTCCCGCCTTCATGTTTTTACCGAAAATCGCGCACATTCGACGTTTCCACCCCATTCCCTACACACCTAACCTTTTTCAATAATCCTGCATGATCTCTTTAAGAATCACTTCGCTTGTGTATGTAACGAGGTCTCCTTTAGCATCATTATGTAACGCGTTAATTGCCATGAACCAAAACATCAGCCGATGTCCTCGATTCGTTTCAAGCCGTTAGTTGTACAAGGATGATCACCCCTCTCCCTCTGACAGTTAAGCTTGCGAGTTACCATGAAAGGTAAGCCATTCTGTTGAAACGCTATTCCAAAAAAAGACTTGCCCGCGGTAACCGACTAAGAAAGATATATGGTGTGGGAATACGACATCCTTCTACATATGTCCTTCCCATGCGAAAAAAACAGCCATATTATACCAATCTTCCCCTACGTGGGACCTATCATTTGATTTCGATACTACTAGTCCTCTAATCTTCTATTTATGAAAAGCATTACTAAAGATACATGTTGAGCTAAACGGACTAAAGGACCATGCTTCGCTCAATGAGTCTTAGGCACGATGCTTGTTTTGTTGTACAAAAAAGCCGCGATTTTTTCGCAGCAGCCGGCTATTCTATTACCAAACATCACCAAAACGGCCTTTCCCTTCATGCCGTTGATCGAGTTTTTCATGTTAGCGAGAAATCATACTGAAACATCTCGGATGAAGAAACAATAAAAAAGATGACCCCGCAGGTGGAGTCATCTTTTTGCCATGGACAGCTGATTCCTGCCGAAACTTCTGCAGTCACTTCTGATTAAAAAGGCACACGTGCCGCTATACCCCCGCCCAGCAGCAACATCATTACGCTTTAGGCGCCAGCTCCGCCGCCTGACGAATGGCTTCCATCAAGCTTTTCTCATCGGCGATGCCTTGGCCGGCAATGTCGAACGCCGTACCGTGATCGACACTGGTGCGGATAATCGGAAGACCAACGGTAATGTTGACGCCTGCGTCCAAACCGAGCACTTTGACGGGACCATGTCCCTGGTCGTGATACATGGCCACTACAATGTCAAAGTCACCGCGAACCGTCCGGAAGAACAGCGTATCGGCCGGCAGCGGGCCTACGACCTCGATTCCTTCCGCCTGCGCCTTTTCAACCCCCGGTATGACTTTCTCTTCCTCTTCGCCATATCCGAACAGTCCGTTCTCGCCCGCATGAGGATTAATTCCGCAAACGGCAATCCGCGGAGCGGCGATGCCGGACTTCTGCAGCGTCTCATGAGCAAGCTTGATGACATGGTATACCCGCTCAGGATTAATCGACCGGACGGCATCGAGGATGCCGACATGGGTCGTCACGTGAATAACCTTCAGATTCGGCGCGGACAGCATCATGGAGTAGTCCGTGGTTCCTGTCAAATCCGCCAGAATTTCCGTATGGCCCGGATATTTGTGACCCCCTTTATGCAGGGCTTCCTTATTCAGCGGAGCGGTGCATATGGCCTGGATTTTATGGTCCTTCGCCAATTCGATGGCCGTCTCCAAAAATTTGAACGCGGCGTGTCCGGCTTCCGGGGCAACTCGTCCAATCGGCAAGTCCGCCGGCAGCAGATCCAGATCAAGCACATGAACCGTGCCAAAACGGTAGTCAACCTGCTCGAGCTCATCGGCAGTAATCGCTTCGATAGTCAAGTCACTGCCCACGAAGGTCTTTGCCCGCTCCAATATCTTCACGTCCCCGATCACAACCGGGTGACTGATATGATACATCTCCTCATTCATGAGGCTTTTGAGTATAATTTCAGGACCTACGCCTGCGGCGTCTCCCATGGTAATCCCGATAACCGGTTTATGCTGGCTCATGTTCTCACCTTTTTCTTATTTGTTATATAGTGCAAGGAATCTACAAGGGATTCATCATTTCCGAAGCCCCCGGCTTTGGTGACGGTCCAGTAGCCTTTTCCCACGCCCTGAAGCCTTCCGAACGGCAGGCCGGGTTCTATTTCCGAATACAGCTGCATTTCTCCCATGCCAAGTTCCATACAGATAGCCTTAGCCGTATCACCGCCGGTTAATACCAACCCTTGGATCTCAGCGTATGCCTGTAAAATGGCCTTTGTCATTCTTCCGAGTCCCAGCGAGATCGCTTCGCTTACCTCGGTTGGAGATAATCCCCGCTCATCCCCTGCTTCTTTTGCCAGCCTGCGGTTATCTTCCGAAGCGTCGACGTACAGGACCAAATACCGCTTGTCCATATCCTGAGCGATTTGCTGCAAGATATCTACTGTGTCGTAAGTTTCACGAATCAGCGCGGCCGGATCGATCTCCAGCATCAACGAGCCGGGCATGCCCTTGACGGCACGAAGCTGCCGCCGGGTCGTTTGGGACAAGCTACCTGATACAATCAGCGCTTTATCCGCCTGGGCCCAGTCTTGGCTCCCCTCCTCCAAGGAGGTCAGGGACAACGCTTCCGGCAAGTACTCGATTAATCCGGCGGAACCGGCCCACACAATCTTCCTATCAAGCTGTGAAAATAACCCCGCTATCGCCTGTAAATCCGCTTCCGTCTCACTATCGCATACAAACCAGGTTCGACCTTCAGCCAGCTTGGATTGGACCCATGGCAGAAATTGCGCGGCGGGCTGCCGCACTTGACTTGATGAAACCAGCACCGCCTCAGGCTCTCCTTCCCTCTGCAGCAGCTTCGGGATATAGCTTTCCATGACGGGCGTTTTGGGATCCTTGGCAAACTCCGTCTCCGTGATCAGTACACCTTGAACATAGTGATGTCCCTGTACCGTCGTACGGTTCATTTTGGGAAAAGCCGGGGCGATCAGCACCAAGTCCGGCTGGAATACCTTCTGCACCGCCCGCAGTTCCTCTGCAACATTCCCGCGCAAGGTCGAATCCAGCTTCTTGTAGATGTGGCGGCAGCCCTGTTCTTCAAGGAATTGAGCGGCTTCATACGCCGCCTCATAGGCGTCCACGCTGCGTTTCGCCCTGCTATCCGTATCCACGATCAACACTTCGGCACGGGTGTCCTGACGGTAATGGCGATGATCGAAGACGACGGTGGAAACCAGCCCTTTCTTCGCCAATTGTACACCCGAGTCATTCGCACCGGTCAGATCGTCCGCGATGATTCCAATTTGTTTTATCACATTTCATCACACCTTCTATGATTCGGCATCTGCTGTATTTGTATCAAATGAGTGCCCTTTCTTCTCTAGACGCTTCACTAAAAACCCGACATATAAAGGAAGCAGGATGGCGGTCGTTACCACGGACGCTGCGACCTGCACCGTCGCGATATCGGTAAATGCCGCAAAGGATGCATTCGCCGCCCCGATTGCAGCAGGCGTAGCCACGGCATTACCGGCTGTGGAGCCTTCCGCTGCCCCCACGATCGGATTCCATTTCAACGCTTTAAACACAAAGTATCCTGCGGTACCTGTAACGAAGACCGTCAGCAGTCCAAGAATGATACCTGACAAGCCGCCATCCACGATCGCTCCGAAATCAATGCCCATTCCGAGCGCAAATGCAAAGAACGGGATCAGCATGGAGCTGCCTTTGTCCAAAAACTTGCGCATCTCCTCATCCAAATTACCCAGCACCATCCCTACAATAATCGGAAGAAGAACCGAGATGAAGGATACAAAGGAGAACATGCCGTCCACGAATCCCATGGCACCGAAGATTGATAACGCAACCATGGTGAGGAAGGGTCCGTCATTCAGGGCAAGCAGCGAATACGCAGCTCGGTCTTCCTTACTGCCGTATTGGCCTACCAAAGCTACGAACAATCCCCCATTACTGTTGGTCATTGCCGCAATGACGGCAATTGGCGCCAGACCCAGCCACAATCCATTCTCTCCGGCAAACAGGTAAGCGATCAGTCCGAACGCTGCGCCGACCACCCACTTCGTGACAAGCAGCGTGGCCCCTTTTCCGACGGATACGCCAAAGGACTTGACGTTAATCTGTGCCCCCGTACAGAGCAGGAACAACGCGATCAATGTACTTGAACCGTTTACAAATAAAGACTCCGTGAAATTCCCGATCCGGAGTAGATCCGGTGCAAAGGTATTGATGACTGCTGCAATAAGCAACGGTACCACCATCATACCTCCAGGAATCCGATCCAACGTCGCTTTAATCTTCATTATTGTAACACCCCTTTAATAATTGTTTCAATATTAAACATTGATCTCATGTTGAAATCGCTTGCAGGGTTTATTGTAAGTGCATACAATTAAATTTGCAACATATTAAAGATTAATTGTTGCAAATTTAAACAATCAATTGTTGTGTTGCCGCTAGTTTATTGAAATAAATTCCTCTTTATCCTAATATCTGCCGAAACGGAGGGATCTATTGATCGCAAAACAAAAAAAGCTGAAACTATTGTTTCAGCTTTCTCCACAGGGTCGAACGGTTGATACCCAGCCGCTCCGCAACCTTCGTCTGATTAAATTGTTCTTCCTCCATAATCGCGTCGATGATCCTCTTCTCGATCTCATCCAAAGTACCATGAAGAAACTCGGGGCTCATCGCAGCTGACGGATGACCTTCCTTCTTGGCAAGAAGCCGGGAAATGAGCGGCTTGCCGATCACGTAACCCTTCTCCTCCGTCACTGCGTCCTGGAGCAGGATTTTCAGCTCCGACACGTTGCCCGGCCAATCGTACTGGGTCAGCAGCTGAATCGCTTCATCCTTAATCTTGATCGGTGAAGTCCCAAGCGTGCCATGGTAGGAGGCAATATAATAAGTCACCAATGGTTTGATGTCGTCCTTACGCTCGCGCAGAGACGGCACGGCAATCCTTGCCGCCTCCTCATCCAGCAGGAGGGGATGATAATTCGAATCGTCCTTTTCCAGCGAGAGGATCATCGTGCACGCCCTGTTTTTCATCTCGTTCATCCACTGCTTCAAATCCGCCATTTCTTGCGGATCGATCGAATCCAATCCATGGATATATAGCGTGCGGATATCGCTGTCCCATGCTTCCTTTTCGTGGTTTTCCGACAAAGCCACAGCCTGCTTTCCGGTAAGCCGGACATACAAGCCCCGACCTTCGTTCTTTCGGTAATGAATATACCGGGAGAGCAGCTGCTTGCCTGTACCGGCTTCGCCGATGAGTATCAAGGCACGGCTGTCCAGATGGTCCTCGATCCGCTGCAGGCAGCCGCGCATCGCCTCGCTTTGCGATATCAACATCGGCAATTGGGTCACGGCCTCGACATGATAGCCTGCAGCCCCCCCATTTTGCTGCATCTCGGAAAAAGTGTACAGGTAGTACCGCTGTCCCTGTATTACTTTCAGCGTCCTTCTCTGTTTAAGCTTCCGGGTTCCGTCATCCTGAATAAGGACTGAGGCTTCCGCCTCCCGGTTTAGCCGCAGATCGGCTTGCAAGGCTTCCACCGGGAGCGGACAGGAACCATAATCCGGCCATTGTTCATATACAACCTGTCCCTCTGCGTCCAATACGGCAAGGTTCGCAGCCGTTTCCTCCAGCAACGCTTGCAGAAAGGAAATTTCCCACTGCGTCCGTTCATGCAACCGAAACGCGGATTTGGCCTTTTGAAACGCATCGAAGATGGCCTCGCGCCCGGATTGGATCAGAATCCCTTCCAAATGGTGCTTGGCCGCTGCCTCTATCGTTACCACATCGCCCATGATTAATTCGAAGCCCTTCGCTTTCAGATCCTCCAGCAGCCGGTCCACCTCTTCCGCCTTCTCTACCGTGAACACGTCAACCTCGATATCCAGCACATCGGTAATGGCTTTGGCTCCAAGCGTAATATTAGAGAAGCCCACAATGGCTTTTTTGCCCGGAAAATGATTGGCTAAGGTAAGCACGCGCAGCATGTCATAACCTGAAACATGGACATCGATAACGGGAATGCGCACCTCGGGTTCGATCAGCTTAGCCGTACCGCCCCGGCTAATGATCACGTCATATCCCAGGCGTTCGCCTTCCTTTGCCAGAGGAACCGCTTCTAACAAATTGCCGACCTCGACTCGCACTTCCAGCTCCGGCTCTTCCTTCCGGCATTCTTCTATTAAATGGCTCATTGCGGGATACGGAGCAATAAATAACGTTTTAATGGTCATGATTGTCACCTGTATTTTCTTTGGTCAACCTTATTCTTGTTATTATTCTACCGTTTCTATATGAAATAACCAACTCTATATATGAAAAG
Organism: Paenibacillus sp. FSL W7-1332; assembly: GCF_037969785.1. NCBI lineage: Bacteria > Bacillati > Bacillota > Bacilli > Caryophanales > Paenibacillaceae > Paenibacillus > Paenibacillus sp. FSL W7-1332. Next base: position 270,031 of record NZ_CP150209.1, on the reverse strand, counting down.
ACACCCCTGCCAAGGCAACCATCAACCAAAAAGGCCGACGGCGCCGACTAGGGTGCCTTTATCTTATCTAATATCTAACCTGTGAACTATTTATCTCAACCTTACGCCTCTATTAAAACGGACACAGCGCTTTTCGGCGCAAGGCTGAGGTTAAGGTGTTCCATTCCTCGCAAGCGCAGTGAAGTACTCTCCTCTTGCTCGCTGTCGTTAAACAACACAACGGCAATCGATCCATCCGTGTTCTTGAATGCTACCGAACGGATGGAATCAGCGCTGGTAGAAGCAATGCGAACCGCTTTCGGACGGATCACCTTACTAAAATGCGCCAGCGCATAGTAGTCCAGCGTATAGGTAAGCTCTTTCGTCTGCTGATTTACCGTGACTATGCCGCGGCAGGTGCTTTTTCCAAAGCCCGGAACGGTAGGGCCGTTCTTCTCATCCAGCGCCATATTCCACAGCACGTAGGATTTACTGTGATTGCGGAGTATCTCGATTCCGTTTCGCATTACATTGGAGAAGGCCTGTTCAAACGGCGGGATCCACTCCCCGCCCGATCCTTCCGTGAAATGAACCTCTTTCCCCGGGAATGCATCGAACACTTCGGATTGGGCCGACGGCTTGCCGCCGTACCAGTGCCAAGCGACGCCATCCACAGCGTCTCCCGCTTGCTCAAAAACGGTCAACGGGTAGTCCGGCTTGTCCCAGTTATGGTCATAACAAAGGATTTTCGTATCGATAGCGTTCTTCACGAATTGCGGCTTCAGATGATTCTTGATGAAATCGCTTTGCGCCTCGGGCAGCATGAGCATGCCGGGATAATGACCAGGCGAGTACAATGCCTCATTTTGCGGCGTGATTGCATAGATTGGCAGCCCGTTGGCTTCATACCCCTGAATGTAACGCACAAAATAATTAGCGTACACCGAATAGTATTCGGGTTTCAGCTCTCCGCCGATCATCGACCCGCTCGTCTTCATCCAGCCGGGCGGGCTCCATGGAGAACCCATCAGCTTGACGTCCGGATTCAAGCGGAGCGCTTCCTGCAGGAGAGGAATAACGTCTTCCTCGTCATGCGCAATGGAGAAATGCTCCAGCTCTACATCCGTCTGACCCTCGGGCATATCATTATAGCTGTAGAAGTCACGCGCGTAATCGGATGCCCCCATCGGCTGGCGGAGTACAGATAATCCGATCCCTTCGCTGGGATCAAAGAGCTGCTTCATGAGCTCTGAACGCTGCGTCGCATCCAGCACCTGATGGATCAGATAAGCAGCGGAGTCCGTGAAGGACGCGCCGAAGCCGTCCATCTCCTGAAACGTCTGCTCCTCATCGATGACAACCGTATGCTGCTGTGCACCCGTAGTTACGGGTGTCAGCTGTGCCTTGTCTTTCTTCACGAATAATTCTTCTTCCCCGTTTGACTGGTAGATGGTGATGTTCAGCATGTTGTTTCCCTCCAGCTTTCTTGTGTCTTCCTATCCATGGCCTACTGAAGATAACTTTGGAAGAGCCCCTCTCCTGTCAAGAAGGGGACCCTCCCTACCATTACCCTAGAGTTATTTCAGCCCCAGCTTCTCTTTGTTCGCCTTCATCTTTTCGTTGCGGACTTCGACGATTTTATCCCAGTTGTTATCGTCCAGGAACTTTTTATATTCGTTCAAGAGACTATCGAAGGCTGCGTCGTCCTTGGAACGAATCATGCTGACGAGCGTGGAGTTCCATTTCGTATTGATGGCCGTCAGGGAGCGTGCTTCCGGTGTTCCCTGATCCGGGTTGATGTTCTCCAAAATAAAGTGCGGCGTCAGCTTGCCTTTGCCCCATTCCTGCATTTGCTTGATCGCATCCGGGAACGCATCCCCGCTCAGCGCTTTATGGCGGTCATGCCCGAAGAACATAAATTCGCCCATGCGGTAATCCTTTTTGAAGGTATCCGGATTGTTCATCTGAAGATCCTTTACGGCAGGGATGAACTCCACCGTTCCATCTGCATTCACCTGGTAGGTCTCGCCTTCGATGCCGTAATTCATCAGCATTTGTCCTTCTTCGCTTAACAGGTAGGTGAAGAGCTGAATCGACTTGGCAGGATCTGCATTATTTTTCGTAATGAAGCTGATCATCCAGCCGGTGATACCGGATTGATTCAACGTCGGCTGGCGTCCTGCCGTGCTTTGCGGTCCGTCAATTGCGATGTATTCTTTGCCTTTGTTGTTGCTGTAGAAGCTCTGCAGGTTTCCGCCCTGCTGCGGCGTGCCGTCCAGCATGATCGTTGCGTATTTGCCCGCCTTTACCTTCTCTTCAAAAGCCGTTCCGTCATCGGCAAAGCTGTCATCGCTGATCGCGCCGTCCCGATATACGGTATTGAACGCCTTCACCCAAGTCAGATAATCTTCATCCAGATTACGGTTATAGAAAACGCCATTCTCCTCCAGCGGTACGCCAATGAAATCCTGCAGCACGTCGCCAAGCGAGCCCGTTCCTTCGCCGATGGAGTTGAATCCAAGTGGAATCAGAGCAGGGAATTGCTTCTTGATATCAGCAAGAACGGTCCGGAATTCTTCCGGCGTTCCCATAGCAGGCTTACCTAACGCTTCGTAAACATCCTTGCGGATGATAAATGCCGTTTTGGCCGGAATGTTACCGCTGTCATAATCCTCCTGGGTATTGGAGTAGTTCGGATATCCGTACGTCTTGCCATCCTTCAATTGGAACCAGTTGAGGGTATCCTGCGCCGCTACTTTATTGAAGTAAGGGTCGTATTTCTCGGCCAGATCGTTCAGCGGCAGCGCCCATGTCGCCGCCTTCTGCACAACCGGAGAATTGGAGTCAAACGTTGTAATCAGATCCGGCATGTCCCCGCCGGCAAAAAACGTATTCAGCTTGGTGTCGTCACCCGTGATAAATTTGATGTTGATGTTCAGGTCTTCCTTAATCTTTTTAGTTACAACGTCCTTGCCAAAATCCGTATTCCACCAATCCGCATTCACGTACCACGTAAGCTCCGTTGTCTCTTCTTTTTTATCCAGCTGCCAAGCCGGCGTCTCGGCATTCGGTGTATAACGATCCTCGATCGAAACCCAATTTTCCTTCTTGGAGCCGGAATTCCCGCCAGACCCGCCGCAGCCGCTCACAACCAGCACAACCGCCATCAATGCCGTAATCAGCGTAAGTCCTTTCTTGCCAAATGCTTTGTTCATCAACATCCTGTAACCCTCCCTTTTAATAAAAGCACTTACTTACCAGACCCTGACTTGCTTCTGTTCCACCCCTTTAAAGAGCAGTTTCTCTACTCTTTAACAGCTCCGAGCATCATGCCGGAGATAAAATATTTCTGTAATATTGGATACATCACAACAATCGGCAGCGTCGTCACGACAATTGTTGCTAGTTGGACCCCTTTGGTCGTTGTCTGAATCGCTACCGAACCGATATTTTGCATCGATTGGGTCTGGGACTGCACAATAATCTCATACAGCATCATCTGTAACGGATACAGCGACTGATCGGTGACATACAATTTGGTGGTCATAAAATCATTCCACTGCCCCACCCCGTTAAACAGGGCTATCGTCGCCATAGCCGGCATCGAAAGCGGAATGAAGATGCTCAGGAAAATCCTCCAGTCTCCCCCGCCGTCGATCTTCGCCGACTCTTCCAGCGAATCCGGCACGTTGCGGAAGAAATTCATCAGAATGATGACGTCGTAAAAGCTTAACAGGGCTGGGATAATATAAACCCAGAAGCTGTTTAACAGCCCCAAGTCTTTGATCAACAAGTACGTCGGAATCATGCCGCCCGAGAAAAACATGGTGACGACGCCCATCGCCACGTAGAACTTGCGGCCGCGTACGTATTTTTTGCTCAAGCCGTAACCCACCATGGCACAGAAGAACACGTGCGTGATGACCCCGATCACGGTTTTGGCTACCGAGATAAAGAAGGCGTTCCATATATTCGCATCCCGGAACACAGCCTGATAATTCTCAAGCGAGAATTCGGTAGGCCAGAAGATGAACCCACCCTCGGCAAGGGACCTGCCCGAGCTGAAGGATGAGACGACGACGTTCCATAACGGAACGACAATGATGATCGTAAACGTAACCAGTAAAATGATGTTGATCGTATCAAAGATCCGGCTGTCGAGATCCCCTTTTGCTGCTTTGAAATTCACCGTTATACCCCCTTCTGCATGACCTATAGAACGGATTGATTATCGTTTAATTTACTGGTCACCTTATTTGCCGTAACGAGCAGAATGACGGAGATGATGGATACACCCAAACCAACGGCTGTGGCATAGGAGAAATCTCCCTGCGTCATACCCATCCGGTACACGTACGAGTTAATGACTTCAGCCTTTTCCCGGTTCTGCGAATTCATGAGCACCAAAGTTTGATCCAGATTCGATCCCAATAAACCGCTTACAGTCAGGATCAGATTCAAGCTGATAATCATCTTCATGTTCGGTAAGGTAATGTTCCAGATCTGTCTTAGTCGGCTGGCCCCGTCGATTCTTGCAGCCTCGTAGTAGGTAGGATCGATCTTGGCCATGATCGCCAGATACAGAATCGTTCCCCAGCCGGCCTCTTTCCAAATATCCGACAGCGTTGCGATCCACCAATACTTGCTTGGATCAAGCAAAATGTTTTGCGGCTGCGAGATCAGCCCCAAAGCAAGCAATATCTCGTTGAACAGGCCGGATGTCGAGAACCAAGTAATGAGCATGCCACCCAATACGATCCAGGACAAGAAGTGGGGCAGGTAGGAGACGGTTTGGACGATTTTTTTGAAGCGCCCCATGCCCACCTCGTAAATCATGATGGCCAGAATGATCGGAATGACAAAGCCGATCGCCAATTTCAAGAAGCTGATGCCCAGCGTGTTGACGACGGAATCCCAAAAATACTTGTCCGACAAAATAATTTTGAAGTTATCCAAGCCCACCCACGGCGCGGAATCCAACGTATCGATAACGGTGTAATTTTTAAACGCAATCGTCAAACCGTAAATCGGTATGTAGCAGAAGATGAACATGAAGATGACGCCGGGAATGATCATCGATTGAAGCTCCCATTGCCGCTTGTAATCCATAAAGAATTCCTTGATCCTCTGCCCCATCGGCTTTTTCCCGGTGGGTCGAACCGCTCCCGTGCCGGTTGACTGAACTGCAGTTGTTTTGCTCACCTGCTTAGCCTCCTTTGATTCGAACCGCCATAAAAACGTTTTTATTTTCGGCGAAAAAACGCCCTGATTTTATTGAATCATTTTAAAAAAAGCGACTTGGTAAGTCTCGTCTCTTCGCTTAACCCGATTCATTCCGATTCATCTTCACATGACTGGAGCCGCGAACGACCAGCTCTCCCGGAAGCTTCTGAATCTTGCCCTTCTCTTTCTTCTGAATCATGCGCACCAGATGGTCCACGACCAGAATCCCCTGTCTGGCAATCTGATTGCGTACGGTCGATAAAGGCGGCGTAAAATACTGCGCGATATCAATATCGTCGAAGCCTACGACGCTGACGTCCTGCGGAACCTCGTATCCATGGGACTTCAACGCCCGAATACAGCCGATGGCACTCACGTCATTACCGGCAAGAAAAGCATCCGGCACTTTGCCAGGGTGTAGATGAAGAAACGATTTGACGGCGTTATAGGAACCTTCTTCCTCAAAATAGCCTTGCAGTATGTAGTCTCCGTCGATCGGGAACTGGCACTCCCGAAGCGCAGCCAGATATCCTTCCTTCCGCTGCACGCTGTCAAACATCGTATCCACGCCGGAAATGTAGGCAATCTTCTTATGCCCCAGGCTGATCAGGTACTTGGTTGCTTCATAACCGGCTACGTAAGAGTCGAATATGATGCTGCCCATCGTCTCACTCTGAACCTCGCGATCCAGAAAAACGGCCTTAATCTTGTCCTTCTCCATAGCGGCAATGTCTCTATCGTCGATCTTCAGCTCTTCAAAGATAATGACGCCATCTACCCGGCCTCCCATAATATTGCTCATGATTACCTGTTTATCCTTTGTCACAAACACGTTCAATCCATAACCCAGACGGTCACATTCACGTGACATCGACTCCACCAGTGTATAGAAGTAAGGCCCTGACACGCTTGTCGTAAAGAAGCCCAGCATCTTGGTCTTCCCCGACTTCAACAGCTTCCCGTTCAGGTTAGGCACATAATTGAGTCGCTCCGCCACCTTCAGCACATGGGATTTGGTCTCCGGGTTCAATACATCTACATCGTTCAATGCATTCGAAACCGTAGAAATGGAGACGCCGGCTTCTCTTGCCACATCCTTGATTGTTACTTTACCCATATAACCATTCCATTCTTCCTTTGCGATAAAAACGTTTTTATGTACATAAGTTACCACATACGCGAGGTGAACACAATGTTTTTTTGGAAGGGGTTACAAATATTTTTTTCGATTATGCTCAGCGACCCCTGGGGGGATAGATATGAAAAAAAGCAGACACTCTTCAAATCGGTACCCTTCATCGGTACCACTCTTCAAAGTGTGCCTGCAGAAATTGAATCTCTCGTTCGTAATGGGCCACATGCCCGTCATCGATCATGTTCTGATAAGCCTTGTTGCCTTGTGCCGCACCGGTTGTGAGTGTATCGCATAATGCCTTGATGCGTCTTATAGTCCATTCTTTCAAGTTGGGAGGCGGTGATATGCCATAGGACTTAAAGAACAGCGATACTCTGTGCGTGCGATCCGCAGCATGTAATTCCGATTGATAAGGTATCGATGTCCCCGTAGTGTAATCTATTGCAAAGCTTGCCAGCGGGACTGAGGTGTACAGCATATAAACGACGTCCCAGATTCTTGGACCTGGCGCAGCCAGATCAAAATCAATCAGTGCAACCGGCACTTCGTCTTGAAAAACGATATTGTATGGCGCGGCATCATTGTGACAGACCACTTCTTCGTCCCATTCCCCCGAAACCTGAGGGGTATGTGCAACTTTCGGTTGGATTGAAGCTGCGGCAAAGTCCTGTACGGCGTCATGATAACGCCGTAACAACGCTGCACTCTGGATAAGAGCATGATCCGACCATATATAGGGTTTAAAATCAGGATATTGGTTTCCCGGCACTTCGCCAGGAATGTAGGACAAGATCTCACGACCGCTGTGATCAATGCCTATGAACTTGGGGGCGCCTTCAAACCCCTGCTTATCCAAGTGTCGAAGCAAGTCATGCACGAAAGAACTCCATTCAGTCGTACGATGAACGGTATTACCGATACGTACGACTTCGTTCACATTGCCATAAGGAAGTATTTCTTCCTTGTCACACATCCATAGCTCCCCTTCCCGCTGCTCCATGTGCCATCCCCAGCACATCAGCCAATCCCTCCAGATCCAGTCCGTCGGCGGCAAAAGCGGTGCGAACGAGCTTCGGCGGGACGAACTCGTCATATTTGCCGAGATACGGCGCTTCGTCCGGATCCAGGAGTGCGCTTGCGTCCTCGCAATCCATCAGTTCCTGCTTGATTTCCTCCATCAGCGTCTTATTATCGACCTTACCCGCGACCACCATATAATATGGCTCCATCGGCACGATAGAGCGAAGCGCCAGCCGTTCCGACAGATTATGCTTCAGCAGTCGTTCCAGCGTGCGGAACTGCTTGCTGCCCGCCCAAGGCAGGATGAACAGGGAGTCGCCGCCCGCCGGTAGGACCACCTGCTTCAGCAGTCCGCTTTCCCGGGCGAGACGACGGGCCCGTTCCAGACGATTCACCGCGCCCGGCGCCAGATACGGATAAATGGCGCTGTCCGCCAGCACCTCCCGCATCTTCTGCACCACGCGAGTATGCACATCGCCGCCTGCGCCAAGCCATAAGGTATCGACCTTGCCTTTGGCCGACTTTACATACAGGGCCTTATGCTTCGTATCGACTTCCTCCACCTTCCACAGCTTGCCCGCGAGCGAGAAGCAGTAGCCCGGCGGCGGCACGGTCGTAATCGATCCGATTTCTTCGGACCCGTTATATACGACATGCTCTTCATCGTCCTTAAACACCGCGTAGAAGCGGTAGTTGTTCACGATTTTCTCCCCGCCAAGGCCGATGATCAAGCTTCCTTCCTCCGTACGCTGGATATGGTCCGTCTGCAGCAAATACTGCAAGAACTCCTTGTATTCCTCCGGCTCGATGCCGCGGAAAGCCGGCAATGTCAGCACCGCTCTTGCCAGATCCGGCGGCTCAGCCTCGCCCATGCTCTTGAGCGTGCTCATCGTCTGATGATAGAGCACGCCCACCGGCTTCTTCCGCAGGGCCAGCGGTTCGACCCACTTCTCGCGAATATACAGCTCGATGACTGCAATGGCCCGCAGCAGCATCCATGGCATGCGCGCAGGCAGCATGGCCTCCTCATCCTCGTCCTCCGGACAGAGGAACATCATCTCGGAGGCCTGATCCCCGCGCCGGCCGGAGCGGCCGAGCCGCTGAACGAAGCTGGAGCAGCTGTACGGGGCGCCCAGCTGAATCACCCGCTCCAGCTCACCGAGATCGATGCCGAGCTCCAGCGTCAGGGTGGCCGCCGCAACCGCCGGCCCCGGACCTTCACGGAGCGCGGCCTCGGCTTCCTCGCGCAGCATCGCGGAGATGCTTCCATGGTGCACATGGAAGACGTCCCGCTGCTCGCGCTTGGCCGCAATCCTGCGCAGCTCGAGCGTGGTCAGCTCGGCATCCGAGCGGCTGTTGGTGAAGACCAGCGCTTTTTTCAGATGCGTGTTGTCGTATACGAAATCGTAATAGGCTTTACGGGCAAGCTCCAGCTGCTCCGCCTGCTTCTCATCCCGCGCATCGGGGAAGGAGAAATGCTCGACCGACAGCCGCAGCTTCCGCCCCCCTTGCGGCGAGACAACTTCGACCGCGTTCTTCGTGCCTGCGCCCAGCCAGCCGGCTGCGGTCTCGTAATCGCTAAGCGTAGCCGACAGCCCGATACGGCGAGGGGAACAGGAAGCCATCCGCTCGATCCGGGTCAGCTGGCTCAGCACCTGAATGCCCCGATCCGCTCCCATAAAGGCATGCACCTCGTCAATGATGACATACCGCAAATCCTGGAACAGCGCCGGGATGGCGTTCGGCCGGTTCATGAGCAGCCCCTCAAGCGATTCCGGCGTAATCTGCAGCACGCCCGACGGCTTCTGCATCAGCTTCGTTTTCTCGGCTTGGGACACATCGCCATGCCAATGCCATACCGGCACCTGGCCCTCCTTCAACAGATCGGAGATGCGCTCAAACTGATCGTTGATCAGCGCCTTAAGCGGGCCGATATACAGGATCCCTACTGAGCTGGAAGGCACGTTGTACAGCTCCGTCAGCGCCGGGAAGAACGCGGCTTCGGTCTTGCCCGATGCCGTACCGGAAGCGATCAGCAGATGATGGGACGTGTCGAACAGCACCCGGCAGGCTTCCACCTGCGCCTCACGGAGTGTATCCCATCTTTTTTTATAGATGAATTCCTGAATGAACGGGGCCAGTCTGGAAAAAGGGTTCGCACTCATAATTCAAACTCCGCGAGGAGATCGTCCAGATCGTCCGAATCGGCATCATTCGGCCCTTTGCCCTGCGGCTGCGCTGCGGCACGCTCGCCTAGCAGCTCTTCAAACGTGGCATCGGGATGCTGATGCAGCGTATGCAGCAGATCCATGAAATCCCGCACCACCTCGCGGGTGGTGAGCAGCTCCTCTGCTCCCAACCTATTCACGGCCGTCTGCATGAATGCGATGAGCTGATCATCCGTTAACTGCGCTTCATATTTGAAGTGCAGGGCGTGGATATCCCGCAGCTTTTGCAGGAGGATAAGAATCTCCTCATACGACAGCATGTCCAGCTTCAGGATGGGCGAAGTGTACGTTCTCAGCGAGCTGCTGCCGTAGCGTCCGTCGATCAGGCGGGAACGCAGCGCGTCATAACTGAAGAGCCCCCGGCGCTCATCCTCGACAAACTGCGGTGTTCCGCCCATGTAGATGCCCAGATGCTCCGCTTTGCCCTGCATCGTGTCGTTGAACATGGTCAGCAGCTTCTCGTAGTTGCTCTGGCGGGATACGCTGTTGGTGATTTTGTAGAGGTTCACCCCTTCGTCAATGAACAACAGCAATCCTTTATACCCGATGGCCGCCGTAAATTCGGACCACAGCTTCATATAATCGTACCAATTGTCGTCATCGACAATGACCCCGACGCCAAGGTCCTTACGCGCCTCCGTCTTCGTCGGCACTTCCCCGCGGAGCCAGCGCAGCGCCGCTCCCTTGCGGTCATCGTCGCCAAGCTTATAGCCGTTCCAGTACGCAGCCAACACCTTCGCAAAATCAAACCCGTGCACCAGATTCTGCATGCCGTTTGTCACCGCATAGATCTGCAGCTCCACCCGATCGTTCAGAGCAGGATCATCCGGCCGCATGCCCGTCTCCTGCATGATGTCCTGCTGGATCGCGGCGATCCATTTTTGCAAAATGGCCTCCAGTGCACCCCCATCCGGACGCGTTCGCGTAGACAAATGGGTCATCAGCTCACGGTATGTGGCAAGACCTTGCCCTTTCGTGCCCACCAGCCGCCGCTCCGGCGACAGATCCGCATCCGCCACCACGAAATCGCGGTCCATCGCGTAGTTGCGGATGATCTGCAGCAGGAAGCTTTTGCCGCTTCCGTAGCGGCCCGTAATCAGGCGGAAGGCGGCGCCGCCCTCGGCGATATTATCCATATCGCGCAGGATGGACTCCACCTCCGGCTTCCGGCCGACGGCGATGAACTCAAGCCCCACCCGCGGCACGACCCCTGCCGTTAAAGAGTTTACGAGGGCCGTTGTGAGCCGTTTCGGTATTTTTAGTTCCGTCATAGTTCCACCTCTTTCAAGCATCTTACAAACATCTCTCAAGCATCTCTCAAGCATCTCTCAAGCATAACGAGTCAAACCGATCTCAATCCGTCCGGTTACACGGACTTTAATGTCTCCAGCATATCTATATAATCATCCGCAATGGTCTCCCCATCAATTAGAAGATCACCGATGGTATCCATCGCGGCCTCATTGATCTCATCAAGCAATAACGCCGGCATGGAACCGGCCCTCTCCGCAATTTGCTGCAGCTCCGAGCGGTTCGGTCCCGCCTTGAGGGCGTGGAGAACTTCCAGGTGGGTGGGATTGAGACGCTCTGCAAGCTCCTGCCATTCCTCATCCTCTACCTCCCATTGCCACGACTGCTCTCCTACTGTAGGCATCCCTATAAGGGCCTCTACATCTACGACGTGCGGGTCTATAACGTGGATGCCCCCAGCTTCAGATGAATGCTCTGATGAAGGCAGCGGCTTGAGCCCCAGAGAGCCTGTGGATTGCATCGAGCGATCACCAGCACTCCCTGACGGCTCCATAGACCTTCCGTTTGCTGCTTCTGATTCCGATTCCTCCGTGTTCACGGAACGAGCGATGACATTTGCTTTATCAAGCTGATCACGCACCTCTAAGGAGTCGAGCTCATAAGGATCCGCATCAAAATCCATCACCGCCTGGAACACGTCCGGTTTCTTCGCCACCGATTTTCGGGAGGATCGACCCTTGGAAGGTACAGCCAGATTAGTGCTTGTTCCCACATCTTCGGAGTGGCCTGAAGAAGCACCAACGGAAGGAGCCGACTCCGGTGCCAGCTGGCTGTAGATCACTTCAGCCTGCTGCCCGGCTTCCTCCGTAAGCAGCATGTCGCGGACCTGGTCCGACTCCTGCTGTAATCGGCGCAGCTTCCCGGTATCGATCTGAACCTCAGGTATCGCCTGTCTGCGCTGCGCCTCGAGCTGCTCCTGAATCTCTTTTTTCAAATAACGGGTAATAATCTCTACTATTTCAGGATCCACTACATCCGGGCCGCGCAGCCGTCCCTTGAAACCTCTCAGGTCCCGCAGCTTATTCTCGGTCAAGCGTACCAGTGCCGTTATATAAGAGCGCAGAGGAGCGTACTCGCTTAAGGACACCACCGTCAGCACGACGTTTCGCCCGTATAACCCATGATCGTACACCGCACTGCGGAATAAATGCCGTTTCACCTGCCGGGGCCGGGGCTGAAAGTGGTCGATGAATCGGTGCCCCCTTATTTTGGCCCAATAGCTGTCCACGAGCGCAATGACTTTGGGGGCATACTGTTCCAAGTCCTTGCGGCCACTCTCCTGATAAAAACGGCTCTTCTCCACGTCATAATCCAGTAAATCGAGCAGCAGCTCCCACGTCAGCTCCACGGGCTGGAGGGAGAACCGACGCTTCCATTCCTTCTCCTTCAGCTCACTGGATAGAACGCGCGGAAAGCGCTGGTACGTTTCGCGGATCGGCATATCCAGGCCATGCACGATCATAAAATCGTATAACCACTCCCGCAAGTACGTATCCAGCTTGGTATAACGCTTACGGTAGGCATGCCACGCCTGCTCCATCAATTCATAGCCCTGCAGGGGATCGCTCCAACCCACGCCATGGATCAGCTCGTAAAAATAGACAAACAAATAGGATAAGTCCGTATCCGGGTACCGCCCGGACCTGACTTCCTCCCGCCAGTAAAAATACCATTTGAACTGGTCGCTGGCCATCTGGTCGTAGGTTGGCCAATAGCTTTTGAAGGCTACAAAAGGGGTCGCCCCCTCTACATGCCATGCGAGCTCCCTTGCTTTCTGCACGAATTGCTGTTCCTTGGTCACGTAGCGGAAGTCCTCATCCCAATTCATATCCAGCGGCTGCTGCGGTTTCACAATCAAGGATTTCTTCGTTGGTGCCACAGGATTCATGGGTTCCTGCTCCTGATTCAGCATAACTGACTGCTTGTCTGGCAGCGAAACGTCCTGCTCATCACCCGCCAGCTCGAATTCGGCAAAACGAATCCCTTGGTCACTCACATGCGTAGTTTGTCTTATATCTTTTATGTGATTGTCGTTGTTAGGCTTATCGTTTGTCATCGAACATGAACCTCCGTCACAACTTCAATTATACCATTTAACCAATAGGGACTACCCGGTTTTCACATGTTTCTCATCTGTATTATAATGGACGGAATGACAGTCTAGCGAATGACTTTATGCTGAAAGGACCTTCGAATGAATAAATGGCTGAAAGCATTGTTATTTCTAGTGGGCGCGGCTATTCTGACAAGGCTGATCCCCTTCTCTTCCTGGTTCCGTATCCTGGATACGATGATCCATGAGCTGGGGCATGCCGTCATGACCCTACTCATGTCGGGGCGGGTGCTCAGCATCGAGCTGAATCCCGATCACAGCGGCGTGACCTATTCCATGCTGGCTTCCGGCGGCTGGAGTCCGATTGTGGTCTCGCTAGCAGGTTATATGTCGGCGTCCCTGTTCGCCATTCTGATGTTCTACGGCTATGCCAAGAAAAAGCAGGCCACCGGCCTGATCACCATTACCGTGCTTGCTCTCATTATGATCATTTTCTTCGTTCGCGCCGGCTATGGATTATGGTGGCTCATTATTTTTATGATCGTGAATTTGATCTTCTATTTCCTCGGCGAAAAAATACGTAATTTCTACTACCTGCTGCTTGCCTTTCTCGTGCTGGAAGAGTCCGTGGTCGGTCCGCTAACCCTCCTGACCATGGCGCTGACCCAGCCCAAACAAGCAGGCGACGCCTCCAACCTGGCCAACATGACCGTGCTCCCGGCCTTCGTCTGGGCGCTGCTGTTCCTGCTGTTCTCCCTATGGTGCGCGAGGATGGCGCTCCAGCTGTTCTGGAAGAAGCGGTGAAACAGGTTAATTGCAAGACAGGAAAAAGAAGCCAGCGTTATCCAATCTTTGGAATGACGCTGGCTTTTTTATAAGGACTCGATTCTTATACAAGATTCCTTGCTTTTGCGTTCTTTTGCCACACATTTGCTGGAGATTAGAATCGATCTGAGGCATACTGTATGTGTATATTAGACGAATTCGTCCATTGGATCCTGTGTAGGAATGGGTGAAATCGTGGCAAAGACGTTAGTCGAAACCATTGCTATAAATAGACTAAACCAAAAAAGAGGCGATATTTTGCTTATTATCCGCTCAACAAAGAATTTATTAAAGGATATGAAAATCGATAAATCCATAACCAAAATTGACATTGCTGATCCGTTCTTTAGTTGGCATGCTAATCTCGTTTTTGTGAATAAACGGAAGCATATAGTTTTAATAAATGATCTGTCGAGGTTGAGTTTGACTATAGCAGGAATTAGAAGTACCCAATATAAAAACCTGAAGAATATATTTAAGGAACAATTAGAGAATTATTTAATATCTGAGCGCATTAACAAGTCAACCATTCATGAATACCTAAACGAGTGTAATGAAGCCGTTTATACAACAACTAACAATAGAAGTATTCTCGGAACACTGAATGATATTGTTCTAATCATGCAGGATGTAGGTACGGAATTTGATAATTATTATGATTTAAATAGATGGAATAACGATAGACTTTACAAATCGATAGATCTAAATAATCAACGAGAATATCTTAGACCTATAGAATTATTTAATAATGAATTAGAAAACCGATATACAAGATTATTTGACAGTTGATGACTGAAGGCAATGAAATCGTCAGCCAGGAATTTCTCGTGAAGATGCACAAAGAGAAGACTTCCTGAATGAGTTATCACTTTTTGGGTTTAATGAAGTATACTTCGGCCTGCATGAACATGGAGAAGGTTGTCATTGTTGGAAGCCATCGGCGGGAATGCTACATCAAGCAGCAAAAGAACCTAACTTAGATTTAAACCGTTATATGAAAGGGATGCAGAATCAAATCTATAAACCGCCATGGAAGTGAAAGATGCATAAACGATCATGTTCCTTTTTGGAACGTTCATTCTTGCTCTTTTAACCTACATCAATAATAACAACAAGAAAAAGTAAAACCCACCCTAAGATTGGAAACCGAAGGTGGGTTTTACTCCTTATATGACCTAGAAGGGATAACCATCCAAGCCAATTGTACTGACCAAGTGTTAGCGCACTTGGTCTTTATTAAATATATACTATCATATTAGAAAAGATGAATTAAAGCATGGAAGAAGCCCGTATTCGCCCTATTATCGGCACCGCACCAGCAAATCGATCGGATAACGCCCTGCATTCCGACCATACAGACTGATGCCGCCCTTCTCGGCCCGCAGCTCCAGTCGGAAGCTGCGCTTGCGGTCAAGCTCAGCCGCGAGTCTGCCCGGTACCTGCGCCTGGCACAGGTATCCGTACGAACCGGCCTCTTCCAGAAGGTTATGGACCGGCTGATAGTGCCACGACAGAACGCCTCGACTATCGGCAGGGTCATCCGCGAGCACGGCCTCGCCGATTTGGACATCGTCCACCCATACGGAAATACGGGATTCATGCAGCTCTTCATCCGTCATATAGTAAGTGCTCGGGTTATACTCCACATCCGCCGAAGCCCCGTGCATAAAGTCGATGCCATGCGTGCGATGCCGCGCCCCCTCGATATTTCTGGCCAATAAGCGTTTCGCTCCAGCCTCGAAGAATATCTCGATATCGCGGATCAGCGGCTGTTCGTCGTGATCCGGCAGCTGCACCTCATAGACGAATCGGCCTTCTCCGCCGCCATTCACTTTGGAGCCTTGAAGCGCCTCCCACATGTAGGCGAAGCTTTGCTCACGGAATGTGTTAACCGGGATGCTTACGGTGCTCCCTTCCGCTCCATCGTTCCCCTGACCTTTTCCGCCATGAACATCAAACGTCGTAAAGTTGCGCGTTACCACACCTCTTCCTTCATTTAAGAGACGAACTCCAAGGATCGCAACCGCATCGGTCTTCGGCATGCGAAGCTTGAGTTCCGTTAGTGGCGCAACACCGTAGCCGCCCCAGACCACATCCAGGGTGCCTTGATCAGCGACAACCTTCGTTCCGAGCTGATCATAGGATAATTCCCAGGCAAGGGTAAGCTTCTGTCCATGGTATTGATCCGAATAACTGGAGCGCAGCAGCGGTATGACAGCCTCAGCCCCTTGGTCCAGCGTCTGGCAAGGCGGTGCGTCAATAACGATGAAATCCGGCGTGTGCAGATCGGCGATCGTCATGCCCGGCACAAAATCCTCGTACCCGAATTTTTTGTCCGTCCCATCCAGGCGGTAATAGCCGTTAAATTCGTTTGTCACGTCACGGAACTCCGTAAATACGAAGCCGCACAGCTTATCATGGCGCCGGAACTCGTTCAGCATGTAACGGTAATGCCACGCGAGATCGCTGTCCCCGGCTCCTCCGTCAATTCCCCACACGTTTCCGCATTCACTGTTCATGAGCGGAGCGTCGCCTTGCTGATTGCCGCCGATATAGTTATGTTCGGACCCTGGATAGGTCTTCTGGACAATCTCCTCGATATGATTCCGCAGCGGTTCATAACCGTTGATGTAAAAATGCCAAGTATTGATATCCGTCTCCACATGATCGTAGGCGCATGGAGAATTGTCTTCCACAATCCGAGTCGGGTCCAGCTCCTTGGCCCATCTGTATTTCTCCCTTACCCACTCCTGGGTCTCCGGAAGATAATACCGATGCTGTCCTTCGCCGCCCGTCAGGCCGGCAGACTCGCTATCCGTGCGAAGCCCCCAAGTCTCGTTAAACATGACCCATGAAAAGATTGACGGATGATTCCGGTCCCGCTCAATCACTTCCAGCGCCTCGCGCTCATAGGCGGAACGCGCCGCTTCATCCGGATTGCCCCAGAAGCACGGCATATCCTCCGTCACCAGAATTCCGAGTTTATCCGCCCAATACAGCTTGCGGGGCTCCTCCGGCTTGATATGAATCCGCACGAAGTTCAGTCCCAGCCGTTTCATCAGATAGATCTCGTCCCGCATCTCCGTATCCGTCGGATAAGTAAAGAATCCCGTCTGATGGTAGGATTGGTCCAGCGTCCCGTTTAAATAAACCGGCTTCCCGTTCAACGTGATCCAGCGGTAATCCCGTCCGTCAAACTTCGCCGTTCCGATCTCCCGTATGCCAAAATAAGTATGGACGACATCTTCGCCGGATGAACCGGCCAGTCGCAGCTCCCCTTCGTATAAATGAGGGGTTTCAGGACTCCACAACCGCGGGTCGTGGACTTGGAACACCGTTGTCCGTTCATTCGCGCCTTCTTGCAGTTCCCACTCCACCTGATGCGTAACCGAGCCCTCCGCAAAAGAGAGTTGGAGTTTCACTGTCCCTGCTTCTTGAGCCTGGATCTTGGATTTCAATTCGATCCGACCGTCAATGGAGGTCGTAAAGATGGCTTGCTCCAAGTAGGTTTGCGGCCGGGCCTCCAGCCAAACCGGCTGCCAAATGCCCCGGATCTCGCCGTACCCCTGCTTCCCTCGGGCCTGATAATTGTGGTCGAAGTCCTCTGCACGCACAACGATCGTATTGTCTTTTACCAAATCCCACACCGCTGTCACGTCAAACTCGAAGGTTCCGTAGCCGCCTTGATGCGAGCCGACATGCTTGCCGTTGACCCATACATCACACAGATAATCGACGGCACCAAACCGCAGGAAGATCCGGGACTGGCTCCCGGTTGGCTCCCACTTCACGGATCGACGATACCAGCCTACCCCCTTCTCGTTACGCTCAATGCCGGACAGGGGACTAACCCAAGAGAAGGGCACCGTAATCTCTGAAGTAAAAAGGCTGGCGTCTCCACCCTCCAGGGCAGCAGCGTCTCCATCGGCGCCCGTACCTGCTTGTTGTTGTACATCATCTGATCCTTGCGTGTCGAGCCGGAACGACCACTGGCCGTTCAAATTCAACCAGTCTTTTCGCTCAAAATCCGGTCTGGGGTACTCCGCGCGCGGAATTTCCGTGTGAATGGAGGGTGCTACAGGAGTCTTCATGAAGGTACACAACCTTTCCTTTTTTTGAATTTGCCCCTATTCTAGCACCTGTATATAATAAATTCAATGTACATTATACTTTTACAATATAACAAATGTATTGTACACTTGGAGCTACTACAACTCTTCAGTAAAGGAAGGGGATTATGAACGAATCGAAGCTGGAAACCAACCGTTATCCGGCATCCCGGATCGTGGAAGTGGCCAAGGCCCTATCCAGTGACGTCCGTGTCCGCATCCTTGAAGCGCTTGGCGATAAACCGATGAGTGTCGGTCAGTTAGCAGAGGCGCTAGGGATTGCGCAGCCTACGGTGTCCATTAATGTCCAGATGCTGGAGCAAGCGGATCTGATCGTCTCTTCGCAAGGAGCGAACCGGGAAAAAATCTGCGCCGTCACCTGCCGTTCCATTTTTCTCGAGCTGCCATCGAAGCCGGGCGAGGGGCTGCAGCGCACGGAAGAAATCCACATGCCCATCGGCATGTTCTCCCACTGCTATATCGAGCCAACCTGCGGGATAGCAGCTCGGGACGGATCTCTGATCGGATCGCCTGACGATCCGCGCGCCTTTTACATGCCGGAACGAACGGAGGCTGCGCTGCTCTGGTTCTCGGGATCAGGATATATCGAATATTATTTTGCGAACCCTATGCCGCCCGGAGCGGCCCTTGATGAGCTGCGCATCCGCGCGGAGCTTAGCTCCGAAGCGCCTTCCTTCCAGCAGGATTGGCCATCCGACATCACGGTTAGCATCAACGACCAACCTGTAGGCACTTGGAGGAGTCCCGGTGATTTTGGTGATCGCAAGGGGAAACTCACCCCGGATAAATGGAGAAGCGGCAGTGAGTACGGTTTGCTGACGGAATGGCGCGTAACCAAACAAGGCAGCCAGGTCAATGGCCACGAGTCCAGCGCCACGACCATCGATTCGCTGGAGCTTGCCTTTAACCGGCCCATCCGCGTCCGCTTCGAAGTGAAGAAAGACGCCGAGCACCCGAACGGCCTGAATCTATATGGTTCGGGTTTCGGAGATCATCCGCAGGATATCATCCTGTCTTTTGTACGGTACACGGAAGCCTAACAGCCGACCGCAGCCACAAGAAGCACAACACGGCAAATCTAATAATCAACCGAATGAAGACAAAAAAGGCTATCCCATGTCGCCTCTCTTGGCGACTATGGAATAGCCTTTTTGAATATATCACGGTTATTTCTTCTTCAGCTTATTGGTTTTTCCCATCAGATATAACAGATACGGCGCACCCAGAAGCGCGGTAACGATACCCGAAGGCAACTCCTTCGGAATCATGACCACCCTCCCGATCCAGTCCGCCCCAGCCAGCAAAATTCCGCCGAGCAGCGCCGCGATGACCATCGATTGCCGATGGCGAGCCCCAACCAGCATTCTGGCGGCATGCGGCGCAAGCAGTCCGATAAAGCCGACCGAGCCGACATTGGCTGCGGCGATCGAAGCCAACAGCACCGCAATGATGGCGACATACACCCGGGTATTCCGCACATGGAGACCGAGGCCGGTTGAGCTTTCTTCGCTGAACGTCAGCAGATCCACCTTCCGCCCGAGCCACGCAGCCAGAGGAAGCAGGATCAGAATAGCGGGAACAATCCGCTGCACCTCCGTCCAGCCCCGGTTATATGTGCTGCCCGCCATCCAGGATAATGCGGGGGCTACGTCCACCTTGGCATGAATGATCATCAGATTGATGATGGCGGAACCAAGCGCGGCAACGGCAATGCCGACCAGCGTAAGAATCGTCGGATGAAGTCCTCTTTTCCAGGACACCGCATATACCAAAGCAGCTGCAGCCATCCCCCCAAGAACCGCGCCGACCGGGACCCAGCCTGCCGACAATTGCGGAAAACCGATCATCAGGAGCAGTGCGCCAGCACCGGCTCCGCTGGTCACTCCGATCACCTGGGGATCCCCCAGCGGATTGCGGACCGCATTCTGCAGAAGACTGCCGCTGACGGCCAGCGCCATGCCGGACAACCCGGCAGTTAACAGCCTGGGCAGGCGGAACTCCAGCAGAATCTGGCGATACATCGACTCGCCGCCTCCCGTAAGCACGGCCAGCACTTCCGTGAAGGGAATGCGCAGACTGCCGCTCATCAGGCTGAATACCCATACCAGCACCAGCAGCACGCTAAACAGTGTTACCAAGGCCGGATAAGGTATCCGGCGCAGGCTCGTGCCCGCCATGATCGATCCGCCGGAAGACCCGCGCCCTCCGATCAACGAACGGGATACCCGCATTGCAAGCCAGATGAGGCACGGGGCTCCGATCATGGCCGTAATGGCTCCGACCGGAAGCTCCCCGTAGGCGTTTATGAACATCCTGGCCACCGTGTCGGCCCCGACAAGCAGAGCCGAGCCCCATAAGGCAGCCAGCGGAATTAACCCCGCATGCCGGACCACGCCGGACAGGCGGACCAGATGGGGAGCGACCAGCCCGATAAAGCCGATCGGACCGACCACGCTCACGGTCACGCAGGCCAGCACAATCGCTGCCCCCATCGCAAGCAAACGGGTGGTGCCGACTTTTTGGCCAAGGGAACGTGCCGACTCCTCATTGAGGGTCAGAATGTCCCACTGACGTACCGCCAAACACAGCACGATCAGCCCGCCAATGATCCACGGCCATGAAAAAGCTACGCCATCCCAGTCATTCTGAATAAGCGAGCCGGAGCCCCACAGAAAAATCCCCTGCGTCGTTTGCTGGTTCAGCAGCACCAGCGCACTCGTAACGGAGGATAAAACCAGGGTAACAATCATCCCGGATAATGCAATCCGCAGAGGAGAGCCCTGCGTTTTTCCCGCCAGCGCATAGACGGCGACGGCCGCCAGCGTCCCCCCTGCCACTGCCAGTGGAAGGGCATACTGATGCAGCAGTCCCGGCCAGAAGATCATCCCCGCCACGACGGCCAAATAAGCGCCGGCATTTACGCCAAGCGTCGTCTCCGAGGCCAGCGGGTTGCGCGTGACGGTCTGCATAAGCACGCCCGACACCGCCAAGGCGGCGCCAGCCAACAGGCCCATGACCGTACGCGGAAGGCGCACGCTGCGGATGAGATGGTGATCCGCGATATCCTGCGGAGACACCAGGGCCTGCACGACCGTATTGACGGATATATCGGCCAGCCCTTGCGTCAAGCTGATAAACGTGAGGAATAACAGAGCCACCAGGCCTCCAACCAGCATCCATAACGGCTTCCAGCCCCTACCTGAGGAAACGGGTGGGGCTGGATGAATGCTCACCGGCGCGGAGCCTTGTGCCAGGTTGTTGCCGAGACTCATTTTGTGAGCAGATCAGCTGTCTTCTGGGCCATGGTTTGGGCAGACAATGGGCCGCCGTATGGCCACATGTCACCGCCAAGTGCGTACACGCGGTCTTCTTTAACAAAGTTCAGACCTTTCCACACCGG
Organism: Paenibacillus sp. FSL W7-1332; assembly: GCF_037969785.1. Taxonomy (NCBI): domain Bacteria; kingdom Bacillati; phylum Bacillota; class Bacilli; order Caryophanales; family Paenibacillaceae; genus Paenibacillus; species Paenibacillus sp. FSL W7-1332. The sequence goes on along the minus strand of NZ_CP150209.1, from coordinate 248,727 downwards.
ATTGTCCTTCAATTGGTTCTCGATGATGTTATCGCTCTCCTGGATAATATGCAGGAAATTCGCATCCTGAAGGGCAGGCAATGCCTCTACGTCTGTGGTGGTAAAGCCATAAACCTCAAATTGATCAGGTTTGTGGGCGTTGGTCAGCCCGATGTGCTCCAGAATTTTGACGGCCAAGGAATTATCCGTCGAAATCCGGAACGTCACCGCATTTTGATTACTGTATCCCATCGCGAGGGCAAACGGTTTTTCCGTCATGCCGGCTGCTTCAAGCTTGGACTTGGCATCGGCATAAGTTTGATCCAGATCGCTAAGCACTTTTGCGGCTTCGCCTTTCTTGCCAAGCACGTCAGCAATCGTATTGAAGGTATTAACCATCTCTTCATATTGATCCCCTTGTCCCTCAGTCGGATAAGGATCAAACACCAAGGTAGGCGCGATGCTGTTGTACGTATCATAGCCGGCTTCAAGATTCGATTTCAAACCGATGATCAGGTCCGGCTTCAAGGAAGCGATCAGCTCCAGATTCGGCTCTTGACGGGTGCCGACATCGGTAACGTCCGCCCCGATCTCAACCGGGATGTTCACCCATTGGTTCATCCCTTCAATATCTGCAATGCCCACAGGCTGAACACCAAGTGCCAGGACATCCTCCGCGTAAAGCCATTCCAGCGCGACAATACGCTTCGGAACGCCCGTAATTTTCGTCTCGCCCAGAGCGTGCTTGATGATTCGGGTCTCCGGTGTGCTTTCAGTATTATCCCCGCCCTGTGCAGCCCCTTGATCCGAATTCTTCGCTGCCGTGGAGCTGCCTCCTTCATTGGATGCCGCACCCCCGCCGCAACCGGCTAAAGCCAAAGCAAATATCAATACGATAAACACGACACCCTTCATACTGCGCATCGAATTTCTCCCCCTCATACCCTCTATGTATTGTAGATATTGTTTATTAATAATAATTATTGAGAACAATTATCATTATCAACACTCAGCACAATGATAATTATTCTCATTAAGATTGTCAATAGAATTTATGAAGATTGTCTAAACGATCCATGAATCTGTCCTTCTTCGATTATAGGATTCATTCTTTACAGAACGTTAGATGTATAACATAATCTTACTGGTTATTCCTACCAACTTAACCTCTACCACTATTCTTGTGCCTTGTATCCATTAAACAAAACATTCGAAAAGAGAGGGATCTCCATGCGTGACAAAACCCCCACTCCGGCTGCAGAAAGCGACTTTCCCGTTAAGGCCGGCAAACCTGCATGCCAAGCCCTTATCGTTGCAGGCTATCATCAGCTTGCCGACCTCACCCAGGCATCCGAGAAAGAACTGCTGGCGATTCACGGGGTAGGACCCAAAGCGGTCAGAATACTACGCGAAGCTCTCGCCGAGAAGGGCCTAGCCTTCAAAGAATAAATAAACACGATAGGTCTCCTGAAGCCATAAGGACCAGGGATCTATCGTGTTTATTTTTCCCCATACAGCGCACCAATCTTGGATTGGTGCGCTCGTTGATGTTCCATATCATCTTTTGATAATGGGACTTCGACTATATGATGTTATAGCGTTTCAGTAAATCTTCGATGACGGTTCCGGAAACTTTTTTCAAAGCCTGCTTTTCTATTAAGTTCATGATCAACGGAAGCTTCAGATCGGTTAATTTTTTGCCGTCCATCATTTTGGAAGTGGAGTCCAGCAGTACGCGGACATCATAGCAAGAGCCGAACACTTCAGGTACGCCGCGGTCTACGTTTAATAAGGTGTACACAGCTTCCATTGCCGTTCTAACCGAATATTCGGTTGTGAATACGGTGTCGCGAACCGTGTCGGCAAACTGTCCGATAAAAGCGAAGTTAACGCAACCATCCGGAACTACTTTAGGCCGGTCTCCTGCTGTCCTCGGCATGAAAAATGACGTAATGTAAGGCATCATAGTCGGGATGCAGCGGGCAGAGTTGGCAGCCATGTCCGCAATTTCATGCTCCGGCACACCAAGATGGTACAGCCACTCCATCGTAATTTCCTCGCCTGTACATTCTCTCATCGGCTTTTTGACGTAATCGCCCGGAACATCGGTGAATAATCCGTACACCCAAACGACAAGCTGATCCTTCGGCTGCTCTTTGAAATGCGGTTGCCGATTCAGAGTATAACTCATGAGCCACTTGGAATCCTTTACGGACACGATGCCGCCGGTAACGACCTTTCCGCTGAACGGGTCGCGTTTACAGATTTTTTCGATATATGGCGGGATTCTGTCATCAAGTGTCGTAACGGTTGCCGATTCCCAGTTCGTCGCTTCCGTATTCGTGCAGAATTTATCGGGGCGTCCAAAGGATGGATCCTGCTTAGCAATATTTCTCCAGAGCTCCCAGCAGCCGCCTGAGGAACGATTAAATTCAGCCGCGCGATGATGGTCGCCCGAAGCAGAATTTTCCGTGCAGCTGCCATTTGTCACAAACACCAAATCATCTTCCGTCAAGTCGATATATTCCTCTTTGCCGGCACGGCGACATACCATTTGCTTGGCAACCTTCTTATTGCCCTGGATATCAAATACTACATTCGTAACTGTCATATCATATTGGAAATGAACGCCATGCGACTGCAAATATTTCATCATCGGCAGGATCAATGATTCATACTGATTATACTTCGTGAATTTTAACGCCGAAAAATCAGGCAGTCCGCCAATATGGTGAATGAATCTTTGGATGTAAAGCTTCATCTCCAAGGCGCTATGCCAATCTTCAAAGGCAAACATCGTTCTCCAGTAAAGCCAGAAATTTGAGGCAAAGAAATCCTCCGTGAATACATCGGTAATTTTCTTATCATACAAATCTTCGTTTCGAGTAAAGAACAACTTCACGATTTCCAGCGAAGCTTTTTCGCTCAGAGCAAATTTCCCATCAGTATGCGCATCCTCGCCCCGGTTAACCGTGGCTCTCATTAGAGAGAAGTTCGGATCTTTCTTGTTCAGCCAGTAAAACTCATCCAAAACCGATACGCCTTCAATTTCAAGAGACGGAATGGAACGGAACAAATCCCATAAGCATTCAAAATGATCTTCCATTTCTCGCCCACCGCGAATAATAAAACCTTTATCGCTGTCATGAATTCCGTCGCAGGCACCTCCGGGAAGACTAAGCTCCTCCAGAATGTGGACCCGCTCTCCCTTCATTTGGCCGTCGCGCACGAGGAAGCACGCAGCTGCCAGAGAGCCTAAACCGGCTCCAACCAGATATGCAGACTTTTTGTCGACATCGACCGGTTTTTCCGGGCGAGCAAACGCTTCATAATTTCCATTGCTATAATACATTCCAGTCACCTCCGAATTGATTCTAGCAACTACATCATAAAAATATATTCGGAGGTCTCCCATAGACAATGTCCGCCTAATGTCGAAACTTTCGACACAAGGCTAATATTGTCTAATGAGAGTGGTGCAATTTAAACTTTTCCAGCGCGAAAAAGATATCGCCTTGAATCAAAATGCTCAGCCGGTCCACAATCGCAGAGGGCTCTTCTTTCATCCCTTTCGCAATCCAATCCAGCATCAGCCCTACAAACGCATATTTATAAAAGTCAGCGATAAACGACTTATCCTCATCCCTGATCGACATCGTAACGGCCTTTTCCTCAATAACCCCTATCAAAAGATGATACGTTACGTTAAATAGGTACCTTTCCAGCTGCTCTCGTTTAATAGAATGATAGACGCTCGTCACAAACGCCTTGTTTTTTAGCACATACTCAAATATTTGCAATAGGCCCTGCTGCCACGTGTCATACGTTTTCTTGCCATCCAGCGCTATGGTAGCCTCGCTTGTGCAAATCCACTCCACAAGATCATAAATATCCCTGAAATGATAATAAAACGTCTGCCGATTCACTTCACAGTCCTCGACAACATCAATGACGGTAATCTTATCAAGCGTTTTTTTCTCAAGCATTTTTTTTAGCGATAGGGCAAGCGCTTTTTTTGTTGTTTGTGCCATAAAACTCCTCCAATCCAGAGCGTAATCATTCACAAAGGCCATTAGTCAGACGATACACCTTCATTATAAAGGAACTCAACGCGAAAAAGCGGTGACCCTATGAAGGCAAATAGATTGGAAATGCGCAGAAGTCGAGAAAATCGCAACCCGATGGCATCGTTGTAAATAAAAATTAAGTTTATATTGTGAAATAATTCACCACTTAATTAACAGCCCTATATTAAAATGAAGTGGACCTAACGAGGCTGACGGAGGGAGGCAACCGGGGAAGATCTGAGATTCGAAGAATAAAGGCCACACTCGCACACCCTATTGTTTCTCGTTTTTCTACGGTAAACCTCCTTTTTCGTTTGGCTCTTTATGGTCAACTAAATAGATGTAGAGAAAGTGGAGGGTTACACAGTGAAAAAGAAGGTTGCAGCAACGCTTATACTCATTCTCTCTTTCATGCTCGCCATCGCGGGATGCGGCGGCGGGACCCATGATCAGAGTCAAGACAACGCAAAAAAAGAAGAAGCCCCAGATACGGCCGTTTCGGGTGCGTCCCAAACCGGGTATACGCCGATCGATCAGCTCAAAGAAAAGTATGATATCATCATCGTCGGTGCAGGCGGAGCCGGTATGTCTGCTGCCCTTGAGGCAAAAGAAAAAGGCATGACTCCGGTCATTTTTGAAAAAATGCCGATTGCCGGCGGGAATACCATAAAATCATCCTCGGGCATGAATGCTTCCGAAACCAAGTTCCAACAAGAACAGGGCATTAAGGACAGCAACGATTTATTTTATGAAGAGACTTTAAAGGGCGGTCATGAAACCAACGACAAAGACATGCTTCGTTTCTTCGTTGACCATTCGGCAAGCGCGATCGATTGGCTGGATTCCATCGGGATTCGGTTGAACAATATCACCATTACGGGCGGCATGAACGAGAAGCGCACGCACCGTCCTGAGGACGGCTCGGCGGTAGGACAATACCTTGTCAACGGTCTGGTGAAAAATGTACAAGAACAAGAAATTCCGCTATTCGTCAACGCCAAGGTAACGGATATTACGGAAAAAGAGGGCAAAGCAAACGGCGTCAAAGTCATCTTCAACGGGAAAGACGAGAAATCTATTGCAGCGGATGCCGTCGTTGTGACAACCGGCGGTTTCGGAGCCAACATGGACATGATCTCCGAAGTTCGGTCCGATCTGAAAGGTTACGTGACCACCAATCAAGAAGGCAGCACCGGTGACGGCATTACCATGATTGAAAAACTCGGCGGCACTACGGTCGATATGGATCAAATCCAGGTTCACCCTACGGTTCAGCAGGAGAAATCTTATCTTATCGGGGAAGCCGTTCGGGGAGAAGGGGCCATCCTCGTTTCCAGCCAAGGCAAACGTTTCACAAACGAGCTGGATACTCGGGATAACGTCACCGCCGCCATCAATAAGCTTCCTGAAAAATCGGCTTATCTTGTGTTCGATTCCGGGGTAAAATCCCGGGTTAAAGCGATTCAGCAATATGAAAAAATGGGCTTTGTCATTCAGGGCGATTCGATCGAGGCTTTGGCCAATGAAATGGGCGTTCCAGCTGATCAGCTTCAAGCCACACTGGATACATGGAACAGCGCGGTGAAGAACAATAAAGATACCGAGTTCAACAGAACGACAGGCATGGATAACGAATTATCTGGGGCTCCATACCATGCCATCCAAATTGCCCCCGGTATTCACTACACCATGGGCGGCGTAAAAATCAACACGAACACGGAAGTTTTGGATAAAGACGGCAAGCCTATTCCAGGACTGTTCGCAGCCGGCGAACTAACCGGCGGTTTGCACGGTCAAAACCGGATCGGCGGCAACTCCGTTGCCGAGATCATTATTTTCGGCCGCCAAGCCGGCATTAAATCGGCTGAATTTGTAGGAGCGCAGTAAGCAGTCTACATCCCTTTATACGGCAAAACAACGCACGCTTGGTTGTCCTAATCCTCCGATAGCGATCATTTTTAAAAATCATATTTACATTTCTATAAAAATAGATATAATGAAACACATGGATACCTTACAAACCATCAAAGCACTATCAAACGAGTCCCGGTTTAAAATCCTGGAGTGGCTGAAGCATCCGGAGGAACATTTTGATCCGCAGGATCACATGCCTTCCAAATGTGATTTTCATGGCGGTATCTGCGTGGGCTCCATTTCAGAAAAAACAGGACTCGCTCAGTCGGTCGTTTCTGGCTACCTGGTAAAATTGCAAAAGGCCGGTTTACTGGAATCCCATCGAGCGGGCCAGTGGACATATTACAGACGCAATGAGGAGGGCATTAAGCGTTTTATCGAACAACTCAAGGAAGAGCTTTAGGCTTAAAAAGCAAATTCAGATTGAAGATTAAGCTTAAGAGCTCTTTCTTTTTATCATATATATCTATTTTTATGAAAATGCAGAAAAGTATATTAAATATATTGGAGGATTCCATACATGAGCAATCAAAATCAAAGTGTCCGATCTACAGCATCCCTATTCGAGCCATATACCATCGGTAACCTTACTCTTCCATCCCGCGTGGTGATGGCCCCTATGACGCGCGGGTTCTCTCCGAACGGCGTTCCAGGCCCGGATGTGGCCGCTTACTACCGTCGGCGTGCGGAGAATGGCGTCGGACTGATCATTACCGAGGGAACACTGATAAATCACCCAGCTGCAACCGATAACCCCAATATACCTAACTTCCATGGTGAAGCCGCATTGAACGGCTGGGCCGAGGTGGTCCGTCAGGTCCACGAAGCCGGCGGTAAGATCATGCCGCAAATTTGGCACATCGGCATGACTAGACCAATAGGTGCCGAGCCTAACCCGGAAGCACTTCCGATCGGACCATCCGGACTTGACCTGGACGGCAACGTCGTCACGAAACCCATGACCAAGGATGAAATCGAGCAGGTTATTCAAGCTTATGCCGATGCAGCCGCGAATGCCAAACGCCTTGGCTTTGACGGCGTAGAAATCCATGGTGCCCACGGATACCTGATCGACCAATTCCTCTGGGAGAGAACGAACCAGCGTACCGATGAATACGGAGGTGACATGCTGAAGCGTGCCCGCTTTGCGGTCGAAGTGATCAAAGCCGTACGTGAGGCGGTGGGTCCAGACTTCCCAGTTGCCATCCGCCTATCCCAATGGAAGACAACCCAATATGAGGCCAAGCTGGCGGATACGCCTGAAAAGCTGGGTCAGTTGTTAACCGCGCTGTCTGACGCCGGGGTCGATATATTCCACTGCTCGACCCGTCGCTTCTGGGAGCCTGAATTCGAAGGTTCTGACCTGAACTTTGCTGGATGGGCCAAGAAACTGACAGGAAAAACAGTCATCACCGTCGGTTCCGTCGGTCTCGATGAAGTATTCACCAGCCTCTTCACCCAAGGTAAGGGTGCCGGCCAAAGAGACCTCGAAGAGCTCCTGAATCGTCTTGAGGAAAATGAATTTGACCTGGTTGCCGTCGGCCGTGCCCTGTTGGCTGATCCGCAATGGGCCGCTAAGGTTCGAGACGGACGTTTCGACGAGCTGGCACCATTCAAGCCGGATTCCTTGCAAACTCTGGTTTAATGCGATTTCAGCTCCCCAGCTCCCTTGGGACCTGAGAGCCGCATTAGATCTTTAAATACAAAACCGGAAGCAGATCGCTTCCGGTTTTTTTTGCCGTATGTTGTTCCCTGCTATTCGTCCAGCAAAGCGGCTTGGCGCTTGTAATGATCCTCGATTACCATGCAAGCCATCGCTTCGATCACCGGTACGACGCGGGGACAGATGCATGGATCGTGCCTGCCGATCGTCGCAATTTCCCGTTCATTGCCGTCTACATCGACAGTCTGTTGAGGGGTTGAAATGGATGAAGTCGGCTTTACGACGACTCGGAACACGATATCCGCCCCGGTGCTGATACCACCGATGATTCCGCCGGCATGGTTCGTCCGGAACCCTCCCGCGTCCATCTGATCGTTGTGCTCGCTTCCCCGCATAGTGGCCGCTTGAAAGCCTGCCCCGAATTCAATGCCCTTAATCGCGCCGACGGACAACATAGCCTTCGCTAACTCAGCGTCAAGCTTGTCGAATACGGGTTCCCCCAGTCCCGCGGCAATGCCGCTAATTCGGCATTCGACAATCCCCCCGCAGCTGTCCCCCTCTTCGGCCAGTCGTTCTATCCTCTCAATCATGCGAACGGCTGCTTCCGGATCACACGCACGAACCGCATTCCGTTCGATAGCATCGGCGTCAAATTGCTCGCATCGGATACCTCCGATCTCGGTCGTATACGCCAGGATGGAGACACCCCGACGTTCCAGAAGCTTCCGCGCCACGGCTCCAGCAGCCACTCGCGCAGCCGTCTCCCTTCCCGAAGCTCTTCCGCTTCCTCGATAGTCGCGAATCTTGTATTTTTTTTCATATGTGAAATCCGCATGCCCGGGCCGGTAGGTCGATTTGATTGTATCGTAAGCCGACGGGCGCATGTCGGTGTTGTTAAGCATGATGCACAGTGGCGTCCCCGTCGTTCTCCCCTCGAAAAGTCCAGATAAAATGCGGATCTTATCGTATTCCTTGCGGGGAGTCGTAACAGAGGATTGCCCCGGCCTTCTGCGATCCATCTGAATCTGAATGTAAGCCTCGTCCAGCTCAACGCCCGGTGTGACACCTTCTAAAATGACGCCCACCGCTTCTCCGTGTGATTCCCCGAACGTAGTCATTTTTAACCGCTCTCCAAACGTACTTCCTGCCATGTTCATACCTCCCGTAAACATTTCGATTCCTTATCCTTCAGTTTAGAGGTATATTTGAAATAAATGAAATCACAATAATCAACAGTTGCCATAGAGAGGATTGATAACAAATGATCGCCAACACGGAATGGTATCGAGTGTTCCTGCATGCTGCAGAGACTTCCAATCTCACGAAAGCTGCGCATAACCTCCATATGACACAGCCCTCTGTGAGTTATGCCATCAAGCAGTTGGAAGAAGCCCTCGGCGTGGGGCTGTTCGACCGGTTATCCAAGGGCGTCCGCTTAACAACAGAAGGAGAGGCCTTGTATCAGCATGTAAGGCAAGCATTCGACGAACTCGATTCAGCCGAGCGGCGATTGAAGAAGCTAAAGCAGTTTAGCGAAGGCAGGCTGAGGATTGGCGCGAACGGGGCTATCGTTAAGGACTTTCTCCTCTCCTTGCTCGACCGATTCCATGCCCGCTATCCCGACATCCGCATTCAGCTGTCACAGGAGCGAACAAGCAGCATCGTGGAGCGCTTAAAGAAAGGATCGTTGGATCTCGGCTTTGTTCACCTTCCCGTATCGGACGAGGAAATCCATATCATCGACTCCCGTACCTCGCCTTATTGCGCCGTGGTCGGAACGGCCTTCGCAGATTGGGCGCGCAGGCCTCTACGGACGGAAGAATTGACGGAGCTCCCCCTCTTGATGCTGTCCCCCGGCAGCTCGACGCGGTCCTTCATCGAAGGGTGGTTCCGATCGCAAGGGGTGGAAGTGGCAGCCGACTTCGAGTTGAACAGCCTGGACATGTTAGCAGAATTTGCCGAGCGCGGTTATGGAACAGCCTTCTTGCCACGGGCCTTTGTCTCGTCTCAGATCTCGGACGGTTCCTTGCTGGAGCTTCGAACAGACACTCCGTTACCGGATCGATATATTGGCGTCGCCGTTCGGAAGCAGCAGTCGCCCTCGCTGGCGGCAGGGGCATTTTTGGAGATGCTGCAGCAGAATTGATGATCTTCCCGTCGAAAGAAAATTAGCATCATCAACCTTATGAATACATGATCTTGTCTACAGCAATCCACCTTTATGATCCTTTTCGATGACCTCTTACTAAGCGGTTATTTCAAGACGAGACCGAAATGCTAATGGACCCGCCTCCCATACACCCAAAAGCCCGGCTCATGTGACATCACAGAGCTGGGCTTTCTTCTTTTCACTCCTATGAGATACTCACAAATGGCTGCACGTCTCCTCCCCTGCTCAGGTGTGTATATCGGTGGAGGAGCAGCGCGTTCGCCTTTAAAATTGGGAAGCTTCCTCAGCTTATTCCATTCCAGCTTCCCGATTTTAACAGCGACCGGAGACGATATACGCACCGCCCCTCGGCACGATAACAAAGTGTGCAGCCCTTCGCTCTCTCAAATAAATGCAAAAAAGCCCAGCTCCCACAAAAGCAGGAGCCGGGCTTTCTCTTATTTCAATTATTTGCGCTTCAAGTTGTAGAACGACTTCAAGCCGTTGTATTGAGCGAGCTCGCCCAATTGATCTTCGATACGAAGCAATTGGTTGTATTTCGCCACACGGTCCGTACGGGAAGGAGCACCCGTTTTGATCTGACCAGCATTAGTAGCCACCGCGATATCAGCGATCGTGCTGTCCTCGGACTCACCGGAACGGTGGGAGATGACAGCCGTGTATCCTGCGCGTTTTGCCATTTCGATCGCATCGAACGTTTCAGTCAATGTACCGATTTGGTTTACTTTGATCAGGATGGAGTTACCGATGCCTTCGTTGATACCTTTTTCCAGACGCTCGGTGTTGGTAACGAACAGGTCGTCACCCACGAGTTGAATTTTGTTACCCAATTTCTCGGTGAGCAATTTCCAACCTTCCCAATCGTCCTCGGAGCATCCGTCTTCGATGGTTACGATTGGGTATTTGTCTACCCAAGAAGCGAGCAAGTCCACGAATTCTGCCGGCGTGAAGGATTTGCCTTCGCCTTCCAGAACATACTTGCCATCTTTGAAGAACTCGGTGGAAGCAACGTCCATACCCAGCAATACATCTTCACCTGGCTTGTAGCCGGCTTTTTCGATCGCTTCGATGATGGAAGACAGTGCATCTTCGTTAGACGTGAAGTTAGGAGCGAAGCCGCCTTCGTCGCCAACCGCTGTGTTCAGGCCTTTGCCCTTCAGAACGGATTTCAGGTTGTGGAAGATTTCAGCGCCCATGCGAAGGGCTTCTTTGAAGCTAGGTGCACCAACAGGCAATACCATGAACTCTTGAACGTCAACGTTGTTGTCCGCGTGAGCGCCACCGTTAACGATGTTCATCATAGGTACTGGAAGTTGTTTTGCGTTGAATCCGCCAAGGTAAACATACAGCGGAAGATCCAATGCATCAGCAGCAGCGCGAGCTACAGCCATGGATACGGCCAGAATTGCGTTCGCACCCAATTTGCCTTTGTTCGGCGTACCGTCCAAAGCGATCATCAGTTTATCGATGCCAAGCTGGTCCAGAGCGTCCATGCCAATCACTTCAGGCGCGATGATTTCGTTCACGTTCTCAACAGCTTTCAGAACGCCTTTGCCCAGGTAACGGGATTTGTCGTCGTCGCGAAGCTCAACGGCTTCGTGAACGCCAGTGGAAGCACCGGATGGAACGATCGCGCGACCGATTGCACCGGATTCCAGGTATACTTCAACCTCTACGGTTGGATTGCCACGGGAGTCAAGGACTTCGCGTGCATATACATCAGAAATAATAGTCATGTGTATAGTCTCCTTTTAATGTTATGTTTATGTTCCATTATGAACCACTTATTTACGTGCTGCAATCATGGAAGTTCCAGTCATCTCATCCGGCTTCGGCAGATCCATCAGGTCGAGAATGGTTGGCGCAATGTCGGCAAGAATACCGCCTTCACGCAGTGTTACATTCTCATCCGTTACGATGAACGGAACCGGGTTCGTAGTATGTGCGGTGAACGGACGTCCACTCTCGTCAAATACCATGTCCGCGTTCCCGTGGTCAGCGGTAATCAGAACTACCCCGCCTTTTGCCAAAACAGCCTCAACGACCTTGCCGACACACTCATCCGTAGTCTCAACGGCTTTAATTGTCGGCTCCAGCATACCGGAATGACCTACCATGTCCGGGTTGGCGAAGTTCAAAATGATCGCGTCATGCTTATCCGCTTCGATTTCTCTCACGCAAGCATCCGCCACTTCATAAGCGCTCATCTCCGGTTTCAGATCGTAGGTCGCCACTTTAGGCGAGTTGATCAGTACGCGCGTTTCACCAGGAAGCTCAACATCGCGTCCACCGCTGAAAAAGAATGTCACGTGCGGGTACTTTTCGGTTTCCGCAATTCGAAGCTGCTTCTTGTTGTGCTGAACCAGCACTTCGCCGAGCGTGTTATCGAGATTCTTCGGTTTGTAGGCAACGAAGCCTTCCACCGTCTCGCTGAACAGCGTCAAGCAGACAAAATGCAGGTTTTGCGGGAACTTCGGTCCACGTTCAAAGCCACGGAAGTCATTATTCGTAAACACCTGGGACAGCTGAATCGCACGGTCAGGGCGGTAGTTCAGGAAGATAACGGAATCTCCGCTCTCCACCAGACTAACCGGCTCGCCTTCACCATTCACAATCACGGTCGGTTCTACGAATTCATCGTAAACCGATTTCTCGTAAGATTCGATGATGGCTTTCAGCGGATCCGTATATTTCGGTCCTTCGCCATACACCATGGCACGGTAAGCCTTCTCGACACGATCCCAACGCTTGTCGCGGTCCATCGCATAATAACGACCGGAAAGCGTAGCGATTTGGCCAACGCCCACTTCTTCAATCTTCGCAATCAGATCTTTAACGAACTGCTTGCCGCTGTCCGGTGCCACGTCGCGTCCATCCATGAAGCCATGGATGTATACGTCATGGAAATCTTCCTTCTTGCAAAGATCCAGCATGGCAAACATATGCTCAATATGACTGTGAACGCCGCCGTCGGATACCAGCCCGTACAGATGCAGCTTCTTGTTGTTGTTCTTAGCAGCGCGAACGGCTTCCACCAGCGTTTCGTTCTCGAAGAATTCTCCTTCACGAATCGACTTCGTGATGCGGGTCAAGTCCTGATACACGATCCGGCCTGCGCCGATGTTCAAGTGACCCACTTCAGAGTTCCCCATTTGACCTTCCGGCAAGCCTACGGCTTCACCGCAAGCGGTCAACGTGGTGTTCGGGTATTGCTTCAAATACCGGTCGTAGTTAGGCTTGTTCGCTTGAGCGACCGCATTGCCCACTTCGGTGTTGCGAAGCCCGAAACCGTCCATGATGATCAGAGCTACAGGTCTTGGAGCAGACATTTACTTCGCCCCCTCAACGAGTGCGATGTAGGAAGCCGGTTGTAGACTTGCACCACCAACGAGCGCGCCGTCGATGTCACTTTGTCCCATATACTCCGCTACATTTTCAGGCTTCACGCTGCCGCCGTATTGAATACGAACTTGCTCTGCAACGGTTTCGCCGTACAGACCTTGAACGAGTTCACGAATATAAGCGATGACTTCGTTCGCATCCTCTGCCGTAGAGGATTTGCCCGTTCCGATCGCCCAGATTGGCTCATAAGCAATAACGACATGAACCGCTTGATCAGCGGGAACACCTGCGAACGCTGCTTCCGTTTGTACTTTGCACACGTCTTTGGTTTGGCCGGCTTCGCGTTCTTCCAGCTTCTCGCCGACGCATACGATCGGAAGAAGACCATGGCGGAATGCCGCATGTACCTTCTTGTTCACGATCTCATCGGTTTCAGCAAAATACTGACGGCGCTCGGAGTGTCCAATAATGACATAGTCCACGCCCAGATCCTTCAGCATCAAACCGCTGATTTCACCCGTAAAGGCGCCATTGTCTTCAAAATGAAGATTTTGTGCACCGATTTTAATGTTCGTGCCCTTGACCGCTTCAACCAATGCAGGAAGATTGGTAAATGGCGCGCAAATCACGCTTTCAACGCCTTCTACTTCCGCTTTGCCTTTCACATCTTCAATAAATGAAGTTGCTTCCGGAACGGTTTTGAACATTTTCCAGTTACCAGCTATGATAGGTGTTCTCACACGATTCACTCCTTTATTCCCCCGAAGAATCGGGGTCCAAACTTCATCCACTTGCTATCCAATATAGTGCCTATTTCTATTTGTCGTTCAGTGCCACAACACCAGGAAGTGCTTTGCCTTCCATGAACTCAAGAGATGCACCGCCGCCTGTCGAGATGTGGTTCATCTTGTCGGCAAGACCGAATTTCTCTGCAGCTGCAGCCGAGTCGCCGCCGCCGATAATCGTGTAAGCTTCCGTATCCGCACAAGCTTGTGCCACTTCACGAGTACCGTTGCTGAACGGAGCGATTTCGAATACGCCCATAGGACCGTTCCACACGACAAGCTTGGAGTTCTTGATCACTTCTGCATACTTGGCGCGAGTCTTAGGTCCGATGTCAACGCCTTCCCAATCGGCAGGAATGCCGTCGATATCAACGACCTTGGTATTCGCGTCTGCGCTGAACTCGTCCGTAACGACGATATCTTCCGGCAGGTAGAAGTTTTTGCCCAGCTCTTTAGCTTTCTCGATGAAACCGAGTGCAACATCAAGCTTCTCTTTATCAAGCAGAGATTGGCCGATTTCATGGCCTTGAGCTTTGAAGAACGTGTAAGCAAGTCCACCGCCGATGATGACATTATCAGCAAGCGTAAGCAAGTTGTCGATCACGTCGATTTTGTCCTTAACCTTCGATCCACCGATGATGGCGGTAAAAGGACGGTCCGGATTCGAAAGGGCTTTGCCGAGAACGGACAGCTCTTTCTCCATCAACAATCCCGATACAGCCGGAAGATGATGAGCGATACCTTCTGTCGAAGCGTGCGCACGGTGAGCAGCACCAAACGCGTCATTCACGAACAGATCGGCCAGTTCGGCGAATTGCTTCGCAAGTTCCGGATCATTCTTCTCTTCACCAGCGTAAAAACGAACATTTTCAAGCACGAGCACATCGCCGTTTTGCAGCTTCTCGACTTGAGCTTTAACAGCTTCTCCTACCGCTTCATCCGCTTTGGCTACCGGTTTGCCGAGCAGCTCGGACAGACGCTGACTTGCCGGAGTCAGGCGCAAAGATTCAACGACCTCTCCTTTTGGACGACCCATGTGACTGGCCAGGATGACTTTCGCTCCTTGCTCTACCAGATACTTAATGGTCGGCAAAGTCTCGCGAATACGAGTGTCGTCTGTAATTTTAC
Source organism: Paenibacillus sp. FSL W7-1332 (assembly GCF_037969785.1). NCBI lineage: Bacteria > Bacillati > Bacillota > Bacilli > Caryophanales > Paenibacillaceae > Paenibacillus > Paenibacillus sp. FSL W7-1332. Next base: position 233,679 of record NZ_CP150209.1, on the reverse strand, counting down.
CATCTTCGAGCGGTACATTGAAATCGACGCGGACAAACACCCGTTTGCCGCTTACTTCTACATCACGTACACTTTTCTTGTTCATCTCCACGTTCCTCCTAAGAAAACTATTCTCCTCACCGACAGCATGCAGTTGCTCTCGTTTCTCTCTCTATCGCTAACCAGCGCCCGGATCTTGTCTATTCTTCCCAGTGCTCTGGCATGAAAACAAGGAAAAACCATGAACCAAAGAGGAGACCCGTGAAACGGAACTCCTCTTCGATTGTATGGCTAGATCAATTACAGACCTTTGCTTGCGATGTAAGCAGCGAGGTCAACGACACGGTTGGAGTAGCCCCACTCGTTGTCATACCAAGAAACTACTTTCACCATGTTGTCGCCAACTACCATAGTGGAGAGCGAATCGATAGTGGAAGAAGCTGGGTCGCCATTGTAGTCGCTGGATACAAGCGGCTCTTCGGAGTAGTTCAAGATGCCTTTCAGCGGGCCTTCAGCAGCTGCTTTCAGAGCTCCGTTTACATCTTCAAGGGTTACATTTTGGGACAGCTCAACTACGAGATCCGTTACAGAAACGTTCTTCGTAGGTACACGCATTGCCATACCGTTCAATTTGCCTTTCAATTGTGGCAGAACGAGGCTAACCGCTTTAGCAGCACCAGTTGTGGATGGAATGATGTTTTCAGCAGCTGCACGAGCACGACGCAGATCTTTGTGCGGAAGATCAAGCACTTGCTGGTCATTCGTGTAGGAGTGAACCGTAGTCATCATACCCTTAACGATACCGAATTTCTCGTCAAGAACTTTAGCAAAAGGAGCCAAGCAGTTTGTTGTACAAGAAGCATTGGAGATTACAGTATGGTTAGCTGCATCGTATTTGTCTTCGTTAACGCCCATAACGATCGTAATATCTTCGTCAGTTGCTGGAGCGGAGATGATAACTTTCTTAGCGCCGCCTTTCAAGTGAGCGGAAGCTTTGTCTTTCGCTGTGAAAATACCAGTGGATTCTACAACGATTTCAACGCCGTGCTCAGCCCAAGGCAATGCTTCAGGGTTACGCTCAGCAAATACTTTCACTTCACGGCCGTTTACAACGAGTGCGCCTTCTTTAGCTTCAACCGTTGCATTAAGTCTTCCGTGAGTTGTGTCATATTTCAAAAGGTGTGCCAGCGTGCTTACGTCCGTCAAATCGTTGATTGCCACGATTTCAACTTCGCTGTTGTTCAGCGCAGCGCGGAACACGTTACGTCCAATACGTCCAAAACCGTTAATACCTACTTTAACCATGAGTAGTTCCCTCCATATTTGTAAAATTTATATATTCAAGATTGGCCGTTAAGCCAATCAAGACAACAATAAGGAAAAATCAGCGTGCACGCCCGTGGGTTCAAATCCCGGCGTCAATCTCCTTCTCGACTTCCAGTGCCGCGGCTTCATCGGTAACGAGAATATCCTCATGTCCGAATTTCAGCACCGCATGAATCGCCTTGCCCTTGCCTTGACCCCCAGCAATGCCGATGATCGTCTCTGTCCGCATAATATCCTCAAGCCGCAGCCCGAGAGTAAGCATTTTGTGGACAACTTCACCATCTTCACTGAAGTAGTAGCCGAAGGATTCCGCAATCGCGCCATCTGCCTGCAAGTTCTGAATAGAGTTTTCATCCAGCTTGCGCCTTCTTGCCATCTCCATGGCATCTCCGATGCCGTGAATAATGACACGGCAGCGCCTGATCACATCCACGATCTCCTGGATATGCTGATCCTGCACCAGAGACTGATAGGCATCCTCGCTTAGCAGATCCGGTACGTGAAGCAATCGGTACTCAGCTCCAACGCGCTTTGCCATCTTGGAAGCAATGGTGTTCGCTTGAATCTCCACGCTCTCCCCAAGACCGCCCCGCGCTGGCACAAACCAAGTGCTTGTCAGCGGTTCGCCGCCTGGCAAAGAGGACATCTGCTCGGCCACTTCGGCGAGCGTGGAGCCGCCGGTTACGGCAATCGTATCTCCATCTTGGACAAAGCTTAGCAACGTTCTTGCTCCGGCCCGGCCAAGCTCACGTTTGACTTCCGGAGATGACTCGCTGTCACCGGGAATAATGACCACTTTACGAAGCCCGTAAGCCTGACGAATCTTCTCTTCCAGTTCAACCAGTCCGAATAACTCATTCATGACCGGCTCCAGCTCCTCCAGCAAGCATATCCCTGAGCTGCTGATGCGCATGCCAAGCGTTTCAATCTCGATCAGCCCCTGCGCTTTCAGAAGATCAGTCTCTGCTCTGAGAACACGCTCGGTCATCGAGAGTGATGAAGCCAATGTTCTTCGGCCAACAATTCCGGACAACTTGATCTGATGAAGGATGGTATACCTTCGTTTAAGAGTGTCCATCAGATCCGGCAGAAGCTGCTCTTGTATTTCTAATAGGTTACGCATGCATTCCACTCCTGCAAACTTCGTCTCGGCTCTCCTCTAGCTGGTCGTAAAATGTCCCAGTTGAACTTTTTAAGTCCCACCTTTATTCTAACCAATAATTATGCCGGTTGCAAGTGTCCGAAAGTATATTTCTCTGCCCCGGGCATTCTTATACATTATGGCCAAGTACTGGCTCGTCTATATAATAGGAACAAAGTTTTGTCTGCTATTGTATTTTTTAAATAGATGCGGTATAATCAACTTCGTTGCTAATTTTTTTTGCGCCCGTGGTCCAATGGATATGACGTAGGCCTCCGGAGCCTGAGATCGAGGTTCGATTCCTCGCGGGCGCGCCATTATAACTTTTATTCTCTATACTGATTACCCTAAAGCGCCCATGACGGCTCTTTTTTTTACCCAATAGTTTGACTATCTTTGACTTTTTGATTTAAATTGTTTATCATGTGGGTAATACGGTAACAGTATTTATATGAGGTACTTAAGAGGAGGTTTTCCACGTGAGTTTTATACCTATGGTCGTTGAACAAAGCAACCGCGGTGAGCGGGCGTACGACATCTATTCCAGATTGCTGAAAGACCGCATTATCTTCCTCGGCTCCGACGTAAATGACGTGGTCGCCAATTCCATCATTGCCCAAATGCTGTTCTTGTCGGCTGAGGATCCTGAGAAGGATATTCATCTTTACATCAACAGTCCTGGCGGTTCCATTACCGCAGGTATGGCGATATTCGATACGATGCAGTTCATTAAGCCGGACGTTTCGACGATCTGTGTCGGCATGGCTGCTTCCATGGGCGCATTCCTGCTCAACGCAGGCGCTAAAGGCAAACGCTACGGTCTGCCTAACAGCGAGATTATGATTCACCAGCCGCTCGGCGGCGCACAAGGTCAAGCCACGGATATTGAGATCCGTGCTCGCCGCATCCTCAAAATGCGCGACAAGCTGAACCGCATCCTGTCCGATCGCACGGGCCAACCGCTGGAGCGCATTGAGAAGGATACCGATCGTGACTACTTCATGACGGCTGACGAAGCCAAAGAATACGGTCTGATTGATCAAGTATTAGAGAATACACCACCGCAAGGCTTATAAAAGAAATGAAGTAAAGGGCAGGCGCCGTTATCCGGTGCCTGCCCTTTCTTATCCTCCGAAGGGGAATTCTTAGAAAACTTTGATTTAGGGTAGTGAGAGTATCCCCTCCGGTCGCTGTTGAACTCGGGAAACTGGAATGAATATGGTTAACTGAGGTTTCCCGAGTTCAAAGGCGAACGCGTTGCTCCTCCAAGGATACTCTCACTTTGGTACGATTTTTTCAAAAAACTTAAAACGGTAAGGGCTCTCCCCTCCTAAAAGACCTGCCTTAACTTGTGGGGAGGGGAATAGAGGAAGGCCCGTGCAAGCTTCCTTTGGGCGGGCAACCGGATTGCGTAAGGCCTAATAATGCACGGAGGCGAGCCACTAGATAAACGAAAAACCCCTTGATCGCAGGAAAGGAGAATACACTCTCCACGTTCCATGATCAAGGGATTTTCGTAACTCGTTCCAGCACAGTGTTACATCAGGACAACATCATGTTTCTAAGCAAGCTATAGTATGAAAATAAATGATTGCAGTTTACACAAACCGCTACCGTATACTCTTACTTCCACTCTTTCAGCTTCAGCTCAAACTCCGGAAATCCATAAGCATATGCGGTGTACTCATAAAGTTGGAAGTACAGCACCGCAGCGTTATCTTTCACGTAGAAGTCCGCATCGGCAGGCACGCCTTCAAATCCGCTGAGGTAGCCCCCCTCTTTCTTCAGCTTGTTCAGCACAAGGTTGTTCAGCTTCTGTTTGTTCTTGCCCTGCAGGTTGATGAAATCGCCCAGCTGCATTTTCTTGCCATCCTTCAAGGAGAACGTGAAGCTTTTACGGAAGGTCATGCCATGAGCGCCACCCGTGTAGGAATAATCGTATGCCGTAATGCTCAGGATATCGTTCTGGTTATAATGGACCACGAAGTCACCGCTAAATTCATAAGGGAAACTGGATTCCGACGGCGGGAATTCCTCAGCATTCCCTTCGGCACGGGTGATTACGCCGGACGCATTTTCTTTCAGCACTTGATTGATCTCGGCTTGCGCCTCCTCATTGGCGAGTCCGCTGATTACAGGATAGTTCACAACGGCATCCACGCCCTGAATCTTTTTCTTCAGCGCAGCCGATTTGATCGTAATGTCGTTCTGTTTCTTCTGCGTCATGCTGAGTGTTTTCAAGGAAGGGTTCCATTGTCCCTGAACACCCATGTATTCGCTGATCGTTTTGAATGGCATATACAGACGACCATTGATGATCTGTCCCCCAGGTTCGCCGGCATACGAACCGTTCACCAGAATACCGATTTCAGTTGAATCATATACGATGGCACTCAGTTTGTTATAACCGTTACCCAGTGTATACGTACGTTTTTTTGCATCATATTTAAGAGGCATTCCCAGGCCGTCCCGCAAAGCGGTTGCCGGCACATAAGTTACCCCGTGCAGCACGAGACCTTTCTGTGACAGGGTCTTGCCATTCCATTTCAGTACGACTTCATTTTTTGACGATTTTTGGCTGGCGGAAACGGGTGCCTTAGCGGCACTTGCATCGATGACCTGTCCGCTCAAACCCAGACCGCCAAGCAGGACGCTAGTTGCAATTAATGATGCACATACACGTAATTTAGGATTCATATCAGAATTCCACCTTTGTTAAATTAAGTTTCCGTTAGTTGTTAATCTATTACCCTTAATCATTATAAGGAAAGCTTTCAATGTATTGGTAACAAAGTCAATGACAATTTTGATTCCAGGCCATAGGACCTATACGTTCGCCAAGTCTTTCTGAGTGAATGCTTTTACGCTTAGAAATACACCGAACAAGAGAGCGCATGTACCCATAAACAGCAAGACTTCCTTCCCTGGGCTGCATAACTTAATAGAAGTAGTCCGATTCCCACAAGCGCACTGTGAACACTCAATAACAGCAGATGCAGCGCGCTTTTCCTGAAGATGTTCAGAAATAAAACGGCTGCAACCCCGGCAACTACCAATGCAATCAAAAACATACCCATCACATCGCTCAAGCCGCTTTCTCCTTTTCCTGATTAAACGTATAGAAACCTGGTTTAAGTTATTTGCGTCCTCCTTTATATATAACAACGAAACGGGCCCCGAAGTTGTGGTTTGATTCGTATAAATCGGCTATTTCCTCCTATCCCGGGACTAAGGGACTATTATTTACAAACAAAAAAGAGCCTGCCCCCAATGGGACAGACTCTTTTTATTACAAAAATATGAAAATGCAAGCCCTATAATTAACGACCGCTCTTCAGTTCGGTCCATAAACGATCATAGATCGAGAGCGAGTCACCGACATTATCCAGCCATTCGGTACGGCCCAGCTCTTCATCTGTCAGGTTGATCATCGTATTGGCGCGGTATTCCTCGCTATGGAATTCCATCGCTTTGGTGTTCGGATTGCTGTATCCGATAAATTCATAGTTTTTGGCGCTGACCTCAGGCTCCATCATGAAATTGATGAATTTCTCGGCCAGCTCTTTATTCTTGGCACCCTTAGGAATCGCGTAGTTATCAGAGAAGATGGTAGCCCCTTCTTCTGGCACGACATACGCCACATCCGGATTCTCCGCAGCAATAAAGGCGGCATCTCCGGACCATACCGTAGCAATCCAGCCTTCTTCTTGGATCATCTTCTGCTTGATGTTATCCGTATCAAACGCTAGCACATTCGGGAGCAGGGTCTTCAGCTCATCCGCAGCTGCGGTGATTTCCGCTTCATCTGTGCTGCTGTTGGACTTTCCTTGCTTCTTCAGCGCCATGCCGATCATTTCACGGTTGTCGTCCAGAAGCAGGACTTTACCCTTGTATTCCGGGTTCCAGAGATCTTCCCAGCTGTTGATCTCATCCTTCACATACTTCTTGTTATATGCAATTCCCGTTACACCGGACGTGTAGACAATTGAATATTTATTGCCCGGGTCATAAGAAGGATCTTTGAAAGTATCCGTAAGACTGACGAAGTTCGGGATATTATTCATGTCAAGCGGCTCAAGCAGCTCCGATTCAATCATCGTTTTGACCATATAATCGGACGGCTGAATGAGGTCATACCCACTGCCGCCAGCCTTGATTTTAGCCAGCAGGTCTTCATTGTTTGCGTAATTGTCGTAGGTTACCTTTACGTCGAACTTCTCTTCGAAGTCCTTCAGCACCTCGGGATCAAAGTTATCCGCCCAGCTGTAAATGTGAAGCGTCTCCTTATCCGATCCGCAACCGGCCAAGAGTCCTACAGACAATACCGCAACCATGCCTGCCGTCAGCAGGCGGGTCCATCTTGATTTTTTCAATTCAATATCTCCTCTCTTTCCACTTCCATGTTTTATTTCGAAAAAAGCAGTACCTATTTAGATCGGTAATGTTTTATGTTTCTTTTCCCCGTTGCCGCGGTTAAGAATATATTGCGCTAACAGAATCAGCGTGATGCTGACCAGAATGAGCAGCGTACACAGCGCGTTAATCTCTGGCGAGATGCCGCGCTTCACTTGAGCGTAAATATAGATCGGCAGCGTCGTTGAGCTGGGGCCAGCGACAAAAAAGCTAACCATAAAGTCATCCAATGACAGCGTAAAAGCAATCAAGGCGCCGGAGATAATGCCCGGAGCAATCTGCGGCAATGTAACATGCCGGAACGTCTGCCAAGGCGTAGCGCCCAAATCCTGGGCCGCCTCATCCAGCTGTTTGCCCATGCCCGACAGTCTGGCGGTCACTACGACATACACATACGACAGGCTGAACGTAATATGGGCGATGATCACCGTCGTCTTGCCAAGCGGCATATTCAGTTGACTAAACAATACCAGCAGCGACAGCCCCATAATAATATCCGGGATAATGACCGGCAGATACAGCAGCCCGTTCATGCCGCTGCGACCTCGGCGTCCCAGAGTCCGAAGCGAGAGCGCCGCCGCAGTTCCGAGCAGGGTAGAAATGATCGTCGATATGACCGCCACCGTTAAACTGTTCATCAGCGCTTCCATCACATGCCGGTTCTCGAATAGAGACACATACCAATCGAATGTAAATCCTTCCCAATTGCCGCTGAGCCGCGTGTTGTTAAAGGAATAGATAATGATCATGATGATCGGTACATAGATGAAAGCCATCATAAGGAAAGAGTGAATCCCAAGCAGCGGGTGATTCTTCTTCTTCACCTATCTCCCCTCCCCTACGCGTTGATGGCGGGCTTGCATCGCCCGGTTAAAGAGCAGGATCAGCACCAGGGACGTAATCACAAAGATCACCGACAACGCCGCTCCAAAGGGCCAGTTGCGCGCACCCAGGAACTGCTGCTGAATGATATTACTGATCATGGAGGACTTCGCGCCTCCCAAAATATCCGTAACTACAAACATCCCGGAAGTCGAGACATAGACCAGAACCGCCCCCGTCATGATGCCGGATTTGCTCTGCGGCAAGGTAATGTGCCGGAATGCTTTCCACCTGGAAGCGCCCAGATCGCTGGCCGCATCCAGCAGACGCTTATCCATCTGCTCCAGAGCCACGTAAATCGGCAGCACCATGAACGGAATGAAGTTATACACCATTCCGAGCAGTACGGCGCCGTACGTATACAGCATCTGAATCGGCTCGTCGATCCATCCCATCCACAGCAGCAGGCTGTTCACCACGCCTTGGGTCCGAAGCAGCAGGACCCAGGCATAGGTGCGGATCAAAAAGTTGATCCAGAACGGGACTGTGATCAGAATTAATCCCCAGGTTTGGATACGCGGGGAAGCGTTGGCTATATAATAGGCCAAAGGATAGCTGACTAACAAGCAGATCACCGTAGTCAGCAGCGACAGTACCAAGGTATCCCAGTAGATCCCTAAATATAATGGATCAAAGAAGGTCCTGTATCCTTCCAAACTGAAGGAAAACACGATATTCCCCAGCGAATCCCGCGAGAGAAAGGAGATGCCGACCACGATTAGCATCGGAACGATCAGGAACAGGGATAACCACAGCAGGACCGGAGTCAACAGGAACCTTGATTTCCTCATGATCCGATGATCACCTCATCCTTGGCGTTCCAGTTCACCCCTACCCGTTCGCCAACCTCCCATGGCTGATCATCCGAGATATCGAGGGCAATCATGACCTTCATCGGTTCATCATCCAATTGGACCAGCAGTTTATGAACACTGCCGAGGTACTGCACATCCTCAATCACGCCGTTCTTCTTGGCACCCGATTCCCGCTGGGGAATGAGTTTCTCCGGCCGTACGGCAAAGAGACCCTCTGGCGAAGAAAAAACGTTATTCTCCCCTACAAACGTAGCGGCAAACAGCGTTTGCGGCCTTGCATAGATCTCACGCGGCGTACCGATTTGCTCTACCCGTCCATGGTTCATGATGACGATCCGGTCGGAGAGCATCATGGCTTCCTCTTGGTCGTGCGTTACATATACAAACGTTATCCCGAGCGTCCGCTGCAAATGCTTGAGCTCGGACTGCAGATTCTTCCGCAGCTGCAGATCCAGTGCGCCAAGCGGTTCATCCAGCAGCAGCACCTTCGGTTTGTTAGCAATAGCGCGGGCGATGGCCACGCGCTGCTGCTGTCCGCCGGACAGTTGGTGCGGGAAGCGTTCCCGCAGGGCGGTCAGCTGCGTCATGGCAACGGCCTCGTCCACCCGCTCCTTGATGAGTTGACGGGGCATTTTTTTCATTTTCAGCCCAAAAGCGATATTATCTTCTACGGTCATATGCGGAAACAGAGCATAGTGTTGGAATACCAGATTCAAATCCCGCTTGTTCGCAGGCATTTCCGTCACATTCTGACCCGCCAGCCAGACCTGTCCTTTGGTCGGCTGTTCGAATCCTGCTATCATTCGGAGAATCGTCGTTTTGCCGCAGCCGCTGGGGCCCAGCAAAGTCAGGAATTCCCCTTCTTTAATGGAGAGCGACAGCGGATGCACGACCGCTTGTCCCTGAAAATGCTTCTCGATCTGGACAAGTTCAATCACATGCATCAACCCCTTCTTCAAAATGTGACCTATTCCATGTGTACATTTCTGCTAACCAGTATGCACAAAAACGTTCCCCACTAAGAAGAAACGGTCCTACTGCCTGTTGTGCTCAGGTTGGCAGAATCCGTTTCTTAAAGGTGGAGGATGCTAGAAGTCTCGACTAAGAAAAAAAAGCCATATCCATGGGTATGGCTGTAACGTTCAGATCAAAGTTCAGTTTTTCGCATATTCACTATACCTCGTTTTCCCCCTATACACAACACTTTTCTGTGTATTTCGACAGGGGAAGGGACGGATGTGGTCCCTGATTATGGTATTTCATTTTTCGAATAAGGATACACAAAAAACCGTCCACCCGGTAAGATCCGGATGAACGGTTTTCTGCATGCTGAGTCGAAAACAACAACTACTTCAGCTCATATTGCACATACAGCTGCGTCGAGATCTTGATTTCGCCCGGCTTCACGGATGTGTTTGCGCCCGCGTCCGCTGCCGTGGATTGTGCTTCCATCGCCATTTTTTCGAGACCAAAGATGGTATCTACACCAACGGAACCTTCCACAATGTTCAGCACGATCCCCAACTGGCGCTTGGAGGCTTTTGCCATCGCCTGAGCTTTCAGGTCTGCATTCGCCATCGCCTTATCAATCACTTGGGCCTCGAACGCATCGCGGTTCTCAACCGAGAAACGTGCGTTTCCAATGGAATTGGCGCCGGCATCGGACGCTGCATCAAGCACATCACCGACTTTGCTCAAGTCGCGAAGCGTGACTTCCAGGGAATGATACGCCGAATAGTTTTTCACTTTACGTCCATTATCATCAGAGTACGTATAGTTAGGCTGTACATAGAACTGCTCGGTTTTGATATCCTTGTCATCGATCTTCCAGGTTTCTTTCAACAGCTTCGTAATCTTATCCATTTTCTGTGCGTTGCTCTTCTGTGCGGATTTTGCGGTTTCCGCATATGATTCAGCCCCGATGGAAAGATATACGATATCTGGCTTCACCGAGATCTCGCCTTTACCGAGTACGGTCAGAAGGTTTTGCTGTGCTGCCTCCGCCGCATGCACCTCGGTTGCCCCGCTCAATCCTACTACAGCCGTACTTCCAGTCAACAGTGCACCTGCAATCATGATGGAACCTACTTGTTTAACCCATCTTTTCATTATTGTCAGCCTCCTTTATATTGGCATCGCTACCATGCTTGCCTTACCCTTCTAACGTGAGGGCATTGGTAAATGTTGCATCCGGATTGAAGGGTTTTGAATTTTTCTTCAACTTATGTTGATACGCCCCATTTAATTGGTATATCTAGGCATGATTGGTTGATTAGCAAAATAAGATACCCAATGAAGAAGACGGAAACTGTTTAATAAGGAAGCCTTAATGGGTAACTAACTTACATCGGTGTTTAAAAAGAGGAGGTCACTATGAAATCATTCCGGATGTTATACGCGTTCATGTCACTGCTGATACTCATGGCAGCGGGCATGCCATACGGGGCGGCAAGCGCCGCGGCAGAGCCAGCCTCCGGTAAAACCTATCAGATCGGAACGGACATTACGTTTGCCCCGTTTGAATTCCAGGATGCAAGCGGCAAATTTGTCGGTATCGACATGGATCTGCTGGATGCGATCGCAAAAGATCAAAATTTCAAATATGAGATCAAGCCGCTCGGCTTCAATGCGGCGGTTCAGGCGCTGGAAGCCAATCAGGTGGACGGCGTCATTGCCGGCATGAGCATCACGGAAGAGCGGAAGCAGAAATTCGACTTCTCCGACCCTTATTTTGACTCTGGTGTGGTCATGGCCATCCGCCAGGATCAGGAGTCTATTAAAGGGTACGAGGATTTAAAAGGAAAAAAAGTCGCTGTCAAAACCGGTACGGAGGGCTACAGCTTTGCTGAATCCATTTCGTCCAAGTACGGCTTCACCATCGTTCCTTTTGACGATTCCGCCCAGATGTATGACGATGTCAGGACCGGTAATTCCGTTGCCTGTTTTGACGACTTCCCCGTGCTGGCATACGGAGTTGAGCAGAACAATGGGCTAAAGATCGTTACAGATATGGTGCCTGGCGCCTCCTACGGATTTGCTGTTGCCAAGGGGAAGAACCAAGAGCTTTTGGAAAAATTCAATGCCGGCTTGATCAACCTGAAGGCCAGCGGAGAGTACAATCGCATTAAGGCAAAATACATTGGCGAAAATGCCGTGGGCGCAGCGAATCTAAGCCGCTGGGAGCTGATCGTGGAGTCGCTGCCTTCGCTGCTGAAGGGCCTTGGCAATACGCTGCTGTTGACCATCGTATCGCTGTTCTTCGCTTTTTTCCTAGGGTTGATATTCGGTTTCATGAAGGTCGGACGCAATAAATGGCTCCGAGGCATCGCAACTGTATTCGTGGATATTTTCCGCGGCATACCGCTGCTGGTTCTTGCCTTCTTCATCTATTTCGGTATTCCGCAAGCGCTCGGGTTCACGATGTCGCCGATCGTGGCAGCTGTCCTGACACTTAGCCTGAATGCCGGTGCCTATGTCACGGAAATTATCCGGGGCGGTATCCAATCCATTGACCCGGGACAGCTGGAGGCTGCCCGCTCGCTCGGTCTGCCATACCGTAAAGCCATGATGAAAATCATCATTCCCCAGGCAATCAAAGTCATGATTCCGACCTTTATTAACCAGCTGGTGATTACGCTCAAGGATACGTCGATCCTGTCGGTAATCGGCCTGGTCGAGCTGACCCAATCCGGGAAAATCATCATCGCAAGAACATTCGCATCGTTTGATATCTGGCTCGTGGTCGCCATCATGTATCTGGTCGTGATTACTATTCTGACTAAAATTTCGGGCCGTCTGGAAGGGAAGGTGCGTCATGGATAAAATCCGCGTAGAAGGACTGAAGAAGAATTTTGGCACGAACGAGGTGCTGAAGGGCATTGACATGCAGGTTCAGGAAGGCGAGGTTGTCTGTGTCATCGGACCCTCGGGTTCCGGCAAAAGCACCTTCCTGCGCTGCATCAACCGACTGGAGGACATTACGGCAGGCAGGGTGTTCGTGCATGACAAGGATATCAATGACCCTAAAACGGACATCAACAAGGCACGTGAAAACATCGGCATGGTGTTCCAGCACTTTAATCTGTTCCCCCACTTCAATGTGCTGAAGAACATCACATTTGCCCCGGTCGAGCTGGGCAAGCAGAGCGCGTCCGAGGCGCGTGCCACAGGGCTGAAGCTGCTGGAGCAAGTAGGCCTCTCGGATAAGGCGGAGGCCTTCCCCAGCCAGCTGTCGGGCGGTCAGAAACAGCGTGTCGCGATCGCCCGGGCCTTGGCGATGAATCCGGACATCATGCTGTTTGACGAGCCGACATCGGCGCTGGACCCGGAGATGGTCGGCGAAGTGCTCGGCGTCATGAAGGATCTGGCGCGCGAAGGCATGACGATGATGATCGTCACGCATGAGATGGGCTTTGCCCGCGAGGTTGCGGACCGGGTGATTTTCATGGATGGCGGGTATATCGTAGAGGAAGGCCCGCCGGAGGAAGTGTTCGGCAGACCGAAGCATGAGCGTACCATCAGCTTTTTGGAGAAGGTGCTGTAATAGTGCAGCTAACCTACCTGTAGCAAACCGTACCGTATAGCTGCACTTACCTTGCCGTTGCTCCCTGTGCGCACTGCTTCCTATGCGCACGGTGCGTGGCTGAGGTGCTTCGAGGCTGATCATCTTGCAGCAGCCATTATTACACTGCGCGGGAGAGGCACGCGGCAAACACGGCGCATGGCCTCGGAATGTGCTTGGCTGTCGACCATATTCATGCAGTAACCAGTGACCCTATTATCCGACTAGCACCGTTAGGGTGAAACTAACCGGTTATCGTACGGCTAACAATGGCATGTACATGCCATCGAACAGCTAAGTATTAGCATCTGCATTTTATCGTGCAGCGTTTCGCCGGCTAGATATTGGTGTCTGCATGTTTTTTCTTACGGCTATAGGCATCTGCAATATATTATTTAGAGCCGACTGCAATGGTCGTTGCTATGACTGCATTGCACCCTGCTTTAGTGGAGCTAACGGACCGAGAGTACCTTATTTGATGGAAAATGGGGCTTTTCCGAAGACTATCGGACTAAGGATCCGTTAATCCTTCCAAAAGACCGCATTTACCTATACAAATCCTAAAATAACGGATCTGGTGTCCGTTATTTTAGTTTATGGTGCTTCATTCGGCAAAATAAGGGCCTTGGTGTCCGTTACATACGCAAGATTACCGAGGAAATGCTTTATGTCCAACCCTCACTGCACAATTCACTACTTCGTATCCAGTGGTCGCTTATAAGGCACCATCACCGTAAAAACAGAGCCCTTTCCGAGCTCGGATTGGACCGTAATCTTCCCTTGATGAATATCGACGATCCGCTTCACGATCGATAATCCTAGCCCGCTGCCACCCGCAGCGCGATTACGCGATTTGTCCGCTTTGTAGAAGCGTTCGAATATATGCAGCTGGTCCGACTCCGACATCCCAACCCCCGTATCCGTCATCGTAACCTCGGCTCCGTCTTCCCCTGCCTTCAGCACGATGGTGATCATACCGCCTTCCGGCGTGAATTTGATGCTGTTGTGCAGCAAGTTGGTCCACACTTGACTCAGCAGATCCTCTGTGGCCTCAATCTCTACCTTAGCGAGATCCAGATCCACCTGAATCCGTTTCGCCAGCCACTGCGGCTCATGCGCCAAGACGACCGCACGCAGCTGCCCGTCGAGCCGGTAACGAGCCCTTTCGAATGCCGGCTGCTCTCCTTCCAGGGATGACAGCTTTAACAGATTGTCACTCAGCTGCGACAAGCGGCGGCTCTCTCCTTCGATGATCTCCAGGTAACGGGCTCTCTTCTCCTCCGTGAGGCGGGGATTTCGGAGCGCCCTTGCAAACCCCCGAATCGAAGTGAGCGGGGATTGGATTTCATGGGAAACGTTCGAGATGAAATCCTGCCGCATCGTCTCCATGCGCCCCAGCTCGCCGGCCATATCGTTAATGCCGGAGGCAATCATCTTGAACTCCCCGCGCCATTGGTGTTCATCCATCTTCACACTGAAATCCCCCTGGGAGATCCGGCGCATGGCATCCGTAATGGAATTCAGCATGGCCATCTGCCGGTGCTTAAAGAACATGCCCACGACCAGCATGCACAGGAAGAAGATCATGACGCCAACAAACAAGTCGATCAGCTGGACGACATAATCCCATGGCGGCGTTCCCGTCCAGGTGTAAACAAACCGCGTCACATAGGTCGCCGCCGTCCATGACGCTCCCAAGACCGCGAAGACCAAGAGGGTCTGGAGCGTTTCCCGAACGATTTTCCACAAGATTTTGAGCGGTTTCCTCATCAGCCCTCACCTGCCTCCAGGCGATACCCCAGGCCGCGCACCGTTCGAATCCTGAACCGGTACTTCTCCTCCGGGAACCGTTCCCGCAGGCGATTCACGTGAACGTCCAGCGTGCGTTCGTTCCCTTCAAAGTCATACCCCCATATATCCTCGATCAGCCGATCGCGCGGCAGCGTGCTCCCCGGATAACTGGCCAGCTTGAAGAGCAGCTCAAACTCCTTTAACGGCAAGGTAAAAACCTCATCGCCGGCTTTGGCCTCATAGGTCTTGCGGTTCATCTGCAGGCTGCCGATCGTGACCGTCTGCGATGCGGCTACCTGATATCGCTTCAGCAGCGCTTTGACGCGTACGACAAGCTCCGCGGGCTCAAAAGGCTTCACGAGATAATCGTCCGTGCCCAGCTCAAAACCCTTCACGATCTGCCTCGTCTCCCCTTTTGCCGTCAGCATCAGCACCGGAATGCCGGTAATCCTCCGAATCTCCCGGCAGAGCTCCCATCCGTCCATATTCGGCATCATGATATCCATCACGACCAGATCGACCGAAACTTGCTCCATCACGGACAGGGCCTCGACGCCATCCGAGGCCTCCAGCACCTCTTCCATCCCCGCCTCCTCCAGAAACACCTTGATGAGTTCACGGATGTTCGGATCGTCGTCCACAACCAATATTTTTGCCATGATGGCCCCCCTTCCTTCTATGGCTCTACAAGCTGCCTTTAGGCCTCGATTGCCTCATTCATCTGCAGCTGCTGAACGGCAAACTCCCTGTACATATCATGCTGCCCGATCAATTCATCATGCGTTCCCCGGCCGGTCACCGTTCCTTTTTCTATAAATATGATCTGATCGGCCCCCACCACCGTGGATAACCGGTGCGCGATAATAATCGTCGTCCGCCCAGCCATGAGGTTCTTGAGCGCCTTCTGCACCTCGATCTCGGAACGGCTGTCCAGACTGGAGGTGGCTTCATCCAGCATCAGGATCTTGGGATCCCGCAGCAGAGCCCTGGCGATGGCAATCCGCTGCCGCTGTCCGCCCGAAAGCTTCACGCCCCGTTCGCCCACATCCGTATCAAAGCCGCTTGGCAGCTCATCAATAAATCCATCGGCATACGCCATTTCTGCCGCTCTTCGAAGCTCAGCGTCACTTACTTCCCGGTTCATTCCGTAACATAAGTTGTCGCGTATGGTTCCGGCAATCATCGGGCTTTCCTGCGATACATAGCCGATCAATCCGCGCCAGGAGCGTAAGGAGAAGGTATCTATGGGCGTCTTGCCCAAGCGGATCTGTCCCTTCTGTGGCAGATAGAAGCGCTCCAGCATGGAGAACAGCGTCGTTTTGCCTCCGCCACTCGGTCCAACCACTGCCGTGACCGTGCCCGGCTCCATCTGAAAGCTGATATCATGCAGTACCAGCTCATCCGGTTTGTAACCAAACGACAGATTCTCGATGGACACCCGCTGATTCGCGTTCACCACATCGCTACCTTCCGAAATGGACTCTTCCTCTGCATCCAGTGTTTCCAATATTCGCTCGGTTGCTCCTTTGGCCTTCTGAAATTGGGTAAAAAACGTCGTTAACTGCGTCATCGGCATCACGATCTGAATCAGATACAGGATAAACGCAACCAGCTCGCCGGCGGTCAATGCCCCTGTGGATACCTGAAGTCCGCCATACCCGATGACCACCACCAGCAGCATCATCAGCACGAAAGACATCAGCGGTGCGATCCAGGCGGATACTACGCCTTCCTTGATCCCGAAATTCAGCAGATTGGTGATCCCTTTATGCCCATTCTCATACTCTCTGTCCTCAGCGTTTGATGCTTTCACCAAACGAATCTCCGACAGCACCTGACTGATATTCGCCGTAAACGTAGCCGTCTCATCCTGCATGCCAAGCGAGATTTTATACATTTTCTTGCCAAGCGGCACAAGAATCAGCGCTGCAATCGGAATGACGATAAACATCGTCAGTGTCATCTTCCAGTTTAGATAGAGGAGTACCCCAATGGAACCGACAATAGAAATAATCCCGCTAAAAAATCCGGCCACATGGTCCGATATGAGACTTTTGATCACTCCTGTATCATTCGTCATCCGGCTGACCGATTCCCCTGAACGATTATGATCGAAGTAGCGGATCGGCAGCACCAGCAGCTTCTTCCACAGCCGTTCCCTAAGGGCGGCCACCATCTTCTGTCCCGTATAACTCAGCAAGAAGATCGAAACCCCTGCGGCTATCGTCTGCACCACAAATGCGATCCCAAGTCCGATGATATGGGAGCGGTTCATATCCGTTAAGGAGAAGCCATCCACCAGGCTCTTTGTAAACATCGGAATAACTAGTCCGACCAGGGTTGATACCACATTCAGCAAGATGGCTCCAATCAGCAGCAGCATCGGCGGTTTCGTTTCTTTTAACAGCCGGAAGAAGGCCTGCGAACCTGCTTTGCCGCTGCCGGCCGGCCTTTCCTGAGCAATTTCCTGTATCGAAGTATGATCCGTTTCTCTCATCGTTTTCTCTTCCCTTCCATCCCTGTTTATTGTCTGTAAGGAAAGAATATATCAACAAGTTAAACTGAAGTTAAACGAAGGCTTACTTCTAGGGAAACAACCGAAAATAACCCCACCAAGTGGAACCTAAGCTACATGCTTATTCCAAATACTTTGCGGGGACCCCATTGAAACTTATACATCCAATATGTTGAAAAAGAGCGGATTTCTCCGCCCCTTCTCGAAATCTATTCATATGTACGCACGAAAACCAAGCGAGAATCCAGCAACAGAAGACCTTGATAGCAAAAAAAGCCTTGCAGTAACAAGACTTTTCTTAAACTTCAATCACGGTGATCCTTATTGGTTCTCGAGTTCCTCTTTGCTCACCAAGTTCACGAGTGAAGTAACCGCTTGCTCCGCGTCGGCTCCCTCAGCACTAATGTAAACTTCCGTACCAGAGCTGATCGCAAGGCTCATAATTCCCATGATACTTTTGGCATTAACTTTTTTATCATCTTTTTCAACGAAGATTTCAGATGAGTATTTATTCGCTTCCTGAACGAACAGCGCGGCCGGTCTGGCGTGAAGACCCGTCTTTAACCGAACGACTACCGGGTGCTTTGTCATGAAAATTACCCCCTATCTAATAAATCTGCTGCATTGAAAGCGCGATTGACATTTTATAATATTATACCATTTTACCATACAGGACACTAGAAGAAAAAATTCTTACCCATTCCGAATCTTTTCGGCCAATTCGTCGATTTTGCGCAAGCGGTGATTAACGCCGGATTTGCTGACGGTTCCTTTAAGCAGCTCGCCGACTTCCTTCAGATTCATATCCGGATGAGCCAGCCGAATTTCCGCCACTTCCCGCAGTTTATCGGGCAAATTCTCAAGACCCATTTCCTTTTGGAGCAGCTTAATGTTCTCAATCTGACGGACGGCAGCGCCGATCGTTTTGTTTAGGTTGGCGGTCTCGCAGTTCACGATCCGGTTCACCGAATTCCGCATATCCCGCATAATCCGGACATCCTCGAACTTGAATAATGCCTGGTGGGCACCGATCAGATTAAGGAACTCGATGATTTTCTCGCCTTCCTTAATGTAGAAGATAAAACCTTTCTTCCGCTCGATGCAGCGTGCGTTCAGATGAAACTCATTCGCCAGATCCACCAGGGACTGGCAGTGCTCTTCATACATTGAGGCAATTTCCAGATGGTATGAAGACCCCTCCGGATTGTTCACGGATCCGCCAGCCATAAAGGCACCGCGCAAATAGGCGCGTTTACAGCAATTTTTGCGAACGATTTGTTCATCAATCCGCGATTGAAACAGAAAGCCCTCGGAAACGATGCGCAGTTCTTTAAGTATCTCCTGAACCTGGGCGGGAATACGTACGATATATACGTTATTCTTCTTCAAACGCATTTTTTTACGCACCAAAAGTTCGGTATGTGCCTGGAAATGCCTCTTAATTAAGGAATAAATACGTCTTGCAATCGCGGCATTTTCCGTTGAAATATCCAGGATTACCTTTTTGTTCGAAAGCTGAACAGAACCGTTCATCCGAATGAGCGCGGACAGCTCGGCTTTTTCACAGCAGTTCTGGCTTTCGATCATTGTCAGTTCTTTCTTCGTCTGTGCCGCAAAGGACAAGGTACTCACCCCTTTCGTGTAATCCAATCCTGTACCAGCTGAAAAATATGATTGCTCAGCTTGTCAGCGTCATGTCTTAAGTATGTTCTAAATAGCACAAGCTTATCTGCAATGAGTTTGTACCCTCTGCTGGTCACCTCATCGCGATCCAGGAACACGGGCTTTGCACCCTTCTGAGCATACTTATCCTGAACCTGCGGCGGGATTTCGCCATCATTTACAATAACATAATCGAACAGATGAAGACCAATATGATCATAAACGGCTTGCAAATGATCGCTTACCGTATAATTATCAGTTTCTCCAGGCTGCGTCATCACATTGCACACGAACATTTTGATCGCCTCAGAGGATACGATGGCTTCAGCAAGCTTGGGAACAAGCAAATTGGGCAAAATACTGGTGTATAGGCTTCCCGGACCGATCAGAATTGCATCGGCCTGCTGAATCGCCTCCAGCGCTTCCGGCAGCGGCTCAACATGCTCCGGCTCCAGAAAGATCCGCTTAATGCGGCGCCCAGCCTCCGGGATTTTGGATTCACCGGTCACGATGGAACCGTCTTCCATCTCTGCATGCAAAATAACGGCTTCACCCGCTGCGGGCAGCACCTGTCCACGAACAACAAAAACCCGGCTCATCTCCTTGACTGCCGTGACAAAATCACCGTGCAAATCCGTCATGGCAGCCAAGATTAAATTGCCGAGGCTGTGCCCGGCCAGTCCCGAGCCATTCTTAAAACGGTATTTCAATATATCGGATAACAGCGGCTCCACATCGGCGAGCGCTGTAAGTACATTTCGAATATCTCCCGGGGGCGGCATCTGCAATTCGCTACGCAGTATGCCGGAGCTTCCCCCATCATCAGCGACGGTAACGATAGCCGTAATATCAAGCGGCTTCTCCTTGAGTCCCCGGAGCATAACGGACAGCCCGGTTCCTCCACCCATCACGACGATGCGGGGACGCTTTCTAGCTTGCACAGCCACATTTATCACTTCCCTTAATTAATGCCGATCCCGATCGGAATCACGGTGACTCACCGATACCGTCTCCGTTTCGCTAACGCCCAGCATTTTGCCAAGGTATTCGGCTATCGCAACGGAGCGATGCTTCCCGCCGGTACAGCCAATGCCGATAATAACCTGGCTTTTGCCTTCCTTCCGGTATTGCGGGATCAAGAAATGCAGCATATCGAGCAGTTTGGTTAGAAAGGCCTGCGTCTCCGGCCATTTCATCACGTATTCATACACATCACTGTTCTGGCCGGTATTTGGGCGCAGCTGCTCCACATAGTGAGGGTTGGGCAGAAAGCGCACATCAAACACCAGATCAGCGTCAATCGGAATCCCGTATTTAAACCCAAAGGATGTGATATTTACCGATAACGTGCTGCTCTCCAGATGTGTGAAACGTGAGATAATCTTCTCCTTCAATCGCACAGGCTTCATATTGCTGGTATCGATCACCTGGGTAGCCGAATTCTTCAGCTCATCCAACATTTTGCGCTCCAACCTTATTCCGTCAAGCGGCATGCCTTCCGGAGCGAGCGGATGGCGACGGCGGCTTTCCTTATAACGTTGTACAAGCACGGAATCCGTTGCATCCAGAAATAGAATCTCGCAGTGGATGGTAAAGTGGTCCTTGATGTAACTCAGAGACTCTGATAGAGCCGTAAAAAATTCGCGGCCACGCAGGTCGATGACCAATGCAACCTTGCCGATCTTACCCTTGGATTGATCGATCAGCTCCGCGAATTTGGGAATGAGCACCGGAGGCAGGTTATCGACGCAAAAGAATCCAAGATCCTCCAGACTTTGTACGGCCAAGGTCTTACCTGCTCCCGACATCCCGGTGATGATGATCAGGGTGGCCATGGATGATGTGTTGCTGCCTCGGTTGGCTGCTTCCAGCATCAGCTTTCCCTCCCTTATAAGTTTAGATCAGACGATGTATGGTGAATAATCTACGAACGCAAATGCAGTCCGGCGGCGCCTACAACGCCGGCATCATTGCCGAGCTCAGCCGGAACGATGCGCACACCTCGCTGAAGCGGCTCTGGTGTCAGCTTCGCAAATACAGCGCGGACTTCATCAAACAGAATGTCGCCGGCTTTGGATACGCCGCCGCCGATAATAAAAGCTTCCGGATTCAGCACGGCCGCAACGGCAGCCATAGATTTGCCCAGGTAATAAGCTGCGCGATTCACGATCCGAACGGCAACTTCATCGCCGGCCTTTGCAGCATCAAACACTTCCTTCGCCGCAATGGTCTCTACATGGGCAAGGGAAGTACGGTCCCCACGCTCTACGGCATCCTTCGCCATACGGATAATGCCGGTTGCGGACGAAACCGTCTCCAGACAGCCCATTTCACCGCATCCGCATTGAATCGCTTCCAAGTCCGGCACAACCGAGATATGTCCAAGCTCGCCAGCCATGCCGCCGAAGCCTTGATAAATCTTGCCGTTAATAATAATGCCTCCGCCAACACCGGTACCCAGCGTGTAGCATACGCAGTTCTCGACGCCGCGGCCTGATCCGCTCCAGGCTTCACCCAATGCAGCCACATTGGCGTCGTTGTCTATTTTGACGGGCTTGCCGAGACGCTCTTCAAGCAGTGCGCGAATCGGTACATCTTTAAATCCTACATTCGGTGCCAGAATAATGATGCCTTCACGAATATTCGTAAAGCCGGCGAATCCAGCTCCCACACCAGCAAGTTGATCCCAGCTGAATGGCGATTCTTCCACAATGTGACGCACATATTTCTCAATGTTGTCAATAACCGTGTCAACGCCTTTGGCTGTTTCCGTCGGCCCCTCATACTTATGCAGAAGATGCCCCTCTTCATTGCAAATTCCAACTTTAATTGCTGTTCCGCCCAGATCGACACCGACGTAGATGTTCTCAGACATGTTTCAAGCCACCTTTTTCCTTCTATATTATAGATTGCTCCTACTGTACCCACTATAATTGAAGGCACTTCTGCGGTCAAGAGAACACCACGTGACGGAAAACGGTAAGCAGTCCTTTAATTTCGATTATGTAAGCGTATCCAAACATCCGCGAAACCTCTCTTGTTTGTTCATCATCTAACTCCCCTCTCCCTATGGCAGATCCGACATGACAATTGTCACTCCGAAGTGGTGACATCCTTTACTAACAGGCATTCCTTCGCTTTCGTATGATGAATTCAGATCATTTCGATTACGGAGGAGCGATTCCATGACAAACCCAATTCAAGAACCTATTGCAGAGCTGCGGCAGGTAACCAAGATGTTCGGAAGCAAAAAAGCCGTCAACCAAGTGTCGTTTACGATAGAGAAAGGGTCAATCACAGCCATTCTCGGACCTAATGGAGCAGGGAAATCAACCGCCATCTCCATGATGCTCGGCCTTAAAGACGCGAGCCAGGGTGAAGTTCTTCTGTTCGGACGCAGTCCGAAGGACTTGAAGGTACGTGAGAAGATCGGCGCCATGCTTCAAGAGGTCAGTGTTATGGACGGATTGCGGACGCGCGAAATTATCAATCTCATCCGAGGCTATTATCCGAACCCGCTAACACTGGATGAAATCGCGAGCTTGAGCGGACTTACCGCTGAAGAACTGAATAAATGGGCTGTCAAAATGTCCGGCGGCCAGAAACGCAAGCTCAGCTTTGCGCTGGCGATTGCGGGCAACCCCGAGCTGCTGTTCTTCGATGAACCAACGGTCGGCCTGGATACGTCGGCCCGCCGGTTATTTTGGCAGACGGTACGCAAGCTTGCCGATCAGGGCAAAACGATTCTGTTCACCACGCATTATCTGCAAGAGGCGGACGATATGGCCGACCGCATCTTGCTATTCCATCAAGGCCAGGTTGCCGCCGATGGCACGCCGGAAGCGATCAAAGCCAAGCTGACACGAAGGTCGGTTTCCTTTATCGTGGATGCGGACCACCAGCAGGTCAAGGAGCTGCTTCAGGAAGTACCCGGCGTAACCGATGTGTATGAACACAACGGCCGGCTGAACGCCGTAACCGATGATACGGACACGGCCCTGGCGGCTTTGTTCGGGGCCGGGCTGGCTGTACGCGACATTCGCATTGATCAGGGAAGCCTGGACGAAGCATTCGACCAATTAACGATGGATCAAGGGGAGGCTGTATAACGATGACAACTTGGAAACTGATAACCTTGCAGTGCAAAATGGAATTACTCCGGATGGTACGCAATCCGTATTATATTTTCTGGTCTTTGGCCATGCCAATTCTGTTCTATTTCATCTTTACGCGGGTCGTGAATACGGGGGCCGATGATACCGGACAATGGCAGGCCCACTATCTCATGTCGATGGCGTCCTTCAGTGTCATGGGCACCGCCATCATGTCGCTCGGCATTCGCCTCGTGCAAGAGAGAGTCCAGGGCTGGGCTGTATATATGCGGGTAACGCCGCTTCCCGGCAGCGTGTATTTCTTTGGCAAAATGTTTGTGCAGACGGTTATGCATCTGCTCTGCATCCTCGTCATTTTTGTAGCCGGCTACCTGATTAACGGAGTCTCCCTCACCTACGGACAATGGCTGCTCAGCGGACTGTGGATTCTGATCGCATCCGTCCCGTTTCTTGCCATCGGTACCCTGATTGGATCCATGAAACGGGTCGACACGGCAAGCGGCGTCAGCAACGGCATCTACTTAGGGCTGGCCGTTACGGGCGGGATGTGGTTCCCGATCGAATCGATGCCTTCCATCATGCAAGCCATCGGCAAGTGGATGCCCTCCTATCATTTTGGCGGAGGTGCCTGGTCAATCGTTCGCGGAGAAGCGCCGGGATTGGATAATTTCATGGTTTTAGCAGGATATTTGGCAGTATCTATGTTACTATCCACCTATATTCGGAAAAAACAACAAGCCGATTAAGGGGATAGGATGATGGCTTCATGAAAAAATTGAAAGACGCGAAATCCGCAGGGTTTGAGGTTTTTCCAACGCAATTGGGGTTTTTCCCCTATCTGTGGCTCATTTATATATCTCTGCCCGTAATTAACATGATGAGCGAAGATGGCTGGAAAATGGGGATTGGATATACGCTGATTGCCTTGTTTCTCCTCACGTACCGCCAGCTTTACTTCGCTGCTGGCACGCCTCGTTTTTTCTGGTGGCTCGGCATTCAGATGTCCATCATTTTCATTCTCTGCATGTGGTACCACCCAACCTATATGTATATGGGGTTCTTCACTGCCAATTTCATCGGCTGGTATACCGACCGGCGCAAATTCACGATATCCCTTTTGATGTTTGCCATCATAGAGGTTGTTCCCTTAATCAAAAACGCAAGCATGCTGGGATGGAAGGATCTGGTCTTTATGATTCCTTTCTTTCTCATCATGCTGTTCTCACCCTTCGGCATCCGCTCTCTAAACCGGCGGCAGCAGCTGGAGAAGGAGCTCGCGCAGGCTAACGAGCAGATCCGCAATCTGATTAAAGGCGAAGAGCGGATGCGTATCGCCAGAGATCTTCACGACACCTTGGGTCATACCCTGTCTCTCATCACATTGAAGAGCCAGCTTGTGGAGAAGCTGGCGGTAAAGGATCCCGAGAAAGCCCAAATGGAGGCCCGGGAGATTCAGAACACCTCGCGGGCCGCGCTCCGCCAAGTGCGTGAGCTGGTATCCGACATGCGGACCGCCACCTTGGCCGAGGAACTGGTCGAGGCCCAGATCATTCTGGAGAGCGCCGATATCCAGTTTAGCTGTGCCGGCAATCCGAAGCTGGAGGGAATTTCCGACCTGGCCCACAATATTCTGAGCCTCTGCTTGCGGGAAGCCGTAACCAATGTGGTGAAGCACAGTCAGGCGAGCCAGTGCCGGATTGCCATCGAGTCGCTGGGCAATGAGTGGCGGCTTGAGGTGGCCGATGATGGCGTTGGTCTTCATCGCAAGGAAGAAGATCCATCAGCTTCATCCAACAGTAATGGCCTGAAAGGTATGGCTGAGCGGCTGTCCCTCATCGGGGGCACCGTTGAGGCCAGCTCCGAGCAACAAGGCACGATATTAGTAATTCGTGTTCCGATCATCATCAAGAACCGGAAGGAGGACACTTCCCATGAGCATCAAAGTGCTGATCGCCGAGGACCAGAGAATGCTGCGCGGCGCTCTGGCTTCCTTGCTTGATTTTGAAGACGATATTGATGTGATTGGTCAAGCCGGCGACGGGGATGAAGCGCTGTCCCTGATTGCCTTGCATCAACCTGATGTATGCCTGCTCGATATCGAAATGCCTGCGCGCAGCGGTCTCGAAGTGGCGGAGGAAGTAAAGCTGCGCGGTTATCCCAGCCGGGTCATCATCCTGACCACTTTCGCTAGGCCTGGTTATTTCGAACGGGCCGTGCAGGCGGGCGTTCAGGGATACCTGCTTAAGGATGAGCCCAGTGAACGGCTGGCAGAAGCCATCCGCCGAGTCATGGATGGACGGCGGGAGGTCTCCCCTGAGCTCGTATTCGGTACGCTGTCAGGTGCGGGTGCCAATCCGCTGACCGAACGCGAACGGGAAGTGCTGCGATTGGCTGCCGACGGTAACAGTTCTAATGAAATTGCGTCGAAGCTCCACTTATCCTACGGGACTGTCCGCAACTATATGTCCGAGATCTTAAGCAAACTGAGTGCCAAGAACCGGATCGAGGCCATCTCAATGGCAGAGGAGAAGGGCTGGATATAGGCCCCTCACGGCTTGCTCACACACCTCCCCCCGTCTCTTTAAGACGGGGGCTTTTTGTACTTCACATCGAAAACAGGCCTACGTTGGCCTGTTTTTTATTTTTTTGGTTGACACATCTTTCCACTTGGCATTATAGTATGTTACAAGACTAACATACCGACAGGGTGATATCATGAATTCCAGGTTTGACGAAGGACAGCCGATTTTTCAGCAAATCGCAGATATGATTGAGGATGACATATTGAACGGGACATACCAAGCGGATGATCAGATTATCTCGATGTCGCAGTTCGCGAGTACTTTTCAGGTCAATCCCGCTACAGCTGTAAAAGGCATTGCCCTGCTTGTCAATGAAAGGATCTTGTACAAGAAAAGGGGGCTCGGCATGTTTGTTGCAGCAGATGCCAAACAGATCATATTGACCAAGCGGCAGGACCGGTTTTACAACGAACTCGTATTGAAGCTGCTTGATGAAGCGGAAAAGCTTGAATTGACCACCGACGACGTTATAGAAATGATCAAACAGAGAGATAGGAGATGAGCACGATGAACGTAATACTTACCTGTTCCAACCTGAGCAAGAGTTACGGGCGTACGGAAGCGGTCCGAAATCTGGAGCTCCAGCTTGAAGAGAATACGATCTATGGCCTGTTGGGCCGCAATGGCGCCGGAAAGACCACGCTGCTTAATATGATGACCGGGGGATCTTTTCCCGACTATGGCAGCATCCAGATCTCGGGTGTCAAGCTTAAGCATGGGGAAACTCCGAAAGGGATCTGTTACGTAAGAGAGAAGAATTTGTTCTTCGGCGGTGCCAAGGTGATTGAAGTGCTGCGCTTAGCATCGGTCTTTCACGAGAACTGGGACTGGGATTATGCCCAGAGCCTGCTGAAGACATTCAAGCTGAACCCGGACAAAAAAATCCGCCAGCTGTCACGGGGAATGGAGTCTTTGGTCGGAAACATTATCGGTCTGGCCAGCCGGGCCCCGATTACCGTATTTGATGAACCGGTGCTGGGATTGGATGTGCTCATGCGAGAGAGATTTTATCGCGTTCTGGTTGAGGATTATGCCAATCATCCCCGGACCATCCTGCTCTCGACCCATCTGATTGATGAGATCGCAACCGTTGTTGAGAAAGTTTACATCATGGATTCCGGCGCTATGTTATTGCATGACGATGTTGACCATATCCGTGCCAATTCTCATCTGTTGACCGGGAACCAGGAGCAAGTCGAACTGTTTACGAAGGATCGCCACGTGATCTATAAAGAATCTTATGGTAAAGGTTCCTTAACCGCGATATATGGAGCTATCCATGAGGCAGACCGTGCACAAGCCAACAAGCTTGGTATCGTTATTGACGGTTTACCGCTGCAAAAGTTTTTCTCCTATTTGATCGAAGGAGGCCAATCCATTGAATAAAACCACTGCGCTCATGAGGGCTTCATTTCTTCAGCTTCGACCTTATCTCCTGGTGATGCTGGGCACTGTAGCGATAAGTATGATTACAAATGTAATCGTAAGCCTGTCTCTTGGAGACAGTACGGAGAATACGCAGGTGTCTGCGGCCAATCTCCTCATCGTGTTCCTTATATTTGTAGGCAGCGTGCTCCCGGCAGGCTTGTTCCGGCGGGTAATGAATTTAGGAGCTACACGAAAAGAATATTATGTTGGCATGCTTCTGGTTTACTCCATATGGTCCGCCATTTTTGCTGTCCTCAATATCATCTGGTTACAGGTGGAGATCAGCTTTATACGACAATACGAGAATACCTTCAACATCCTTGAAATCTTTGGGTGGACTCAATTTGGAATCGTTGGCATGTTCTTCTATCAATTCGGCGCGTACCTGCTTCTTATTTCACTACTGAATCTGTTGTTTTCCGGTCTGCGTCACATCATGGGCTGGGTGATCTGGGTGGTATTTATTGCGGCAATCCCGATCTTTACCTCCATTCCTTCACTCCGGCATACGCTGGCTGACGGCTTGCTGGCCCTTCTCTTCAACGATTCGCTGCTACAAGGGCTTGGGCTCACGCTGATTATCTCCCTCGTTCTGCTTGCAGGAGGCTGGTGGTTCACGGCCAGACGCACCATCGTTTAAACTTGTTTCTCCTAACAACGTGTTATTGTATCACTCTAGCACGAAAGGAATGATGAATCTTGAAAAAGGATGCTATCCCCTCTGAGGTGTTCCAGTCCTTTCTGTTATGGATCATTGCCATCGGTGCAGGAGTATTCGAGATGACTCTGGCTGTCATCGATTCGATATCCAGCCAAACGGGTGCTGGAATTGTCGGTATTCTCACTCAAGTCGCAGCACGAACCATGATGTTTGCAGTCCTTGTCTACATCATGGTCAGAATGCTTCGTGGTAAGAATTGGGCGCGTATCACACTCGCTTTGTTTTTAGGCGGGTTTGGCATTCTCTCTCTTATCATTGACCCCATCAAATGGCTCATAAATGGCGGTTCCCTTTGGGACGCATTTGCTAATGCAGACAATATTTCCATCCTGTTTGCCTCCAGCCGTATCCTTCATATAATCGCCGTTGTTGCAGCCTTGATGTTTATGTTCCGACCCGCGGCGAATCGGTACTTCAAAGCTGAATCGTAAGTCTCAGCACCCGCTTGATCTTGGAATCAACAAAGCAACAGCCCCTGACCTATTCAAGGCCCGGGGCTGTTTCATATTGATCAGATCACTTCAACCATTCTTCTTCGATGAACTGCATCATTTCAAAAGCACCATCAGCGGCATTGGAAGCCACTACAAGGGTATGACCGGTGGCCGGATAATAAGCAGACCGAAAATTCACCCCCGGATCATAGCCCATGACGTGGTATTTAAACACATTCTCATTTTTCTTGGTAATCCACACGCCAAGCCCATAATGCAGATCACTGCCCGGGACTTGTATATGTGAAGCCAGCAGCTTCTCGGTCATGGATGCGGTGAGCATCGTGTTGTTCATCAGCGATCTCCATAACTTGATCATATCCGGTGCCGTCACATAGGCCCCGCCATCGGCATAACCTTGAATCGGAATGGCATACTGGTTCGTTCTCCACGTGCCGTCTTCCTCATCAATATACCCGTAAGCCGTATTCGCGGGCAGACGATCCAGCGGAAAATATCCCGAATGCTGCATGCCGCACGGCTCCAATACAAACTGCTGGACATAGTCGCGAAACGGCATTCCAGTCTGCTGTTCAACGATCAGGCCAAGCACCACAAATCCTGCGTTGTTGTAATGGAATCTTTCACCGGGCTGAAATTTCATACGCTCATCCTGGAACAGAGAAAGGAAATCCCTTCCGTTACGGAGTGTATACATGGGAATTGTCTTCCACAGATCCTCGAAGTCGTCCATAACCTCTTCATCAAAGTAATCCGGGATACCCGAGCTGTGACTCAACAAATGAGAAACGGTAATCTCCGGGCTAAAATTAGGCAGCGGAATATCCAGACAATCGCTTAGCTTGCTGTCCAGCGACAGCTTGCCCTGTTCGATAAGCTGACAAACCGCAATCGCGGTGAACAGCTTACAGCCTGAGGCAATGCCAAACCGGGTGTCTGCTTGATTCGGGATCTGATCGGCCCGGTTTGAATAACCGAAGGCACCGTTCCATACGATGTTGTCATTTTCGTCGGTTACGAGCACAGCACCCGAAAAACGAATGCTGGCAGCAAATTCTTCTATTATATGTATCATAGCGAACCCCATCCTTTTCTAGTTAGGGGTATTTTACCATGCATCCTGAATGAGAGTCTCGGTACAAGATCAATATAATGAAATAATCCCCCTCATCACTTGATGAACGCTTCAATCAGTCTTCCAGTGGGGGATTTATACCAATGTTGATTCGCTTCGATTCTAATATCTCCACATCATGAGCAGGATCACCGGGACTGCAAAAATAAGCAACCCGGCACCAATCATCGAAGCGACCTGCAGCATGAATCTGTGCTTGGTTGGACCGGGCGTCTGCAGCATTCCGCATTGAGCGCATCTGTTAGAGGCAGGGTATACCTCGCCGCCGCAGCTGACACAATTCCCATTATTCCTCATGAATAACGCTCCTTTACTTGGAAAGACAACATCGACATCTAAACATCGCTACCATTTGTGAATATTATCACATAAATGTGATGACAAGTAAAGGCATAAATGATTCATATTCCACCTCAACCCTTCGCTCCGCCATAGTAAAGTTGCTCCGTGTCAACCTAAAAACAGGAAGCACGCGGCTCCCTGTTTTACATTTTCAAGCTTATTCTTTTCTGCCCATGAATACCGCTACGATAAGCCCCAGCAGCAAGGTTCCTACACTGGTAGCCATCATCCCCGTTCCGGATGGAATACCCGGAAACACGATAACAATAGATCCTAATATCAATCCAATAATCACGGCATACGTCATATATGGGAAACGGTCAAGCAAGTACCGAATCAACCGGCTGCTAACTACAAAGCCAACCACCACTCCCGCACCAATGACAGCTATAATTCCTATATTTAATGAGGAAAGCGCTGAAATAGCAGTAGAATATACGCCTAGAAGGAGAAGTACAAATGACCCGCTAATACCAGGCAGCAGCATCGCCATGCTGGCTAACCAGCCGGATAAGAACAGTCCGATCCCGTTGGACCAGGTCAGGACCGTTATCGGATCGGATGTGGCATCCGTTCTGAGAAAGGCTGTCGAAGCCAATAAACCGGCTGCTACAATCAACACGACCACATGCACGGCTTTGAATTTGGTTCTTACCTCCGCTTTACGTAGAATAAGAGGCAACACCCCTAAAATCAATCCGGTAAAGAAAAACTGGGTGGGCTCATAATAGCTTGCCAGCAGGTATTCAATCAAGCGACTCAGCAGCAATAGAGCTGCTCCAATTCCAACGCCAAGCGGAATCAAAAAGCCCAGCTGCTTCTTCCATTCCCTGCTGAAAAATCCGCTGATAGCCGCCAACAAACGATCATAGATACCGAGCACGACAGCAATGGTGCCGCCGCTTATACCTGGTATCAGGTCACTGACTCCCATCAGCACACCCCGATAAAGGTTCTTCCATTCTATCAAAATCATAATCCTCCTGCCTTACAAAGTGAATCTTATCGTGATAGCCCTGCGAAGGAGATTTTACTTGTTCTTGGCATGCAAAACCAAGTTTCCTACTCCACCAATCGCAAACAACAGTGAAACGACTCCAAATCCCCACTGCCAAGAGCTTCGATCCGTAATGAAAACAACCACCAAGAACGCTATCGCAGCCAAAAAATTAAGCAGCGCAACGATCAAAAATTCCTTTTTCTTCATTATTCATCCTCTACATTCCTACAGAATCAAATCGTCCAGTCTATAACCCACTGTGGTGATCATATCATATTTTTGCCGATGAAGGATGACCGTTTATATAAACTTAAGGTACAAAAGTAACCGTCTGCTCCGTCCACGCTGCTCCATCAAATGCCTTGGCCACTCCCTGCTGATCAATCTTCGCCTTCAGCACATATTTCCACTTCACTGAAGCCGACCATGCCTGTTCGAACAGAAATGGACGCAATCGAATCTCATGCTCGCTTGCCCAGGACGCCATGACCTTTTCCCCATCGATTGACATATCGAAGCCCTCTTTGAACCAAGGATGCTCCTGATCCTTGGGAACACCGGGTGCATTCATGTTTACATAGAGCGAGATATCATCGCACAGCTGCAGCAGGCCAAACTGCCTGTTAACCACATCTTCATCGGGGAATGAAAACTGTTCACGCAGTCTTTTTTGCCGTTCCGTCTCCGAACGGTAGAATTCTACCAGCGGGGCTTCCGCCGCATTTTTCATAAACGACGCAAAATGAAGGCTGCAGAGATACCCTGCATAAGGACTCATCGCTTCGATCTCATCAACACCCTTGGTATACATTAGCATTTTCGGCTGGACCGGATAATCGATAAAAGTATACGGAGTCCGGCTCTCGTCATTCCAAATCGGCGTGTCATCCATCCGAAGCCAAGCACGGTCATGCTCGGTAATAGCCAGCAGTACTTCTTCCAATACAGACTCATCCATAAACAGCTCTCGCCGGAAGCCCCGGGCAACATCGCCCGAGAATCGGCCATGGTCGTCCTGGGTAGTCATCACAAAAGCATCCTCTGTCTCGCGAATGATCATCAGATCGTCTCCCCTCTATTCATTCTCTACCCCAGATATGCCCTTCGCTTCATCACGGCAATGATGTCTCTGGACTGGCCTTGATGCACGCTCGTATCAAAGCACGAGATCAATTCCCAGCCGTCAATTCCGTAGCTGTTCAATAAATCCTCGAATTCCTCCTCGTTCACCTTGCCTCCGAGAAATCCTCCGGTTTTGTATTTCAGCGTTTTGTATTCCCATTGATCCATACGCGGCATCCTCCATCCTCTCATTTGAATTTGGATCACAAACTTGAACACTTTCTATAGATAAAATCAGTTCGTATCGCCAACATAGCAAACCACGGGGCGCGCAGCCTTATCCTGAAGCGGCTTAACCAAGGAGCGAGGGTATACTCTAATGTCATCCAATGCGGGCAGATCGATCCATTCCACACCCACCTGGTATTCATCCGGGTTATGGCCAAGAAAGGTATCCCCTGCATCCGCCAAGTTGCACTCAAAATAAAACTCCACTTGGTGCACATCGGAATCCCATTCCGCAAACTCGTGGTTGGACCCTATGTATTCACGGACGTGCAGCAGATCGCGAACTTCCACCTTACGCCCGATTTCCTCCTGGCACTCTCTGATCACCGCCTGTACCAAGGTTTCCCCTTTCTCTTGTCCGCCGCCAGGGAACAGATAGAAATCCCCCAAATGATCTACGTTTTTCGTTAGAAGAATTTGATGATTCCGCATAATGACGGCCTTGGCCGAGTTTCGTATCGGTTTCATGAGCTGTCTCCTTATCGTATCGGTTTCTAGTTCTGTATTCTATTGTAGCAAATATAAATCCTCCATGAGTCAGCCTGTAATTCGTACAAATACATGAATGTAATAAGCCGGTGTCCTATGAGCATGCTCAAAGAATACCGGCTCTGTTATAAACACATCGTGAATAAGTGCCCAACTCCCGAAGCCATCTAGCGCCTATATGAGCCACTCGCCCGCTTCTTGCGAACAACGGCCGCCACGCACACAATGATCAGCAGGATGAACCCCGCCGCAATCCAATCCTTAATATTCTCCCACGGAACAGCGTGATCAGCGTTATTTTCATATAGCACTCCATGCGATGGAAGTTTGCCATGGTCCACCTCGGATTTCAGAGTCATGTACCTTCATACGTAACGGGAGGCTACTTCACCTGCTTGCTCCTGCCATCGACGATCAACTCGATGCCTGGCTCGTTTATTCCGCCTGAAACACCGTATGAAGCATCGATTTGCTCTGTCGAACCCTCAAAGGTTTCTTCGACCTGCACCACCCCTCGTGGCCGAACCGTAACCACCTTAGGCTCGAAATCAACCATCTTCCCTCCAATATCAAGGCTTAGCGGGCGTACCGTAACCTGCTGCTCGGTACCATAACTGTAAATTTGAATCTGGCAGCGTGCCAGAATAGCCTCGTTCTCTGTACGATAATCGCATTTGCTGTCTTTTTTGGTATAGGCGACGCTGGATATTCCGCTCGAATTATAATTCACAACATACATCACAAACTCTGATATGAATGGGAAAATAACGATCCATGCAACACAGCCAATCATCACCCGGCTCATGATCTTCGGATAATGCGGGCGATAAATGCTCGTTACCCACAGAACGCCGATCGTCAATAAGATAAGACCTGCAATAACGGGCAGATGAAGACCTAAGTTGCCTTGCTTAGTCCATGGCGAGATCCCTGCCCAGCGAAACAGATCATCCCCGAACGAATAGCCCAGATGCTGATTGGAAATAAACAGCAACCCCATGATGATTGCGGAAATGGAGAGGATTTTACCTTTCAGTTATATCTCCCCCTTGGCGAACCCGTTTTCCACATTATAACAAATAAGAGACCCTGTGGTAACCTTAATTAATCCGTCTTGGTTAATGGTTTATTCTCTACAATACCCAGCCTCGTTCCGCTCTTGGCTTCATGCAGCAGCTTCCGGTCACGATGGATGAGACATAACAGCATGTGAAGGAACACAACGCCGTCCAGCAGCAATATCCCCAGCGCGTACATCGCAAGCAGGACATGAGAGCCGGTGACATTAACCGTAATGAACAGGGCATGGAACCCGCCCCATACCACATACAGCAGGCCGTTGCGAACAATCACTTCCTTCAGCTTCAGATGTTCGCCCGCTCCGCGGATCTGAACCCGGACGACCCATTTCCCCAGCGTCTGTCCCTGCATCATATAAGGCAGCACGATATGATATAAAATGACGACAATAAAATACGCACCCCTCACGTTCAGTACGGTCAACACGCCGATGATCGGCAGCACGACCCCTGCATCAATGCCAAAAGCGATCGCCCGGCGCGTATAACTGACCCGTTTCTGCGACAGATCCACCGTCTCGTCCAGTCGATCAAGGCGTGGCAGGTGATTTTTCATCCAATCCGCGAGCAAGAATCCCATCATCCCACCCATGGTATTCAACAGCAGATCGTCCACATCAAACAACCGGTAAGGGTGATCATAGATGCCGTAAATGCCGGTCACCTGGGTCACCTCGAAGAACAGCGAGAGTCCGAATGAGGCCACCAGGCACGTAACCCAGGATGCCCGAGCGTAATAACGCAGGAACATACCGAACGGAACCACGAGAAATACGTTAAACACGACCTGCAAGAAGGCTCTTTCCTTCAACAAATGCAGGTAAGTCGAGGGTACGCCCCATACCACCTTGGTCTCCTTCAATATATCCTGTATAAAATTCAGCGGAATCCACTGCATGACCGAGGCCACATTCATCGGGGCATTATGCCGCGAGGCAGGCAAAGGAAGGAGCACCAGATACACCGCGTTCATCATGTAGAGAAGAAATAGATACAGCAGAAATCCCCGGAATTTATTAAAATAACCATATTTGCGATACTGCACAATCAGAAAGGGAACTGCGCACAGCAAAGCCGCTATGGGAAAGGTTAAAAATGCATAAGATATAGGAAACAGATAGGCTTCCAGCATGCTCTTCGTTCACTCCCTCTGTGATGTTCTACTTATAAGTTACAGGATCAAGTTTAAATGACGGGGATTCCTATGTTTAAAATGCGTTTAAAAAAACGCACACCCGCGTCATAATCGGCCCTGCTGTTAACCCGGGGGTTTCCGGTTATACCCCAAAACCGAATAACCCACACCAGCAGTGTGGGCAGGATCACCGTATGCAAGAAGCATTTGTGTGAATGTCATCGGAAAAGCATGGTCATTGTTCCTACCTTCACGCATTGGTTGACGGGAGCCAGCCCCAGTACAGCTTCCATGAAGTCCCGTTATTTCTTCTGCTTACGCGCATCTTTTCCAAAGCTGATCTTCCTGGGAAGTCCCAGCGTGAACTGCTCACGATGCCCGTTCCACTCTATCTTTAGGGTTAGATCCTTGTTAGGGTTCATCATATCAAGCAGATGCTCCAAATCAAGCTTCCCTTTGGTTTCCTTCACGGCAGCATAGTCGATCCCCACGACGATTCCGCCCTCCATAAAGTGGCCCGCCATATCCTCCAGCCGATAGTCTACTTTGCCATGGTCGAGAGGTTCCTTTCCTAAGTACTGCAGCTTCAGCTTTCCGCCAAGCGAATCCTGAAGCACGGTAAACTTCGCATTGATCTTATCCTGATGGGTAATGGCATAAGTTGCTTTCCACTTCTCACCCTTGCCTGTTAAGGTCATGGTTTTATTTCGATTCACGTGGACACCCCTCCTCACCCAGCACAACCGGTTATCCCGATTAGGCTCATATCATAATAACGAGGATGCACAGGGAATGGTTTTTCAATTTTGCAAATAATCGATAATCTCAAGCAAATCGGTAATCTCCCCATCTTTGGCGAAGTCCGGATCATAGTAGGGATCTCGCTTCCAGATGCCCTTCATGCCGATACGCCGGCTTGCGGTTACGTCGTTGTCCGGATGGTCGCCGACATAGATGGATTCTTCGGCCTTTGATTTAAGACGACTTAATGTATTGGCAAAAATCCTTGGATCGGGCTTGCGTAAACCCTCCCATTCCGAAATCGCGATAAGATCAAAATAAGGCTCGATGCCAAGTCCCTTGATATTGTTATATTGAAATTCGCCGTAACCATTGGAGATCAGTCCGAGTTTTATTCCCTTACCTTTCAAGCTGTCCAACGCTGCATACAGATTGGGGAAACCGACGCAATGATGATGGAACTCGGATATGTAATCGGCCAGGAGGGTATCCCATGGCAGAGGTAGAGCAAACTCCTCGATTAGCTGACGATATACTTGATCCTTCCATACATATCCCCTGCGATCCAGCTCAACAAACCGTCTCACATACACCTCTCTGTCCACTGACGCATCATGGAGCAATAAACGATCATATTGGTCTTGTACGAAGCGAACCAGTGATATATCGCGGTCAAGCAGGGTCCCGTCCAGATCAAAAACAACGGTAGTAATCATAGCGTCCATCCTTTCTCTGAGAATACAGGTAATAGCTTAAACGATAACCCTGCAAGCTTAGGAGAGTTGCCGCACCATCATCCTGTTATTTAATCCTCCGCTTTCCGGTATACCCGTTCCGGCCTGCCTACCGTGCCATAGGAAATATCCGCCACGAGGACGCCCTTCTCCACGAAGTACTCCAGATATCTTCTCGCCGTCGTTCGGCTGAAGCCTCCACGTTTGCCCAGTTCCTCCGCGGTCCACACGTCCCCGGACTCCTCGATGTAGGATAGGATTTTCTCGCTCGTCAGTTTATCGATGCCTTTTGGAAAATATACTTCCCTGTCCATCCGTTCACCGGCACGCCATAACAGCTGGTCAATGCCCTGTTGATCGATCTGCTTGTTCGCGCCGCCGAGCTGCTTCATCTGCTCGTAATATTTCCGATAGGCTTTCAGCTTCTCCTGGAAACGGTCGAAGACCACCGGCTTGATCATAAAATCGTACACTCCGCCGCGAATCGCCTCCCGCACCGTATCGAATTCCTTGGCTGCCGTTATAATAATAACATCGGTATTCGGATATCCCCGTTGAATATGCTGCAGCAGATCCAATCCCGACATATCGGGGAAATACAAATCCAGCAGCACCAGATCAGGTGCCAGAATATCCAGCTGCTCATGCGCCTGGGCCCGATCCGTTGCAATGCCGACGACCTCGAAGCCCTCTACCTTCTCAACGAACCGTTGATTAATGCTGGCAATACGCACATCATCCTCAATGATTGCTACCCGAATCATGAACATCTCCCCTTGTTTTTGGTATCTTGACCGTGAACACGGCCCCGCCTTCAGGTTGGTTGCGGAATGCAATGGTACCCTGCAGCTGCTGTATGGTCCCGTTGACGATCGATAGGCCAAAACCTCGATTGCGTTCCCCCTTGGTGGAGTAACCCAACTCAAACAGTCGATCCGTTCCAGCCTCGGCAATACCGGTCCCGCTGTCGGATACTTCGATCATTAATTCATTGGCCTGATCGTGTAACTCTATCCTAACCCATCTATTCTCCGATTTGGATCCCATTGCTGCCTCCATGGCGTTGTCGATCAAATTACCGATAATAGTAACGAGCTGGTTTCGGCTAATATGACTGGGAATGTCTTTAAAGGAACTGCTCCGGTCGATCTCAACCTTCACCTTCAACTCGCTTCCGCGATTAAACTTTCCAATAAGAATGCCGCCGATGATGGGATCGGGAATCTCCTGCAGCAGGAATTGAATCAGGTTCTGGTGCACATCGGTCTCATGCGTAATCAGATCCATCGCCTCCTGGTACGATTCCAGCTGAATCAAGCCGTATATCGTATACAGCTTATTGGAATATTCGTGCGTCTGCGCGCGCAGCGCTTCCGTATATCTCTTCACCTGCGTGAGCTCTTCGGTCAAGTGCAGCAGCTCGGATTTGTTTCGAAAGCTGGAGACCGCCCCTACAATCCGATGCTCATGATCATAGATAGGCAGCCGGTTCACCACAACCGCATGATCGTTAATGACCATCTCTTGATCTTTCTCTGCTACCCCGGTTTGCATCACCTCCAGCAGCCTGGTGCCCGGGATAACGTCGTGAATATACTGTCCGGCGATCACCCTGCGCTCCTCCGGATCAATCAGCATCATGGCTGTATGGTTGGCCAAGGTTACGATGCCCTCCCGATTGACAGCGATAATGCCTTCATGAATCGTTTCCAGAATCGCCCGTTTCTCTTGATATAACAAGCCGATTTCCTTGGGCTCCAGCCCGTGAATGGATCGCTTGACGCTGGACGATATCCATATAGCGCCGCCACATCCCAGGATTAACGCAATTCCTGCAAAGAACAGGACACGATTGCGATACGATTGTGCCGATATCTCGATATCCTTCATTAAAATGCCGACCGATACGATACCGATGATTTCATTCTTATCATTGTAGATCGGCGTCTTCCCCCGAAGCGAGGGTCCCATGGAGCCAATCGCCTTCGATGTGATGCTCATGCCCTGTAATACCGGGCCATTGTCGCCACCGACCATCTCTTTGCCGATCCGATCGGCGAGCGGATGCGCATAACGGATCCCTTCTCGATTACCGATGACGATATATTCCGCGTCTGTCTCCAGCCGAATTTCCTCCACCACAGGTTGAATGATGGCAGACGGGTTCTCTTCCTCGAACGCGTCCTGAATGACGTCCATCTCCGCCACGGCCTTCGCCAGCTTTAATGCCGAAGCCCCAATGCTCTTCTCCAGCGTTGTGACGAGCAGCCGCTCAAAACTGAAGGTCAAGGCGACAATAACAGAAAACAAAAGGGTGCCTATAAGCAGAATCAATCTAGTCTGTAAACGCATTCATATTCCTCCATAAGGATTGTCGCCATAAACGTTGCTCTGATTTCCCTATTGTATTCTAGATCACACCTGTAACAATAGTCTCTGTAAAAAATCGGCCGTGAATTTTATGAACAAAATTAGCGAAATGAAGCTTTTTCAACTTATGTCGCAATTCTATTCAAGCCAGATTCTCGATGATAGTATAGAGGAACCCTATAAAGTAAGCGCTTACAGTAATTACGAGCACTGGTTATCCATAAAGGAGGAACTTATTCATGCTGAAACGAACCGGCTTCACAATCATAGCTTCTGCACTTGTCCTGGCGATGAGCCTGACAGCCTGCAGTACTTCCGGAAGCAGCACCGGCGATTATCCGAAAAAACCATTTATCGTGACCGCGCCTTCAGGCGCCGGCGGTGGGTGGGACAAAACGGCCCGTTCCCTCACCAAAGTATTAACGGAGACGAAGCTCATCGAACAGACCATGACCGTTGAGAATAAACCCGGCGGCGGCGGGACCGTATTTCTCGCGGAATACGTAGCAAAAGACAACGAAGATCCCTACAAGCTGTTCGTCAGCTCTCCGCCCATTCTCATTAACAATCTGAAAAAGGAAGGGAACAGTCCGTTTGGCTACAAAGACGTGACACCGCTCGCCCAAATGACCAAAGACTATGGAGCGATTGCCGTACCGGCAAACTCCAAATTCACCGACCTGCAATCGCTGATCGACGCGATCAAAGCCGATCCCACTTCAGTCACGCTAGCTGGTGGCTCCGCTCCGGGCTCGATGGACCACTTGATCAGCGTTCTGCCTGCATTCAAATCCGGCGTGGATCCGAGAACCGTGAAGTACTTATCCTATGATGGCGGCGGCGAAGCCATCGCGGCCCTCCTCGGCAACAATGCCGACGCGATCGGCACGGACATCTCTTCGCTCGGCAGTTACTTGAAAGCCGGCAAGATCAAAATCCTGGCCGTTACTTCAACTGAACGCCTGGGCGGAGACTTCGCAGATGTACCGACCCTGAAGGAGCTCGGTCTGGATGCCGAATTTACGATCTGGCGCGGCGTATTCGGTCCGAAGGGACTGACGGAAGAACAGCTGGCCTTCTGGGATAAAACGCTGAAGGCCCTCTCCGAGAACGAAGCATGGCAGAAAGAGCTGGTTGCCAACGACTGGGCAAGCGAATACCGAAACGCTGCTGACTTCAAGGCATTCCTTGAAGAACAGGAGCGAGACGTGCAGGAGCTGCTCACAGCGCTGGGTATGCAGAAGTAAGCCTTGGAGTTGAGGGAGCGGTGCGCTCCCCTCTCCCGTTTCATCCTTGAGGAGGTGTCCACCTTGAACAGAACGTTTGACCGCTACGCCAGCATCGTATTTCTGCTCCTTGGCATCGGCTTTATGTGGCAGAGCGCCAAGATCAGCTCATCCGCGTACGGAAGCACCGTTGGCCCTAACATATTCCCGTTCGGCCTCGGGCTGGCGCTTGTGCTGCTGAGCATTCGTTTGTTTTATGAAGCCCTGAAAGCCAAGCCGACGGAGAATCGTACAGAGAAACTGGACTACAAACGGTTCTTCATGATTTTTGCGGCAGCCTTTCTCTATGCCTATTTCCTGGAATTCATCGGATATATCATCGGTACCTTCCTGTTCCTCCTGTTTGCGTTTCAGACGCTGGAACGAGGCAAGTGGCTGAAATCCATTCTAATCTCCGCGCTGTTCTCCGGCGGCGTGTACGTCATCTTTGTCGTCTTGCTGGAAGGCTCCATGCCGGGCTTCCCGTCTTGGCTATCATGAGCATGGGAGGAATCTACAATGAATGTTCTGGATTATCTGGCGGACGGCTTTATGACCGCCTTGCAGTGGCATAACCTGCTCTTCGCCTTTTTAGGCGTGCTGATCGGCACTTCGGTCGGGGTGCTTCCCGGCATCGGTCCGATGAGCGGCGTCGCGCTTCTGATCCCCGTCACTGCCTCGTTGACTAGCGGCTTGCCGGCGGAAGCGGCAGCAACCAGCTCAATCATTCTGCTGGCAGGCGTTTATTACGGAGCCATGTATGGCGGATCTACAACTTCGATTCTGCTGAACACGCCCGGAGAGTCCTCTTCTGTCGTTACGACGCTGGACGGCTACCAAATGGCGAAGCAAGGCAGGGCAGGCCCCGCCTTGTCCATCGCTGCAATCGGCTCGTTCGCAGCCGGGCTCTTCGCGCTTGTGGCGTTGATCGCACTGGCGGAGCCTTTATCCAATGTAGCGATTAAATTCGGCCCGGCTGATTATTTCTCGCTCATGCTGCTGGGACTCTGTGCAGTAAGCGGGCTTGCAGGCAAATCGATCACCAAGGCACTCATCATGACCGTATTCGGTCTGCTGCTCGCTACCATC
The DNA here is from genome assembly GCF_037969785.1 of Paenibacillus sp. FSL W7-1332. NCBI lineage: Bacteria > Bacillati > Bacillota > Bacilli > Caryophanales > Paenibacillaceae > Paenibacillus > Paenibacillus sp. FSL W7-1332. Next base: position 192,567 of record NZ_CP150209.1, on the reverse strand, counting down.
GGCATGGATACCGTATCCGGCGTCGCCCGATTCACCTTCGATATCCCCATCCTGTATTCCGGACTGGAATTTCTAACGATTGCCGTCGGTTTGTTTGCCCTTGGCGAAGTGTTTAAATCCATCCTGGAGAGGGACTACGCAGCGGGTCCAACTTCCAAGATCGGCCGCATCCTGCCGACACGCCAAGACTTGAAGGATAGCGCGGGACCGATTGCCCGCGGCTCGATCCTCGGCTTCTTTATCGGCATCCTGCCGGGTGCCGGCGCAACGCTTGCTTCCTTCTTCAGTTATATCGTCGAGAAAAAGGTTAGCAAGCATCCCGAATCCTTCGGCAAAGGCAACATCGCTGGCGTTGCTGCACCCGAGTCAGCCAACAATGCGGCATCCGGAGGTGCTATGATCCCTCTGCTGACACTGGGTATTCCGGGTTCCGGAACAACTGCCATCCTGATGGGGGCGCTCATCATGTACAACATCCAGCCAGGCCCGCTGCTGTTCGAGGAGCACCCTCAAGTTGCATGGGGACTGATCGCCAGCATGCTCATCGGTAACCTGCTTCTGCTTGTACTGAACATGCCGCTGGTTAAAGTATTTGCCAAGGTCATCCAGACCCCGGCCAAATATCTCATACCGATCATCATTGCCATCTCCATCTTTGGCGTTTACGCCGTTCAAGCACAGATCTTTGACCTGGTCCTACTGCTCATCTGCGGCATTGCCGGCTTCCTGCTGGCCCGCAATGACTTTCCGCTCGCGCCGCTGGTGCTCGGGCTCGTGCTGGGTCCCATGATCGAGAACAATATGCGCCGGGCGCTGACCACATCCAACGGCGACTTTATGATCTTCCTGCAGAAGCCGATGTCGCTGGCATTCCTCATCATCGCCTTGCTCTGGATTATCGTTCCGATTCTACTCAAGCGAAGAGGCAAGGAAGTTGTCGTGAACGAAGAAGGCTAACCCATCATACGTATATCGATAAGCCAAGGAGGCAGTCATGAATACCAGCAAACTAGGCGGCAAAAGTGTCATCGCAAGAATCGAAATGCATACGGAAGAAGCAAGCTTCGGCGAAGTAACGGCCGCCATCTTCGAGGCGGGAGGCGATATCGTGGCCATTGACGTTATTCAGACGAGCAAGCATACCACGATTCGCGACGTTACCATCACGGTGATCGACACTATCGACATCGACATTATTGCCGAGCGCATTCGCACCATGTCCGGCGTTCAGCTGCTGCATCTATCTGACCGCACCTTCCTGCTCCATCTTGGAGGAAAGATTGAAACCAAGCTGAAAGCTCCGATCCAGAACCGCGACGACCTCTCCCGCGTCTATACGCCGGATGTTGCTCGCGTATGCATGGCAATCCACGAAGAACCGCGTAAAGCCTTTACACTCACCGTCAAGCGTAACACCGTAGCTGTCATCTCCGACGGCAGCGCCGTCCTGGGACTTGGCAATATTGGCCCCTATGCGGCCATGCCGGTGATGGAGGGTAAGTCGATGCTCTTCAAGCAGCTAGCGGATGTGGACTCCTTCCCAATCTGTCTGGATACACAGGATACCGAAGGCATCATTACGGCGATCAAAGCGATCGCTCCCGCGTTTGGCGGTATCAATCTGGAGGATATCTCCTCGCCGCGATGCTTTGAGATTGAGCAGCGTCTGCGCGAGGAATTGGACATCCCGGTGTTCCATGACGACCAGCATGGAACCGCCGTCGTCCTGTATGCAGCCTTAATCAATGCGCTGAAGGTCGTCGGTAAATCCGTAGAGAATCTGAAGGTTGTCGTCTGCGGCATTGGCGCCGCCGGCGTTGCCTGCAGCAAAATACTTATGTCGGCGGGCGTGAAGAACATCATCGGCGTCGATCGCCTCGGCGCGCTGACCGCCGATCAGACGTATGACCATCCCATGTGGCAATGGTACGCCAGCAACACCAACCCCGAACGGCGTTCCGGTTCACTTCAAGACGTCATCCAGGGCGCCGACGTATTTATCGGCTTGTCTGCTGGCGGAATCCTGAAGAGAAAGGATGTTCAGACGATGGCAGAGCGCCCGATCGTCTTCGCAATGGCCAATCCGATCCCGGAGATTCTGCCGGAGGAGGCGGAGGATATCGCGGGTGTCATTGCAACAGGCCGCTCGGATTACCCGAACCAGATTAACAACGTGTTATGTTTTCCCGGTATTTTTCGCGGTGCCCTGGACTGCCGAGCCTCCGCCATCAACGAGGAGATGAAACTCGCCGCGGCCGAAGCGATCGCATCGGCGGTCACGGACAAGGAACGGAGCCGGCATTACATCATTCCGAGCGTATTCAACCAGCAAGTCGTCAGCGGCATCCGGGACCTTGTCATCCAGGCAGCCATCCGAACCGGGGTCGCGCGCCGTATTCCAAGGGAATACCGCTAACGGTTACGATTCATGAAACGGGAAGTATTCGCCAAGCACCAGTTGCAGCTGCAGCTCAAAGAGGATGGATCCCTAAGATCTATAGAGCGACCCATCTTAAACCATAATGATATGAGTATTTAAAGAAAATGCAAAAGAGTACGGTTTCCTCTAGGACCGTACTCTTTTGCTTCCTACCTAAACTGAAAACTCAGCACGTGTAATCTTAGCCGCACCGGCCCATTCCTTTAATGCCCAATCTTTTTACTTTCGCTCTGCCCGATACTCCATAATCCAGCAGTCCCGCAGTTCACCTTCATGCTGTTCATGCTTCTCCAGCAGTCGGACCTTCCGGAAGCCGCACTTCTCGTAACAAGCAATCGCCCGTTCATTCCATGCCTGCGGGTCCATTACGATCCGATCAGCCTGCCTCTGAAACACGAGATACTCCACCATGGAAGTCATGAGCTTCGTACCGATGCCTCGATTCCAATAATCCGGCTCCCCGATGAATTGATCCGTGGCGAAGGTTCTGCAGTCTGCATCACTCTCGTTATATCCATACTCGCCTAACGTCTCTTCATCCAGAAGATAAAACTGAATATATCCGATCGGTTTCCCCTCATGCTCAATGATGCAGCGAGTCTCATCATCATCCACGTAAAAATGCTCCCGCACCCGCTCCACGTCGTGAGGATTGTCCCGTCCCTCATAATACTGCAGCACATCCGGATTGGACAGCCATGAAGCTAAGGATATTTCATCCTGCTCCTCCAGCTCGCGAACCGTAATCGGTCCAGCCTCGTACACCAGCATCGCGATCCCCCCATCTTCCCTTATTAGATCCCCAACTCTCATTCTTCAGATTACATCCGCAAGCATCGTGATAGAGGTTCCGCTCATGCCCACCTTCTGGAATCCGAACCGCTCATATAATTTCATAGCGGCCGTATTCTCCGGAGCGACGCTTAACGATACCTTTTGAATTCCCTGCTCCTTCATTCCTCTGAACAATTCCTTCATCAGGGCCGTTCCGAGCCCTTGCCCGCGGGATTCCGGCAGCAGCGCCATGCCCAGTTCCGGAATGTCGTCACTCACGTAACCGAACCCTTTGTTCCCTTCATCAAAATAACGGATCGTAATCGAGCCTGCCGGCTTCCCTGCGGCATTCACGGCAATATAGCCTAAATCGCCCTCTCGCCCCCAGTCCTCCACATATTTTTTCATAAACGGTTCCTCGAGGATATCCCTGCTAAAAGGCTCCTCCCCCTCGGGCACATACAGGGACTGATACAGCATTTCACGTAGAAAGGATTCATCCTCCCGGCCAGCGACTCGAATATGATATGAACTCATGTGCATCTCCCTTTCCTCCTAGATACGATCCGTCAGTACAGTCCATAACGCCAATCTCTCCGGATCGTAATCGTTCCGGCCGTAATGGCCGAGAAAAATATCCTTGTAGTCATCGTTCCCCAGGTTATATCGCAGCGTCCATATCCCCCAATAGAGGTCGTAGTGAAGGTCCCCGATCCCGCCATAACCCAGATCGATAAAACCTTCAAGCTGGAAATCCCTCATTATCAGATTCGGCAGACAATAATCGCCGTGGAGCAGCACATCATGATCTGCCGTTCCTTGCAGCTTCTCAAGGCTTAATAGAGCCTGTTCTCTTCCACCCGGAAACCCTTCGATATCTTCCGTTTTGTTCATGAAACTTTCCTGATATTCCTGGAGAAGTTCAGCCGTTCGATTCGGAAATGGACAATCGGCAGCAGATACAGAATGGAGATAACGCAAACTCTCCCCAAACACGGCAGCCAGCCTCTTCGGATCATCAAGGTGTCCCCCGGACACCCCATCTTCACCCTGCAGAGCGACGGTCAGCAGGTAATCGTTCTCGCCATGCTGCTCATAAGCCAGCACCTTGGGAGCCAGGCCTTTTCCGTGCAGATAATCCGACATCATCCCTTCTCTCTTAAGTTCACCGCGTTTCGTTATCTTCAAAAACATCGGTTGGTTCGCTCCCTCGATGTACAGGGTTTTGGCCTGTTCCGATGAGCTGCTGTCATAGACGGCAGCGGTCTGGATATATGGCTGCAAGCTGGCAGGCAGCGCCTTGATGTCGAATGGAATCCGTACTTTTTTCATCGTTCCTCCACACCGACCCCAATCGGTCGGCCTCAGTTCAATAGAATAAAGACGTCCCCATCGGAACGCCCTCGGATCTGTACTGTATGAATTGGCGCTTTGCCGGCCTAATCCTTCCCTACCAGCCGGTAATTTTTCGTTTAAACTATTTTTGATCCCTGTTATCAGAATGGAACTCCCTCGAAGTACACCACCTCGGCCAGACGAATGTGCAGCGCTTTATGATCCCCGACCGTCAATTGAAGATGATCCAGCGCAACGCCGGATAAGATCCCATCGACTTTCCCCGCGGTGGTCATGATGACTACCTTGGCTCCTTTATGCCGAAGCAGATGTTCAATAAATACCGGTTCAACCAGCGCTGCGTAGTGGGCTGGCTGCGGAATTGCCGGGGTACGCGGCGCGTAATTCGGCGGTATAGGTTGGGGCGGGGGATAGGCATAGTAACCCGGTGCATAACCCGCAGGCGGGGCTGGATAACCAAAATGGTTATGGTTGTTCATGAAAGACCTCCCATGCCAATATTTATTATTCCTACACCCTTATGTATGTCCCGGGAGGGGCCGCTATGTTAACAATCCTCATATTTATATTCGTAAAAGCAAGAAAACCGCCCAACCTCCCTTCCATTACGCCTTCTGCGCAATCAACTTACTCATCGCATGCCGGTGCGGAATACCCGATGAGTTACAATCAAAAATCACCTCCGGGCAGCTGTGAATCAACCAATCGTGATAATGCATCATAAGCTCCCCGGATTTCCAGTCGTAAGCGTACGGCTCATCCTCGGGAGGAGGCGCAATGAACGGCTTTTGTACGAACACATTAAGGCAATGAAGCCCCTCGGCCGACGTGAATTTTTTATAATTAGCAAAGATCTCTTCACGGTACTCGGGTCTGATATAATGCAGAACGCCGCTGGAATACAGCACGTCAAACTCCGAATCCAAACGGTAATCCGAAATATCCGCCTTAAATACGTTCACATGAACCCCAATATGATCGGCCAAACGCTTCGTTTTCTCAATCCCCGCATCCGAAATGTCGAATGCTGTGACATCATAGCCGTTACGCGCAAAAAACACGGCATCCTTCCCTTCCCCGCAACCGATATCCAGCAGCTTCACCCTTCTTGTGGGAGGGATCATTTCTAGCACCTGATAACAGGCTGCATTCGGCTCCGTGCCCCAATAGTACTCCGGTGTTTTGTACTCCTCTTCATATATGCTGATTGGCTTGCCCGTCACAGAATAACCAAACAACTTATCGATGCTGACATCAAGCAGCTGTGACAGCTCCGGAAGCAGCGCCATATCGGGCATGGTCTGTCCCGTTTCCCACTTGGACACCGCCTGGAACGTCACGCCCAGCTTGTGGGCCAACCCCTCCTGGGTGAGCCCCCGTTCTTTGCGGTATCGATGAATATTTTTGGCTAACATGTCTCTCATATGAATCACGCTCCTATATAACCACATTGTAGGGGCGCTGCGTAAGGCATACAATAACCTGATTATTGAATACCGGAAGAATTCAACCGTCAGTTGAGAAACCATCCAAATCCAGGAATTCGATGGCCCGGCATGTTACAATAAACCTGTTTTTATAATTACTATAGATGATAATGAGGGAGAAACTCGTGAACATTAGAAAGCTGAATACTCATGAAAAACCCCCAATGGACCTGCTGCTGCTTGCAGATCCATCGGTAAGGCTCGTGGAGGACTATGTAAAGCGCGGTCATTGTTATGTCGCTGAAGAGAACACGCATCCCATTGGGGTCTACGTCCTGCTGCCTACAAGGCCTGATACGATCGAGCTCGTTAACGTTGCCGTAAGCGAGAATCTGCACGGCCAGGGATATGGCAAACAGCTTGTGAATCATGCCATCGGGCAGGCCCGAGAGCTCGGATATGCAACCATTGAAGTCGGAACAGGGAGTACGGGCGTCGCGCAGCTGGCGCTGTATCAGAAATGCGGATTTCGGATGACAGGCATCGACCGGGACTTTTTTGTCCGTCATTATGATGAAGAAATCTACGAGAATGGCATGCGGCTGCGCGATATGGTGCGGTTGTCGCTAGATTTGTAAGGTTTAGGTCTGGGCAGATGCACCATTTCTCCATCCGATGAATAGGCTATCGCATATTGATTATGGAGGAGAATCTACTTGAGCATGAGTCAAAATCCGAGGCATCTCGCTTGGCATGAAACGTTGGAGATTCATGAATTAACCGCCTTTCAGGCAAATAACCTGATGGGGTTCAAGATGTCATTGCATGATATCAAGGACCCGGAGCTCCATGGGCTGTATACTGAAGCGATAAATGGAGTAGAACAGAACCTGAGGGAGCTCCTGCCTTATTTTTCACAAGCGCCCACAGGAACCCGCAGTCTTTCCGGTGCCGATTTGACGGCGTATTACGCAGGCCATCTGCTGGGCTTCGCCAAAACCTCTGTCCGCAGCTACGCCATTGCGATTACCGAAGCCGCAACACCAAGCGTAAGAGAAACCCTGCAGAAGCAATTGAACAAAGCCATTGAACTGCACGGCAAGGTCTTCTATTTCATGTATGCTCGCGGTCTGTATCCTTCCTACAATTTGAAGCAGCTGCTGGAGAATGACGTGAAGAATGCCAACAAGGCATTAAGCCTGTAACCTCAGCAAAAAAAGCCCCGGGCTACACAAGACAGGTTAGGTACGAGATGTTAGTCTCGCCAAAACCGTCAGCTGTATAGCTCAGAGGCTTTTTCTATTTCACATATCATCCCCTAAAAGTCAGGGATTATTTATTCAGCGTTTCGCTCCAGTCATGCACCATATGGCCTTCGAGATATTTCTCGCAGTCCATAGCGGCCATACAGCCTGTGCCTGCGGCCGTAATCGCTTGGCGGTAACGTGTGTCCTGGACATCGCCGCAAGCGAACACGCCCGGGATGTTCGTCTCTGTCGTTCCCGGTTTAACCAGGATATAGCCTGTCGGATCGGTTGTAATCTGATTGCCAAGGAAGCTCGTATTCGGCGTATGGCCGATCGCCACGAATACGCCTTCCGCTTCAATCAGTTCTTCTTCTCCCGTTTCATTGTTGCGGACCTTCAATCCTTTTACACCAGTTTCGCTGGTAACCACCTCAACCGGCGTACGGTCCAGAGCCCACTGGATCTTCTCGTTCTCGCGCGCGCGATCCTGCATGATCTTGGATGCACGCAGCTCGGTGCGGCGATTCACTACCGTAACGCTGGAAGCAAAACGCGTCAGGAAGCTGGCTTCCTCCATCGCGGAATCGCCGCCGCCGATGACAATGATTTTTTTCCCGCGGAAGAAGAACCCGTCGCAAGTGGCGCATGTGCTTACGCCGCGACCAACGTTCTCCTGCTCTCCCGGAATTCCGAGATACTTCGCGGAAGCTCCCGTCGAGATAATCACGGACTCAGCCAGAAGCTCGCCCATGCCCTCAACATTCACCTTGAACGGACGCTCGGAGAAATCAACGGACTCGACCCAGGCGCTCTTGAACTCCGCACCGAAGCGCTCCGCTTGTTGACGCATATTATCCATCAGCTCGGGGCCCATGATTCCTTGCGGAAATCCGGGGAAGTTCTCAACCTCGGTCGTTGTCGTAAGCTGACCGCCCGGCTGCATTCCTTCGATAACGAGCGGCTTCAAGTTCGCGCGTGCCAAGTAGATGGCTGCCGTCAATCCGGCAGGTCCTGTTCCGATTACGATTGATTTGTACATAGATACGGCCTCCTTTAAGGTGTCGATTTCTGTTACGTTTACGTGCTACATCCTATTCAGGACTTATGGAATCTTCATGTACCAAGGTCTCCTAAGTATCCGAATATGGGTTCTTACTTAAATGTTTTCCGTAAATGGCCGGAAATTATCATCCGGCTGTGCTTTCGTTTCACATACGCTATCCATTTGACGTGCGTAACGGCTCACCGTTGATGGCGAAATGCCGTAACGGACAGCTACCTGTTCATAGGTCAGAGTTCTTCCACGCTTCTTGGCCGTCAAATATTCCAATGCCGCTGCCCAGCCCTCCACATTCCGAATGTTCGGAATATCAGGGTACAGCCGGCTCAGGAACTCGGACCAGAGATTCTCCATCTCTTTTTTCCAAAAAGCATCTACCCGCATGTCCATAGTCTGCTCTGCCCTCTCCAACACCGCCTTCCAGGAAGGCAGCCAATCCGGCAGCACCTCGCGGGTCTTGCTGCTGGATATATCGCGATCGTCGCGGCGTTCCTTCAGCCGATTGCTTGCGGCCTCCATCTGCTGAAGCACCAGGCGGGCAGCATCCTTCAGCTCCGCATCCTCTCCCGGTTCCTGCAGGAACGATTGCAGCGCGTGCTGCACCTCTTCATCGGCAATCAATTCCAGCGTCCGGATCACCTGCAGCTTGGTATGGGGATCGCCATGTCGGAGCGCCCAGAAGAACGAAGAACGAATCAGCGGATTCTGCTTCGCTTCCTCCGTCAATTTGTCGCCGTCATGCTCCCAGCGTTTGAACTGCTCTTCGAACGGAAGATGATAGTGATAACTCACCTTCATCTGTTCCGTACCGGTCTCTTTACGCTTTTGCAGCTGTGCCAGATAGAAATTCGGAATCACCGAATCCCCATCCAGCTTCAATGCTTGCCGCCAATATTTCTCGGCCCTGTCATAATAACCGCTATTGCATGCCGCAACGGCCGTGTAATGATACAGGCTAGGATCTCCGCTAAACTCCTCATCCTTCAACAACCGGCGAAAATGACCGTAGGCAATTTCGTGCTGCCCCAGTATTCCCATCGTTGTCGCCAGCTTAAACACATGCTCCTGATGGAAAGGAACCGTCACCGTTAGCATGTCCATCAATCGGTCACGCTGCTCCTGATTTCCTTCATGCTGAAAGAAGATAGCCAGATTGCATAGACCGTGCAGATTGCCCGGCTCCTGATCCAACACCTCGCCAATGGTGCGCTTCGCGGTATCAAAGCGTCCCATATAATAATAGGCTAGAGACAGATTGTTGCGCGCAGCCAGAAAATCCGGATTATCCTTGACGATTTCCTCCAACAGCTTGACCGCTTGTGCGAATTTCCCTTCCTCAAGCAGTGCCCGCGCATGCTCATGCTCGACCACGCCTTCACGACTCTTGATCCGGTTTAGCTTGGCTGGACGATTCAGCTCGTAATGAAGCAGCTCCATCATCTCCTCAGCCTCATCCAAAAACTGACCGCTCGGGTCTTCCTCCAGATAGGTAACAAGCGCTTCTTCCGCTTTCTCGAATTGCTCCATATTGGCGTAATTGTTCGCCATATAGAAGTAGCACTCCGTCATCAACGGGTCAACCTGCTCCAGAATGTGAGCCAGCACATCGTTGGAAGCTTTATAATCTCCCGTCTCTGATAATATACCCGCCATATTGCAATGATTCACCGGATTATCCGGTTCATATTCAACAGCTTTGCGAAAATATTTCAGAGCCTTGTCATATTGGAAACGATCAAGCGAACGAACCGCGCGATCGAAGAAGAAATTGGCATTCATCTCGATAGATATAACATTGTGGGGGTCACTGGACCCATATGGATGACCATTCACGAAAAGCAAGGCACCTCCTTTAACTTGCTCCTCTATCCACAACAGTATAACACAAGTTTCAACGTCATTTGCAGAAAAAAGACACCAGTTTACACACCGGCGTCTTTGAACAAAGTGGCGATCGATCCGCCCTCGATAATAATATGGGTTGCCTGGGCCAACATGGGCGCTACGGACAGCACCTTAAGCCGCATTTTGCAGTGATGGTCCGGGAGCACAATGGAGTCTGTGACCACGATTTCCTCGATATGTGCATGGTCGAGACGGTCAAGTGCTTCACCGGAGAAAAGACCATGGGTCGCGCACACAATGGCATCATTGGCTCCCCGATCCTTTAAGCTTTCCACCACTTGCACGATGGTGGTTCCCGTATCAATCAAGTCTTCGATAATAATCGGCGTGCGACCCGCCACATCCCCTATAACATGGGTAATAACCGCTTCGTTATGGGCAGGACGCTGCTTGACCATCATGGCAAACGGCGACCCCAGGCGGCTCGAAAGCTTCTCGGCCGTCTTCGCCCGACCGGCATCGGGAGAAACGATAACCGGATTCTCGATGTTCTTGGACTTCAGATACTCCGTAATCAAATCCAGCGCAGTCAGATGATCCACCGGTATATTGAAGAAGCCCTGAATGGCTGGCGCATGCAGATCGATGGTTATCACGCGGTTGGCACCGGCTGTGGTCAGCACGTCGGCTACCATTTTAGCCGATATCGGTTCACGTGGCGCTGACTTTCGTTCCTGTCTGGCATAACCGTAATAAGGCACAATGATATTGATCGTTCTGGCGGAAGCGCGCTTCGCGGCATCAATCATAACCAATAGCTCCACGAACATTTCATTGATAGGGTGAGAAAAGGACTGCAGCAGGAAAACATCGCAATTGCGGATGCTCTCTTCAAAGTGCACATAAACTTCGCCACTCTGAAAGCGGGAAATCTTGATCTTTCCCGGTTCAACTCCCAACTGCTGACTGATATTTGCGGCAAGCGTCGGATTTGAAGTGCCGGCGAACAATCGTAATGAACGATTCATGAGGACCTCCTGACGAGAGTGGTTGATAATGTCGGCTGATGCAGCGATCTCGTTGAAAGCGCTATCGTCAAATCAGGCCGTTCCCGCCTCCGTCAACCTCTTCGAAGAAGGGTCTCTAGGAGTAGAAAACAGCCGTCTGCAATAAACCTGTTTGCAATTAGTGCTTTTCTTTATTATACATGGTTTCCCTCAACATTCAAAAGCACCATCTCCCGCTTCCGGTTACGGAAGGTCGCAACCTCCCGAACGCCAAGCTCCGATAGCAGTGCCCGGGCCTGATCCAGATGCTCGCCCAGCTTCATCGGCTGGTGGGCATCCGACCCTAAAGTCAACGGAATGCCAAGCTTCATCGCTTCTTCCAGCATGCGGCGGCTTGGAAACATTTCCTCACAGGCCTTCGATAAGCCGGAGGCGTTCAGCTCCATGGCTTTTCCGCTTTGGGCCACGGCCGCAAGCGCTCCTTGCTCCAAAGCGATCACTTCCGGCTTCTGCTCGGGGCCCGGCCCATAACCGAAACGCTTGATCACGTCCAGATGACCCATGATATCATAGAAGCCGGTCGCGGCGGCTTTCTGCACCGCATCATAATATCGTCTATAAACCTCAAGCGGATCCTTGCCCTCCCAGCCTTGGGTCTGACGGTAATCCGTAATATCCCATTCACCAAGAAAATGAACGGAGCCAATGACATAATCCCATGGATAGTCATTCACAATCCGCTCAATCTGTTCTTCATAACCCTCGATATAATCGCCTTCGAGTCCGATCCGAATGTCAATCTGCCCTTGGTAGCGTTCCTTCAGCAGCAGGCACTCTTCCACATAACGCGGCAGCTCGTCCATCGGCATGGCCATCTCCGGATAGTACGCCTCCGGATCCACGTGTATCAAAGGCATATGATCCGACAAGCCCAATTGATCCATCCCGAGTTCAATGGCGCGCCGTACATACTCCTCCAGCTGCCCCTCGGCATGTCCGCACCGGGCATGGTGGGTATGGTAATCAATATGCATCGGTAAGCCTCCTAATCGCGGCGCGGCCGTTCATGGCGGCGGCTTAGCTCATCCATGATCTCATCCAGCGGGAGCTTCCGCTCCTGGAGAAGTACCAGCAGATGGTAGATCAGATCGCTGATTTCTAGCTTAAGCTCGGCGTTGTCTTTATTTTTGGCGGCGATGATTGTTTCCGAAGCTTCTTCGCCCACCTTCTTAAGGATTTTGTCTACCCCTTTATCAAAAAGGTAAGTCGTATAGGCTCCTTCAGGCCGCTCCACTTCACGCTGGGCAATGACCTCTTCCAGCTCGGCAAGCACCGCAAACCGCCCGCTCTCTGCAGCTGCATGGTTGTTCACAGGCTCGCTCTTCTGCCCCTGAACCGTAATCTCATTGAAGAAGCAGGTCGTTTGTCCGGTATGACAAGCCGGTCCCTTCGGATTCACCTGCAGCAAGAGGGTGTCTCCATCACAGTCGTACGTCATGGAAACCACGGTTTGAACGTTCCCGGAAGTTGCCCCCTTATGCCACAGTTCCTCGCGCGAACGGCTCCAGAACCAAGTTTCCCCGCTTTCCAGCGTCAAGCGGAGAGACTCCCGATTCATATAAGCCATCATCAGCACCTGCTTGCTCTGTGCATCCTGTACAATCGCCGGCACCAAGCCCGAGGCATCCCAACGGATATGCTCGCTGACCTGCTCCAGGGATAAATCCTTCAACATATCTTCGCTCACCGTATATCCACTCCTTTTTGACTAAGCTGCAACTTCAGATGAGGAATCGAAATCTCTTTATAATGAAAAATCGTTGCGGCAAGACCCGCATCCGCCTTGCCTTTGGTAAACACGTCATAGAAGTGATCCTCTTTGCCGGCGCCGCCGGATGCGATGACCGGGATCTGCACCGTCGAAGATACGGCAGAGGTTAGCGACAGATCGAACCCATCCTTCGTTCCGTCCGCATCCATGCTGGTCAACAAAATCTCGCCCGCACCCAGGCTTTCCGCCTGCTTTACCCAATCCAGCGCTTTGATGCCGGAAGGCGTACGTCCGCCGTGCGTGTACACTTCCCATTCTCCCCACGCTTCGTTGTACTTGGCATCGATGGCCACAACGATGCATTGGGAGCCGAATTTTCGTGCTCCGGCCGAGATGAGCTCCGGCTGCTTGACCGCTGCCGTATTGATCCCGATTTTATCCGCTCCCGCCCGCAGAATCCGCTTCATGTCCTCGACGGACGAGATGCCTCCACCCACGGTAAAAGGGATGGCAATTTCTCCTGCCGTTCTCCGCACGACTTCCTCCATCGTCGCCCGGCCTTCGACCGATGCCGAAATATCCAGAAAGACTAGCTCGTCTGCGCCTTCCCGGTCATAGAGTGCCGCCAGTTCCACGGGATCGCCCGCATCGCGGAGATTCACAAAATTTACGCCCTTCACCACCCGGCCGTCCTTCACGTCCAGGCAAGGTATGATCCGTTTTGCCAGCATGCCTTTCCCCTCTTCCCCTATGAACTCTGTCGATCAATCGCTTATTTGAACGGAACCTTGGTCCGGCCTCACTTGATTCGCGTAATGGCCTCGTTCAGATCAATATTGCCTGTATACAGTGCCTTGCCTACGATTGCTCCGCCTACACCGTCACCGCTGTGCGCGCTGAGCGCCAGCAAATCGTCCAGCTTCGTCACGCCGCCCGAAGCGATGACCGAGCGGCCGCTGGCTTTGGCAAGCGAGACAATCCCCTCCACGTTAGGCCCCTGCATCATCCCGTCACGGGAAATATCGGTAAAGATGAAGGTTTCCGCTCCTTTGGCTGCCAGCTCCTTAGCCAACACCTCGGCTTGAACCTCGGACGTCTCCAGCCAGCCCCTGGTTGCCACGTATCCGTTGCGCGCATCGATCCCGATGGCCACCTTATCCCCGTACTTGCCCAGCACCTCTTCCGTGAAGACACGGTCTTCAATCGCCGCCGTACCGATGATCACCCGGCTGACGCCAAGCGACAGCAGCCTCTCCACATCCGCCAGCGTGCGCAGGCCTCCGCCTACCTGAACCGGAACTTGGACGCTGGCTGCGATCTTCCCGATGATATCGTCATTTACCGGATGGCCTGCCTTGGCTCCGTCCAAATCCACGAGATGAATAAAGGTGCCGCCCTGCTCTTCCCATGATTTGGCTACCTCCAGCGGATTATCATTGTATACCGTTTCTTGATTATAATCGCCTTGCACGAGTCTGACGCATTTGCCGCCACGAATATCGATTGCCGGATATATGATAAAAGAGGACATCCCCATTCCCACTTTCCTTCTGGTCTATTTGATCGCCTTACATTACGTTAAAGCCAAGAAATTACGAAGCAGGCTCATCCCAAGCTCCCCGCTCTTCTCGGGATGGAACTGCATGCCGTACACCGAACCGCGGCCCACGATGGCCGTCACTGGCTGACCGTAATCAGTAACCGCCAGCAAATCAGCCTGAACCTCAGGAAGAACATGATACGAATGGACAAAATACACATGACCTTCCTCAAGTCCCGCAAACAGCGGATGCTCCCGCTTCCCGAACTGCAATGAATTCCAGCCCATATGCGGCACCTTGTAGTCACCACCCGTAAACCGAACAACCGATCCGGGCAAAATATCCAGCCCTTCAAACTGGCCATGCTCCTCGCTCCGGCTGAACAGGAGCTGCATGCCGAGGCAAATTCCCAGCAGCGGCTTCCCTGATTCCGCAGCATCCTTCATGACCGAGTCCAGCGAGGTTTCACGCAGCTGCTCCATGGCATCGCCGAACGCGCCGACGCCCGGCAGAATGACGCCATCCGCCGCCAGAATCTCCTCCCGCTTCCCCGTGACGAGCGGCTCATACCCAAGCCGCTCCACTGCTTTGCTCACGCTATGCAGATTGCCCATGCCATAATCCACGATTGCAATCGCCATCGATTAGAGCACTCCCTTCGTGGAGGGCACGCCGGTCACCCGCGGATCCACGGTAGTCGCCTCATCCAATGCACGGCCGAGCGCCTTAAATACCGCTTCAATCATATGGTGGGTATTGTGTCCGTAATGAACGATGACATGCAGCGTAATACGGGCTTCCAGCGCCAACTTCCACAGAAATTCATGAACAAGCTCGGTATCAAAAGAGCCTACTTGCTGCGAAGGATATTCCGCTCGGTACTCAAAATGCGGGCGATTGCTGATATCTACAATGACTTGAGCAAGCGCTTCATCCATCGGTACAAATACGCTGGCATATCGCTTAATACCCTTTTTATCGCCCAGCGCCTCGCGGAACGTCTGCCCCAGGCAAATCCCGATATCCTCCACCGTGTGATGGTCATCGATCTCAATATCTCCCTTCGCTTTCACGCGAAGATCAAATTGGCCATGCTTCGTAAACAAATCAAGCATATGATTCAGAAACGGCACATCGGTCTCCAATTCCGAGATCCCGGTTCCATCGACATTGAAATCCAAGGCAATATCGGTTTCATTGGTTTTGCGGCTCACGCCGGCTGATCTTGCTGCTGCATCCAAACTGCTCACGTTGACTGCCTCCTCTATACGTATCTAATATAACGAATCATTGATGCTCCTCTTTATTGATTAACGCTCCTGCTCCAGTCGAATCTCGATCGCCCGGGCATGGCCTTCAAGCCCTTCTCGCCGGGCCAGCTCCATAATCTGCTCGCCGTCGCGCAGCAGCGCTTCTTTGCTATAGTAGATCAAGCTCGATTTTTTAATGAAATCGTCCAGATCCACCGGCGACGCAAACCGTGCCGTCCCATTCGTCGGGATGATATGATTCGGCCCTGCAAAATAATCACCTACCGGCTCCGAGCTATATGGCCCGAGGAAGATTGCGCCTGCGTTCTCGATCTGGCCCACGATGGCCATCGGCTCCGCCGTCACGATCTCCAGGTGCTCCGGCGCCAAACGGTTAATAACTTCTATCCCTTCGTTAAGGGATTCCGCGATGATCACCGCGCCATAAGTGTCCACGGAGGCCCGGGCAATGTCGCGCCGCGGCAGCAGCTCAAGCTGCCGCTCTACTTCGGCGGCAACGGCCTCACCCAGCTTGCGTGAAGGCGTTACGAGAATGGCCGAAGCCATCTCGTCATGCTCTGCTTGGGAGAGTAAATCCGCCGCAATATACGAAGCATCCGCGCTGTCGTCGGCTAATACCGCAATCTCGCTCGGACCGGCCAGGCTGTCAATATTGACCGCACCATATACTTCTCGCTTAGCCAACGCAACGTAAATATTGCCGGGACCGCAAATTTTATCAACAGGGGAAATGGTCTCCGTACCGTAGGCCAACGCCGCAATCGCCTGAGCTCCTCCAACGCGGTAGATCTCCGTAACGCCGGCCTCGGCCGCGGCTACCAGGATATAGGGATTAATCCCATCCTTCCCGCCGGTTGCCGGGGGAGTGACCATGACAATCTCAGGCACGCCTGCCACTTGTGCCGGGATCACGTTCATCAGCACGGACGAAGGGTAGGCTGCCTTTCCTCCGGGCACATATACACCCACGCGTTTCAACGGACGAATGATCTGCCCCAAGATGCTGCCGTCGGCTTGAAGATCCATCCAGGAATTCCGCTTCTGCTTCACATGAAAAGCACGTATGTTATCCGCGGCAGCCTGAATCGCCTTTACAAACGAAGGCTCCACATGATCATAAGCTGCTTTGAGTTCTTCATCCGTTACGCGAAGCTGATCTGCGGTCAGACGGACACGATCCAATTGCTCGGTATGCCGCAGCAAAGCAGCATCTCCTTCGGATCGAACATCCCGCACAATCGCTTTCACAACTTCATTCTGCTCTGGTGTGCCGTAATCATTTTCCCGTTTCAGCTGAAAGTCCCGTGCTGATACAACCTTCACCTTAATCTCCCCCAATCCCGCTGCTTGCATCACATTCTGTTTTCGATATACGCATATCGTTCCTAACTCAATCGATTATCAATCTGTCCGATCACCATGCTCATCCTGTTTGTACCTGTGTTTCTTAGCGCTGTTTATTCGCTCCCTCAGACATAATGACCGTTTGCAGGCGATCGCATAATGCCTGAATTTCATCATTCTTCATCCGATAGCTGACGCGATTGGCAATCAGGCGACTTGTGATCTCAAAGATGCTGGTCATTTCAATAAGTCCGTTCTCCTTGAGCGTTTGGCCTGTTTCCACCATATCCACGATCCGGTCCGCCAACCCGATAAGGGGTGCAAGCTCAATCGAACCGTTCAGCTTAACCACCTCAACCTGCTGGCCTTGTTCACGGAAATACTGCGAAGCGACATTCGGATATTTGGTAGCAACCCGCTGACGAATGCCCGGCTTCCAGTCCGGCAAGCCGATAACCGACATCCGGCACCTTGCGATGCCGAGATCCAGCAGCTCATAAACGTCCTTGTTCTCTTCCATCAGCACATCCTTGCCAACAATTCCAATATCCGCGACACCGTATTCCACATAAGTCGGCACATCCACCGGCTTTGCCAGAATAAATTCCATTCCTGCCTCCGGCAAGGGAATGACCAGCTTGCGCGTCTCATCCACATCGAGGGGAATCGGAAGTCCGGCTGAACGGAACAGCGCGGATGCTTTTTTATATATACGCCCTTTGGGCATCGCTACTTTCAACGTTTCCGCCACGTTCAAATCCTCCTGACCTTGACCTATATAAAATAGGGTGATATATCAACGTTCTATCGAAGGGTAATGATCTCCTGGTAGCCTCTGTTAAGCAGACTGCCGGATACGACGGGCACGCCTTCACCGCGAATATTTGCCGAATCCGGAATGATCGAGGTGATGACGGTATGGCCCTGCGCCCGCAGTTGTGACGCTTTTGCCAAACCTTCTTTGCGATAGGAAGCCGTGTAACGGATCAGTATGGGCAGCTCTTCCGCAATCTCTCCCCCCTGAACCCCATCCAGAATGCGATTGGTCTTAAGCGCAAAGCCGGTTGCCGGAACCGCACGGCCAAACTGCTGCAGCAGCTTGTCATACCGACCGCCGCTCGCTACGGGTGAACCAAGTTCAGCAGCATAGCCTTCAAACGTCATACCGGTGTAATAGGAGAAGTCTCCGAGCATCGTCAGATCAAACAGAACATGCCTGGAGACATCGTATGCCTCCAGCACCTCCCATACTCTGCACAGATGCTCAATAGAAGCTCTTGCGAGATCGTTGCTGCTAATCTCAAGTGCCTGCCCGGCAATCTCCCGGCCCCCGCGCAGCTTCAGGATTCCCTCCAGCTGGTCCTGCTGTGTCTCCGTAAGGAGCAGACTGGCAATGGTGTTACGGTATCCGACATAGTCGCGGTTCAGCAGGTCCTGCTTCAGGCTCTCTTGATCCTCCGTCCGCTCAGGCAGCACTTCCTGGAGCAGGCCATTAAGGTAACCCATATGCCCCATCGCGATTTTGAATTTCTCCACGCCTGCCGCCTTCAGGGATTCGATCGCCAGTGCAATCACTTCGGCATCGGCCTCCGGCGTATCGTCGCCTACAAGCTCTACTCCCGTCTGGAAGAATTCAGCCTCCCGGCCCGCCTCCTCTTCGATTGCGCGAAATACATTCGCATGATAGGACAAGCGCACCGGTAACGGCTCATCCTTCAGCAGCGACGACATGACCCTTGCTATGGGGGCGGTTAGATCGGACCGCAGCACCATGGTCGTTCCGCGCTTATTCAATAATTTAAACAGTTTTTGGTCCGACGTAGAGCTTGCCACGCCTACCGTATCGTAATATTCCATCGTTGGTGTCATAATCTGCCGGTATCCCCAGCGGTCCATACATGCCAGCACTTCACGTTCAATCCGGCGCAGCTTCGTGACCGCATGAGGGAGATAATCACGAACACCTGCCGGTTTCTCGAAGCCTTTCGGTTTAGACATGACGCTCCACCTCAAATTCAGAAAAGTCTTTAATATGGTAAAGTGGTACCTTGCTAATAAATTAAAGGATATTGGCTATATTACCATGAACTCTGCCCGATCGTCAATGCATCGTGGAGGCTTCCTGCTGTGTATCGTTCTCTGTTGTTCTTCACCTTAGCCGCCAAAGAATTCGCTTAACTTCTGGGTATAATTGTAACACAAGAACAAGCTGGAGTGGCTTGCTTGTCTGTGGATTGAATCTCTCATGTCTTTAGCGGCATAAATAAAAATACATTAGATGGTATCGTATGGTTAGGCCACCCCGTAATCTCTAGATCGCTAATCATACAAAAAAGCCGCCCGATTGCCGGACGGCTTTGCTTCATAATGTCTGGTATGAATAAAGAATATGCCTGTTATGATTATAGATCAACTGATTTCTTGCTGTCGCCTGCAACGGTGTCTTTTCTCTGCGATGGCGCTTTTGGAGCTTTGGATGATGGCTTCAATGATCGTGGAACGCTGCCAAGCAGCACCCAGGAGCCTGGAATCCATCGGAACACTGTTTGTACGACCAGCGCACTAACAATCAGCGCAGTTACCATGCCGCCATAAATCCAGATGAGATAATCATCGGTTACCGGATTCAGCTTGAGATCGTACTCCCGATACAGGAACAGCCAGAGAGGATGCACCAGATAGATCGCGAAGGACAACTCGCCAATCCGCGTCAGCACCTTCACGATGAGTCTCCAACCGCTGTTATACAGCCAGCTGGCCAGCTGCATCAGCACAATGGCGGAGAAAACCGTGTGCAGATTCCATAACAGCTCGTACAACAGGGAGTCGTATTTGGCACCGTGCAATCTCTGATTGTACCAAATCTGCACGTGCGTCAGCGCCATCGCGAGCCAGCCCGCCCATAACACGACTGTACCTGCTCTTTGACCTGACGTCTGCTTTTTCCAAGATGACGTAAGCCAGCCCTTGAATTTGTCGTAATTCATCGCCAGATAAGCACCCAGCATATAGTAGGCTAAATACGAGATCGCCAAGCTTCCTTTAAACGTGTAGTGCAGCTCGTATTTATTCCATATGATAAAGCCCCATTGAAGCAGGAACCCGATGGGAACCGCCCACCGTACGAGAAACCGGGACGATTTGAACAGCTTGAGGAAGATCGGAAACAGGATGTAGAACTGCAAGCTAATAAACACAAAGTATAAGTGCGTATAGTTCTGCCCCCGAATCAAGCGTTCAAAGAATATCGGCATCTGTGCCCATAGATCAAATGAGCTGTTGAGCAACCCGTTCTGATACATCCGCACAAAGAAATAGATGATCGAGAACAACACATAAGGCAGCAGAATGTACAAGAGCCGCCGTTTGTAGAAGTTTTTGATCAGATCCTTAGTCAGCGGCCGGTCCGCATAGTTATAGAACAGCACAAAGCTGCTTAGGAATATAAACGAGGGTGTGCCGTATTTAAAGAAAATATTCAAAAAATTAATAATATAATAGAATCGCGAATCAATCGCATCGACCGTTGCAAATGAAGTCGCATGAACGTGAAGCACGCCCAGGATGGCCAGCGCGCGATAAATATCGAGCTGCGGGAGCCTTTCCTTTTTGTTCAGCGTTGCACTCATGTCAGGCGTCGCCTCCTTGTTTTCAAGTTTTTTCATAGAGTCATTGTATAAGGATAGGCGGGCAAAAAAGTCCCTCAAGGCTATCATACCCAGGGGACTATTGAATCGCTTTGTGTCATGTTATCCTCTACTCATTCTACAATAATTCAGGTAGCTTGAGAACCTAACTTGTCACATTACCTCAAATTGACTCACTTTCCGTTGATGTCCTCTTCAGCTCTTGCAATGGATTGCCGCCTACAAAAACACCCGGTGCCACATCTTTATGTACGACAGACCCTGCAGCAACAACCGCTCCATCTCCGATCGTTACACCAGGCAAAATCGTGGTGTTCGCGCCGATGAGTACGTTCTCCCCGATCCGCACTTCACCCAGACGATATTCCTTTATTAAATACTCATGGGCAAGAATCGTTGTATTGTAGCCGATCACCGAATTCTCGCCGATGGATATTTTCTCCGGAAAAAACACATCCACCATGACCATCAATCCAAACGCGGTATGCCTCCCCACCTTCATCCCGAGCATATGGCGGTATATCCAGTTCTTCAAGGGCAGAATAGGACAATAGCGGGCCAACTGGATAAAGATGAAGTTCTTGACGCCCTTGAACGGGCTCACGGTGCGGTAGATTTGCCATAACGCGTTGGGCCCTTCTACAGGATAACGGGTAATCTTTCTGGCCATGCTGCCAAAACTCCTATTCCTCTTGAAGTCCTACGATCTCATACAGGTCTTTCATATCCTTTAAAACATAATCCGGACCATACTCCATCAGCTTCTGCTCACCCTTCAGGGACCAAGCTACAGCTGCGGCCTTCACGCCCGCCGCCTTGGCAGATTGAATGTCGACCGGGCTGTCCCCGATCATCAACGTCGTAGCCGGATTGGCGCCGAGACGCTCGATCGCCGTCAGAACGGGCTCAGGATGCGGTTTCGGATGCTCGACGTCGTTCACTGTCACAATCGCCGACATGAAGCGCTCCAGATCGTACTTCTCCAAAGTCATCATCGTGGAGGGGCGGATCTTCGTGGTTACGATCCCCAGTGAAAGCCCATGACGATGAAGACGCTCCACGACTTCATTTACATGGGGGAATGGTCTAACCATCTCATCATGATGAAGCGTGTTGAAGGAGCGGTATGCTTTGATAAGCGGACTAACGTCATCAACGCCCCCCGAGAAAGCCTGCAGCTGCTGCTCCAGCGTGGTTCCCATATGTGGAATGATCTGCTCCCTGGTTAGCGGTCCTGGGGCCTGAGCCTCAAAGACATGCAGAAACGACGAGATAATCAATTCATTCGTATCAATAATGGTTCCGTCCAAATCAAACAGTACGGTTTCGATCATGCTGCAACTACTCCTTTTTGTCCTCCGTATCTGGTTTTATTGCCGGAGTATCTTCTACTGGGGACGGTTTGACTTCCGTCTCCTGGACTTGGGTTAGAGGGCTTTTGTCAGCCGTCTCTGCTGGCTCTGCTGCCGGTTTGTCCTGCTTAACAGGTGCCTGCGCAGATGACTTCGCGGCTTTATTGGTCTGAAGGTCCGCTTCAGGCGTAGGACCTGCTCCGGTCTTCGTTGACACGATGGGGTCCAAATAACGCACATTGGCGCGACCCGTTACACGGCGCACAATGATCAGTACGATGCCTCCAATGACAATCAATACGGACAGCAGCTGGGAGATCCTAATATTGCCGTAAGCCGGGTCCAGATGGCCCAGTTCAAAGCCCATCCAAGTCATCGGTGCCCATAACGTATTGTTAATGAAGTCGGCAAGTCCGGCTGCGCCTTGGAACGCCAAACTGTCCGTGCGCACCGCTTCAATGAAGAATCGGCCGATGGAATACCAGATGAAATATCCGATGAAGAGCTCGCCTGCGCGCAGGAATTTCTGTCTGCGAAGAATAAGCAGGATGACAATACCGACCAAGTTCCATAAGGATTCATATAGGAAGGTAGGATGATGGAATACGCCTTGTACATTCATTTGATTGACGATGAAATCAGGCAGGTGCAGCTGCCCGCGTAAAAAGGACTCGCTGACAGGACCGCCATAGGCCTCCTGGTTAACGAAATTCCCCCAGCGACCAATGATTTGGCCGGCCAACAGAGACGGAGCACAGATATCAGCAATCCGCCAGAATGAGTAGCCTCTTCTACGTACAAAGATCAAAGCGCAGATAATGGCCCCGATGAGAGCACCAAATATCGCAATCCCGCCATTCCATGTTTTGAACACGTCCAGGAAGTTGTCCTTATAATCTTCCCATTTAAATGCTACATAATAAATACGTGCACCAATAATTGCCGAAGGTACGCCAAGCAATACCAAATCCATAAAGAACTCCTGCGGAATGCCAAAACGCTTCCCCTCGCGAATGGCCAGCAACAGCCCCACCAAAGCACCCAGCCCTAAAATCAAGCCATACCAATGAACACGCAGCGATCCGATGGAGAACACCACCGGATCGATGAGCAATGTTTGCATCACTTATAACCTCCCTAGTCCTAGTCCAAATCGTCCATATCTTCAGCGATCGTAGCTGTCAGTTTGTTCGTAAACTGCAGCGCAGCATTCAGTCCCATTTGTTTCAGTCTGTAGTTCATAGCTGCCACTTCAATAATAACCGCAAGGTTACGTCCTGGACGAACCGGAATGGTGACCAGAGGGATGTCCGTCTCAATAATTCGTGTTGTTTCTTCGTCTAACCCCAGTCGATCATACTGTTTATCCTGCTGCCAGGCTTCCAATCGCACAACAAGCGTAATCCGTTTATTGTTTCGAACGGCGCCTGCACCGAATAACGTCATTACATTAATAATACCGACTCCGCGAATCTCCAGAAGATGGCGAATGAGCTCCGGCGCCGTACCGTGCAGCTGAAAATCCGATGTCTGACGTATCTCCACCGCATCGTCCGCAATTAATCGGTGTCCGCGTTTGACGAGCTCCAGTGCCGTCTCACTTTTCCCGATACCGCTTGAGCCTGTTATCAGCATCCCTACGCCATAAACATCGCACAATACCCCGTGGATGGTTGTAGTTGGTGCAAGTTTGCGTTCCAGAAAGCTTGTGAATCGGCTTGTCAGAATAGTTGTTGCCATGCTGCTGCGCAGTACAGGCAAACCTCTCTCATTCCCGAGTTCCACCAGTTCTTCCGGCACCTCCAAGGAACGTGTTACCACGATGCAAGGTGTTTCTTCCGTGCACAGGCTGCGCATACGCTCTTTACGCTCTTCCGGCTTCAGCATTCCGAAGAAAGCCAACTCGGTGCGCCCCATAAGCTGAACCCGTTCCCGCGGATGGTATTCAAAATAACCGGCCATTTCCAATCCCGGGCGATTCAGATCGTCCGTTGTAATCTGACGTTTCAAGCCTTCCTCACCTGCGATGACCTCCAGCTGAAACTGCTGGACCAGCTCGGATACCTTCACTTTCTTGGCCATGGTCTTACCCCTCTTCTTCCATTGTATGTTGACATCACAACGAAACCGTCATATGGCACGGCCCGTCTTGGATGATATATTCCATCATTCAGCTATTCCTAAAGAACACTACTGTACATTTACCTGCGATCTTGGAAATTACCATGAAATATGCTCAACATCCCATATGTTCAATACGTATGTATGCCTTGCTTTGTGCTTATCTTATCGAAAAAAGCCAATGAATGCAATTCTAACCGACTACTCCATTGCGACATTAGGCTTATATAGGGGTGTGCTTTAAATAGATTGCTGCCCATGGAATACCTCAATTGGCATCGGCAAAGGATATCCAAACCTTTTCCCAGGGCGTGAATGCTAGCGTGATATTGTCTTTTTCTCCTAAAAAAACCGCCCCTTGAGGGGGCGGTTTTCAAGAGATCCCGATTGCTGAAGATTAGTCTTCGAGCAATACGTTCAATTCAGACTCTTTATCAAAGATATGAACTTTGTTCATGTCGAGTGCCAATTTCACATTGTCGCCTTCGCGAGTAGTCGAACGTCCGTCTACACGGCCGATAACCGTATCGGTACCCAAGCCGCTCAGGTACAAGAGCATTTCGTGACCAAGGTTCTCGGTTACATCGACTTTTGCAGAGAAGATCGTATTCGGGGAAGCTTCCAGGAAGACTGGCTCTTCATGAATATCTTCCGGACGAACACCCATGATCACTTCTTTACCAATCATGGATTTATTTTTGAGCAATTGTGCTTTACCACCTGGTACTTGAACGTTCAAGCCCTGGGAAGTGAAGTATACGCCACCGTTTTGTTCGGACAATTTACCGTTGATGAAGTTCATGGTTGGGGAACCGATGAAACCAGCAACGAACAGGTTGTTCGGATTGTTGTACAGTTGCTCTGGTGAATCCGCTTGTTGAATGATGCCGTCTTGCATAACAACGATACGATCACCCATCGTCATAGCTTCTGTTTGGTCATGCGTTACGTAGATACAAGTGGTTTCAAGACGCTTAACCAGCTTGGTGATTTCGGCACGCATCTGACCGCGGAGTTTCGCATCCAAGTTGGAAAGCGGCTCATCCATCAAGAAGACTTGTGGATCACGGACAATCGCACGACCCAAGGCAACACGCTGACGCTGACCACCGGACAGAGCTTTTGGCTTACGCTCAAGCAAATGCTCGATATCCAGGATTTTTGCTGCTTCACGTACACGCTTATCGATTTCGTCTTTCTTCACTTTACGGAGTTTCAAACCGAATGCCATGTTCTGATATACGTTCATATGTGGATACAAGGCGTAGGATTGGAATACCATCGCGATGTCACGATCTTTAGGTGCTACATCGTTAACAACACGGTCGCCAATGTAAAGTTTACCCTCAGAAATTTCCTCAAGACCCGCGATCATACGCAGTGTCGTGGACTTACCGCAACCGGAAGGACCTACCAAAACCAAAAATTCTTTATCTTTAATATCCAAATTAACGTCAATTACAGTTGCTTTATCCGAACCTGCATACTTTTTGTAAATATGCTCTAAGCGTACACCAGCCATGTGCATTTGCCCCCTCATATGAATGTTATGAAATCGAATACAATTAATTTATAATCTTATATTACCCCATAGGCACCTGACTTGCTATACACAATCTGCACAAAAAACCTATTTCCTTTTCGTCACTTTATACAATAGAAGCGTTATTTTCACTAAAACCGCATCACTGAAGCTCCGAACATCTAACCCCGTCTCCTGTTTAATCTTATCCAGCCGGTACAGCAGCGTGTTGCGGTGAATATACAGGTGCTTGGCCGTCTCACTCACGTTACAATCCAATTCGAAAAAAGACTCGAGCGTTGACAATGTCTCGCTATCCTCGAACAAATCGGTATGGCCGGCAGCGTACTCGCGCAGGAATTGATTGCGCTGGTACTCGGGAATGCTATAAACCAGACGCTCCAGATGAAGCCCAGTCGATAGATGGATATGTTCCTTGACCTGGAATGTACGGCCGATGGTCATGGTCTCTCTTAACATGCTAACAGTCTGTGGCAGAGCATGCAGCGCATTAACCGCCGGTATCGCCGAGATATGGAAATCCCCCACCCATTCCGTTGAAATCAGCTCGTAGAGCCCCATACAGAATAAGGAGAGCAAATCCTGGTCGCCGTCCAACGAAGTATCCTCTTTATCATCGGTCGTTATACCATCCAGCAATTCTTGGTTCGCTAAGATAATCCATTCCTTATCAAGCAGTGGCACCAGAATGATGTCCCCGCCAAAATAGCTGCGCAATAACCGATGCAGCGCCTTATAGCTTGGAGTGGGAGCATGCTCGCTTTCATGAATTAGAAGAAAGGGAACCATGTCCTCAGTCAAACTTGTTCGAATCAACATTTCATCTGGTAATTCAGCAAGCAGTTCACCGGCTTGCAGGCGTTCCTTTAACCAGCCACCCAACTGTTGGGCGCGTCGTTCTTCTTCAACCTTACCGGTATTCTTGGGCACTCCCCCTGGCATCGTATCCTGCAGGCTCGACAATAGTAGAGTTATAAGCCCAATCTCCGACTCCGTCAAAGCACCCTGATCCGCTACGATTACCTGGCTAGGATCCTGTGGATTCACTGGAATCCAAATCTCACCCAGGTCCTTGCGAGCATAGGCGCCGTTAACCTTTCGGGATTTGTGCGAGATTCCGTTTTCTACACGGTTATTGGACCCCTGAACTCCTACCTCTTGACCAATCCGATCACCAAATGGCGGTGAGGTCGCCATTGATTTTGTTAACCATGCCGCTTCCTGATCATTCAATGTTTTTAAACCGAGTGAGGTACCCAAGGTCTGCTCTAGTTTCTGAACGATGTGCTCCATCTCCACCATTGATGACTCCACCACTTTATCGTTTTTTCTTATTTTAGCATAAGACCCAGTACAAGCGACAATGCCTTCTCTCTAAGCCCATTTACATTGGACAAAAACAGCCTAAAACAATACAAAAAGAGCCGTCAACAACGTTGACGACTCTTCGGATGAGCCATGAAGGACTCGAACCTTCGACACCCTGATTAAAAGTCAGGTGCTCTACCAACTGAGCTAATGGCTCTTATTACTGGTGGAGGATGATGGATTCGAACCACCGAACTCGGACGAGAACAGATTTACAGTCTGCTGCGTTTGGCCACTTCGCTAATCCTCCAGGATATAAAGGTGGCTCGGGACGGAATCGAACCGCCGACACGAGGATTTTCAGTCCTCTGCTCTACCGACTGAGCTACCGAGCCTTATATACATGACATAAAAATAAAGTTCGGCATCCCACTTTAATTTGTGGAAAACCGACTATTTTTATTCCTTAAAATTAATAATGGCGGAACTGACGGGATTCGAACCCGCGATCTC
>NZ_CP150209.1:85000-157500 GCF_037969785.1 Paenibacillus sp. FSL W7-1332 | reverse complement strand
AGCGCTTTGGCAAAATCTATAACGTCATCTTCCTTCATGTTCAGAACATGAAAAGCCAGGCGGGCGGCCGTCTTCGGCCCCACACCCGGCAGTCGCGTAAAGGCGTCGATGAGCTTCGCGATCGGTTCAGGATAGTACAAATGTAACTACTCCTTCTAGGTTAGATTAGAACAAGCCCGGAATTTTCATGCCGCCTGTGAATTTGCCCATATCAGCATTTGCGATTTCTTCAGCCTTAGCAAGAGCATCGTTAACCGCAGTCAATACCAGATCCTGCAGCATTTCCACGTCATCCGGATCAACCGCCTCAGGTTTGATGTTGATGGACAAAATTTGTTTATGACCATTCGCTTCCACGGTAACCACGCCACCGCCGGAAGTTCCTTCAACGGTTTTCGTAGCGAGCTCTTCCTGAGCCTTGAGCATTTGCTCCTGCATCTTTTTCACTTGCTTCATCATTTGGTTCATATTATTCATGATTCATCTCTCCTTATAATAGGGTGCACGTAGGGACGTGCTAGTCTTTTATGACAACGAGGTCTTCTCCAAACAACTGGATGGCCTCATCAATCCATGGTTTTTCCCCACCGGCCTCCGCTTCTTCGTGCTCAAGCTTAAGTTCTTCTGCCTGAGGCTTGCCCACTCCTTCTACCGCGTCACTCCAATCACGAAGCATCATGGTAACCAGATGATACGGCTTGCCAAGCGTTGACTCAAGAACCCCTTCAATCACCTGTTTATTGGCAGGCTTCTCCGTGGTTTCGCGGTGGATGTTGTTTTTAAAAGCGATAAGAACCTTGTCTTCCCATACGGACACAGGCTCACCATCCATCAACCATGCGTGGACCGTTACCTTCTCCTCTTTCACGTTCTGCAGAATTTGGGCCCACTGCCGTTGAACAGAGGTAAAATCCTCTCCGGTTCGGCAAGATACATACTGATCCATATGCTGCGGAATCTTGGCTGATGAAGCTGCTTTCGGTGCCGGTGTACGGGTAGACTTGGCCGGTTCACGTTGACCTGATGCAGGAACACCATTTTGTATCAGTCGCTCCAGCTTCTTCTCAAGTGCGGCTACGTGCTGTTTCAGCTGAGCGAGTTCACCTGCATCGGCCGTACTATGGGCAGCTGAGGCCCCACCCGCAGATTGGGTTATACCGGAGAGCTTGAGCAACGCTACCTCAAACAGAGTTTGCGGCTGCGAGGCGTATTTCATCTCACTCTGATACCGGTTCAGCGTATCAATCATTTGAAATAGTTCCTCTCGGCTGAAGGCATTTGCCATCTCCTGAAACTCTGCCGGATTCAAAACCCGGTCGGTCAGCTTGTCAGCGCCTGGAACCATCTTGATCATGAGCAAATCGCGGAAATAATACAGGAGGTTCTCCATGCATTTATCTGCACTTTTTCCCTCCTGCATAAATTGCTCCACAATCTGCAGCACAAGTCCGGCATCCCCCTGTTTCACAGCACTGGCCAGACGGCCAAACTGCTCCGAGGCAATGCCGCCCGTCATGTCCATGACCTGCTGGTAAGATACCGTACCTCCGGTAAAGGAAGCAATCTGATCCAGAATGCTCAGTGCATCCCGCATACCGCCATCCGACAGACGTGCGATATACTGCAGCGCTTCATGCTCTGCCGTAATGCCTTCTTCTCCGCAAATCTGCTCCAGACGCCCGGTTTGTTCGTCCAAGGAAACTCTACGGAAGTCAAACCGTTGACAGCGTGAGATGATCGTTGCCGGAAGCCTGTGCGGCTCTGTTGTCGCTAGTATAAACATCACGTGTGCCGGCGGTTCCTCCAGCGTTTTCAATAAGGCATTGAACGCTTCCGTCGTCAGCATGTGTACTTCATCGATAATATAAACCTTGCGCCGCACCTCGGTCGGTGCGTATTTGACTTTCTCCCGCAAATCACGGATTTCCTCGACGCCGCGGTTGGATGCAGCATCGATCTCCTGAACATCCATGACGGCTCCGGACGTTATACGCCGGCAGGCCTCGCATTCATTGCAGGGTTCCTCAGCCGGACCATGCTCGCAGTTCACGGCTTTGGCCAAAATTTTAGCGGCACTGGTCTTGCCTGTACCCCGTGGACCGCTGAACAGGTAGGCATGGGAAACCCGCTGCTCGCGAATAGCATTCTGCAGGGTCTGGATAATATGCTGCTGGCCCACCATGTCGCCGAACGACTGTGGTCGCCAAGCACGATATAACGCGATATGTTCCACTGTGCTTTACCCTCTTTCAACTTCCACTTCACGAGATCGAGAACCCTAAGGTTTATACTAAGCCCGATCTTCGCGTGCTTTACTATTGCATTCATGGTCAATCCCAGCCCAAAAGGCGTGAGTTTAACGGTTATATTATACTACATTCTATACTACTTTCCCCTGCCTTAGCAAAACGTTTACTTGGAAATCTTTATCCAAAGTGCACATGAAGGATCAGCTTGAATCTATAGCCGTCTCGACAAAAAACACCCTTGCCAATATGGCAAAGGTGTTATGTGCAGATATGTATACCGTGCACCTGTTATTGATAATTGCGATCCGAGCGGCAATCCTGAGCAACAACTCGGGCTAGGCACCCCTCCGGCACAAAAGCGATCTTGCTTATGGCTGCTTCCTTCCGGACCTGACCAGGTTCACAAGTGCTCATTGCGGAGGACCCAACCGTCAACGTTGAGCGCAGGGACCAGCCTCACATCGACAATACCTCTAACAGGAATTCAACCTCGCTACAGCGGATTGCGAGTTACAGGGCACCGCTACCTCCCCGTCTAGCACGGCGAACTTTAGTATATCGCATGGCTATCAAAAAAGCAACCGACGGAAGAAGTTGCATACTCCACCAGCCCTGTAAACAGACAAAAACCCTTCGACCACAAGGGCGAAGGGTTTGTTTATTAGATACCGTATTTCTTCTTGAATCTATCAACACGACCGCCAGCATCCAGGAATTTCTGTTTACCTGTGAAGAACGGATGACAGTTCGAGCAAATCTCTACACGAAGATCTGGTTTTACAGAACCTGTCTCAAACGTATTACCGCAAGCACAAGTAACTGTAGTAACGTGATATTTCGGTTGAATATCTTGTTTCATTGTAGCTTTCACCTCTTTCCGCCCTGAGCCTCATGCGGACCCAGAGTTATATGGACACATAAATGGAGTATATCACGAGCATATTGAATGCGCAATAGCCCATACACAAATCATCAGACAAGTACACAATTGGAATTTCAACCTGATTTTAACACATGCAATGCCAGCACGATTCTGCTAGATAATTGAAGGTCTCTTCTTCGGTCTTGCCTGTCCCGGAGGCGGCACATGCGTATAGGAGCCAATCACCACATCCGGCAGCTCCTCCTGCATAATCTCAATAGCCTGCTTCATCCCCAGAATCTCACCTTGCGCAGGCGGAATAAGCTCGAGATAGCTCTCAGGGTCAATATTGAGATTACGGAGCTGGATTAACTTGAGGCCCGTGCGGCGGGCAAACTCAATCATAGCCTCCAGCTCTTCCTCGCGATCGGTCACGCCTGGGAAGATCAGATAGTTGATGGATGTATACACGCCTTGATCGGTTGCATAGCGAAGGGATTTCTCCACATTGGCCAGCGTATAGCCCCTTGGCTTGTAGTATGCGTTATAATGATCATCCAATGCACTGATTGTGCTGACTCTCATCAGATCAAGACCCGCATCCACGATGCCGCGGATAAAATCGGTCAGTCCCGCATTGGTATTAATATTAATGTAGCCCATATCAGTCTGCGCCCGAACTTCTCTCATGGCTTCTATAATGATCTTCGCCTGCGTGGAGGGCTCTCCCTCACAACCTTGGCCAAAGCTGATGATCGATTCCGGTGTCTTCAGATGCTCCAGCATAACCTGCACCAGCTCATCCACTCTCGGACGGAAGTTCATGCGGGTCTGAGGCGCGACAAAGCCGCTGTCATCCGGCTGTTCCGATATACAACCGAAGCAACCGGCATTGCAGGAATAAGATACGGGAACAGCGCCTTCCCAGCGATTCAGGAAGGTGTTGGATGCCGTCAGGCATTCATATCCTAATGCACAGTTAGACAGATGCTCATAGAGTCGATTCTCCGGATATTTCTCCTTCAGCGTCTTAACCCCAAGCTCAAGATCGTTCAGATCGCAGTTCACAGGGTTCCACTTCTCAGGGTCATCGGACAAACGCGCCGTCGTATAGAAGGCGCCATCCTTCCATACCACCGCCGAATAACCGAACAGCGGCAGCTTATATTCCTTGTCCGTCTTCACGTACCCTGGCAAGCACAAGCGGGTATATCCTTGCGGCAAAAGCGCTCCGACAGCGGTATACCCATCCTCAAGCGGCATCATTTCACCGGTCTCCGGATCCATCCCGATCGCTCGGGTGCTCGGCAGCCCGACCAGGGTAGCTCCCTCTGGCAAAGGTATCAATTCATCATCCAATATTTCAACGATCATATCACCGCTTCGGGCAAGCCCGAAAAGCTCGGAATGATCATATACGTTCCCTTGCTCATCTGCATAAACCAAATACATGTTGATCTCCTATTCTCCGGGTTGATTCAGGCTTAGCTCTGAGGTGCCGTCGCTGCAGATGCACGCGATGGACGTCTGGCTGTCTGGCTCTGAGTCCCGGTTCCGCTGCCGTTATTGGCATTCACATCAAATGATGCCAAGAACTCCGCGTTATTCTTGCTGTCACGCATTTTTTTGAGGAATCCTTCCACAAAGTCAGCAGAGTCGTTCATATTTTTACGGATCGCCCAAATGGTATCCAGTTCATCCTTGTTCAAGAGCACCTCTTCACGCCGGGTACCGGAGCGACGAATGTCGATCGCCGGGAAAATACGGCGTTCCGCGAAGCGGCGATCCAAGTGCAGTTCCATATTGCCCGTTCCTTTAAATTCCTCATAAATAATATCATCCATCCGCGATCCGGTTTCAACCAAGGCTGTAGCCAAAATCGTCAAGCTTCCGCCTTCCTCCACGTTACGCGCCGAACCGAAGAAGCGTTTCGGACGATGGAATGCAGCAGGATCAATACCGCCGCTCAGGGTTCTTCCGGACGGAGGGATAACCAGGTTATATGCACGCGCAAGACGGGTGATGCTGTCCAGCAATATAACAACGTCCTTCTTATGCTCCACCAGCCGCAAGGCACGGGACAATACCAGTTCCGCCACTTTAATATGGTTCTCCGGAAGCTCGTCAAAAGTAGAAGCAACCACCTCGCCCTTAACGGAACGCTGCATATCCGTCACTTCTTCAGGCCGTTCATCGATGAGTAAAACAAACAGTTCAATCTCTGGATTGTTGGTTGAGATGCTGTTGGCGATTTCTTTTAAGAGGAGCGTTTTCCCTGCTTTTGGTGGTGCCACGATCAAACCGCGTTGTCCTAAACCTACAGGTGCAAGCAGATCCATAATTCGGGTTGACAACTGATTAGGGGATGTTTCAAGAACAAGCTTTTCTTGCGGATATAGAGGAGTCAAGGCTGGGAAGTGCAATCGTTCCGCTGCGACGGCAGGATTCTCACCATTCACGGCGTTGACCTGCAGCAGCCCGAAGTAACGTTCGTTCTCTTTAGGTGTCCGGCATTTGCCCGAAACCAAATCTCCGGTCCGTAAATCAAATTTACGAATCTGGGAGGCTGAAATGTAGATGTCCTCCGTGCTCGGCAAATAGTTGATCGGTCTAAGAAAACCGTAACCTTCCGGCAAAATCTCGAGTACGCCCTCCATGAACATCAAGCCGCTCTGTTCGGCCTGCGCCCGGAGAATGGCAAATATCAATTCTTTTTTCTTCAACTGGCCATAATAAGGAATCTGATACTTTTTGGCCAGCTTATACAGATCCGTCAGCTTCATGCCTTCCAAATCGGCTATTTGTAAATCCATTCAATAACCACCTATTCAATTATTTGTTTCTGTCACAGCAATCCTGCTGTCATGTAGTCTATTATTCTATGAGAGCTTTACTAGGAGCATTACCCAAATCTGAGGGAGATATGCAGTTTCAACCACACATTTCCCTCATTTTGGTAAAAAATCATTCTTCCTCGGTCTCACGCCATACGTCGGCACCCAGCATGCGCAGATTGGATACCAGATGGTCATAGCCGCGATCAATGAATTCTACGCCGCTTACCTCCGTCACCCCTTCGGGTACGGTTAGTCCCGCAATCACAAGAGCCGCACCTGCGCGCAGGTCGGTCGCTTTGACCTTGGCTGCGTTCAGCGGACCACCTTCTATAATGGCCGAGCGTCCCTCCACGCGGATCTTGGCACCCATGCGAACTAACTCCGGAACATGTTTAAATCGGTTGCTATATACAAAATCACTAAGGACACTGACGCCTTCCGCTTGGGTAAGCAGGCTGGTCATTGGTGATTGCAAATCCGTTGCAAATCCAGGATATACAAGCGCCTTCACGTCCACATGCTGGTATCGGTCCTTACCGATCACGCGGATGCTTTCGTCCAGCTCCTCAATACCAACACCCATCTCGATCAACTTGGCAGTGAGGGCTTCAAGGTGTTTCGGGATGACGTTGTCAATCAGAACATCACCGCGAGTAGCTGCGGCAGCAATCATATATGTACCGGCCTGAATCCGGTCTGGAATAATGGAATGGCGGCAGCCATGCATCTCGGTTACGCCTTCGATCCGGATCGTTTCCGTTCCGGCGCCCTTAATGACAGCTCCCATGGAATTCAAAAGTGTTGCAACATCTATAATTTCAGGCTCTTTCGCCGCATTTTCAATAATTGTGGAGCCTTTGGCCTTAGCAGCCGCCAGCATAATATTAATCGTTGCACCAACACTGCTCACATCCAGATAGATCTTCGCGCCTCGCAGCTCTTTAGCATGCAGATGAATCGAACCGTGTTCATTGGTGACGGTTGCGCCAAGCGCTTCAAAACCCTTAATGTGCTGGTCGATGGGACGAGGTTCAAAATTACAGCCGCCCGGCAGGCCGATCACGGCTTCTTTAAATCTTCCAAGCATGGCGCCCATCATATAGTAGGACGCACGCAGTTTCTTAACGGGTCCGTTAGGCATCGGAATAGATTTGATATCAGAAGGGTCAATTCTCATCTGATTGCCTTCCCATGAAACTTGCCCGCCCAATTCTTCCAAGATCTCAGCATAAACAGCCACATCGCTGAGAAGCGGCAAATTATCAAGTACGACTTCCGATTCCGCCAGAATTGCGGCGGGAATTAACGCAATCGCGCTGTTCTTGGCACCACTGATTGTTACAGTACCTCGCAGTGGGCGTCCACCGCTGATCATCAATTTTTCCATAAGCTTTCGGGTCCCCCTACATCACTTCGCAGCCGGAAATGGTTCTGATGGCCGTCATACAAGAAAAACGTCTTATCGACGTTCCTTAAGGATGACAGACCGCATTTAGCGTTTCTTATTGTTCTCGATGATCCGGTTGTGAAGCTCACAACCCGCTTGTACTTTGATATCTTAATAAATGAAATGGAAAAACACCGGCTACGCGGTGTGCTTTCCATTTCATTGTATGCAGCATAAGACAGCCTAAATATCTTAGGTGATTCCAATCGTCATGTCGTAGCCACTAGAACTACAAGCGACTTAACTATGAATAATTAAGCTTGATTGTTGGAACCAAACTCACGGATTTTGCCAACAACGGTTTCCTTGATTGCCTCACGGCCTGGTTTCAGGAATGTGCGTGGATCGTAAGCTTCCGGTTTAGCAGCAAGCACTTCACGAACAACTTTAGAGAACGAGATTTGGTTCTCAGTATTCACGTTGATTTTGGAAGTACCCAAGGAGATCGCTTTCTTGATGTCATGCGTCGGAATGCCTGTACCACCATGAAGCACCAACGGAAGTTTCACAGCATTGCGAATCTCTTCCATCTCTTTGAAACCAAGGTTTGGTTCGCCTTTGTAAGGACCATGAACAGAACCAAGCGCAGGTGCCAATGTGTCGATGCCTGTTTCGTTCACGATGCGAACGCAATCGTCCAGCTTCGCGTACATTACGTCACCGATAACATCATCTTCTTGTCCGCCGACCATACCGACTTCAGCTTCAACGGAAACGCCTTTAGCATGAGCATACTCAACGACTTGTTTCGTTGTTGCAATATTCGTATCAATCGGGCTGTGGGAATCATCGATCATAACCGAAGTGAATCCTGCGTCGATTGCTTCTTTACATTTCTCAACACTTGAACCGTGGTCAAGGTGAATGGCAACAGGAACCGTAACTTTCAGGTCCTCCATCAAGCCTTTTACCATGTGTACGACGGTGCTGAATCCACCCATATAACGAGCTGCCCCTTCGGAAACACCAAGAATTACCGGTGATTTCTCTTGCTCAGCCGCTTCAAGAATCGCATATGTCCACTCCAGGTTGTTGATGTTGTATTGACCAACAGCATATTTACCTTCGAGTGCTTTGTTCAGCATGTCTGTCATTGATACTAATGGCATGGTTTCATCCTCCTATAGATGCTTAGTTTGTCTATGGTTTTTAGCCGATATAACATACGGACTTATTATACCACATCGCGTCATAAATACTAAACAAGCATTTCCTAAAATGCTGCGAAGGAGCTCACATTCTGGCAAAAAAAGAATTCCGCCCTTTGAGCAGAATTCATCATTCAACCGATATTACTGGCGGTCCCTTTCAGCTGCATATTAACGGCTTGACGCATCTCGTCAATATCAAAGGGTTTGGTAAAATGCATCAACGCACCAAGATCGGTTGCTTCCTTGATCATGTCAAGCTCTCCATAGGCCGTCATCATGATCACCTTAATGTCCGGATTCATCTGTTTTATATGCTTCAAAATCTCAAGCCCGTCCATTCCAGGAATTTTCATATCCAGCAGCACCAAATCCGGAGCATGCATCTTCACAATTTCAAGTGCCGCCTTGCCGTTCGCCGCTTGAAACGTCTCATATCCCTCACTGCTGAACACTTCCACAAGCAGGATGCGGATACCATTCTGGTCATCCACAATCAACACTTTGTGTTTGCTTTCCTTGCTCATCCTTCTAACCTCCCCGATACATAAATTCGTATAATGAGTATATGCAAACTCGAAAGTTCCTAACTTTCCCATAACCGACCATTATTTGTATTCGCCTGTAGATGTCGAATTCCTTCCTATCCTAAAAAAAGTAAGAAAAAAAGATGTACGAATTTGTTGTATGTGAATCGACAGCTCCGGACATCCGCTCTGAAGGTTAGCTTGCCCTCTCTGTCATTATGATAATGGATTTCTACGCAAAAAAGAGCCTCTTCAAAAGAGGCTCTTCTCATTATGCCTGATGCTGGATCGAGGCTTTTACAAATTCACGGAACAGCGGCTGCGGACGGTTCGGACGGGAAGTGAATTCCGGATGGAATTGCACGGCGAGGAACCATGGGTGTCCTGGCAGCTCTACAATTTCAACCAGACGTCCATCCGGAGAAGTACCGGATATGCGCAGACCTGCTTTTTCAATATCTTCGCGGTACTGGTTGTTGAACTCATACCGGTGGCGATGTCTTTCATAAACGAGCTCGTCCTGGTAGCAGGACTCTGCAAGCGATCCTGGAACCAGCTTACATGGATACAGACCCAGACGCATCGTTCCGCCAAGATCCTCGATATCCTTCTGCTCCGGCAGCAGGTCGATGACTGGATATTCGGTAGCCGGATCAATTTCCGAGCTGTTCGCGCCGTTCAGACCGACAATCGAACGGGCATATTCAATAACAGACACTTGCATCCCAAGACAAATACCGAAGAATGGAATGTTGCGCTCACGGGCATAACGAATCGCGCTGATCTTACCTTCGATACCCCGATCTCCAAATCCACCCGGTACAAGGATACCACCAATGCCCCTCAACGCCTCTTCCACGTTGTCTGCCGTAATCTCTTCGGCATTCACCCAGCGGATCTTCACGTCAGCATTAGCATCAAAGCCTGCATGAGACAGGGATTCAACAACACTGAGGTAAGCATCGTGCAGTGCGACATATTTACCAACGATCGCAATCTCAACGGTCTTCTCCAGTTTGGATACACGCTCCACCAGATCTTCCCACTCGCTCATATCCGGCGCAGGGGTAGTCAATTTCAAATGATTGACAACAATTTCATCAAGACCTTCTTCACGCAAATTCAGCGGTACCTCATACAGCGAGGAGGCATCGCGGCATTCTACAACCGCGTTAGGATCGATGTCGCAGAAGAGCGCGATTTTTGCTTTCATCTCGGTTGAAAGCTCATGCTCCGTACGGCACACGATAACATTCGGCTGAATGCCGATACTGCGGAGTTCTTTTACACTATGCTGAGTCGGCTTCGTTTTTACTTCACCGGCTGCCTTAATATATGGAATGAGGGTTACATGAATATACATCACGTTCTCACGGCCAACGTCGCTTTTAATTTGACGGATCGCCTCAAGGAAAGGAAGGCTTTCGATATCGCCGACCGTTCCGCCGATTTCGGTAATAACCACATCCGAACCCGCTTCACGGCCTGCACGGAACACGCGCTCCTTGATTTCGTTCGTAATATGAGGGATTACCTGCACGGTACCGCCCAAATATTCTCCCCGACGTTCCTTGCTGATAACAGATGAGTATACTTTCCCTGTTGTCACATTGCTGTTCTTCGACAGGTTAATATCGATGAAGCGCTCATAGTGTCCCAGGTCCAGGTCGGTTTCCGCACCGTCGTCCGTAACGAATACTTCGCCATGCTGGTAAGGACTCATGGTGCCCGGATCTATATTAATGTACGGATCGAATTTCTGAATCGTTACCTTGAGCCCTCTGTTCTTAAGCAATCTACCGAGCGAAGCGGCGGTAATTCCCTTACCAAGAGATGACACGACCCCGCCTGTTACAAAAATATACTTTGTCACTGTAAAAACCCTCCTATATAATCTCCATAACTTCAGGCGACATATGATGTTTATCCTAACCCGTTTTCCCCTGATTCATCAGAGGGACCAACAAAAAAGCATCGCTCGCTTCCAAAAATGGTGAGCGAGCTGACCTCCGACCTATTACAAACCGCATATATTGACGCTTAAATGATCCTCATATCATGTCGAGCTGCTTAACACGGCATACGTTATGAGGCATCAAGACGAGCGGTTTCCATACCTCATCTTAAACAACTGCAAACTTGAATCTTAGTTGACATAAGGTTTAGCAGAAGATGTTCCCCTACCGGCGGAATACTCACCGCAAGAGACCATGAAAGTCCAGTCCCTACAGGAAGGATGCCTCCACAGTCCAAAGAAAAAATGTCTATCGACAAACTTCCAGAAGACAGACCGCTTTTGATAAGGTGCTTCTCTTGCGTTATTAGGTCCAGAAGCTAGCGTCGTTTACACTTTCTGAGCCTTAAAAACAAAAAAAGTGACCCCGAATAAATAACGGGGCACTTTTATATTAAACATATTTAATCCACAATCATAAGCCCAAGCAATAGTTTACTCTGTGCCTTGTCTGCTTGTCAAGAGAAGAAGCAACCTCAAAATTCCCCAATCGGCTGACAATGTAAAACACCGTCATAATCAGCTCAGACAAGTGCTAAAGTCCCTGCTGCATGAGGGATTAATCCTTATCGTCTTCCTCAAATGCCTCATTTTCCAGATCATCTTCCTCATCGGATTCGGAATCCTCGTCATCCAATTCGTCATCATCCAGAACAACCTCTTCGTCTACTTCATCGTCGGCATCGTCATCATCCGGGAAGAGATCATCATGATCATCATCTTCTTCATCGATGCTGTCGAAATCCTCCTCGACATCGTCAGCGCTATAAGTATCCTCTTCATCGGTGAAGTCATCGTCATCATCATCTTCATCGTTGATGATCCGCGGACGCTTGGCGTTCGCAATCGGATCCTCGGACTTCTCCAGCGGATACCAGCGTTTTAGTCCCCACAGATTCGTTCCTACACATGCGAAACGTCCGTCTATATTGATCTCGGTATATAACTGGGCAATCGTTTCGTTAATTTCCTGTTCCGTAAAGCCGCGAAGCTTGGCCACCTCATTCATAAGGTCACGGTAATAATACGGCGTATTCGCCGCCTTCAGAACCATAAAAGCCAGGTCAACCATTGGGATTTCCTGAATCTTCTCCGGATCGATCTTTAAATTGAGCGGATTACTCACTAACGCACACTTCCTCTCACACAATCTTCACGTTATACCCTCAACATATCCATTATCAAAACTAAGTAAAACCTATTTGGAAATAAAAATCAAGTTTTTCTGCGCCATTACCCATCAGATGCCAAAAGGAAAAAGACGGAGACAATTGTCTCCGTCTTCTGACTGTATCCGCCCCAAGGATCGACTCCTTACGGGATTAGATAAGAGAACCTTGATGTTCCCTCCATGTATCTTATGTTAGCCCTGCTGCTTTGACACGGTAAACAGGGCCTATTTCCCGGAAAAAGGGCAACATCCCATTCGGGCACTCTCCCCGGTTCATACAATACTGAAGCAACGGTTCATCGAGAAGGGAGATTGCCACATATGGATTACACCCGGATCATGCAATCACTACTTACAGAGACGAACCCTATGCGGAACGTCCGGGAAATGAACCGGCGGCTCCTCACGTTTCATGACCCTCAGCTGTACCAGGAATGTATCAGCGAATGGATACGACTTGTCGGGAAAAGGCGTTTCCCGAGTTCAGTCAGCTATTCGCCGCTTACCCAAACCATCATCGCTCCAGCTCCCCAAACCGCGAAGTTTGAAGCGGAGTTCCGGAATGAACTGATGGTAGAAGAGGATGACCAGGTTCATATCCAAGCCATACAAGGGACAATTGGAACGCTAACCGGGATCCCATGGGGTATCAAGCAAATCAAAGCCCCTCAAGCCTGGTCGATCTCGACAGGACACCGCATGAAGATTGCGGTTATCGACACCGGGGTGGATTTCGCTCACCCCGATCTGAAGTATTCGCTGACCCGAGGGATTAATCTCGTCCACCGAAACATACCGCCATACGATGACAACGGACACGGAACACATATTTCGGGTACCATCGCTGCTGCGAACAGCACGCAGGGCATGATTGGCGTTGCTCCAAGATCTGTGGTGTATCCAGTCAAAGCCTTTGATCACAACGGATCCGCCTTTGTGTCGGATATCATTCTGGCCATCGACTGGTGCGTGCGGGCCGAGATCGATATCATTAATATGAGTTTCGGTATGCAGACCCGAAGCCGTACGCTGCTGGATATTGTAGGCAAGGCCAACCAAGCAGGCGTCATTATTGTAGCCTCCTCCGGCAATGACGGCAAACGTCGTACCGCGGACTATCCTGCCCGTTATCCTCAAACCATATCCGTCGGAGCTACCGACCGCAACCGGAAGATCCCCTCCTTTAGCAATCGTGGGCAATTTGTCGATATTTATGCACCTGGAGATAAAATCGTGTCCGCTTGGCTGCAAGGAAAATACCACGAGATGAGCGGCACCTCTATGGCAACTTCGCACGTCAGCGGAGCGATCGCCCTGCTGCTTGCGCAAAAGCCTGACCTGAAAAAAACGGCTACCATTAAGGCCCTGCTGCGACGCACCTCCTCTCCCCTTAAGCTTAAAAAAGGATACAGCGTCTCCGATGGAGAGGTAAATGCCTTGAAATTTTTGCGCGAGGGCATGAAATTATAGACTGATTCTTCAGTAGTTACAAAAGAAGTCCGTTTGCAAATTCAAAACAGCCGCCTTTCCACGGAAAGACGGCTGCTGTCACATATTCAAATTAGGGCTCCTTACATCCGTTCCGGCGCCGATACGCCCATCAGGCGAAGCACGTTAGCAATAACGGTACGAACAGCTCGAAGCAAAGCCAGGCGAGCCTGCGTTTGATCCGTATCCTCCGTAATCACGCGCTCAGCTCGATAGTAGCTGTGGAACAAGGAGGCCAGCTCGTATACATACCGGATAAGTCGGTGCGGAGCATAGTTCTCTGCAGCAAGCGACACTTCCTGCGGGAGCTCTCCTATTTTGCGCAAAATGTCGTATTCATGCTCGGTTGTCAGAACGCTCAGGTTCACTTCCGAAAGCGGCAGGAGGTTAACGCCCTGCTCCTCCGCTTGGCGGAATACGCTGCAGATACGTGCGTGTGCATACTGCACATAGAAGACCGGATTCTCATTGGACGTTGACACCGCCAGATCCATATCGAAATCCAGATGCGAATCCATGCTGCGCATAGTGAAGAAATAGCGGATTGCGTCTACGCCGACTTCATCCATCAAGTCTTCCATCGTGACCGCTTTACCGGTACGCTTGGACATTTTCACTTTCTCGCCATCCTGGAACAGGCTGACCATCTGAGCGATCAATACAATCAGTTTGTCCGGATCATTGCCCAGCGCCTCCATAGCTGCCTTCATCCGCGGAATGTAACCATGATGATCGGCTCCCCAAATATTGAGGATTTTGTCGTAACCGCGCTCGTATTTATTGCGGTGGTACGCAATATCCGGCGTTAGGTAAGTATAGGTTCCGTCATTCTTCACGAGGACGCGGTCTTTGTCATCCCCATAGTCGGTGGTACGAAGCCAGGTTGCCCCATCCTTCTCATAAGCTTCGCCCTTCGATTTCAGCTCTTCCAGGGATTTCTCCACGAGTCCGTTCTCGTACAGGGATGTCTCACTAAACCATTCGTCAAAATGAACGCGGAATCGATTCAAATCGCGTTTGATTTTATCCAGTTCCTTCTCAAGCCCGAACTGACGAAGGAATGCAGCTCTCTCGCCTGGATCCATGGACAGCAAAGAGTCGCCCTTCTCAGCTACAAGCTCTTTAGCAAACCCTTTGATATCTTCGCCGTGGTATCCATCTTCCGGCATTTCGGCATCCTGACCGAGCTCCTGCAAATAACGGGCTTCGAGGGATTTTATCAGGTTCACAACTTGGTTGCCTGCATCATTAATGTAGTATTCGCGCGTCACTTCGTATCCAGCAAAATCAAGCACATTGCAAAGGGCATCACCTACCGCCGCTCCGCGGGCATGTCCCAGGTGCAAACTTCCGGTGGGATTGGCGCTGACAAACTCCATCTGAACCTTTTGCCCCTCTCCGGTAGCAATTCGCCCGTAGTTGTCGCCCTGTTCTTCTACCAACGCAACGATCGGATAGAGGTAACCCTTGTCCAAGGTAAAATTAATGAATCCTGGCCCGCCTATTTCCGCTTTTTCAATGGAAGCCTTCGCCCTGTCCAGATGTTCCAGGATAGCCTCCGCAATTTGTCGCGGGTTCTTCTTGGCGATTCGTGTCAACTGCATCGCTACATTCGTAGCCAAGTCGCCATGCGACTTATCCTTGGGAACTTCAAGCGTAATGCCTGGCAATTCCTCACGGGAAACCAATCCTGCAGCTACGGCAGCGTCCGCCACCGCTTCTGCAACCAGCCCGTTAATGTGATCTAATGGATTCATTGTCATGATTCATGTGCCTCCTGAATAGTCAAACTAATAGAAAAGTGTCCCGAAAACTCGTCAAACACATATAAATCATACGCCCAAGCCGCTCGTCCGGACACGCCTTCAAGCGCAAGCTCCAGACGCTGGGTGTGCGTAGACAGATTAAATGAAGTGAACGGGGAGCGGTAATACCCAGGCAATCGCTGACCCAGCTTAAATGCCTGCTCGGACTCCA
Organism: Paenibacillus sp. FSL W7-1332; assembly: GCF_037969785.1. Classification (NCBI taxonomy): domain Bacteria; kingdom Bacillati; phylum Bacillota; class Bacilli; order Caryophanales; family Paenibacillaceae; genus Paenibacillus; species Paenibacillus sp. FSL W7-1332. Next base: position 141,780 of record NZ_CP150209.1, on the reverse strand, counting down.
CCTCGCCGTGACGGATCAGCTTCAGCTCGTCCTCCGTCAGCTTGAGCATGGCCCGGGTTTCCCCTTGATGCGGTCCAAGCGCTGGTTCGGTATAGCGAACATACAGGACATTTCCTTTGATAAACGCCTCTGCCGGAAGCTCCTGTATCGTATTCTCCCCTTCGTGAAGGCTTTGAAGACGGATGCTCACTTGTTTTCGGTCGTTCATGTTCGTTCCTCTTTTCCTTACCTATTGTATTACTATATCCAGTATAGCCCTGCAATTCAAATGAGGATTTTAGCAAATGTGAAGTAAACGTCTATCCGCGTGCTTACACGAAAGATCGGGTGCATCCTCAATCCCCGTATTTCTCGACCCATTGCTTGTGCCACTCACGATAACTTACACCCGTGATTTCCTCCAGAGTCTTCCCGTCGATGGAATAAGGCGCACCGGCTAAATCGCCCCGATCAGGGAACGAGGTTCCCCCGATAACCTCACCCTCTGCTATCCTACCAATTAGAGTACCAAAATATCACATGCTGTAGGCATACCCGGAAAAGAATATGCCTGATCCGTAACGAATCAGGCATGAACTATCATATAAGTTACAACGGAAGCAAGGCTACCTTCTCCCGCATTTCCAGCTTGGCCACCATGTCGTTCCAGGCTTGTGGTTTCTCAGGCAGTACCGAATAGTAACGTCTCAGGAAGTTGACGATCAGCTCCGCAGACAGCTCATCAACGGCATCATCGCCAGGCAAGAAGCACAAATCGAGCCCGCTCACCGCTTCGCCATCATTGTTCCAGGAAGGATGCACGTAGGCGATATCCGTGCGTTTGTAGCCAAGATGCGAGAGGACTTCGCGGCGAACAAAAGGATCCATCGGCTTCACACCGCCGAATGCATGATCCTGCACCCGGTACGGATCGTAAATCTCGGCAAACATGCCGAACAGCTCTTTGCCGTTCGCGGCCGCCAGTTGATTTAGATCCTTCAAACGATGCTGTGCCAAGAATCGGCCGATGCCGAGCCCTTCGCGCCCGATGATGGTAAAATCGGTCATCGCTACATTCCAGTCCTCATAATAGCGGTATTCCGTTGTACCCACCACTTCGTCCTCATGCAGGGCAACGAATACCCGGATGCCCGGATCTTCCAGCGGTTCCTTCCACAAACTGAATTCCAGCACCTCTTCCGGAGGGAACACTTCCTTCATCAGATTGTGCATTTTGCGGAACAAGGGATCGTCGATGCTCGTAATGCGAATATATTCCATTAAATTAAAGCCTCCTTATTATATGTAATAAAAAAATCCATCATTATAGTTGAAATCAATTTATATCGTTCAAGCGAGACTTCTTTATCCAGTGAAAGGGTTCTTCCATTCCATCAGAGCCCCGTAGTTGCAGGACTCCTCATCCTCCAAATAATCTGCCGCTACCCCAACGGGCGTCCGGCCGCAACGAAGCAGGAAGGTAATCACCGGATCCTTGAGATCACCCCGGACAACAGCGTCCAGATACTCCGCAGCCGACATTTGATGGGCATGCCGATGATAGCCGGGCATCCGTCCGCCGCCAAGGAGCCGGTCCAATCCCTGTTCGACGGTCACGTGATACAGCGACTGAATCAGCCATTTGCCGAGCCCAAGCTTGCGAAAGCGCGGCCTGACGCAAATGTCGGCAATGTATAGCGTATTCCCGTCCGCCTTATGCGACCGGATATACCCGTTATCCGTGGCCTCCGCCCAGGAGTGGGCAGGCTCCAACGGATCGTAATCCACGATGAGCGAAGTGATGGACCCTGCGAGCATGCCTTCCACTTCAACGCACAGAGCCCCCTCAGGGAACAGGGTAACATGCTGCTTCAGCTGCTCCTTGTTCCACCACTGCTCCGGCGGATATGGGGGCGGGAACGTCTCGGATTGAATGACGATCAGCTCGTCAAAATCCGCTTCCGTGTAGCTTCGAATGATAACCGGCACCGGCCGGGCATCGTCAAATACATATAACTGTTGATGAAACCGGGCCATTTCCTCTGCACCGCCTTTGTCCTATTTTCCTCAAGTAATGATAAACGGCTTACTCCCAATCCGGATACAGATCAGTACGCCGGTCACGCCATGTCGTGACGGAGCCCTTCTCGCGCACTTGATACAATAAATCCACATCGAGATCGGCGGTTATGATCATGTCGTTGTTCAGCTCTCCCTCGGCCAGCAGGCCCTGTGGAGGAAACGGGATATCGTTCGGGGTAATGATGGCCGCCTGTCCGAAGTTGGCACGCATCAGATCCACGGTTGGCAGCGAACCAACGGTACCGGTCAACACCACATAGATCTGATTCTCAATGGCGCGGGCATGGCTGGTGTAACGCACGCGATGGAATCCGTGACGATCATCCGTACAGGATGGACAGAAAATGACATCGGCTCCTTTAGCCTTGGCCATGCGCACAATCTCAGGAAATTCGATGTCATAGCAGGTCAGCATCGCAATGGTGCCTTTTTCCGTCTCGAACACTTCGAGCCCTTCGCCCGCTCCCATATTCCATCCGCTAATCTCCGAAGGCGTGATATGGATCTTGGCCTGCTCCGCAATGCGGCCGTCCGGATAGAACAGATGCGCTACATTGTACAGCTTCCCTTCCCGGCGAATGACGTGCGTCCCACCAATGATATGCATATGATATTGCTTCGCAAAGCCTTGAAACAGCAAGCGGTAACGGTCTGTGAAATCCGGAAGATCATTGATCGTCAATGCCTTGCCCTGATCGTCCCCGATGGACATCAGCTGGGTCGTGAAAAATTCCGGAAACAGCACAAAATCAGCTTCAAATTCCTCCGCCGTCCGAATGTAATGCTCCGACTGACGGGCAAAATCGTCAAAGGATTGAATCGTGTGCAGATGGTATTGCACGGCAGAAACGCGAAATTTCATGCTTCTCCTCCTTAAGCGTGGTTAGATGCTTACATTATATCGGATTCTGCGCTTCGAGAACATGGGAACATGAAGTCATCCTCCCTTGGAAACCATAATCCTAAGAAGCAAGCTTCCAGCACGCTAAAACGGTTATCATCAACTCGCCGTGCGATAAGGAATGCTCAATTTATGAAAAAATACAAGTCATTCATACCCACGCTTAACAATTCTCCTGTATACTGTCGTATGTAAGCCTCTTGTCTACACTATGAATCTTTAGCCCTTACAAGCATATATTGCAGCCCGATTGGACTTTGGGCTGCCAGCTTACAAAATTATAATGTGAGGTGTTCTGTTCACAATGATTACTCGTTCGATGGATTGGCTTCAGCAACATGACCACCTTATCTTCCGCTGGTTAAACCGCAAGATCAGCAACAAAACGGTGGATTCGATGCTCGCGCTGGTCACCCATATGGGGGGTGCTATCTTTACCATTGTGCTGACACTCTCGATAGCGTTTTTTGCACCTGAGCCGTGGAATACGATGGGGTGGCAGAGCTTTATTGCGCTTTCCCTCAGCTTCCTGATTACGGCCCTCATCAAAAGGAAGATGCGGCGCATCAGGCCTTATCTGGCACTTGAAAAGGTGCGCTTCGAAAAAAAACCGATGAAGGATCACTCGTTTCCTTCCGGGCACTCGACGGCGATCTTTTCCATTATTACGCCGTTTCTGTTCATAACGCCGTGGCTATCATTGCTCTTGATCCTGCTGGCCCTTACGGTCAGCCTGTCACGGATTTATCTTGGCTTTCACTATCCTTCGGATTGTTTGGCCGGCTGTTTCGTCGGAACGACCTCGGCGCTGCTTATCGTGCTCAGTTAAAAAAACAGGCATCTCCCTCTTGGCTTTACGGCTCTGGATGGAATGCCTGTTTTTTTGTGCTTCCCTCATTGTTTTTCTTGCCTCTATTCAGGCTGCTCCACATCTTTCGCACACGTGTACATTATAATTTTGCAGAAATATGAAAAAAGATTGAACCATTCCGGCTGGTAAATCGTACTAATAGTACATTCATAATAAGGAGGTATTTATTTGAAGAAAAGACTATCACGGATGCTGGTTACCCTACTCGCCGTTACGATGATCCTTCCGGCTGGGGTAATGGCAGCAGATAACAGCCAAGCTGCCGCTGGAGGAAGCCTTGAGAAAACCGCCGCTGAGAAAGCCAAGCTGCTCACCGGGACGTATGGAACGACAAGCGTTCAATATGCCCTTATCGACAACGGGGTGATTACCGTGTCCGGGCAAGAGGGCGTCAATGATATGGAAGGAAAGAAACCGCTGACTAAAGATACGATGTATGCCATCGGTTCCACGAGTAAAGTGTTCACCGCCGCTGCGGTAATGAAATTGGTGGATGAGGGAAAAATCAACCTGGATACGCCTGTGGTTCAGTACATACCCGAATTCACGATGAAAGACGAACGTTACAAAAAAATCACGCCGCGCATGCTGCTTAATCATTCCTCCGGACTGCAAGGCTCAAGCCTGAATAATGCATTTTTGTTCGAGGATAATGACCCTCATGCACATGACACGCTGCTGAAGCAGCTGTCCACCCAAAACCTGAAAGCGGATCCGGGTGCATTCTCCGTTTATTGTAATGATGGATTCACGCTAGCTGAGATACTGGTAGAGAAAGTCAGCGGCAAGGATTTTACCGCCTTCATTCATCAATATTTTACCGAGCCGTTAGATTTGGACCACACGAAGACATCCCAAGATAATTTGGATTTAAGCCAAATGGCAGGTCTGTATTTTCCTACTCACCAAGGACAGCTTCCTAACGAGACGGTCAATGTGATCGGCACCGGCGGCATCTATTCTACGGCTGAAGACTTGGTGCAGTTCGCGCAGATTTTCACCGGAGAAGCCGAAGGCATTCTTTCCGACAAATCCGTTAAAGCCATGGAGCAGGAAGAATATAAAAAGGGTCTGTGGCCCGAAGATGCCGATAACTCGTTCGATTACGGACTTGGCTGGGACAGCGTAAGACTGTTCCCGTTTAACCAATATGACATGAAAGCCGTAACCAAAGGTGGAGACACCATCCTGTATCACGCTTCGCTCGTTGTTCTTCCGGAGCAGAACATGGCTGCCGCTGTATTATCGTCTGGCGGTTCCAGCTCAACCAACCAACTGTTGGCCAACGACATTCTGCTGCAAGCGCTCAAGGAGAAAGGCACCATCAAGGAAATCAAGCCGGAGAAATCCTTCGGCAAACCGGTCAAGGCCGACATGCCTAGCGACATCGCGAAATATGCCGGTTACTATGGCGTGACGAATCAGCAGATGAAAGTCGACATCAAGGACGGCGAACTATCCATTACCGTACCGATGGTGCCGGATTATCCTGCGGAGAAATATGTATACACTGCGGATGGAACCTTTGTCAGCGCGGATGGCAGCACGAAGGTAAGCTTCGTCAAAGAAAAGAATGACCGCATCTATTTATGGGTAAGACAATATGTAACGATTCCTGGACTTGGGCAAATGGCTTTATCGCATTATACCGCCGAGAAAATGGAAGCGAACCCGTTATCCAAGGAGACCGCTGCCGCTTGGGCCAAGCGGGAAGGCGAAACGTTCTATCCATTGAACGAGAAATTCACATCCCTGATGTACTTCATTACGAAACCGACGGTTGAGATTAACAGCAAGAGCGGTCTGGAAGGTTACATGATCGACAAAAAGATCATTGACCAGGATACCGCAGTAAGCCAGCATCAGGTTCCGGCTATCGGTAGCCGGGATACGGCCGAATTCCGCTTCTATAAAGAAAAGGGCGTAGAGTATCTCGAAGGGGCAGGCTCCCTGTTTGTGAGCGGTAAGAACGTGAAGCCGCTTTATAAAGGAAAAAAATCAACCGTCACCCTGCAAGCCGATGGTTATGCCAAATGGTACACCGTCCCTAAACAAGCTGAGGGCAAAACCATGACCGTCACCCTGCCGGCACAAGGCGCATTCGTCGTGTATGACGAAAAAGGTGCGGTTGTAAACTACAGCCTCGTCAGCGGTAGTAACGAAGTGAAGCTCCCAGCCAATGGAGCTGTTGTATTTGCCGGTGCCCCAGGCTCGGCCTTCGGGATCACCTTGCAGCCATAATAAAAGTGGGCAGCCAAGCAACATGTTCTCAGTTAAGCCAAGATAACTCTTAAAGGAAAAGCACCTCAACCAAAAGCTAATGCCCATGGTTGAGGTGCCTTTTTGCGTTAACCGGTCTTCGCTAGCTACAATTTCAAGGTCCGATTACGTCCCCGTCGACCTGCGGGCTGCAATGGATCGACAGCTGTGTTCCCGGGCCCAGACGAACCGCATAAAAAAGGGGCCCTAGCGTTGATGGCTGGATGGAGGCTCCCTGCCCAGACATGGAGCTTTTTCCTGCCCAAGGCGGCAGGGAAACGAGGATGTTCGTCTCCCGTTCAGCCTCAAGCTTAGCGTGGAACATACCGGCATCCCGGTTCCATTCCATGGTGATCCGACCGGTATGGAATCTCCAACCTGAGAGCCGGCCAATACGCCAGCGCTCCGGCAGCGCCGGCAGGAGCTTCACCATATCCGGCGATACCTGCAGCAGCATCTCCTGTACGGCATTCACCCAACCCATGTTCGCATCGAGCTGTATCGGCGCTGCCGGCATATCCATGCATATCCCCATCCCCCTCCAATCGTTATGGAGGGTAAACAGATTCGGCAGCAGGCATGATTGCGCCAGTGTATCCAGACACTCCAGTGCACTGTCGCCTTCCCCTAACCTCGCATAGATGGACGCCATATGAGCCAGCGACCAGCCGCTTTGGGCGCCGAGCCGGCGTAAACGTACCGCCTTCTCGAAGGCGACATACAACTCCGGCGCTGATTCGCGGGTCACTTCATCACCCGGGAACAACGGATAGATATGCGAGAGATGACGGTGATCGTATCGGTCCTTAAACTTAGGATCCAGCCATTCCGCAAGAGCTCCGTCCTCGTTCGTCCGGTAAGAGGGGATGCGTTCGAACATTCGCTTCCACCGCTCCTCCTCATCCTTCGAACCTGGGCCTCCGACGAGCCGATTCGCTTCGATCAGATGGGTAAGCAGTTCCTTCATAATCGCAATATCCATCGCTGCATTGACGGTTGTCGGCATCGGGTGAGCCAGCTGCTTTCCGTCCTCCGGCATGAAATTAAGCGGCGTATTCTCCGGCGATACCGAAGGATACAGACGATAGGAGCCGTCTTCACCAACGACTGCGAAATCCTCGTAGAATTGAAGAGCTTCGCGCATGAACGGCAGCGCTTCCTCCCGCAAAAACCGGATATCGCCCGTATACAAAAAATGCTCGTAATAATGCCGGGCGAGCCACCCGGCTGCTCCCGTCCAGTTTAGAATGACGGGTACGATTTGATTCGGCGTTCCGATCCCCGGCGTGGTCCCAGCCGGGATGTAGATTCCGCGACATCCGTACAGCTTGCGGGCATTGCCGCGGAAATCGCCCATTAGGCTGCCATAGTAGCGGAACAGAGGGGGCACTAATTCTCCCAAGGCTCCAACATGCGCGTGCCAATACATCATTTGAATATTCTCATTTGCCATATGGTGGCACCAGACAAGCCGGTAGTCTCCGCCCCACAAGCCATACAGTCCGAAAGGCCCTGATTCGGCTGCCGTCCCGCTAATAAACAAGTACCTTCCATAAGCCCACATTTTACGGACAAGCGATACGGGCGCTTCGCCCTCGTAAGCCTCCAGCATCAGCTCCTCGTTCGAACGCACGTCCTCCCTGCTGGCAGTGTTAAGCTCCAGGGATGCGGAATGGAACAAAGGACCATGGAGCTCGGTGTGGCGCTTGAGCAACAGGTCATATTCACACGTTTCAGGGAAGGTTTTGAGTTCATGCTCAAGCTGCTCCCATTCCTGTTCACGCTTGCCACGAATAAATACTTTCACCAGTACAAGCACCCGGCGGGCCTTAGTAAAATTCAACATCGTTCCTTCCTTAGTTGACTGCAAGCTTCCACCTTCACAAATAAGCCGCAGCACGGCACCGAAATCTGTACCGTCATCATTGCGGCCGGCGTACCGGATATACACGCCTTTCGCCGAAGTGACCACGGATTCGGCCAATTCCCTGAATTCTGGCGTATCTCCCCATCGATCGCTTGGGTAAAGCGTCAGTCCGATCTCCCCCGAAATACAGTGAAACGCCCCGGCTTGATCCTCGATATGCTTACCGGTCCCCTTCCTGTCTCCAGGGTGTATTTCTTCGTTGACACATTCTTCGGAGCCAATCTCATAGACGACAGCCCCATCTGCACGGGATACAAACAGCCGCCTTACGTACCGGTTCGGGCCGTCCGTCCAGCCTACCGAAACTTCGCCGGTCTCCATATTGAGGGATCTTCGGTAACGACGGAATGCCCGTGTGCTGGGCATGAACAGCTTAATCGCCGCGAGCGGAAAGCGGGAGGCCAGCCTCGTCCCGTATCCCCGCTCCCTTAAAGCGTTCGCCAAGTTCCAGCTGGCCTCCATATAGTGTCCTTCATCCATCAGGCTGCGCGTTACGGCGAGCGTCATGCTCACGTCCGGCAGCGGATCTTTTCGACCCCAATGCCACAACCCCTCGTGATTCAGCAGTACCGTCTCTTCCTGCACGCCCCCAAAAACCGAGGCCCCGACAATCCCATTGCCTGATGGCAGCGCCTCACGCCACATATTACGCCACCAAGAGGCGGGATACCTCATGGTTAACAGGTTCTCTTGACTCATCCCCGATGCCCGCCTTTGCCCCCCGCCTGCAGCCTCTCCATTTCGATGCTGGCCAGCAGAAGCGGAGCGACGCCCATGAGCGAATCACTGACAACCTTTTCACTCAAATAATAATCGTATGATCCGTCGCGGTATTTGCGCCCGCCCAATCCGGCGCCGTGGCAGATGCCGTGAAGGTGCAGCCCTTCGCCGTCGACGGTGATAAAATGTTTCTGGATGCCGTCATAGGCGCGTTCGACCACCCCGATGTCGATCTCGGCCAAATAATGAAGCCGAATGCCTTTGGCCAAGGCATAGGTCAACATGCAGGAGCCGGAAGCTTCCATATAATTGCCCTGCCGGCCATTGCAGTCCATCACCTGATACCACAGCCCGCTGTCTTGATCCTGAACGCGTACGAGCGCATTGGCCATCCTTTCGAAAATGCCCATCAGCTGCCCGCGCTGCGGATGCCTCACAGGGAAAAACTCCAGCGCGTCCACAAGCGCCATCGCATACCAGCCCATGGCCCGGCCCCATACATGGCGCGAGCGGCCCGTTTCCTTGTCGCACCAGCGCTGCTCCCGGCTCTCATCATAAGCGTGATGCAGCAGCCCCGTCTGCGGATTCCGAGTACGCCGCTCGATGAGCAGCAGCTGCCGGGCCGCTTCGTCGAACCATGCCGGCTCATCAAACGCTTCTGCATATTCTGCCATAAACGGTGACGACATATAGAGGCCGTCCAGCCACATCTGAAACGGATAGATTTTCTTATGCCAAAATCCGCCTTCGTCGGTCCGCGGCTGTCCAACCAACTGAGATGCCAGCAGCTCGGCAGCCCGGCGATATTTCTCCTCTCCTGTCGTGCGCCACAAGGGCAGCAGATTCTTGCCTTTATTGATATGATCGAGATTATAGTCCTCCAGTGTGTAGCCGGCTATGGCCCCGTCTTCCTGTATGAAGACGTCCATATGACGCTTGACCACTTCATTGTAACGCTCCTCACCCGTCCAATTGGCCAGGCGGCCCAGTGCAGTCAAAGCCATGCCGGCCACGTAGCCCCATTTGTTGGCTATATTCGGATGGTATCCGTCCACGCAAGCGGACAGGATCGTCTCTGCAACCCGAACCGGTATTCGTTCCAGCACCGTTGCTTCAGCCACGGTTGACCACTCCCTTCTTCTTCGCTTAAACCGACAGCAGCGGCAGCGAATCGAAATCCTCCGGCATGCCGACCAGATACAGATTGCCGTAACCATTTTTATCGCTTGTAAACAAGAGTCGTTTACCGCCCGGATCAAAACGCGGATGCGCGTGCACCTTCTGGGAATGAAAGCTGCATCGAAGCTCACACAGCATTCGCGGTCCTTGGTAGACTCCTTTGGCGTCTTTACGCCATACGGAGAGGGTTTTGACCGCCCCCTTGCCATCGACAACGGCCTGACCGTAGCCGTCCGCATACGCATGCCACGTATCAAACCCGAAGTCCGTCTCTTCCATGGCCGTATTGTCATACCGGATGCTTCCGAAGAAATTAGTTCCATCCATGCGGAAGCCATGGTAACCGATGGTCATACCGTCAGGATAAAAAAATTCATGGCCGACCTTTTCTCCGGGTTCAAGGCGCTGGCGAATTCTCCAGGCATCTCCGCTCCGAAGGTCCAGCCCCCATATCCGGTGATCGACCAAATGCCAGGGTCCTTCGTGGCAGAAGGTGATCAGCCATGGTTCGACGGGTGACGCGTTAATATGGGTTATAAAACGATGGGCTTCATATAGGGTTTCCGGCTGCGTCTGCCCTTCCGAGTCGATCCGCACGATCCTGCTGTGGGGAGCGGCCTCCATCAACTCCCTATGGCCGACATAGCCGTTGCCCAGATCGAGCGGCATGCGATGGGACAGATCCTCCTGTATGCAGGTGACGACTGAGCGTCCATCCGCAGGACAGCTCAGATTGCCGATGTTGTACCCCTCCGGGGCTTCGTAGATCAGTTCTTCCTCCAATGTTGCCAGATCGAGACGGCGTACGCTCCGATCCGTTTTGACAAAGGCGGCCCGGCCATCCGGTAATAGACAGGCATCCACAGCATCATTGTCCGGGTAATCCGTCAGCTGAAGCATCTCACCGCTGTTAACATCCATGCTGTACAAGTTCGAGCTGTTGTCCCTGTCCGATACGAACAACAGCCGCTTCCCGCCGTCATACCATCCGCTTTCCGTAAAATACAGATGATGACTGTGAGCTTTGTAGTCGGTCAGCTGCACCACTTCGACTCCGGTCAACCGGTCGCGGTAAAACTTACGTTCCGGCCTCCACACCGTTCCCTTGGCCATATTCAGCCCTCCTGTCCGCAAGTTGTATAAGCCGAAGCTATAGCCACGGCTTCAGCCCCTCCCACTGCACCGTCCAGCCGCTTGCCGGAAATCCCGGGCAGTTCGGGTCCTCTTCGCCTTCCCAGCCGCAGGCCATCATAGCGACCGCCGTAAGCAGTCCGCCGTTACCCGGCAAGTAAGCGGATAGGCCTGGGCGCTGATAGTTATGCCCGTTTGGCAAATACGTGTTTTTCATTTCGTCCATTAACAGAAAATCGACAGCCAGATCGCGTTCGCCGAGCCGAGCAGCGGTCATGGCGCATACGGGAAAATCCCATCCCCAGGCCGTCTCCCATTTCCAAGCATCCTTAACCTTCCACAGTGTACGCCGCATGGTTTCGCGGTCGATCAGCTTGCCGGGAAGCACGCCTAATGCGCACAGCATGGACGGGTGGTCATGATTCTTCTCCGTAAACGTGTCCGGCGCAAACTCATGCGCCAGGTAAACGCCGTCGAGTCGGGGCGGTGCCGCCAGATTGCTTGCCACCTCGGCCCAACGCGGATTCGGCTGAATTTCCAACCGATCAGCCCACTTTATAGCGATATCAAAGCCGTATTTCCAATACTCCAGCTCGTAAGGCGGGTTCGCGCTTGCATTCATCGGATGGCATTCTTGAGCCGGAATAAGCGGCGGGCCAAGATCGAAAGCGCCTGTTGCCTCATTCCAGTGAACATAGGAAACCATAAAGTCAGCCGATTCAAAGACGATGTCACGGAACCGGCGCAGCGTTTCTTGTGCTGAGTCGGCCTTATAGCACAGCTCCGCCATGGCGATTGGATGCGGCTGCTGCCAGATCAAGCCCGGAGCGACCGGCGACGGGCACGGGATGCCGTCAAAACCGACCATTTTCGGCCAGCGTGCTCCCTCGTATCCCTGGGATAGCGCCAGCTCGCGGGCGACCGGCAGTATGCCGTTGTACCAGTCCAAACTTCTCCGCAGGATGGAAGCCCGGCCCCACAGCGCGAAATGGGCGGCATGCCACCAATGCATCTCCAAATGCGATTTGCCAAACCAGCTGTTATACATTAGGCCGGTCTCTTGGGGCGGCATAGAGCCCCCACTGTGAATGGCGCATAACCATTGCGACAGGACAACGCGTCGCTCCAGCTCAAAGGCTCGCGGATCGGAGCTGCCTGCGAAGCTGACTGCACCCCCGCTCTGCCAAAACGATGCCCAGTGCCGGGCGCTGGCCGGAACGATGGCCTCAAAGTCAGCCGCACCGGGCGACCCAGCTGCAAAGCCGACGGAAAACGCCAGCTCCTCCGAAGATTGTTCAGGAGATTCGCCGGGAAACAGCGTAAATTCATGGGTTTCCGTCTGCTCCAATCGGCCAGAGCTCCAATGCCAGCGGACCACATAACGTTCTTCGTCCAGCGTTCGCTCAATCAAAGCCGCCCCTTCCTCCTGCCGGACGAGAACGGTATCATGTCGTTGATCGTTTTCCCAATCGGGAAACACCGATTTCGACCAAGCCGAATGCGTCATATCCGGTGCGGGGAAGCGGATAAATACCTGAAGCCGCCCTTCCCGGATGAGGGGCGAGACAACCCGCACGCCTATAATATCAGCATCCGGATGGCACGCCGTCGTAACTTCGACCGGCACGCCGCGAATTTCGAACTTGCTCGATAGAACGCCCGTCCACAGATCGAGATTTTGACGGAATTGGCCTGCAGCGCTGTAATTGAGCTCTTCTCCCGCTTCGTCTAGAAATCGGAACGACAGCCGGCCTAGGTGAAGTCGGTGGGGATTTTGCCGCAGCCATTGGTAAGCTTCCGGCTTATCCCCCGGCTTCATCGGATAGCCGACCTGCCGGCCGTGGGTCTCGAACATCTGCAACGCTGCATCCTTCGCGGAGAACCTTTCGCGCCCCCCCGTAAAATGCCAGCCCCAGTTCGACTGGGTGCCAAGCGGCACCTCGTATTGTTCTGGAAATGTCTGCAGCCCGGTAATATCAGCGGTAAACGCAAATTCCCCGTTGCCTACCGACAGTGGCGAAAGCGGATCTAGCCTGTCGAATTCAGGATTATGCCGCCTAACAATCTGCTCTCTCTCCATCTCCATAGCTCCTCCCTTCCCTGCCCTTTATTCAAACAAGGCGTCTATCCGGGTTCTCATCATATCCCGGTATTTGCCCGGGGTGATATCCTTGAATTTGCGGAAGCTGCGAATGAAGCTGTTTTCATGCTGGTAACCAACCATTTGGGCGATATCGGATACTTTGCGGTCGGTTTTGACTAGCAGCTCGCTAGCCCGCTCCATCCGCAGCCGGGTTAAGTAGTTATAGATCGTTTCGTTTGTTTCCTGCTTAAAAAGCTGGCTGGCCAAGCTGCTGCTGATGCCGGTCGATTCCGCAATTTCCGGAATGCCGATCGGATCGCCGAGGTGCTGCTCCATGAATTCGATCATCCGCTGGCACATCAAAAAATCCTTGCTGCCGATTAAACGGCGGTAGCGGTCGGCCAAGGCCGAAATCAGGCCGGAAAGCTCCGCCTCGATATCTTCGATGTACAGCGTGCCCAGCCGACCGGCCGGATCCCCCTCGGAACCATCGCCCTCTGGGCATATCCCTTTAAGACGTTCCAGCAGCGCCTGAAGCAAGGCAAGCGCCTCCGAAGGATACCAGTAATGGCTGCGGATATCGCCAATAATACGCCCAAGCAGCTCTATAGCCCGCTCCCCATCACCGGTCTCCACAGCCGTCATCAATTCCCGTACGCCATCTTCCTGCGGCTGCATATCCGTCACCTCGTGACTGGATACATCCTGAAACGGCACGAGCTGACCATACCCTTTATATAAACGGTAGGTTAACGCATTCTCCGCTTCCAGCATGGCCTGCTTTAACCGGCAAACCTCACTCTGTGGCATGCTCACGCCGGCGGATACACTGAATTTCAGCAAACAGGACACCGTTTCGATCGCCTCGACAAGCGGAGGCCGCGTTTCGCCGCTCCGCGGCTGCAGCAGGATAGCCATCCGGTCCGCCCCAAAATCGGCGCAGGCCACCCTCCATTCGGGCTCATGCAGCTCTGCCATGATATTGGCGAGCGCAAACTTCAGCAGCGAGTGGTCACTGGCCGGAAATCTGCGCGACCACGAATCGTAGCGGTCGATCGACAGCACCGCTACCGTGACGGGTGCATCCGTCCATTCCGCGAAATATCGTCTCCACTTCTCGCGAATTTCGCGTCTGCCGCTCATATGACCCGAGTGAATGTCATACAGAAACTTGGAAGCCGCATCGGATATCGTCTCGCGGATCAACTGAGACAGATGCGCATGATTGCTGAGCAGTTCGCCGGCCAGCTTTTCCAGATCGATGCGATCCGGGCTGGTCGCTTTCCCGTCGTAGGCACTGAACAGCTGCTTAAGCCTGCGCACCGGCCGGAAGGCCGCGGAGTTTACGTATAGAATGGTCAGCAAGCCGAGTGCAAGTGCCGCCACCGATACATACAGCACCGTGTCTCGCACCTTTTTGGACTGGGCAAGCAAGCTGTCCTGGGAGACGATGGATACGTATTTCCATCCGGTCAGCGGCGATTCGATCTGGTTGACCAGCAGCTTCCGCCCCTCATGGAAAAAATCGCCGAAGCGGTCCTCCTTCAGCTCGTGCAGCGCCTGCCTCACGGCTTCCGGTTTGAATTCCGAGTTCGAAACCGAATAAAGAATGTTGTTATGCTGGTCCACGATGTACCTCATGCTGTCGAGCTGCGACAGCGCCGGCGGGTTTAGTTTTGCGAATAGTTCCGCATCCCGCAAATTGACCGCTACGACACCTCTTAATCGGCCCTGAATCATGATTTTGCGGAACAGCGTCAGCTCCGACCCTTTATTGCCCGCTCCCTCCGGAACATGCCTTTTTCGGATGATCATCATGTCGTCCCCGAATCCGTCAGCAATACTGGTCCATTCGGAATCCACGAAGGTGAGCCTGCTAGAGCTATACCCCTGCGGAAGCGAAATAAAGCTTCCCCGCTCGACATCGTATACGTATATGCTGTTAATGTATTTCGAATTGCTGATCCAGGTGGATAGCAGTCGGTACAATGTCGATATATTGGCCACCGAGTTCTGATTCTCGCTAGTCAGAAAATCATAGATATAGTCATTCACCGCGACCTGGACCGCAATCTTGTCGCTCTCCCGGATTAAATCGTCAATATATTTCATACTGATCTGCAGCATTTGGTGCTGCGGCTCGCTGAGCTCTTCCTGAAGCACCGATTTAGAGGTGTAATATGAGGTCAGGCTGACGGCCAAAATGATCATAAAAACGGAAACGGTCAAAATGAGCACCAGCCTCGCTTGCGTATGGGCCAGCGTGTATTTTAGCCACTTGCCGATCGATTGGAACATATCAACCCCCGCTTTACTACCAGAATGGTTCCATTATAGCTCACGATCCGCTCCTGCCGTCACGTAAACTTAAGCGTTTACAGTATGGTTTGACCGCATGAATTCAAGAAGCTCGACCCCGGCCAACAGCACGATGCCGATTCCGTGCGTATCATTCAAGTTCCACGATAAGTCGTGCTTGTAATAAGCATGGGAGGTTGACCAGCTGCTGCCCTTGCACACACCGTACACATTTCCCCTGCCGTCGATGGCCCTGCTGGTTAAACCGTCCCACCCCGCAATGGCAGATTGCAAGTACGGATCCGGATTCTCCAGCCAGCCATGGCGTACCCCCCGCGCCAAACCAAAAATAAACATCGCGGTACAGGAGGCTTCCTCATAGGATTCAGGGTCCGTCAGCACTTGGTGCCATAACCCATGCACTCCCTGCAAGCGGAAGTATCCCTCCGCCAGACTGCGATAAAAATGAAGCAGTTCCACATAGTCGGGATGGCCGACCGGAAGCACGGCAAGCAGCTCTGACAGTGAGAAAAACACCCATCCGTTGCCCCTTCCCCATACCGTCCGGGAAGGCTGCCCACGACGTACATCGTATACGTGCGACATTAACTGCAGGTCCGGCATGTACAGGTATGACTTATACAGCAGAAGCTGGCGTGCCGCTTCGTCCAGATAGCGGGAATCTCCGGACAGCTCGGCGTATCGGCATAGGAACGGTACGCTCATGTACATGTCGTCGCACCACATCGTCAGGTGCATGCTTGGGGAAACGCCGACCTCGCGATAAAGTGCCCCGTCCGCAAGACGTGATTGTGTATCCATGATGTACCGGGCGATATCGTCTGCTGCCTTGCGCACTCCTTTCAAGGATCGAATTCGGTCTGCAAGAATGGCTAGCGCGCCAAATGATCCGCAATCGTCCAGACTGTCAATGTCGGACAGCTGGTTGTTCAGCCCCGCCGCACCGAATTCCGTGCGGTCCCACAAGGAATACTCGTAATGGCCTGCGGTAAACTCGACGTGGCGGAGTACATATTCCTGGATGTCCAGGCGATTAAGCAGCCTTCCCGTCTCCAGCAAGCCGTACATTGTGACGCCGAGCGGATAATTCCAGCGGCCAAAAAGCTCATTCTCCAAAAACGGCCTTACGTACGCTCCCGGCTCGCTCCCTGTCCAGAACAGTCTCTCTCCGCCGTCAACAGCGACCGTGTCCAGACCAAAATAGTCGGACAGCTCAAGATCGGCTTCTGCGCGGAACGGACCCAGATAAAGCCACTCGCCGGTCAAGCCGTGCACCCTTCGCGGAGCGATCAGCATCCCTTCAGGCGATGCTTCGCCGATCTCAAACCCCCAGCCCTCTGCACCGCATTCGCAGCGTGCGGTAAGCTCCCCGCGGCCCGGAGGCACATCGATGACGATACTGAACGTGCCTGCCTCGCGGCTGGTGTAAACCTCCCTGCCGTTCCATTCAAACCGGACCGGGCCATAGGAGGTTCCCGACAAGGTCACCTTCTTGGCCGCCAAGGTCCGGTTGACAACGGCAGTCCAGGCGTAAGCGGCATACCCCGGCTTCCGCCCGTACATTCTCCACATCGGGCCGCGATCTGCTTCCCCATCGTGTTTTGCAAGCACGGGCAGCCACTGTGCCCCCGTCCATGATTCGCGTTCCATTGAATCGGGGATGCGGGCAAGCGCCCGGTCCAGCGGCACCGTCACAATCCATCCTTCCTCACCTTCCCGCTCCATGGAAGGAGCCAGAAAGTGAAACGGCTTGTTCTTGCGGTTGCTTGTGCCAAATACCGCTCTGCAGCCGCTTGGGCCCCGGCGGAATTCCAGAACGAAGTGATTCCACCCCTGGGTAAGCTGAATCCCCAGCTTCAGGGGCAATCCGTCCGCTGTCGCTTCTTCCCCTGGCGCCGAACCGAACCGCTTCCGGCCGTTATGGTACAGCCGGACATGCCCCGTCCATTCCATCAGAAAGGGAAAGCTCTGCGGCTGGGCAGCCCACAGCTTCGTCCAGGCGTAGACCACCTGGCCCTCCGTCATTTCGGGGAACATATCCGCGATGGGGAGCTGATAGCAGTGGTCGGCCCGCTTACGGATCGGACTCTTCCGCGTCACCCGGTAAACCGGGGCATGAGGCGGATGGTCACCGACATAACGCTGGGCAATGACCGTAAGCGCATGCTCGATGTTACTGCCCTCTGTTTGGGAAGCCAGGCTTTCAGCCGGGTCAAAATATCCTTTATCGATCAATAGGCTCACTCTCCTTCCACCCGCCCAGAACATCCGCTATCGCCACTGGACGGTGCTCCTTCACGGAACGCCACACGGCTTCCCCCGCCGCCACGGAATAGGCGCCATCCACAGCCCCGGACAAAATCGGGAACGGCCTTTCCCGGTTTTCACCTAGAAACAGGTCATTCAGCAGCAGCGGGTCGCCTCCCCCGTGGCCGCCTTCCCGATGAACGACATGGATGGTTTCCTTGGAGCCGAACAACGGGAAGTAGTCGATCGTCTGGACCGGCGTTGGAAAAGGGGTTCTGGACGGAGCATGGTATTCCATCGTCTCCAGCCGGCCTTTCGTACCGTTGATCGCCAGGCGATACCCTTCATACGGCAGCGAAAAGTTGACGGAATAACTGAGCAGTGCTCCTCCGTCGTACTTGACGGTGGCCGCATACGTATCCTCGATGTCGATCTCATCATCAAAAATACACCGGTCCGGGCGGTAGCCTGTATAAGGAAACTGCGGCCCCCCGCTCTCCAGCAGACCGAGATGATCATCCGGCACATGACTTGCGTTCCAGCGCGAGTAATAGGCGCAGCGGCTGGCTGAGAGGCAGGTTCCGCAATGACGACCGGCTTCTTTGCCCGGATTAAGCTCCCCTTCGACGCCGTAATAATGGAGGGCCCCGTAGGCGAAGGCCTCGACCGGCTTTTGCCCGATCCACCAGTTCACGAGGTCGAAATGATGCGTGCTTTTGTGGATGGAGAGACCTCCTGACATTTCGCGCCGGCGGTTCCACCGTTTGAAATAGCTGGAGCCATGATATGTGTCCAAATACCAGTTGAGATCGACGGATGTAATCCGACCGAGCTTACCTTCCCATACCATCTCTTTGATTTTGGTGTGAATCGGGGCGTAGCGGTAATTAAACGTGACCGTCACCGAGCCTTTGCTCACCCGCTCCGCATCCAGCACACGCCGGGCGTCCTCACCCGTCGTGACCATCGGTTTTTCCGTGATGACATCCAAATCCCTTTCCAGGGCGGCAACAATATAACGCGCATGCGTATCGTCTCGCCCCGCCACGATGACCACATCCGGCTTAGTCTCGTCGATCATCTTCCCGAATTCCTCTTCGCCGTAAGTTCCAACGGCGGTATGCTCGGGGAAGCGGGAGCGGTAGAGCTCGAAGCGGGCCGGATCACTGTCCAGCATGCCGACCAGGTCGCAGCGCCAGGCATAGGTCGTCAGTATCGGCTTGGCGAACATCCCGAGTGCACGACCGCTTACACCGCATATGGCATATTTCTTTTTCACTGTATGATCACATCCTTGAGTACCATTCCTCTACCCTCTTCGTTACTTCGTCTCCGCCTGCCTTATGCCAGCGGTCGACGAATTCATCGAACTTCTCCAGGGGCCATTCGCCGATGACAATCTTGGTTACATACTCCTGAAACAGCTTATGCGATTGAATATCCGGGAAGCCTTCATACACGGTGCTCGGAAGTCCGTCCCCCGCGATCCGCTTCGCGTCCGCGGTACTCACCTCGAATATATCCTTCACCATCTGCTGCATGTCTACCGGGATCGTCTCCTGAATCCGTATGTCCATGTCCTCCTCTGTCGTCAGGTTGCGCATGCCGAGCGCCAACGGACGGCTATCCTCGGCTGGAAGCAGCACTTTTTTGCCGTCGACAACTTCATGCTGCTGTCCTTCGATGCCAAAGCGGATAAATTCGTCATTCGACCGATCATAGAAGAAATCAAGCAGCTTCAAGGCTGCGGGGGCTTTATCCTGGGCCTTTGCCGGAATGATCCACTCCGGTTCGCCCATGCTCTTCTGCGTGACAAAGCCCTCATACCCTTCGGCCTTTGGAAGCGGCATGCCAACGATATAAGCATCCGGTGCTTTTTGCTGCATGGCTGTAAACCGGTCGCGCAGGTTGGCGGGAAGATGGTACCAGCTGCCAACCAAATTGTTATTGATCTTCGCCGTCCATACATCTCCTTTGTTCAGAAACGTCTCATTGTCAAGCAGCTTCTCGTCATATAGCTCACGGGAAAATGCAATGGCTGCCTTCATATTGTCCGTTACGCCGGCATATTGGATTTTACCGTCGTAGATGTCCCATTCCGGATTCCCCTCCCACATCGCGACACCGAACATGGCAAACAAATGATCCATCCATTTGCCGAATTCCCGGCCTGTTGTGGGCAATTCGTCCTTCAGGCCGTTGCCGTTCGGGTCTTTGTCAAGAAAGGCTCGCAGCACCTCCTTGTATTCCTCCGTTGTCTTCGGCATGGACATGCCTACCTTGTCAAGCCAATCCTGACGGATGAGCGGTGCTCTT
This sequence comes from Paenibacillus sp. FSL W7-1332, assembly GCF_037969785.1. Lineage (NCBI taxonomy): Bacteria > Bacillati > Bacillota > Bacilli > Caryophanales > Paenibacillaceae > Paenibacillus > Paenibacillus sp. FSL W7-1332. The sequence goes on along the minus strand of NZ_CP150209.1, from coordinate 121,766 downwards.
TCCGGAACCAGGAACACTTTAGGCACATAATAGATTTTGCCGTCCGGTGAAGCGGATCGAACGACATCCCATGCCTCCTGAGGGATATTCTTCCAGACATTCGGGGCATACTGGGGCAGCAAATCGTCCAGCGCCAGCGCACCTCCTTGGCGGATCAGGGTCTGCTCGATCCCGCCGATCGGGCGAAGAATATCCGGCAAGTCGTCGGATGCAATCATCAGATTGAGATATTCAGTCGGCTCCGAGCCCGGCGGGGTCGTTACCAGCTGATATTCCACGCCGGTCCGTTCCGCCACATATTGGACATGCGGATTATCTGCACCCGGAATCGTGCCGACACCCATGTGGCTTTTAAACACCTTTACCTGTGTAAGTTCTTGATTTCCCTCCCCACTCTGGCCCGCTTGCGATTCGCCGTCACCCTTGCCGGCGCAGCCAAACAGCATCGCTGCCGCAAGTGTTGCCGTGAGCGCCGGTTTCCATGCCCCTTTTTGGAAAAACCATTTCGACATGAGTAAATCCTCCCCTTTTTCGGATTGGTAGTTATATCAAACCGGCCGTAAGGCCGATTTCATATCGCATGCCCCGCTTTGCTTTATTCCTTTAACGAACCCAGCATGGACCCTTTGACAAAGTATTTTTGCAGATACGGGTATACCAGAATGATCGGAATGGTAGCAAACAGGATTGTTGCCGCTTTCAATGTTGTCGTGTTGAAATCGTAATCCCCAAGAAACAGATTGACCGCAGCCAGCTCCTCGGGAGACTGGAGGTATGCTCTCAGCTTCATTTGAAGCGGCCATTTCTCCGGATCCCTTATAAACAGCACGGCACGGGAGAAGGTGTTCCAATATCCGACCGCGTAAAACAGACTGACCGTCGCCATGACCGGTTTGGACAAAGGCAAATACATGCGGAACAATATGCCGAACTCGCTGCATCCGTCGATTCGAGCCGAATCATCCAGCTCACTGGGAATGCCCATGAAAAAGGTCCGGATAATGATCATGTTGAACGTGCCAACCAGGCCGGGAATAATGAGCGCCCACAGGGAGTTCATCATGCCAAGCTCGCGAACGGTCAAAAAAAACGGAATCATCGGCGCATTGAAAATCATCGTTAACACAATGCCGAACATGACCTGTTTGCGGATCAAAAATTCCCGTCTTGAGAGCGGGTATGCCGTCATGACCGAAAACAGCATGCTGAGCAGTGTCCCGGCGATCGTAATATATACGGTAATCCCAAAAGATGTCCACAAGCCTTTATTTTTTAATACATGCTCCCAAGATGCGGTTGTAAACTCCACAGGCAGCAGGAATACTTCCTTCGAATCGGCAGCTACCGGGGAGCTGAGCGATACGGCAAGCAGTTGAAGAAGCGGGAACAGCATCGTCACCGCAGCAGCGAACAGAAACACATAATTCAGCGTCTGAAACATTTTTTCTCCGAATGTCGCTTTCATCACCACAACCCCTGATCCGTTTTTCTGGCCAATCGGTTAAAAATCCACAGCAGTATAAACCCAATGACAGACTGGAACAGCCCGATGGCCGTCGTCATGCTGTATTGCCCCTGAAGCACACCCGCACGATAGACGTACGTCTCGATGATATCCCCTACCGAGTACGTCATCGGTGTCAATAAATTGTAAATCTGATCGAAGCCGAGCTCCAGGAAGTTACCGATTTGCAGCAGGAACAGCACCAGAATCGTCGGAAACATGGTGGGCAGCGTAATATAGATCGTTTGTTTCCACCGGCTTGCTCCATCCATGACGGCCGCTTCATATAAATTCGGATTGATGCCGGCGATGGCAGCCAAATATATAATCGTGCCCCAGCCAACTTCCTTCCAGATCGAGGACAGGACAACAATCCCTCGGAAATACCGCTCCTCCTGCATGAACAGAATGGGTTCATAGCCGAACCAGTCCCGCACCGCATTCACAACTCCTTGGTTGGACAACAGCTCGAAAACGATCCCGCCGACAACGACCCATGATAAAAAGTGCGGGAGATAGAACATGCTTTGCACAACCCGCTTCGCCAGCATGATGCGGATTTCATTGAACAGCAGAGCCAGCACGATCGGGGCCGGAAAACCAAAAACAAGCTGATAGAAAGCAATCACCGCCGTATTGCGCAGCACGTTGTAGAAGTCCTGATAGGAAAAAATAAACCCAAAGTTGTCCAGGCCCACCCACGGACTGCCAAGGATGCCTTTGAAAATCTGATAGTCCTGAAATGCGATGACACTGCCCGCCAGCGGTACATATTTAAACACAATATAATAGAGAATTCCGGGAATGATCATGAGATACAGCATCCAATGTTTGCGGATGTTGGCTATGTACCGGTTGCGGGATGACCCTGGGTGCCGGGCGGTTATCAAATCCTCGCGCTTTATTTCGGGTGACTGGGCTGCCATCGTATTCGCACCTCCTTTTCGTCGATATGGTCGATGTAACGCCAATATTAACGGCTTCCGGTATATCGGCACAATCGTTCAATCCGACACGCAATGAGCAGATCGCCGATTCTTCCCACAACTACGCGTACCGTGTACCCATGAATGGACTTGAAATTAGAGGAGGAGCAAGCAAACGGAAGGAGGGTAAAAAGGATTTGTTGATGGGATGGAGGATGGGTTTGGTTTCACCGGAAAGAAAAAAAACCAGCTACCCGCAGCAATAGTGAAGGTGGATGGTTCTTCATTCAGATGTTGTTATGAAAAACATATAAATTAGTGTTAAGACGACCATGACCGCAAGTAAGCTATAGATGAATTTTCTCATGCTGCTCTCTCCTGTTTCCAGTATCATTGCAACTAGTCTAACATTCAGGGCTTAAACGTGGCCCTGGTAAAATCCACAAAACGATTTGTTCATGAAAATGCCTCATCACAAATCGTTTGTTTCGTTATACAGCCGAGCCGACTGTCTTATTGTCTCTCCGTAGATTCAGCGAGATTCTCGAGGGTGGACCTCAAGCCTTCATCGTGATCTTCCTTCCGTACGCCTTCGGGCACATTCTCACACACGATCGTGACTTGGGTGCCTTCCGCAAGCGGCTCCAATGCCCATGTCATCTTCATAAACCCCGCATAATTGGGATCCTCAGACTCAAATTCGACCAGCTGCACAACCTTCTCATCGTGAACAAACTCCAGAAACTTTCCTTCAATGACGTCCGTATTGTCCGAAGACTTACCGGGTGCCGTGTGATCGGTATCGTTATAGGTGAGGATCATTCGATAAGTCCCGGCCTCACGGGCATCAAACGTGTCGACATGGCCTGTCATCCCTTTTGGCGGAAGCCACGAAGCCAGCGTCTCCGGATTCAAGAATGCCTGATAAATCGTAGACGGCGACGCCATAATAACTCTTGATGCCGTGTCGGTTCTCTTCTTGCTCGAAGCATTCGTCATGATGTAACCCTCCTTAATAAATCTGAATCTATCTTAAGTTTACCTCATAGAATCGCCGAGGATTTCTTCTCAATTGCTCAGGCAAGCCGACCCCGATAGCCGAAGGCTCAGGTAGGGGAGGCTTGCTTTTTCTTCAACAGCCGAGGGGCAGTGCCAACCCGGCTCATACTCCCGGCCCCCGAGCATGCCCGTCAGGGCAGCTCACACGAGGTGGCCTCCAACAAGTGCGAAAAAGCAAGCCGACCCCGATAGCCGAAGGCTTAGGTAGGGGAAGCTTGCTTTTTCTTCTACAGCCGAGGGGCAGTGCCAACCCCGCTCATACTCCCGGCCCCCGAGCATGCCGTCAGGGCAGCTCACACGAGGTGGCCTCCAACAAGTGCAAAAAAGCAAGCCGACCCCGATAGCCAAAGGCTTAGGTAGGGGAGGCTTGCTTTTTCTACCACAGCCGAGGGGCAGTGCCAACCCGGCTGATACTCCCGGCCACCGAGCATGCCCATCAGGGCAGCTCACGCGAGGGGGCCTCCAACAAGTGCGAAAAAGCAAGCCGACCCCGATAGCCGAAGGCTTAGGTAGGGGAGGCTTGCTTTTTCTTCAAACAAGCCGAGGGGCGATTAGCCTCGGCTAATATATGGGCGCACAAGAGGCCACGAGGACGTCCCCGCAGGGGAGACCGAGCGGTGGCCGGGCACAAGCACCAGCCCCGCTCATATCCTCATACCTACTCCGAACACCGAAGTTGCGGGTGTCCAGAGGGCAGCGCCCTTGGGGCCCTCCCTGGCAGGGAGGGTTTGGGTGGGTGGACTATTTTACGAATCCCAGCAGCATCTCACGAATCAGCTTCGCAGCCACGATCTGGGTCTGCTCGGTTGGATCGTAGATCGGCGCCACTTCCACGAGATCGCAGCCGACCACATTCACATCGGAGCCAGCAATGAGATGCACGGCTTCCAGCAGCTCTTTCGACGTAATGCCGCCCGCTTCTGCGGTACCGGTGCCCGGTGCGGCAGATGGATCAAGCACATCGATGTCGATGGTCACGTAGACCGGACGGTTACCCATGGAAGGCAAGGCTACTTTAAGAGGCGCTGCCACTTCGAACGGATAGAAGTTAATGTTCTCCCGTCCATATTGGAACTCCTCGCGGGAGCCGGAACGGATACCAAACTGATAAATGTTCTTTCCGCCCATAATACCCGCCGCCTTACGGACTGGCGTGGAGTGGGACAACGGCTCTCCCTCATAATGCTCACGCAGGTCAGCATGGGCATCGATATGGATCAGAATAAGATCCGGATACTTCTCATACACCTTCTGAATGATCGGCCAGGATACGAGGTGTTCGCCGCCAAGTCCGATCGGGAATTTCCCGTCATCCAGCAGTTTGCCTACATAATCGCCAATCACTTCGAGACTGCGGCCGGCATTGCCGAAAGGCAGCATCAGGTCGCCTGCATCGAAATACGTCATGTCTTCAATGCTTTTATCCAAGTACGGACTGTACTCCTCCAAGCCTACGGAAGCCTGGCGAATACGGGCCGGGCCAAAACGGGAGCCGGGACGGTAACTAACCGTGAAATCCATCGGCATACCGTAAATGACGGCCTTGGACCCTTCATAATCCTCGGAGCTCAGAATAAACACGTTGCCGGAGTAACCTTGATCCAGTTTCATCAGTTTATACGCTCCTCCTTATTTCACCAGGTCTTCAACGAATTTCGGCAGCACGAATGCGGCTTTATGCAGGCGAGGCGAATAATATTTCGTATCCATCTCATCAATGGTGGACTCGTCCACTTCAAGCGGGTCATACGTTTTGCTGCCCAATGTAAAGGTCCACAGACCGCTCGGGTAGGTTGGAATGTTCGCTCCATACACACGTACGATCGGGAAGATTTCCTTCACGTCTTTGTTGACCTGCTGAATCAGGTCCGCTTTAAACCATGGGTTGTCCGTTTGCGCCACGAAAATACCGTCTTCCTTGAGCGCCTCGTAGATCCCTTGGTAGAATCCGCGCTCAAACAACGGAGCAGCCGGGCCCACAGGCTCGGTGGAGTCTACCATAATGACGTCGTATTCGTTCTTATGCTCAATAATGTGCATATATCCATCGTTAACCAGCACTTCGACCTTCGGATCATCCAGCTTGCCGGCGATCTCAGGCAAGTACTGCTTCGAATATTCAATGACTTTTCCATCAATTTCAACGAGTACTGCTTTCTCTACGCCCGGATGCTTGATCACTTCGCGAATGACGCCACCGTCTCCTCCGCCGACAACAAGAACCTTCTTCGGATTTGGATGCGTGTTCAGCGCGGGGTGAGCGACCATCTCATGATAGACGAATTCATCCTTAATTGTAGTCATAACCATACCGTCCAAAACGAGCATGCGCCCGAATTCCTCAGTATCGATCATATCCAGTTGTTGAAACTCCGTCTTCTCATGTACAAAAGTCTCCCGGATTTTAGCCGTGATGCCAAAAGTCGGGGTTTGCTTCTCTGTGTACCATAATTCCATCGTCACTACCTTCTTTCCGCTAGAATAATGTTCAGCCGTCCAGATCCAAGCCGTAAAACTTTATTCGGGGCAGATGCCTTTAGCTTACAGTTTCACACTTTTTCTATTGTACCAAACAAATTAGATTATATTAAATCAAGCCCAAATTGCAACCAAAAGTTCCAGATCGCACGGACAGAAGCAAAATCCTCATGGATTCCCATGAATATCCTGCCCGCTCCAGCCCCATACTATATAGAAAAAGAAGGAAGCCAAGGGGAATTTCAACACATCTTCATCCTTGGCAGCTTAAAGCCATCACTTTACAAAAAGGACTGGAAGGAGAACCATCATGCCGGGACAAAAAAAATCACCCAAGCGCAAACGTCGTTTCGTCCGGCTTGCTACATTTCTGTTCGTACTTCTTGGCATTTCCATCATCGCCGGCGGCATTCTGCTCGCCTATTTATTTATAACGCCACTGCCCGTCGCGGAAACATCCCGCTACTCCCGTCTGCTCGACAGCCAAGGAGATTTAATCGCCACCTTCTCCACCACGGGTCATACCTCCGAGCAAGTGAGCTTAACCGATATAGCTCCTCACCTGATCCAGGCTACCTTGGCAGTGGAGGACCGGAAGTTCTATGATCATCCGGGATTTGACATGAAGGGCATGGCCCGAGCCGTGCTGGTCAACCTGCAGCATATGGATCGCAAACAGGGGGCAAGCACGTTAACCCAGCAGCTTGCACGAAACCTATACCTATCTCATGAAAAAACGTGGACACGGAAGCTCAAGGAGGCCAAATTCACCGTCCAGCTTGAGATGAAATATACGAAAGATGAAATACTTGAGATGTACCTCAACGAAATATATTACGGACATGGTGCTTACGGCATCGAGTCGGCGTCCCTGCTCTACTTCGGCAAGTCGGCAAAAAACCTGACGTTGGCCGAAAGCGCGATGCTGGCCGGCATTCCAAAGGGTCCGACCTATTACTCGCCCTATAACCATATCGACAACGCGCTCAAAAGACAGCAGATTATCTTGAATGCCATGGCGGAGACTGGATTCATTACCGAGGCAGAAGCCGATAAAGCCGCTTCAGCCAAACTCGCCCTGCTTCCTCAGGACCGACAGGAGAATAAAGTGATTGCCTCCTATTTCCGGGACTACGTCCGGAGTCTCGTCACCAAGCAGCTGAACATTACGGATCAGCAGCTCGAACAGGGTGGTCTGAACATCTATACGACCCTGGACCCGCGGGCCCAGAAGGCAGCCGAAGAGGCTGTATCTGCGGGCATGGACAGCAAGAGCGAGCTGGAAACGGCGCTAGTATCCATCGACCCGCGTAACGGGCACATTAAAGCCATGGTTGGCGGTAAGAACTACCGGGAGAATCAGTACAACCACGCGTTAGCCAAAACAAGGCAGCCCGGGTCGTCATTTAAGCCGATCATGTACTTAACGGCCATTGCATCCAAGGAAATGACAAGCACCAGCGTGTTCAACAGCCAGCCCACCCTGTTTCATTACGATAACAACCGCAAGACGTATCAGCCCAGCAACTTCGGCGATAAATATTTAGGCGAAATTCCCATGAGGGAAGCTATCGCCGCTTCGGATAATATTTATGCCGTGAACACCATCATGAAGATCGGCCCGGAAAAAGTAGCCGACATGGCAAAAAAGATGGGGATCACAAGTCCGCTGGAGCCTGTTCCTTCCCTGGCCCTCGGCACCTCGCCCGTCAGCCCGCTGGAGATGGCCTCGGCTTACGCCGTCATGGCTAACAGCGGCAAACGGGTCTCCCCTGTCGCGGTGCTGAGCATCACCGACGCTGCCGGCCGCAGCTTGTATTCAGCGCCGGAAGACGCAGGTGAACAAGTGGTTGAGCCTTCCGCTGCTTACGTGATGACGCGCATGATGGAGGGGGTATTCGAGACTGGCGGCACGGGCAACCGCGTCTCTACCCTAATGAAACGACCGGTGGCCGGAAAGACAGGCACCACCGATACCGACGCTTGGCTTGTCGGCTATACGCCGGAGCTGTCGACGGCGGTATGGGTGGGTTATGACAAAGGACGGGAGATTAGTAAAGTGGACGGTCGGCGGGCAGCTCCGATCTTTGCGCAGTATACGGAGAAGGCTTTGGAGAACGTGCCGCCTAAGATTTTTCCGATCCCGGACGAAGTCGTCAGCGCATATGTGGATCCCAAGACCGGCAAGCTCGCCGGCGCCGGCTGTCCGGACAAAGTTCTGGAGGTCTTCGTCAAGGGAACGGAGCCTACGGAATATTGCGACGAACATGAGGGCGGGGAGCCGGCCAAGAAGGCCAACCCTGCGGATGCGGCCGAGAAACAGGAAGAGCGTTCCTGGTGGAAGGATTTCAAACGATGGTGGGTCGAGTAGCTCGGATCGTACCCGTCACATCAAAAAAACAGCAAGCTCCTTTTACGGGATTTTCCCGCACAAGGACCTGCTGTTTTTCTTTTTTTCACGATATGTTATGTAGATGACTTCATTATAAAACGGTTATATATTCGATCATGGAACTACCCAGAATCACGATCACGAGCATCAGTGCAACGTAGACCAGGAGGATCGCATACAGCGGATCCAGGCCGCCAACCATTCTTTTTTTGTAGCTGGTCATGACGAATAACGGGACGGTCATCACGGTGCTGATGAACGACAGAAGGATGATAACCTTCGAGATATCGCCATTCAGGAACAGGAACAGAAAGCTGACCCCATACAACACGAGGAACAAGGGCAGCAAAGCGCCGAATCTTGCCATCACTTCTTTTAGCTTCGCAGCCGGGTTGAAGGACAGCTTGACCGCAGCGAAGGTAAAGACGTTCAGCAAGAACAGGAAAATCGCAGTCCAAACGGTTGGTTTTAGGACAAGATCTGCAAATGCCCCTTCAGGCAGCCCTTGCAGCTCATGATGAAGCGCTGCATACAGTGCGAGTGGAAAAAGAACAACATAGAGCAGCATGGACACGATCGCGTTGAAAAACTGGCTGCTTTCCGTTCCCGCAGCTGCGCCAAAGGGATTTCTTAATCCCTTCAGAAAATAATCCCCATAGAGCTGTCCGTACAATTTTAAGCTGGTCCAATAAGGATTGGATTCCTCTTCTTCAGAATGCTGCCGGCCTGCCGCTCGGAACGGAATATCCGGCGGGGTATATACCGGCAGAACGGATTCGGTCTGGCGTACATGAGGTAACTCCCCTCTACTGCCGGCATTTCGCCTAGTGACACTGTACGCCTCCGACGTTGCTGCTTGCTCTTTCATGGCGGCAAATACGGGCGAATCCTCGATAATCAGCCTTGCCCCGCATTTCTTGCAATACTTCCCATCTCCCGTTTCATATCGACATATTGGACAAGTCATACTCTGGCCCCCCTGTTCATACACATCCGCAAATCGAAGGATAGGTATTAGATAATGTACACATTCGAGTCGAAACGTTTGGCCCGTGCAAGGATGCTATGGAACATGAGGCGCTCTGGGCCCAGGTATTCTTTCTATGAGAATTTACATCTTTTTGCTAATAGTATAAGTTGACGTGTTATGAAATGGAAGGATTTTCTGAGGGACGATACTGCGCCTAACCCTTGGAATTGGTTAATACTATATGACTTGTTGATTCAATCTCATTCTGTGAAATGCTTGTGAACAATCAAATATTCGTTTGAATATCGGGTGTAAATCGGGTATATTATGACTAACAATCAAATCAACGTTTGAATATATATAGAGTAAAGAGCACTTATTGCTCCTATTCCAAGGAGGTTGTTCTTATGAATGTACGGACGATGAACGAAGAAGTCGCCCTCGAGCTGTGTGAAACGGAATGTCCTTCAACTGAAAGAATTGCTTCCTTAAAAGAAACGATCTCCGATGAGGATATGATCGGCATGGCGGAAATCTTCAAGGCTTTGGCCGACCCGACGCGCGTCAAGGTAGCTTATATGCTGGACCGCGGCGGCGAGTTATGTGTTTGCGATGTAGCTGAGGTTCTCGGAAGCTCAACGGCAACGGCCTCCCATCATCTGCGGACGCTGAAGAACAAAGAAATCGCCAAATCGCGCAAGGCCGGAAAGAATGTATACTACTCGCTCAAAGATGACCACATCCGGACATTGCTTCACATGACGCTGGAGCACCAAAAGGAGAAGATGTAGATGAGTAAGGACAACCATCAACATTCCCAATCCTCTCCGGAGACAAGCGGCGAACTTATTGAATACCGGGTACAAGGGCTCTCCTGCCCTAACTGTACACGTGAAATGCAGGAGGAGATTCAGAAGCTGGATCATGGGAACAATGCCCGACTGAGTTACAACAGCGGGAAGCTGACCCTCTCTCCCCATGTCAATCTAAGCCGAGTAGAAACCATTCTGAAAAGTGACGGTGCGCGCATCGTTTATGCTCCGCAGACAGCCTTATCGACCGCCAGTGCTGAAGTGCAGCCTATCCATTCATCGCATGCTCACGGATCGGCACAAGGACATGATCACGAACATGGCCATGATCATGCTCATGAACATAGTCATGGCGGCATAGGGAGTATGAAGTGGCTGCTGTCCATCTCCGCTGTTTTCTATCTCTTCACCTTTCTATTGGAAGGAAAAGTCGCCGAACCGGTTGTGATCGCATTATATGCAGGCGCTATGATTTTGAGCGGATATACGACATTTTTGCGCGGACTGCGTAATCTGACCCGCTTTAAATTCAATATGGATACCCTGATGACCGTTGCGCTCGTGGGTGCCGTCATCATCGGGGAGTGGAGAGAAGCCACATTGGTTGCCATTCTGTTTGGTCTTAACGAGCTGCTGGAAGGCTACGGCATGAATCGGGCCCGGCAATCGATGGAAGCGCTGCTGGCCGCAGCGCCCAAAGAAGCGGAACTATGGAAAGACGGTCAAACCCAGCGCGTGCCGATCGAGAGTCTCACTCCCGGGGACGTTGTCCGGGTGAGACCCGGGGAGAAGATCCCTTCCGATGGAGCCATAACCCAAGGAACCGGGGCGGTGAACGAAGCCGCCATTACCGGGGAATCGGTACCTGTTACGAAACGGGAGGGCGATGCTGTGTTTGGCGGCAGTGTCAGCACCGATGGTGTGCTCTATATCGCCATATCGAAGGCCTATGAGGATTCCTCCCTGGCCAAGATCATGCATCTTGTACAGGAGGCACAGGACAGCAAGACACCGACAGAGCTCTTCATCGATAAATTTGCAAAGTACTATACTCCCGCTATTATGATCATCGCACTGGCGGTTACGCTGATTCCTCCGCTGCTGCTGAATCAGCCCTGGATGACCTGGATCTATCAAGGGCTGTCCATCCTCATTGTCGGATGCCCTTGTTCGCTTGTCCTTTCCTCTCCGATTGCATTGGTCAGCGGGATGACCCGCGCGGCACGCAACGGTATTCTGATCAAAGGCGGGGTCCACCTGGAGCAGCTTGGCCGGCTGGAAGCCATCGCTTTTGACAAGACGGGAACCTTGACCAAAGGCGAGCCTGCCGTCTATGCAGAGACGGTATATGATGAAACTAAATTTTATGCCGTTGTAGGCGCACTGGAGCAATCGTCACTCCATCCGTTGGCTAAAGCCGTCATGAAACATCTGGAGATCAAGAATCCGCAGTGCATGTTCAATGAACCTCAACAGATAACGGTACTGCCAGGCGAAGGCATTCGGGCTGAAGTTGGAGGGAAATTGTTCTGGGTCGGAAGCGAGGAAGTGCTGAAGCATGTGAACGGCCAGCAAGATCATATCCGTGCCGTGGAGGATGACATTCGGCGCATGAAGGCCCAAGGTTATACGATTGTTGCTGCTGTAAGCGAGGATCGCGTATTAGGCCAGTTCGGCCTTGCCGACGAGATCAGACCGGAGACGGCAACCGTCGTCCGCAAGCTTCACGAGGCCGGTATCACGGATACGGTCATGCTGACAGGCGACCATGAGCAGTCCGCACAGGCCATCGCGAAACAATCCGGTGTAGCTCGGGTATTCGCAAGCCTCCTGCCGGAACAGAAGGTTGCCAAAATCAAGGAGCTTTCTTCCCGCAAAAAAACCGGCATGGTTGGCGATGGTATTAACGACGCCCCTGCATTGGCCGCTGCCGATCTGGGTATCGCGATGGGAAAAGGGACTGACAGTGCCATAGAAACCGCCGACGTTGTATTGATGCAGGATCACCTTGGCAAGCTGCCGGGGGCCATCAAAACCGCAAGACGGGTCAATCAGATTATCAAGTGGAATATCGGGCTTTCCTTGTCGCTGAAGGCCATTGCTTTGCTGCTAACGATCCCGGGTTGGCTGACCCTGTGGATTGCAATCATATCGGACATGGGCGCCACCATTATCGTTACCTTGCTTGGTCTCACCATCCTGCTTGGCAAGGATCAGGAGCTGAAATCAGGATATTAATATAACCGGAGCCTCGCCCCTTCAGGGCAGCTCCGGTTTTTTAGTTCGTCATTTGGCCACTAGCTCTGATCTTACGCCATAAGCATATATCAATTTTTACATGATTTTGCGATAGGGTGAAACATTTCCCATTATTTAGTCGTTTATATAGGCGGGAGTGTAAAACATAAGGAGGAACTGATATGAAATCCGTGCAACTCATCAAATTAGCAGGTACCGCATCCATAGCCATGTCTTTATTGCTTACGTCCTCATCGCTCGCAACGATTTCTGCCCATGCGGCAGCAGCTTCCACATCACAGAGCAAGGCAAAATGGAGCACGCTGGACGTGAAACATAAACCTTATACGAATAAAGGCGTCGTATTCATTCCATTGAAGGAAGTTTCCGAACAACTGCAGCTGCAGTTGACGATCCCGGGAAAAAAAGAGCTGTATATTAACAGCCCGACACAGTCTGTTCGCATTATCATCGGACAGTCGCGCGCAGTCAATGCCAAGGGGACCCCTCTCAAGCTTGAGGCGGCTCCGGTCGTGAAGAAAGGCGTGACTTATGTTCCAGCCAGTCTGATTACCAAAGCTTTCGGCATCCCTCTGAAATATGACAGCAAATCCGGGCTTAGAACGACCTTTGATGCTTGGTCAAAATACGCCTATGCTTCCAAGGCCAATATGCTGTTCTGGGTAAATCGCGAGAATGGTATGCTCTCGATGGGTAAAGCCGGATCCACGCCAGCCCAAGTTGGTATAATCCCGGTTGAGGAGATCGATCAAGTCAGCTTAAGCGCACATCGCATCAATAGCACTACCTACGTGGTCGACTTGTCCAATTATTACGGCGAACCTCATATTCATGAGGGAAGATACCGGGTGCTCATTCAGGACAAGAAAATCCTGAAGCTATCCAAAACCAATCATTCCAATTTTGCCGGGATCAACTACCATCCGGACCAATTCAGCTACAAAGGCAATATTGCCATGATGAACGGCAGTACGCTTGAGCTGGTTCATCCGATGGGCAAAACGGTCAAAACTTATGACCTGACCGCGCTCACGGGAGTAAAGGATAGTTTTATCGTAGAAGCGATTGAACAGGACTTCCTGCTCGTCCGACCATACACGAAGGCGACCCTGTATATCGTCCATCCGACTGGCAAGACAGCCGAGCTTATCTATCCTGAGCTTCTGGACGAGGAAACTATCAAGGTCATAGAGGAAATGCCGCCGAATGAGGTGGGCTTCATTGGTGACGGCCTTACGTATCTCGGATATGCCGGCGGCAAGCTGACGTTCCAATACAACAATCCGTTTCTCGATCAAAAAGAAAAGCTGACCTACACCCTTCCATTCTAATCGATATGCAAATAAGTAGAAGACCGGCCGGATTCATTTACGAATCCAACCGGTCTTCTTCATGTTCGTCCTTTTTGGAAAGGCTGCTTTAATTTATTGTATCATTCCGCTGTCTGAAGAGCTTCCCTGAATTCCTCTGGCGATGCATTCCACCATTCCTCGTTACGCGAAATCAGCAGCTCGCGCAGTGCCTTCTTCTCGACGTCGCCAAGACCATCCAGAATGATCTTGCGCTTCATCGCCGCATCCATTTTATTCACATGATCGGCGAGGATCTTCCAGCCGCGACGGGCCTCCTGGTCGATCCACATTTCACAGGCGGTCATGCCTGCATAATGCTGTCCTTCCGCCGTACGATCTACAGCCACCCACACGATCCATACCTGTCGTCCATTGGGCACTTCATCCCGGTTCATGCTGAAACGGATACCCTTCTCCACCTTACTCTTGGCATGCATGGCCCCAATATCCACTCGGGCCTCGCCATTATCGATAATGACGGGTGACAGACTGTTCAGATCGATGGAGCCTGATCCAAACCCTTTATGCTTACTCTTGCTATTAATAATATTCAAAGCAATCGGTTTCTTCGCACCCTGCTTCTGCTCTTCATTCTCCACTGCTGCCGACCTCCTATATCAGAGCCGATGCTTACGTATCAGCTGCTAAATTGATAACCATGTCCCAATAATTTTATTTTAACTAATAATCCCCCAAAAGCAAACATATACATGCACTAGATGCTTGTCAACGGGAGGTTGTTCGATATGGTCCCACCACGTGCCAAAGTCTTTCTATCATCCCTGCTTGCCCTAGGTTTGCTTGCAGGATCGATGCCGATATTTCTGAATCCAGGGTCCTCAGCGTCTGCTCTTGCCCCAAATGCGGGCAAGCCCTCCGCCTCTGCCGTGGAGAAGGCCCCGCTCTCACCGCCTAAGGTGCAGCCTAATATTCCTGCTCCGGCCTTGAGCGACCGGCTGGTGGAATATCATATGGATGTTCGGTACGAGCCTGAGGAGAACAAGCTTAAGGGCAAACAGACACTCACTTGGACTCATCCAGGCAAAAAAAGCGTAAACGAGCTGTACTTTCATCTGTATCCCAATGCTTTTGCTTCCAATGACACGACTTTTATGAAGGAATCGGGCGGCAGGCTTCGTTCCGATCCCATGCCAGATGACGGATACGGCTCCATGACCATTACCAGCGTGAAAACAACCGAAGGACTGGCCCTGACCCATCGCCTTCAATTTGTTCAACCTGACGACGGCAACATCAAGGATCACAGCCTTGCCAAGCTAAGGTTGCCTAAACCCATCAAGAGCGGGGAGAGTGTTACCATTCATTTGGAGTTCGAGGTCGAGCTTCCCAAAATATTTGCCCGCATGGGAACCACCGAGAATTTTATCATGGCTGGCCAATGGTTTCCGAAAATTTCGGTCTATGAACCGGCCGGTCTTCGCGGAAGAGCAGAGGAAGGCTGGAATCTTCATCAATACCACGGCAACTCCGAATTCTATTCCAACTTCGGCATTTACAGCGTTCGCATTCGAGTGCCCGAAAATTACATTGTCGCCGCGACCGGATTCCCTACCAAGCCTGCCCAAAAATCAAACGGGGAAAAAATTTATCAGTTTTACGCGGATGACGTACATGATTTTGCCTGGTCGGCATCGCCAAACTTTGTCACGGCAGAAGAAGCATTCTCCGCACCAGGCGTACCTGGCGTCCGCATCAAGCTGTATCTCGATCCAGCCCATAAAGACTTAAAAGAGCGTTACTTTGATGCCGCCAAGTCGGCACTCGCTTCGTTTGGAAAATGGTACGGAACCTATCCGTACTCCACGTTGTCCATCGTCGTTCCGCCTGAATCGGGCAACGGTGCAGGCGGCATGGAATACCCGACGCTGGTCACAGCCTTCGGTGCCAAGAACGATTCGCCGGGATATGAACTGGAGCGGACCGTTATTCATGAGATCGCCCATCAATATTTTTACGGAATGATTGCAAGTAACGAATTTGAGGAAGCGTGGCTGGACGAGGCCTTTGCAACCTATGCAGAAGAACGAGTGATGGAAAAAGAATACGGTATTACCTCCAATACGGCGGCTCAGGGAGCATCCATTACTTCCCCTGCACCGCTGAAGATGGAATCCTGGAAATACAGCTCTCACGAAAACTACGCACTGAATGTATATACGAGGGGCAAGCTGGTGCTGCAAGGCATCGAACGGCAGGTCGGTCCACAGATGATGGGCAAGATTATGCATACCTATGCCCAGAAATACCGGTTCAAGCATCCAACCACATCTGACTTTCAGAAAGTCGTCGAGCAAGTAAGCAAAACGTCCTGGCAGTCGTATTTTGACCAATATGTATATGGAAGCCAGATGGCGGATGTCGCCATCGACGTGATCAAAACCAAAAATAAAGGCACGGCTGAAAATCCTCGGTATGAGTCCACGGTCCAGATTACGAGCAAGGACGGGGATATCACCGATGTGCCGATCGTGTTCGCCTTTGAGGACGGCAAAACGGTGGAACGAACCTGGAGCGGCAAAGACGGCAAAGTGGCTTACACCCTGGAATACAGCTCTCCGCTCGCCTGGGCCATGGTTGATCCGAAGTACTCCATCGTCCTGGAGAATAAACACATTAATAACTATATGAAGGCAGGAATGGATCCGACGGTGGTTACACGCTGGAATCTCAGTATTACCAAGCTTGTGGAGACGCTGTTCGGCAGCCTGTCATGGTGAGGGGGGAGCACATGAAAAGTTACGCAGGCCAAGGGTGGATCAGTGTTAAAGACCAGCTATACGTCACGATTCTGCTCTTCTTATACCGTTTGCTGTGGGGATATTGCCTGTACCGACTCGTAAAATCGGCAGTCGTCCCCCTTCTGATGCGATATCCGGATTCCGCCCCTAACGAGCTCAGCCGTCTTTTATTCTTCTACGAGGGCGAGATGAGCCTGTCCTTGAGCAGCACAGTACACACTTACGGATGGCTTTTGGCCGGTTTGCTCCTGATCCGGATGATCCTCACCCCGCTCATTCGGGCCGGCATCTTCTACAACCTTCACCAGGAAGCCAAGGGCGAGCGCGGTTTATTCTTCTTCACTGGCATGCGGAAACTGTGGAAACCCGTAACGCTATTCTATCTGGTTGAGCTTATTCTCACCTTCGCACCCGGTTACTGGATTCTGCCCAAGATCCTCCCGATTCTGCTGAATGGAATTCAGGAGCCTGTACTGCTGCTTCATGCACTGCCCTATGCAGCTGGCTGGTTCTTGTACGCCTATCTGATCCGCCTGTTATTGCTCTATATGCAATTTGGCCGTACCGGCGATTCCAGCATGATCAGCTCTATCCATGCGCTCTTCCGCCGCTTGGGCACAGCAATGCTGTTATCCATCACCATCGGCGGATCCGCCTGTATCATTCTGCTGCTCCTGAGCTCGGCCTCGCTCTTCTGGGCCGGGTTGATCGGCTTAATTATTCAGCAGGCCTCTTATTTCCTGAATGGACTTTTCCAAATTTGGGCAATGTCCGCTCAATATCATTTGTGGAGAGATTCCTCCTCACAGCATCCTTAATGGTTACAATTCGTCACCCTAAAATAATGAAACACGCTCGTGAATAAGCTGTAATCAGAAGCGACACGTTTCTATCCCGCGCTAGATTTTACAGAGAATAAGAGTTCATTTATCCTCTATATTACAAATTTCTGAACGCCAAATTACAAAAAAACCTGTTCCCTCAAGATGGGGACAGGTTTTTTTGTTTAAAAATAATGTTTCCTCGTTTGCCAAATTGTTAATACTCTGCTAAAATAACGAATATGTTAGTAACAACTTTGTCATCTTTATTGTAACTTTTATGTAGGAACGTTGTAATTCGCTAACTATGTTGGAACGTCAAACGTCAATGAATGGGTTCATCAACATTTCAAGGAGCCGAATTCCCATAACGATATGGGAAGCGGGGGATCCGTTTTGGGTGAATTGATCTCGCAAGAGAGGGATCATAGGGGACCTTCAACCGAACCCTTAAGCTAACCTCGCAGGCAATGGAAGGAGCTTTTGTTTTGAATAAGAAGTTAACGGCTGTTTCTCTAGGCCTCGCACTCGCACTCACATTAGGGACCGGAAGCGCTTTCGCCGATTCCAAATTAAATACTGCAATCAAACCAGCCATTGGTGTTTCTTACAAAACAGGTGGAACTACAACGAATGGATTTGACTGCTCCGGATTCACCAGCTATGTTTACAAGAAGCTTGGTCTTAGCCTGCCCCGCACGTCTGCAGCTCAATACAAAGTAGGTACGGCCGTATCCAAGAGCAACCTGAAAGCTGGCGATCTCGTGTTCTTCAACACATCCGGTAGAGGTGTATCTCATGTGGGTATTTATGTCGGGAGCGGCAAATTCGCTCATTCTTCATCTTCGCGCGGTGTCATTATCAGTCCGCTGAGCCAGAGCTATTACGCTAACCGATATGTAGGCGCTAAAAGAATTATGAGTCAGAATACGTACAAATCTGTAGCTGTGAACTACAATTAATGTTGGAACTTAATTGATTTACTCTTACAAGAAAGCCCTGGGTTTATGAGATTGTGCCGATCTCATCCAGCGGCTTTTTTCTTTTGTTGATTGTGTGTATACCTTTATAACGTTCAGGACAGCAAAAAAGTTCCCGCTTTTCGAAAAAAAATAAAATTTATTATACAATTTCACTTCACTTCGCCATGTCTTCACATCATCTATCCTTTATATACCCTTCTCTCCCTTCATTAAACACCCATTTTGGAAAAATATTGATTTTCCTTGGTGCTTCGACAGCTAATGCTATTGAAAAATAGCGAAATTCACCAAGAAATAATTGCCAATCTCGCTTGCTGTCTGATAGAATGGACGCAGTAACAACTTTGTCATTAATGTAAGTGCTTTAATATATAGATGGCTATGCCTCGCGGCATCGAAAAGGAGCTTTCCATGCTGAAGAAAACATTATCGACAGCAGCCCTAAATATCACGCTGTTGTTCACTTTGGGCGTTGGCAGCGTCTTTGCTGATCATGCGCTGGATCAGGAAATCGATAAGGTTCTGGGTACAAGATACAGCTACGGTGGTACAACCACGAGCGGTTTTGACTGTTCCGGCTTCACCATGTATGTTTATGCTAAACTCGGTCTGAAGCTCCCGCATCAATCCGGCTCTCAATTCGACATGGGGACAAGCGTGTCCCGTAAGGAGCTGCGCGCTGGCGATTTGGTGTTCTTCAACACATCGGGGCAGGGCATCTCCCACGTCGGCATTTATGTCGGCGATGGCAAATTCGCCCATGCTTCCTCTAACCGCGGCGTGGTTATCAACCGCCTGGCAGAGGATTACTACGATCAGCGGTACGTGGGTGCAAAGCGTATCATGAGCGATGATAAGTATGAAGAGTCGGTCGGTGAATCATCCTAAGATATAGAGGCTAATCTTCCCTATACATAATGCTTGCCCGTTAAAGGAGCCCTTACCTCTCTTTGGCGGGCTTTTTTGATGCAACCTGGATGCTCGTAATATGGTTATTATTTATGCAGACGATAGGAGGACTTCGCAAATGGATGCCACACCGATTACATTTCACACCGTAGTCATGCGTGAAGAGCACGCCGAAGAGATATGCGCCTGGGCCTACCCTCCCCCCTATAATATCTATGGCTTTCTTCCCTGGGAGCAGATGAAAGGGCTTGAGGTGGAGTTTGGCGATCCGGACATTCGCCAAAGACAGTACATCTCGGTTCTGGATGAGCGGGAGGCCCTCTGGGGATTTGCCCAGCTGTTTCCGATGCATGAGGTGACACGAATTGGACTTGGCATGCGGCCTGATTGGTGCGGGCGTGGAATGGGTAAACGATTTATGCAGACGATTGTCCGGGAAGCCAGACGGAGGCGGCCTGCCGACGAAATTGACCTTGAGGTAATGACCTGGAATGAGCGAGCAATCCGCGCTTATCAAAGGGCAGGCTTTCACATCACCGATACGTATGAGCGGCTTACGCCAACGGGCAATGCCCTTTTCCACTGTATGGTGTATGAGCCCCCGACAAATGAGGAATATTAATCTTTGTCTATATGAAAAAGCACAATTTTGTGTACTTTTTATGAAGCTACGCCGTATAGTTGCTTTTTTTGTCACAACTGGCTATGCTGTCTATGGATGTTGGTTTATAATGGAGACAAGTGCAAAAGTGCAGTATACATAGAAGGGACGATATGACGATGCAAAAATGGATCATGAGCGGATTGTTCTTCGTCGCATGTGCGTTGGCTATCGCGCTGATGTTTACGCTCCCAGGTAAGGAACAGGTAGCTCAGGAAGAGAAGCCGACCATGCCGGAAGTGACTCTCGATGCAGCCGCAGCGGAAGCCACACTGAAAGCAAGCTGCATTAGCTGTCACGGCGACCAACTTCAAGGCGGCGCTGGGCCGGCTTTGAATCAAGTAGGCGGACACATGGATGCGGACGCGATCTTCAACGTTGTAACCAAAGGTCGTAAGGGAATGCCTTCCTTTAAAGACCAACTTAAACCTGAAGAAATCGCAAACATCGCGCTGTACCTTGCTGAGAAAAAATAAATCAGCTTATACGCAAAACACGCTTGCACCTGGAGTTGTTCCCGGTGCAAGCGTGTTTTTTTACATATTGGGGACTTCTAAAGGGACTAATGGTCTCCCCGTTCTATTGTCCCGACTTGCCATCCTTCGAACGACTCTTCTCATAGGCTTCGTTAAACTGCTGCGCTTCCTTAATATCCACAGCCGTAATGCCACCGTCGTCCCAAGAAGTGAGACGAAGTGTAACGACTTTATAATCTATGGTGATGTAGGGGTGATGTCCGAAAGCTTCCGAAATAGCTGCCACTTCATCAACAAAAGCGATTCCCTTCATGAAGGAGGAGAAGGTATACTTTCGTACAATCCATCTCCCTTGTTCAAATTCCCAACCCTCAAGCTTTTCCAGATGAGCCTCTACTTCTTGCTGCGTATAAAGCATCTTTTATCTTCCTCCCCGAAAAAAACCTATCTTAAAGCCGACTAACCGTAATATGGGCTATCTGTCATCTATTCTATTCTGCCCTGTATCTGTTGATAACTGGAGTGATTACACAAGGGCCACAAAAGCCAACTCTTCCTCACCAATCAAAATATGTATTCGATGGTTCGTCTGATCATGCATGACCACGCCGCTGCCAACATTAATCACCGGCTCTGTGCCCAGCGCATAGAACAAATCCTCTGCCAGCGCCTCATGGACCTCATTTCGCTCGGCTTCGCCCAAATTGCCCCAATCCTCAGCTTCCATTTCAAAGAAGACATAGCTGTCGGAAATTCGCCCGACCGCCTCGGTCAGTTCTGCCAGAATTTCGCCATAATCCCTTCCGTGCTTAACGCCCATCTTAATCACTCCTTTCCTTGCCGTACTTAGCTTCGTTTCCCTTCCTTCCATTATACCGGAAATTACAACTAAAAAAAAAAGCCCGACCTGACGATAAATAGGATAACGCCCCACATAAGGGGCCCGGTTCTCCATGAGAGCCGTTCTGACGAATGGATTCGTTATTTTATTTCTCACGGATGAGGTGTGGTATGGAAATTTCAACAATTATAGGCTTAATAATCGGTATCGTCGCGGTACTGGTGGGCATGATCCTGAAAGGTGCCTCCCTTCTCGCTTTGTATAATCCGGCAGCCTATCTAATCATTCTTGGCGGTACGGCAGCAACTTTATTCATCGGATTTCCGCTAGTCGAGCTAAAAAAGATTCCGAAGCTGGTCAAGATGACCTTCGTGAAACAGAATCTGATGGACAAAACGGATATGATCAAGCTGTTTATGGAATGGGCTTCGATCACACGCCGTGAAGGACTTCTGGCTCTGGAAACCAAAGTCGATGAAATCGATGACAGCTTCCTGCGTAATGGGATGCGCATGATCATCGACGGCAACGATCAGGAATTCGTACGTGACGTTTTAATGGAAGATATTAATGCCACCGAGGAGCGCCATCGTTCCGGTTCATTGATCTTCTCGCAGGCCGGTATGTATGCACCTTCCCTCGGGGTACTCGGAGCCGTTATCGGTTTGATCGCTGCACTGTCCCACATGGAAGATATGGGCGAACTCGCTCATGCTATCGGGGCTGCATTTATTGCTACCCTGCTCGGTATCTTCACCGGTTATGTTATCTGTCACCCGATTGCGAATAAACTCAAGCGTCTGTCCAAACGCGAGGTTGAAATCCGCCTGATGATGGTAGAAGGCCTGCTGTCTATTCAATCCGGTGTATCCACCATTGCAATCAATCAAAAGCTCTCCGTGTTCCTGACACCGTCCGAACGGGCTGAGCTCAGCGAGAGGGAGGCTGGTGCTAGTGAGCAAAAAGACTAGGCACGAGCCGCATGAGGAGCATGCCGACGAATCCTGGCTTCTTCCTTACGCAGACCTACTGACCTTGCTTCTGGCCCTGTTCCTGGTGCTATACGCCATGAGCGCGACAGACGCACGCAAATTTCAAGAAATGAGCGAAGCCTTCAGCGTTGCTCTCACTGGCGGGACCGGCGTGCTGGATTACAGCAAAACGGAACCCAGCGATGATCCGCCCAATATTAAAGATCATAAAGCGACATCCCCTTCCGTTCCCGCAACAACACCTGACCAACGACGTGCTGAGCTGATGCGTCAGGAACAACAGGATCTGGAGAAGTTAAAGAAGCAGCTCGATAATTATATTAAAAATAACGGTTTAACCTCGGAGCTCAGCACCAAGTTGAACCACTCCCAGCTTGTCATTACAATACGGGATAACGCCTTGTTCCCTTCCGGCGAAGCCGTTGTGAAGCCGGAGGCCCGCAAATTGGCCAAGGCTATCTCACAAATGCTTCATAAGTTCCCGGACTATGAAATTATTGTATCCGGACATACGGACAATGTGCCAATCTCTAATAGCCGATATCCGTCGAATTGGGATTTAAGCTCGGATCGTGCCTTGCAGTTCATGAAGATTTTGCTCACCAACTCGGAGTTGGATCCTAAACGGTTCATGCCGATCGGTTATGGTGAATACCATCCGATTGCCGACAACAACACCGCTGCTGGGCGAGCGAAGAACCGCAGAGTCGAGGTTTCCATTATACGTAAATACCAGGATAGTGCGACCTTTACCAGCGTGAATGAATAACTCAACAGGGAACGGTCCCTACAGACTATAACACACAATAAACAACCGATGCATCTGGTCTCCAGATCCATCGGTTGTTTTGGTTTAGGGTTATAGATGTATTTCAGCCTGCTACTCGAGCCTATAGTTCAGCAGCCGACCAAGCTCTTCCTTCTCCTTCTCGTTAAGATCACGCCAAGCGCCAATGCGTTGACTGCCGAGACGGATATTCATAATCCGGATTCGCTGTAATTTTCGGACCTCATAACCAAAAGCGCTGCACATTCTGCGGATTTGACGATTTTTCCCCTCCGTCAGAATGATTCGGAACACTCGCTCAGACATTCGAGTGACTTCACAGGGCAGCGTCATCTCACCTAAAATCTTGACGCCGCTGGACATCCCGCTAAGGAAGGATTCCGTTACCGGGCGATCCACCGTCACAATGTATTCTTTCTCATGTTTCCCCTCGGAGCGAAGGATCTTATTGACGATATCCCCATCATTCGTCAGCAGAATCAGCCCCTCGGAGTCCTTATCCAATCGTCCGATAGGAAAAATACGCTCCTTATGGCCTACGAAGTCTACAATATTGCCCTTAATATGCGGTTCGGTGGTGCTTGTAATCCCGACTGGCTTATTAAGAGCAATATACACATGCTTCTTCTTATCTTGAAGCGGCTTTCCCTGAATCCGGACATCGTCTCCTTCTTCTGCCTGGCTTCCAAGGACTGCAACCACGCCATTGATGGTAACCTTCCCGCTCTCCACCAGCTTGTCCGCTTCACGCCTTGAGCAATATCCCGTTTCACTGATAAATTTATTGATTCTCAAGATGCCATCCCCTTATCTGTAACTACTTCTTGCTTATCCCTCGATCGCATTCCGCTGAATCGCAGGCAGAACTATACTCACCTTCGTTCCTGCTCCTACTTCACTCTCGATTTCCATCATACCCCGGTGGCCCTGAATAATACGCTGGCTTACCATCAATCCCAGCCCTGTGCCCGTTTCCTTATTCGTAATAAACGGTTCGCCAAGATGCGGCATCAGCTCCTCCGGAATGCCTTGCCCTTCATCCCGAATGTCGATTTGGACCCATTCACCCTTCGGCCTTGAAAGCTCAATCCAGATCCTCCCGCCATCCGGCATCGCTTCAATCGCATTCTTGAGCAGATTGATGAACACCTGCTTGAGCTGGTTCTCCTCACAGTGTACGTAGGTTAGTGCTTCAGTAAACTTCAATTTGAACTCGATGCTGTACAAATGGGCTTGGCTGTCGAGGAATGAAATGACATCTCTCATAATGATTCTTACATCCCTCTCTTGGAAATGAATCGCCTGCGGCTTCGCTAATATCAGAAATTCACTGACAATCAGATTAATTCGGTCCAGCTCCGACAGCATCAGATCAATATGGTCCGGATTGACCTTGTGGGTCTGCTTCTGAAGCTGCAGAAATCCACGGAGGGTCGTCAGCGGATTCCGGATCTCATGAGCAACGCCGGCAGCCAGCTGGCCAACAGTATTGAGCTTCTCCGAACGTCGCAGCAGCTCCTCGATGCGATTGCGTTCCGTCACATCCCGAGACACGCTAATCATGGAAGTAACCTCACCGTTCTCATCGCGCACCAGCGAGGTGCTGATGCTGACCTCAATAGCGCTTCCATCTTTATGAAGGCGGACCGTCTCCACTGGAGGAAGCCGTTCTCCGGCCCGCAGGCGGCGGATGCGTTCCTTTTCTTCTTCCTCTTTAGCCGGTGGGACAAGTGCAGGCTTCCGTCCAACCACTTCGTGCGCCTTCCAACCATACAATTGCTCAAACGCTTTATTTACACTAATAACCCGTTCATAGGTATCGGTTGTATGAATGGCGTCGGCTGTCTGATTAATGACAGACTCCAGATATTCCTTAACGGACTGATTCTCGTCGACCATTTGCTTCAACTGGCTCGTATAGTTGCCCAGATTACGTGTCATCGCATTGATTCGACCTGCAAGCTGACCCAGCTCGTCCCGGCTGCTTACCTCCAGCCTTCGATCAAAGTGACCATCCGACACATCATTTACAGTTCCAAGGATAGCCTGAATCGGCTTGGTAAAATACCCCGCAACAATATAACTGCCGAATATCACAATTTCCAATAAAACCAATGAGATCGCCACAAGACTGATCATCTGCTCCCTCATCACGGAGGAGATGGCTTCATAGTCCATAACGACACTAATGACACTGGTCGGTTTATTTTCGGATACGATAGGGATGAAGCTTTTTAGCACCTTCTTATTATTGATGGTGCTGACAAACACCACATTATCGCCGGTAGAAACAGCCTTCTGCACAGCTTCCGCATCTTGGTCCAGGCTCCCATAGTCATAGGTGCCGAATGTAATCGGTCGATTGCGAAGCTTGTGGTGAACGTCATCTGTTCCATCTTCCCTCATATATTCATTGCCAAACGTTTCAGGGTTGATGCCTGTTACTTCCAATATCCGCGGATTCGACTTCAAGGTCTCTTTCACAACGGTGTCCGGACTTGTAATCTTCACAAAGTCCTTGATATTGGAATTCCTTATGTAGGGATCAATAATATAATTGCGCTTGCTATCGTAATAGTATCCCCATTTATCAATGAATTCCGGATTGGATGTGGAGAACTCAAACGGTCCAGACCAAAAATGATCGGAGCGCTGGCCCTCGGTAACTGAGACGACTTTACCATACTGGAACAATTCCAGAAAAGCCGTATGCCAATACCCCCAGTTCTTTGTTGAAAGGCCGATTTCATCTTGAGAGGAGGATCGGGCAACAACGATATCATCATTCGCCCGAACCATTAATGATATGTGAGTGACGCCAATCTCCTTACTCAATTCCACCAATTGCTGATTGGTTATATTGTTAATATCCGGATCCAAAGCTTTTGCCGCGTTGACCGCGGCCACCTTCAGCATATCGCCGAATATATTATCCACATATGCAGAACTAAAGCCGGTTTGCTGGACCGTAATGGCGATCTGAGTAGCGGCCATCACCATCTTGGTTTCACTATCCTGCTGCAAATTTTCCTGGGTCGTGTAATAGTTCAGCGTAATGTTGAGCAGAAGAATAAATAATACCGATATGGACATGATCATCGATAATTTCGTCTTAATCGACAAGTGGCATCTTCACCTTTCTGCTGTCACATAGACGACTTGCGAATCTAATACCCTCATGATACCTTGATCACGAACGTTTGAAAAGACAAGCAGCTTTATGGCTATATGGTTTTTTCCACAATCGCATTGCTATTGAAATAAGGAATCCTTACAATATAAGAGGTCATTCCCGGTAAAATAAACAACGTATCCACAGATTGCGCACAAATACACAACTTATCTGGGGATAGTGTGCATAACTTTGTGTATAATATTTTAGTTATCCACAATTCTGTCCACAACATGTTAACAAACGAATAAATGTTCGTTGAACATTGGGTATAAATACAGGGTTTTAACGGGCTGTGAAAGGAGACTTTAGTTTGATATCAAATTCAATAGACCCACTGGCTGTGGATAACGATAATCATGAGCACTGGATGAGAGAAGCCATTGCAGAAGCACGGAAAGCTGAAGAGCTCGGTGAAGTTCCGATTGGTGCTGTCATCGTGCGGGGCGATGAGATTATTGGCCGTGGATACAATTTGCGTGAAACGACTTACGATGGTACGGCCCATGCCGAGATGGTAGCTATTCGGGAAGCAAGCCAGCATCTTGGAGCATGGCGGCTGCTGGACTGTCGATTATACGTGACGTTAGAACCCTGTCCCATGTGTGCAGGAGCTATCGTCCAATCCCGGGTCCCAGAGCTGATCTATGGTGCTGGTGATCCCAAAGCCGGTTGTGCCGGCACATTGATGAATTTGCTTCAAGAGCCGCGTTTTAATCACCGGACTAACGTGGTTCAGGGCGTGCTGCAGGAAGAATGCGCATCACTGCTCACTCAGTTCTTCCGACGTTTGCGCGGGAAACTATGATCCTTATGTAGAGTATAAGTATAACAACGTAAAAACCCGGCCATGACGGCCGGGTTTTGTTGTCTGCGATGAATAATATTAATAAGTGCCCATTTGGCTCATGGATTCCTCAAATTGCTCCATCGTGATGACATCAGCATCTTTTGGAATACCGATTTTGAATTCTTGTTTAGCGTTGATGTTGTTGTATTGGGTGCTACCCTTCACAGCCAACTTCACGTTCTCATTGGTTTCTGGATCGTTGAAATCAACGTTCAACACAACATCCTGATATGCAGGGAAATCCTTTTTATCGATAGCTGTGTTGATGTTGAATGTGTTGATCTTCAGATATTTCTGCATCTCTTCCAAGCCCGCTTTGAATTCATCTTGGTTAACGTTAGATACTTCAGCTTTAGCAGCATCGATATCTTCTTGGGTCAGACCCAGCAATTCGCGGTACTCGTCTTTAGCTGCAATGTCAACAACCTTAGGTGCAACCTTGTTTACCATAATATCCAATGCTTCATTCAGGTTATCATTGGTTACAAAGAATTGAACCACTTGTTTAGCGTCAACGCCTTCTGGAAGGCCAGCATCTTTAACATTGATCTCTTTGAAGTATTTCGCTTGGTCATACTCGCTCAGCAAGGCTTCAAGGATTTCGTTAACGAATTTCTGCGACTTCTCAGTATCCAGGCTTTCTGGACTAAACGTTTCACCGGATTGCTCAGCAAGCTCTTTCATGTCCATCATGAGGAACTTACCAACAACGTCCTCTGGGAATGGCAGCATTGGAATGCTTGGAACTTTAACGTAGATTTTCTCTTTCGTCATCACCATATCAATATTGAAGGACATCGCCATGTCACCCTTCAGATTGATACCCATGTTCATCTCGGTTTGCATTGGATCAGCTTGGTAGATACCATCAAGCGTAACCTCAGCATTCTTCAACATCGTCATCGCCTGTGTTACGCTTGGATCGCCTTCAACTGCAGGTATGTTAACTTGAAGGTCTTCAATGACAAATTTACTCTTCATTTCGTAGGATGTCATCTTCATCGCGTTTGTAGCAGCATTCGTCATCGCTGCCTTAGGCTCTTCTTTTTTGGCGCAGCCAGAAAGTACAACTGTCACTGTGAGCAGCAGTGTCAGCATGATAGCTGCAAACTTCTTGTTCATTAAAATTTCTCTCCCCTCTAACAGTCAAAAAAATAACAGACCTTCTAATCATAAACCATTTAACCAAAATGAGAAACACTTTCTGGAATATTTACTGAAATTTTATTTCCTTTCTTTTTCCATCCATCTTAATTTCAAACTTCTTAACATGCGAATAAGGTGGGGCCCCAAAATATTACACTTGAACACTAATACGGAAGTTGGACGCAAAAGGTTTCAAAACGAAAAAAAGAACTTCCTGTCGAATGACAGGAAGTTCCCTCGATTCTTGCTTTCTAGCCTCTCAGTCTTCCTCTACAGGCTTCTAGCCCTCCGGATTGAAATGTCCATCCTGTTTACGGATCTTCGCTCTATGCGAGCCTGACAGCGGCTCCTGGCCGCCACGGTCATGGTCCTTGCGCTGCTTCGGCTGCTCCTGTGCTTCCGGTACCGGAATCGCTTTTGGTTTGCTCATCTGATAGCCCTCCATTTCATGGATCACAACGATGTCTTACGCTATCCTACCTTTGATGTCCATACCATGATGGACAGTATGGAAACTGTCTCGCTCATTTATGGAACTAGTGATGCGTGATTTGCTGCAGCGTTTGGGCACACTCATGGATATGGCGCGTATAATCGCCGACCATGCCCTGAATGTTCTCATTACGCTCATCCGTCGTTGCACCATCACGCTCTACATCGACCAAATCGACCTTCACTTCCCGTGAATCCACATACGTGCATTGAAAATCAAATGAATACTCCTGGCGACCTGCTGCATCAATGTGAATGCGGATGGCGTTCGGGTCCCCTTCGTCTGCAGCCACTTCTGCGCGATCTCCCGGCTTTAATATGGTGGGCAGCCTTTCCTGCCAGGCATTGACCAGCGTCGACTGATCCACATTCAGTTCTGAGTTCATGTTCACACCTCCCCTTCTCTATAAATTGCGATAACAGGGGATGTTTTATACAGCCTCCTCCATAAAGCACAAACCTACTGAAGGGAAGACCACGCAATGATTCCTCATAAAATAGAGCAAAAAAACCGTTTCCCTAAGGAAACGGTTTGCGTTTGATATGTATGGCGGAGAGGATGGGATTCGAACCCATGTGGAGTTGCCCCCTAACGGTTTTCAAGACCGCCCCGTTATGACCGCTTCGGTACCTCTCCATGTGGTAATGATCCATGCAAATGAATCACGTGCAAAAATCATTATACCACAAGACAAACTGTTTTATCAACTTATTTTTTCTGGTCGATGATACTAACGTTCCCCATGTACGGGCGAAGTACTTCAGGAATAACGACGGACCCGTCAGCCTGTTGATAATTCTCCAGAATCGCAGCGACGGTACGTCCAACCGCAAGCCCGGAACCATTCAAGGTGTGGACAAATTCAGGCTTGCTCTTCGGTTCCGGACGGAAGCGAATGTTGGCACGGCGTGCCTGGAAGTCCCCGATGTTCGAACATGAGGAGATTTCGCGATATACGCCGCTCTCCGGAAGCCAAACTTCCAGATCGTATGTCTTCATCGATCCGAAGCCCATATCCCCAGTACAGAGAGCCATGACGCGATAAGGAAGATTCAGCAGCTGAAGCACGCGCTCCGCATCCGCCGTCATCTTCTCAAGCTCATCAAACGAAGTTTCCGGGTGTACAATTTTCACCATCTCAACCTTGTTGAACTGATGCTGACGAATAAGTCCCCGTGTGTCGCGCCCTGCCGCGCCGGCTTCCGAACGGAAACAGGAGCTGTACGCCACGTAATATTTAGGCAGATCCTCGCTATTTAAGATTTCCTCGCGATGGTAGTTCGTTACAGGAACTTCAGCGGTTGGGATCAGGTAATAGTCGGTATCGCTAATTTTGAATAAATCCTCTTCGAATTTAGGCAGCTGTCCTGTTCCGTACAAGCTGTCCCGGTTGACGATATATGGAGGCAGCATTTCCTCATAGCCGTGTTTGTCGCTGTGCAGATCCATCATGAAACTGATCAAGGCACGCTCAAGACGAGCACCTAAACCTTTATAGAACGTAAACCGCGAGCCCGTTACCTTCGCACCTGCTTCAAAATCCAAAATACTCAGATTCTGAGCAAGCTCCCAGTGAGCCTTAGGCTCGAAATCGAAAGCTTTTGGCTCCGCCCAGCGGCGGATTTCCACGTTCTCCTCCTCCGAGGCGCCTACAGGCACACTCTCATGAGGGATATTCGGAATCGCCAAAGTAAGCTCGGATATGCTGGCTTCCAGCTCACGAACTTCTTCATCCATCGCTTTAATCTGGTCCGACACTTGTCGCATTTCCAGTATCAGATCATCTGCATTCTCACGATTCTTCTTCAGTTTGGCTACTTCAGCCGACACGGTGTTGCGGCGATTCTTCAAACTTTCGCTTTCCTGCAGCAATTCCCGGCGCCGGGCGTCAAGCTTAGGAAAATCCGCAATCAGATCGAGCGATTTGCCTCGATTCTTCAGCGCTTCTTCTACACGACTGTACTCGCTGCGCAATATTTTTACGTCTAACACGGGAAACCCTCCTAAAGTAAAACATCCATCAAGTATATCGAAGCAGCTGCCCTATATGTTGATAAAAAGCCTTGGGACAAGGCTGCAGTGTACATTATTACATACGATACATCTTATTGTATTTCAGCGAAAAAGACAACTCGACTCCCACATACTGCCAAAGAGTCAAGATGTCTTCTACTGTAACTATTACGTCGGTGGTGCCGTAGAACGGGATCGAACCATCTCCACAAAATATTGATGAAGTCGATAATCGTCCGTCAGCTCCGGATGATAGGAAGCTGCAAGCAGATGCCCCTGTCTGGCTGTAACGATCTCATCCTTATAAGTAGACAAGACCTCAACGCCCGCACCCACCTCCAGAATGAGCGGCGCACGGATAAAGACTGCCCGTACCGTTTCCTCGATTCCTTTTACAGGCAAATCGGTCTCGAAGCTTTCACGCTGACGTCCAAATGCGTTCCGCGCCACCGTGATGTCCATCAGCTTCAGATGGGCCTCTTCGTCGCCTTGAATTCGTTCAGCGAGCACGATCAGTCCGGCGCATGTTCCGAATATCGGTTTACCCTGGGCTGAGAACTGACGAATCGCATCCATAAAATCATACTTGCGCATCAGCTTGCCGATGGTGGTGCTCTCACCGCCAGGGATAATCAAGCCGTCAATGCCGTCCAACTGCTCAACCTTCTTGATCGGCACTCCCTCGGCACCAGCAAGCGTGATGCTTCGAATATGCTCTGCAACGGCACCCTGAAGTGCCAGTACGCCGACCTTCATGTTACCCCTTCTCTCTTACCAGCCGCGATCCTGCATGCGCTCAGCAGGACTAAGCTTGGATATCTCGATGCCTTTCATCGGAGTACCCAGGTTCTTGGATACTTCAGCAATCAATTTATAATCATCATAATGCGTAGTCGCTTCAACGATCGCACGAGCGAATTTCTCAGGGCTGTCCGATTTGAAAATACCGGATCCAACAAAGACGCCGTCAGCGCCCAAATGCATCATCAATGCGGCATCTGCAGGTGTTGCCACGCCGCCAGCTGCAAAGTTAACGACAGGGAGCTTGCCCGTCTCATGAATGCCCTTCAGGAGGTCATAGGAAACACCGAGGTTCTTCGCTTCCGCATACAGCTCGTCCTTCGACATGTTGCGAACTTTACGGATTTGACTGTTGATAAGGCGCATATGGCGAACGGCTTCCACGATATTACCTGTTCCCGGCTCGCCTTTCGTACGGAGCATGGAAGCACCCTCACCAATACGACGCAGCGCTTCGCCAAGGTCCTTTGCACCGCATACGAACGGTACCGTGAAATCCCATTTATCGATATGGAACACTTCATCCGCCGGTGTCAGCACTTCACTCTCGTCGAGATAATCCACGCCAAGAGATTCAAGGACTTTCGCCTCGACGTAATGACCGATACGAGCTTTGGCCATAACTGGAATGGATACAACTTTCATGACTTCCTCAACGATGGTTGGGTCAGCCATCCGTGCTACGCCCCCAGCAGCGCGAATATCAGAAGGAACGCGCTCCAGCGCCATAACTGCCGTTGCACCGGCAGCTTCAGCGATCTTTGCTTGTTCCGCATTCATGACATCCATAATGACGCCGCCTTTTTGCATTTCCGCCATACCTCTTTTTACAGTTGATGTTCCTGTTTCCATGTCCCCTAGCCCCCCGATTATATGTTGTATCTCATCGCCATTACAGCGTTCCCTGGCGATATGGACTGTACCTGTATAGGTGCATACTTGCAATGAATCTAACTCGATATTTTACCGCATCAAAATCAAATACACAACCCATTTACTCGGAATTTGTCGGCTGTTAGAAAAGATTTTTGATGGAATCAAACAAATCGGCAAAAAAGTCTCCAATCGCCCGCAGGAACAGCTTGAACCAGCCGGCCTTCTCAACTTCCTCCGCTGTGATTAAATTCACCGTTTCGGTCTGAGCTTCCTTCATGCCTTCTATTTTATAGGTGTAGGTTACCGTGCCCACCTTCGTATCTTTAGCAACAGGCGCTGTCATGCTGGAGGAGTCCAGCTTGGCTTCGAAGGTAATGTTCTTGCCGCTTGATCCTTTTGGTACAACAAAAGTGAGAGCCTTATCGGTTACGAGTGCAGCTTCTTTGCCTTTGCCCTTCTTCACTTCGACCGTTTCAAAGCCTTGCACGGTTGCCCCGGCAGCTTGGACTTCCTTCACTTCAAAGTTGTCAAAGCCGTAATCCAGAACTTTTTTGGTCTCTTTAAAACGGGCACCTTCAGATTTCGTACCCATAACAACACTAATCAGACGCATGCCATCGCGTTCAGCGGTACCAGCAAAACAATAACCCGCCGCATTGGTATGACCGGTTTTTAAACCGTCCAAACCTTCATACGCATAGGACTTAAAGTTTGTAATACTTTTATTAGCCTCAAGCATCCAGTTGT
Organism: Paenibacillus sp. FSL W7-1332; assembly: GCF_037969785.1. NCBI lineage: Bacteria > Bacillati > Bacillota > Bacilli > Caryophanales > Paenibacillaceae > Paenibacillus > Paenibacillus sp. FSL W7-1332. The sequence continues at coordinate 88,687 of NZ_CP150209.1, read as the reverse complement.
AGTTGATAATCGGATTCGTGTCGCGCGGCCGGAATTTATGGGACTGAATGGCCGTAAATCTCGAAAAATCAGGATGATCCTCAACGATATATTTGGCAAGTAGAGCGGTATCCATCGCCGACATTACCGTTTCCTTATCCTCCGCAGGGCGATACTTTTCTGGCATATCGGCACGGCTCAGGCCTGTGGAATTAATGAAGAAAGCCGTCTTCAGCCCCATCTTTTTCGCCGTATCATTCATCATGGTAACAAACTCCGCTTCGGAACCAGCCACATGCTCAGCCAATGCCACCGTCGCATCATTCGCTGAGCCGACAGCCATGGCTATGTAGAGCTCTTCCACTGTATGTTGGTCTCCCTCAGCCAAAAATATCCGTGACCCCACGGTTTTTGCTGCATTTTCCCCCACGGTAACAACATCATCCCAAGCTAAGTCGCCTTGCTTTACTTTCTCTGCAACGATATATTCCGTCATCATCTTCGTCATGCTCGCCGGCGGCAATGCTTCATCAGCATTAATTGATAATAGGACCTGTCCTGTTGATGGCTCGATCAGAACAGCGGAGCTTACATCCAGTCCAAGCTGATCAATGGATGGCACTTTATCCGGTTTCTCAGCATTGGTTGTCGCTTTCTCTGTTGTCGCTTTGTCCTCTGTGGCTTTCGTCGTATCCGCTGTTACCAGCATATGAGGCGCCGCGAACGAAACCGCAGGCGCAGCAGAGAAACACAGTATATTAAACAGCATCAAGGATGCCAGCGTTCTTTGAATGCGTTGTCGCTTATTCTTCTTTACAGACTTGTCTATCAATGGAATTACTCCCCTCTAATTCTCAATAAGTCATTAACTTGTTCTATTCTATCATAGGGGGGGTATCAAAAAAAGACAAGCTAGATGAATTTCATCCAGCTTGTCCAGGAAATAAATGACATATATATTGTTTATCCTTGTTCTTCCGAGTGAATTACAAGGAATAGTTAGGTGCTTCTTTGGTAATTTGGATATCATGAGGATGGCTCTCGCGGAGTCCTGCACCAGAGATACGGATGAACTGGGTGTCATTCCGCAGTTCCTCCAGGTTTTGTGTACCGCAATAGCCCATACCAGAGCGCAATCCACCGATCAGCTGATGGATGGTATCTGCCAAAGGCCCTTTGTAAGCAACACGGCCCTCGATGCCTTCCGGTACCAGTTTCTTGTCGTCATCTTGGAAGTAACGGTCTTTACTGCCTTGTTTCATGGCAGCAAGGGAACCCATACCGCGGTAAGCCTTGAAACGGCGTCCTTGATAGATCTCAGCTTCGCCCGGACTCTCCTCCGTACCGGCAAACATACTGCCCAGCATAACTGCACTTGCTCCGGCTGCGATCGCTTTAGTAATTTCACCGGAGTATTTGATACCGCCATCTGCAATAATCGGCACTCCGTATTCCTTAGCAACCGTTGCACAATCATAAATTGCAGTGATTTGCGGTACGCCAATCCCGGCAATGACACGCGTCGTACAGATCGATCCCGGCCCAATTCCGACTTTAACGACGGATGCACCGGCTTCGATAAGCTCTCTTGTACCCTCGCCTGTAGCCACGTTACCAGCGATAATCGTCAGATCCGGATACACTTCGCGCAATTTCCGAACGGAATCAATGATATTGATGTGGTGACCGTGGGCAGAGTCAACGGTAATGACGTCTACGCCAGCTTTCACAAGCGCTTCTGCTCTTTCGAAGGTATCTTTGGAAATTCCGATCGCTGCACCTACAAGCAGGCGGCCTTGAGCGTCCTTCGCAGCTCTAGGGAACTGAATCGCTTTCTCGATATCTTTAATCGTGATAAGTCCTTTAAGAACATTATCTTCGTCTACCAAAGGCAGCTTCTCAATCTTATGCTTCTGCAGAATCATTTCGGCATCTTGAAGAGTCGTTCCGACCGGAGCTGTCACCAGATTCTCGCTGGTCATTACTTCACTAATTACCGTATTGTAGTCATGAACAAAACGAAGATCACGATTCGTCAAAATACCGATCAGCTTATTGTTCTTATCTACGATCGGTACGCCGGAAATCCGGAACTTACTCATGAGTTTCTCTGCATCGGATACAAGATGATCAGCATGGAGTGAGAACGGATTCGTAATAACACCACTTTCCGAACGCTTAACCCGATCTACCTCTTCAGCTTGTTGTTCAACGGTCATATTTTTATGAATAATGCCGATTCCGCCTTCTCTAGCAATGGCAATGGCCAAAGGAGCTTCCGTTACGGTGTCCATTCCTGCACTGATGAGCGGGATATTCAATTTTACATGCTCGCTCAATTTGGTGCTAACATCTACTTCTTTTGGAAGCACCTCGGATTTTCTAGGAACCAACAATACATCGTCAAAAGTGAAGCCTTCCTTGCTAAACTTATCTTCCCACACCTGGGTTATTCCTCCTTTTTGTCGTCTTCCTGCGGACTACAACTACTGTCAGAGCTGGACCGGACGGCATTTTCAAGTATTTTCAGAAATATATTATTGCCATCTTAGCAAAGGGCCCATAGGCTGTCAAGGATTGAAATTCGACCTTTGCTCGAAGTTCGCAAGTATCCATCCAGCGCGTTATCCTGTCTCTTTGGAATGGACAAACAGACCGGGTTTCTTCTATTAAATGGAGACTTCCCCAGGTTAAAGCCCTGTCTGCCAATATGCCAACCCTTGAGGCACCATCCTAGGGACAATGAATCGCTGTCGTTTAGTATCACCCAACCCGGTACGGGATAGTCCTCGATTTCGCAAACACATGTTATTGAGTATAGGAAAAGACCGCTATCGATGACTCGATAACGGTCTTTATGGTTGTTCGCTTGGCGACGTCCTACTCTCCCGGGACCCTTCGGTCCAAGTACCATCGGCGCTGGAAGGCTTAACGGTCGTGTTCGGTATGGGAACGCGTGGAACCCTTCCGCCATCGCCACCAAACGGTTCAGATGCTTGATCACCTGAAAACTAGATACGAAACGAAATTTGCGTTGATTAGAATCCGTAGCATTACCCGATGTGGTATCGGGGCCCCCGAAAAGTATTCGGTGTCAGCTTCAAAGCTTCACTTCACTTTTTGGGGTGTTTTTTGGATAAGCCCTCGACCGATTAGTATTGGTCAGCTCCATGCATTGCTGCACTTCCACCTCCAACCTATCTACCTCGTCGTCTTCAAGGGGTCTTACTAATTGGGAAATCTCATCTTGAGGGGGGCTTCACGCTTAGATGCTTTCAGCGCTTATCCCGTCCGTACGTAGCTACCCAGCCATGCTCCTGGCGGAACAACTGGTGCACCAGCGGTACGTCCATCCCGGTCCTCTCGTACTAAGGACAGCTCCTCTCAAATTTCCTACGCCCACGACAGATAGGGACCGAACTGTCTCACGACGTTCTGAACCCAGCTCGCGTACCGCTTTAATGGGCGAACAGCCCAACCCTTGGGACCTACTTCAGCCCCAGGATGCGATGAGCCGACATCGAGGTGCCAAACCTCCCCGTCGATGTGGACTCTTGGGGGAGATAAGCCTGTTATCCCCAGGGTAGCTTTTATCCGTTGAGCGATGGCCCTTCCATGCGGTACCACCGGATCACTAAGCCCGACTTTCGTCCCTGCTCGACTTGTAGGTCTCGCAGTCAAGCTCCCTTATGCCTTTGCACTCTTCGA
>NZ_CP150209.1:15000-80000 GCF_037969785.1 Paenibacillus sp. FSL W7-1332 | reverse complement strand
ACCTGCAAATCGGTGAGCAAACCGGGCGTCCGCCCATTGGATCATCCGATGCCCAAAAGCAATCGTCACCCCGATATATACAGCCGCCAGCCCATGCATGAATCCGGCTTCCGCCCCGCCACGCAGATCTATAATGGTTACGGCTATCAGCAATAAGTCGATGATCGGCGTACACAGCAGCAGTATTCCGCCCGTTCTTTTCAGCCCGAGCAGATATCTTGCGCTTAATCCTGCTAGAACAAATACCCAGAATAAAATCTCACATCCGATTATAAAAGCCCCAATCATTCCGCCAACCTCCTTTTTAATACAATTGTACCAAATAAATTTAACACAGCTTCCTTCTCTGAACAAGTGACAATCGAGAAGTTCAAACAAAAAAAGGCAGCCGACTATAGAAATCTATAGTCAACTGCCTCTTCAACCATCGATGATTGGAGCAAATTCTATTCCTTATTACGCATATGCGGGAACAGCAAGACATCACGAATGGACGGGGAATTCGTAAGAAGCATGATCAAACGATCGATCCCGATACCAAGTCCGCCTGTTGGCGGCATACCGTACTCCAGTGCACGCAAGAAATCCTCATCCATCTCGTGCGCTTCGTCATTGCCCTGTTCTTTTTCCTTCATCTGCGCTTCAAAACGCTGACGCTGGTCGATTGGGTCATTGAGCTCCGAGAAGGCGTTCGCGTGCTCACGCGCCACGATAAACAGCTCAAAGCGATCCGTGAACCGCGGATCCACGTCATTCTTCTTCGCAAGCGGCGAGATCTCAACCGGATGACCAGTTACGAACGTCGGCTGAATCAGCGTCTCTTCAACGAACTGCTCAAAGAACGCATTCAAGATGTGGCCGAATGTCATATGCGGCTCTACCGGAACTTTATGTTCTTTTGCAAGGCGATGCGCTTCCTCATTGGACATTTCCACACTGAAGTCTACACCTACAACTTCTTTTACCGCATCCACCATGGATACACGACGCCATTGTGGCGTCAGATCGACTTCGTGCCCTTGATAGGAAATCACTTGTGTACCCAGGACCTCTTGGGCAATATGTGCGATCATATTCTCGGTCAATGCCATAATATCCTTATAGTCCGCATAAGCTTCATAGAGCTCAATCATCGTGAACTCCGGATTATGACGGGTAGAGATCCCTTCATTCCTGTACACGCGGCCAATCTCGTACACTTTTTCCAGACCGCCCACGATCAGACGCTTTAGGTGAAGCTCAATCGCGATTCGCATATACAGCTCCATATCCAGCGCATTATGATGCGTAATGAACGGACGTGCCGCCGCACCACCAGCGATCGAATGCAACGTCGGGGTCTCCACTTCAAGATAGCCTTGTGAATCCAGGTAACGACGCATCGATTGGATAATACGGGAACGGGCAATGAAGGTCTTCTGTACATCTGGGTTGATAATCAGGTCGACATAACGCTGACGGTAACGGAGTTCCACATCCTTCAAACCATGGAATTTCTCAGGGAGCGGATACAACGACTTCGAAAGAACCTCCAGCTCCTTTACCTTAATGGTGGTTTCACCGGTTTTGGTCTTGAACAAGACCCCTTTTACCCCGATGATGTCACCCAGATCAAGGATGCTGAATGCTTCATATTGCGCTTCTGCAATCGAATCCTGGCGAACATAGATCTGAATTCGGCCGCTCAAATCCTGAATATGAGCAAAAGAAGCCTTGCCCATGCCGCGCTTAGCCATAATCCGGCCGGCCAAGTTCACTTCCACCTGCTTCTCTTCCAGTTCTTCCTTGGAGAGCTCGTCATACTGCTTCAGAATATCACCTGCGTGATGTTCTCTTTCATATTTTCCGCCAAACGGATCGATGCCCAGCTTCCGAAGCTCGTCCAATTTGTTGCGGCGGATTTGCAAAAGCTCACTTAACTCCTGTTCTTGTTCCTGGTTATTCATTTCTTCCGTCATCGTCATTCATCTCCTTCATTTCACTTCCATCGTAATCCCCAACAGCACAAACGCCGCCACCTATAACATCCGGACAGCCCTTAAACAACTTGTACACATTCGGCTAGGACTTAACGGTAGGGCAGCCATTTCAAGACATGCCACTAACCCATTAAGCCCTCAACACAGCTTGCCTATTCAAAATAACCCCACAAAGTGGAGCCTATGCTACGATGCTTATTCCAAATACTTTGCGGGGACCCCAAAAAAATTATAAATTCTAATATGTTAAAAAAGCCCCCCGAAGGAAGCTTTCTATACACATTCCGACTTACTTCTTAATGTCTACAATTTTATATTGAATAACGCCCGCAGGAACGTTAACATCTACAACCGAACCTTTTTGCTTGCCAATAATCGCTTTGCCGACAGGACTCTCATTAGAGATCTTGTTGTTCAGCGGATCCGATTCAGCCGTACCGACAATGGTATATTCCATTGTGTCGCCGAATTCCAAATCCTCCACGATCACCGTGTTGCCCACGCCGACTACATCGGTATTGATATCATCGTTGTTGATGATGCGCGCATTACGGAGCATTTTCTCCAGCGTTATAATCCGGCCTTCGATAAAGGCTTGCTCGTTCTTGGCGTCTTCATATTCGGAGTTTTCACTAATATCACCATAACCGATGGCAACTTTAATCCGCTCAGCCACTTCACGGCGTTTTACAGACTTCAGATTCTCAAGTTCGTCCTCCAGTTTCTTCAGACCGTCCTGGGTAAGAATGACTTCTTTATCGCTCATTAACCGATTCTCCTGTCATGTAAATAATTTAAACCACGGTATCAACATACTATATGCGAATTCTTGGGGATCAGAACTTCCCTCTGATGCCTGCTCAATTTCTTGAATTTATACTGAAAGATTATATGGGAACCATTTCAAAAAGTCAATGCGCGCAAAGGCTGTCACGAATGTCGCATACATGCACCCGTTAACAGCCTACACCCCTAATTATCCCATCGCCGCAACGGCTTGAGGATATACACTTTTTGTCGATTCTTCTTGGTCCTCCAGATTGTTCACAAAGTTGTTCAGAAGGTTCACCATTTCGTCGCGCTTCGTTTCTTCCATAATAATATCTTTAATGCGGGCGGAGCCTTTCAGACCTTTCAGATACCACGCAAGATGCTTACGCATTTCCCGTACCGCAACCGCTTCGCCGCGCAGAGCAATCAGACGGTCCATATGCAGAATGGCAATCCGTATTTTCTCCTGTGGAGCCGGATCCGGCAGCAGCTCGCTTGTCTTCAGATATTCCACGGTACGATAGAGCATCCATGGGTTCCCGAGCGCTCCGCGGCCGATCATAACGCCATCGCAGCCTGTCGTATCCAGCATCCGGCGAGCATCCTCCGGTGTCACCACATCGCCGTTACCGATAACCGGAATGGAGACGGCTTCTTTCACTTGGCGAATGATGTCCCAATCCGCGAATCCCGTGTAGAGTTGCTCGCGCGTACGTCCGTGAACGCTGACCGCCTGACCGCCCGCGCGTTCCACAGCCAGTGCATTTTCGACAGCATAGATGTGATCACTATCCCAGCCTGTACGCATCTTCACCGTGACCGGTTTGTTCACGGCATCGACAACCGCCGCCACCATCTCATAAATTTTGTTCGAATCCAGAAGCCAGCGTGCACCCGCATCCATCTTGGTTACCTTCGGTGCAGGGCAGCCCATGTTAATGTCGATGATGTCGGCATTGGTTTGCTGATCGACCACTTTGGCCGCTTGCACCAAAGATTCGCGGTCACCACCAAAAATTTGCAGGCTCAGCGGCTTCTCCCGCTCGTCGACGAACAACATCTCCTGGGTGCGCTTGTTCCCGTGAACAATGGCCTTGCCGCTTACCATTTCGGCGCAAACCAATCCTGTGCCGAATTCCTTAGCAATCAATCGGAACGCCGGGTTGCATACGCCAGCCATCGGCGCCAGAACCACTTGATTTTTCATCTCGATGTTTCCGATTTTCAACTTATCCATTTTATGTGTCACCCCTTTGTGTTCAGATATTTATAGTCGAAAGATCCCGGTTATCGTGCAAGGGATCCCTGAGTTTCAAACCAAACCAACATACTCATTCATCGCGTTATCGTCCAGTCCGCAAAAATTACATATTCTTGTAGATCGCATCCAGAAACATCATCCTATATGAATGGCAGAGTTTGATGAAAAACAAACCTGCACCGACTTCCTATTTAGATGATCTAACTCCGTTCCTTAAGCTCCTGCAATGAAATCTCCAGCACATCCGCAATCTGAGCCAACATTTGCTCCTCGGCACGGCGGTTCCCCCGCTCAATCGCACCAAGGACGGCTAGTGAAATACCGGTTCGCTCAGCGAGCTCTTGCTGGGTCAAACCCTTTAATTTTCGGAAAGCGCGGATACGCTGCGCCAGCTGCTTGTTTTCCAAAGCTGTATTCCTTCCTTTCCTTCCAGGTTCTCAAGTGCTGTCTTCACCACAGGGTACAGACCTGAAGGTTCGAACTCATATACGATATCGGCCAGCGGTCTGAGCACAAAAGCCCGCTCCTGCATACGGGGATGCGGCAGTACAAGGTCCGGCGTATCCAGACGGCGCCCTTCCATCCATAGCAGGTCCAAGTCCACCGTCCGCGGCCCCCAATGAATATGACGGACCCGGCCGAGCTGTTTTTCAATTCGCTGCATTTCGGCAAGCAATTCATGAGGACTCAGCGATGTCGACACGGCTGCTGCCATATTAAGAAACATCGGTTGGTCCACGTATCCGACCGGCTCGGTCTCATACAAGTTGGATACGCGCTCTACCGTAATGCCGGGTACTTCATCCAACCGTTCCAAAGCCTCCATCAGGTTACCTTCGCGGTCACCCAAATTGGCCCCTAAAGCAATATAAGCCTCTGAACACTCAGAGGTGGCGTGTGCATTCATGATTGTCTCACTTCCTGGTCCGGTGCAGCTCAATGGTCACACCTTCAAAATGAATGTCAAAAGGCGGGTGCGGCTTCGTCAATCGGACCGTTAAAGCATCGATAATAGTATAAGTGTCCAATACCTTAGATGCAATATGCTCCGCTAAAGCTTCAATCAGGCGGAACGACTCCGTCCGCATAATATCCAGCAAAAGATCATGAATCTCGGCATAATTTACCGTGAGCGTCAGATCGTCCGTCCTGGCGGCTTTGCTCAGATCCATCTCCAGCTCCAGATCCACATAGAATCGTTGTCCCAGCTTACGCTCTTCCTCAAACACACCATGGTAGCCGTAGTATTCCATGCGGCTCAGTATCATTTTATCCATCTCTTACTCCGCCCTTCCATCCTTTGTCCCAAGAAAAATTATATGCGTCTAAGCTCTGTCGAAGCGTAGGTCATGGCATCACACATCTTCGCTGTCCGTTTCATATGCAGCACGTCATGCACACGAACGATCTGGCAGCCCTGGGCAATCCCGTAAGCCACCGTGGCAGCCGTTCCTTCCAGCACATCCTGTGCCGGAGCGCCAAGCGCGGTCTGGATAAACCTTTTGCGGGAGGTAGCCAGCAGCACCGGAAACCCAAGCCCCACGAGCTGATCGAGGGATGCCATCACTTTCATGTTCTCATCATAGTCCTTCGCAAACCCGATACCCGGATCGAGCAAAATATGATGATCCTGCACGCCTGCAGCCCGCGCAATCTCGACACTTTCCAGCAAATCACGCTTTACGTCCTCGATAAGATTGGTGTAATTTCGATCGCGGCGATTGTGCATCAGGATCACGGGACATCCGAGCTCTGCCGCTGCCTTGGGCATATCCGCGTCGTCTTTAAAGCCCCAAATATCATTAATGATATGAGCGCCCGCTCCAATAGCCTGACGCGCAACTTCCGCTTTATACGTGTCAATCGACAATGGAATATGCGGCGCGTGCCGGTGAATGGCTTCTATAACCGGGATTACCCGGGCAAGCTCCTCTGCGGCTCCAACCGGCTCGTGGCCCGGACGCGTCGATTCTCCGCCGATATCGATGATGTCGGCTCCCTCTTCCACCAGCTGAAGCGCGTGCTCGACCGCCCGCTCCGTACCGTTATATCGACCTCCGTCCGAGAACGAATCCGGGGTCACATTCAATATACCCATAATGAGCGTGGATTGACCGAGCTTTAACACAGCATCCTTGCTTAGACGAAATTCACGTTCGTAAATCGTTGTTTTCATGCCTTTTGCCCTGCTTTCCTTCTATATGCGCTCAGTAATGTACGGGTTATCGGACCGGCCAATCCTTGTCCAATGACTAGAGTCTCGTCCTCAGCTCCAATCAACGTCGAGACCGGAACAATCTCCTGCACAGAGCCTGTCGTAAATATTTCATCCGCTCCGGTAAAAAACTCCCAGCTGTAACGGCCTTCTTCGGCTTCAATACCAAGTTCGGCAGCCAATTCCAGCACCACGTCCCGTGTAATCCCCGGCAAAATGCCCGTGCCAACGTCAGGCGTATATAATCGACCCGCTTTGACAAAAAAGACATTGCTGACAATGCCCTCTGCCACTTCCCCGGCCGCCGTTAGCATCAGCCCCTCTATTGAACCATTCGAGTGGCCGGGGTATCCGGCCAATTCCCGCTTTGCGAGTATATTGTTCATATAATGCAGAGATTTAAACCGAACCGATGATTCCGGTGTGTTACGCGGAAGGGACAGCCGCCGCAAGGCTCTGCCTTTCTCGTAGAGCATTTCGTTTGCGGCCGGCAGCTCTTTGGCGAATAAAATCTCGGAAGGCTTCAAATAATCGCCAGCAGGCAAACCGAGCAATCCCTCTCCTGCCGTTACGGTATACCGGATATAAGCATCCTGGAGATCATTGGCCTCCATCAGTTCCGATATCCAGCGGCTGATCCTCTCCGTATCCGCCCTGTGAGCGATCCCGAGCTCCCGGCAGCTGTCCATGAGCCGGTTCAAGTGCCGCTCTATTAAAAAAGGCTTCCCCTCATAAGTGCGGAAGGTCTCGAATAACCCCATTCCGTACAGAAGGCCGTGATCCATTACAGGTATGACAGCCTCGGCAGCTTCAACGATGCCGCCGTTCATGCCAATATATTTCATGCTTTGGCGCCAGCCGTACGCTTCAGGAAATTGCGCAGCATCTGATGGCCATGGTCCGTAATGATGGACTCCGGATGAAACTGCACCCCTTCTACCGGATATTGTTTATGCCGCAGCCCCATGATTTCGCCCTCTTCGGTCCAGGCGGTAATCTCCAGCTCATCCGGCAAGGTCTCCTTCTCAACGATCAGCGAGTGATAGCGCGTTGCGGTGAACGGAACTGGCAAGCCTTCAAAGACCGAGTCACCCGTATGCTGGATCGCGGATGTTTTCCCATGCATGAGGCGCTCCGCACGAATCACGTTGCCGCCAAAGGCTTGCCCGATCGCCTGATGGCCGAGGCAGACGCCGAAGATCGGAATGACACCCTTGAAATGCGAAATCACATCCAGACTGACGCCGGCTTCATTCGGCGTGCACGGTCCCGGCGATATCAGGATATGGTCCGGAGCCAAAGCCTCGATGCCGGCGATGTCGATCTCATCATTCCGGTAAACCTTCACTTCCTCGCCGAGCTCACCCAAATATTGAACCAGGTTATACGTAAACGAATCATAATTGTCGATGACAAGTATCATGTTATTTCCCCCCTATATTCGCAGCCACTGCTGCCGATTCCTCTTCACTGCATATCAGTGCGGCAATCAAAGCCTTTGCTTTGTTATGACACTCCCTGTATTCCCGGTACGGATCGGAGTCAATAACAATCCCTGCACCCGTCTGAATGTAACCAACCCCATCCTTCACGGCGAGGGTCCGAATAATAATGTTAAGCTCCATATCACCATTATAATCGATCCAGCCCATGGAGCCGGTATAGGGCCCTCGCGTCACAGGCTCCAGCTCCTCGATGATCTCCATCGTCCGGATTTTGGGTGCGCCTGTAATGGTGCCGCCGGGGAACGCTGCCGCAATGACATCGTACGCATGGTTGCCCTCTGCAATCCGCCCTTCCACTTGCGACACCAGATGCATCACGTGCGAGTACCTCTCAACCGTCATCAACTCCGGAACATGCACGGTTCCGTATGCGGCAATGCGGCCAATGTCATTACGTTCCAAATCAACCAGCATAATATGCTCCGCCCGTTCTTTCTCGCTGCCAAGCAGCTCCGCTTCCATTGCCGCGTCCTCTTCCGGATTGCTTCCACGACGCCGCGTTCCCGCGATCGGCCGTGCAGACACGACATCGCCATCCAGCTTCACCAGCAATTCCGGCGAGCCACTGGCCAAGCTGAAGCCCGGTGAAGAGATATACCCCATATATGGCGACGGATTCAGGATGCGCAGCCACTCATAAATATCGGCAGGGTCCGCATGCAGCTGCAAGTGCCGGCGAAGAGACAAATTGACTTGAAATACGTCACCCTGCCGAATATATTCTTGAATCGAGAGCACCGCCTGCTCGAACGCTTCCTGCGTAAAATCAATCTCCAGCCGATCCCAGATTTCGACATTCGGCCCTGACAGCTCCTGCGCTTTCTTCCATCGTTCCTGCCGCACGCGCTCATCTTCGGAACTCGAGTCGTTCCCTGAGCCCGTTCCGAACATTTGATTCCATTGGGACAGCATCGATTCAGCCCTTATGACAGCCCGATCATATAACTCCTGCAATAACTTCTCTTGGTCGGTTGAAAGCACCGAACCACTGGATTCATCACTAGAAGCACCGGGCGCTTTCTTTTCTTTCGAAACTCCCCCGGTCCCGAATGCCCAAGGCAGAGGGACATGCACCGAACAGTAGATGCTGTCATCTGAATGATCATAGATCCAAATCTCTTCCATCCGCATCCACATATAATCCAGGAACCCCGGCTCATCCTTGGCCATCGTGGGCAATTTCTCAATCGACCGAATCACATCATAACTCAGGAATCCGGCGCAGCCTCCGCGGAAGTCCGGCCACCCCGGTACACGGGGAGCCTTCCATTTGTTCATCCACTGCTCTAACAGGTGCAGCGGCTCTCCCGTTACCTGCGTTCGCAGACCGTCAGACAGCTCGATGATCTCACCATGGCATCCCTTCCCTTGCAGAATGGACACCGGCCGCAATCCAAGATACGTATGGCGTCCGCCCTTACCACTCTCCAGCACAAAGGCATATGGTGATGCGGCGTTCCATGCATGTCTCCATGACAGGGGTAACCCACTTGTTGCTCCTTTATATTGAACCAGATAGGGAACGACGGACCAGCCCTCTTCAGCCCATGCCTGCCACTGGGCCAGCTCCACTCTTCTCTCCATGCCGATCCTCCCTTAGTCATCAAAAGCCTTACTGTTGCCTGTCAGTATACTGTATCCCGCTTCTCTTGAAAACCCTAAATAGAAGCTCGTCCAACAATAATTTTTGGAGCGGTCATCAGGCGGATTCTAATAAAGCGTGCGTTATCTTAGGGAGTAGTATACGCAAAAAGCCCTCAATGCTATAAATACATTGAGAGCTCCTTCCTTGCCACCTGTTACCTCAACCAGATGAGGTAAGGAGATAGGTGCATATTACGATATCATCTTACTCGAAGTTGTAAAGCGGTGTGCTCAGGTAACGTTCTCCGTTACTTGGGATCACGGCTACTACCCGCTTGCCTTTACCAAGCTCCTTGGCAACCTTCAATGCAGCATATACAGCCGCACCGGAGGATATACCTCCAAGAACGCCTTCTTCCTTCGCCACGCGGCGGGAAGTTTCAAAGGCATCGTCATTCTCAACATGAATGATTTCATCGTAGACTTCTTGGTTCAAAATTTCAGGAATGAAGTTTGCGCCGATGCCCTGGATTTTGTGAGGACCCGGTTTGCCACCTGCAAGGATTGGTGATGCAGCAGGCTCAACCGCAATAACCTTGATGTCAGGGAACTGCTCCTTCAGTACTTCGCCAGCCCCTGTAATCGTTCCGCCTGTTCCGATCCCAGCAACGAACGCATCCAGGGAACCACCGATGGATTCGATCGCTTCAACGATTTCCGGACCTGTTGTTTCACGGTGAATCTTCACGTTGGCTTGGTTCTTGAATTGCTCGGCCATAAAGAATCCGGCATTTTCCTTCAAAATTTCTTCTGCCTTCTTAACCGCACCGTTCATTCCTTCCGATCCCGGTGTCAGTACCAATTCCGCACCATAGGCACGCAGCAGGTTGCGGCGCTCCAAGCTCATGGTTTCAGGCATAACGATAACGGCTTTGTAGCCTTTGGCAGCTGCCACCATAGCTAAACCAATGCCGGTATTACCGCTGGTTGCTTCAATAATGGTATCGCCCGGCTTCAAACGTCCGTCCTTCTCCGCTTCTTCCACAATGCTGATCGCAATCCGGTCTTTAACGCTTGCGCCCGGGTTCTGGTATTCCAGCTTCAGATAGATCTCTGCACTATCCTCCGGTACGATCCGGTTCAAACGGACGAGTGGAGTTCCACCGATTAATTCTGTCACATTATTTACGACTTTTGCCATGAATGAAGCCCTCCTCTAAATATGAATCTTAGATAAACTAGTAAGTCCATAATGGTGTTATACATTTAATGTTGAATCATTAAATTTGTAGTGTCTGGATGTTGAAAGAAAAACGGAGCCAGCTTATAGACGCAAACTCCTTGATTATTGAGGTCTCTGATATCCGAGTAAAAAGGTAGGTTTTTATACCTTCATCTTAACAACGTTACGAGTCATTGTCAATATCCCACACCTCGAAAATCAACATTTCTAGGTGGATTTTCCTGCGCCTCCCGAACGAGATAACGGGGGACTCGCCTCCAAGGTATACACGCTCAAAAAGCCATCATCCTTCAGTGAACGTAACCTATTGCATCCTTTAACGCAAAAAAAGCTCCTGCAGCTACATCTTACTCCGCCACAGCGAGCTTTCCCTGTTCTTCCTCTTTTTACAACGTGACCGTACCCGCACTAATCCGTGCCTCGTATTTCTCACGAAGCTGACGCTCCAGTTCGGATAAAGACACCGCCTGCTCCAGCGCCAGCTGCTTGCGAACCGCCTCGCGGACACTTTCCTCACTAGGGGCCTGAGGCTCGATAATGTCCTTCACATAAACAATGGCATAGGTGTCTGTGAGCGAGATTGGCCCCGCAATATCCCCGGGCTCCAGCGTTAAAGCTGCATCCAGCAGTGCCGGCGGCAAAAAGGGATCATCCTCCTCGACCAGTCCGATCTGCCCGCCGTCTTCGCGAGTATACTCATCGAGTGATACCTGGGATGCGAGATCCGCAAAAGCTTCTCCATTCTCCAGCCGATCCATCACCCGTTCCGCCTCATCTTTCGAAGCGACTTCGATCATGGATAAATTCAGCTGCTTCTTGGGACGAAATTGGTCAGGATACTGTTCCAGATACGAATCGATCTGCTGCTCCTCGATGTGCACGTCGGAAGTTGCAATTTTCTCAAGCAGCAGCCGATACGTCGTCTCTGTCTTTAATTCACTCTCCGTAATGCCTAGCTGATTTTCCATTTCCGATAAGAAACGCTCCATAGAACCGTAGCTGCGGCTCATGACTTCGATTTCTGCATCGACTTCAGCCGCCGTAACATCAATACCCTTCGCTTTGGCTTCCAGGGCCACAGCGTGCCGATTCAGCATGGTCATCAGCATTTCGCGGCCGTAACGCTTCTTTAGCTCGTCAACCCACTCGTCTTCGGTAATCGCCCTGTCCTGGATGGATGCAACTGGTTGGGAGCCCTCTTTCCACGGTGGTGAAGCCTCTTGCGAAAAATTCCCGGAAAACAGCATCCAGCCGCCCATACCCAATACGCATGCTGTCAAGACAATGACGGTCGCCCACAATCCCTTCTCTTGTCTCGTCATCACGGTCGCTCATCCCAACGTTAAGATTTGGCCCGCTCTAGCACGGATTTCAGCTGTTCTTTATCGAACGTATATTTTTCATTGCAAAAATGACAGGAAACTTCGGCTTTGCCATCCTCTTCGATCATCTGCTCAAGCTCATCCTGCCCCAAGCTGATCAAAGCGCGCTCTACCCGCTCATGCGAGCAGTCACAGCTGAAGTACACTTCCATTTCCTCCAAAATGGTTACATCCGGAACGACTCGTTTCAGGATGTCTTCCAGTTCCAATCCTTCTTCCAGCATCTCGGTGATCGGTGGAATCTTGCTTAGCGCAAGCTCAAGCTCCGTAATCTCATCCTCCGTAACGCCGGGGAGAAGCTGGATGATGAAGCCCCCCGCATTCGCCACGGAATAATCCGGGGAAACCAGCACTCCCAGACTTACCGCCGAGTTGGTCTGCTCGGACACGGCAAAATAATATGTGAAGTCTTCGGCAAGCTCGCCCGAAATAATCGGTACGCTGCCACGGTAAGGCTCCTTCAATCCGAAATCCTTGATCACATCAATATGGCCGGTGGTACCTACAGCAGCGGCTACATCCATCTTGCCCGGACGGATATTCGTCAGCTCCACATGCGGATTTTTGACGTATCCGCGTACCTCGCCGTTGGCATTACTCTCCGCTGCAATCAAACCGATCGGTCCGTCGCCGCGCACTTGAATGCTAAGACGCTCGTCTCCTTTCAGCATAGCTCCCATCATCGCTGCTGCTGACACGGTGCGGCCCAAAGCGGCTGTGACGACAGGGAACGTATCATGTCTTTGGCGAAGCTCTTCGACCAAATCGGTTGTCCGCACGGCAAATGTCCGTACTTTCCCGTTTAATGCAGTTCCCCGCAGCAAACGGTCTTTTTGATTACCCATCTTGAGGCCTCCTTGTCTTTCTAGTTGTTTGTAATATCTAACGGTTTTATATTGGTTCTAGTTACGCTCATAAATAATACGCAAGCCTTCCAATGTCAGAAGGGGAGAAATCTCTTCAATGGACTCCGTTTCGCCGGCAATCAGCTCGGCCAGTCCCCCCGTAGCAATAACCTTAACATTGTCCGTACCCATCTCGGCTTTTATACGCTTGACCAGGCCATCGACCTGTCCCGCATAACCAAAAACGATACCGGCCTGCATGGCATGTACGGTATTGCGCCCGATTACCTTTTTCGGCTTTTCGAGCTCTACGCGAGGAAGCTTGGAAGCACGCTGTACAAGAGCCTCCGTGGCAATGCCAATACCAGGCACAATGACTCCGCCAAGATAATTGCCTGCCTCATCGATGCAATCAAACGTCGTCGCCGTACCGAAATCCACCACAATCAGCGGCCCCCCGTACTGCTCGACGGCTGCTACTGCATTCACAATCCGATCAGCGCCAACCTCGCGCGGATTTTCATACCGCAGATTAAGTCCGGTTTTGATGCCTGGTCCTACGATCAGGGGCGCCTTGCCAATATATTTATTGCACATCTCCTCGACCACACGCACAAGAGGAGGAACTACGGAAGAAACAATAACGCCTTCGATTTGGCTTACCAGTATATTGGACATTTGAAACAAATTATGAATCAATACACCGTATTCATCCACGGTGGACTGACGCGATGTACTGATTCGAAAATCATGCAGCAGCTTCTTTCCCTGATACACACCCAGTACAATATTGGTATTCCCTACATCCACAACCAGAATCAACTCTCTGTCCCTCCTTTCTTCGCATTTAGATCCAAGCTGATATCGAGACTATGGAAAGAATAAGTCAGCCGTCCAACGGATATGACGTCGACCCCGGTTTCGGCAATCCCGCGCACGGTCTCCAGCGTCACGTTCCCCGATGCTTCGACGCGAACATGAGGGGCCTTGGCCTTGATTCTTCGAACAGACTCCGCCATCATGTCATGACTCATATTATCCAGCATAATAATATCTGCGCCTGCAGCCAGTGCTTCCTCAACCTGCGCCAAGCTCTCGGTTTCAACTTCTATAGTCATGGTATGTGGAATATGGGCTCTTGCACGGCTGACCGCTTGCGCGATTCCGCCTGCACCCTTAATGTGATTATCCTTAATCATGACGGCATCGTACAGGCCGAAACGATGGTTCGCGCCGCCGCCAACCCGAACAGCATATTTCTCAAGCATTCGGTGGCCTGGCGTTGTTTTGCGGGTATCCACCAGCCTTGTTGGCAATCCCTCAAGCACATCAACAAAAGAACGTGTTCTTGTTGCAATACCCGACAGACGCTGAAGCAAATTCAAAGCAAGACGCTCGCCTGTCAAAATACGGTGCGTGCTTCCTTCCACTTCAGCGAGAACCGTTCCTTTTTCAACCTCGTCTCCATCACGGACCAATGCCGTAAACGTCAGCGACGGATCAACCGTTTCGAATACCAGCTCTGCAACCGGCATACCTGCTACGATTCCTGCCTCCTTGGCATGAATAACACCCTTGGATTCATGACCCGGCTCAATGGTGGTGAGGGTCGTAATGTCCCCCGACCCGATATCCTCCTGCAGCCAAGTCCGTATACTCTGGAGAAGGCCATCGTTGTATCCGTTAAACATCATCGCTTAATTCCTCCGTCATTTCTTGATCCCGTGTATGGACAATATGTTTCTGCCATACGCTGTCATTCCGTTCCGGGAAATCCTCACGATAGTGGGCTCCCCGGCTTTCTTCACGACCCAGCGCACCCTGAACCACGAGCAGGGATGCTGTGAGCATGTTAGCAAACTCGTATTCCTCACGCTTGGTGAGCACGGATTGGAACAATGGCAGCTGACGGCCAAGCTCTTCCGCTGCTCTTAATAGAGTATCCCGATTTCGCCGAAGTCCTGCATAACGTACCATTACCTTCTGTAGCTTCAAGCGTTTTTCCACCATCGCTTGGGACGGAGCGTCCTTGCGACCGAGGTGGAATGATACATGAAGCGGATCGCCTGAAGGTTCCGGCAGGCTCTTAATGCGCTCGACAATACGACTACCGTACACAATCGCCTCCGACAGCGAATTGCTGGCCAAACGGTTCGCCCCGTGGACACCGGTAGACGATACCTCCCCGCAAGCAAATAAACGTTTCACGCTGCTCTCGCCGTGCAGATTGGTTTTGATGCCCCCCATCATATAATGCGCAGCCGGGGAGACAGGAATCCAATCTGACGATAAATCGAGTCCATACTGCATGCAGGTTTCATAAATCGTTGGGAATCGATGTCTGACCATTTCCGGCGACTCATGGGTAATATCCAGATAAACAAAGGTAGACCCCGTTGCTTCCATCTCACTGACAATAGCCCGTGCTACAATATCCCGCGGTGCCAGCTCCAGTAAATCATGGTATTTGGGCATGAAGCGTTCCCCTTGTATATTCCGAAGAACGGCGCCTTCACCCCGCACCGCCTCTGATATTAGGAATCGGGGCGCACCCGGATAGCTAAGCGCCGTCGGGTGGAATTGTATAAACTCCATATCCCGAATTTCTGCGCCTGCCCGATAAGCCATGGCAACGCCATCGGCTGTGGCAACCTCCGGATTGGTCGTATACCGGTACAATTGACCGGCGCCGCCGGAACACATAACCGTCGCCCGTCCACGAACGAATACCCGTTTTCCATCAGGCATTTGTACCAAAGCGCCATGACATTCTCCCTGCTCGGTAATCAGGTCAATGACAAAATGATCGTCCCACACCTCTATATTGTGAAGCATTTCAACCTGAATGGAAAGGGCACGCACAATTTCATATCCGGTAGCATCCCCGTTGGCATGAAGGATCCGGCGGTGACTGTGTGCGCCTTCTTGGGTCAGCGCGAGCTCGCCATTCTCCACATCAAACATCGTGCCGAGCCGAATCAACTCTTGAACGCCAACCGGCCCCTCGTTTACAAGGACATCCACCGCGGCAGATGAACATAGGCCCGCCCCTGCCAAGAGGGTATCCTGCCGATGATAGGCCGGGGAGTCATCCTCAGCTGTTACGGCTGCAATTCCTCCCTGCGCATAACGCGTGTTGCTTTCGAGCAGCGATTTCTTCGTAATCAGCAGCACATTCTGAGTCGCACTTGCCATGATCGCCGTATATAAACCCGCAATGCCTGAACCGATCACGATGACGTCCGTCTCAACTGCAGGAAGATCGTTCAGATCAAAATCAATTAAATACTGCGGTATCACGATGCCTCACCTGTCTTTTCACGAAAGAGTAGCGCATGCTACTTAACCTGTAACATGCGCTCTAATGAAGTTCTGGCTTTTTCTGCAACGACCGGCGGCACATAAATTTGCGGCTTCATCGTTTCCAACGCTTTAACCAGCTTTTTGAGGTTATTCACTTTCATATTCGGACACACCAGGAATTTCGTAGCGAAATGGAACGATTTATCCGGGCTATCCAGTCGAAGCTGATAACCGGTTCCGTCCTCAGTACCCACGATAAACTCCCTGGCCGATGAATTCTTGCAATACTCCAGGATGGCGGTGGTACTTCCTACAAAATCCCCCATCGCAACAACCTCCGGACGGCATTCCGGATGCACCACAAATTCAGCATGAGGATATTTGGCCTTCATCTCGACGACATCCTTCACCGTCAGCATGTCATGCGTGTTGCAGTACCCTTCCCAGATAATGAGCTTCTTGTCGGTATGCTGCTGAACATAATGCCCCAGATTTTTGTCAGGCACCCATATAATTTCATCCGAATCCACCGACTGAATCACTTTCACGGCATTGGATGAAGTACAGCAGATATCCGTCTCAGCTTTGATCTCAGCCGATGAATTGATGTACGTGACCACTTTGGCATTCGGATGCTGCGCTTTCAGCTTCCGCAGTCCGTCAACGTTCACCATGTCCGCCATAGGGCAGCCGGCCCGCTCATCCGGTATAAGAACCGTCTTGCCCGGTGCCAGAATTTTAGCGCTTTCGCCCATAAAATGCACACCGCAAAATACGATAACCTCGGCATCCGTTTGTGCTGCCTTCTGCGCGAGCAGGAAGGAATCCCCCCGGAAATCAGCGACCTCTTGTATTTCATCCCGTTGATAATAATGTGCCAAAATGATTGCGTTACGTTCCTTCTTCAATTGCATTAACCGCTCGCGCAGCTCACGGTTCTGTTCCGCCTTACGCTCCAGTGCCAACGCTTCCATGATCGACCCTCTCCCCTTATATAGTCCGGCAGTTCGCCGCTGATGACCATGTGACTTTCAGGATGGTTTCCACCTTTGTGAAAGGATTCGCATCCTTATTTAACAACTAATGTACACGTTCGTTCTGCCCCCTGTCAATGTGATAGAAAGCACAAAAAGAACCGGAAAACGAATTATCGTTCTCCGGTTCTTCAATTTTATTCGGTATTCGAGGTTTTATCAGCAAATATTACGTTAAGCTGCTGTTACCGTTGTCCGATCCGCCTGGAGGATCCTTGCGCTCCGAATCTTTGCGCTCTGGCCCTGGATCATTCGAATCCATCGGGTTGTTCGGAATTTCCTCCGTGGAAGTCGGCTGCTCGCCGTCTTCTTTCCCTTGGATGCGAACTTTCACGTCGCCAATGTTGTCGATGATCGGTTCACCATTCTCGGAAGAACCCTCTCCTTCACCGTCGCCACTGCCGTTGCCTTCAGCTGATCCGGTCTCAATGAGATTCTTGATTTGCTCAAGCTCCAGCGTTTCCATCTCGAGGAGCGTATTCGCAATCAGATGAACCTCTTTAGCATGCTTATTCAGGATCTCTTTACATTTCTCATAGCAATCATTAATGAATCGCTGCATTTCCTGATCGATCTCATAAGCGATTGCATCACTATAGTTCTGCTCATGTCCGATATCACGTCCAAGGAACACTTGTCCTTGGGATGTACCGAACTGCATCGGTCCGAGCTTCTCACTCATACCGTATTCCACAACCATGCTGCGGATAATGCCTGTTGCTTGCTGGAAGTCACTGTATGCCCCGGTCCCGATTTCACCGATGAACAGCTCCTCAGCGACACGTCCGCCAAGCAAACCGGTTACGCGATCCAGCAATTCCTGCTTCGTCACGAGCATCCGATCTTCCTTCGGCATCATAATGACATATCCGCCGGCACGGCCACGAGGGATAATCGTTACCTTATGCACCGTATCCGCATGCTCGAGGAAGTAACCCACAATGGTATGACCCGCTTCATGGTATGCCACGATGCGTTTCTCGCGGTCACTGATCACGCGGCTGCGTTTCTCCGTACCGACGATAACGCGGTCAATCGCCTCATCCACTTCTCGCATGGAAATATCTTTACGGTTGCGGCGAGCTGCAAGCAAGGCAGCCTCGTTCAGGAGATTCTCCAGATCGGCGCCTGTAAAACCGGTTGTACGTTTGGCGATGATGTCAAGTTTAACATCCTTCGTCAATGGTTTGTTGCGTGCATGAACCTTCAGTACGGCTTCACGGCCCTTCACATCCGGGCGATCTACGGTAATCTGACGGTCAAAACGTCCCGGACGAAGAAGCGCCGGGTCCAAAATATCCGGGCGGTTGGTCGCAGCAACGATGATAATGCCTTCGTTCGCTCCGAAACCGTCCATTTCAACCAGCAACTGGTTGAGTGTCTGTTCACGCTCGTCATGACCGCCGCCAAGACCAGCGCCACGCTGACGACCTACTGCATCAATCTCATCGATAAAGATGATACATGGTGCATTCTTCTTCGCGTTCTCGAACAAGTCACGTACACGAGAAGCACCGACACCGACAAACATTTCAACGAAGTCGGAACCGGAAATACTGAAGAACGGCACTCCCGCTTCACCGGCAACGGCACGAGCCAGGAGCGTCTTACCGGTTCCCGGAGGACCGACAAGCAAAACGCCCTTCGGAATGCGAGCGCCAACCGTGTTGAACTTGCGCGGATCCTTCAAGAAGTCAACAACTTCAACAAGCTCCTGCTTCTCTTCATCTGCTCCGGCTACATCTTCAAATGTAATCCGTTTCTTCTCTTCATTATATAAGCGGGCTTTGCTCTTGCCAAAGTTCATCACTTTGCCGCCGCCGCCTTGAGCCTGATTAAACAGGAAGAAGAACAGTACAAACATAATGATGAGCGGAATAAAGGATGAAAGCAATGTCAGCCAAATGCTTTGGCCTTCCATTGGCAACACGGACAGTTTGACTTTGTTGCTCTCACTGGCTGCAGTCAGCTCTTGCATCGCTGCATCCGTGGCAGGAATATAGGCTGAGAAATTCTCCGATTTTTTCTCTTCGGAAACCTCCCTATACTTACCGGTCACCAGATAAGCGTAACCGTCAAATTGTACCGTCATTTCCTCTATGTTGTTAGCTTTGACTTCCTGCCGCAGTTCATTATAACTAGGGGCATCGGCTTGCTCGCCGCCATTAGTAACGAATTGTACTATGCCCACCACGACTAAAAATAGAATCAAATAAAAACCAGAATTCCGGATGAACCGACTCATCCCCTACCTCCTCTCAAGACACATAAGATATTTTACCACAGCCTGTCTGGCCATCTCAACAAAGGGCCCTGAACTGTGATAGCGGCCCATTGGCGCGGTTTAACTGCTGTAGATTTCCGGCTTCAAAATCCCGATGTAGGGGAGGTTCCGGTAATGCTCGGCATAATCAAGTCCGTATCCGACAACAAATGCATCCGGCAGCACGAATCCGGTATAATCGGCCTGCAAATCCACCGTACGGCGTGCCGGCTTGTCAAACAAGGTGACAACGCACACCGAGTTTGCCTTGCGGCTTTTCAGAAGCTCAATCAAATGACTCAGCGTAAGACCGCTGTCGATAATATCCTCCACAATCAGCACATCCCTGCCTTCAACGGATGCGTCCAGATCTTTAATGATCTTCACCACGCCGGAGGATTTGGTTGATGCCCCATAGCTGGATACAGCCATGAAATCCAACTCAAGAGGTACTGTTATGGATTTAACCAAGTCGGCCATAAAAATAAACGCACCTTTAAGAACGCAAATAACGAGTGGATTGCGTCCCACATATTCGGCGCTGAGTTTGGAACCAAGTTCCTTAATCTTTGCGTGAATCTCTTCTTCACTGATGAGTATTTCCTGAATGTCATTCTGCAACTTAAGTGGACCTCCTACGTTTATACTATGAAAGCGTGAAACGGGCCATTCTTCGTTTTACACTTGCCTTAAGCATCCGATAGCTCCATCCGGAGAACTCGTGATGTGTGCCGCCCGCAAGCGGCGTGAACGGAACGTCGTACACCTGGAATCCACACAATGCTGCCGGAACCGTCACAAAGAATAGGAATCCGGGCACGGACAGACGGTGGGATTTTCTCATCAATGAGAATATCTTTCACCTTTTTGCTTCCGTTTAATCCCATGATCTTCATCTTGTCCCCCGGCTGTCTGTTACGCAAGGTTAAAGGAAACCTAAGCTCATCCGCATCAAAATCCGCCACAAAGGCCGATGGTCTGGAGCCGCTCCGGCTTTCGCTTCCTGTCTTTAACGACAATTTCAGCATCTTTCCGATTTCCTTAACATACTGCTGCGAAACATCAGGAGAATCAAGAATGTATATGTACTGTCCCTGTTCTTCCGGAGGCTTAGGCCAAAACTGGATCACTCCGTACTCACGAACACAGGTAATGCCGTCACCCAGATCCAGACGCCAGTTGCTTCGCTGATCGTTAAGAATGCCATGGCGCACCGTTTCAATCTTGACAAAATCGGTGTTTTCCTGGTCTGAGGGCAGGTAATTTAATATTAGTTTAATCAAACGCCGTTGTAAAGCGACATGTAAGCCCAAAAAGGAAGGCGCGTCGAAAGCGAGCCTCCCATCGTTCTCCTGTACCATACTCCGAAATTGCTTCGCAGCTTCAAGCTCCACAAAATCATCCTCCTGCTGGACAATCTCGGCCAGCTGATTGAGTGAGGAGGAGAACTGCCCATTGTATCGTTCCAGAAAAGGCAATACTTCCAGGCGAATCGCATTACGGCGGTACTTCGTCTGCAGATTGCTGTTATCCACCGCATACTGGAATCCGCATATACGGCACAGCTCCACGATATCCGCCTTGTACATACGAAGAAACGGACGGATAAGTTCCACTTTTTTTTCCGTTCGCTTAAATTTTATTCCGGCAAGTCCGGACAGGCCGCTCCCGCGCAGAAGCCGCATGAGCACCGTCTCGGCTTGATCGTCAGCATGATGAGCCAGAGCTACGGAGCGCGCATTGTATTTGTGGGCTGTTTGCAGCAGAAATTCATAACGCTTCTCTCTTGCAGCCTCCTGCCCACCCTTACCGCTCTCTTCCATATAAGCAGGAATATCGATAAACGCCGTTTCTAATGGAAGTCCGAGCCGCTCCGCTAGTTCACGCACCATTTCTGCCTCTTGGTCTGATTCCTCCCGAAACCCGTGATGCACATGGGCGCAGATCAATCGGAGCGGCGTCCGGTGCATAGAAATTTCATGCAGTACGTGCAGGAGCGCAACGGAATCAGGCCCGCCGGAAACGGCGACCACGATGCTATCGCCTTCTGACCACAGATCAAACTCTGCGGCTGTACGCTCGACATGGTTGACGAATGTCCGTAAATAATCCTGTTTCACTTTCCAGGTCCCCTTTAGAGGTTGTTCAAAAAGCCCGCTTTTGATAAGAAAACCCCTATCGAGGCCACTTCAAGGATGAGCGACCGCGATGCATAGGTAGATTTTCTTGCGATATAGAATTTCATCAGTTCCACTGATAACTCATAAATTCTATATCTAACACGAAGTGAATCAGGAAGCCACTCGGCATCGAATCTTGAATTCAGCCGGGCCTAAGCAGATGCTTTCGAAGGCGTTTTCTGCGAAAACGTGTAGCTCCACTCCTGACGTCCCTAGCTTCATCCAACTGAAGCGTTTTGAAAAAACGCACATCGGGAGCATAAGCTTCGGTGCTGAAAACCGACCTTTTTGAACTCGCACCTTTATGAACTCCCAGTAACAAGGTAACAACTTCATGAGCGGAAGAAAAAATAAACAGTAAGGGCCATGATGACTAACGACAAACCAAACGCGTTCTTCAGCCAACGCGGAGTTCGTCCCGGTTTAGGACGCACGCTCCGGCCCGAACCTTCATATATTCGTTTTCTCCACTCGTTCAACGCTTCCCGTGAATCCGCGAAATCTCCCGACAAAGCCTTGTTCAGCCACACAGCGTATGGCTTAAACAGGAGGTTTCTTCGCAGCACCAGCTGCAGATCGGCAACACTACGGGTCTGGGGAAGCTGACAAGACGCCTCCCGTAATGATTTCTCATCCAGCAGGCCGATACACATCACGGCAAACGAGAACAAATCATAGGATACGTCGCCAGTCCGGCTTCCGGCATTCCAGTATCCCCGATCATACCATTCCGTAAACTGCTTGACGCTGCGTCCGAAAGGGCTTACGCCTCCATAATCGATCAGTTCCACTCTTCCGTATGCCGAGACCATCACATTATCCGGCTTCAAATCACCAAATGCATAACCGGATGCATGCAGAACGGACAGCTTCTCGAGCAGCTTCAGTCCGATCAATCCGATCCAATCGGCACCACGCTTGCGAATAAAATGATGCAGCGGACTCCCTTCAATGTAACGCATGACATAGAAGGACACTTCCCCACTGCCGTCATGATGATCGTCCGCCTCCACGAGATAAGGGTTCGGCATCTGTTCTTTCAACGCATTCAGGACATTAATTTCGGATTGAAGATCCAGAGCGTCATACCCAACTTTTAGAGCATAACGCTCGCGTACTCCTGCCCGATGGACCAGATACACCTTGCCGTTAGCCCCTTTGCCGAGCATACGCTCCACGATGTACCGGCTGTTCCGCCACTTGCCCTTAATTACGGTTCCTGGCGGATAACCCGGGTTAGACAACGTAGTCACCGAGCATCCCTTCCTCTTGGCTGGAATGACCCTGCCATGATTGATTACCCTCTAGTGTACCATATCGGTAAAATTCAATCACCTTTAACAAGGCAGGTCCCGTCGGCGTAGCCCCTCTCATCTGCAGGCGGCTGAACATTCCCCGGGCGCCGTCCAGATCCGAGGTCCAATTCACGTCCATCACGATATCCTCGCCGCTGTGTTTTCCAGGAAAATGGAATACGGACAATTCGCTTGAGCCTGCGCGCGCTTTCAAACTCAGCATTAAATCACGTATCGCTTCCTCAACGGCAGCCAGCTTGGGTTTCATGCTAGCACTTGCATCGATTAACAACGCGACCTGCAGAGATGACGTCTCAGCCAGCTCATCCACAACTTCAACGACCTGCGATCGCTTGTCCGGCGGAAGTTCCTCCAGCGACCCGCCCCCCAAAATATGCTGTATCTCCTTATTTACCGCTTGTTGGATCGTCTGAACCACCGTTTTCCGAGTCATCATCTGTATCGTCTGCGCCAGCTGCGGTGTACCTACGATCCGGTGTATACCCCCTCCCGCTTTGGCTATCTCCTGAATTTCCAATCCCCCAAGCTCACCGATCGTTCCGTAATCAAGGACCCCCACCACATTCACGACAATACCATCCTGGAGCGCATGGGCTGCAGCCAGAACCGGACTGGCTCCCACGTTCGAGCATCCGTCCGTAATCAGTAGAATTTGCTTCATAATAAATGATCGCCTCCGTCTCATCCTATCGATTTGACTTCTGTCTCTATCATTTCCACATTCAAGAGAGTTCAAACGATATATAGAAGAATCGACGGAAAAGATTTACCCTCTCCGGGGTCCTCCATTTCCCGGGTAATCACTTAGTTTATCTATTTTATCTATCGCATCAGCTAACCGTTCGCGGCCGCTCCATTCGGGCGAAGCCCGGAACATGCACATTCGACCATTCCGGATGGAAGTGATCCACACGCCCGACCACCACCGTCATATCATCATGTATTTGATTCTGTTGATAGCGAATCACTTTCTCCAGCAAACAATCGGCTATTTCCTGCGGATCCTCGCTGTTCACCTCCTGAATCATTCGTTTCATCCATAGCTCCTTGTTCACCGCATAACCCGGCGCATCATATATGCCATCCGTCATCATGATGAGAACATCACCGGCTTGCAGCTGTAACGACACCAGATCCACTTCGATATCCTGAATAATCCCGATCGGGAGATTGCTGGCCGAGACCGGTATGACATCATTCCCCCGCTTGATAAAGCTTGGCGTCGAACCGATCTTCATAAAGGTGGTTTGAGCCGTATATTGATCAATTAGGGCCATATCGACCGTAGCATAGATTTCATCCGGTGAACGCAGCATAAGGATGGAGTTCACCGATTTGATCGCCAGCTTCTCATCCATCCCGGATTGAAGCAGTTGTTCTAATATATTCAGAGCCGAGCTGCTCTCAAGCCGAGCCCTTTCCCCGTTGCCCATACCATCACTAAGCGCTACCGCAAACGTCCCGTTCCCCAACTCGACCGTACTGAAGCTGTCACCTGATAAAATATCTCCTCCCTTAGCCGCTGCGGCTACGCCTGTCATAATTTCATATGTTTTCGCTGAGCCGAATCGCACGGTGGCCAATCCATCCCTTGGATGGGTCAAGGTCTCTTCCATTACGGCGATATGCTCCCCGAGAATGTCGGACAGCAGCGGTCCGATAATCTTCCTGCATTCGTCATAACCCCGGGTATACGCATGAACGATCTCAATCTCAACCTGCCCGGAGTCCAAACTGATGATATCAATGCCTTGAATCGATAAACCCAGCTGCTGAAGCGCTTCCCGAATCTGTTCTTCCTGAATGTGCATCGTCTGGCTTTCCCGCTTAATCTCTCGTGCCAAATCTTCCATAACCTGAGAAACCCCGGATAATTGTTCCGCTACCAGATGTCGGCTATCGTATATTTGGCGTTTCCACTGCATATCATGTTGGTAAAGATGATACTGCTGCTTGAGGATGCCAAGCACCTCCTCCTTCTTGGCACAGATCCGGCTCCATTCCGGTGGCAGATCATCTGCTTCCATCTCAGGGTTCTCCTCGATGGAGGTCATCATATCGGTCATATATTTATAAGTCTGGTAAAATTTCATGTCCCAGCACTGATTCCGTTTAAAGCATGTGGCACAGCTGCCCTCCGCCACGGCATTCATGAAATGATTCATCTCCTCCGTTTGTTTGCCCGGAGGCTGTATAACCCCGGACGTTTGTCCGAAGCTTTGCGAGAGCTGCCGGAACACCCGGGAAAATTGGGTAACACGATCCGCTGTAAGATCCCGGACCCGCTTGGCATATTCATGCTGTGAACGGGTGTGATCCTGCGTGCCTGGCACATATTTGCCTATAGCCTGCATCACGCTCTTGGGCGTAATGAGGAATAACACAATAGCCGCGCAGGTTTCCCAAGTGGAGATCATCACTTCTCCAGGATTGCTGAAATAGATGGAGAGAATGGTAGCCCCGAGCAGCATTCCCAGCGAAACGCCGCCTTTCTTCCCTTCCTTCAGCATACCGGCGAGCATCCCGGAGAAGGCGAGCAGACTCATCTGGGAGAATGCCGAAATGTTGGCAAGACTGAGGATGAGGCCTGTTACTACACCAACCGAGGCGCCTAGTGGAGCTCCCCCGACTAGAGCAAACAATAGAATTAAGTATCGGGATAGGACATGCTCTACCGACAGGGATTGGATCGTCCAGCCAACGGCTCCTGTCATGACCGACGCCAGCAAAATGATGATACATAAAATTTCTTCATTTCGAAGAGCATGTGTTTTTTTACGAAGGGTCAGCACCGGAATCGCCTGGATAAAGACCAGTGTCAGTACAAAGCTGAGTACGGCGTTCAGGGTGAGCATCATCATGGAATACCAGGTAATGCTAGGTCCGATGAGAACACTGAACAGATTCACGAAGAAGGTGGAGACAAATACCATCAGCGGCGCATACGACAATTCTGCCCGATCATAGGTCTCCAATCCCCGCATCATAAAGTAAAAGATCAAGATTTCTGCCGGTACCATCCATGCCACCGGAAAGGACGCAAATAAACTACCTGCAACGATCGCTGCGCCTACCGGCAGCAAAACATCACGACGCATAAAGGCAATAACTGCAAAATAAGCGACTGCAAATGGAGACAGCTCCCCCAGAATCATAGCTCGTCCGAGCAGAAAACCCATGAAGGTTAGCAGAATCATCCACTTCTTAGCGGCCAGGAAGTGGATGGGACGCTGCAGGAAAGGCAGCTGCCCTAACCGTTCTGTTACACGGGCACGAATGGAACCCGCTCCCCCTTTAACCGCCTCAGTACCCGGAAACATCACCAGATTTCTTTTATCCATTACGCTGGCACCCCATTCTTCACGAATTTGTTGGTCTCATTATAAAACCCCTGTTCAGGAAAGTTTGTCAGAACACCGGACAAGCCCGAAAGAAATTTCCGACAAAATCAACGTGTCTTGCGAACGTTCGGGAAAAGAGCGTCCATCCCCCGCGCCCAGCGGTGTTTCCACGGGTCAAGCCTGCAGCATTCTTGCGGATCATTTCCCGAATTGAGGCGGACATTCCGTGCTCATTCCATACGACAGCGCCGTAAATTGCGTAGGAACCTGTCGTACCCTTGGATGCAACGACAAAAAAACCGCAGAAGGCGATTTCCCTCTGCGGTCAGTTTATATTTTATCGAATTACATACGTTTGGCTCCGCGTCCACCGCGTTTGCCTTCCGTATTCTTCTTAAGCGAAGAGATCCGTTCTTCACTGTCTTTTAGGAAGCGTGACATTTTATCCTCAAATGAAGGCTTGTTGGCCGCAGGCTTAAACGGGCGTCCGCCGCGTTCACGGTTGAATCCTCCACCACCGCCACCTCCGAATCGTTCTCCGCCGCCTCCACTGCGTTCCGGTCTCGGTGCGCGGGGTGGACGACTTTCGGAAGCCGGCTTGTCGACAGCCTGCTTGATCGAAAGACCGATCTTGCCGTCCTTGTCGACATTAATCACCTTCACGGTAACGACGTCGTTGATTTTCAAATGATCGTTGACATCCTTAACGTAATTGTCGGCGATCTCCGAGATGTGAACGAGACCCGTGACACCTCCTGACAGATCCACAAATGCTCCAAAATGCGTTATGCCTGTCACCTTGCCCTCTAACTTGGTGCCCACTTCAATTGCCATAGAATAAAATGATCCTCCCTTAAAAATATACAGTCCGATTTAGAAATCGCGCTGCGGTGATTTGATTATACGATAATGACCTAAACAAGGTCAACAGACGTCTGTCATGCCTAATTACGGCTTTTCGCCCGAATTTTGGGGCTGAATGATCGGCGTCTCATTTGGCAGATACAGTCCAAACTTCTTGCGGGCAATCTGCCCGATATATTCAGGGTCCTTCAATCGCTCCACTTCATGAGTAATCTGGATTAGCGACTGTTCAATGGACTTATAATCCTCTTGCTTTTGAGCAAGCGCTTCGTTCTGATTACGGATGCGGTCATTCTGGGACCAGAGCGTTGAACCTGCCCAGATCAAAAACAGCGCCATCATCGCCACAAACATTTTTTTACGCCGGCGTGCGCCCTTGTTCTTTGTCTTGGTTTGTTGGGGAGCCTGCTTCGACGGATCAGCAAATCTTCCCATGACCATACCTCCTAAAACCAGCGCTTCCACGCCTTAATAACCTTGTCCGCGAGTTGCTTGCTCCATGCCGGCAGCCTGACTCTGGATGTGATCGGTCTCAGCATCCATTTCAAGAGTCGCCAAAAAGGCATGAGGCATTTAAGGACTAAACGCAACAGCGACAGGAGAAACTTCCATAGAAACCTTAACAATCCCAAGATGAGCATTAGGAGTCCTTTGATGGGATTCCACACTAACATACGGAACAGCTTGTACAAAAAGGCCATTAAGCCTTTTGTCACTTGAATTAACATTACCACAAAACGCTGGGTTATGACACTCCATAATAAAAAATAGATCCAAACCCCTATAAACAAGCCCACAAACACATAAAAACGCAGTTGACCGTCATTGGTCACGTACAACATGCGAAAAATGAAGAAGGCTGCCGCAATCCAGTAAAGGAAGTCCAGGGTATGCTTGGACCATCGCGGGAAACGGAGCTGCCCTGCCAGCACCCGGTAGCTGTCGAAGGCGACTCCCATCGCTGCTCCGGAGAAGAGCATCCAGAGCAGCGTGATCCATTGTACGCTGGGGTTCATTTAAACAGCTTACCCAGCAGACTCTTGTTCTTGGTCTGCGAACCGGGATTCAAATAAATCAGTGAATGCACCTGACCTTCAATCGACAAAAGCCCCTCTTCCAGGCTGAGATTTTTAATATGTAAATTTTGCCCCCGAATGGTGAGATGCCCAAGCTCGGTTTGAAGCAGAAATTCTTCACTGTCAAAGCTCTCCACATTTTGGACACCCGTTATGTCCAGCAGCTTCCGGTTCTGCATCCGCAGGTCATGAAACTTACCCTTCCCTTGGTCGATCATGGCATGTACCCCTCCTTTAACAATAGCTTATGGGAAGGTGCCTGTCTTTAGAACCGGAAGAAGAACAACCGCCTCAGGAATGATCGTGACGCTGCGACGAAAGCCAGGCGAAAGAAAGAGAGCAGGAGTTCCAATCGTTTATACATCCATGATAAACATAAAAACGCCCCCCACACCATATGGTGAGAGGGACGTTTGATGGAACGGCTTTGGGCTGCTTACCAGTCCAATCCGCGATCTTTAACGATCGGTTCTTCCTTGACCAAGGTGTAGAGGCTGGTCGCCTCATCTTTACGGGTTGTCTCGGTAAGACGCTCGACCCGGACGGTCACCAGCTTCTGGCCAAACTGGACGGTGATCTCGTCGCCCAATTTAACCGTGCTGCTCGGCTTGGCCTCGCGGCCATTGATCAGCACCCGACCTTGATCCGATACATCTTTCGCTACGGTACGCCGCTTGATTAACCTCGATACTTTCAGGAATTTATCGACGCGCATTATTTTACGGCTTCTTTAAGCTTGTTACCTGCCTTGAACGCAGGAACGTTGGATTCTGGAATTTCGATCGTGTTACCCGTTTGCGGGTTGCGGCCAGTACGTCCAGCGCGCTTGCGAGTTTCGAATGTACCAAAGCCGATCAATTGAACTTTATCGCCATTAGCCAAAGCTTCAGTGATTTCACCAAGGAAGCCGTTCAGGACGTTCTCTACGTCTTTTTTTGTCAAACCGCTTTTACCGGAAATGTTGTTGATCAGATCTGTTTTGTTCATGAATTAAATCCTCCCAATTATCAGAAAAATATAAGATTTTACGGTTATTCGGTTAAACCGCCTTGCAACCTGCAAGATTTCACCATTAATGATTATTCTGGATGCCTTGCGGAATTCCTGCCGCAAATCCCTATTTTTTTATTTTTTACGTGAAAAGTTGCCCTTTTCACACGTCGATACCGCCGTTTTGTGCCGATCCCGATTTAGCGGCCTGCCATAGGGCTTCCATCTCGTCCAGAGTACTTTCCTGCAAGGTTTTCCCCTGGGCGGCAAGCTTCTCCTCTATGTAGCTGAAGCGACTGACAAACTTTCGGTTCGTTCTCGAGAGCGCCTCTTCCGGATCCGCACCGATAAATCTTGCCGCATTGGAGACCGCGAACAGCAGATCGCCGAGCTCTAGTGCTGTGTCCTCATCAGACTGGCCCTCGGTCACCGCCTGCCTCAGTTCACCGAGTTCCTCTTCAATCTTCTGGAACACACCTTCGATATTATCCCAATCGAAACCAACCTTGGATGCCTTCTTCTGGAGCTTGTACGCCTTCATCAAGGCGGGAAGATCCCGCGGGATGCCATCCAGCGCCGAGGCTTTCTCAGGTGAGAGCCCCTTGCGACGCTTCTCTTCCGCTTTCATCTGCTCCCAGTTCTGCAGGGCAGATTGCGCGTCTTTGGCGCTGCTCTCGCCAAAGACATGCGGGTGGCGGAAGATCAGCTTGTCATTCAGCGCTTGAATGACATCATACACCGTAAAGGTACCGAGCTCCTCTTCCATCTGGGAATGCAGCATAATCTGCAGCAGCAGATCCCCAAGTTCTTCCTGCATATGCTCAGGATCATCCTCATCAATCGTCTCCAATACCTCATAGGTTTCTTCGATGAGATTTTTGCGGATGGATTCGTGGGTCTGCTCGCGGTCCCACGGACAGCCTTCAGGACTGCGGAGAATGCCAACGATCTCATGGAGCCGGGCAAACGTTCGCTGCCTTAACGTGCTGTCATCGCTTCGGGGTACGTAGATCAGCGACAAATTCCCGTAGCCGTCGATGCGATCGAGTTCAAAGAGCGGTACTTGCTGTATCGCTTCTTCGCCCTCAACGCCCAGCGCATGGCCGACAATGACTGGATAATCGTCCGGATACAGCTCCATCAGCGCCAGTTTAACTTCCGAAGCCGTAAACATGTCATACACCTGGCCGATCAGGGTATGCAGCTGCGGCTGGATGACGCTTGCCCGAAGCTCAGCCGCATCGAGAAGCTGGAAGCCCTCAATGGGATCGAAACCAAGGCGAACGAAGGCCTCGTCCAGAAAACTCTCACCGCCGAGCACCGTAAGCGTCACATGCTCTCCCGGGCAGCGTTCCCGTAATAACCGAACCGTTGCCTCCGCTACCATGGGATGCCCGGGCACCGCGTAGACAATCTCGCGATCCTCCTCAGCAGCTTTGGCCAAGTTGATTAGCGCGGATGCAATGGATTCGTACACCTCGGGAAAGGTGTCATACGCTTCATACACATGGTCAAACGATTCCGGTTCAATCTGGAATTCATTCAACGCAGCAATGACGGGATGAGATAATGTACGCACATACACCTTCGATGCCCGCTGCATGGTTTTTATGATACCTATCGTCAATCGATCCGGATTGCCAGAACCCAAGCCGACCACCGTAATGGATGCACTCATACGCTACTTCCTTTCGTCTTCGTCCGCCTTGTCGACGTCATTATCGTACACTACTATAGCACAGAAGATCAAACATCTCACAATCGGCCCGGTTCAGCGCAGCACACGCAGGGCCCGCAAGAAGGCTGCCAGTGGTCTTCCGACCTTCGGCAGCATCCGAAGCTCCTCCTCGGTGAGGAGCTTCGTGAGCGCGGCGCCGATAAGGAAGGCGCCGCATCCGGCCGCGACGCCGCTCAGGCCCGCTGCCGCGTGGGTGAGGCGGCCTGGGGCGAAGCCGGCCGCCGCCAGAATGCCGCCGGCTGCCTCACCTGCGGCCCAGGCGGCCAGCGCCACCGCGGCGAGGACCGGCAGCGTCCTCGCGAGCATGCCGCCGGCGTCAAGGCGGGCGCCGGCGCTTCGCGAGAGCAGCGCGAGGTTGAGCGCGGCGGCGGTCAGATGCGCGGCCACGCCGGCGATAGCTGCGCCGGTAATGCCAAACTGCGGCACCAGCAGCAGGTTGAGCAGCAGCTTGAGCCCTGCCGCAGCCAGCAGATGAACCGCCGGGGCCTTTACAATGCCGATGCCTTGAAGCAGCGCGGCTGTAATCGTGCTCAGCGTACCCCCGGCGGCTGTAAAGGCAATCACCTGCATCGTCACCGTTCCTGCGGCATCCTCGTACAGCATAACGTTAATCGGCTCAGCCAGCACTGCCAAGCCTACGGAGGCCGTCATCCCGATCAGCCAAAACCAGCGGAGGGCCATGCGGGTTTGGCTTGCAACCCGGCTGGACTCTCCCTTGAACTTGGCCTCTGCCAGGGCAGGGATAAACAGAACCGACAACGAAGTAGCCAGCATCGTAACCAGCTGGACAAGCGGCAGTCCGCGGTTATAGACCCCAAACTCTGCCATAGCCATTGCTTCGCCCAGTCCGCCGGATGTCAATAACCGGGGCACCGTGAAGGTATCCACCAGTCCAATCAGCGGAACCGCGAGCAGACTAAGACAGACCGGAATTCCATAAGCAAGCAGGCGTCCAAGCAGAACACCTGCTCCCTCTCTAGATACATCGGCACGCATCCTCGTTTCGTTCATACCCGCTGCTCTGATTCCGTAGACAACTTTTCCTTGTGCTTTACTCCGAGTTCCCCGGAGATGCTTGCGCCAGTAGATTCCCATCACCACCAGACCGGCAGCACCACCGGCAGCAGATCCTAGCAGGGCCCCGGCGGCAATCATGTCGGAATCGGCGCCGGCCCGTATCATGTAAAGGAGCAGCACAATCATAACCCCGACACGGACAACTTGCTCCGTAATCTGGGAAATCGCCGTCGGCACCATATTGTGCAGCCCTTGAAAATAACCGCGGAGGACCGACATCCAAGGCACGAATGCCAGCGCCAACGCGCCTGCGCGGAGGGCGGGTACAACCTGACTGCTTCCGATCCACATCCCGATCCACGGAGCGCAGACATACATCAGCAAGCCGAGAATCAGACCGAACAGCACCAACGAGGCGGATGACAGGCGGAGCAGGCGATGACCGTCCTCTGTGCGCCCTTCAGCCTCATATTCTGCCACATATTTGGAGACCGCTGCGGGGAAACCGACGGCCGCTATCGTAATGATCATCATATAGAACGGATAAACCGTATTGTAGATGCCAAAGACGGCATCCCCGCCCATATTTTGCAGCGGTATTTTTTGCAGTGTGCCAATCAATTTGGACAAAAGCGCGGCCGCACTGAGAATAAACGCTCCCTGTAGAAGCCTTGCCCCTGTTTGATCTGGTTTCATATCCTCTTCCAATCCCCTAGTTTCTTTTTCCGTAAATATAGACCCATCATCATTCAGATGCTGCCATATGTACATCATTATAACCAAGGGTGTGAGCGTGGTACAAAAAAAGAAACCGGACAACAAAAACTCCCAGCTGCCGATTGACCTGTGATCAACGTTCAGCGGGAGTCTCCATCCAAGGATTCATGTCCTCGTCTTACTGTTCCATTTGTTTGCCGAGGAAGCCTGCAGCAGTTTCAGACATCTTCACTTCCATCTCACCCATGTTCACGGATTCGTCCTTGTTCAGCAGCACAACACTGCCAATCGGGTCTCCACCAGCAATGATAGGCGCAGCGACAAATGCGGACAGAGTTTCCGGATTGTCTTTGCTGATCTCATACGTACCGCTGTTGCTTTCCAGCACTGTCTTGCGATTTTCCATGCAGTTTTCTAGAAGGTTGCCGATTGGCTTGTCCAAATACTCCTTCTTGGAGCCGCCTGCTACGGCGATAAATGTATCACGGTCCGATATGATCGTGATGTGACCTGTGCTCTCATAAAGGGACTCTGCATATTCCTTCGCAAAATCACCCAACTCACCGATCGGTGAATATTTCTTCAGAATGACTTCTCCATCCCGGTCAACGAAAATTTCCAGCGGGTCGCCTTCGCGAATCCGCAGTGTGCGTCTAATTTCTTTTGGAATGACCACGCGCCCGAGGTCATCAATACGGCGGACGATACCAGTAGCTTTCATGTCACTTGTTGCCCCACTTTCATAAGAAGATTTTTCAACTACTGTTCCATTCGGGAAGAGGATGTCCCCAGGTATATAAGAGTTAATGTCTGACCATAGTATTCATCCATTCCCAATTCCTTATACATCATCTACCCTCTGTTGGTTGCGAAATCCAAAATAAATATCATTCGAAAGAGACTGACGTCAGGGGAGAAAAAATCCATAACGCGCGATTTCGCACGTTATGGATTCGAAGATCCCACCATTTCTTGCGTGCGCTGGCCATACATCCGGCATTGCCCCAACGCATTACAATATCATTGCCCGACCGCTTGTCTGCGGGCTTATTTACCTGTGTCGTCCTTGCCTGCATCCGGTGTTTGATCACCTTCCGCCGGTTTGTCGGTTGTACCGTCTGTCTTCTGGTCTCCCGTGCCCTCGGCAGGCTTGTCCGCATTCTCGCTTTTCGGAAGATTCATGCTCTCAATCAGGTCGTTAAGCTCATTCTGCATGAAGTTGTCAATCTTCGCCGAAGCCAGCTCATTTCGAATGCCTTCCTTCTGATCGGCAGGCAGTTTGTCGTAAGACACTTCCTCACGCTTCTCCACTTTCATGACATGGTAGCCGTAATCGGTTTCTACCGGATCGCTGATTTTGTTCAGTTCCAGCGTTAAGGCCTTTTCCTTGAATTGAGGCACCCAGCTGCCTGCGGGTTTGTTCTCGTACAGACCCCCGCTGTCCTTGGAGCCCGGGTCCTGGGAGTATTCCTTCGCCAAAGCAGCAAAATCCTCCCCTTTATTCAGCTTGGACTGTACTTCCTTGGCAATTTTGAGCGCCTCTCCCTCAGGTCTCTCCTTGCCTTCGGTATCTTTAAAACCAATCAGGACATGACGAACGCTAATGTTGGTATAATCCTTCTTGTTCGCATCGAATTCCTTCTTGATATCCTCTTCTTTTACCTGATTCTTCTCGTGCTCCATGACGGTCATGACGCGAAGCATATAATTTTTGAGGTCGTCTTCCGTCAATTTCTGCGATTCCAGAGCAGCTTTAAACTGCTCCTCGCCCATTCCGCTCTTCTGCTGCTTTAACAAATCATCCGCTTGCTTCCCGGCAGCTTCCTTCGCTTTATCGTCAGCTTTGGCGTACAGGTATTCATAGGCTACCCCCTGTTTCGCCAAATACTCCTTAAATTCATCCATTTGTAAAAATTGGGCGTATTCCGGGGACATGAACTGAATCATGCGCTGTTCCAGATCAAATTCCTTCTCGGTAATTTCTCCACCCTTATATTTGACGATAACTTTGCTATTATCATCTTCGGTTCCCTTAGTCTTGTCGTTTCCGCACGCAGCGATCATCGACATGGATAGTACTGCTGTGATGGATACAATAAACGTCTTCCATGCCTTGTTATTTCTTGACGGCATTTTGTAGTTCTCCCTTCAGGTTGAATGGCCCTTTTGCGGCCTCCAGGAATTGCTCCAGCAATTCTAACAGTTGTTGATCGGAAAGTCCCTTGCCTTTGATTCGAATGGCCATAGTCGGCCCTTGTTCAAATTGTACACGTCTTTCGAACATATTTCCAATTTGCGCAAGCCCTGTTGTATCAATCGCTTTGTCCTGCCCTTCATAAAACTGCAGCAGCACATCATCGCCGCGCTGGATGATGGAGTCGATCCCGTACGTACGACCATATACCTTCAAGCGGGATACGGCAAGCAGGTTACTTACCGCAAGCGGCAGCTCGCCAAAGCGGTCAAGCAGCTCGTCCTCAAGCTCAGCCGATTCGTCGATAGACGAAACGACAGCCACTTTTTTATAAATTTCGATCTTCTGGATGCTGTCATAAATGTAATCAGACGGCAAGTAAGCATCAATCCCCAGATCGATGGAGGTGTTCCAGTCCTTCGATGGCAATGGCGGCTCACCCAACATGCTGACTTTGCGCTTTTGAATCTCCTCCGCCAGCATTTGTGAATACAAATCGAACCCGACGGAAGCAATAAAACCATGCTGCTCCGCTCCGAGCAGGTTGCCCGCACCGCGAATCGACAGGTCCCGCATCGCAATCTTGAATCCGGAGCCAAGCTCCGTAAATTCTTTAATGGACTGCAGCCGCTTCTCGGCCACTTCGGTCAACACCTTATCCCGTTGGTACGTGAAATAAGCATATGCGATTCGGTTGGAACGTCCGACGCGTCCGCGCAGCTGATACAGCTGGGAGAGGCCCATTTTGTCCGCATCATGCACGATAAGCGTATTGACATTCGGGATATCCACGCCCGTCTCAATAATGCTTGTGCTCACCAATACGTCGTATTCGCCGTCGAGGAAGTCGAGAATGGTCTTCTCCAGTTCCGTTTCCGACATTTGGCCGTGTCCCACACCCACTCGGGCCTCCGGTACCAGCATGGATATCTGGGCTGCCATCTCCTGAATGCCCTGAACCCGGTTGTAAAGATAGTAAACTTGACCGCCCCGGGCCAGCTCCCGCTCGATCGCTTCCCGCACCAGGGTCTGGCTATGCTCTACGACATAAGTCTGCACTGGAAAACGATTCTCCGGCGGTGTCTCGATCACGGACAAATCCCGAACACCGAGCATCGACATATGCAGCGTGCGCGGAATCGGCGTTGCCGTCAGCGTCAGCACGTCGACATTGGTCTTCAGCTTCTTCAATTTCTCCTTATGCGTAACGCCAAATCGCTGCTCTTCATCCACGATCAGCAGTCCCAGATCCTTGAACACAATATCCTGCGAAAGCAGTCGATGCGTTCCGATCAGAATATCGACGGAGCCCTGCTTTACTTTCTTGATCGTCTCATTCTGCTCCTTACGGCTCCGGAAACGGCTCAGCACCTGAATGTTGATCGGATAATTGGCGAAGCGCTCCCGGAACGTCTCGTAATGCTGCTGGGCCAAAATCGTTGTCGGTACCAGCACCGCAACCTGCTTCCCTTCGATCGCCGCTTTAAAGGCAGCTCGAACCGCCACTTCCGTTTTCCCGTAACCGACATCACCGCACAGGAGCCGGTCCATCGGTCGGTTTTGTTCCATGTCTTTTTTGATTTCGGTAATGGCCCGAAGCTGATCGGGTGTTTCATCATATGGGAACATGTCCTCGAATTCCTGCTGCTCCGACGTATCCTTCTCAAAACCGTATCCAGGCGCAGACTGACGCTCGGCATACAGCTTGATCAGATCGTCGGCGATATCCTGAACGGAAGAACGAACCTTGTTCTTAACCCGTGTCCATTCATTTCCACCCAGCTTGTAAACCTTCGGCTCCTTATCTTCGGAACCGACATATTTCTGAATGAGATCGATCTGCTCAATCGGAACGGACAGCTTATCGCCCCCGGCATACAAAATATGCATATAGTCCTTATGGATTCCGTTGATTTCGAGCGTCCCGATCCCCATATATTTCCCGATACCGTGGTTTTGATGCACCACATAGTCGCCGACTTTGAGCTCCGTATAACTCTTGATGCGCTCGGCGTTGTCCATATTCTTCGTGGTTTTGCGTGTTTTACGCTGCTTCGAGGAGAACATCTCACTCTCTGTAATAATAGCAGCATGGACCGAAGGCATCTCGAAGCCATTTTGCAAATGCCCTTCATACATCACCGGTTCTTCGATACCATAGTCCAGCAACACCCGCCGCATACGGTCCATCCGCTCTGCATCGCCTGCCAGCATCATGACCTGAACGCCCGACTTCTTCCAGCGTTCCATCTCGGCCTTGAGCACGTTCATCTGTCCATGGAAATCCTGCATGCCGCGCGTAATCATATTGACGATATTTTGCGGCTGCATTCTTGGCACCTGACGCAGGAAGATGGAGATCAACAGGCTCTGGTAGGGATGCTGGTAGATCAGTTCTTCCGTATCCAGCGACAGCGGCAGATCCGGCAGTGATTTGCCATTTTGCATCAGATGCAAATTCCATTCCGCTTCATCCCGCTCCAGCTGCTTGGCTGTTTCTAACAGGCGAGCAGGCTCATCCATAATCAGAATCGTATCCTTCGGCAAGTAATCATATAAATTGGTCTTCTCCGGATACAACAGGGAGATATATTTATAGATTTCAGGGAAATACATCCGCTCGCGCAGCATCTCAACTTCCCGGTGTATTTCGTCCCGCAAACGGAGCTTGGCCTGACGATCACTCATGCGTTCGAGCTGCGTCTCCAGCAGACGGGCCACCGTATCCGCTGTGCGACTAAGCCGCTCCGAATCGGCAATAATTTCCTTGCATGGTGTAATGGTGACTTCCCGGACCTTATCAATCGAGCGCTGATCCGCCGGGTCGAAGGTACGAATCGAGTCGATATCCTCATCAAACAGTTCTACGCGGTACGCCATGGTCGTTGTCATCGGATAAAAATCGATGATACCGCCGCGGACACTCATCTCGCCGCGGCTCTCGACGCGCTCCACCCGTTCATATCCCATCTCAATCATCTGGTTCAGAAAGGATTCCAGCACGAGTGTACCGCCGTCATGGAGCACGATTCGGGCATCGGACATCACTTCGGGAGCGGGAAGAAGGCGACGCACGCCGGAAAATGGCGCAACGACAATACCCCGGAAGCCTCTTGCACAACGGACGAGAACATCAATCCGCTGCGCCAGAGTCTCGGGGCTTGAAACGGCCGACTCGGCTGCTACCAGCTCATTCGCCGGGTATAATAACACTTGATCCGGTGAGAGCGCTTCCTGTAAATCATCCGCAATTTTCTGGGCTGAAAACATATTATGAGTGACCACGAGCAGCGGGCGCTGCTGGTCCTGGTGCAATGCAGCCATTAAGATCTGTCTGGACGACCCGGAAAGACCGGAGATCAATTGCTCCCTCATGCCGGCTTGAACGCCAGCGGTTATGGATTTGAAGTCCGAATCCTTCGAAAATACATCAATAAGTGCTTGTAACAAAAGGGGGCACCTCTCTTATGCAAAAGAAATGAATTTCCTAGACTCTATTTCTCATGGAATTTTAGACGATTGCCAAAAAATTATAACCGAAAAGAAGCCTTGAGCAAAACTGCCAAGGCTAGAGCAGCGGCAGGGCCTGCCGCTGTATGTCTTCTACCAAAAAACGTCGTTAACCCCATTATACTCTCATTGCAGGGGATTTGCCAAAAGGCTAAGTTCCGGATGGGCTTCGAGGGCTTCTCTGCAATGATCGCAGGTTACCCGTACCATCACTTCTCCGTTAAAATCATAGGCTATTATATCCTTGCGTTCCTCAGGGGTCAAGGAATCAAATCCGAGACGGGCTTCGGATACTTGATTGGAATCGATGCGGCCCTGAAAAGCCCGACAGTGTCTGCAAACATAGGTTATCGCCATCATATGCCTCCTGAAGGTCGTATATACCTTCAGTATGCCCGGAATTCCCTCGTTTAAGACTTCGATCTTCCGGCAGGTTGCTTCCATCCTATAATGCTTCTCTAGGACTTGTTGAACTTCGCCATCGTCTGCTCAAAGGTATGATCCAGACTGAATTCCAGCGCGTCACAGGTCTCCTCAACCATGCTCTGCAGTTGTTCGCGTTCTTTCTTCGGAAATGTACCCAGCACATAATCCACAATGGCATAAC
This sequence comes from Paenibacillus sp. FSL W7-1332, assembly GCF_037969785.1. Classification (NCBI taxonomy): domain Bacteria; kingdom Bacillati; phylum Bacillota; class Bacilli; order Caryophanales; family Paenibacillaceae; genus Paenibacillus; species Paenibacillus sp. FSL W7-1332. The sequence goes on along the minus strand of NZ_CP150209.1, from coordinate 41,065 downwards.
CTGGCTCAGGCCTCGATATGCCCATTCGGACGCGGTTGAAGCTCTGCGTCCCGGTATGCTGAATAATGGATTTAATGCCATTATGTCCTCCGGCACTGCCCTGATATCGCAGGCGGATCTTACCGACGACGGTATCCAAATCATCATAGACCACAATCATGTCCTCAAGACTCACTTTATAATAATCCATATAAGCACGCACGGCCTCGCCTGAAAGATTCATGAACGTCATCGGTTTGATCAGGACCGTTTTAGTGCCGCCAATCATCCCTTCCGCGATGACCGATTTGCATTTATTCTGATTGAACTTCATGCCGTGTCGCTCTGCCAGAGCATCCAGCGCCATGAACCCAACATTATGGCGTGTCTTCTCATAATTTGAACCGGGGTTGCCCAGTCCGACAATCCATTTCATCACAGGTTGATTCCTTTCACGATTTATACTTTCTTCTTTGCGCATTTCTGAGTACAATATGAACAAAACCTATCGGCGTTATGCCCTCATAAGAAGGTGAATCGGCATTGAAAGCTTTCGAACAGAAATTAACGCACCACAGTCATTTTCAATACCATATGAAGCATGGCATCCCTGTTCAAGTCTATGAACTGGGTTGTCACATCGACGTGGGTCTGATCACTGCAGTCGACGCCTACTTTGTCGAGCTTGAGGGGACGCTATACAACCGGAACACGTTCACTTTCATCTCCAGGCCCGGATATTGATAGCCTGCGCAGCACGTATTATCAGGCTGAAATTATGAAAACGTTTTCTCCCAGGCTGTTCACCTGCTCTTGCTTAATCCAAGCTACAAAGTCGCCATAGCCGACAAGGGTTACATCTCCTCATGAGGAGATGTAACCCTGCCTTTACACGGTTTATTATTCTATTTCAAACAATTTACTAATCGACAATTCCTCATGAACCCGGATGATGGCTTCACCCATCAACGGAGCAACCGACAATACCGTCAGCTTGCTGCTCGGGTTCGGATTGGTGATCGGAATGGTGTCTGTTACAACAACTTCCTTCAGCGGGGAGTTTTCCAGGCGCTCATGGGCAGGGCCCGAGAGAACCGGATGTGTACAGCACGCGTAGACTTCCTTAACGCCGCCTTCCATCAACGCATTGGCACCCAGCACAATCGTACCGGCGGTATCGATAATGTCATCAATCAGAATGGCGGTCTTGCCTTCGATATTCCCGATAATGTTCATGACTTCACTGACATTCGGCTCAGGGCGGCGTTTATCGATAATCGCCAGCGGTGCATTCAGGAAATCAGCAAGCTTTCTCGCGCGAACGACACCGCCATGATCCGGAGATACAACGACAGGGTTCTCGATCTGCTTTGAACGGAAATATTGGGCAAGAATCGGCACCCCGAGCAGATGATCCACCGGAATATCGAAAAATCCCTGAATCTGCATCGCATGCAGATCCATCGTAATGACACGATGAGCTCCTGCTTTTTCGATCAGATTCGCAACCAGCTTAGCGGTGATCGGATCCCGCGAACGCGCTTTGCGGTCTTGACGGGCATATCCGTAATACGGAATAACCACGTTGATGCTCTTCGCGGATGCCCGCTTGAGCGCATCCACCATAACCAGCAGTTCCATCAGGTTATCATTCACCGGCAAGCAGGTGGACTGCACAATATAAACATGGCAGCCCCGCACGCTCTCGGAGAGCTTTACTTGAATCTCGCCGTCGCTAAAGCTGGTTGTATGCGATTCCCCCATCGGAATGCCGATATAATCGGCGATTTGATGGGCAAGTTTAGGATTGGAATTACACGTGAATATTTTTAATTTAGAATCAAGATAAGTCATAGAATAAAAACCCTCCGTGCTGGTTCGTTGAATTAGGTATCCGATCACCGCTTCATATCTTGGTAAAGGAAGCAGGGATAATTACGATTTCTTGTTCTTCTTGGCGATAGCGCGTTCCCGGATCTTCTCTGCGTACCCTGGCTTGTTCTCCTGACGCTGTCTGGCGATGGCCAGATCATTATCCGAAACGGAATCCGTTATGGTAGAGCCTGCAACAACGAATGCGCCTTTGCCCACCTTCACCGGTGCAATCAAATTCACATTACTGCCGATAAATGCATCATCTTCAATTTCGGTAATGGACTTATTATAACCATCATAGTTGACTGTAATCGCACCGCAGCCGATATTAACGTTTTTGCCGACTTTGGCATCACCCACATAACTGAGATGAGATACTTTAGAGCCGTTATCAATCGTGGCGTTCTTCACTTCAACGAAGTCCCCCACCTTTACATCATCCCCCAGCTTGGCGCCTGGACGAAGATAAGCATACGGTCCTACAGAGGTCCGAGAGCCGACTTCAGCACTGCTGAGCACCGAATGTTTGACGCTGGCACCATCCGCAATAACGGAATCCTCGATATCGGAATCCGGTCCTATCACGCAATCTTCACCGATCACCGTATTTCCTTTCAGGACGGTACCGGGATATAGCACGGTATCTGAACCAATCTTAACATCAGCCCCGATATAGGTTGATGACGGGTCAATGATCGTAACACCGTTCAACATGTGCGTGCGGTTGATGCGTTCTCTCATGAAGCCTTCGGCTTCCGACAGCGCCAGACGGTCGTTGACGCCAATCGATTCCGCGTAATCATCCGTCTGATAAGCAAGCACGGTCTCGCCGGCTTGTTTCAGAATACCGATGCAATCGGTCAGGTAATATTCCTGCTGCGCATTCTGGTTGGTTACATTGTCCAGTGCAGCAAATAGCTTTTTATTGTCAAAACAATAGGTACCGGTATTAATTTCAGTGACGGCGTCCTCTTCCGGACTGCAATCTTTCTGCTCAACAATCCGAAGTGCGCTGCCATCCTCGCCTCGAATGACCCGGCCGTAGCCTTTCGGGTTATCCATATGCGCGGTAAGCACCGTAGCGGCCGCATTGTTGCTCTCATGCAGCTTCAAAAGATTCTCCAGTGTCTCGGACGTCACCAGAGGAGTATCCCCGCAAATGACAATCGTGGAGCCTTCTTCGCCGCCAAGTAATTCCTTGGCTTGCTTCACGGCGTGACCCGTTCCGAGCTGTTGCTCCTGCAGTACATACTCGGCTGCGTCTTGCAGATAGGTGCGAACCGCTTCCGCGCCGTGGCCGACGACCACAACACTGCGTTCACAGTTTACCTGTTGTACGGTTTGCAATACATGTCCGACCATCGGCTTGCCACAAACAGGATGCAGCACTTTATATAGTTTGGATTTCATACGTTTGCCCTGCCCAGCGGCGAGCACAATAGCAAATCTTTTCAAGGGCCATGCCTCCTCCTCTTGAACTCACTACTGAATATATATCATTCTACAAAAAAAGAAAAGAGAGCCACAGGTATGGCTCTCTTTTCCTTGAACCCCAATTGTAAATCTTAAGCGCCTTCTTCAATCACTTCTTCTTCAGTAGCCGCTCGCTCATACTCGGCCAATACAGCCGATTGAATTTTCTCGCGAGTACCGGAAGAAATGGGATGGGCAATGTCGCGGAATTCTCCATCAGGAGTGCGTTTGCTCGGCATTGCAACAAACATTCCATTATTTCCGTCGATGACGCGAATGTCGTGAACGACAAACTCATTATCGATGGTAATGGATGCGATTGCCTTCATTCTCCCCTCAGAGTTAACACGGCGGAGTCTGACATCCGTAATTTGCATATGTGTTCACCACCTTTTTCCATCAGAGACTTGGTGTATAATTCCACACAGCAAACCAGAAATCCTTCTTTTTCTAATACAAAATGTCCTAAAAACAGGAATTTTTTTTAGAATGTGATATTTTCGACAGACTTCGGGCTAATTCGAATGAAAACGCTATTATATCGACAAATATCGCGACTCTATTTTTCGAAATAATTACCAGGGTTGACGGTAATTCTCTTCGTTTTGGAGTCCACATCGCTTAAGATGGCCAGTGAAATATAGTCCTCCAGAAGTCTTTCCTCGGTTTCCACCGCTCCCGACTCTACCAGCACACCGACACCTGCGACTTCAGCATTAAATTCACCCAGCAGGTCAACCATTCCCTGAATGGTCCCGCCTGCCTTCATAAAATCATCCACGATCAGCACGCGGGAGCGTTCCTTGAGCGCCCGGCGGGATAATGACATGGTATGGATGCTCTTGTGCGAGCCCGACACATAATTGATGCTTACGGCCGACCCTTCGGTCACTTGATGGTCCCGGCGAACTAGTACGACCGGCAGGTTCAGTTGGGCCGCTGTCGCATAAGCCAGTGGAATCCCTTTGGTCTCTACGGTCATGACCACATCGATATCCCGGTCGGCGAACGCCGTGGCAATGATCTTGCCCGCCTCGTTCATCAGTGAAGGTTGTCCAAGCAGATCAGACATGTACAAATATCCGCCCGGCAAAATCCGATCCGATTGCTGAAGCTGCTGGCACAGCTCCTCCGCAAACCGCAAGGCATGATCTTTGCGCAGCTTCGGAATGTATCTGACTCCTCCCGCTGCGCCGGCCAGGGTCTGAAGCTCTCCGAGTCCCTCACTCTCGAACACGTCCTTAATAATCGCCAAATCCTCACTGATGGATGACTTGGCTGCTCCATATCGCTCGGCGAACGTCGTCAGCGGAATCAGCGTATGCGGTTTAGATAGTAAATATTGGGTCATATCGACCAATCGTTCGCTTCGTTTTAATTTTTTCACCTAGGGTTCCTCGCTAAATCCGAATATTATATGTTAAATATAACACCTTTGTACGTATTTATACAACTTTGTTTGAAATTCGACCCCGAATTGTCAAACATAACCGTTTCTAAGTCAGCAGGCGAACGGCATACACTTCCTTGCAGAACCCCCGCAGGCCATTATAAATTCGGGCTACCTTGGATTCCTTGGAGACCAAGCCGAAGACCGTAGGACCGCTTCCGGACATGAGCGCGCCGTCAGCTCCCAATTTCAGCATTCCTTCCTTCAGCTGCTGAACTTCCGGGTGCATCTTCAAGGTAACCTCCTCCAGAACGTTACCCAGCGATTGACACATCTGCTGGAAGCTGCCTTGCGTAAGCGCCTCTACCATGCGCTCTGCCGATGGGTGGCGCTGAATCTGCTCGCTGCGCAAACGGCCGTACACTTCCGCCGTCGACACGTTGATCGGCGGCTTCGCCACGATCACCCAGCACTGCGGCGGATTCGGGATCGGCGTGAGTACCTCGCCGCGCCCTGTAGCCAGTGCGGTGCCGCCCGTTACGCAGAACGGCACATCCGAGCCGAGCTCTGCCCCCAGCGCGAGCAGCTCCTCCTGGGGGATACCCAGTCCCCAGAGGCGGTTCAAGCCGCGCAGTGTTGCCGCTGCATCACTGCTGCCTCCTGCCAGCCCAGCGGCAACGGGAATTTTTTTGTCCAGGTGAATATGTACACCCTGTTTCACGTCGTAGCGCTCTTTAATTAGTCTTGCTGCCTGAAAGGCCAAATTCTTCTCGTCCAACGGTATGTACCCTGCCTGTGAGGTGATGATGATGGTGTCCCGCTTCTGTTCGGACATTTCGAGCCGATCGGCGAGGTCGATCATCGTCATGACCATCTCTACCTCATGAAAGCCGTCAGGACGTTTATGAAGTACATCCAGCATCAAATTGATTTTGGCCGGTGCTTTTTCGTATATTTTCAAGAACGTTCACCTATCCTTAGCTTTTCCCATATGCTTGAACTTAACATATTCGAGGAAAAACATCTAATGCCTCTATATTAACAAACTCAGGCTTTGAAGTCATGGGACCGTTTGATGGAGGTAAACAAACAGGGGCTTCCGCTTAACCGGAAGCCCCTGCCGCGTTAGGGTCTTTCTCTTACAGATCGGATTTGCGGGCTGCCCGCTCGGCGAGCTCAATCGCCCGTTTTACCATGTTGCCGGCATCCTTGGCCTTAATGCCTCCCCAGCCTTCTTTTTCCACGGTATCGTAGAATCCCAATTCCTTAGCCAATTCGGTCTTCAATTGATCGGACATAATGCTTCGTCTTCTCCTGCTCATCAATCCCGCCTCCTTGGAAAATGTATTGAGTATGGCATGAACAGCATCCGGCGCGATGCAGTGACCTTTTACGACCCCCTGCAAGCTTAACCTTCATCTCCGCATATGGAACGGATAAAGAAGGCCTCGCGCAGCCTTAGTATGCGTTTAATTTTCGCTTGTCATTCTCCCCGGTTCGATGGCAACAAAAAACAGCCTCCCTGTAAGTGGAGACTGCTCTCTCATGACATATCGTTATGACTTGATATAGGTGATTCGCATCTCGTTGTCATCACCGGTTACCATGATTTCCACGGTTTCGGTCAGAATATCGGCATAACTGTAGGACACACGTTTAAAAGTTTGCTGGTCTTGATCCAGCTTCACAATGAAAACAGAAGGGTACGTTTCTTCCAAAACACCAGTACGCTCGACGGTCTTCCGACGGCCACCGTTAGCCCGAAGCGTAATTTTTTGCCCTAAATGGGCATCGAGACTGCGTTTGATTTCCAACAGCGCGTTTTTAGCCATTGTCGACGACCACCTCTTTCCTTGTCCATTATACAAAAGATTCAGTCATTTGTCAATTCAAAAACATTAATTATATCAGCATCAAAAATATATTGTCAACGTATTTTTTTTGACCCTGTATTTCTCGTGTGCATTTGCTTTAATATGTGCTAAATTGACAAGCTTTATGTATTTTTTTTGACAACATTCTTAAAGAATTGAAACAAAAAATAAAAAACCCCAGCTTGTGGGGTTCTTCTCGGGTCTTTCTTCAACGGCCGATAAGCCTCTTTCAGCACACAGTATGAGCCTAACTGACCGAAGGCGTAACCTTCAATGTGGACAAATCCTGCAGCTTGGGCAGACCGATCCGGTAGCTGCCTCTCGTCTCGATTCCGCCCACGCCCTGGCTGCCGCTGATCGTATGATGAACGACATCATGAATGTTCACGGTATCCCTGACCGACGTATAGGCTGCCTTGGCGGCAACGTAGACGGGATCCAGGGCATGAATGAGGATTCGCCCCGGCGAGCTGGCAAAATTGGCTCCTGCCTGCAGCAGCGCTTCAAAATGCGATTGGCACGCTCCGGCTACAATGACCAGGGAATCCAGATTCCGCTCATATTGACGTGCTACCTGAATGGCCGTGACAAAGTTGTGTGAATTTTTATAGCTGTCCAGGCTATATAAATCGTATGGCTGTCGTCTCTTCAGAACTCCATCATGACCTGTAATGACCACGATATCAGGTCTTACCCGCGGAAGAAGACGATATAATGAATCGGCCATCCCCGACTCATTGATATAATGGCCTTCCGCTGGGACCCGAAGCTGATTGTACAAGGTCAAACTCTTCTTCAGGTATTGGGGATCCCCATCCAAATGCAGCACTTTGCCCGGCACGTCAAAATATCCTTTATCCGCAAGCTGGCCGCCTTCGATATTGCGCAGGCTGGCCAGTTGACGCTCGCTCTGCTCCTGTCTGTGCTTCTGCAGGCGGTCCAGCGACTCATTGGCTTTGATCTGTGCCTGCTTTGTTCGTTCGCTTAAGGTGGGATGCGGGACCGTGACCAGATCATCAACGGGAGCATCGGCCAGTAACCGGAATTCCGTCCCTTTGATGACGATATTGTTATTTTGCCGCATGCCTTCTACCCGGAACGTTACATCGCCGCCGTAGGATTTACGAACGACCAAGTCTCCCAAGTTCATCACAACATCACCCCTACCCTATGGTATGGGCCACTGTGACTATTGGTTCTTGGAAACATCAATTTATCGCGTCGAGACCTTCCGCGGGTCTATGGGCGCTCTAATGGCTGTATTAACGAATATCCGCGTTGTACAATATGTTGCTAAGCCGGGCATACTCTTCAATACTAAGGGTCTCGCCGCGCCGTGAAGGCTCGATGCCCGCCTCCTGCAGCAGCTGCTCCAGCCGTTCACGGCCTTCTCCCGGAAAGAACCGGCTCTTCAGATTGTTGGCAATCGTCTTCCTCCGCTGTGCGAAAGAGGCCTGGACCACCTCGAAGAAGAAGCTTTCATCTTCTACGCTGACAGGAGGCTGTTCCCGTACCGCCAAGCGAATAACGGCCGAAGCGACATTCGGCTGCGGAATAAACACCGTATGCGGCACAATACAGACCAGCTTAGGCTCACTGTAATATTGAACGGCAATGCTAAGGCTGCCGTAATCCTTGCTTCCCGGTGCGGCCGCCATCCGCTCTGCCACTTCTTTCTGAATCATCACCACGATATTCTCCAGCGGCAGCTTCTCCTCCAGCAGCTTCATGAGAATCGGCGTCGTCACATAATACGGCAGATTCGCAACCACACTTACCTTCGATACGCCCGCAAAATCCTGACGGAACAGCTCATGAAGATCCACCTTCAGGACATCCCCATGATGCACCTTCACATTCTCATAGGGCTCCAGGACCTCCCGCAAGATGGGAATCAGGCGCTGATCAATTTCGACCGCGGTGACGGTTCCTGCCGTCTGTGCCAGCTTCTCGGTTAACGCACCGATCCCAGGACCGATCTCAAGCGCTCCCTTATCTTCATCCAGTCCTGCAGCCTCCACGATTTTATACAATATATTCTGATCGATGAGAAAGTTTTGACCCAGACTCTTCTTGAAGGAGAATCCATGCCGTGAGATGATCTCCTTCGTCCGTCTTGGTGTTGATATATCCTCGATCCGATTCATTGGCTTACGCCCCCTTCTTCCAGCTGTGAAAGTGCGGCCAGAAATTCTTCCCGCGATATTTGAAACATGGCCAATCGTTTATGGAATTGCTTGCTGTTGCAATATCCGATCCCGAGCAGGTTTCCCATCGTCATACGCCTTGCAGCAGCCTCCGGATGGGCTGATAATCCTGCCTCCAGCATGTCCTCCAGACTGATCAGGCTCTCTCCGCCCTCAAAGGAGGTATGTACCCGCTCCAGCGCACGCCGTATCGCTTCTGGCGAGGCATTCTCTACGCCGATATCCCCTTTGCGGGTAGCATCCGCTTCCGGAATAAAGGCATGCTTGCAGCCAGGGACACCCTGATCCACAATTTTGCGGATCCGCTCCCCTGCATGGTCAGGATCGGTTAATATAATAACGCCTCTGCGCTCCTGAGCAAGCGCTATGCGTTTCAGGATTTGTTTATTGATCGCTGAGCCGCCCGTTTCGATCGTATCTGCTTCTACGGCCCGTTTAATGGCAACGGTATCGTCTCTGCCTTCCACAACAATCACTTCTTTAATCATGCGTTTGTTCTCTTCCTTCCCAAGAAAACAGGCTTGTACAACCTCTAGGTTCTACCAACTTAGCCCTATATACTCCGTTCTTAACAAAACAAAAGAAGAGGAAATATTCCCTCTTCTTCATCATTATATATTATAAGCTAAATAGTATAGCATTAGAATGGTATTGTAAATTGGAATTCATGCGTCTAGTTCAATTCAGGTTTAACCGGACCGATCACGTAAACGGTGCGGCCGCTCTTCCGGCCGAAGTTTATGGCCGATTTCAGTGAATCATAATACACATCGATTTTGTTGCCTTTGATGGCACCGCCCGTATCTTCTGCACGACGGAAGCCAATGCCTTCGATATAGACCCACCAGCCGATCGGGATGATGTTAGGATCAACGGCGATGGTGCGTCCTTCTGTAACGCGTGTACCGGATGCAGTGCGTGTACCGATTCCCTGCTGCTCAGCGGAATACGCCGTCATCGACACGTTGTTCAATACCTTGCTGTATTTAAAATCAACGCCTGCCCGAGAAACCACGTTGTTCTCGACAGCCTTGGCGGTCGTTACTTTTTTCGTGCCGGTCAATTTAGCCGGTTTAGCCTTTACATCGGTGGCTGCCGCCTGAACGATGACAGGCTTCTCTACTTTTTTCGTGCCAACGGCAATGATTTTATCCTTCGTTCTGCGTTCAATCTCTTGGGAGACCTTCGTCTTGGAAACCAGCTTGCCATTGTGGTAGACCTTCTCATAATGGTTCACCATGAGACCAGGCTCGCCCCGCTGAATAACGCGGTTATCCCCTCTCTCAAGCGATGGGTCGGCTGTTTTGATCACGCGGAAATTGCGATCCTCCGTCTCCTTAACTTTTTGTTTCGTGACGCGAACGACATCGATATTCATATTGCTGGTCAGCTTCGTGTTCTGTGCCGGTTGTACTATATCTTCACCCTGGATCGTAATACCAGCCTCTTTAAGTACATGATCAACCGTATCCTGGGATGTAAATATGGTTTTGGTTGTGCTGCCTACTGTAACTTTGACTGGAATTGCCCGGTCAATGATGATCCGGTCTCCATCCTGGATCGCGCCGTTTAAAGGCATCGAAATCTGATCCTGAGGACTCAACGTGATCGCTTGCTCATCCAGCAATTCCTGCAGCAATGATCCACGTGTTTCTACTGTGGTGACACGACCATCGACGACAAGCTGAACCTCCTTGCCTGCCTGATCATGTACGACCAACGATATGAGAAGTGATACCGTAACGGCACCCATGGCACCGAGCAACATCAGTTGACGCAAATTGTCATGCTTCCATCTCAATGCGTAAGACATGCTGGATGATTGTGATTCATGGGTTTCTTCAGGTTGAAAAATGCCCACTATTCCATCCTCCTTCATAGTCCCGCCGTCTAGGTAAACGCATGAATGCATTTGACGTGACTATAGCAATTTTTCTCACAAGGCGCCCTGCTATCTATCTACACCCTGCGTCAATTCCCGTCTTTTTCGTCCATGTACCACCACCCCTTGTTTACCAAGAGTATGATGATCCCCTCTCCATTATTCAAAAATAAAAGAAAGCCATTGAAAGAGTACTAGAGGCTCTAACGTGGCTTCCTGATGATTAGAATCATGGAAATGGTATGCACGAGAATTCCCCTCTTATTTCGCTTACGGAGTTAGCTGTCGGGTTCGGACGTAAGAGAGACGCCCTAGATCCGGATACCCGCTCATGGCGAGATCCTTCAAATTCACCCCAAAGACCCGAAAAAGAAATCAAATACAGCTGCGCGCATTCAGACCAGTATGCACGGCGGTATCGGTTCCCCCGTTCCCCAAAATTTCGGAGATTAAGCGAGACGGTTCATGAAATATTCGGCCGCGATCTGCACATCGCAGCTTCTTATCACTGAAAAGATGATATCCTGTTTGTATGCAGGTTGTAAAGCAACATTCAACCACATTTTCTCATGTAAAAGGTTAAAATATTGTAATATCAACGCCTTTTCTGATTAAAAAACTTTAATTAATCGAAAATGCTCCCTTTTTCATCGCTTTTGCTCTCGTTTTCGTTAAATACCAAATCGTTCCAGCGCATTTTGGGTGGTAATTTGGGCCAATTCCTCATAGGACAACCCTCTAATTTCGGCTGCCGCCTCCGCCACCAATTTTACATAAGCGGTCTCATTTCGTTTCCCGCGGAAGGGATGAGGTGTTAGGTAAGGGGAGTCCGTTTCGATCAATAATCGATCAAGCGGAACCTGCGCCAAAACCTCTTTGGGCTGCTTTGCATTTTTGAAGGTAATCGGCCCGCCAAACGAAATATGGAATCCCATATCGAGACATATTTTGGCCGTTTCCCAGCTTCCGGAGAAGGAATGCATGACACCGCCCACCTCGGAGGCTTTTTCATCGCGCAAAATTCTCACGATATCTTCATGCGCATCCCGATTATGAATGACAATCGGCATGTTCAATTCCCGGGCCAGTCCGATCTGACGCCGAAGCACTCGGTGCTGAACTTCTTTCGGAGACGTATCCCAATAATAGTCCAAACCGATCTCTCCTATAGCCACCACTTTCTCGTGACTGCACAAAGAGGCGATCCAATCCAGGTCCTGATCCTCCATGGTAATGGCGTCTACAGGATGCCAGCCTACCGCTGCATATATAAAATCATAAGTTTCTGCCAGCTTCATCGTAGTCGGAATCGTCTCCCGGTTAAATCCAATATTGATCATCCGGGTCACGCCGGCTTCGAGCGCCCGCTGGATTGCCTCTTCCCGGTCTTCGTCGAATTGGGGAGCATCCATATGAGTGTGCGTGTCGAACAACATAAAATCCACACTCTCCTTCCTGTCGTTTCTGTGTCGTATATATTCCATTAGCTGGGTAAATTGCAGATAAACCAAATGTTCCTGTATTCTACCTAGCTAATGTTGTTGTTTGAAAACACTGGCTATCTTCTCCGGCATTTGAGCCAGCAGCGGACTTACCTTCTCCTCCGGATAATAAAGGTGGTACCGTCCTTTATGAATGCCGCTGATCGAGCGTACAATATCGGATACCTCCGAGATTTCCTTCAGCTCATCATGCCGATCCAGAAGCAGGATTTGCTTCTCGTTAAGCGGCATATCGGAATGAACCTTATCATAAGGAAGATCCGTTGGAAAATCAATCTCCAGGTCATATTCCGGATGCAATCCAACGGCACTGAATGCGTGGCGTATCCCGTCGATGGTCTCCAGATCGATGTTGTCGATTTCTACATATTTGTAGAGCTTTCGGTGCATGAAACGGCCGCATAATTCGCTAAGAAGAGGATCTTCCTCCTCCGTCCATTGCAGAAAGGCCGTTTGGATCAGAGCTTCATCAAGGCGCAGATATTGATTCACCCCGATATCCCCCGAAAACAACGCAGGAAGCGGTTCGATCATGAACCGAAAAGCATATCCACGGTCATGCAGTTCCTTGGCCCGGCGGAAAATTTGGCGCAGGATAATTTCGGAGCTTCGGGTAACAGGATGAAAATACACCTGCCAGTACATCTGATACCTTGACATCAGGTAATCCTCTACGGCATGCATACCCGATTCCTTCACGACGACCCGATCCCGGTACGGCCGCAGCATCCGCAAGATCCGGTCAATATCAATCGTTCCGTAATTGACTCCCGTATAATACGCATCCCTTAACAAATAATCCATCCGGTCTGCATCCAGCGGACTAGTGACCAGGTTTATCACAATCGGCTTGTCGTAGGTTTTGTTAATAACCGAAGCCACTTTCTCGGGGAAATCCGCTCCAAGCTCCCGCAGTACCTGATTGACGCAAGTATCCCCAAGCAGGATCCGGCATGTCCAATCCTCGTGATTCATATGAAAAGCTTCTTCTATAGAATGAGAAAAGGGCCCATGCCCCAAATCATGTAGCAGGGCCGCGCAGAGGGCAACTTGCCTTTCCTCGGCAGGCCAATCGGAGTACCCCCTTCGTTCGAATTGAGAGATGATTCTTCTCGTAATTTCATAGACTCCCAGTGAATGGGAGAATCGGCTGTGCTCGGCCCCGTGAAAGGTCAGAAATGAAGTCCCGAGCTGTCTCACCCGGCGGAGCCGCTGGAATTCCGGGGTATCGATTAATCGCCATATGATATCGTCTTGCACATGAATATAATTGTGGACGGGATCCTTAAACACTTTTTCTTCCGAAATTGGTGAATGCATTCCATCTCAACTCCTTATCGTTTTGATTTGGGTTTTGCCGATAAACACTTCTTTTGACATCTAATGTCGAACCATGTCGAATAAGGTAAAATTACGCTTTCCAAATCGACAAATAGAAAACCGCAGCAAAAATTGGTTCGTTTATGGTAATTACGTTGCTATACAAGGGTTTCGTTCACTATACTTTCGTAAATAGGTTCCGATTTTTCAAAAATATAGGTTGACTGTTTTGGGAATCGTTGGTACTATAAATAACATAAAAACTAGAACTATGTCGAATTATGACTTTTTTAAATTATGGCGAGAGGGGCATTTATAAGTTATGATGAAATCAACAGGAATTGTAAGGAAAGTCGATGAGCTTGGACGGGTCGTCATTCCAATTGAGTTACGCCGTACGCTCGGAATTGGTGAGAAAGATGCATTGGAGATTTATGTAGACGGCGAACGCATCATGCTTAAGAAATATGAGCCTGCCTGCATCTTCTGTGGTAACGCTGAGAATGTCACTTACTTCAAAGGTAAAATTGTTTGCCATGAATGTATCTCGGAAATCCCTACACCTGTGACAAATTAAGATTTTTAGTATATAATAGCATTATTACATTTTGTTAATTCTAACCTTTTTCATATCTCCTTGGTGCCTTCCTCGGCTATGAACCCGGCCGCAGGAGGGTCTTTTTTTGATATTAAAGAATTTATAAGTTTTCAGCGAAGTGAGCAATTCTTTAATCGCATTTATTTATATGTTTTGGGGTCCCCGCAAAGGATTTGAATAAACATCGAAGCATAGGCCCCACTTTGTGGGGCTATTTGTTATCCCCCTGCGCCAAGTTACGCTAGATCACGACTCCGTCAGGAGTGCATTATAAATATCCCGCTTCGATACACCGCGATCACTCGCGGTTTTTTTCATGGCATCCTTGCGGCTTAGTCCTTCCCGCTCGTAATGTTCCACATGCTCCTGGAGCGAAAGCTCCTGCCACCAGGCATTTTTCTCTTTAAGCTCCTCTTCTGCACTGCCGGCTTCAACCACCAAACAATATTCTCCCAGCGGCGGATGCTCCGTGAGCCAGTCCAGACATTCGGAGATGGTTCCGCGCAAGAACTCCTCGTAGCGCTTGGTTAGTTCGCGAGCCAAGGTCACCTTCCGATTTCCCAGTACCTCCTGCAAGATCTCCAGGGTCTTTTTCACGCGATGCGGAGATTCATAAAATAATAACGTTCCCTGCGCCGATTGCAAAGCTTGCAGCTGCTGGACGATATCTTTGCGCTCCCGCGGCAAAAAGCCGATAAACGTAAACCGTTCGGTCGGCAAACCCGAAACGATTAGGGCGGAAAGAGCGGCATTGGCCCCCGGGATCGGAATGACCGAAATGCCCGCTTCAATCGCAAGTGAAACCAGATCACTGCCAGGGTCCGAAATCGCCGGCAGACCGGCGTCGCTGACGAGTGCCACATTTTTTCCTTCTATTATATAACGTATGATTTCAGGCCCGCTGGCCGCCTTATTATGCTCGTGATAACTAAACAGCGGTTTAGCCGGAATTTCGAAATGGGTCAGCAGCTTGCGTGACTGCCTCGTATCCTCTGCCGCGATAATATCGCACTCCTGAAGGATGCGCACGGCTCGATAGGTCATATCCTCCAAATTACCGATCGGCGTTGCCACCAAATACAGAGAACCCGGGCTTCCCTCTCCCTGGTCGGCATAACTTTGCTGTACAAGATTTCTCATTCGTTCGTCTCATCCTTATGTGTTCCGTAGTAAATTTCCATAAAATCCGGTCCGTAGTTTCCTTGCTCATCATACACGATCAGCGGGGGCTTCAGCCGAACCTCAGGCTTCCCGTCCCGAATCCCCTCGATAAGCACCATGTTCGCTTCCATATTCACGCGCGGATGGACAAAACGGATGACTTTGGGCTCAATCCGGTATTTGCTCATCAGCGTAATGATTTCTGCCAGCCGCAGGGGCTTGTGGACCATGCTCATCTTCCCGCCTTGGCGAAGCAGCCTTGCACAGGATTCAATTACTTCCTCAAGCGTACAGTGAATTTCATGCCTGGCAATCGCCTGGTGCTCATTCAGCTTCAAGTCGCTGCCGTTCATCGGCATATAAGGCGGGTTGACCGTAATCAGGTCGTACGCTCCATACCCTTTTTCCTTGTACAGTTCCCGCAGATCTCCTTCATGAATCGTGATCTGATCCTGCAGATCATTCATCTCGACGCTCCGTCTGGCCATGTCTGCAAGTCTGGGCTGAATCTCAATCCCCTCGATCGGCGCTCCTGTACGTGTTGACAGCAGGATCGGAACAACTCCGTTTCCCGTGCACATATCCAAAATACGGCCCCTGCGCGGAATGCTGGCAAACCTGGCGAGCAGGACGGCGTCCATGGAAAAGCTGAATACCTCCTCACTCTGGATGATGCCAAGCTCATGGGTAAGCAGATCATCAATCCGCTCGGATGGTTGCAATAACACTTCTTTCAATTTCATAGTTTCAACCCTTTATCTCCATAATTCCAAACACGCTCTTCTGGTGTATCGGCTCTCTACATAGTACCTGATAAAATGAAATACATAAAAGGCTGCTCTTCACATTGCATGACAAGCAGCCGTATGGTATTTTTTCAATCGCGATCCTTACAGTATAACCTTTCCATTCTAGAAAAAAACCGTAGGCAGTTTCTCCTACGGCTTCTTATTTATTCAAAAAAGATAAGCAGAACAGGCAATCCCCTTCCGTCCGCAGATGTCCGTAATAGACATTGCAGATGTGGAAGCCTTCATGATACAGCCGAGCCAGGTTATCATATCCCTCGCCGACCACATCTTCATGTTCCTCATCCTTCACATGAGGCTGAGGTTGTAAAGCCACTGGGTTTTCCAATTCTGCCGGATTGACTTCCCGCTTTAAAATTTTCCGGAGCTGTTCATTTTCAAGACTGAGGCGATGGTTCTCTTCCAGCAGTTCCTTGATGACCAGCTTAAGTCCACCCAGTTCACTGTGTATATGTCCCATCTGTGTTTCCAACTCTTGAATGAGCACAAAAATGTTTTTCTTCTCCAAGTCTACACCCCGAAAATAAACATTCTATTGGACTATTTGATGACAACGTCATCCATTGGAAGTTCCTTAACCTTACCAATTTCAAACAGCTGAACATGAACCGTCCGCTTATCCGCATTCAGTCCGACTACTTTGCCTTCTCCAAGCGAAGTAACGACCATTTTCCCAGCGGATGGAAGCTCTTCTTTCACGCTTTCATAATTATCATGCTCAAACTTCAGGCAGCACATCAATCTTCCACATAGCCCGGAAATTTTAGTCGGATTGAGCGATAGGCTTTGATCCTTTGCCATCTTGATCGATACCGGCTCAAAATCACCAAGCCATGAGGAACAGCACAGTACGCGTCCGCAAGGTCCAAGACCGCCGAGCATTTTTGCTTCATCGCGAACTCCAATCTGGCGAAGTTCGATTCTTGTACGGAATATACTGGCCAGATCCTTGACCAGCTCACGGAAATCCACACGGCCTTCCGCCGTGAAGTAGAAAATGATTTTGTTGCGGTCAAAGGTAAATTCCACATCGACCAGCTTCATTTTCAGTTCGTGATCCCGAATTTTATTTAAACAGGTGGTGAATGCATCCTTAGCCGCTTGTTTGTTCTCTTCAACCACACGGGCATCAGAATCACCAGCGATCCGAATGACCTTCTTGAGCGGAAGGACAACGTCTGATTCACCGACCTCCTTCTTTCCTATCACAACTTGACCATACTCAATACCTCTCGCGGTTTCCACAATGACGGATTGTTCCTTCTCCACTGGCAGGTCGAGCGGATCAAAGTAATATATTTTGCCCGCCTTCTTAAAGCGGACACCTACTACACTGTACAAAAATAAACCCCCTTGTGCCTGTACATAATGGCCATTCTGCGGGCCTGGGGGTCTTCTCACGCCGGAGTGTTACCGCCCAAACCCATCAATAACTGCTCTAAACTGAGCTGTCCATTGACATTATAGCGTAACTTCTTCTGACACTCTGCGGCCAAATCCATGTATGACACCCACTGTGCTGTGCTGCGGGCTGATGCATGACCAGAGATATACTCTGCCTGATCTATGAAAACGAGAGACTCTTTCCTTCCATACTGGACATGGATCATGTCCTTAAACCATAAATGAAACATACTGAACAATAGGTCCAGATGATCTGAGAGTTCGGTTTTGAACACTTTTTGACTCGCTGTGATGATCGCTGAGCCGCTGCGGTTCAAAGACTCCTTCCCTAATTGTAACACTACGTTTCTAATTTCTGCAAACCAATTCTCACTCAATATTTTCCTGCACTCATCAAGTCCTGATGAAAGGTGAACTGCGCAGCGTACAAGTGCGGCAGGATAACCCTCCCCTACAAGAACCTTCTCCATCATCTGCGGATCTAAAGCCCTGAACGGAACCTGCTGGGATCTCGATTGAATGGTGGGCAAAAGGGCCTGTCCGTTCTCGGCAATCAGAATCGCTACAGCCGGCGCTTGGGGTTCCTCCAGAAATTTCAGCAGGCTGTTGGCTGCCTGTGTGGTCATCTTCTCCACCCGGTCAATGATATAAACCTTAGGATTGCGATTCTCCGATCGATAAGAGAATATACGCTGAAGATCGCGAATCTGATCGATCTTAATGCTTGCTCCATCAGGCTCAACCAATGTAAGATCGGGATGGTTGCCATGATCTACCTTGCGGCATTCCAAACATTGGCCGCAGGCATCGTCTTCAAGTTCCGTACAAAACAAAGCCTTGGCAAACGTAAGCGCCGTCTGCATCTGTCCGGCACCATGAGGGCCGCTAAACAGATAGGCATGACTGACCGCATTACGGCGCAAGGCATTTTGCAGCAGTTGCTTCGCAGTCTCTTGACCTACGATATCATTAAAAGACATAAGTCCTCACTTTCTATCAATCCTTCATGATCCTCCTCCATGTGGAGCAGTCATGAATTACGATACGCTTCCTTGCTTTTTGCAGCTAGAATACAAGATTGATCAGCATGCCTCGAATTTCACCAACTCGGTTCAGCAGATCAATTCTCCCCTGCTCCGTATCCAGCAGTTCATCCGCCATTGCGAGCAGCGCAGAATCGACTTCATCGATTACATTATACCGCTTTCCGCGTCCCCGGCGGTCCCAGCCGCGCGTTTCTTTCATTTTCACACCGCGACGTACCGTTTCCTCCAGGAATCGGCGAACCATCAATTTATACGCTTTGAGCTCTCGAACGGTCATCGCCTTAGCCAATCGATCACCTTGCATTGCAATTTCACGCATTTGACGACTCAGCTCTTCATGGGTCGCACGTTCTCCCTGCTGCTGCATCATATCCGAGAACGATCGCTTCTGAATCGGTCTGGCGTTGCCATCCGGCACCGTGAGTTCGCTTTTCATGGGCCGAAAGCCCGGATTGATCTTCACCTGAATCCACCGCCTATTGCGTTATTTCTTGCATCTAATAAAACGGAGGCATCGGTACGTTCATATCGAACAAACCTGTGCCTCACGTGAACGTACCTTGAAATGGATTGCTTGTCAAGCGATTTACTAACAATTATCGATAAATTGGACGATTATCCGGAATTCATTGAAATCATCCATCTATTAAGATCATCTCCCGAGTGCGGCGATCTACGGTAACTATTTTTATTATGATACAGAAGTGGTTCAGAAGACTTTGGTGACAGGAGAACACAGCCGTCAAATATCCCAATAAAAACATCCGTTACGTATCTATCGCAGATCCAGAAAATGAATTTAGAAATGCTCGAATCGTTCTACAGGGAGAACAAACACGGTTGCGCCACCAACCTGCACTTCGACCGGAAGCGGCAAGTAGGAATCGGTTGTACCACTCATAGGGGTTACCGGGGTGACCAGCTGTTCACGAACTTTACAGCTTGTGCGAATGACACTGAGCACACTTTCAACCTGTGAATCGTCTACCCCGATCATAAAGGTGGTGTTCCCCGCCTTCAGGAAGCCGCCTGTACTTGCAAGCTTTGTTGCCCGAAAATTAGCTTTGACCAATGCGGCGGAGAGACGGTTGCTATCTTTATCCTGGACAATCGCAACTATCAATTTCATGGTAAACCCTCCTTGTTTATTTGGACATCGTATGTCCTTAACAGTACTTATTTGACAAACAACCTCAAAAATCCTTTAATATCGCGTCTTCCAAGTGACGAATCATTTCTCTTTCCACCTGAGTCGGCGTTTTGGAAGCATCCACAATGCGAATTCGATCCTGATTACGTTCTGCTACCAATAGATAGCCTTCCCTAACTTTCTCGTGAAATGCCATGGTCTCCATATCCAGCCGATTCAATTCCCGTTCTGCATTTGCCGTGATCCGGGACATGCCAATCTTCGGCTCCACATCAAACAACAGCGTTAGATCCGGCATGCGGGTATCAATCGCAAATTGATTGATGTTCCATACCTCCTCCATGCCCAGTCCGCGTGCATATCCCTGGTAAACCAGACTGCTGTCCACGAACCGGTCACACAGTACAGTCAAGCCCTGGCTCAAAGCCGGCTCCACCTTCTCCACAAGATGCTGACGGCGGGCTGCCGCATACAACAATGCTTCGGTGCGTGCATCCATCGCGGTATGCTCCGGATCGAGAATAATGGAGCGGATCTTCTCCGCAATCTCAATGCCGCCGGGCTCCCGTGTAATCAGATACGGAATCGAATGGTTCTGCATAAAGGCAGCGAGTCTGCCCATCATGGTCGTTTTTCCGGATCCGTCTCCTCCTTCGATGGTAATAAATAGTGGTCTGCGATTATTCATAGCGTATCCTGCTTTCATCATTTGTTGATCGAGGAGCTCTAAGTTATACACTCCGGTATACCAGCGTAAAGTGGAGTTCCTTCCTTCACGTTTCCTTATAAACGACAATGGTTTGCAGCGTTGGATCGGATATCCCCTGGCATTTCGCCCCTGCATGCCTTAATACCAGGAGCCTCTGTTCCATTTCCGCTGTGATGTCTTCGCCTGGGTATAAGATCGGTATGCCTGGCGGGTAGGGAATAACCATCTCCGCCGCCTTTCGCCCAGCGCTCTTCGCTAACGGCACCGATTCCAACCTCCCCCTGTCAATCGGCTTGAGTGAGAAAGGAATTGGGGCCGAATAAGGAGTCTCTGCGGACAAATTGTTCCACGTGGAAACATCGGAGATCAGTCTTGCGTCAGTTAACAATTTATCATCGGTATCGAAATGATTGGAATCCATATCCTCGTGGGCCTCTCGCGGCTCATAGCTCATGAAATCCCCCTGATCCCGCAGTGTCCGGATCAGTAATTCCGTGCTCTCTGCCGTAGCGCCTGGTTCGGTTCCGATCCCTTCTGTCTTCTCCCCCTGCTCTACAATATGCACAAGAGCCCATAAGACGTGATTCGCATCTTCCCGAGTCGATGCCAGCGTAAACAATAAGACGACGCGCTGCTCGTCACTCATCTCCGGCACACAGCCGCACGCCTCTAGTGCGCGCTGGAGTGCATACCCGCTCAGGGACCCGGTGCGGTCATAGATGACCGCCTTGAACGGGTCCTGGCGGGTATACGCCGCAGCGGCCGTGCCCGCGGCGTGGCCCCCGGGCTGCGGTGGCTGCAGCAGCCCGAAGCGCGGCAGCTTCGCGAGGCCGCGCCGGAAGGTCTCCACGGCGGCCAGGCCAGCCGTAAAGGCGCCTGCGCCCTGCGTGTGCAGCAACCGCCGCGCCAGATCCAGCGAAGCCATGAGCGGGTACGAGGGGCTGGAGCTCTGCACCATGGCCAGCCGCTGGCGCAGCAGGCTTCGGTCCAGCAGCCCGCCCTGTACATGCAGCATGGCTCCCATCGTCATGGCGGCTAACATCTTGTGTGTGGATTGAACCACACCATCCGCCCCGCATGACAAAGCGTTCATCGGCAGCTGGGGATGCTGTCCGTAATGAGCTCCGTGCGCTTCGTCCACCAGCAGTGGAATGTCGCGCTTATGGCACGCTTCCGCGAGCGGCCTTAAGTCGCTCCCCATCCCGTAGTAGTTCGGCATCGTGACGATCGCCCCACGTGCCTCAGGGTAGGCCTCAAGAGCCGCTGCCAGCGTAGCCGCAGATGGAGCAATGGCTAAACCGCTTGGCTTGTCCATCTCTGGCTGAAGAAACACCGCCCTTGCACCCGCCAGCATCAATCCGTTCAACACAGACTTGTGTACGTTCCGCTGTACAAGCACGATATCGCCCGGTTCACGGCAAACCGTCAGGATTAGCGCCAAATTGCCGGCTGTACTTCCCCCCACCAGGAAGAAGCTTTCCTCTGCGCCAAAACAATCTGCAGCCAGCTCCTGTGCTTCCTGAATAACGCCTTCCGGATGAAATAAATCATCGGTTCCGGTAATTTCCGTCACGTCAATGCGCATGGCCTCTTGCAGCATCTCCGCAGCGTTACCTTCTTCTGCATATGCCCTGCCATTTTTATGACCAGGTACATGAAAAGATGAAGCCCCACGTTCTCGATACCATATTAAAGCTTCTGCAAGTGGGGCACGCTCTCTATGTGTAGTCATCGACATATCCCTTCGGATTACATTCTCTAACCTATTTTAACGCAATTTGAAACCTACGCCTACGTCTCCATGCACGGAAAGCCCCCTCTAAACAAAAAAAGGCCTTTCATTCAGGCCCATTTGACGCGTGTACCCGCATCTATGCATTTTTCGGCATGGCAATCTGTTTTAATTGACGAATAAAAAAATGATATTTGGCATCTTCCGCACTGGTATGAACGATTTCGGACTCACATTCCTCGCATACGAATTGCGAGACAATGGTGATTCCCTCTGTCTTCGTCTGATTGCATATGATACACACGTGTTCGGTCAATTCTTCCATAACCATCCCACCTTGATCCTTTTCCTATTAGTATGACACAGTTTCTATTATTTTAAACCTTTTCATAGGATATCGGTCTACGCTTTATGTATATGTACCCCTTGGTGCCCTTGTGTCTGTACCTTTTTTTTCAGCTTAATAAAAATATGATTTTGTCCGATAAAGACATAAAAGACTTAATCTTCTCGTCTATCGAAATTCACTTCTACTTAAAGGGGGACGGCATAGCCCAATGGCAGATCCACATGGTCAAGCCACCTTTTATCACTATCGATTAATTAAGAAAATCCAAATTCCCAAAAGCTTGCTCATCCTCTACTTAAGTTTGCCTTGGCTAGCAGCGGCTGCAGGTGCATTTTGGGTGTCACCGTATTTCCTGCTCTATCTGCTAATCGCCTTTCCGCTTATGTTATGGATCCAGTATGTCGTCGGACATACCGTGCTCGTCCTATTGGGAGCAAGCTACCGTAAACGTTGGCGCTTCCGTCTGAGGTTGCCTTGGCTTGGTTATATTCCGGATCAACACGTCAGCCGTCGCGTATTTAATTTAGTGCAGTTCTATACCTGTTGGGTGGGGATTGTCTTAAGCGCTATCATGGCCTTCTGGTCTCCGTTGCCTTTTGCCATTACGCTTCTGTTCTGGCATCTTTGGCTCCTTCTCCCGCGCGGCTATACGATGCTGCGTCTGAGCGGCCAGCGTAAAGATGGCATGTTGAAAATGAATGAACAGGACATCTCCTACTACCTGCAATAATGTTGAAGCTTCTGCATCCATCACTACATAGCGCTATAAACCCGATTTTCCGTTTCAAACTAAATAAAGACCTCATTCCGAAGTCGGAACGAGGTCTTTATTCATTTGCTTTATTGCTTTCCAATCCTTGTATGGCTTGTTTTTTTAGCTGTGCCGGAACCGTGATTATAAGAAAATCGTCATGCACCGATAGGTGGACGATACTTTTACCTTTTTCAAAAACTAAAGAAGAACCGTTATCTTCAACTTCTTTCTGCTTCCATCCCCACGACTCAATCTCTTCCAGGTAGGCTTCAGGAATGCTGTCGTCTCCCTTTAAGCCCGGAAGCGCATACCGTACATAATCCAAGTCACTAATGCCTGTGGTTTGCTCCGTTTTATTCGCTTCCTTCGGAACCGGGAATGACTTCACATTCGCCGCGCCGTCAAAGGTTTCCCAGCTTGGTTTTGTGGATGCCCCACATCCGGATCCGATCAACACGATCGTAACCGCACAGATCATCCCTGCCACATGCAGACCACGTTTACACAACATGTAATTGTCCTCCTTCCCCCACAATAACCGGTCTCCAGATGAGTATTCATAGTTGGTTGGTTAATGGAGAACCTTCCAATCAGGCCTTATTTCCTACTGCCTGCGCATATCGGTAATCACATTCCCGATTATACCTAATTCTATTATACTGATTTTTGGCATGGTATCGGTAACAAAATCTTCATCTGTTTACGTCAATTTTAGGATCATGTTATATAACAGAGAAGCTGCTGACATCACGCTGCAGCATCTATCATTAGTCGGACAATCTCTAAATCTGCACTTCATCAAAACTTCGATGAACACAAATAAAAACCACCATCGATTACATCGACAGTGGTTTTTCGCTTGGCGACGTCCTACTCTCCCGGGACCCTTCGGTCCAAGTACCATCGGCGCTGGAAGGCTTAACGGTCGTGTTCGGTATGGGAACGCGTGGAACCCTTCCGCCATCGCCACCAAACGGCTCAGATGCTTGATCACCTGAAAACTAGATACGAAACGAAATTTGCGTTGATTAGAATCCGTAGCATTACCCGATGTGGTATCGGGGTCCCCGAAAAGTATTCGGCGTTGCTCCAAAGCTTCGCTTCACTTTTTGGGGTCATTTGGATAAGCCCTCGACCGATTAGTATTGGTCAGCTCCATGCATTGCTGCACTTCCACCTCCAACCTATCTACCTCGTCGTCTTCAAGGGGTCTTACTAATTGGGAAATCTCATCTTGAGGGGGGCTTCACGCTTAGATGCTTTCAGCGCTTATCCCGTCCGTACGTAGCTACCCAGCCATGCTCCTGGCGGAACAACTGGTGCACCAGCGGTACGTCCATCCCGGTCCTCTCGTACTAAGGACAGCTCCTCTCAAATTTCCTACGCCCACGACAGATAGGGACCGAACTGTCTCACGACGTTCTGAACCCAGCTCGCGTACCGCTTTAATGGGCGAACAGCCCAACCCTTGGGACCTACTTCAGCCCCAGGATGCGATGAGCCGACATCGAGGTGCCAAACCTCCCCGTCGATGTGGACTCTTGGGGGAGATAAGCCTGTTATCCCCAGGGTAGCTTTTATCCGTTGAGCGATGGCCCTTCCATGCGGTACCACCGGATCACTAAGCCCGACTTTCGTCCCTGCTCGACTTGTAGGTCTCGCAGTCAAGCTCCCTTATGCCTTTGCACTCTTCGAATGATTTCCAACCATTCTGAGGGAACCTTGGGGCGCCTCCGTTACTCTTTAGGAGGCGACCGCCCCAGTCAAACTGCCCGCCTGACACTGTCCCCGTACCGGATCACGGTACCAGGTTAGAACCTAGATACGATCAGGGTGGTATCCCAACGTCGCCTCCACACAAGCTGGCGCTCATGCTTCTTAGGCTCCCACCTATCCTGTACAGATCGTACCCAAATCCAATATCAAGCTGCAGTAAAGCTCCATGGGGTCTTTCCGTCTTGTCGCGGGTAACCTGCATCTTCACAGGTATTAAAATTTCACCGGATCTCTCGTTGAGACAGCGCCCAAGTCGTTACGCCATTCGTGCGGGTCAGAATTTACCTGACAAGGAATTTCGCTACCTTAGGACCGTTATAGTTACGGCCGCCGTTTACTGGGGCTTCGGTTCACAGCTTCGGATTGCTCCTAACCGCTCCCCTTAACCTTCCAGCACCGGGCAGGCGTCAGCCCGTATACTTCGCCTTACGGCTTCGCACAGACCTGTGTTTTTGCTAAACAGTCGCTTGGGCCTTTTCACTGCGGCCCCCTCGGGCTATTCACCCTACCGAGGCACCCCTTCTCCCGAAGTTACGGGGTCATTTTGCCGAGTTCCTTAACGAGAGTTCTTCCGCGCGCCTTAGAATTCTCTTCTCGCCTACCTGTGTCGGTTTGCGGTACGGGCACCTTCACCTGACTAGAGGCTTTTCTTGGCAGTGTGAGATCATGACCTTCGCTACTATAATTTTCACTCCCCATCACAGCCCAGCCTTATCGATGTGCGGATTTGCCTACACATCAGCCTCACTGCTTGGACGGACATCCATCAGTCCGCGTCACTACCCTCCTGCGTCACCCCATCGTTCATAACGGTTTACGGTGGTACAGGAATTTCAACCTGTTGTCCTTCGATTACGCCTTTCGGCCTCACCTTAGGTCCCGACTTACCCTGAGCGGACGAGCCTTCCTCAGGAAACCTTGGGCTTTCGGCGGATCAGATTCTCACTGATCTTTTCGTTACTCATACCGGCATTCTCACTTGTATGCTGTCCAGCGCTCCTTACGGTACACCTTCAACCTGCATACAACGCTCCCCTACCCCTGAATCGACTTCACTCCGCCTTCGAAGTGTGTT
>NZ_CP150209.1:0-10000 GCF_037969785.1 Paenibacillus sp. FSL W7-1332 | reverse complement strand
CTCCATGCTCGTACGGATGATGGTACCGCTAGCCGTAATAATCATGAGATCCTCTTCCGATTTCACGACCTTAAGTGCCACAACCGGTCCGTTTTTCTCCGTAATATTGATAGTCTTGATCCCTTTGCCACCACGGGTCTGACTGCGGTAGTCGCTTGCAGGCGTCCGCTTGCCGTAACCTTTGGTCGTTACAATAAGGATATCAAGCTCCTGGTCCACCACGTCCATGCCAATGACTTCGTCATCGTCATCGAGCGTAATCCCTTTCACCCCCGTCGCGCTTCTTCCCATCGAGCGAACATCGCTCTCCTTGAAGCGGATGGACATGCCTTGCGCCGTTCCCATGATGATCTCCTGCTGACCATCTGTCAGCTTAACCTCGATCAAGGAATCATCATCGCGCAGGTTGATCGCAATCAGACCGCCCTTGCGGATATTGACATAATCCTCAAGCGGAGTTTTCTTAACGACACCCTGACGTGTGGCAAAGAACAAGAAATTATCGCTGTCAAAGTTCTCCACCGGGATCACGGCATTGATCGACTCGCCCTGTTCAATCTGAATCAGGTTGATGATCGGCGTTCCGCGGGCGGTACGGCTAAGCTCAGGAATCTCATAGGCTTTCAACCGGTACGCCTTCCCTTTGTCCGTGAAGAACATCAGATAGTGGTGGGAATTCGTGACGAAGAGATGCTCGACAAAGTCTTCGCTCTTCGTATCCATCCCCACAACGCCGCGGCCGCCCCGCTTCTGGCTGCGATAGGTGTTCGCAGGCAGACGCTTGATGTAACCGGTATGCGTAATGGTGATGATCACTTCTTCCCGTGGAATCAGATCCTCATCCAGGATGCTGTCTTCCCCGACCGTAATTTCGGTACGGCGCTCATCCGAGAAGCGTTCCTTAATCTCTTGGAGCTCATCATTGATAATTTGAAGCACAAGATGCTCATTAGCCAAGATCTCGCGCAGTTCCGCGATTCTGGCAAGCAATTCTTGGTACTCGTTCTCAATCTTCTCGCGTTCGAGTCCGGTCAGGCGCTGCAAACGCATATCCAGGATGGCCTGCGCCTGCTCATGACTGAGACCGAAACGCTCCATCAAGCCTTCGCGAGCTGCCTCTGTAGTCTGCGACGCGCGAATGAGGGCAATAACCTCATCGAGATGATCCAGCGCAATCCGCAAACCTTCGAGAATATGAGCGCGAGCTTCCGCCTTCTTCAGTTCAAACTCGGTCCGGCGACGGATAACGATAACCTGATGCTCCAAATAGTAGAACAGCACGTCGCGCAGATTCAAAATTTTCGGCTCATTGTTTACGATAGCCAGCATGTTAATACCGAAATTAGACTGCATAGCCGTATGCTTGTACAGGTTATTCAAAACGACATTTGGGTTGACGTCCCGGCGCAGCTCAATAACAATCCGCATACCGTTACGGTCCGACTCGTCGCGGAGATCCGTAATGCCGTCAATCCGCTTATCGCGAACCAATTCCGCGATCTTCTCAACCAGTCGAGCCTTGTTCACCTGATACGGAATCTCGTGAACGACAATGCGAGCCTTGTTGTTATTCTCTTCTATGGTCGCTTTCGCCCGCATCGTAACGGATCCACGGCCCGTACGGTATGCTTGACGAATCCCCTCACGTCCCAGAATATAACCCGCTGTCGGGAAATCCGGTCCTTGAATATATTCCATCAGCTCCATCGGCGTGATATCAGGATTTCGAATCATCGCCTGAACGCCATCGATAACTTCACCGAGATTATGAGGCGGAATATTGGTAGCCATACCTACTGCGATCCCGGACACGCCGTTTACCAGCAAGTTAGGATAACGCGCAGGAAGAACGACCGGCTCCTGTTCCTCACCATCATAGTTAGGAGCAAAGTCTATCGTCTCTTTATTAATATCACGCAGCATTTCCATAGCAATCTTCGATAAACGAGCCTCGGTATAACGCATAGCCGCTGCCATATCGCCGTCAATGGAACCGAAGTTTCCGTGTCCATCAACAAGCATATAACGCATGGAGAAGTCCTGCGCCATCCGAACCATGGATTCATAAACTGCGGAATCACCATGAGGATGGTACTTACCGATAACCTCGCCAACAATTCTTGCCGATTTCTTATGCGGTTTATCCGGGGCCATTCCAAGTTCAGACATCGCATATAAAATACGACGGTGTACTGGCTTCATTCCGTCCCGTACATCCGGCAAAGCCCGGCTGACAATGATACTCATCGCGTAGTCCATAAAGGACTCGCGCATCTCGGTACCAATGTCACGATCTTTGATTTGGGAGAAATTTTCTTCCGCCATGCTGGACCTCCTTCATTTTCCTATCAACCATGCCTTGATCTATGTGAAAAAAGCAGAATAGTGATCAGAAACCTAAAAACGCACTAACCTTTATTATATTACTTTCACAAACCGTGCACAATTAAACACGGGATGGATCAAGTGAAAGAATGATTTTTGCCCGGAAACCGGGATATACGCCCTGTCCTCCGTGCCCCTTTTCACATACAATGCATTGCACAGGACTTTTCGTAGCATCACATCTTTATATTATACCACTGTTTGTCATACTTGTCCTATGTTTTCCGGGTTTAAGCTCTCTTGCTGGAGATGCCCCGATTCTTTCAAATCAACCGGATGGACACGAGTTTGTTAACGAGACAGGCCAAATCCTGTCACTCCCATCATACAGCTGGAAAGGATGAAGATGGTTGACTATCCAACGCGTTGCAAGCAAGTGGGCGAAAACGAAAATACTCTTGAAAAATAAAGGTCTCGCCTCTTATGTTCCCTCTACCCGCCAGTATTCATTGGAGGCGCTTGGTGACATGCTGGGCACACATACGCTTGTGTATATCAAGCCTGACCGGGGAACCTATGGCGTCGGCGTCATGTCAGTCGAGCAGCTCC
Organism: Paenibacillus sp. FSL W7-1332; assembly: GCF_037969785.1. Lineage (NCBI taxonomy): Bacteria > Bacillati > Bacillota > Bacilli > Caryophanales > Paenibacillaceae > Paenibacillus > Paenibacillus sp. FSL W7-1332. The sequence continues at coordinate 7,066 of NZ_CP150209.1, read as the reverse complement.
AATCCAAAATCGGTGATGCCGACGAAACCACGACCACTTCCTACAAGCTTCGTTATGAACAGAAAACCGAAATGTTTACCTCCCTGGAGAGTCTCGATAAAACACTGAGCGCTTTGTTTCAGGGGAAGGAATATCTCATTCAGCAAGGCATCCATCTGCTTCGCCATAAAGGCCGCCCCTTTGATCTACGTGTACTTACTCAGAAGAGTCCTTCTGGCCAGTGGGTGAGCACAGGAATAATCGGGCGGGTAGCGGCCAAGAATAAAATCATTACCAACCACCATAGCGGTGGGGCAGCCCAGCACTATAAACCGCTGATGACCGAGCATATGACGGCGGAAGAGGCAGAGAACATCCGTAAAGAGCTGAATGTACTTGGGGTGAATGTCGCATCGCAGCTGCAGAAATCCTATCCCAAGCTGAAAGAAATCGGCCTCGATATTGCCATCGACGGTCGCTGGAACATCTGGATCCTGGAGGTTAATACCAAACCCGCACTGTTCCCGTTCAAGAAATTTTTCAAGGATCCCAGCATCTACAATCAAGTAAAAAAATATGCAAACGCTTATGGGCGTAACTTAACCGGCAAGAAAAAAGCCAAAAAGACCGGCTAGCCTATGCGATATATAATTTAATGCCTAGATTCAGGATATATGGCGAACACACCAAATCGTATCTATCGTAAAAATAAAAGGGCAGTCCTGAGGCCTTCACAGACCTTGGGATGCCCCTTTTTGGATTATTAACTTTATACGTCCAGATTACGGACCGACTTCGCATGCTCTTGAATGAAATCCCGCCGCGGTTCAACGTTATCGCCCATCAGGGTATCAAACAACGTATCAGCCAGGATCGCATCTTCGATGGTCACCTGAAGCATGGTACGGCTCTCTGGATCCATCGTCGTCTCCCACAGCTGTCCGGCATTCATCTCGCCGAGACCTTTGTAACGCTGTACGTTAATTTTTACGTTCTCACCGAATTCCTTAATGATCTCGTCGCGTTCTTTCTCACTGCCGGCATAACGGATCACCTTATTGCGCTCGATCTTGAAGAGCGGCGGTTGGGCGATATAGATATAACCCGCTTCCACCAGCTTACGCATGTAACGGTAGAAGAACGTCAGCAGCAAGGTACGAATATGCGCGCCGTCAACGTCGGCATCAGTCATAATAATGATTTTGTGATAACGGGCCTTGGACAGATCGAAATCTTCCGCAATACCCGTACCCAGCGCCGTAATGATCGCCCGGATCTCCGCATTGGAGAGGATGCGGTCAAGCCGCGCCTTTTCCACGTTGAGAATTTTACCCCGAAGCGGCAAAATGGCTTGGAAATGCCGGTCGCGTCCCTGCTTGGCGGATCCGCCGGCAGAGTCACCTTCTACGATGTACAGCTCACTGATGGAGGCATCCTTGGAAGAGCAGTCTGCCAGTTTACCTGGCAATGCGCTGACTTCAAGCGCACTCTTCCGGCGTGTCATCTCGCGGGCTTTACGCGCCGCTTCACGAGCACGTGATGCCTGGAGCGCCTTCTCCAGGATCCGACGGGAAACCGACGGATTCTCCTGCAGGAACTCCTGCAGCTTCTCCGCGAACAAGGATTCCACAATACCGCGGACTTCACTGTTGCCGAGCTTGGTTTTGGTTTGTCCTTCGAACTGCGGCTCCGGTACCTTGACCGAGATGATTGCCGTCAATCCCTCACGCACATCGTCACCCGACAAGTTGTTGGTGTTATCTTTGATCAATCCCGTTTTGCGGGCATAGTCATTGATAATCCGAGTGAGCGCACTCTTAAAGCCGGATTCATGCGTTCCGCCTTCGTGCGTGTTGATATTATTTGCAAAAGAATAAATATTCTCGGTATAGCTGTCGTTATACTGGAGCGATACTTCGACCTGAATATTATCCCGTGATCCCTCAACATAGATAGGGTCTTCGTGCAGTGCTTCCTTCTTCTCATTCAGGAACTTAACGTATTCAATGATTCCGCCCTCGTATTTGAAATAGTCGGAGGCACCTGTACGTTCATCCGTCAGCGTAAGCGCAATGCCCTTATTCAGGAACGCCAGCTCACGAATCCGCGTAAGCAGCGTGTTGTAATCATATTCCGTTGTTTCCGTGAAAATCTCCGGATCCGGCAAGAAGGTTACGGTTGTACCAGTATCGTCGGAATCCCCGATGACCTTGATATCATATTGAGGTACGCCGCGATGATACTCCTGTTGGTAGATGTGCCCGTCACGTTTGACTTGAACCACGACTTTCGAAGACAGTGCATTCACGACCGAGACACCAACACCATGCAGACCGCCGGATACTTTATATCCGCCGCCGCCAAATTTACCGCCGGCATGAAGGACGGTCATAACGACTTCCAGCGTCGACTTCTTCAGCTTGGCGTTCTCGCCGACCGGAATTCCGCGCCCGTTATCGACAACGGTAACACTGTTATCCTCATGGACAATGATTTCGATATGGTCGCATATTCCCGCCATCGCTTCGTCAATACTATTGTCCACAACTTCCCATACCAAATGATGCAAACCCTTGGCACTGGTAGACCCGATATACATCCCGGGACGTTTACGAACGGCTTCCAATCCTTCCAGTACCTGAATCTGATTCTCATCATATGTCGGTTGATTCATAGACATGCCTTCACCTACTTCTACAGATTCTGTTATGCCTGAGCTACAAAATGATTTGCTCGTTTCTTAAGCGTTGCAGAGGAGATCGGAGAGTAATAAACGATCGACTTCGTCACCACAATGGATTTCGGATCCTCTTCGCCAATCATCTCCACGACTTTATGCTGCTGGGCATGCGTGACGAACTGCTTGGAGATTTTTGAAGATTTCTCTATCGAGATATCAAAAATCCCAACCAGCTCCGACGAACGGATGATCTTCTCTCCGCCCAAATGAATATACATATGGAATCACTCCTTAAGAGCCCACCTGTCCGTCATGGACATGAAAAATGCTGGCACCCTTCAATTTGTCGGTATTCAAACTCTCAATGCCCGTCGCCGTGATGAATGTCTGCACTTTGCTCTGGAATGTCTCGATCAATTGTGTCTGCCGGTACGGATCCAATTCAGAAAGCACATCATCCAGAAGCAGCACCGGATATTCACCGATCTCTTCCTGTATCAGCTCGATTTCAGCCAGTTTCAAAGATAGCGCCGTCGTCCGCTGCTGACCTTGAGATCCATACGTTTGGACTTCTTTGCCATTAATATAAAAAGCCAGATCATCTCGATGAGGACCTGCCAATGTCATACCACGCCGTATTTCTTGCTCTTTCATTTGTGATAATTTTATCATAAATGTCTCAAATAAGACAGCTTCATCTTCTTCCTCCGCGTCAGCAAAGGACGGAAGGTAGTGTAAAGAGAGCTCTTCCAGACCGTTTGTGATTCCCTGATGAATGGTCTCAGCCCACTTTTGCAGCTTTTTTATAAATTGTTTCCTCTTCTTGACGATTTTAACACCATGTTCTGCCAATTGGTTGTTCCAAATGTCCAGCATCGCTTGTTCGGCGCTGCCCTTCCCCCATAATTGCTTCAGCAGATTGTTGCGCTGCACAAGCACCTTCTGGTATTGCTGCAGGTGAAACAGATAGCTTGGCGCGACCTGCCCGATCTCCATGTCAAGAAACCGGCGGCGAACCCCCGGCGTGCCTTTGACAATCTCCAGATCCTCGGGCGCAAACATCACGACATTGAGCGAGCCGATGAAATCGCTAAGCTTCCGCTGCTCGAGTCCGTTGATTTTTGCCTTCTTCCCCTGCTGAGACAAACTCAGCTCCAGCCTCAAGGTGCCGTACTTGCGATCAATCTCGGCTGATATATGCGCACTGGACTGCTCGAATCCAATCAATTCGCGATCCTTGGAGGTACGATGGCTCTTCGTTAAAGCAAGCACGAAGAGCGCCTCCATCAAATTCGTCTTTCCTTGGGCATTGCGTCCGATGATCAAATTGACATCGCCAAACGCCTCAAGCTGCAGCTTCTCGTAATTTCGATAATGCTGCAGGCTGACATTTTTGACAAACAAGCTTATCCTCTCCCTCGTCTTCCGCGCTTAGCGCCAAAGCGGCTGCGGGAGGCTGTCTATTGTGCTGCCACCTGAAACGTCCCGCAATCCTCTACCTTGACGATGTCGCCGGGAACCAGTTTGCGTCCGCGCCGCTCTTCCTTCTCGTCGTTGACCAGAACCGCTCCTTCCGCAAGCAGCGCCTTCGCCATCCCACCTGTGGATACGCAATCTGAAAGCTTCAAAAACTGATCCAGCTTGATATATTCACTGTGGATAAATATTTGTTTCATGACCTCGTCCTTTCATCCCTATCAACATGGGGATAACTTTAATTGGCCGTACGGTACGGCAGAATAATATATTGGCTCTTGCTGTCGTCGAGCGGTTTAAGAATGATCGGGCTCATAACCCCCATGAAAGCGATCATCAGCTGTTCGCTTTCAACCACCTTTAGCACGTCCAGCATGTATTTGGAGTTGAACGAGATGCGCAGCGGCTCCCCTTTGAAATCGATCAGATCCAATTCTTCACGCACTTTACCAAGCTCAGAGGAGCTGGAAGAGATCTCGATGCCGCCTTGTTCCATCGTTTGCAGGAGAACAATGTTCGTTTTCTCCTCCTTGGAGAGCAGGTAGGCGCGGTCGATCGATTCGCTTAATTTTTTTGTGTCCAAAACGAGTTCTGTTTTATGCGATGTTGGAATAATTCTAGAAGTATCGGGATAAATGCCGTCCAGTATACGGGAATAGAACAGAACACGGTCAATTTTAAATAATACCTGATTATCGGCCACAACGATATCCACCAGCGTATTTTGGTCCGGAATAATTTTGCTCAGCTCATTCAGCGTTTTACCCGCAATGACGACATTGTTGAACGAAATATCCTGTGCATTATCCAGCTGTGCGGAGCGAGTTGCCAATCTGTGGCGGTCTGTTGCGGTAAATTTCAATTCATTATCGTTCAGACTCCATAATACCCCGGTCAAAATAGGCGTTGTTTCATGGGTGGAAATGGAGAATACCGTTTGCTTGATCATGTTTTTCAGCAGATCTCCAGGCAAAGAAACGGTTTGGCTGTCTTCAATGTTAGGCAGTACCGGGAATTCTTCGGGGTCCAAGCCCACCATCTGAATTTCCGTAGCTCCCGAAGAAATAAAGGTATGGAAGTTCTCTTTTACCTCCATCTGGATTTCTTGGGAAGGGAGTTTCTTGATGATTTCAACAAAAAATTTGGCCGGCAGCACAACGCTACCAGGCTGCTCTACCTGGACGATGGTGTGCTTCTCATCTTCCGAAGGAATAAACGATTGAATGGAAATATCAGTATCGCTAGCAGTTAGTGTGACACCCGAATACGTGACATCCAGTTTAATGCCGCTGAGGATCGGAATCGTAGTTCGGCTGGAAATCGCCTTGGATACGTGTTGAATGGATTCGTTTAATACATTTTTTAATATGCTGATTTTCATCAATTTCACTCCTTACGGAAAAATGAGAGGGGTTTTTTCACCTTGGCGAATGCCAAGAGGATCCCCCTCTTTATGGTTAAATTATTTATTAATTATTATTAGTAATAGTAATAGGGGCACTGAATATGTGGATAAGCCCCAGAAAAGGCATAAAATTAAGCCTATCCACATGTGTATAGATTGTGCATAGGCTTTGAACTTGTTCAGGTTGGATTTTTGATTTTCTCCGTAATATTATTGACCACTTTAAACAGCTCCTGGTCGTTTTTCAGAGATTGGGTAATCTTCTCATGGGCATGGATGACAGTGGTATGATCCCGGCCTCCGAATGCTTCTCCGATCTTGGGAAGGGAATAGTCGGTTAATTCGCGGGACAGGTACATGGCAATTTGCCGCGGAAATGCGACGGCTTTGGTTCGCTTGCGGGCTTTGAAGTCTTCCAGCCTGAGGTTGTAATACTCGCCCACCTTCTGCTGGATGTCCTGAATCGTAATCATTCGCGGCCGGCTGGACGGGATGATATCCTTCAGGGCTTCGGCTGCCAAATGCGTTGTTACGTCCTGATTGGTCAGGGAGGAATAGGCAACGACACGGATCAAGGCACCTTCGAGTTCACGAATGTTCGTATCGATCTGATTGGCGATATACATCATGGCTTCGTTCGGAATATCCAGATTCTCGGCCTTCGCTTTCTTGCGGAGAATGGCAATCCGCGTCTCCAGATCCGGCGGTTGAATATCGGTGATCAATCCCCATTCGAACCGGGAACGGAGCCGTTCTTCCAGCGTCGGAATCTCCTTGGGCGGACGGTCACTGGATATGATAATCTGCTTCCGCTCTTCGTGCAGGGCGTTAAACGTATGGAAAAATTCCTCCTGCGTCGATTCCTTGCCTGCCAAGAACTGAATATCGTCAATGAGCAGAATATCGACGTTGCGGTACTTGTTGCGGAAGCTTTCAGCGCGGTTGTCCCGAATGGAGTTGATGAACTCGTTGGTGAATTTCTCGGAGGAAATATACACGACTCTGCTGCTGGGATTGTGCTCCAAAATATAGTGGCCGATGGCATGCATTAAGTGGGTTTTTCCAAGTCCAACTCCACCATATAGGAACAATGGGTTATACGCCTTAGCCGGAGCTTCGGCAACAGCGAGCGAGGCAGCATGGGCGAAGCGGTTGCCTGAACCGATGACAAAGGTATCAAACGTATACTTCGGATTCAGCATATGAGACTGAATTTCTTCCCCGGATATTTCAAGCGGCGGCGAGATCTGCTGCGGCACAGGTTCGTGTCCTTTGGCCTCCTCAATGACGAAGCGGACATCCACCTGCTTGCCCACCACCTCCAATACGGTTGCACTAACCAGCTTGGTGTATCGGCTCTCCAGCCATTCCACAGCAAACGTTGTCGGTGCGGAAATGACGACGGAGTGATCGGTAATGGTCAATGCCTTGGTAGCTTTAAACCAAGTGTCAAAACTCGGTTTACTCAGCTTGGTTTGTATGATCGATAATATTTCTTGCCATAATTCGGAAGTATGGCTTTCCAA